>DIAJ01000032.1:46653-168374 GCA_002415785.1 Flavobacteriales bacterium UBA5081
TGAGTATAGTAACTCTAAGGGAAGCAATGAACTAAAAGACATACTGAATCAAGATATTTTTACTTTCCCAAAACCTACTGACTTAATACGATTTGTGCTCAATTTATTTGAGGATAAGACAGCTAAAGTATTAGACTTTTTTGCCGGAAGCGGGAGCACACTGCACGCATGTATGCTGGCAAACAAAGAAGATAATGGAAAAAGAGGCTGTACTTTAATCACCAATAATGAAAATAAAATTTGTGAGGAAGTTACCTATCCGAGAAATCAAAAAGTGATCGAAGGTTATGTTAATCGAAGAGGTAAAAAAATTAAGGGCTTAAGCGATAACCAACTCAGCTATTACAAACTAAAATTTACTGATGAATAAAGCAGTAAACATACTGCTCGAAAAGGAGGAAATCATGCAGGCGCTGGAGAAAGCACTGCAAAATCAGTTTATTGACAATTTAAGAAATCGGCATCCAAATGTCAGCTTAGACAGCAAACTTAGAGGCTATATTGGAGAATATGCTTTTGCCAAATGGATGGGGCAGTACGAAATTGAGTTTGAAAGTAGTAATCAAATGGATGTTAGAAGTGGGATTGACATTGACTTTCTGTATCATGGAAAAGACAAGCTTTTACAGCTGGAGTTAAAAACTTCCCTTATTCCCGATGCAGATGAAACCATTGCTGAAATGATGGAAAAAAGAGATATCAAACTCATTAAACGAGGCAATCAAACAATTGAGGATCTAAAAGGAGACATTCACGTTCAAATTGTTTTTAAACAGCTGAGAATTAGAAAAGACGAATGGCTTAAAAAACAGCGAATCAACCTTAAAGCAACACTTGAAGAAATCTACCGAAAAATTGCTGCTTATCGCTACGAAAAAGATACTTTCATTATCGCTTGGATTGACAAGCCCACTTTAATTCAACAAATCAAACAAAAACCGGAAAAGCTCCAAAAGTGGTCATACGGCAAACGGTCTTTTTGGTCTTGTAATTTATTGAAAGAAGCAAAACGTCCAAATGATCTTGTTGGTTATTTAAAGCAAAAGTGAGGTCTTCGTTTAAGTTTTAAACTTTCTAAGTTAATTACCATAAAGTAGAAATGCTTCACTCTTTTTAAATTACAAATCTGTACTTACTTTCTCTAAATTTGCTTTATGACATTTCTTAAAGACGTTCAAATAGGATTTAGTAGCTACGGTAAAGCCATTGATTTTATTTTCAAGAACAAACTCGCTTGGTTCTTTCTTGTTCCGATTGCACTCAATATCATCTTATTTTTGATAGGCTATAATTTTATTAGCGAACTCACAGAGCAGGCAGTTACTTTATTTCAACTTGCATGGGAGCCGGATAGCTGGGATTTTTTTGGAGCCGACTTCTTAGCCGGTACAGTAAACTTTTTTATATGGCTCGTTTTACGCCTCTTTTTTTTCTTAATTTTTGCTTTTATCGGCGGATATATCATTCTCATTTTAATGTCTCCAATTTTGGCATTCCTCTCAGAGAAAACTGAAAAAATTGTTTTAGGAACAGACGTACCTTTTTCATGGTTACAACTCTTCAAGGATATGTGGAGAGGAATAGTTTTGGCCATTCGCAACTTTTTTATTGAAATAGGAGCTATGATTTTATTGTTCTTTTTGAGCTTTGTTCCGCTAGTGGGTTTAATTAGTACTCCCCTACTCTTTTTAATCTCCTCCTACTTTTATGGATTCTCATTTTTAGATTATACTTGTGAAAGACGTAGACTAAAAGTAAAAGACAGTATTCATTTTGTACGAAGAAATAAAGGGCTAGCCATTGCCAACGGAGCCTTGTTTGCTCTTGCTCTTCTCATCCCAATAATTGGAGTTAGTTTATCAGGATTTTTAGCCATCATTAGCACGGTTGCCGCTACACTAGCTGTTTTAAAAAAGGAAGAACTTTTAAGGCTAAAATAATAAGCTTCTCAGTAACTTTGCACACAAATTTATTCTCTTGGAAAAAGTAAAAATCTCAGCCGTTTCTTACCTCAACACACTGCCTTTTATTTATGGCATGGAAGAAGATTTAGACTTTTTAAGTCAAGTAGACTTACAAAGAGACATCCCCTCAGAATGTGCTCGTAAATTAATTAATAATGAAGTTGACTTAGGCTTAGTGCCGGTTGCTGTTATTCCTCAAATTAATAATGCTCAAATAGTTTCGAACTATTGTATTGGCGCTATCGGGAAGGTTAAATCCGTGCTTTTAGTAAGTGATGTTCCGCTTGAAGAGATTGAATCCATATACTTAGACTACCACTCTCGCACTTCTGTGAGATTATGTCAACTGTTATCGGAAGAGTATTGGAAAATTTCATCCAACTTTATCAAAGCCAAGCCGGGTTTTGAAGCTCTGATTAAAGGTAAAACTGCCGGAGTAATTATAGGAGATCGAACCTTTAATTTGCCGAAGCAATTCAACTACGTTTACGACCTTTCTGAAGAATGGATGAAATGGCAAAAGCTGCCTTTTGTTTTTGCAGCTTGGGTAAGTAATAAACCATTAGATAAACAATTTCTCCAAAAGTTTAATCAAGTTTTAAAGCTGGGTGTCAATAACATAGAAAAAGCCGTTGCTAAATATCAGATTGACTTAATTTCTCAAAGTGCCCAAATTGAATATTTAAACAATGACATTAGTTATAATCTTGACGAAAGTAAGCGTAAAGGCTTAGAGTTGTTTTTGAGGTATATACAACAAAAAAAATAATACATTTGTATTAATCAATCACTTATTTCTATGAAAACAATTACTTCGTCTACAACACTCTTAATACTTTTGGGAGTATTACTTTTAACTAAAAACACTTCTGCTCAAACTCAAACTTTAGATTGGGCTTTATCTTCAGGATCAGTGGGAAATGATAGGGTATACAGCTTAATATCATCCACAAATGGCTTACTATACACTGCAGGAGATTTCTCTAACACTGTAGATTTTAATCCTAATGGCAATTCTTTTAATTTGTCATCAAATGGAGGTCAAGATGCATTTCTTTGTCAATACAACTTTAACGGCAGTCTAAACTGGGCTGTATCTTTTGGAAGTAATAATGGCAACGAAATAATCAGAAACATAACCATTGATAATGTTGGGAATATTTACGCTACCGGTCAGTTTCAAAATACAGTAGACTTTGATCCGGACACTAGCAATTCTATACATTTTTCAAATGGTAGTGATGATGTTTTTGTTGTGAAATACGATCAGCAAGGAAATCATTTGTGGACCAAAACTTTTGGTGGAAGTTCAGAAGACAGAGGATTATACATTGAAACACACCCCAACGGGACAATATTAATTTCAGGATACTACAAGGGAAACGTCGACTTCGACCCAAGCACATTGCAAGATATTAGAAGTGGTAACTCAGGTGAAAATGCATTTATAATTGCTCTTGACACAAATGGCAGCTACTTATGGACAAACACATACAAATCAAGTAGCAATCATTCATACTTAAATAGAGGCTATAGCATTAATGTGAATAGCCAAGGAGAGATCTTATTTTGTGGTTCTTTTGTTGGCAACACAGATTTCGACCCATCTACTAACAATTACAATATCAATTCAAATGGATTAGAGGATGCATTTCTCACCAAACTTTCACCAAATGGCAGTATGATTTGGACAAAAAGCTGGGGAGGATATTCCGAATGTATTCCTACTGATGTTAAAACTGATCAAAATGATAACATATATGTAAGTGGCCTCTTTCGATCCTCAATGGATTTTAATCCCGATGTAAATACTTCATTAACAAAATTTTCCAATGGACATAGAGATATGTTTATTAGTAAGTTTGATACTAATGGCGTCTTATTGTGGAATAGAACTGTTGGCTCTGTTAGTGCAGATGCCCTTGCACAAATAAGTATAGATAATGATGGCTTCGTTTTTGGAACAGGCTACTTTTATACCAGCTTTGATGCTGACCCTGACTCAAATAACACATCAATTATTCAAAGCCAAGGAGATTCAGATGCCTTCTACTGGGAACTTGATAGCTCCGGTAACTTTATAAGTGCCCACTCCATTGGAGGAAGTGGAAACGACTTAGCAACAGGAATAGCTTTTGATGGTTCCAATGGAATTTTTGTAGGAGGTGCTTTTTCAAATACTGTTGATTTTGACCCTGATACTTCAATTTATAACCGTAGCTCAAACGGTGGTCGCGACTTTTTTATTCAAAAAATTAGCGTCTGTAAAACTACTATTGATTCAATTAATGCATTTGGTTGTCAATTCTATATTTCACCTTCTTCAAAACTTATTTCTTCATCAGGCATTTATATGGACACCATTCCCAATCAAAATGGTTGTGATAGTGTTCTAAAGATTAATGTAACACTTAACCAGCTAAATACCTCAGTAACTTCAAACGATCCAGACTTGTACGCAAATACTAACCAAAGTGTAAGTTATCAATGGTTAAACTGTAGCAATAATTTCGCTGCCATTCCAGGAGCAACTCAATCGACCTATACTGCCACTCAAAATGGTTATTATGCAGTAGAAATAACACAAGGTCAATGCAAAGATACTTCAAACTGTCATCAAATTATCAGTGTCGGAATTAATGATTTTGACAATGTAGACTACCTAAGCTTTCACCCCAATCCTTCCAATGGCTCTTTTAATGCAGATTTAAGTGATGATTATTTAAACGCAAATTACACTGTTTATAATTTGCAAGGAAAAATTATTGAGAAAGGTAAAGTGGAAATTGCCTCAAACTTTCAACTAAATATAAAGTCATCAGAAGGTCTTTATATTGTAAAATTTGAATCTAGAACTGGAACTCTGCTATCAACACACAAAATAGTTAAACGATAGTTTTGATTGATTAGAACCTTTTTAAATAAATTATAACTACATCGGATCCACATCTATTCCTACTCTCACTGACTTATAGTCTTTATGAACGGCAAAAGCTTCTAATTGCTTATTTAAAATTTCCTTGGCTTTTTTAGGAGATGCTTGTTTTTCTAGCTTCAGCATAATGTTTTGATGATAATAGTTTCTTATACGAGCAATTCCAGGTTCTTCCGGACCCAATACCCTATCACCAAATTTCTTTTTTAGCTCTCTAGCTAAATGATGAGCAGCTGCATGTAACTTACTTTTATCTCTATGTCGTAAAGTCAAATGAATCAATCGATAAAAAGGCGGATATTGAAAATTCCTTCGATCAATTAACTCATTTTTATACATTCCTAAATAATCACTGTCGATGACCTGACGGATAATTTGATGCTCCGGATTAAAAGTTTGAATTAATACTTTTCCTCTCTTTCCCTTCCTGCCGGCTCTTCCTGCCACCTGCGACATTAATTGATAAGATCGTTCAAATGCTCTAAAGTCGGGAAAATGTAACATATTATCGGCATTTAAAACGCCTACTAAGCCTACATCTTCAAAATCCAAGCCTTTGGTTACCATCTGTGTTCCTACTAAAATATCAATTTCTTTTTCTTGAAAAGAAGTAATAATTTGATGATAAGCTTTTTTCGCTCTCGTGGTATCTAAATCCATTCGAGCAATTTTTGCTTCCGGAAGAAAAATCGCCAACTCTTCTTCAATTTTTTCTGTTCCAAACCCCTTTACATGAAGATTAGTATCTCCACAAGTTGGACAAGTGTTTGGCAATTTTATATGATAGCCACAATAATGGCAATTTAGTTGCTTTTGGAACTTATGATATGTTAAACTTACATCACAGTTTACGCAAGTTGGAGAATTTCCACAACTTTCGCACATCATAATTGGTGAATAACCCCGACGGTTTTGAAATAAAATTACCTGTTTGTTTTCTTCCAAACACTCTTCCATCATTTTGAGCAGTTCAGGCGAAAAGTGCGATTTCATCTTTTTCTTCTTTGTAGCATCTTTTATATCTGCTACTAATATTTCCGGCAACTGTACTTTACCGTGACGCTTATTTAAGCTCACTAAACCGTATTTTCCTTCCTGTGTGTTTCTATAACTTTCTACCGAAGGAGTAGCAGAACCCAAAAGCACCTTGGCATTTTGCATTTTTGCCAACACAATGGCAGCATCTCTCGCTTGATAACGTGGAGAAGGGTCATACTGCTTAAAAGTATTTTCGTGCTCTTCGTCAACAATCACTAAACCCAGCTGACTAAAAGGTAGAAAAAGAGACGAACGCGCTCCCAGAATAATTTGAAAGTCTTCGAAATGACCGGGATTAAACTTTAAGACATTATTCCAAACTTCAACCCTTTCATTTTCATTAAATCGAGAATGGTACACACCCACCTTCTCTCCAAAAATAGCTTGTAGTCGAAGCACTATTTGCGTAGTAAGTGCAATTTCCGGCAAAAGGTATAAAACTTGCTTGCCTGATTTCACTGCTTCTTCAATTAGCTTAATATAAATTTCTGTTTTTCCACTAGAAGTAACACCATGAAGCAAAACCACATCTTGCTGCTGATAATGCTGCTTGATCTCACCAAAAGCCTTTTGCTGAAATTCGTTTAAATCTTTTCTACTCTGAGTTGCAGCAGAAGTTTGCAAGCGACCGGCTTCAACTTGATAAATTTCAAAAACTCCTTTTTTTACCAACTCATTTATTAATGAAGATGTTCCCTGTACCGCCTTCTGTAAATCTAGCTTTTTAACCTCCTTAAGTTCTTGGCTGTAATACTTTGCCATCTGGATATAGGTCATCAAAGCTTCTAATTGCTTTGGAGCCCGTTCAAGTTCTTCAAATATTTCTTTCAGTCGACTTTCTTTAGCAGCATTTTTGGTCAACTTAACATAATCAATCATTTTAGGCTTAAAGCGTTGCTTAATTTCCTCCTCAGTCATTACAACTCTCTTTTCAATTAAGTTTTTCACTTTTGAGTGAACATGTTTAATGCCTAAAATTTGAGAAATCTCACTTAAGTCTAAAACGTTACGCACCTCTAAGGCTTCCACTAAGATATACTCTTCATCGCTTAGCTCATTCACTAGCTCTTGATAATTGGGATGAAGTAAAACCCTTGTTTCACTAGCTAAACGCAAACCACCCGGCAATGCAGCATTCATCACATCTCCAATGGGCGACATATAGTACTCACTAATCCACCACCAAAAGTCTAATTGATTTTGATGTAGAATGGGTGATTCATCTAAAATTGCCTCGATGTATTTAGCTTGATAGTTCGTGGGAGCTTGTTCGTGAATCTTTTCAACAATTGCCGAATATTGCTTTTTACCTCTTCCAAATTCTACAATTACGCGCTGACCTATTTGAATAAAGTCATTCCACTCTTGCGGCAAACGATAAGTGAAAGTTCGCGGCAAAGCTAAGGGTAGAATAACATTAACAAAATAAGTTTTTCTTTCGCTCAAAGGTTAAATTTTATTGGCATTCAAAGATAGCTATCTAATTACTCTGTCTTCACTAAATCGATAAAACATCTGCCAATTTTAATAACTCCTGATTAATATCTTGGTTGTGTTTAATGGCTTTTTCAAATGGAGTAAAGACTACTTTTCGATTTACGATTCCCGCCATTTCATTATATCTTCCTTCAATCAATGCATTTACTGCGGCATTACCCAACTGGCTAGCCAATACGCGATCGGCAGCTGAAGGACTGCCACCTCTTTGCAGGTGTCCCAGAACTGTTACTTTTGTTTCATAATGTTTGAACTTTGCTTTTACTTTCTCTGCTACTTCATAAGCTCCGCCGGCATCATCTCCTTCAGCAACAATGATAATGCTGCTACTTTTTTGCCTCTCCCAGCCTTTTTTGAGCTTCTCAATTAGGCGATCAACATAAGTTTCCGTTTCCGGAATAAGAACAGCCTCAGCCCCCACACTAATACCGGAGCGAAGCGCAATAAAACCGGCATCTCTGCCCATCACCTCAACAAAAAACAATCGATCGTGCGCATCTGCCGTATCTCTGATTTTATCAACAGCTTCAACAACCGTGTTCACGGCCGTATCATAACCTATGGTATAATCTGTACCATACAAGTCATTGTCGATTGTACCCGGAACTCCAATAGTTGGAATTCCGTGTTCTTCGAAAAATATTTTTGCCCCGGTAAAAGTGCCATCTCCTCCAATCGCAACTATTCCCTCAATTCCTTCATTCTTTAAGTTTTCAGCCGCTTTAGCACGACCTTCTTTTGTCATAAACTGTTTATTCCTGGCGCTCTTTAAAATCGTACCACCTCTTTGAATAATATTGCTTACCGAAGATGATTGCATGGGCAAAAAGTCGCCATTGATCATTCCCTCATAACCGCGGATGATTCCAACCACCTCTAGTTTATTGTAAATGGCAGTCCGAACAACTGATCGTATGCAAGCATTCATTCCCGGCGAATCGCCTCCTGAAGTAAAAACAGCTATCTTTTTCATTTATTAAAAATTTAGCTAAAGATAAGAAGTTCCCAAAAACTCATCTATCAAAACGCTAAAAATGATTGAGAGTTTTCTGAATCCGATTAAGTGAGAATATTAAAGTTTTGAAAGCTTATTTTTGACGAAAAAAACAGCAATGATACAATACAATCCCAAAGAATGGTTTGGTTTAATTTTCAGATTTCACAAAAGCGACACTTTTCGTCAAATGTTTTGGGTGTTAGTTTTGTTTGCTGTTTGCACTGCCGGTTTGGTGTATGCAGAACTTCACTATCAACAACTATACGTATTTGCCAATTCAACCCGAATTCATTCTTTACTGGGCTTTGTCATCAGTTTGCTTTTGGTTTTTAGAACCAATTCAGCTTACGACCGCTGGTGGGAAGGCAGAAAACAATGGGGCGCCATGGTCAACAACTGCCGTAATGCAGCAATTAAACTTAAAGCCCACCTACCGGTATCAGAAACCGAAAGCCTAAAACTCTTTGAAACACTTATTCCCGCCTATGTTGATGCCATGAAAGAACACTTGAGGAAAGGGGTTGAAGTTGAAAAGCTTGAGCTTGGAGGTTTCATGAATAAAACTGAATTAGCAAAGTCCTCTCATATTCCCAATCAAATAGCATTGAGACTTTACAAAGAGTTAAATCAATTGTATGTTAATAATAAAATTAGCGGGGACCAATTGATCACCCTCGATAAAGAAATTAAATCCTTCACCGATATTATTGGGGCTTGCGAGCGAATTAAAAATACGCCTATCCCCTTTTCTTACAACATATTTTTAAAGAAATTCATATTTGTTTACACCTTGACTCTACCTTTTGGACTCACGCATGACTTTCATTATTGGGCAGTACCCATTTCTACCTTTGTGCTCTATGTTTTTGGCAGCTTAGAGTTATTAGCAGAAGAAATCGAAGATCCTTTTGGCAATGATGAAAACGACTTACCAACGGATAATTTAGCTGAAAAGATTCGTCTACATGTTAAGGAAATCATTTCTGTATAGAAAAAAGGCTAGGCTCATATTATTTAGTAATCAAACACTTGTTTTAATTAATAAATTGGCAGCAATTGTAAAAGTAAGATATCCTAAATCTGCCAGTCGAAAACTCTATATCATTAATTAACTATATCTAATCTTCCTATTTTATGAAATATTAATACCTTAGCATTTTAGAATTTTTAACGAATTTAATCATGAAACGCTACCTCTTTTTAGCTATCCAACTATTGACAACACTTGTTTACAGCCAAAAAAACCATGTTAACGAAGATTTCAACAACTCCACCCTACCCTCTGGTTGGTCAAACAATGCAGTTTCCGGTTCTCAAGCCTGGAGTTTTGGGATTGATGGAGCAAACTTGCACTCCGGCAATCAAAACTTAGATGGCACACCCATGGCTTTTTTTGATGATGATGTATTAGGGCAAGCCTCTAACAATAATACCGCTGAATTAATAACCCCTTCCTTTAACAATGCAGGAGATTCTATTACATATTTGTCATTTAATTACAACTTTAGAGAATTAAACTTTATACCTGACTCATTTTATGTAGATATTTTCAATGGCAGTCAATGGCAGAGAGTTTTTTCACGGTGGCAGGATGATTGTGGAAATTATGTTCACCCTACTTGCGCTAATTCTCCTTCTGCATTTATCGACATTTCAGCTTATGCAGATACAAATTGCCAAGTTCGATTTACCTATCATGATGGTAATGACTGGGGATATTATGTTGGTCTAGACAATGTTAAAATTTGGTCGCCTATTGCAAATGACCTATCTGTTGCTGAAATTATAGCGCCTGAAACAGGCTGCGAATTAAGTGCTACAGACTCCATTAAAGTTTTAATTAAAAATCTCGGGCATCTAACCCAACAAAATTTTGACATCACTTTTGAATTAAACGGCAATCAGGCTATAGTAGAAACCGTAACCGACAGCATTGCTTATCAAGACTCTTTAATATATACTTTCAGCAATACCGGTGATTTTTCAAATTTAGGGCTGCACGATTTAAAAGTTTACACCCAACTTCCGAATGATTCCAGCTTAACCAATGATACCCTAAGTGTTCAAATTTCAAATGACACAGCCTATCAACTGCCTTATTTCGATAATTTTGAAAGCATCAACAACGCTTGGAAAGCAAGTGGAACGAACTCATCCTGGGCTTGGGGAGTACCTGCAGGAAATGTAATAGATACCGCCTACTCCGGACAAAATGCTTGGGTGACTAATTTAAATGGTAATTATTATAATAATGAGTTAAGTTATTTGACTTCTCCCTGTTTTGATTTTAGCAATGAGGTGGGTGATCCATTTATTAATTTTCAGTTAAACTACTATACTGAAACAGCATTTGATAGGCTGTGGTTAGAGTACTCCATTAACTTTGGTCAAAGCTGGCAAAAAGTACCTAACTCTAGTTTATCGAACAATTGGTATAACTTTAAAATTTCATGGAATAACGAAAACGTATGGACAGGTAACAGTAATGGTTGGATTAAAGCCTCTAACTTATTAAGCAACCTTGCCGGTGAACCTCAAGTTAAATTGCGTTTTGTTTTTAAAAGTGACGGGGGTGTTCAAGAAGAAGGAATAGGTATTGATAACATTGCCATAATTAAGAGACAAAACAAAGATCTTGCAATCAGTGAAATTATTTACCCAACCAATTCGACCTTTTGTGACCTTGGAAATACTGAACGAATTGCATTGAATCTAACCAATTACGGTTATGACTCTATTGATACTTTTCAAGTATTTTATCAACTAGACAATTTACCCATTGACTCAGAAGTTGTCATAAGTACAATCGACACACTTTCTACCTATTCACACATTTCTATGCATGCATTTGACTTATCTCAACAAAAGAATTACACGCTTAAGACTTGGATTAAAGTAGTTGGAGATAGTAATCAATATAATGACACTTTGATTCACCTATTTAGTAACGTTACTTCTTACTCATCTTTATCTATTCCATATTCTGAAAACTTTGATGGTTTTACAAATGGAGCTGCCAATCAAAATGGTTGGAGTACTGACCCAATTTCTCAAGGTACTAGTTCTTTTGGGTGGCGTGCAAACTCAAGTAACACTCCATCTACTCCTACCGGTCCTAATTTTGATCATACAAGCGGCTATGGCAAATATATATACTTAGAAACATCGCAAGCAGGTAGTAATGGAATTTTTGAAAGTCCTTGCATTAATTTCAATCAACCCAATGGAGCTATTCTAAACTTTTGGTATCACCGTTATGGAGCCAATATGCAACCATTGAATATTGACTATTATGACGGACAAAATTGGGTAAACATAGAAACCATTACTCAAAAACCACAAACATCTTCAAACTCACCTTGGACGTATCACGAAGTTATTTTACCAATTAGCGGAATGAATACTAAAATTCGGTTCAGAGGAAGTTCTATCGGCTGTTGTGTTGGA
Source organism: Flavobacteriales bacterium UBA5081 (assembly GCA_002415785.1). Classification (GTDB taxonomy): domain Bacteria; phylum Bacteroidota; class Bacteroidia; order Flavobacteriales_E; family Vicingaceae; genus UBA5081. Next base: position 58,532 of record DIAJ01000032.1, read on the forward strand.
GATGTTGCCATTGATGATGTTCGAATTGATCCGACTCATGTTCAAATGAATAGTTTGAGTGAAACTTCTTTTTGTGACAATCGAAGTAAACTACCCATTTCCCTTGAAATCATCAATAAAACATTGGTTGATCTTGGTCAGGACTCCCTTCTGCTCTCCTATACCATCAATGGACAACAAACTTTTTACGATACTTTACACCAAAGCTTGAATACAGGAGATACCACCTATTTTACTTTTTCTGATAGTATTGATTTGACTCAATATGGGGAAGTAATTTCTGTTGACATAATGAATTCGCACATCGACAGCAATCTATTTTGGGGCGATACAGTACATTTTGAATTCCATCAACCCTTTGTCAACAAAAACTTTACAGAAGATTTTGAAAAGTACACCATTGGGGATTTAAATTCTACTTTGTGGGATTTTAGTGATGACTGGCTGCTGATTAATGACAACATCAATAACAGCACTCCTTTAAACAATCATACTTTTAATGGTCATCAATTCCTTTACAACCTCAATAACGATACCCACGACGTACGTTTAGAAAGCATTTGCATGAATACAAACGATGCAGACTCTTTGGATTTGTTGTTTTGGTATAACATACAGGGAACGGCTAGCAGTAAATTGTACATCTATGATCACAGTGATACGGCTGTTGTTATAATTGACTCCATTGTCGGTTCTTCTCCAAATGGTCAATGGCAGCGTAAAAGAATGAATTTAAATGCCTATTTAGACAGTTCCTTTGCACTCGGTTTCCGCTTTGTGGATACTAACCAAAATCAATCCACCACCATCAGTTTGGATGATATTCAATTGCTTGAGCAAGCGGCTCCTTACAACTTGCGAACAAATGAAATGGAGGTGTCAGTGAATGGTTGTTCGTATGGCAATGGGAATGTTTTCATTACCGTTGAAAACATCGGTTTAGATTCCATTCCCGCTAATGCGATTAAAACCTATTATCAAATTGATCAAAACACAGCAGTACAAGACAGCATTGCTCAAGCCATTGCTCCGGGACGTACTTTTACGCATCAGTTTTCTACTGCTGCTGCCTTGAACCAGCCGGGCAACACCTACAATATCAAAGCGTGGACTTCACTTAACGGAGATACCCAACGATCGGATGATACGCTAACAACTTCTATTACCAATCAGACAAAAGTAGACAGTCTGTTTGAAGGTTTTGAAAGTTTTGCAGATGACAGTTGTTGGGTTAAAAGTCAAGAGAATGAATTATTAATCAATGGTTGGTCAACCACCAACCATTCTTGGGCGGTGCACAATACTGTTAGTTGTTTTGACACCATTATGAATGGTCCAATTGCCGATCATACATTAGGAAATGGCAATTACATTTACGCCAACAACCTCGCCAATCGAAGAGAATTGGAGCTTTTTACGCCTTGTGTGGATATTTCTCAAGTAGCCAAACCTAATCTCGCTTATTGGGTATACACCAACTTAGCAAGTACCGATACTTTTAAAGTGGAAGTCAATGCAAACGGTAATTGGCAGTTAATCGATTCCATTTACGGAGCAGACAGCAGCGGAGCTTGGGTAAATCGAAGTGTGGACTTAACGGCTTATAAAACAGCTTCCCCCATTCAAATTCGATTTACGGGGATTATCGATGGTTTTAAACTGCCGGTGCTTTTAGCCTTGGATGACATTTCCATTGCAGACTCATTGATTTCTTCAGTTCCGGACTTGAAAAAGTCAGCCGTGAACTACAAACTCTACCCCAACCCCTCCGAAGGACAATTCATTTTGGATGTAGATCAAAGTTTTATTGGTGAGCTTTATCAAATCAGAGAATTATCCGGAAAGTTAGTTCAGGAGGGTAAAATCAATAGCAATAAAAACCGTATTCAATTGAATAACAAAGCTAAAGGCATTTACTTCTTGAGTATACCGAATAAGAATGTGAGAGAGAAAGTGGTGGTTTATTAGAAGTTAAATGTCAAATGTCAAGTCGCAAATGCTAAATTGAGTAGTTAACAGTAATTTATTCCTTACGAACTAGGTACCTATGTTTCGCTACTGTACTTTCGGAATACAAGCTTTCATTGTGCAAAAACATTACTCATTATAAGATTAAGAAAGGTTAATTTCAACTACAGATTTAGCATATTCTTCCAATTCAATTAATTCTCTTTTAATTTTTTCCTTCCATCTAGCTTGCTCTTTTTTATTTGTAGAATAGGCTGTTTCTTTATCATAAAGTTGTTGATACTTCTCATAATCATCATACAGCATATTATAGATCTTTGAAAACTTTTTATTTAGTTTTGATGCTTTTGACCTCCCTTTTTTTTCATAATATGCTTTAATCTCTTTGCGAACTTTTCGAGCAAAAACCTCTGCTATATCAAAATGAAGATTCTCATGTGATAATAAGGACTCCGTTTTTTCCTTAGGCTTTACCCAAGAGCTCTTTTTATAAAAAATAGCTTTTATTTCAACTTGAGCACTACCTTCTCTAGGTACATTAAACCAATATGAAATCTCAAGTTTTGAGAGTGCATCATGCTTATATGAATTATACGGTTTACCCTTAAAGTCCTCCCAAGTCAATTGAGTATTTTCTGACCATTCAATTTTATCCTCACTGGGAGATAAGAACAAATTAAAAATTAACATTAACACATTTAAAATCATAAAGTATCAGTTTAAAATTATTCAATTTTTATTTCAACTCTACGGTTTTTGGACCTACCTACCGCTGTTGAATTAGATGAAACCGGATGTTGACTCCCAAAACCAATCGTAGTTATTCGACTTTCACCAATTCCTATATTCAATAAATATTCCATAACTGATTCAGCACGTTTTTCAGAAAGCAATTGATTTTCCTCTTCTTTACCTATATTATCTGTATATCCTTCAATTACGATTTCAGCCTTTTTATTAAGTTTTAAATAATCAGCTAAGCTATCAAGCAATGGAACTTTATCTTCTGCTATAATCCACTTGCCGGTTTCAAAAGTAAAGTCAGGTAGAGTTATTATTGATACTTTGTCAAAGATCAACTCTTCTTTTAAAGTTTCATTTGATTTTTTAGTAATTACTTCTTTACAATAAGTGTCTACACTCATATTTATAAGGCAAACGTTATCAACATAATAATATGCAAATTTTTTTCTAGGATACTTTTTACGTTTAAGCTTTTTAAATGAGTTCTTATCTCCAAATATACCTATTGTTAAATATTGTTCAGAGCCTTCGGCTATGTATTCTCCACTAACTTTAACCCAATTTGTAGTATCAATAATATATTTGCTTGTTTTAATTTGAGGTTGAAGATTTAAAATATCTGAAGTGGGACGGCTTAATTTTGATGCAGAAAATAAAGCACCAATATTTTTAGCAACTTGCATGCTATAATCTGCTAAACTAACATAAAACTCTAAGTAGTATGTTTCGCCCTCTTTTAATGATTCTACTAACCTTGTTTGTATATATTCTGCAGTAGGTCTTTGTAAAAACTGCTTACCTCCTCCCAAGCCAATATATCCATCACCCTCTTTAGTTTCTTGAAAACCATTTAAATTTCTATCAGGATGCATTTTTCGAGAACAAAAATTAAAATAATCTGTAGTTCCTTTTGTTGGTATAATCCAGTAGTTCAAAGTCATATCACTAACTCCCTTAGGACAATACCTATACACTTCAAACCCCGGATCAAAAATTAAGTTTTGATTAAAGCAAGGAAAAGAATTTATACAAAAAATAATTATTAATCTACACCAGCTGTACCCCATAATAACTTATGCCAAGATCTTAATAAAAAAGATTTCTCACCCACCTGCCATTCTTCCCATGCCTTCCATCTATACCGATATCTAAAGTTTACATGTCCATGATAGCCATTAATATTATATGCTCTAAATCGCAGCCCCCATACTTGATTAGTAAGTAATGGTTTATGATTAAAAGCATTTAACATCCAGGCAGCAAGTCCAAACCTAGAGCCTGGAGAAGGATTAAACAAACTAAATGAAGGCATTAAGTTACTTCCGGGTATATACCCTGCTCTAGCTTCAAAATAGTTGTTAGGCACAGGACTTTTTCCATCATCGTCAGAAAATAGTAATCTTAAATGACTTGGACTTCCCATATTCTGCAAACCATTAGAAGCAAACAAAGAACGTTGATGTCCCTGTGATTTGCCCCCTGTAACGCTAAATACAGTCCCGGGAGGTGCTTCTCCATGGATTTCAATACCTGTCATACTCACTCGGCTATCATTGGCTTTACTTGCCATTTCTCTAAATAAATTAACACTACTAGTTCTATCAATAGGGTTTCCATTTGTTGCTATAGACATACTAGACCAATTTCGATCATCATTACCATAACTCCATCCTTGATTTACCATTCTACCAGCCGGCGGACCAATATTAAGACTTCTAAAATAATTTGCCAAACCTTTCCATTTACCCAAATTAATTTTTGGTAAAACAATATTTTTAAAACTAAAAGGTCGTCTTAAACCACCTATATGCCATGGACTTATTCTTTTTAAGAATTTCCCAACTTTAGGCCAATCACCCATAGGGTCAGTCAGGTATATTGGATTATTTCTAAAAGCATTATATGGACTCTCCCATGCAACATATTTTGGCTCATGACTTATCCACCTTCCAAGTCTTGGGTCATATCCTCTATAATAAGTTGAATAATGGTTTCCGCTGCCGCTCCATTCATCGGTTCGCTGCATTCCTTGAAACCCATACTTGTAAACCTGTTTCGTCAACAGAACTCTTACTCGTTTGAAAACAACACACTATCTACAGCCTCACCTGCTCTATAAGTTATCGTTTTTAAAGTATCGCCTTTTTCCATAAAATAATAATAAACACCCTCTTTTTTCCCTTTCTCAATCTTGCCCTTCATTTGAACATTTCCATTTGAGTAATAGTCAATAAAATCACCGTTACTATTTGCTAGCTTCGTCTTCAATTGACCATTTTCATACCACATATACAGAACATCTTCTATAAAGTTTAATTGCTTTTCCTTTTTTCCACTTAAATAGTAATCCGTTATAATTTTAGCCTTATCATTTTGGTAATAAAAACTTCTTTCTAAATTACCATCAACATTATATTGATAACTAGTATCGACTCTTGAGCCATTTACAAAAGTGCCTTCTGCCCTAAGCGTTCCATTTTCATACCATTTCATCATTTTCCCATTTGGCACAGAGTCTTTATATTCTATCATAGCTTTTTTTCTTCCAGACTCATAAAACTCCTCTCTCTTAATTAAATTCCCTTCATTACTTCTATACAATACAGTTTTGGGCTGATCATTTGGGAAAGTCTCTACTACTTCTTTTTCAATTGTACTCACCCCACAAGCAATTAGATTGCAAAGAATAACTAAAAGAAATAACGGCTTAATAATCCTTAACAACATTGGTATCATTTTCATAATATTTTTTATAAATCTGTTCACTAATTCTATTCGAATCAATATTTCCTTTAGTTATTATTTCATTAAAGAAAATATGTAAAAATGGATGAGAACTCCCATCAGGAATTAACTTTATCGTATCTTTTTTATGATAATCCTCTGCCGTTTTCTCTACCTGTTTTTTTACATCTTTATCATCAGCAGACTCTAAAGCAATTTTTTTATCATCTGAATACCATTCACTAATGATGTCAGCCACGTTTCCTATAAAGTCAGGTAATAACTCAAAAGGAGAGTGGTCAAAACTTGGTAAACTTAAATTCCTCCAACGACTAGTGTAATATGTTAAATCTGAGACGACGCTAACATCAAAATGTCCATTCGGAATTATATTGGGGTCTGTAACCCAAGGCTCTGCTATTGGTGTATGATTTCTTGTATCAGGACTTGTAAGAATAAAATAATCTTGAGGAAAAGGCCTTCTCGGTCTATCCGCCGAAATAACTAATCTCATTAGAAATTTATGAATCAATCAACCGTGAAGGAATATATAACTCAAACCCTTTGTACTTAAAACCATCTTTCTTGTAGATTCCAAGTTTTCCTCTTTGATAATAACCTTTATATGGAACTTTAATTGATTCTTGCTTTAAATAGAATGTGTCTAACTTATTAAAGCTGATATAATTTGAATCGAAATCACCAATAACTAAACAAACAGAATCTTTATACTTTGAGTAATATCTAATGTTTAAATAAGAATCACTTTTCTCAATAGAATAAAAGATACTTCTAGAAGAATCAACTTTTCCACTCTCATCATAATTTATTATTTGATTTGTATGTTGAACTCCATTCAATTTAACAGTTGTTATTAATCTCTTTAAAATATTAAGATTTGAATCTAAATAAAACTTTACTGAATCTTCTTGCAATTTATTGCTTTCAACATTTCTTACTTCATAAAGTCCGTCGTTAAATACTATTTGGACTTCATTTTCTTTCTTCTTTTTAAAATTGCAAGAAAAGATAAATAAAACTGTTATTAAAATTATACTATAAGTTTTCATAAAATATTTCATTAGTTATTAAATTCATCAATACCGCTCCTTAGAGTATCACCTTCCCCCCTTTCATTATATGGGTCATCTACATCAACTTCAATTTCTCTAATAGTATCACGTGTATCATTAAACTCTCTTAAAATTTGCTTTTTCGGTTTTTTCTTTTCATTATAATCCTCTGCTGCTTTCTCTGCCTGCTTTTCTACATCTTTATCAGTAGTTGATTTCATTCTTGCTTCATCATTATAATATGCCTTAAATGCTCCAACAATTCGAGAAGTGAGATTTGCAATAAATTCCCATGGATGAAAAATATACGAAGGCAAGTCCATTGATCTGCCTGAAAGTGATGTCATAGCTTCAACCCCCTCGGCATTCCAATGACCTTCCGGAAACCGATCAGGTGCATCAGACCAAGTTCTAACACTCTGACTAGGAGCATTAGGAGTAGTAAGTGTTATGTATCCCCTTTTAAAAGGCACTCTCGGTCTTTCTGCCGAAATAACTACTTCCGGTATACTTGACTTCCACCCGGGCGGTGGTCCTTGATCTGTTGGATTTTGATTTTTAGATTTATTCCTTTTTCCATTAAATAAATCACCTATTCCTTGAAAGAAATTCTTAAACCAAGCTTTAAAGCCGGTTTTACCCATGTGTTTTTGTCCGGTAGATGTTTTACCGGTGAGTCTCTGCCACAGTGTTCTTTTTCCGGGACCTTTTGCTTCCAACCCACTTGGGTCAGTATAATAAATCGGGTTGTTGTTAAAAGTTGCATAGCTGCTTTGCCAAGGGTAAAAGACTGGGTCTGTATTCCATCTTCTGCCGAGCCTTGGGCTGTACTCCCAATTTGGTGCTGTATAATGGTTTCCGCTGCCGCTCCACTCATCGGTTCTCTGCATACCTTGAAACCCATAGGTGTAAGCATTTAGGCAAAAAAACGGCTCGGGGGCATTCTTTTCTAGAGCGTTTCCAAAAAAATTGGCAATCACTTCTGGAGCTTCCTTTGGCTCGCAATATGTTAGTTTAAGGCATCCCATTGAAGTTGCAATTTAAGAATTTCTCACTTTATAATCTGCTTAATAATTTCAATTATTGAAATGTAATCTTTGTTGAAGTAACAAAGTGCCAATATAATTATAACTGTCATAGCCTTCCAGCTTGGTAACTTAAACTCTATTCCTTCAACTCTCTTAATTTTTATCATGTCTTTTAGTTTTCCTTTATATACATTATGTCATTTTTTTCTCAGATTACCAAGGGCTATTGAGATTGCTACAAAGTTTTGACATTTTGCAAAGTGAAAATAGGACATAAGAAATCATTTAAAATTTAACCTATATTGCTATTAATAAACTAATTACTTAAAATGAAAAGTTTTTGAGGAACTTTAGAAAAATGCTATATTCCTAAAGTTTAGACAATTAATTGAAAAAATCGTATGACAATTTTTACCAATCTTTTTTTGTCCGAAATTTATCTTTCAACTAACGGTATTTTAACCACTTAATAAGTTCGATAGGACATTGGTTAAAATCCACACAAAAAGCAATGCCATTTGCCCGCTAAGATTGCTTTTTGTTCCGCGCTCTGCCCTGGGCTTTTTACTACCCATTTTTTAAGCTGACCCAATAACAGCAATTGAGTACAAAAGCTGTTCCCGGACAAGGAAAAATAAGTAGTAAAAAGCTGCCATGCTAAGTAACATAATGTGCATTATAGAACTCCTCACGGCTCTTGATCTGATTAATGGTGTTGCGGGTCAGCTATAATGTACATTATGCTAAATAGCTCCCTACCCCGCTTTTCCTTGCTGATTAGCTTTGTCTTGTAGCTTTATAATCTTTAACAGTAAATAAAGGCTTCTTAAAACGGTAGTTACAATTAGACAAAGGTTAGCTATTACTATGAAGTTATAGACTTTTGCTGGATATTGACCTTCCGTTATCTTGCAGAGAGATAAAGTCAAAAATATAAACAATAAGACCAAAGAAGCACGGTAAAACACTTTGACAGTAGGGTAATATGCTTTTGATTTAAAGAAAAGATCTCTTCCGCTATTGCTATCCTCTCTACTGTTTACTGAATCCTTGAACGTGACTATTATGGTTAATGCTGCTAATACGAATCCTGCGAGTGAGATTGAAGTTGAGATCAAATCAGAATTAAGAGATTTCATTACGGCATTATCAAATATAGTAAGCAAAGCTTTCTGTTGCATCAGATAAACTCCCCATAATATAGCTGCAGTTACAATCAAGTCAATCAAAATAGGGACTTTCAAGTATACATCTAAGACTTTAATGTAAAAAGGAACTTTATATTTTCTCATAAATATTTCCTCTCGTATTCAGTAATCATTTTAGGGAAAAAGTTGCTACTAACTATAACTCTAGAATTAGCCTTTTTCTCGGCAACTATTTGACTTTTCTCTTTATCAATAATTAAATCAAAAACATCTAATTTATTGTTGTTTTCTTCGTCTTCAGCTTCAACTCTAAATTGCTCAAAGTTTTCGATCTCGTCTGGTTTAGAGATAAGCTTCCTAACCCATGTCATTATTGAACCTCGAGCAATAGGAGTATCTACTTTTTCCTTGTAATCAATTTTCATATCGAGAGTAACATAATCAGAATTAGCATAATTCTGAGCATGATGAAGAGTTGTAGCTAACCCTTCATCAGTTTCCTTAATCCTATCAATATTATCTCTGTGAACTTTAACAACAAATTTAGAGACTCGATTAATTCTAGTTGTAATAGATTCAAGGCGATCTCTAACCAATGGGAACGCATCTACCTTCTTTACTCTTTTTGTTTCACGACCTAAATGAGATAGATACTTTACAAACTCTGTAATTCTTGCACCATAATGATTGTACTCTAAGGCTACTTGAGCTTTTGTTCGATTTCTATAGTCAATAAGGAAATGAGTTGTTTCTAATATTCCTTGCTCTTCATCTGTTACTAAATCGCTAATGTCTTCACTAGACATATTGATTAATTGGGGAAAGATGTCGTTCCGCACTTTAAACAGTCTCCCTTTTATGTATTTTTTGTCAGGTATAAAATCTAATTGTCCAAAAAATAAAGTGTCGTTCTCTCTTGTTAAGTATCTAGATTTATCTTTATCTCTAACGAGTTTATTGACGTGACGAAGGCATTCTAAGTAATTATGTTCAACGCCTTCGTACTTAACAAAATCGTTAAAAGTGAGTTCATAATAATATAAACTGCGTCTAGTTGTATCGGGAGTAGTCATTTGTTTAAGCTTCCTTGTTATTGCAATGCAAGAAAGATAGTAAATTTTAATTATCAACACATTTTATTGTTGGAACTCGCTACATTCCTTGCTCCAACGCAATAGCTTCCCCAAGAGCAATCCATATCCGTCTATGATTCCAACAACAAAATGTGTTTCCTATTCTTAATTAATTTCAACCTCTCTGTCTGTAAATTGCATTTCTTCTACAATCTTCTGAACCATAGTTCCATCTTCAAGTTCTACATACGCTCTTAAATATTCTGATCCATCATCATTTTTCAAGGTTATATACATGTGGAACCATCCTCTTACGTATTCTTGATTTTGATATCCCGGAGGATATTTTCTAAACTTCACTGGTCTTAAATCTTCTTTTTTCATTTTATTTATTTTTTTAATTCATATATCTATTATACCGTTTAGAGCTTAGAAGTTTTAAAAGATCACTCTTTTTTAATGAATAAAATTTGGTTGGGGGGTGTCAGTGTGTTTTGTTCATTAAAAAAGAGTAATCCAAACGCTTTCCGGGCTTTATGCGGAGCAAAAGAGTAGGCAAAGTGCGGAAGGTTAGCAGTCAATTTGATGCGAAGTTAAAACCATAATGATAATTAGAATGGATTAAGTTTATCACTGCTATTATTTTTAATATTTACTTTCTCAATTAAAGGTTGTAAAACGGAGTCAATCTTCTTTTTCAAGATTGGAACGTATTCCACAATATCATTTTGATGTAATTCTAAGACATCTTCAATAGCAGAAACATAATTTTTTAATTCATTTTTCAAAGATTCAATTACTTTATCATTGCCACTAATACCACCTAACCAATTAGTCAATTTAACAACCATTGTATTATCTTTTATCTCAACCTCAAGAGGTTTGAATCCATAAGTCTTGGAAGGCACACACTTAAAAAAATCCTTATTCCCTTTAAAAGGGATGGTATAATTTGCAACTTCAATATTATATCTACGTCCCATGACAAATTCTGTACCTGCAGGTAATTGTTGACCTGACATTTCTTCAATGATTATAGAGGACTTCGTTTGCTCTTTTAATAAACTTGGAACTTCTAAATCAAGGTCATCTACTAAGTTTTCAATTTCTCTTTCTTTATCAAGGTTTGCTAAAACGCTATCGCTGTATCCTGTAATTTTATTTTTTACTTCATCCTCTTTTTCAGTTAGATAGTGAGGTAATTGTATCTCTCTAAATAGATTAACGTATTTCTTTCGTCCGAACATAATTTTTTATTTTAGTTATTTATTAAATGAGCTGATTTTTAATCAGCTATTATGCCATCATTTTAATACTGACATATTTACTGATTAAACGAAATGTAAGGAAAAACAGCCTTGAGCCAAACGGCGTAGCCATAGCGCTGACATTGCGAGCCGCCTGCGAGTTGAGCAAAGGTGGGGCAAATAAAAGCATGAGGAACGAATGCAATTTGCCGCTATGTAGGGTTTTGAAAAACGGAGACACATCTAGAAAATAAACAGGAGGGTCGAGGCTTTTCAAAACCCGGACGAGGCTACCGATTTAATCGCCAGAGCGTCAGCGGAGGCAAGTCAATAAGGAAAACCGAAGCCTGCCGCGACCCGCAGGCGAGCAAAACATGGGCAAACGGTGGGTTTTTAGTTGTTGCAATATCTTCGATTTGCAAGGGCTAAAAACACAGAGTAGTTTGCCGTGACGACTGGCCGAGGAACGCAATAAAAGTGACAAGCTGCGAAGCACCCGAAGGGTTTTACAGCTTATTTTTTAATCCTTTTAAAAACCAACTATTCTAAAAAATGTGCTGTGAAAGCTTGGCGGTTTTATTTGCTGACGACCGAAGGAGGAACACCGCTTTTCCTGTTCTATTTATTCAATTTCCTTTCCATTTCTATCTCTTTTCGCTCTCTTTCAATTTCCTTTTCCAACTCTTCTTCAGTTGGTAAATAAGTCATGTATTTAGATGCAAAAATCTGTTTGCTTTCATTCAGTAAACTGTATTTCACAACAGTATGGTCTTTTTCAGTGCAGAGAATTAGCCCTATGGTCGGATTGTCGTTTTCTTTTCTCACTTTATCTTCAAAATAGCGAACGTACATATCCATTTGCCCAATGTCTTGGTGGCTCAGCTCCGTTGTTTTAAGGTCGATTATCAGAAAGCATTTTAAGATGTAATTGTAAAACACCAAGTCGGCGTAAAAGTGTTTACCTGTTTCAGTGGTTAATCGGTGTTGTCTGCCAACAAAAGCAAAACCTTTTCCGAGTTCCAGTAAAAAGTCCTGTAGCTTATCAATAATGGCTTGTTCTAACTCACTTTCTCTAAAATTGGGATTATCCTTTAAACCCAAAAATTCTAAAACATAAGGATCTTTAATAATGTCGCCTGCTTCTTGCTCTTGTGTTTTTTGAAGGGCTTCTTCTTTAACTACTTTGTCATTTCTACTCATGAACATTCGTTCATAATAGAGATTCCCAATTTGTCGATCAAGGCTTCTTGTGCTCCAATTACAGTCAATCGCCTCATTCAAATAAAATTCTCTGGCTTCTTCCTTTTCTACTTTCAAAAGCAAGCGATAATGTGTCCAACTCAATTCGGAACGCACTGCGTTCCATTTTGGAAAAACTCTGTAAAACTGCCGAATATGCCTTAAGTTTCGATTGCTAAACCCTTTGCCGTATTCTTTAGTTAGTTTTTCGGATAATTCCTCTAATAAAGCCTCTCCATATTCTGCTCGTTCTTCTCCCTTCTGTTCTTCTTCAACAATCAACTTTCCAATGCTCCAATAGGCTTGAACCATTGCAAAATTTGCTGCCCGATACACTTTGTCTCTCGACTCTTCTATAACTTGCTTTACTTCTTTGTAAAGGTTTTCTATTGTCTTTTGGGGGAACTGTTCTGCCATAGTTTTCAAATTTACTTTTTCAACTTGATATTCCAATTTGGAACATCAAACACTTATTCTTTCTAAAACGGATAAAACTCATCGATATCTTTCTGTAAATCTTCCGTATGATTCACTAAATATCCTTCCGTAGAACTTACATATCGATGTCCGGCCATGTACTGAACTTGCCTTAAATTAAATTGCTTTAGCCAATGTGTAATCACAGAAGTCCGAACTTGTTTGAAGTTGATAAAATAGTTGTTTTGCTCTCTGATTTCTTGACTTAATCGCTTCCAAATTTCTTTACAATCTGTTCTTACATTATAATTTCTTCCGAATGGTGGCGAGCTGATAAATAAATTGTTAGTTTCTCCTTTGCAGTATTTCAACAGCTCATTCCTTGTTGTAAATTGGTATTCCATCAGTTCAATAATTTGGTTTGATTTCAATTCCAATGTCCGTTCGTTGCTCTTTCTTCCTCCGGCAATAAATATTTTGCCTTCTTTCAATTTTAGATCACTCAGTTGTAAATTGCTTACTTCCGGAGTGGTTAAACCTTGATGGATCATTAAACTTAAAATGGCTTTGTTTCGAGCTTTACTCAATCGGTAACTTTCAAACCAATTTCGCTTGGCTCGCTCATCTTTTTCATCGGGAATTTTGTAATCAGTATAAAGCTTGTCCAATTGTTGTTTATCTAAAATCGGATAAAGCTTTTTCGTTTTTGCTCCTCTAATTCTCAGGTGCTGAACCGGATTGTCTGTTCGGTGGCCTTGTTCGATTTGATAGTTAAAAAACTGCTTGATCACATTCAACCTAATGTTTCGGGTTTTGCTTTCCTGTCCTTTCTTCTGCAAGTGGTTCAAATAACTTAGAACTTCTTTTGCTGTAGCGTTTTCCGGTTCTGTGTGGTCTTTGTCCAACCATGCTAAAAAATCAAGTGCGTAGCTGCTGTAATGGCTTACGGTGGATTTGCTTTTACCTTGGCTTTGTAAATAATCTTTAAAGCTTTTCATCTTTATCAATTAAGTGTGTGTAAATCTGTGTGCTCTCCAAGCTGCTGTGACCTAAGAACCGTTGGATCTTCTGCAATTCCATTCCGTTTTCTAAAAGGTGGGTTGCGATGGAATGCCGTAACGTATGTAAACCCACTTCCTTTTGCTGTAAGTCTGGATTATCAACCAACAGGATCAGTTTCTTTAATCGCGTGTACAAACTGCCGCCTGTCATGGCTTTTCCGAACATGCTGATAAAAAGTTTTCCGTCCTTTTGGCTCTTGATCAATTGTGGTCTGTAATCATAAATCCATTCCTGCAAGATTTTGGAACTCGACTTGCTGAACGGAACCAATCGTTCTTTGTAGTTCTTGCCTTTTCTCACATGCAGGATTCTCCGGTCAAAGTTCAGATCATCTACCTCCAAGCTGCTGCCTTCTCTTCTTCGTAATCCACAAGCATAAAAAACCACCAACATCGCTTTGTCCCTTGCGTTGAAGGCTTCTTGTTTTGGGTGTACAGTTTCCTGGTTGGTAGCTTCAAAAAGTTGTTTAATTTCTTCTTGTGTCAAAACGGTAATGTTTCCCTTTTCAACTTTGAGTTGCTTTAAAGTTACGGGCGGGATTCCATTTGTTCCTTTGTGTTGTAAGAACTCATAGAACTTTTCAAGTGCTTGAATTTGTTGGTTGATATAAACGTTTCCAAGTCCTCCTCCTCTTCGTTGGTTGGGTCGTGTGCTCAGGTAATCAAAGTAGTCTTTGTAATGTTGGCTTTGGAGTTGATTGATCTGGTTGCAGTCTTCTTGCTCTAAAAAATGCAGGAACTCGCGAATCATGGAAGGCATGTTGTAAACGGTCTGCGGATTGTAACCGAGTATGTCCAACCACTCTTTAAAAGCGACTTGTAAGTGTTCGTAGCTAGGGTTTTTTAGCGGTAAATTTTTCATTCGCTTATACCTTTTGGTGAACTTTTTGAACTACGCCTTTACAACTTTGGTTTTCTTTGACTTAGGTGGTTCATTTTTTGATTGAACCGCTTTTGAACGTTCAGACTTTTCTTGGAGTAAATTTTTTAAGGCTTCTAAGCTCTGATCTAGTGCTGTGTTGATTTTCTCTTTTAATTGCCTGTATTCTTCGTAGCTTGTTATTTGATATTGATAACCTTGGTTCTTATTGCCTTTGATTCGTTTTAAATAGTAGTTGCTTACTAAGCTAATTGTCCACCGTTTTTGATTGCTTTGGTTGATCCGTAGTTTCTTTCTGATTTCTCGATTACTAAAAGTTTTCTTGTTTTCTACTTCTAAATAAGCTTTGATTTGTTCCAGGTAGTTTCTGCAAGCTCCGTTGAGTTCATCGGATTTGCGGAGTAAGATTTCTTTTAACAGTCGGTTAGTTGCTTCTATGTCTTCTAAAGTGGTTTCAATGTAGATTTCTCCGGTTTCTTCGTCTGCTTTCTGTTCCCGCTGATGTTGATGATAAAAAGTAACCGCTTCAATAAATTGTAAATAATGGTTGTTCGTTCTCCGGGGCTTAAAAACCTCTTTCGGGATTTGTAGGATTTCAGCAAAGGGATTGACTACTTTGATGGGTTCCAATAAGCGTTGACAGTTCTGTAATAATTGGGCTGCTTCGGCTTCTTCTTGTTTGTTGATTTTTCCTGCTGAAGATCTCCGCTGGTAGTCCATAATTCTCTGGTCTTGTTCTTCGCTTTCATCTAAATAAATCAAAAAGGATCGGTTGGCGTTGTCTTCATAAATCTGTTCTTTGGTGGTGCATCCTGCAACGCTTACCGGACCTTCAACCACTAAATGCAATGTTTTGGTTTCTCCTTTGGTGTTCTTGTGGGCTACGGTTTTGGAGATTCGCTTTTTGGATTGTAATTCTCTTAGTGGATAGAGCACGTTTTCTGCTCCGTCCAAGTCTTCAATTAAGATCAGTTTATTTTTGAGTTCTCTTTGTCCAAAGTAGTAAAAGGCGTTTTCGCTTAATGTGGTAATTTCGATTCGGTCTTCTTCGGGTACCAGCTCTCCAACTTTTTCTTGTAAATGGGTTTTGCCTGTTCCACTTGCTCCAAGACTTACAATGTGTAGCGGTTGGGTTTGTTTTCTGCTCGTAAAAATCAGGTACATCAAAAGCCGGTTGTTTTCTTCGCCTATCATTCCTGATTTCCCGATCATTTCATTAGTTCGTTCTAATAGGTTTTCTGATTTGAGGAAGGTTTCAGCTTCCTTGCGTTCGTCATTGCTCAGTTTGGGCGGTTCGTAAGGTTTGGGCTGGTTCTCTTTAATTTGCTTCATGCGGTAGGCTTCCAACTGACCGGTGAGCTCGGCCATGCTCGCAGCAAGTACACTGGTTCCAATCTCTAACTTTTCTGCGGCTCTTCGGATCAGCTTCTCGGTTTGGTTGTCGTTGTACAGGTCTAAGTTGTGGCGTACTGGTGGTGCACTCGTCTCGTCTCCGCTCGACGTGACGAGTTCGATTTTTAAAGTACTTCGCATTCGATCTAATCCATCCAATTTGATTCCGCCCAAAACAGTTAATTTGAGTAGGTCGTTTTGGTAGATTAGGCTTTCCGGGTTCGTGGTGTTGAAGTTTTTTGCTGCCATCTAAAAAATATTTTTACTGATATATCTATCACAAAAGTATAAGATATATCTTATACACACAAGAGTCATCTGACTTTGTTCTGACATTTATATCCCCTATCTTTGTCTGAATAGCTTATTTCATTACTTATTACTGTTATTTATGACGTTTGGAGAACGCATTACAAGCATTCGTAAAGCAGCCGGATTTTCCCAAAATGAACTGGGGAAAAAGGTGGGTACTTCCGGGGATATCATCGGCAAGTATGAACGCAACGAGGTAAAGCCATCTATTGAGGTGGCTTCTAAAATTGCGGATACACTGGAAGTGTCTTTGGATTATCTGCTCGGTAAAACTTCTGTGCAGCTTGATAAAACTACCATTAAGCGTTTGCAGGACATTGAAGCCCTACCGGAAGAAGACCGCTTGCACATCTTTTATGCGCTCGATAATCTCATTAAAGCTGCTAAATTTAAAACGATTTAATTATGCCACTAAATGATGTACAAGGTTCTATTACCGTGACCGATAACAACGGTAACCAACACACTATTAATGCTGAAGACTTAGATTTCCAAGAAGTTGAAAGACATGAGCGGGAAATGGGACCTGAAGTAATTTATACTGGAGAAGTCCAAGCGGAAGATAGTAGTTGGTCTGCAACGGTTCAAGTCACTGAATACCCATTAGGACAACAAGAAGGAGACGAAGATATTGAGACTGATAATTGTACCGCTCAAAGTAATCTGACTTTTAACTTTCAAGTTGAGTAGAACTTGGATAACTTCAAGACCATAGAAATTCTTGAATCTCTTGCCAATGGTATTGATCCTACCGCTATACTTGCCGCAGCAGAGCTAATTACTCATCTCACTTAAATAACGGGCACTTACCCAACCTGCTTCTAATGTTCCTGTTCCCGGTTTTGTATAAGTAACGTATCTCCAATGATTAATCGATTTAACTATTGTTACTATTTCTCCTTTAGGAATAGTAAGTAGAATAGTTTCCTTCGATCTGGTATTGGGTTCACTTCGTAAATTGAGATTAGCTGTGGTTTCTCTATCATTTTCGGTTAATGATTGTATTAATATTCCTAACTGTTCTAATTTCTCTTCACTTATTACTTCCTCTTGACTTTTAGACTTTTCTAATTCTATAACAGAATATAAAGCCACCAAAACACTTATGATTGTAAAAATAAGTCCTATTTTTTCTCTTAATTCTCTTACTTTATCTCTTTGTGCTCGCTTCTCCTCTCGACTTTCCGCTTTCTTTAAAAGTTCATTAGTTTTTTGCTGCTCTGCAAGATTTCTTTTAGTAAGCTCTACTAACTTATTTAAAACCTGATTTGACAGAGTTCCTTCTTTTTCTACTTTATCTAATATCTCAGCGGCTTCTATTAAGTCCTGATCCTCTACAAGGTAATTGTTCCAAAAACTTTTAGGCAATAAACCCACTACCATATTGGGCAAAAATGCAGCCCCTTGTATATCGTGAATTTTACTAGCTTGCTCTAATCGACTATTTAAACTCTGCATGCTCTTAGCAATGCTCAAAAGGCTTTTATTTTGAGTTCCATTCGTTATATCTTGCAACTTATCATACATTGATTTCATTTTCAATAAATCCGAGGATGGAGTAAAACGATTATAGACCCTTTGGATTTTTTCAAAAGCTTCCATCACACCAGATGAGCCAAAATGTTTGCTAAAGTCCGGTAATGGAGTTCCTGTAGATAGTCCTGAACTAATAAACCTTCCTTCCTTCTTCTCCGGTTTCGACTCCCTCTTTTTCTTTGCTTTGTCTGGTTTATCCTTTAAGGACTTTTCCCCCTTTTTCTTTTTTGCCATTCTTTTTATTTAAAAAGCCCCTAATCTCTCAGAGGCTTAATGCTTTTTTATCCCGCTAGCTGATAAATATTCCCGCAGCATGCAAATAATGCGGAGCGGATACCAGAACATTTGAATACGGCGAAACAGGTCGCAGCAGGTATTTAATTTAAGTGACATTACCGCATTTACCTACCTAAAAACCCATTTAAAGGTATTCGAGAAAAGCAAGAATTTAACTCCTGTTTGGAAAGAGGATTAGCTCCAATTGTTGACTCATTAACATTAATGTAAAATACAGATTTAAAACAATCCAGCTTTGTTGATTGATTATCATAGCCCTTCAGTAAACAGTCTAAATCTAACTCTTCAAACAATCTATCTAAACTTTCCCACTTTGATATTAAACTTTCTAATACTTTTGTCTTTTTCCTATTTTTCAGAAAGTAATCAAACAACAAATTAATATCATTCTCTACATACCCTCCCACCCTCAAACAAGCATTACTAGCCATATCTTTATAACATAATAAAAACCTAGCTTGATTATAACTATTATCATCAGGTAATTTAAATAATTGAATTTGATAATTCTGAATATCAAATCCCAACTCATTTGGAAGCTTTAAACTAAAAACAGGAGTATTAACAATCTTCATGTATTTATAGTGATTCTCTCGAATAAAATCCCTCCTCTCCCAGCTTAAATCAGAGGCATAATGTCCATCTGTTTCAACACTTGTATACAATAACATTTTAGTCTTCTCATCAGTTTCATCCCCTTGAGCTAAAACTTGAACTTGCATGCTTAAAGCTAAAAAAACAGTTATCAAAATCCATTTATCAACTATGTAATAATTATTACTATTCTTTGCATTCATCATTTTTACGCTCTTAATATTTCAACGGATTAGGTCTACTACCACCTTTCATAATATAATCTTGATAATCAAATGAAAAGTTTGTAGATCCTCTTTGGTGATAAGGAAGCTCTCTATCTCTATATGATGACCTAGGATTCTTTACACTAAATAAAGCATCTCCAAACTCGTTTGCCATAGTGCTCACATTAAGTCCAAGACGATATAGACCGATATGAATCTCATTTCCACTTATTGTTGTTGGGAGGTCATATTGCCCCCCCGTTTTGAAGTCCTCTACCTTAATAATGTCTTCCTCAGGATAAGATATGAGAGTCTCACCATATTGACCCTTATTTCCTGAAAATCCACTCTTTAACCCCACAATTATATCAATCTCTTCGCCATTGAATGTTAAATTATTTAAAATATCAAACTCGGATTCATTTTTTGACTTAAATCCTTCAATTTGCTTATTAACTTTCTGGTATTTATCATATAGTCTAAAGTTTCCTTTATTTGCCCGATATTCTTTTCTGGCAGCTCTTTTCTCCGATTTAGTTTGAGCATTATCAACCTTACTACTTAATTCTTCTTTCAATCCTTCATATTTCGCACCAGCTTGATATTTATTCTTCACACTATCTCCCAATGGATCAGAATACATAATCGGATTCCCTTGCATAATCGCATACGGGCTAAAAGAAGTGTTTGGCTTAGGATCTAAATTCCATCTGTGAACTGCCCTTGGATCATATTCCCAAAATGGTGCTGTATAATGGTTTCCACTGCCGCTTACTTCGTCTGTTCGTTCCTGTCCGTTAAAGCCATAGGTGTAAGCATTTTCCTCCCTCATCGCTAGCGGCACAGTAGTATTCTCAAAAGTTTGCGTTATTTTAATGTTACTAAGCGTTAGTACCAATGAATGTCTAGCATAAGGAGACTCTTTTACCAATAGGAATACTTCAAGTTCTCCTCTTCTTTGAATGCTATTAATTTCATCTCCTTTCAAATCAAAGGTAATTACCTTATCATCTGCCTTAATAATTTCATCAACTGTAGCATCAGAACCGGCACTTGGACTACTTACAACTCCATCAATGAAGTCTAATTTTGCTGTTATCGGTCGACTCATAGTACCATTCATCTCAATTTCGATCCGATAATTTCCATCCGGGTCTATATTTTGAACAGTGTATGATAAAGGAATATCAATAAGTAACTTGAAATCTTTATTATCTCGCTGTTTAATTACATAGCTTTCAACATATTCTTGACCATAGATGTTCGTATTCGTTTCACAAATATCCTCCTCTAAGTCCATATCATAAGCATCACAATCTTTCAATAGCCCACTGTAGAGTAATTCAGTTACATCGGTGGTATAATCAATGTTTGTAAAGTTTCCGGAGCGGCTCATGATCTCCATACCAAAGGGATAGTAATCATACCTTCCCGTAACTTCCGGCTGAAAACCAATCGTGGTATCTACTGCATGTGAACCCGGTGGTAATAGCTCCTGAGGATGCAACTTTTTGTCACTAAACGTAGCTACTACATTGCCCAAATGGTCACTTAATTCATATTGTTTACCGCCTAACTTGCGGCTATATATATTATCATCATCTTCACGCTTACTTTTGGCATTCATGGTGCCTAAACGAGAACTGCCGTAAATGTTATATGAAGAAGCTAATAAATATAAACTATCCGACGGACAGCCCGCCAAACCAGGAAAGATAACATCTAAAGCACCTTCTAATTCTTTTGCATAAGCATAAGGACTCAGATGAGACACACCACTTAATGCAGTATTTAAAGTATCGTAATAATAGTGCTGTTTAACACTCTTATTAATGTGATACTCCTCAAAATAGTGAATAAGATTTACAAGATTTTCTGAGGAATGAAGTGCCTCTTTGCTATATGAATCGTCCTGAATTATATTAATAAAGTCACTAATATTTGCTCTTAATGCGCTAATTACATAAGGGTAGTAATTGCCCGGTGAGCTTTGATATAAGCTTATATCATTTAAATTAAGTGTTTCTAAGTAATTAAGCATTGGATTGATTATTCCCCATGAAGCATAATCCAAATGTATGAAATATTTTAGGAAATCACCATTGGTATCATAAGTAAAGTCAAGGGTGTAACTCAATGGTTCAAATGGATTTAATTGCCCAATGTCAATTTGGGACTCTACATCGTGGTAGGCATGAGCACCGTGAATTAAAAACATTAAACTGTTTAGAGCATCTAAATCATTCTGATTAAGCCAAGAGTATGCATTGTAAAAATGATTCAAATCAATCAATTGCATTACTTCTTCTAAAACACTACCATCCATATTACCAAGGATTAGTAAGGCTTTAATCTTTCTAATTAAATCTGCTACCCCATTAGGATCATTATTTTCTAACCGGGAGTTAAGTTGCTCCATTAGTTGACCTAATTGGTCAATTAAAAAACCGGAATCATGGATGGCTGCTTCCATAATGTCAAACTCGCCGGCAGAAATATCCAAAAGATTCTGAATCATAGTTAAATCTCCCATAGCATATAATTCAGCTATAATGTCTCTATATGCTTCATAAAAATAAATTGCATTTTCTCCTTGATCTGATAATGAATAATATGAAGTAAAATTGTTATTATAACTGGAGTAAAAATTCTGAATATCATTATTTTCAATTAAGTAACGAATATAAACTTCATGCTTGTTATTCACTGCCATTATAAAACTTGAACCAGATGAAGGGTCATAAAAGATATCTGCCCAATATTGTGGATCTTCATCAAAGATACGAAGCGCAGCTCCCGGATACAAGCCTATGTATTGGCTTACATCCATATAGTGTATTATGGTATCCCGAATATTGGGAACCATGTCTAAATAGGCAACTGCCTCATTTTTTAATTCATCTTTTTTACTAAATTGATTCAACAAGAAATAAAAAAAAGCATCTTCACCAATCTGTTCTATTGCATTTAGGGTATAGTACCCATAGCTTTCTGAAAATTGATAATAATAGTCTCCCAAAGTATCATCTCCGGCAAACAACTGACAGTTACGCTCTTCATAAGTTGTTAATACATTCCCTTGTGCATCCCTTACATAATAGGTCGTTCTTAAGTAACTTCTTCCGTCTTCAATAAAGCTAACTGTCTTTTTAACGCGGTTTCCCATTCCATCATATTCAAAGGCTAAATCAGCTTTTTGTCTGGTTGGATTTGTACGAACAATTCGTTTCACTTTACCATTTGGAAACCAACGAATTTTACATATACCTTCAGCAATATCCGCAGAAAGATTACCTATTTCGTCATAACTATAATTAGACATCGACTGATTGTCAATATCGTTTCCAAAAGCTTCAGCGGAAACCGTATCAGTAACATAACTTAGTTTATCAGTACTATTGATGTAATGGTAATTCATCACATCCATAAATCGTTCTTTTTCCCCATCAAAGCGGGTCAGTTCCGTCAAGTTACCATTTTTGTCATATTCATAAGTTGATGTATTTCCATTCATCATGACTCCATCCCAACTCTTTGACGCTTCATCAACATTATACTCATTCATCTCCGTCAAGCGGTTCAATTGGTCATAAATGTATTGCCTGCCATAAGTCATTTCTTGATTGTGTAAACTTATGGCGGCAATATTGCCATTATACAAATCAGAGTGCCCACTGTGTTGAATTAGGAAATCATTGTTACTTCCTATAGGTTCATAGTCATTTTGGTTGTATTGTATGGAGAAACCAAAAGCATCGGAGGCAAATACATTATCTTTTTCGTGATCCATGCCCATATCTGCATTTTTATGCCCGGCATTCACAGACTTTACCCAACCTTGCAAAGTGTAGGCATAGTCTATACCCTGAACGTTGTGCTCTCCTATTTCAGTTCGAGCCAAGGGCCCATGTAAATAATATTCATAG
This sequence comes from Flavobacteriales bacterium UBA5081, assembly GCA_002415785.1. Taxonomy (GTDB): domain Bacteria; phylum Bacteroidota; class Bacteroidia; order Flavobacteriales_E; family Vicingaceae; genus UBA5081. Next base: position 81,397 of record DIAJ01000032.1, read on the forward strand.
TTTGCATCTTCATCCCAAATAATTCCATCACGGCTCGTTTCTACTTTTGTAATCCGGTTTTCCGCATCGTATTCATAGCGGTGATAAAAAGCGTCTTTTAAACCAAGCTGATAATAAACCTGAAGTACATTGCCACTAATTACATCATAATCATAATCGATTCGTTTGAATCGGTCGAAGTTTCGATTCATGTTTCCTTGCTGATAGAAATCATTCACCAATGTCTTCACATTACCGGTTGGATCATAACTGTAATGTGTAGCAAACTCCCAATTGCGATAAGCTAATGTAGTTGTATCATCCAAAACCGGATAATAAGCCTGTGTAGAAAGCCTGGAGCGAAGGTTCTTTTGTTCAAAGCCATAAGATGATTCATCAAGAATTGTCGAATCATAAAAACTACGAACAACATCGTTTCGGACTTTGCTTTGAATGACAGAATCTAAATCTACCTTTTCGTTACCCATAATTTCAAGGACGCTTATTGCGTGTATGTCTTCCCAACTTAAGTCAGAAAGTTCATTTAAAGTCACTTCTCCTACTTCAATCACCCGGCTTTGAGCGTCATAAATGGTATAAGAAAAGGCATTAACCGAACGTTGTTTCGCATTTTGGCTAAATACTAAACGGCCGGCTTTATCGTACCAAAAATGAGTGGTGTCGGAATTCGGTGTTACCTGACGAATAATGTTATTGTCTGAGTTATACTTGTATGTTGTTCGTTTTGTATGGTTAGGCAATACCGGGGCACCACTTCCATTGCGATAAGCTGCAATATCGTCTGAAACTGTTCCATCATAATTAACTAGAAAATTGGTATCTATGCCATCAGGCGGAACAGTCATGACTAAGTTACCCGCTTGATCGTAATAGTAAAGTGTGAATTGGCGTTCAGAAGAACCGTAGGTCATATTCAGAAACTGATTTGTAAAGGCTTTCGTTGTGTCTTGATTCAAACAAAAACGGCGGTAATCCTTCCTAAAGGTTCCTTCTTGTTCTTCCAAGTATTTTTGATATTTTATTTGTGCTTTAGCAAGAGCATCTGAATACTTTAAATCTTCACAACTTTCTTTGACCGGAAACTCTCCCCTCCCTTGATAATCTCCCAATAACACTTGTCCGATTTTTTGGGCTGTAGCAAAGGGCTTGGCGCTTCCGGCAATTAACTCACCTCCATCTATCCCGCCTACATGAAGACGAACGTACTGCATAGCTTCTTGGTCAAAAATTGGTGATATTGAGTCGAAATAACTCCAGTAAGGTGAAGTATTATTTATATAAAGATCACTTAAGTAATAAACTGCATTGTATGGCTGATAGTAAAAATAGTAATCGTTATAATATGAAGAATCTGACATATTTAACAAACGCAGCCAGATTGTTCCATTTGAATATTGATATGCTCGATCTAAAATAAGACTTCTAGATATTGTGAATGATTCTACCGATAAATATCTTGTAATATTCAACTCTCTTGCCTGCATCATCTGGGCTGAATCCTCAATATCAGGAAGTAAATCATCATATTGTTTAATAAAATAAAATAGATCAATTAGAGTGTCCTTAATTTTATCAAGTTGAGCTACTCCATTTTCTAAATAATATAAATTGTACTGCCCATTTTCCAAATTAACCTCTCCCAGACCTAAATAATCCGTAGCAGATGAAAAAGAATAGGGGGTTCCTGACAAACCGGCATTGATAATGCTATCCCGTTCCTGATCGCTTAACTGATTATAATATACATCAGGATGATTGACCACAGCTGTTCTTATGGCCGCCACTTTTCCGGTGTCACTCCAACTCACCGTATCTCCAAATACAGTAGTGTCTCCTTCCAAAACACAACTGCCTGCCATTTTATAAAACTCATAAAAAGAAAGGTTTAACCCCAATCGGTTATTCATCCAGTTTTTGTACTGCTTTTGCTCTGTATTTGTAATACTCAACATGCCGGGGCTAAGTACCCGAGGCACTTGCATTGTTGTATTAATTATAAAGTCGTTGTGTGCACTTAAAAAATCAGCACAATGATATAGCCCCAAAGTAGAACCGTTCGGGCAATCAAATATTGGACTGGGATTTGTGCTTGATGTATCCATGAAATGTGTCCTGAAATCAGAAACAACAGATGATAGGTTTATGGAATACGGACTACAAAGCAAGATAGAATCACCCAATAAAGTATCTAAGTATCCAAAAGGCTCACAAACTATTAGTAAAGAATCAATATTATTGACAAACAAGGCTGAATCAAGTGGATCTATACACCCCTCAGCAAGTAAAAGTGAATACACTTCTTCTCCAACTAATGTTGAATCGAAAATATTCATCAGGCTATCTGCAATGCCATCAAGACCTTGTTTTTCTATTAATTCTGCTTTAAGTCCCTGATAGCCTACAAAGTGATCATATTTTCTGTATCGGATAGCATTGGTATCATCTATCCAAGGGTAATGATAATTGCTGGAATCAGCACCATAACAATAAAGCGTTGAGTCGGGGATTGGAACAAAAATTAAAGAATCTGAAGCTCCACCTGTAGTATCTATCGGTGCATGAGACTCAAAGCAAACCACACTGTTTAACACATCCTCAATCATACTACTCCGGGCAGCAAGATATAAGTCTCTAAATGCTAGAAATTTATCTTCTTCTGATTGCGCCACCATAAAAGCAAATTCCAAAATGCTTTTGTTTCTTGCTGTATCTGTTGGTTGAGCACCTAAATAATTACTAAAATAAGTCAATAACGCATGGGGAGAACTTTCAATAAATTCAAGTGCATTAGATGAAAAATTTCTATTTTCAGGTAAATAAGCATACTCATAATAAAAGCTGGAATCTATAAAATTATATATTGAATGATTATAATTGGTATACAATCCTTTCGTAAATAAGGTTAACATTAAGGTATCATAATTAAATATAACCGTTTTAAATTCACCGGGAATAATTGAATCATATTTAGCTGTATCATGTTCAGCTAGTAATGTACTAACAATTAAAGAGTCATCATAAAATAGAGAGTCTGCGATAGGATTAGCATATATATCTTTATTCACTGAATCTATAAAATACCCTCCTTTCTTTAAGTTTCTATGCAAATGACGGATTGAGTTACTTCTCTTTAATATACTTGTAAAACGTACACTTTCTTCGTTGTTATATTTACGGCACAACTCTATTTGGCAATAGGTAGGATGATATTGGATCAATAGATCTGCCATACGATTATCGTATTGTTCAAAAGTTAACACACCCGGCTCATAAAGTGAGCCGTTAAAATCCTCAAGAAGAAAAATAAACTCAGACTTAGAAATATCTTGAGCCAATTCATAACACCCACTAACCTCCATCAGCCTATCATAAATATAAATTGCAACATTATCATCCAATCTTGCTCCTTTAACAAAAGCTCCATCCGGATAATAAAAATCTTCCTTTAAGGACTGTTCAATATCAAAACAAGGGTCTTCAAAGTCTGTTCCACTAATATAGTCCGTTTCACAAGTGGTAAAGTCAGTACTATCTAATTCGAGGTTCTGAAAATACTCCAAACTCAATACACTACAATTTTCATTTGCTTTGTAACTCTCCACATAAGTTTCAATGGGATATTCCAAATACTTCAAACGTTTAATTACAGAGTATTGCCGCTGAGCCTCCAACTGTACATATATCCTATTGTTGTATAAAGTATCGCTGCTGTTTGATTTATAGGTCAGCTCATCCAATGCGTAATTTCCACTAAAACAAGTGTCCGACCGAAAAATGCTATCCTTTGCCTCCAACACCAACTCATTGGCGTCATTTATAATCTGAAAAACAACTTCATAATGGCAATCGTAACACAAACTGCTGTCGCAAGTTTGAAAAGAAGCTAAGTCGATCCCGTATTCAAATTGATAAATTGCCCCGGAAGGCACAAAAAACGAATGGCTTAATTCAAAAGTGCCGGACCTGTTATCCACTTTTTCAGCACCAGCAGTCAATAAATTTTCAGTAAAGTTTGAAGTGTTAAAAGGAATACTGTCCATATTTGCAGATGCGTTAGGCAGCCCGTCAATGGAGGTAGCAATGACATTATCGTTAATATCAATGTAACTGATGTTCATCACTCCATTCGGATCAACCCGGATGTTCTTTTTATAGGCATCCACCTCACCTACATTGGAGCCAAACAAACGCTCCAAATCGGTTTTTGTTGGCTTTGCATAAGCATAACGCGTATTTTTACTTGCATCTTGTGCATAACTGTCTCCCACATTATAAACAGTCTTTAACCGACCGGATCCATCTTCTAAAAAAGCATTCCGTTGATAAACATATCCCTTAGCATCCGGTAGGGACTTATATTTTTCATCTTTGTTCTTTAAATGATTCGTATCTGAAAAATAATAAGCCGCACCTTTGCTTGCCTTATTTAATTGGGGATATATATCATAACCCAAACTGTCATAATGCTCTTTGAGCAGTTTAGAAAAATCAAAAAGGTTGGCACTGTCCTGATATGCGAGTTCAGTTGATCGGACAACAGGAGCACTTAAAGTACTTATTACTTCATTGCCGTTATAATCGTAATAAGACTCAGCATTATGAATAATTGTCTGAAAAGGCAAAGAAGAATCCAATGCTATACCGGTTTGTGAATGAAAATCATTAACAATTGTATTCGACTGCCTGCTTTTGCCACTACCATCAAAGTAATCTATTGTTTCCCTTTTTTTGCTGCCTAAAGCATAGGCTGAGTTGTATCGCCAATTGATCTTTTCAAGCGTAGCAGAAGTATCCGAACCAATTACCAAAACATTTAAATTTGAGGTGGCATAAGCGTTTACGCTATCATTCATGCTCCAAGCTCCATACTCAAAGCGGTTCAAGAGAGCCGATTCATTACTATTAATAACCGGCCGTTTTATTCTACCTCTTACCACGAGGTAACCCGGAGCATACAACATACTTATCGGGAAAAAATTCTTATCCGTCAGGATTCTATTTGCTCCCCGGCTAAAGTCAATGTCTATGGTTTGTGAACTATTCGGATTTTCTTCTGGAATATGGATTATTTCCAATTCATAAGTAGATGGCTGTGGAGCTTCACTCCAATTAATTACTGCTTCGTGTTTTTTCAACTCATTATTTGGATTAGAGGAATTGGATTGAACAAAAGCTGGATCCATTCCAGAATAACTTTTTGTCGAATACCTTCCCATTTCAACATACAATTGAAAGTTAATAGCATTTAATGTTGCCGTATCAAGGTGATTGAAACCACTGATGTCAATACTTATTATAGCACTGTCCAGGTCATATAAGTCACGAGCAGTCAGTTGATCGTTATCTTTATTAAAAAAGTAGGTGGCTGTACTGTAGTCTTTTCTCGGAGACAAGCCTAATGTATTATCAGCAATATAGGTATCTGCCGTTTGGCTGCCTGACTCTGTTCCAAACACTTTCAGATTATAGTCAATGAATATGGATTCTAAAAGGGTAGCTTTAGTAACGTCCATATTCCTATAATACAAACGGGAAGATACATTGTAAAACAGATCAATGTAATTTCCTCCAGGAGTCTGTATATCGGAGATTATAATTTTCGCAGTATCTCCCGAAGCATTATCTACTAATTCTTTTAGCGTAAATGTTTTTTCCCTGTTGTCCGGATTATGGATCAAGTCGGCTTCCTGAGCAAGTATATTCAAGCAAATTATTGACAGGAACAACAAGCTAACATATCTTATTTTAAAAACTTTCATAACAGTGTAGCGCTTTTCACATTTTATTAATTGATCAATATCTTATTGTGGTAAGTGGCGGTTATTGGCCTGACGACTTTCAGAAATAGTAATTATTCCCGCGGCTGTTTCCCGTCTTACCCGGCTGGGTAGTCCTTCCTCGTCGTAATCATAAAAGGTAGCGTAATTGTTTTCATCTAGTTTAGCCGTCAGACGATTCGAAAAACGATCATACACATAGGTGTTCATATTACTTTCATAAGGGTGAATTCTGAAATCGTCGTAAAAAGCGCCCCATAACCCTCCATGGAATCGAATCTTGAGGTAGTGCAATTCATCATAACTGAACCGTCCTTCAATCTTTTGCCATCCGTCAATAACTTCTGCCTGAGTTTTTAAAATTATTGTATCAGTTCCTACAATAATTTCTACTTTGGGGCTAACTCCTGTGTAGGGTGTTCCCGGAGCAACTCGGTCTTTGACCCATACACTAAAAAGATAGTCTCCGCTAGTCGGACTGAAGTTACCGTTAATGGAATCTTTTCCAAGCGTAAGCAAATGAATATTGTTCCCGTTACCATCTATAGAAGTGATCTGTGTGGTTACACTCTGTTTTAAGTTCTGATTGAATTGATTGATGTGTTCACTCAGAATACTGGAATAATCCAAGTTTATCGTTTCTTGTTCGTCTGCCTCAAAACCACCTAATGTTACACTTGACAGTGGTGTAAGGTGTTGTTCTTTGTATTGAAGCGTAACAGTTGATTGATTATGCTCTCCTTTTAAGTATAAAGAATAATCTCCACTGTGAGCAATTCCTTTTACTAGTTGAACATTTTTTTCATAAGGAGCAAAGTAATAAGTCTCATTACTCTGAGCTAATACATTTTGATGCGTTAATGATTGTGGCGGCAAACAGACCTTAAACTTTTCACTGTTTGAATATTGATGTGTACCAAACAAGTAGTTGTTTTCAAAATTATCTGAGGCAATATTTGAATAGGTTGAATTCCAAGCTAAAGCTTTTAGTTTATCTCTTTGAGTATAGTCTGCACAACTGTATATACCGGACGCATTTTTGCTTTGCATCGGTTTGCCTGACGCAGAATACATTTCAACTACTTCCTCTGTTTTCCAGCCCGAAGAACTCTCTTCATTTACGAATGAAGCTTCTATGTAATCATAACATGGATTTTTTGTCCATAAGGTAGGTAGTTCCTCAAAATAACCGTCTTTTGCAACTTCAATGCTTTCTTTTGAAACTCTTGAGGAAACATATCGTTGTTTCTGTTTGGCATGAAAATTTCCTTCAACTCCTTGGAGAAACTTATTTATCGGCTGCTTATAAGCATGATTCACTCTAAAGGAATCCGAGTACAAATTAGAAGTAGCTTGAAAAATATTAATCTCCTCAGCTGATTTTGTACCCTCATAATAACCATCCTTAATTTTTATGGGATCTTTACTTGATTCAAGTGCTCCCATTGAATGATTAAGCTGGTTGCGGTTTCCAGAACGTATCACTTTTATATTATCAGCCTCACTTAAATTAGCGATGGGAGTTCCTTCCCTTGATAATATTTGGTATGTATTAGGACAAAATACTTGTTCATAATTACTGCCCGTATCTATAGGGGGTGGCGGAATATTTAATGTATCCCATATTTCATTATAAGTGGTTTCATAATCCTTGTCACACAAGGTTGGAAAAAAGTGTCCCCTTTTTATTGGAACTTTAAATTCTAGCACCCTTTCAATATAATATGCATAATCTATCTCATTATTAGGTAATCTAATTTTATATTTCACTAAAACGAATGGTGCTTTACTTGAAATATTCATTTTTGTTATTGGTATTCTGAAAACTGTTGCACTAGTACTATAATAGCCACTTAAGAATTGTAATTGGACACCCCAACTATAAAGGTCTGCTCTTGCTTTTAAAAAAAAAGAACTATCTTCAATACAAGAATTATATTTTTTTGAGTAGTTAAATAAACTATTTTGGAAAGTTTCTTTTGTTTTAATACATTCAACCTTTAACTTAATACTATCTGAAAAATCAAATAAAGATGAAACTTCTAGTGTATCAATATTATTTGGTAGTTCTTTACTTAAGTCCCATTCATCAAAAATTGTATTTTCTAACATTCCATTTAACAAATTAACCATTCTCGGACAGTTACGAGCACCTAAATGCCTGTAACATCCTTGAGTTCGAAACCAACCCATTAAACCATCATGTCGTTTTATAGTTTGATTTAAAATTTCAACAAAATCAGTCGACATTTGATAAATAACAGCATCCTCTAATATCTCTCCTCTTTCCCCCTTACGATAAATCCCTTTTCCTACATCCTCGTAATAATCTTTATTCCAGAAAGTTAATATGCGAGTTCTAGGGTTCGCTTTTCTATAATCAAATGACTCATCGCACTCTAACATTGTAATTGCATTAGGTTGTTTTTTATTAATCCACCCCCTATATTCATTATTATAAGCAGTCATATCACTTGAAGTTTGAATTAAAACTTCATCACCATGTTTCAGGTGTTGAAAATCAGTATATGAGTTATCATTGGAGTCACATTTAACAGAATCCTCTCTTTTTATTTGTGTCGTAAACCCAATATTTTCAAATGCTGCTCCCATTCTTTTTTGTTGTTCAATCGTATGAGCAGGTATTTCATAAGTAAATTCATTTTGCTTGTGCTCGTCTTTAGTTTCCGTTAGAAGAACTTCTCCGGTTTTCCCATCAAATAACCTATTATATGCAGTAGACTGATATTGATCAGTATAACTAATTACAGAGTCAGCTGTTCCATACATTTGAATAACCTTGGTTACAGTAGCTAGTCTTGTTTCCTTCTTTTCTGTAAGTCTATTGTATCCGGGCATTATTAATGGAACTGGCACTGGAAACGGACCCGGTAACGGAATTACATCTACATTAAATTGGTTGGATGTAGACTTTGATTCAGTATATCCTCTACGATTATATACTGCTACATCATAATCAACACCCACTTCCTTTTCTTCAACTTTTCCTTCAGTAGTTAATACCCTTACCTTATTATCAAGCATTTTGCCTTCCGGAACTTCCTTCCATTTATAGAAGTAAGTTGTTCCATTTAAATCTTTTTTTGCTTGAAAAAGTTTTCCATTCTCTTCTTTTTCAACCAAGGTGTATTCATTTTCGGCTTTGGGTTTCCCATGCATATCATTTAAAATGATTACATAACCTTGCGAGGCTGAAAATTTGGAATGTACTGTAGCATTTGAAAATGGAAAAGAAAACATCGGTCGGTTGTCAGGATCATTATTTTTTTGAATATCAACTTCTCTAACTATAGAAGGAAAATCTTTGGCCGTATAGTATTCATAATCTGTAAACTTGTTTGAGGTTTTTCCCTTACCATAATTGATGTTTTTAACGGTAACTTTTGAATAACCCACTACAGGTGAAGCAAAGAAAGACTCTCCAAAAGGTTTCTCCTGATACCCTTTAATTACAGGAACATGCCCATTTCGAGCTTGTGAGATAAAAGGCACAGGTTCCCTAAAAGGGTTTTCATCATTACCAACCAAGGGTTCATAAGAGGCGACCCCACTACTTATTTTTCCTTTATTTTCATCATCTATTTCGTAAATATAATATTGACCATAAGAAGAATTCTCCCCTTCACCACTCATCTTTTTCCAATTGTCATTTACAGTTAAACTTTTTACCCGGGAACCACCTCCCTTCTTGTATCCGTCGGCATTATTTAAACGAACAAAAGATTTATTCACTTTAAACTTATTGGCAATTTCCCTTTGTCGTAGTCGATCCTCAACACCAACAAACAAATTAAGAATATCTCCAATATTTGCTTTCATTCCTTTTAATACAGACTCTAAGGCATTATCATCCACATTAGGTTGTTCATACAATACTTCAAAAAGATTTTGCCTAAAAAAGCCCCAAGCAATTTCTGAAACTGAAGTAATACCTTCTTCATTTGATTTTAGTTCAATATAAATGTGTTGTTTAGTACTATCATTATTGCAAAATCCAATATCACTGACAGTTGTATATCCGGGCACATATTCAAAGCCAGAACCGATGTCTGTTAAAAACTTAAAATACATCTGTTCCCCGTCAAGCAGTAGTCTTTTTAATGCTGTGTTATTTAGTTCAGAAGATATTGAGGCAATTGAACTTGGAGTATTCATGTATAAATACTTATTACCATATAAATTATCAGAAGAGGCATACTCCTTAGAGCTACCGGCTCCTATAACCGGATACATCTGCATGGCAGTTTTGTCTTGTATAAAAGCATAATCGTCCGCTTCATATTCAACATTGATCTTGCCTCCTATAGGAGTTATAATTTCTTTTAGGCTCCAAGCATTTGCCCATGTATTTAGTGAATCTGTATATTCTTGAGGGGAATAAGGAAAGTCAGCATTCTTAATACCATCAGGATTCACGCTTTTGGGTTTATAATTTCCCCAACGATCCACTGCATCCGGATTGTAATCAGGGTTAACATTAGAATATATAAATAGATAAGGACTTTTCTTTCCATTATTACTGTTTCCATTTAAAATTTCAATGGATTGAAGCGTTAGTTTTCCTTTTCCAACCTCTATTTGACCTTCCACATTTTCACAAAGTGAATAGTCGTAGTCAAAAATTACTCGTTTAAGTGGAATAGCCTCCTCTTTGTTTACAAGTCGATCCAACTTGTCGTATAAAACAATGGAATCAAGTTTAAAAGAACGGTTATTATCACTGGTGTCTGTAGGTGCTACCCCTTTTTCTTCTCCTTCTTCTCCTTTTACTCCTACAGCGTCTTTACGTGGAGAAGTATAAAACTCCGCCACTTGGTTTTTACTTTCAATGGAATGCATATACCACATCTCTTTTGTACCGTAGGTATAAGTAGCTTTTTGATCCAAGTCATCGGTTTTATACCCCTCGTGAAAATTATCTCCTGAATAAGGCATTCTCCATTTATAATTATCACTTGTTTTGGTATAATTAAATTTATAGGCATTACCTAAATCATCCGGGGTCACCCCGTTTCCGGTTAAATCTTGATAATCGGGTGACAGTTGAGCCGTTAGCAAAAAACTGTGTGCATAAGGTGGTGTTTTAATTTTGGAATAGTAACCATCAATACCTGCATCATTGTGAATGGAGGCTTCATTATCACCAAAAGCAACCCTATTATCACCAATTGAAGGTGATTCTTTGCCAGTCGTATAGGTTACTTCATGCTTACTCTTGTTGTATGCCGGTATGCCATAAACATACCTTCTACCATCTTTTTCCAAATAGGTAATTTCAGAAATATGATGCTCCTTTCGAATACCACCTACTCTACTGATATCTTCAATGTTATAACCTTCAGAACCTCCCTGATAAAACTTTCCAGTTATTGATTTTATTCCATCAAGGGCTACCTTTTCAGCCTCTACCGCTGTTAGTGTACTTAAAACTTGACTTCTGGGATTTCTCCAATCCTCTTTTATGCTTGGAAGTTGACTGATTTTACTATTACTCCCACGTTTTAATTCCGATAATAAGGTATGTCCATCTAATTTAAATGTAATCGGATCATAGGCTCCAATTCCATTAAATTTCTCATTATTAATTTCAACACGATCTCCTGCCGGTTTATAAAACACATTCTCCTGAATTTGATCAACTCTGCTAGATGTAAAATCAAGCCCACTTACATAGTTATCAGTATACCAAGGACCATCTTCAATTTTTTCATATACCTTGTTTGTACTAATTCCCGCATGCACATATGCTCCAAGCCCAACTTCAGCTCCATAAGAATTAGAACTAGAAGAATTATAACTGTATGCTGGGTCATTCAAAATTCCTAAATCATTGCGTTGTGGACGAAAAGCGGATGCTACACCTTGCCCTTGCACAGTAAAAACATCATAGGTGAAGTTTATTGGGGATAAGTTTGTCGTCGTTTTATTTAACTGAACCTGGTTTTCTTTATTAAAATCTTTAATTGCGGTTGGTGATGCTTCTTCAGTATATGTATACCCATAAGCTGGAGTACTCACTTGCTCTTGACTAATCTCTTGTTTAGTTTGTGAACCATTTAGTCTACCACTTCCACTTACTCCATATACCTCCCCACCTAATGAGGCTGAAAAGTCTATTGTTTGACTTTTCAACTTAAGCGCTGAATATGGAGTATATGTTCTCATGCCAATTGGAATATATGAAGCCCCAACTGCTCCGATTGAGCTATTAAAAGAACTTTGTCCTGTACGTAAGCTGTACCCGGCACCTATGTTCCCTACAAGTACTCCTGTCATACCTGTAAAACCTACTCCATCTAATGTGTTAAGTGAATACCCTAAAGAGGCATCAATTCCATTTTCTCCCAAACCGAGTGGTACATTGATTCCATTATTATATGAAAAGCCAAATCCTTTGTAATTGTTATGAATAAATGTCAAACCAGAGGTTACCGATAAATATTTTGCTAATTCTTCTCTTCCCAGTACTTCAATACTTGCCCCAACATTAACTTTAGTAATCACCATCGGCTTCATAGAAGTCTCCGTTTCAATTTTATCACCCTTAAAATCATCCGGTATCCCCCTTACCGATCGATTAATCGTTCCAACATTTAAATTCCAGCCAAGCCCCACCCAGGAGGCTTCTTGCTCCATGGTTACTCCACTGTTATATGCGATATTTACCGGATAACCTTCAATGTCCATCAATGGAATATTATAGGTAAAATCCCCTGTAAAAGGGTCAACCATTTCAGTGGTTCCGGCAGGTGTAAATGCCGCCATTTCAGGCTGTGATGGACCACTACCCAGTGCCATTAAATGCATGGGAGAAAAAATTTCTGTCAAAAAAAGGATCAATAAAATCCAAGCCTTAATTTCTAGGTTTTTACGCATGATGTTTAATTTTTGAGAAATTGCTTTATTCTTACTTAATATAATCCGGATTCACATACTTAATAAAGAAGCGATAGTTTTTTCCATCTTTTGTTTCCAATTGTATGCGGTATTCTTTTAAGTGTTTTAAGTACACTTGTTCTTTTAAGTCCAGTTCAAATTTGTTGACTCCCCGTTCTACTTCAAAACTATTGTCGGTAAGTTCAACTTTTTTGTTTTTGCCACTCTTTTTGTAATGTTCAAAGAGTTTTGCCTGTATTTCCGTCTCTTCTTCCGAAGGGTATTTAAACTTAAACTCCCCCACAGCAAATAATGTAGCTCCATCCTCGAGTTCAGTAATGTCGACATAAGACAGGTTTCGGGGAATTTCTATTAATGAGTCTTGTTCTTTATATCGAAAAAACCATGGCTCTGAAGAAATAACTTTCTCTCCTTGATAGTTTAATGTAAGCTGCCAAGCATAAGATTTGTTGTTTTCCAAGGGTTGAGCATCTGCCGGATAAAGCAGCTGGTTAGTTTGTAGGTTATTGATATGAACTAAAGGCATCTTTCTTCGGAGGGCTGCATTGGCATTTTCATCTTGGTCAAGCCCCACCAATTTAAAGTCATATGTATACCCTTCCATTCCACTAAAATCTGCCCAGCTAAATACTGGTCGGCTCTCAAATATTTCGCCTTCTTCACTTGGATATAAGGGTAGTAAATTCACAAAGTCCGTTGCATTGTATTCAATACACTCTTCTGATCGAATTGAACGATCACCAATTGCTTGTACTTGTACACACAACACATAATTCATGGGTGGAAGTCCCACTCCTTGTTGATATAAACGACTGAACGCAGCATCTTTGTATAGCGTCTGAGCTTCAACATTACTTCCTCTCAGACTTTTAATTTCATTAGCGTTTATATTAACGGTTGTTCTTTCAACCATTAATTTCTTGCCTCTTCTACTTTGTAAAGTGGCTTGTAAAGTCAATTGCCCGGTATATGCAGATTGATTAACGATTGATAAGTTAAATAGCGAATTTTGTTGAGCACTATTTATCGGATCTAAAAGCAACTGGATATTATGTGCACTAAGTGCTACTGAAGTAATAGAAAATAATAAGATAGATAGGCATTTCAGCCCAAGTGACACTTGTTTTTTCATAAGTAGTTTGCTAATTGACTAGTGAATAAGTCGTTAAATCAACAGGGCAATTATAAATAGATTTTTTAATAAAAAAAATATTTTTTTAAGTTTTCTTTAGTTTTTAACATTTTAACCATCAAAAATGTCATTTATTTGTATTCAACTAAATTTGGATATTAACAATTTTGCGTTTTTTCAACTTAGCAATTCTATTAATTTTAACTTTCTTTTTTTCAACAATTAAAGCTCAATCTTTACGATCAATCGGCATTAATTATGAATGGAAAAACGATAGTGTTATAACAATAAAGTCAAAAGGAATTAATACCGATCCGGCATTCTTAGCTAATCTTTTTGTATTTAGAGAAGATGCAATTGAACAAAAATTTGACTCCTTATACATTGCAAAAGGAATTTTTCAACTTACTAAAGAAATCAGTTTACCGGCTAGCCTTTTTAAGGATGAGTCAAATTCAACTATTTTAAGAGTTAAACTGTTTGCCGTTACCTCAAACAAACTCATTCACAAAAGTGAACTAAAAATTACGGCTCCACCCAAACCAAAACTACAGTTCACTTATACTGATAGTAGCTTTCACTTTTCTTATTCCGGCAAGGTCTCTAAACTAATTACCATTAGCCTAATTACGGAAGATTCAACAGAAAAAAAAGAGAACCACTCCTTTAAAGTCAGTCAGGATACTTCTTTTTTAGCATGGGAGTTAATTAAAACCAATCCGCTTCAAAACCGGAAAGTCATTATCGTTCAGGAAAAAGATACCTTAGCGACGTTTTTCTACCGTGAGGGTATCTTTACTCGTACTCCAACCGAACATCAAATAAATGAAGACTCACCAAAAAATAAAAAATCAAAGGCAATCAACATAAGTGGTGAATTCTTTATCGAAAACAATGCCTTTAGTAAACCACCGGAACATGCTCCTGCCTTGCAATATCCTAGTACCATTATAAGCACTTCAAATCAAATTAGTCTGTTCGGGGCTCCTTTTCAGTTGAATGCTTATCATAATACGGCAGAAAACATTGACCCTAATTTTCGAAATTTTTTCTCTTTCAGTTTGGATGTAAATGCACTCCGCAACCAAGTCAAAGAAAGGTTAATTGCAAAGGATCTGGAAAAGGTTCCAAATGTCAACGAAATAGAACAAGCAATCCTTTCCAATGAAAAATCTATTGAAAAGCTAGAGCAGTATAAACGAACACTGATTAATTATCCCAACCAAGAAATTGAGATTGATGAATTTTTAGAAAAAGAAAGTGAAAAACTTAAAGATTCGAAAGTCAAAGATTCACTCCTATCATCCTTGAATGAGGCTGACCGCTTAAACATAAAAAAAGATTCACTGCTTCCAGATAGCATAATTGTTTCAGATAGTATAAATCTTGAAAATAAAAATGCAAAGGAGATCAATCGAATCAATGGTTTAATTCAACGGTTAAAAGCCTCCAACAAATACAAGGAGAAAATCCGGAATAAACAACTTGAAAATCCAGTTACGCTCGACTACTCCAAATACGACTCTAAAACCCTTTACCAAAAAGCAGCAGGAAGCGGAATTGAAAATCTTCTGCTTCGATTTGAAAAGTTGGAAGTCGGAAACTTTTATGAATACACCGGAAGGTACTCTATTCGAGACATTGAAATGAAGGGAGTAAATACATCTTTTTTACTAGATCCGAAAAACCAAATTAGTTTTTTACACGGAAAGATTAACAACTTTCAGTCTTTCAATCTAGATGAAATTGATAAAAACATAAAAGTAATAAGTATTGGTTTTCAAAACACTACATCCGATTACTTTCGACCTTCCATCCGCTTTAGCGAATTCCGCGATGAAACGATCAATGAAGAACTAAGTCCGGTGGAAAAATCAAACTATGTGATCTCCACAGCTGTTTCAGGTGATGTAAGTAGCTTTTTATATTATGAATTGGAATACAATCAGTCCGCAAATAAACTTAACCAAACCCTTTCAAAAAAAAAGGATTTTCAGAAGCAAGCTGCCTATTACGGTAAATTTAGTGTGCAACCATTTTCATTTTTAGAGATCAATACACAGTTCGACCAAGTAGGTTCTAATTACCGCTCCGAAGGAGTCTATTTTTTAAATAGAAACACACAATCCTATTCAGTAGGAACATACCTCAAACTTTTTAAAAACAAGATCTATCTAAAAAGTGATTATGCCATCATCAACCGGAACTTTGAACAAAAAGAGTTAGTCAATCAAACGAAAAAGCTCTTCTTTGATATGGGTAGTCGCTTTAAGCGAATCCCGAATTTTCAGCTTATTCACAGTCCGGTTACTGTTGATATTGCCAATAAAATTGATACCGCTTTTAGTGGATTAAATGGTTTTTCAACTGTTACTATTGCTCGGTTATTTTACATCAAAAGGGTGAAGCGTACCATGCTGAACACCGCATTAATTTACAATGAAATCACAAACGATTTTTTTGAGTCATCTCAGACCCAAAAAGGATTTCAGCACTTTGTAAGTGTTTCCAATGAGAAGACACAGCTTTCATTTACTTCTTCTTACAACAATGTTTTTGAAAAAGTTCGTTTTGTTTCTACCTCTGTCAATCGACAGTTTAAAGAAGGAAAATACCAGACGAGCCTTTATTATGCGAAGAATTTTATGCTTGACCGTTATAAAGATATTCTTCGATTTAAACTAAGTGGTCTACTTTATCAGTATTTCACTTTAGGTTGTGGGGTAAATATATTGTTTGAAGAAAATGGAGAAGCTAATTTAGGTTCGGTATTGAGTTTGAGAATAAAGTATTAACTACCGAAATCTTCTTCAAAACAAAAAGCCCCACATTAAAACAAAAAGCCCCACATTTCTGCGGGGCTTTCTTATCGTGTTCTGTTAAAGAAGAATTATTTTTTCTTCTTTCCTTCACCTTCTTCAAGCTCACTTTTCAAGTTTGCAAGGGCATCAAGGTCTCCAAGAGTTGTTCTCTCTTGTTTATCTTTCATGCTCTTAATCGCTTTCTGAGTTTCTTTCTGCTCAGAGCGAGCTTTATTACGCTTAACCACTTTCTCTTCCTCTTCTACATCTCTGTGAATTTGAGTGTGAGAAACGACGATTTTCTTAGCGTTTTTGTTGAAATCAAGGATTTTGAAATCCAATTCTTCATCTTTTTCAGCATTTTTTCCGTCTTCTTTTACTAAGTTTTTCTTAGTAGCGAAGGCTTCAACACCGTAAGGTAAGATTATAGTAGCGCCTTTAGCGTTTAAGTCAGTAATCGTTCCTTTGTGTATGCTTCCAATTTCGAAGATCGTTTCAAAAGTTTCCCATGGATTCTCTTCTAATTGCTTGTAACCTAAGCTTAGTCTTCTGTTGTCTTTATCAATTTCTAAGATTACAATCTCCATTTCATCACCTACAGAGGTAACTTCTTTTGGATGATTAATTTTCTTAGACCAAGATAAATCAGAAATGTGAACTAAACCGTCAACACCATCTTCTAACTCAACAAATACGCCGAAATCAGAAATGTTAGTTACTTTACCTTTGTGCTTAGAATCTACAGGGTAACGCTCTTCAATTCCTTCCCATGGATCCGGAGTTAATTGTTTAACACCTAAGGACATTTTGCGCTCTTCACGATCCAATGTCAAGATTTGTGCTTCTACTTCATCTCCTACATTAAAGAAAGCTTGTGCAGGTTGTAAATGGTTCGACCAAGAAATCTCTGATACGTGAACCAATCCTTCAACACCAGGCTGAATTTCAACAAATGCACCGTAGTCTGCAACAACTACAACTTTACCTTTCACCTTATCTCCAACTTGTAGTTTATCGTCAAGTTTATCCCATGGATGACCTTCAAGCTGCTTCATGCCAAGTGCAATACGCTTCTTCTCATCATCAAAGTCAAGGATAACCACTTTAACTTTCTCATCCAATTGAACAACTTCTTCAGGATGATTCACTCTACCCCAAGAAAGGTCAGTAATGTGGATTAATCCATCAACACCTCCAAGGTCGATAAACACACCGTAAGAAGTGATGTTTTTAACAGTACCTTCAAGAACTTGTCCTTTCTCTAATTGAGAGATAATTTCTTTCTTCTGTACTTCAAGTTCAGCTTCGATTAATGCTTTGTGAGAAACCACAACGTTTTTGAACTCTTTGTTGATTTTAACCACTTTGAACTCCATGGTTTTGTCAACGTAAATATCGTAATCGCGAATTGGTTTAACATCAATTTGAGAACCTGGCAAGAATGCTTCAATACCGAATACATCTACAATTAAACCACCTTTAGTTCTACACTTAACGTGACCTTTAATGATTTCTTGAGTCTCTAAGGCATCGTTAACACGTTCCCAAGCACGTAGTGCACGAGCTTTTTTGTGAGAAAGTACCAACTGACCATTTTTGTCTTCTTGGCTCTCGATGAAAACTTCTACTTTATCACCAATTTCTAAGTCTTCTCTGTATTTCAATTCTGACATTGAAATTACTCCATCAGACTTGTAGCCAATGTTTACAACAACCTCTCTTGGAGAAATGCTTACCACTTCACCATCGATAACGTCTTGCTCAGCAATAGAAGTTAATGTATCTTCATACATTCCTTCCATTTCCTTCTGCTCAGCATCAGAATATTTGTCGTCGTACTTACCAATCGCGCTCCAGTCAAACTCTTTACGGAAGTCTTCTAGCTCTTTCTGACGTTCTTCTTTCGTCTTAGGAGCTTCAACTTCTTCCTGAATTTCTTCAGCATCGGTAGTTTTGTCTTTGATAATGGCCTCCTGACGAGGAGCCACTTTTTGCTTTGGCTGCTTTACTACTTTAGCAGATTCTTCTGCTTTCTTCGTTTTTGCCTCAGCTTTTGGTTCAGCCTCTTTTTTAGCAGCTTTTGCCTCTTCCTTTACAGGATCTTTTTCGGGAGTTGCTTTAGGAGTGTCTGTGTTTTCCGCTTTTACTTCAGCGGCTTTTTTTTCTTCTGCCTTTTGGTCGGCAGCTTTTTCGTTAGATTCAGCCATTACTTTTATGACTCGTTTTTGTATTTCGCTTTTTAAATCGGTATGAAAACGAAAGTGGTTATTAATATCCCCAATATACCGATAATTGAGGGTTTCAAAAATGAGGGTGCAAATGTACTAAAATTTACAACACATTCAATCAATGACTCTTTTAAATTCAGTCCATACCAATTTCAATGAAAATCAATACTTAAGACCTTAGAGTCTGCTTGCCTGTGTACTGAGCTATAAAACAAGACATTTTAGCACTTAAAGCATGTAAGTTTAAGTTAAAACATTCGCTTTATTTTTTGAATATCCGTTTATTTATCAAAACTGATTATTAAACAACTAAATCACCTCGGTTTCAATATTATGCTTTTATTTTTTTCCATTGATGAAAAAAGTATTGGTTATCATCACAGTATTTAGATATGTTTATTTCAAACATTCGCTTTATTTTAATGTTTATCATTTTTCATTAAACTGCTATGATTAATTTTGTTGACAGTGTTTTTAATGAGCTATTGAACTCTAGCAACTCAATAGTAAAAAAAAAATAAACTTTAGATTATGCAAGATAAATGATTTAAAGATTTTATTTCTTGCAATAAAATTTCAAGCCAATGAAGCAATTTGACATTCCACTAACATATAGAAGTTCATTTATTTCTCAAATAAAAAACAGCCGAAAAGCCAACGATCCAAGAAAAAAGGACTTTAGACCCACTACCCTAGACTTTGGCGATGTGCAGTTTTTAATTGCCCGTCATTTTGGATTTTGCTACGGAGTGGAAAACGCTATTGAAATTGCCTATAAAGCCGTTGAAGAAAACCCCGGCAAGCGCATTTTTCTTCTGAGCCAAATGATCCACAATCCATCGGTAAATGCCGACCTTCAAGCTATGGGAATTCGTTTTATCATGGATACTCACGGCAATCAATTTATTCCATGGGAAGAAATTAATGCTGAAGACATTGTAATTGTTCCTGCTTTTGGAACTACCAGAGAAGTGGAAAAAATACTAGTAGACAAGGGGATTCAAATTGAAAAATACAATACAACTTGTCCTTTTGTCACCAAAGTTTGGAAGCAATCTGAAAAACTAGGAAAGCAAGACTACACAGTAATTATTCACGGGAAACACAAGCACGAAGAAACCAGAGCCACTTTTTCTCATAGCTCCGAATACGCTCATTCTATTGTAGTTCGCAACCAAGAAGAAGCTGAACAATTGGGTGCTTTTATGCTGGGCGAGATGGATATCGATCAATTTCATGAAACTTTCGGCAATCAATACTCCAAAGGCTTTGCTCCTGAAAAGCATTTAAACAAAGTGGGAGTAGTCAACCAAACAACCATGCTCGCTTCAGACACACAAGCCATTGCCGATTATTTTAAAGGTGTAATGATTGAGAAGTACGGTGAGGAAAATATCAAAGAACATTTTGCCGATACCAGAGACACACTTTGTTATGCCACCAACGACAACCAACAAGCTACCTATGGTTTGCTTGAAGAAGATGCGGACTTAGCAATAGTTGTTGGAGGTTTTAACAGCTCTAACACCTCACATTTAGTGGAACTATGTGAGCAAAAGCTTCCTACCTATTTTGTTTCGGGACATGATGAAATTGTCTCCGCAGACAAAATCAGGCACTTTGACTTTCACAATAAACGTATGCTAATTTCAAAAGACTACCTTCCCGAAAAAAGACCGTTGAAAATTATTTTAACTTCAGGAGCTTCTTGTCCTGATGCAGTTGTAGACGGCGTAATGGATAAATTACTTTCATTTTTCAATCCCAGCAGATCTAAAGAGGAGTTACTCATAGAGTTTGAAGTCTAATTTCTTTAAATGAGTCCTATTTTAGCAGAATTAAAAATTGAGCATTACATTTGAGGTTTTAAAATCGTTTAGCAAGATATGAGATATAGTCAAAGTATTGTTATCAATCAATCCAGAGCTAAGGTAATTGAACTTTATGGTGACCCGAGCAAGTTAAAGGAATGGCAAGCCGGACTTAAGAGCATTGACCTTTTGAGCGGTGAAGCCGGAAAAGAAGGTGCCAAAACAAAACTCTTTTACCAAAGAGATGACCAAGCTTTGGAAATGCTTGAAACCATAACTGACCGAAGTACTCCCGGAGAATTTCACGCTACTTACGAAACTAAAGACATTGTCAATATTCAAGAAAATTACTTTAGAGCTATAAACGACAAACAAACTGAATGGGTTTCCATTTCTACTTTTAAGTTTAAAGGCGTGAAAAAGGTTATTTTCAATCTAATGAAAAGTGCTTTTAAAGAACAATCACTAAAATACATGGCTGCTTTTAAAAAGTATGCTGAATCTTTTAGTTAAATCGCTTTTCAATCTCCTCAACAATCAACTGAAGCTGTTCTTCTTGGTTTAAATGACTATTATCTAATACAAAAGCATCCTCAGCTTTAACGAGCGGGTTTTCTTTGCGTTCTGTGTCATTCTTATCTCTCATTTTTAGATTTTCAAACACTTCCTCAAAGTCCACTTCTTGTCCTTTAGCTTTTAGCTCATCGTATCTTCTTTGCGCTCTAATTTTAGGATCTGCAGTCATAAATATTTTAAAGTCAGCATTGGGAAAAACCTTCGTTCCTATGTCTCTTCCATCCATTACTATTTTCTTATGCGCTCCGGCTTTTTGTTGCAAATCAACCATTCGCCTTCGAATAGCTTTAATTTGTGCCACTTCACTTACAGCATCAGACACCGCCTTACCACGAATTTCTTCTTCAACTACTTCGCCATTTAATAAGGTAATTGAGTTTCCATTTTCATCTCTTTTAAATGAAATGTTTATTTTATCAATCAGTTGATTAATCGCAGCATCATTTAAATCAAATACAGAAACTTTATTGTTTAAAA
Source organism: Flavobacteriales bacterium UBA5081 (assembly GCA_002415785.1). GTDB lineage: Bacteria > Bacteroidota > Bacteroidia > Flavobacteriales_E > Vicingaceae > UBA5081. The sequence goes on from DIAJ01000032.1 coordinate 103,117, forward strand.
TGTAAAGGGTAACTGCTCTATACATGGCACCGGTATCCATATAAGCGTACTGAAGTTTTTTGGCAAGTGCTTTTGCCAAAGTACTTTTTCCGCATGAAGAGTAGCCGTCGATAGCAATGATAATGGGCTTCATGCCGCTAAATTAATTGATAAAATCGGAAAGTCGTGTAGAAACTGAAAAGGTATTTGTAGCACCTGCTTGATGATAAGCTGAACGCCCATAACTTAAGTGAAATTTAGAAATTCTCATTCCCACCCCCCAAGAAATACCAACGGTTCCCAATTGTTCGTCAATTTTTAACTCAGCTCTTCGCAAGTAATTATACCCAAAGCGAATATTAAAATTCTCTGTCAACAAAAATTCAGCATTGAAAATAATGTGCCTGCCTAAGTTGTCAAAAAAGCCCGGTTCTTTCTCCTCTTGCTCATTGGCATCCGTTAATATTGAAGATTCACGATTGTCGTTTGGGTTATCATATTGCAAATCCCATTGTTGCAAATGCTGAAAAATAAAACCAAATCGAATGGGCACTTTTTCCAATCGCTTACTCAAGCCCAACTGAATTTCAAAAGGCAAATCTTCTTTTTCTTGATTCTCAACATAGGTGCTCAACTGTCGACCAATATTTTTTGCTAAAAGTGAAACGGTCAAACCTTTTCCGGAAAGCGCATAGGTTAGTCCTACATCGGCAGCCAAACCAATCGAGTTATAATCATAAAAAGAAGAATAAATTGTTTTTAGATTCGCTCCAATTGAAAAATTACTATCCAACTCTCTTCCATAACCTAAGACAAAAGCATACTCCCCGGCAGTAAAACTTCCGATTTCATTTCCCGCCTGATCGGTTTCCGTAAAACTACCATAGTCAATGTATTTTACCCCCAACTGAAAAGTACCTGCTTTTTCAAAATGTTTGCCATAATGTGCCACTCCATAACTAATGTCGGCCAAATAACCTACATAAGTCATGGCGAGTTTATTGTCCATTTCTTTGTTCAGCAATGCAGGGTTTTCTATTCCTAAAAATAAATCGTCGTCTTTTACAGCAATTTGATTTCCGCCTAGAGAAGAAACTCTTGCCGAAGAAGTCAAGTTTAAGAACTCATAAGTATTGTTCCCGCCCATTTGGGCGAAACTTAAAAAAGGGAAACAACTAACTAAGAAAGAAGTAAGTACTTTTTTTATCATATCTTCAGATGGAAAACGGAGTAAGCGAAAATAAAGTTTTTATTGCCAAAAACGTGAAGTCTTCTATTAAAATTGCCTTAAACACTTTTTTAATTAAACATTTTATCGAACAATTGGTTTTTTTAACAGTTACATAAACAAAAATGATAGTTAAGCTATTATTTTTGCACTTTAAACTTACAAAATGCAAGACTTAAAATTAAATATTCAGCTGCAGGTTCATGAGAACCTATATCTAAAGCATCCTGAATCAAGTAAATTGGGAAAGCGGATTATTAAAGCGGGAATTGACTTAATTTATGAGGTGGGCTTTGAAGATTTTAATTTTAGGAAACTAGCGCAAAGCATTAATACATCGGAAGCTTCTATTTATCGATATTTTGAAAGCAAAGTAAAAATGCTTTTGTATTTAACCAATTGGTATTGGTCTTGGAACGAGTATAGACTGGCTTTTTTATTGGCAAACATTTCAAATGCAAAGGAAAAACTAAAAAGATCAATTCAGTTAATTACCGAAGAAGTAGAAAACGACGGTGCATTTGAGCACATTAATGAAGCCAAACTCCATCAAATTGTAGCCCTAGATTCCCCAAAAGCATATTTGAACAAACAAGTTGACTCGATTAATGAGGAAGGGGCATTTTTAAAATACAAAAACTTTGTTGATCGGATTAGTGAGTTAGTTTTAGAATTAAATCCAAACTATCTTTATCCTCATATGTTAATATCAACTGTAATTGAAGGAGCACACATGCAAAGGCATTTTGCTGCACACCTTCCCCGACTAACTGATCAAGTAAAAGGGAAAGATGCGGTAGCTGATTTTTATGAAGAAATTGTTTTTAAAGCCATAGAAACTACGAAATAATGAATGAAGATAAAGAACTTACTCCGCTTAAACGATTAGTTCGCTTACTGAGTCCTGATAGTAGAGAGATCAGAAATGTATACACCTATGCCATTTTCAGTGGCCTCGTTAGTTTAACGCTTCCCTTGGGTATTCAAGCAATTGTTAACTTAATACAAGGAGGACAAGTGAGTACCTCTTGGATTATTCTAGTTGTTTTAGTGGTTGCAGGAGTTGGTATAAACGGAGTACTTCAAATTTTTCAATTGAGAATTGTTGAAAATTTACAGCAGAAAATTTTTGCGAAAGCCGCTTTTGAATTTTCTTATAGAGTTCCCAGAATTAAAATGGAAGAGCTTTATAAACAATATGCACCGGAATTAATGAATCGCTTTTTTGATGTTATGACTATTCAAAAAGGACTTTCAAAGATTCTAATCGATTTTACCGCCGCTTCTCTACAAGTAGTTTTTGGCTTAATATTACTTTCATTCTATCATCCATTTTTTATTCTATTTAGCTTACTGCTGAGTATTATCGTTTACATCATTTTTAAACTTACTGCAAAAGAAGGCTTAAAAACAAGTTTAAAAGAATCTAAACTTAAGTACCAAACTGCTCATTGGTTAGAGGAACTGGCAAGGACAAACATTACCTTTAAACTTTCGGGCAATAGTAAACTTCCTTTGCAAAAAACCGATGCAAATGTGGAGAAATACCTGGAAGCAAGAGAAACGCACTTTAAAGTATTGGTTCGTCAGTTTTCATTACTCATTGTATTTAAAGTTTTGGTAGCTACCGGACTTTTGGCCATTGGTGGAATTTTGGTTATGGAGCAATTGATGAACATCGGTCAGTTTGTAGCTGCCGAAATCATCATTTTAATGATCATGAACTCGGTTGAAAAACTAATTCTCTCCTTAGAAACAATTTACGATGTTCTCACTGGAGTAGAAAAGGTAGGTGAAGTAACAGACTTAGAGTTAGAGCATACTGAAGGGGCTGAATTAGATCAAAGTGAGCATGTAAAAGGCTTGAATTTGAAGATTCAGAACTTAAGTTTTCAATTTCCAAGAAATCCAAAGCCTACTTTAGAGAACATCAATTTTGAAATTAAAAGTAATAATACACTTATTGTTACCGGCCCAAATGCTTCAGGTAAAAGTACATTACTTCACTTGATTGCCGGGCTTTACGAAGTAAGCAATGGACAAATTTTATACGATGACTTGAGTAAAGTCAACATTTCCATGGAATCATTGCGCAGTGTGATCGGTGATTGTTTATCTCAAGAAATGTTATTTCAAGGTACTGTTAGAGAAAATATTTGCATGGGAAGAGATGTAAGTACAAATCGTTTAAAAGAGGTAATCTCTAAAGTTAAACTAACCGACTATGTAAATAGATTATCGCTCGGTTTTGACACTGAGTTAGATCCTCAAGGCAAAAGGTTACCCAAGAGTATTGTTCAGCGTTTGTTAATTGCTAGAGCTGTTGCCAACAATCCTAAACTATTAATTATTGAGGAGAATCTGGAAAATATTAACGAATCAGAGCGCAATGAAATCATTGATTATTTAACTGACAAATCAAATAATTGGACATTAATTGCCGCAAGTAACGATTCCTATTTTCAGTCGAAGGCAGACCATATTCTAACGTTAAACGATGGAAGAATTGAGCATTTATATGCTAACTAATTTATTAAAGAAAGAATGTTAAACATATCCGAAAATAGAGTAATAAACGCAATCAAGCAAACTGACTATAAGTCGCTTGCCTACATCAATCGCTTGGATTCAGGTAGGGTGTTTTTAAAAATAATGGGGGTTCTTTTTGGAATAACGATGGTGTTTATGTTTTTGCCATGGACTCAGAATATCAGATCCTACGGCAGTTTAACTACATTAAAACCCAATCAACGACCACAAACCATTCATTCGGTAATTGCCGGTAGAATTGAAAAGTGGTACGTTCAAGAAGGTGAATTTGTAGAGAAAGGAGATACCATATTATTTATTTCAGAAATAAAAGATCAATATTTTGATCCGGATTTAATCCTGAGAACTCAAACCCAACTCAAGGCCAAGCAATCAGCAGTAAAATCCTATGAAGAAAAGGTAAAAGCATTAGAAAGCCAAATAGAAGCATTGGAGCAAACTGCTGACTTAAAATACAATCAGGCGCAAAATAAATACAAACAAGCCGAGCTTAAAGTGGAAAGTGACAGTATTAAATTAGAAGCTGCGCAAACAAACTTTGAAATAGCAGACAGACAATATAAGCGTTTTGAGGAATTGCAAAAAGATGGCTTAAAGTCCTTAACAGACTTAGAAAACAGAAGATTAATTCGACAAAAATCTGTAGCAGAGCGCATAGCTGCAGAAAATCAACTTTTGAGTAGTAAAAATGAATTAATCAATGCCAAAGTTGAATTAACCTCAATTCGAGCGCAATACAGAGAAAGTATTTCAAAAGCAAAAAGCGAAATGCAAACTGCTTTATCTAACTTGTACGATTCAGAAGGAGCGGTTGCCAAAATGAATAATGAATTGACCAACTATACCATCCGCTCGGGTATGTATTTTGTAAAAGCACCTCAAAGTGGATACATTACAGAAACTATTTACTCGGGAATTGGAGAAACCATTAAAGAAGGCAGTCCTATTTTAACAATCATGCCGTCTGAATATGAATTGGTTGTTGAGCTTTATGTTAGGCCAATTGACCTGCCGCTGGTTCACAAAGGTCAAGAGGTAAGAATTCAATTTGACGGTTGGCCCGCCATTGTCTTTTCAGGTTGGCCAAATACAAGTTATGGTACTTATGGCGGAGAAGTTTACGCCATCGACAACTTCATAAGTCCCAACGGTATGTATAGAGTACTAGTAAAACCGGATCCGGAGCAACCGGAATGGCCAAAAGCACTAAGAGTTGGAGGTGGAACAAACAATATGATGCTCTTAGAGGATGTTCCGGTATGGTATGAATTATGGCGACAAATTAATGGCTTCCCTCCTAACTTTTACGTAAGTGTAGAGGGTGATGCAAAAGAAGTTCAAAAGTCGAATGTTAGCCCATGATAACTTTATTTAGAAATAGTATCTTTTTTGGTGTGCTATTTTTTGTATTGGGTTTTAAACTCAATGCTCAAATGGAAGTACAAATTAGCTTTGAGAACTACATTCAGAGGGTAAAAAAACACCATCCTTTAGCTCGCCAAGCTAATTTACAAACAGAATTAGGAGAAGCAAAAGTACGTTCTTCTCGAGGCGCTTTTGACCCCAAGATTAAAGGGGATTTAAGTCAAAAGTACTTTGATGAAAAGAAGTATTACAGTTTATTAGACGGAGGCTTAGTAGTTCCTACTTGGTTTGGAGTAGAATTAAAAGCAGGGCATGAAAGAAATGAAGGAGTTTACTTAAATCCAGAGAATAACAATCCGGAAGATGGGCTTTATTATGCAGGAGTTTCTATTCCACTTGGTCGCGGGCTTTTTATGGATGATCGAAGAGCCGCATTAAGGCAAGCACAGCTTTATGCAGAGGCAACTCAAGCCAAAAGAACTTACTTGTATAACCAATTGCTATTGGATGCTGCAAGTGCCTACTGGAATTGGTTTTTGGCATATTATAATTTGAATGTATATCAAGAAGCTTATAGATTAGCTGAAGTACGATACAATGCCGTTAAAAAGGAAGCTTTAAGCGGAAATATTCCAAGCATAGATACGGTTGAGGCAGGAATTCAATTTCAGAATAGAGCACTTTTATTAGAAGAAGGAACATTGGCTTATGAAAATGCAAAAGCAGAACTCTCAGTTTATTTGTGGGATGAAGGATTTGTTCCGCTTGAACTCTCTGAAGGCAGTATTCCTCAATCTAAAGAGCAAAGTGAATTTAGCTTTGCCGATCCTCAATGGAGAATAAATTTAGACAGTTTGATTGCTCAACATCCTGAGCTAAAAATGGATCGTTTGGAGTGGGAGCAGCTAGACATTGACAGACGACTGAGCATTGAACAACTTAAGCCGCAAATCAATTTAAATTACAATCCCTTGACAGAAGCAGTTGGCACTGATGCTTTTGAAAATTACAGCGAAAATAACTACAAATGGGGTGTGACAGTTAGTATGCCGCTATTTTTAAGAAAAGGTAGAGGCGAATTTGCAGGCGCTAAGCTAAGGCAAGAAGAGTTGACACAGGGTATCAATAATAAAAGAGAACAGTTGCGCTTTCAGGCAAAAGCTTATTTAAATCAGTGGACAACCACTTTTAATCAAATTGAAATTTACCGAAGAACTACTGCTGATTACGAAAGACTCCTTGAAGGTGAGCGTAGATTGTTTGAAAACGGAGAAAGCTCTTTGTTTATGGTAAACTCAAGAGAAACTTCTTTTATAAATGCAGAGCTAAAACTCAACGAACTCATGCAAAAAAACCGACTAAGTGAGTGGGCAGCTTACTATTATTTGGGTGTTTTGTTGGAGGTGGTAGAGTAGCACTTAAATCACATCATCTTTAAAACCATTTTGTTCTTTTGGTTTTCAAATCCATTTGCTGCAAAAAATGCATAAGCACTCCTATTTTTCTCCCAATAATCGATTTCAATTTCCTTAATATCATTCTCCTGAGCGAGTTCAACGGAACGCTTTAACAACTCCTTTGCTATTCCCTTTCTTCGATATTTTTCAAGCACACAAACTTGATCAATGAGTAGTACCGACTGACGATATTGAAATTCAGTTTCTTTTCGTTCTAATACAATACATAGCAAATAAGCTGCTACTTCCCCCTCATACTTTGCCAAATATGCATAAACATTTTCACTTGACAAAAGTTGAATAAAAGCCTTTTGAATCTCAAATAAATTAAAAGGTTTGAACTTTTCAGGATAAAGCTCATGGTGTATGTTCTGAACACTTTCATTGAGCTTAGCTAATTCCAAAGCATCTGTTGTTTTCTCAATGGTTATCTTCATAAATATGACTTAACAGTTAAGTATTCAGAAAAACATTTAGTTTTTCTTAGGCTGAGCAATTGAATGCCTAATTTCTGACCTTTAGCTCGCTTTCATAAAGTTTCAAGGCAGCGATGATGTTTTCATCACTCATTTTGTTCTCTTTTACAAAAGAGAATGTCTTTTCTTTTCCTTTTGAAAATTTCTTGAGTTTTCCTTTTTTACTATTAAAAATCCCGATGCTGTACTTCTCATTTTTTTCATTGAATAACTCGAGAGAAACATCCTGAGTAGCATTCCCTGAGTTCCAATAATAATTCTTGTAAAAACCCACTAAATTAGCATACATCAATTCTAAAAGTCGCGGATAACCTTCTTTCTGAACGAAAACTCTCCTATTGCCTTTAAGATCTACTAATTCAAGCGATTGAATTTGAATGTATTTGTACTTAGTAACTGATCCGTCTTGAGACCGAAATAGAACCTTTGCGTTAAAACTCGACTCAATAATCATATCGGGAACTACATAATTTACTTCACTAATAATTTCACCTTGAATCGTGTCGTTTGAATTCAATACAATTATTGCATCAAGCAAAGCCGTCTTTGCCTGAATACTCATGGCTAATCCTAGGAAAAGACAAAAGAATGTCGACTTGTAAATCATTTATTTTTCTTTAATAGTTATAAGTGTAAAGATTCATAGCTCCGTTCTTGTCTGTCAGCTACGTAGTTTATTTCTTGCAATATTATAGAATTTTGACACTTACTCGCATTGGTTTTGTTGAGCTTTCGTTTTATTTATTATGAAAATGGACTACTTTTCATGAATTATGGTTATTAATTAATTACTATCGTGAATTTCAATTACAACTATATAAGTAAAACATGAATGAAGCACAACGTTTACTGATCGACTAGACAAAGGGGGCTTCACCCCAACTGTAGATTAATCTTTTCCAAAGTTTTATAGAGCAAAAAATAAAGTGCTACCAATAATAGCTAAACTTACTCACTAATTGACCACTACTTTCAACTTTGGAAAAGTTGCGTCAAGCTTAAATAGTCTTTTCTAAAGTTAAATAAAAATCATCGAAAAACCCATCGTGAAATTCTGAACCATCCTCCGATTGTGAATGAAGCTATAGTCAACAGCGCATTCATCTTGGGTTGCCGATTTTTATCGGAACCGACCACAGGAATGCTTAGTTATTGGCATTAGTTATTTTCTTTTTCCGATTACATAATCTTGAAGAATCCTTTTTGATTTCTTATCAGCTTCTGACTTTGATATTTTCTTTTCGCAGTCAACGGTAATTCTTCTAAGGCTTGATTTATCTTTTCCCTGAGATAGTTCAATGTCCCAAGACCCATCATCTCTTTCGGTTTTCAGTAGTTGAATTAATTTTCCCCCTTGAGACGACCGCCACCTGAAACCATTTGGTTGTCTGTTCTCCACCCAATTATGATTTAACTCTACCTTCTCCAATGCGTGTCTCATTTCTTCTGCGGAATCAAATCTTTCTGTCGGTTCTACGTTTAGAGCCTTATTAATTATTTTCTTCAATGAAACTGGTATAAAGTCTCTGTAGGACTTTCTATCAGGAAACTTAGCTTCCAACGCTTTGCTCCGCATTTCGGAAATTGTAAGTGCAAGCAAAAAACTATCTCCGTTAACGAGTCGATATAAGGTCATGCCACAGGAATAAATGTCTGAGAGATAATCATAGTCAGACAGTGTTGTGACTTCGGGTGCTAAATGCATCCAATATTGATACTTCTTTAAAACCGATACATCTACCTTTTTTATGTCTGGCAGTGCCAAGCCAAAATCTGATAATTTACCTTCACCTGAATTCCCAATCATAATATTCGCTGGCTTTATATCTCTGTGAAGTATTTTTTTTGAATGAGCGTGTTCAAGTCCCCTTAGTAGGTCTATCATTAGCTTCTTAGCTCTTGTCAGAGGAATATATGCTCCGCTTGCTTCATCTTCTAAGCTGCCATTTGAGAGAAATTCCATTTTCACATAAATTCTACCATCGTCCATTTCTCCCGTTTCGTATACTTCGACAATGTTATCGTGCTCCGCTGCTTTTAAGGTTTGAGCTTCTTGATAAAAATTGTTTGGGTTGATTACTTTTTCTGGTGGAATCAGTTTGAGGGCAAAGGTTGAGTTCAAACCTGTATCCTTCACTTTCCATACTTCACCAAAGTAACCGGAACCTAGTCTTTTTATGAATTCAAATGTTGCTGCCATATTAATTCAACATACTTACTGCAGCTTGAATAGATTCTTGAGTATTCTTGTTTGCTGAGTCATATCCTGAAATTCCTGAAAAGTCAGCTTTGGTTTCAAGATATTTACCTTTCCCTTTCATGCCAAGGTCTTTTGCAATTGTACTTTTCACCTTTCTTTTTACGTATTTAATACCGCAAAGAGAAGCTTGCAGGAAAATTATTCCTTCTTTTTCCATTCTAGCTCCGTAGCTTTTTCCTTTCATTCCCATAGGCTCTACGCCCTTTATTCCTATTCCATGAACCTGGTGTTTTTTAATGATTCCTTCAATCTCTTGGGATAACCATTTCAGAGTGTCAGATTCAGAATAGCCTTTAGGAAAAGTAATTGTACCTGAGTCTACCAAGGTGACAGAATCTTGTTTTCCCTTTACAACGGAAAAGGAAAAATCCTTTGAACTGCATCTTATTCCTAATATGCTCATGTGTTCGCCTTTTTAATTAATGCCAACGGTTTGAATAAAGCTAGTGCGGCTTTCCGAAATTTTGAAAGTACCGAAAATTTCTTTTTTCAGACGACATGTTCGACCGAAGACGTAATGGCCGCATTAGCTTTATTTTTTGTTGGCCACAGTTTTTATTTTTCAATTTTATGTTTCTTTCTAATTGTCACGAGTTCGAAGTCATTAATCAACGGTTTCCATTTTTGAATTAATACGCTGTCCCTGTAAAGGTATGTTGAGTCCTTTTGTCCGTCAAAAATGAAGTAGTCGTTGGGTCGAATAAGGTTCTCACTCTCAGTTGTTCCGTCATGCTCGTAAATAACATGTTCAATTACTTCTGCTCGGTCGTCTTTTATAACTACATAGTAATCATCAGTTCCTTCTCTTATGTCATATTGCTCTGTGGTCGAATTAGTCAGGTCAATATATAGCATACAAGTATGAACTTCATATTCATTTACAACATTTGTTATCCGTCCTTCGAACGACTCATTAAACGTCCCAAAATAGTCTTGATTCAATGTCTCAAGTTTTTTTTGGTCATATATTGAATAACCAATAGCTAGAGTCATGAAAACCACTCCGCTAACTACTGCAAATCCTATTTTTCGTTTTGAGTCCAATCGTTTTTTGAAATTGTGGCCAACAATTGGCTAAAACACACTCTTGTGCTTTATTCACCTTCTGTCTGTTTAAAATTAATTCTTTATTACGCTGAAATTCAGCAGATAATTTTCAAATTCAAACATACCAAAAATTTAAACAGCATCAACGAAAACTATAAAATTAAATGGTTACAAGCATTTATTAATTACTTACAAACGAAAATTTTAAATCATCAACAAACCCATACAGCTCTTCTGAATCTTCCTCCGATGGTTATCGAAGCTATAGTCAACATCGCATACATATTGATTATTAAATCCTTATCGGAACCGACCACACGAATGATTAGTTATTAGGTAGCGTTTTTAATTCGTCTTCTATTTTGTTGTATAGTTCATTTTCCCAATTTATTTCGTCAATTTCTGGATAACTTGGATTTGTCCTAAAATCTCTTGGACTTATTATTACTTTAATATTGTTAGTAATTGCCTTTTGTGTTAGCACAAAAACTTCTTCGATTGCTTCGTCACCTATTGGGATACACCCAATTGTTACCGCTTTTCCGTGTATAAAAATATCACCGCCTAATTCTGTTATATTTGTCAATTCAGTTTTTGATTTGTCAAAATCATTTGGATAGCTTACTTTTATTGATAAATAATAAGAACTATTTGGATTCAAATATTCAACGTTATAAATGCCTTCAGGTATTTGTCTATCGCCTTCTTTTAATTTAGGTCCTAATTTACCGCTATATGCAGTAAATGGATATTCTTTTATTATTCTAATTCCGTTGTAGTCTTTCGCATAAACTTGAAGTATTTGCTCCTCTTTAAATGCCACAAGAATTATTTCTTTCGGATAATCCATTTTGTAACCTGCCAAACTCAAGTTGTTTTGAAGTCGATTCCAAACCTTTTCTTCAATTTGTTCAATTCTTGTCTCAACAGTTTCTTTTCCTTTAATCTTACTCACAAAAGGCATATAAATTGACCTTCCATAGTATAGAAAGACAATTATAATTACAATAATTCCTAATATTAAAATAAGTTTTCTCGTCATCTTTTTTTCAAATGCTACCTAACGTTTTGCAATCGAGTAGGCAAGGGGAATTTCACCCCAAGCCTCTCACAGAACCGTACGTGACAGTCTCCCGTCATACGGCTCTTCTAGTTTTCACTTACAAATATAGCTCATCCTCTTTAGAGTTGGCTAATGTATTTAAAAACTAGCTATTCCCTTCGCTCCACTTCCATTACAGAAGTTTCATCACTACTACGAAATAGTCTGCCTCCTGCATCTCCCTTTGGTATTCTGCCTCTAAGTTGTGCTTATTGTACATTTCCCTTAACATGGTGATACAGGTTTCCCAAGTTCCGTAAATAAGCCCGAATAAAGTTCTTGCCATCTGAATGACGCCAGCCCTACAGCAAGTAAATAGGTCTCCGCTGTAATTAAAGTTATTACTAACTCTACTTTTTCACTCCGTGTCATACTTCGTAGCTTTTGACTGGGGGTTCGCACTTCTCGACACCTCATCAATGGTTCACTCTCGTTCAACTCCTTTATTCATACCAGCTAACCTCATGGGTTAGATTCTCCTAAACGCTCAGTACCGCAACGTTGCCCTCACAGCACCTTTAGGTGGTTTAGAGCCCTTGCCTATACAACGACTCTGATGGACCTACCATCATCTTATTTACAGCATGCAGCCATTTTATTGCCGTGGCTGCTTCTTGGCACACTATGGCTTGTGGCGGTTTCGAAGCACGTTCCTGTCCACCAAAACCAAAGCTGGCTACGAAGGAAAAACCTTGATGGCAGCCGTTCACCCGCCATAAGCTATATGTGTTGTTGTACACCGTTTTTATTCTTCTTCAAATTGCGTTGTTTCTTCAAAAGAAGGGTATTTGTAAAATTCGGGATGTTTAATCTGTCGAATATTGTCACCTTCTTTCCATTGCTTCATAAAGGTAATCTGAATCTTGTCGTAGGAGTCCGTGTTCTTGATTTCGTCCATTACGAGCTCGGCAATTTTTCGTCCTTCAATTTCAAGTTTATTCTTATCATAAATGTCAATTGTCGGACTGTTGTATAAAACAAAGTGAACCCAATAGTCTTCGTTAATTTGTTCCATGGTCTCATTGTCGTATCCGTGAAATGTTGCGATTGAAAACCTGACTTCTTCTGCTTCGTAAAGTCCCTTAATCTTAAATTCCAATTCGTCTTTCGATGAGTTGAATTCAGGTTCGACTGCGTATGAGTAGTCAGCTTCTGGCATATTTTCTAACTGCTTCAAAGCTTTGTAATATGGGTTGCCGCAACTGATCAAGAATATCCCGACAAGTCCGAGTAGTAGTCTTTTTATCTGTCTCACGCAGTTCATTTTAATGGTGTACAACTTGTAAATACCCGCATAAACATAGTACTTTTCACTCTGCAATTTCTCAATCTCACAAACATAACCATTTCACAATTAATTATTAAACTATCCCCAATCCACTCTTCTTCTATATTCCGCCAAAAAAACCGTTGTTGCCATAGAAACGTTTAAGGATTCCACTGAAGCATCGTGAGGGATGCGCAATTTTTGGTGCAGTAATTTTTCCACTTTTGGGCTAAGTCCGTTGGCTTCGTTGCCCATCACCAAAATAGCGGGCTGTTGTAAAGTGGTTTTATACAAATTCTCGCCCTCTAAATGGGTACCGTAAATGCGCTTACTTTCTTTTTCTTGGCTTAAATAACTTTCCAAATCAGTGTAAACTAAATTTAAATGAAAGAGGGCTCCCATGCTTGCTTGCACCACTTTAGGGCTGTAACAATCTACCGTATCAGTAGAACACACCACCGTTTTTACACCAAAAGCCACTGCCGAACGCAAAATGGTTCCCAAATTCCCCGGATCTTGAATATGCTCTAGGGCTAAAGTCAAGTCGCTTTCAGCCACTTTTTCCTCATGTTTCATAGCAACTAAAGCCAAAACTCCGGGCGGCTGACTGAGGTTAGAAACTTTTTTTAAATCAGCTTCCTCTACCTCTCTTACATTTTTAAAATCAATCCCTTCTGTTGCCAACCATTCTGAGCTAGCAAAAACTTGCACTAGTTCATAAGCCGACTTTTGTACTTCGCTCAACAGCTTTGTCCCCTCCACTATAAAAAGTTGCTCCTTTTTGCGGTATTTCTTTTGTCGCAAGGAGCGGATCAGCTTCTCTTCTCTTTGGCTTAATTTCATTGATTGATGCATTATATCTCGCTCTACTGAATATTTTAATTTCTTAAAGTTTTGGTCTTTTCAGATTAGTTAACTTCGCAGAGCATCTATTTCACCTATGGTTAAACTTTCAACTGCTGTTTACAAAGTTAGTTTTTTAAGTGCGATTATACTGCTTAGCATTACATGGTCATGCGGTCCGGCGAGGCATTTAAAAGAAGATCAGCGCCTGCTTACCAAGGTAAAAATTAAGGCAAGCAGCGGAAATCAGTACAACGAAGATTTGCTGTCAGTGGTAAAACAACGCCCTAACCGCAAGCTTTTAGGAATGTTTAAAATTTACTTGGGCGTATACAATTTATTCTACCACAAAGAAGACAGCAAAATAAAAGAGAACATTGGTGAGCCACCGGTTATTTACGATTCTACTACCAATGCAACCTCTGTAAAGTTAATGACCAAATACCTACAAAACTTAGGATATTATGATGCTAAAGTCAGCTGGGAACATAAAGTCAAAAAGAAAAGAGCTTGGGTTAAATACAAAATAGACAAGGGAAAAAGATACAAAATCAACAAGTTGAGTTATCAAGTTGAAAACCCAAATATTCGTTCCATTTTTTATCAAGATACGGCTTCCTCTCACCTAAAAGTGGGTAAAAATTTTGATTTAGACTTAATGTCGAAGGAGCGGCAACGAATTGAAAAACAACTAAAAAATGCAGGATATTATCGCTTTTCGCGAGAGTTTGTGGTTTTTGAAGCAGACACTTCTCGAACCAATAAAACAGCGAACCTTACGCTAAACATTAAAAATAAGGTAGATAAATTTCAAGATACCGATTCGCTGGTAGAAAGTCGCCATCAAATTTACACCATTAGTAAAGTATATGTCCGCATGAACTACAGCGCTCAACGAATGCAAAACCGCAGCGGCGACACTACTCAAATTGATGATTTAACCTTTATTGATCTGGGCGATTACGAATTAAAAAAGAACTTTTTGGCGCGATTAATTAACATTCGTCCCGGAGATCGCTATCAAGTGAGCGCACAAGAGCAAACTTATGCTAACCTTTCGGCTTTGCGCGTATTTTCTTATGTGAGTATTCACTATGAAGATGACTACGACAGTAAAGGAAATAAGCTGGATGTTTACATCGACCTAAATCCTTCTAAACAAAAATCTTATTCAGTGCAAACGGAAGGAACAAATAATGGTGGCAACTTGGGGGTAAATGCCAACCTGGCTTTTCAAAACAACAATACTTTTAATGGCGCTGAACTGTTGGACATTCGCTTTAAAGGTGGTTTAGAAGCACAGCAAATTCTCACCGAAGAAGAAAATACCGACATAGCAAATAACTTTTTGCCGTTTAATACATTTGAGTTTGGACCGGAGGCGAGCATTGAAATTCCGCGCTTTCTGTTGCCGATAAAAATGAGTCGCTATTCTTTTAAAGGAAATCCTAGAACCACTTTCAACGCTTCTTACAACTACCAAGAACGTCCGGATTACATTCGCAATGTTTCTAAGGTTTATATGGCTTACAGCTGGAATGAAACGCCGCAGAAAACACACATCGTTCAGCCCATCGACTTAAGTTACATCAACCTAACCCCTAGTCCGCGCTTTGAGCAAATACTTGAACAAATCAACAATCCTTTTTTGAGAAACAGCTATACCGACAACTTAATTTTAGCTTTGAAGTACAGCTTTATTTGGAACACCAAAACCAATAACAGCAAGAAAGATCATTTTTTCTTTCGCTTTAATGCGGAGTCTGCCGGAAACCTTTTGTCGGCATTAACGAAAAACAGCAGTTTACAGCAAAACGAAGACGGTTCATACAATGTGGCGGGCATTCGCTTTGCACAATACGCTCGCAGCGATTTTGATTTCCGCTACTATCAAAACTTCGACTACAACCAATTGGTCTATCGTTTTGCGGCAGGTTTGGGAGTTCCTTATGGAAATAGTAAAGCGCTGCCTTTTGAAAAGAGTTTTTATGCCGGCGGTGCCAATGGGATTAGAGCATGGAGAGCAAGAGAACTAGGTCCCGGTAGTTTGCCGGATTCCTCAGAGTCGAATGTAGATCAAATTGGTAATATGAGCTTGGAGGGCAATGTAGAGCTGCGCTTCCCCATTACCGGAATATTTGAAGGAGCAGCTTTTGTAGATGCCGGTAACATTTGGAATGTAGACCAAGAAGACATTCGTCCGAGTACAGAGTTTTCAATTGAAAATTTATGGAAAGGTACGGCAATCGGCATAGGCGCGGGACTTCGTTTAAACTTCACCTTTTTTGTGATGCGTTTAGATATTGCCACTCCTATAAAAGACCCAGGCAGCCTTGACCCCTACTTAATTAAAAGCAGATGGAATCGCACGAATTTAAATTTGGGTATTGGTTATCCGTTCTAAGTTGAATAAAGTTTGAAGTTTTTTTTAGAGTATAGAATATAGAGAAAAGACCGCTTCGCTGCAAGAAACAAGAGGTTAGAAGTTTTGCATCAATATACTGCGAAGAAAGACACCAATTCTCGCGACAGCGAGACGCTTTCAACTTTCAATGCTTCATATTTCATATTTTAAAAGAGTTTCATCTTTCATATTTTCACAGTCTGCATCATTTTATTATTTATTTGCTTGATAATAGCGTGAGATTTTTATTAGCTTTGCCACGCTTTTTTAACATTGAAAACAGATGTCATTAAATAAAATTGAAGAATTATTAGGAGCTGAAAAAGAATCACTTCTTCAGCATGAAAGTAAAACATTTGACAAAAGTATGCTTCATTTGCCCGGTCCTGACTTTGTGGATCGAGTATTTAAGGACAGCAATAGAAGTCCGCAAGTGCTTAAAAGCTTGCAGTCTTTATACAATCACGGTCGCTTAGGCGGCAGCGGTTATTTGTCAATTTTACCGGTTGATCAAGGAATTGAGCATTCAGCAGGAGCTTCATTTGCTCCCAATCCAATTTATTTCGACCCGGAGAACATTGTAAAGTTAGCTGTAGAAGGCGGTTGTAACGCAGTTGCATCAACTTTTGGTGTTTTGGCTTCTGTTTCAAGAAAATATGCACACAAAATACCTTTTGTGGTGAAGTTAAACCACAACGAACTGTTGACTTATCCAAATACCTATTCGCAAATTTCTTTTGGTTCAGTAGATGAAGCGTGGAATTTAGGTGCTACTGCAGTGGGAGCAACCATTTATTTTGGCTCAGACGACAGCAACCGCCAAATTGTAGAAATTGCAGAAGCTTTTGAAAGAGCTCACGAATTGGGAATGGCGACAATTCTTTGGTGTTACTTACGCAACAGCGGTTTCAAAAAAGACGGAAAAGATTACCATACGGCTACCGACATTACTGCTCAGGCGAATCACTTGGGGGTAACCATTCAAGCCGACATCATAAAACAAAAATTACCAACTTTAAATGGCGGTTACACAGCTATTGGATTTGGTAAAACTCACGATAAAGTATATAGTGAATTAACCACTGACCATCCAATTGACCTTTGTCGTTACCAAGTAGCCAATTGTTACATGGGGCGCTCAGGATTAATCAATTCTGGTGGTGCTTCTACCGGTTCCGAATCATCAGATTTGGCTGATGCAGTTACTACTGCTGTCATCAATAAAAGAGCCGGAGGACACGGATTAATTTCAGGCAGAAAAGCGTTCCAAAAACCAATGAACGAAGGTGTGGAACTTTTAAATGCCATTCAAGATGTTTATCTTGCAGAAGAAATTACGATTAGTTAAAAAACACTAAAAACAGCAATCCTTTATGGGCTGGTTTAAAAGAATAAAACACGGAATCTCAACTCCTACTCAGGAGAAAAAAGAAACACCGGAAGGACTTTGGTATAAATGCCCAAGTTGCAATACGGTAATTCCACAAGATGATCACAATAAAGAGTTAAGCGTTTGTCATGAATGTGGTCATCACGAGCGCATAGGCTCTGAAGAATATTTCAACATTTTGTTTGATGAAGGAAAGTATTCCGAAATCAACAAAAGCCTTTCTTCAGCAGATCCACTCAACTTTACGGATACCAAAAAGTACAAAGAGCGCATTAAGGCTACCCAAAAGAAAACCAAACTAAAAGATGCTGTGCGCACTGCACACGGTACTGTTGAAGGACATAAACTTATGGTAGCTTGCATGGACTTTGGTTTTATTGGGGGATCTATGGGTTCAGTTGTGGGAGAGAAAATTGCCCGGGCAATTGATTATTGCATCAAAAACGAAATGCCGTTTATGATGATTTCAAAGTCGGGTGGCGCGAGAATGATGGAAGCAGCTTTTTCTTTAATGCAAATGGCGAAGACTTCAGCTAAATTAACACAGTTAGCAGAAGCTAAACTACCATACTTTTCATTCTTAACCGACCCAACAACAGGTGGCGTTACCGCATCTTTTGCCATGCTGGGCGACTTAAACTTTGCGGAACCAAACGCCTTAATCGGCTTTGCCGGTCCGCGCGTGGTTAAAGAAACCATTGGAAAAGATTTACCGGAAGGATTTCAACGCTCTGAGTTCCTGCTAGAGCACGGTTTTCTCGATTTTATTGTAGAACGAAAAAACTTGAAGCAAAAAATGGCTCAATTAATAAGAATGTTTTACAATAAAAGTGAAAGTCAACAATAATTTTAATACATTTGCACCCTTAAAATTTATAGGAAGAAAATATGGCGCTTACAACGGAAAAGAAACAAGCAATCTTTGAAAAATTCGGTCAAGGTAAAAATGACAGTGGTTCAACTGAAGGTCAAATTGCACTTTTCACTGAAAGAATCAATGACTTAACAAATCACTTGAAAGAGAATCAGAAAGATTTTGCAACAGAAAAAGCTTTGGTTACCCTTGTAGGTAAGCGAAGAAGATTGTTAGATTATTTAAAAAACAAAGATATTTTAAAATACAGAGAGTTGATTAAAGAGTTAGGCATCAGAAAATAATGTTGTCTACACATTCAACACTTTTTACAATTTCAATAGAGGGGGGCATTTGAAAACAAGTCCCCCTTTTTTTATATTAAAAATCGAAAACTGCTTGAGAAAAGCTCAAGTATATTAACATTAAAAATTACAGATTAATACATATTTATGTCACAAATTGCAACAACACAAACAATCAATCTTCCAGACGGACGGGAGATTACCCTAGAAACCGGAAAGCTTGCTAAGCAAGCCGATGGTGCAGTGGTTTTAAAAATGGGAAAAACCATGTTATTAGCCACTGTGGTTTCAAATAAAGAAGCCGGAGAAAACATTGACTTTTTACCTTTAATGGTAGATTACCGCGAAAAATTCTCCTCAATCGGACGTTTTCCCGGAGGATTTTTGAAAAGAGAATCTAGGCCTTCTGACTCAGAAGTTTTAGTTTCAAGACTAGTTGATCGTGCATTGCGTCCTTTATTTCCCGACGATTATCACGGCGACACCATTTTGCAGATTTCTCTAATTTCTGCCGAAGAAAATGTACTTCCAGATGCTTTAGCATGCTTTGCTGCTTCTGCAGCCCTTGCTGTTTCAGATATTCCTTTCAACGGCCCAACTTCTGAAGTAAGAATTGCTCGCATCAACAACGATTGGAAAATCAATCCAAATTTAGATGAATTAAAAGAAGCTGATATCGACCTTATGGTTGCCGGAACAATGGACAGCATTGTAATGGTAGAAGGTGAAATGAAAGAGGTTTCTGAAGAAGAAATGCTTCAAGCCATTGAAGAGGCTCATAAAAGCATTCAGCAACAATGTCAAGCTCAAATTGACTTGGCAGCAAAAGTTGAAAAAGCCAACCCAAAAAGAGAATACAATCACGAAAGCAAAGACGAAGCACTTTTAGAGCAAATCAATGCTTTTGCTTATGAAAAATGTTACGCCATTGCAAAAGAAGGTTTAGCCGATAAACACGAGCGTTCAAATCGCTTTAAAGCAGTAAAAGAAGATTTTATTGCCACTTTAAGTGAAGAAGAAGCTTCAGAAAAAGCATTTTTAATCGGACAATACTTTGGTAAAGTTCAAAAAGAAGCAGTAAGAGACTGTGTATTGAACGAACGCATTCGTTTGGACGGTAGAAAAATGGACGAAATTCGCCCAATTTGGTCGGAGATTGACTACTTACCTGGAGCACACGGTTCAGCTATTTTTACTAGAGGAGAAACTCAATCCTTAACATCTATTACTTTAGGTAGTAAAATGGATGAGCAGAGAATTGACGGTGCAGTAATTGTCGATTCAGACAAATTTATTTTACACTACAACTTTCCATCATTCTCTACCGGAGAAGCTCGTCCTAACAGAGGACCCGGAAGAAGAGAAGTTGGACATGGAAACTTGGCAATGCGTGCACTTAAGCCAATGGTTCCAACAGGAATTGAAAATCCATATACGATTAGAGTAGTTTCTGATATTTTAGAATCTAATGGTTCTTCATCAATGGCAACTGTTTGTGCAGGTTCATTAGCCTTGATGGATGCAGGTATTAAAATGAAAAAACCGGTTTCAGGTATTGCCATGGGTTTAATTTCCAAAGGTGATAAATACGCCGTTCTTTCAGACATTTTAGGTGATGAAGATCACTTAGGAGACATGGACTTTAAAGTTACCGGAACTGAAGACGGTATTACTGCTTGTCAAATGGACATTAAAATCAGCGGACTTTCTTTCCAAGTAATTGGAGAAGCCTTAAAGCAAGCAAGAGCAGGAAGGTTGCACATTTTAGGAGAAATGCAAAAAACCATTTCTGTGCCTAGAGATAACTACAAGTCAAATGCTCCTCGTATCATTCAAATGGTTATTCCTAAAGAAATGATTGGTGCTGTAATCGGACCGGGTGGAAAGATCATTCAAAGCATTCAAGAAGAAACAGGAACTACAATTGTTTTAGAGGAAGTTGACAACAAAGGAGTTATTGATATCGTATCAACCGACCAAGAAGGCTCTGATGAAGCTGTACGCCGAATTAAAGCCATTACAGCTGTTCCTGAAGTGGGAGAAACCTACAAAGGAAAAGTGAAGTCAATAGTTCCTTTTGGTGCATTTGTTGAAGTTTTACCCGGACAAGATGGATTGCTTCACATTTCTGAAATCGCTCATAAAAGAGTAGAAAATGTGGAAGACTTCTTGAAAGAAGGTGATGTAATCGAAGTGAAATTAGTAGCAATTGACCCGAAGACGAAAAAGTTTAAGCTTTCTAGGAAAGCTTTACTTGAAAAGCCAGAACAACAGAACTAAACTCTAACTTACAAGTAAATAGAAAGGGTCGCTTAAAATTAAGCGACCCTTTTTTATTTAGAATGATTCTAAATTAATTTGTTAATAAATGTAAATAAAGGAAAATGCTTGAAATTTGGTTAGTTTTATAGGTGACTTATCTACCCGGAGTCTATACTTACGAACTAACCAAAGCTTAAATGTATGAGACAACTTAAGATTAGTAAGAGCATTACCAATCGAAAAACTATTTCGCTCGATCGTTATTTACAGGAAATTAGCAAAGAAGACCTCATTACTGCGGAGGAAGAAGTTGAATTAGCTAGACGCATAAAGCAAGGAGATGCTGTTGCTTTGGAAAAGCTAACCAAGGCAAACCTCCGATTTGTCGTATCTGTTTCAAAGCAATATCAAAACCAAGGTTTAAGTTTACCCGATTTAATTAACGAAGGAAATTTAGGTTTGATTAAAGCTGCTCAGCGATTTGATGAAACTCGAGGCTTTAAATTTATCTCCTATGCCGTTTGGTGGATTCGTCAATCTATCCTGCAGGCATTAGCAGAACAATCAAGAATTGTGCGCTTACCTCTTAACAAAATTGGCACGATTAATAAAGTGCGAAAAACTTTTAATGAGTTAGAACAAAAATTTGAAAGAGAACCATTAGAGCATGAAATTGCCGAATGTCTAGAAATGAACTTAATCGACATTAAGGCATCGATGAAAAATAATCGCCGACATATTTCTATGGATGCGCCAATTTCAAGTGACGAAGACAGCAGCAATATGTATGAGCTCATGTGTAATGAAGACAGTCTCGATCCCGATAATCAACTTGTTCATCAATCACTTTGTGAGGAAATTGAGCGCCTGTTAAAAGCACTACCGTCAAGAGAAGCAGAAGTTGTTCGTTTGTTTTTTGGATTAAATAATAGAACACCCTTGAGTTTAGAAGAAATTGGACAACAGTTTAATCTAACAAGAGAAAGAGTTCGGCAAATTAAAGAAAAGGCTGTCAGACGTTTAAAGATAAACTCAAAATGTGAAATGCTAAAAAGCTATTTAGGTTAAAAAATTGCCAAGCGAAAGCGCTAACTTTGCCAAAAAAAAGATGGCACATTACATTGCACCCTCCATTTTAGCTGCGGACTTTTCTAACTTAAAAGAAGCCTGCGAAATCATCAACAACAGTGAAGCAGATTATTATCACATTGACGTAATGGACGGTCATTTTGTACCCAATATCTCTTTTGGAATGCCGGTAATGGCTTCCATTAAACCTCTTGCTAAAAAGCCCTTCGACGTACATTTAATGATTGAGAAACCAGAACGTTATATCTCCGAATTTAAGGCAGTGGGAGCTGATATTTTAACGGTTCACTTAGAAGCTTCAACACATCTACATAGAACAATTCAAGCCATCAAAAAAGAAGGAATGAAAGCGGGTGTTGCTATTAACCCACACACTTCAGTTGACTTATTGCGCGATGTGATTCAAGATATTGACTTAGTTTGCGTCATGTCGGTTAATCCGGGATTTGGAGGACAGTCATTCATAGAAAATACTTACGGAAAAGTGAGAAAGTTGAGATCAATTATTCAAGAAAGCGACAGTAACGCCCTAATTGAAATTGATGGTGGAGTTACAAGCGCCAACGCAAAACAATTAATTGATGCAGGAGCAGATGTTCTTGTGGCCGGAAGTTTTGTGTTTAAATCAGCTAATCCTGTAAAGACAATTGAAGAGCTGAAGAGGGTTTAGCCCCCTACTCTTTCCCTTCAACATAGTCTTGTAAATACTCAAAAGCGGGCATTAACTTTCCATTTTGAGCAATCGTAGCCCGCTCTATTACAGTATCATCATCTCTACCAATTAAGTTTGGCAATACCTTTTGAATCAACTCTTCGCCAAAATCTTCAGATGCATCTTTGGGAAGCTCACAGGGCAGATTGTCAACTGCCATTACACTCACAAAATCTTCATTAAACTCATCCTCCTCTTTCAAAGTTTTTCGATTGATAAAATAAATAGGATCTTCGATTGTTGAGGGTCGAATTGTAGAGGGAATAGGTCCGGCAATATCGCAGCTAATGTCGGCAATGGTTCGAATTTTAAAATCATCTGCTGCTAAGTCCTCTTCCGTAAAAATGCGAGGTCCTCTAGCATCCCAAAAGTGAGCAGTAATATACATATCAGCGACTTTAGTATATTTTACAAAATCGCTTTCAAAAAGCTCTGGATACTCAAATGCTTCCTCACTTTTAAAGTTAGAACCGTCCGGCTTTCTAAAGTAATCTTCAACAGTCAGTTGAGTATATACAGCTTCATCAAAGTCCTTACTTAAAAAATCTTGTGGACTAACTTTTTTAATGGGCAACTGTTCAATAATTTCCAAAACTCCACCTGCTACTCGCCCATTTCCGGTCATTACAATTTTAAAGTTTTTCGGAAGTTTAACACGACTTAAACAGCCCTCCATTTCAACTCTATTTTTACACTTACTAGCCGGCTTTAAATCATAAATCCCACTCCTCTTACCATACGTTAGAAATGCATTATAAGCTCCAACAATACCTGCATATCGCCCAAAACCAACAAGTCGTCCACCACTAGAGTTTGTTAAACATTCGTAATCGACCAATTTGATACTTCGCTCTAGAACTGTTTGCAATAACTTTCGGTTATATGACTGTTTTTTAATCGTGTGCGAAAAGAAAAAATAGGTTTTATGGGACAATAAATCATCTATCTGCACCTCCTTTACTCCAAAAATAACATCAGCATCTTTCAAATCATCTACCAAATCAACTCCTTCAGCAGCATACTCTTCATCTTTAAAAGCTCGCACATTACTTTTTTGAACTACTAAATCTATTTGTGGGTATCTTGCACTAATTAACCTAGTTTGTTCCGGGCTAAAAGGCACTCTCTCGTCAGCAGGTATTTTCCCTTCTTTAATAATTCCTATTCGCATCAAATATTTTTTTGGTAAAATTGCTAAATTAGTTATTTATCCAACAGTTTTATAAATCAAGTCCTTTAATACTTCCAATGAAAAAAGCTTTAATTTTAATAATACTCTCTATACTATTTATTCAATTCCAAGCGCAAGAAAAAAAGCAACTTTATTTAGAAGAAAGTTTAAAGAGCATTATTGGGAACCATCAATTTTCACAGAATTCCTTTCGTCTCTCGCAGCGTATTGATCAATTTAAAGTTAAAGATAGCTTGGTCACTTTCCAGCTTCGCAATAAACGTAATAATGGATTTTTAAAAGACAGAGGTAAAATTGTTCAATTTGATTTGAAAAACAAAGAATTGCTTTGGGAATTTGTCATCTCTTATGTATATGAACATACTGTCAACATAGGTGATTTTTTCTACTACTACACCCAAACAAATAGCTATCAGTTAGACCCAATTAGTGGAACAAAAATCAGAAAGTTAGCTACAAACTACATTTACATTGATACAGCAAAGAGTATCGGTTTAGGTTATCCTATTAAAATCTTCTCTGATAACTCTAATCGTCTTGAAGCAGTTGATTTAACCAAAGGGGAAAAGATTTGGCAAAGAGAAATTCAGCGTAATGGAATATGGTCGAATGTTGAAAAAGTTAATGATAGTTCCATTTTAGTTTTAGCAAATGGTTTAGAAAAAATTAATTTATACAATGGTGAAGGATGGGCACATACCTC
The DNA here is from genome assembly GCA_002415785.1 of Flavobacteriales bacterium UBA5081. Taxonomy (GTDB): domain Bacteria; phylum Bacteroidota; class Bacteroidia; order Flavobacteriales_E; family Vicingaceae; genus UBA5081. The sequence goes on from DIAJ01000032.1 coordinate 127,601, forward strand.
TCAGAAAAATGAATTAAATGCAGGAGCTAGAACAGCCGCTATAATTGGCGGAGTCGCTCTTGCCGGGATTTTTGGAGGCATTATGGTTGATGTTGCGCTACCTACACCAAGTAAAAACATCCCCAATCGACCTAATAACTTTATCAATGAAGACTCCATTTACTATGCTGCTTTAAGCAATCGATTAATTAAAAGCGACAATAAAGGCAATGAATTATGGTCTGCTGATGTCATGGAAAGTGACCTACAACTTTCAGAGCTAATGAAACATAAAAATAAGTTAATCCTTACTTATGCGGGTCAGTTTTTCGACGGTAAAAGAATGGTCAGTAGAAAACGCCCTAAATTATCAGTTGTTGATGCAAATAATGGCAAAATACTATTTGACAATGACTTAAAACCGAGAAGTTACTATTCTTTAGAAGACAAGTATATTTACAACGATTCTCTTTTGCTGGTTTATCCTAGTGAGCTAGCCTATTTTGATTTGAAAAACAATCACATTTCACACCAAAGAAAAATCGAAGGCGCAGAGTTTAAAAAAGTGATTACGAAAAAGATTTTTGTAAAAAATGATACAAAATTTGAATTGCTTAATGAACCCAATAGCTTCTACATTCAAAATGAAAAAAATAAAGTTTATAAAGTTAACTCATCGCTCGAAGTAACAAAAAACTACAACTCCCCTTTGTTATTTTACCAATATTTAGAATACAAAAACACAGCCTTATTTGTAAATATTAATTCAAGTCAATCATATTTAGCAGATCAGCTAGGAAATATCCTACTTGAATTACCTCCTATTAACCAAGCGTATTTTAAAAATGACAAACTTTATTACGCTTATAAAAATTACTTTATGGAGGTGAATCTTTCAACATATTTAAATAATAATTAAAAATGGAAAAACAACAAATTCTGCTTCTTCACGGTGCATTAGGCAGTAAAAAGCAATTTACTCCACTAATTAAAATGTTAGACAAGAATTTTGATGTTCATAGTCTTGACTTTAGTGGTCATGGCGAAAAAGAAATCACGACTTCTTTTAGTATGTCGCTTTTCATGGAAAATGTGAAAAGCTATGTAAAAGAAAAAGGCTTAGATAAAATATCCATTTTCGGCTACAGCATGGGCGGTTATGTTGCCCTTAAATTAGCAGCCTCCGGAGAAACCTTTATTCATCGGATTTATACTTTAGGAACAAAATTCGACTGGAGTGAAACATCAACAGCGATGGAGGTAAGAAAGCTAAACCCTGAGAAAATAGCTGAAAAAGTCCCTCATTTTGCCAACTCACTTGAACAAGAGCATGGCAAAAATTGGAAAGAAGTGGTCAGACAAACGGCAAAAATGATGCAAAGACTATCGGAGAAAGAACACTTAACAGCAGCAGACCTAAACAAGATAAATACTCCTGTAAAAATACTTTTAGGCGATCATGACGAAATGGTGAGTAAAGAGAAAACTCTTTGGGCAGTTGAGCAATTGGCAAATGCTAATTTTATTCAATTGGAAAAATGTGCTCATCCTTTGCACAAAGTGCCGATGGAGCAACTTATAAAGTTGATAAAAGATATTTAATTGCTTAAAAACAATCTTTTAAAAACTACATTATTTCACCAATTTTCACTTTTTAGCTTTCTCATTCTAACTACCTTTGCAGCGTGCAAAGTTTAGTTTCAAAATACAATATTCCCGGACCTAGGTACACCTCCTACCCTACGGTTCCTTATTGGGATGAGGAGGGGATTTCAAAAAGCAAATGGATAGAGAGTTTTAAACGCTCTTTTCAGGAAAGCAATAAAGAAGAAGGCATTAGCCTTTATATTCACCTCCCGTTTTGTGAGAGTTTATGTACTTTTTGCGGTTGCAATAAAAGAATTACCAAAAATCACGATGTTGAAGATCCATACATTAGTGCTCTTTTAAAGGAGTGGGACATGTATTTAGCTCATTTTAATGAAGCGCCAATCATCAGTGAATTGCATTTTGGTGGTGGTACACCTACTTTTTTCAGTCCACAAAGTTTAGATCGATTACTCGAAGGAATTCTTTCCAAAGGAATAGTCCCTAAAAATCACTCCTACAGCTTTGAAGGCCACCCCAACAATACTAATAAAGAGCATTTAGAGGTAATGAATAAACACGGTTTTGAGCGTGCGAGCTATGGCGTTCAGGACTTAGACTTAAAAGTTCAGCAGACCATTAATCGGGTACAACCATTTGCCAACGTACAGAAAGTAACCGAAGAGAGTCGCCAAAGCGGCTACGATTCAATCAGCTTTGATTTAGTTTATGGACTGCCACATCAAACGCAAGACAGTGTTCGTTATACCATTGAAAAGGTAAAAGAACTCATGCCGGAGCGAATTGCTTTTTACAGTTATGCCCACGTACCTTGGATTAAAGGGAATGGACAAAGAGGCTTTGACGAAAATGACTTGCCTAAAAACGATGAAAAGCGAGCACTTTATGAGTTAGGCTATCAATTGCTTTTAGAGGCGGGTTACAAGGAAATTGGCATGGATCATTTTGCCTTGGAGCACGACAGTATGTTTCAATCGATGAAACAGAAAAAACTACATCGAAATTTTATGGGCTATACTGCCTCTAAAACACAACTAATGGTAGGTTTAGGTGTATCTAGTATTAGTGACAGTTGGTATGCTTTTGCTCAAAATGTAAAAACGGTAGAAGAGTATTACAAGCAAATTGAAGCGGGTGAAATTCCCATTTTTAAGGGACATGAACTAACCGAAGAAGATTTAATTGTTAGAAGGCATATCCTCAACATTATGTGTCATTTTGAAACCGATTGGAAAGCTGACCTAGATAAGCACCCCATTATAGCTGAAAGTGTTAGTCGACTAAAAGAAATGGAAGCTGATGAATTGGTAGAAATTGAACCGACCGGCTTAAAAGTGACCGAAAAGGGTAAGCCCTTTGTTCGTAACATTTGTATGGCATTTGATCTGCGACTTTTGCGCAACAAGCCAACTACTCAATTATTTTCAATGACAATATGATTGCGATTTTAGGTGGTGGAATCAGTGGCTTGGCTGCAGCTTACGAACTTCAAAAAGCCGGCAAAGACTTTATTTTATTAGAGGCCGAAAATCACCTTGGAGGTAAGATTAAAAGCACTAGCATTGAGGGCTTTCAATTGGAAATGGGACCAAACACTGTTTTGATCAACAATACTGAGATAAAAACTCTTATTGATGAGTTAGAACTCAATGAACACATTATAAAACCGGATTCTGAAGCTGTTAAAAATCGATTTGTCATTAAAAAAGGGCAAATTGAGCCCATTCCCAATAGCTTATCTTCTGCTGTAAAATCAAAACTATTTGGACTAAATACTATATACCATATTTTTTCAGAACCATTTCGAAAGGTGAAAAAAAGTGAAAAAGAGGAAAGTTTAGCAGACTTTAGTAGAAGAAGGTTTGGCAAGCAGATTTATCGCGATTTTATCACTCCTTTTGTCAGTGGAATATACGCCGGCGACCCTGAAAAGATGAGTGTAAGTCACACCCTAAATATTTTAAAAGAAGCTGAAGAAAAGCACGGTAGTGTTTTAAAGGGGATGATGAAAATCATGAAAGCAAAAAAGCAAGACCCTAACAATCAAAGTCTACCAAAAGAGAAGATATTTACTTTTAAAAGAGGTTTGGCATTTTTGATTGATTCAATTAAAGAGAAAATTCAAAGTAATGTCGAATTAAATGCTAAAATAGTTGAGATAAAGTTTGATGGCGGAAAATACATTATTGTCTATCAAAAAGCAAATGAAATAAAAGAGCTAGAAGTAGAAAAAGTAATTTCTACACTTCCGGCAAAGCACTTAGCCAATAGTATTGAGAAAATAAATGTAGAGCTTTCTCTTCAACTCAAGAAAATAAACTATGTTCCGGCAGTTGTTCTGCATCTAGCGGTAGAAAAATCAAATATAACTTTTAATCAAAAGGCATTTGGATTGCTAAGTCGCAAAGAAGAGGATGTGCCCTTTTTAGGCCTTTTGTTTAACAGTCGCTTCTTTCCGCACACAGCACCTCAAGACAAGGAACTTTTTACCATAATTTGTGGAGGTTACAAACAGCCAAGTATTTTAAACGAAAAAATAGAAAATATTCATACTAAAGTAGATAAAGCTTTGATGAAATTAAATGTAACATCTTCTAACAGTCACTTACTCCATCTACAAAAATGGTCCGACGGCATTCCTCAGTATGAAGTGGGCTACGACGCTATAAAAAAGTCGATTAAAGATTTTCATCATCAGCAGAAAAACTTTTATATTGCAGGGAACTTCTTCGGAGGAGTTTCGGTGAGCGACTGTGTATCAAATGCTCGTAACTTAGCCCGGAAGTTAGTATAAAGCAGATGTTTTTTATCTTATCAAAATTACTTTCCATTTTTAGCGACCCTTTAATTTGGGTGTTTATCCTTTTAGTTTGGGTTTTGATTAAATCTCCAAAAGGAACTTACAAACGAATTCTATTAGGGGCGATAATTTTGCTTTACTTTTTCAGTAATCGAGCGATTTTTCATCACATTAATCACCAATGGGAAGTTCAACCTAAAACTATAGCACAAACGGACACTTTTGATGTGGCTGTGGTTTTGGGTGGTGTTGCTGCATACGATGAAAATACAGCCCAAATTGAATTCCATGCAAATGCCGATCGAATTTTTAAAGTGCTTCCCCTCTACTTTAGCGGACAAGTAAAAAAGCTTATACTTTCAGGCGGCTCAGGAAAACTAATAGAAGATGAAAAAGAAGCCGATATTTTAGCAGGCTATTTAGTTAAAATTGGTGTGAAAGAAAAAGATTTAATTCTTGAATCCAATTCGCGAAATACTTATGAAAATGCTAAATACTCAGCGGGAATTATTCGAGAAAGAGGGTATGAGAAAATCTTACTTTCCACTTCTGCTATCCACATGAACAGAGCTTATGCCTGTTTTCAAAAACAAAGCATAGAGGTTACCCCTTTCTCAACAGATCAACTTTCCTATCAACTCACTCCTTACTTTGATTTTCTTTTTATTCCTAAAGCAGAAATTCTCAGCTATTGGAATTGGCTAATTCATGAATGGATTGGGATTATTACTTATAAGCTAATGGATTATTGTTAAGATATTTATTGCTATTACTCCTTCTCAAACTTCAAATTGTAAAAATGAAAGTCAGGGTTAGGTAAATCAATAGTAAAATGTGTAACCTCCCCATCGGCATTTGATTGAAAAGTTACAAAGCCTTCGGGCAAGAATTCATCTTTAAACTTTATACGATAAGTGTTCTGTTGCCAATGAGTCATCTCTGAAGTAAAAATATCTTTCGCGGGAATCAATTCTAAGATTAACTTGCCATTATTATTTGATACTACGGCATTCCCATAATATTCATCTTCATAAGTTCCTGCTAATATTTCCTGCGGAATATTTGCTTTTAATTTTATATTTCTTGCAGCATGTCTTTCTTCTTTCTTTTTCTTTAAGCTTTTTTCATATCGCTTCGTAAAGTCAAGATAAATTTTTGCCCAATCTGTTTTATTCTCACTTTCTAAAAAGTGATTAAAACTACTGTACATTAGGGCTGCCGGAAGAGAGGTTTCTCCATTCGTTAATACAATGCCTCCAAACTTTTTAGATGGAACAATAAAAATCTTAGAAATATAACCCGGTAAACCGCCACCATGATGCGCAATCTTGCAGCCCTCATAGCCAGTTAAAAACCAGCCTAAACCATAGCCCTCCATTTCTATTCCGTTCTTTCTATCAAATGAAGAAGGAGCAATTGGAGTATGTAAATTGAATAACTTATGATACGTTTCTTGCTTTAACAAGGTATCCCCTTTTGGCGAAATTCCTTCATTTAACCATAGCTGAATCCACTTAGACAAGTCTTCAACATTTGAGCTTAAAAGCGCAGCGCCTGCTGAATTATCATAATTTCTTAATTCATCAAGCTTACCCTTGGTATGCGGCATAGCTACATTTGTTTTTTCCGTAAACTCAGTAATTGAAGTATACGAGTTATTCATTTCTAAAGGAGAAAAAATGCGTTTTTTAATAAACTCACCTAAGCTCATTCCACTCACTTCTTCCACGATTTCTCCGGCTACTATGAACATAATATTCTGATAACCATAAGTAGTTCTAAAGTCGTAAGACATTTCATAGGAACTAAATCGCTTGATAATTTCTTCAGGGCTGTAATTGGTTCCATACCATAGTAAGTCACCATCAAAAGTCTTAAATCCACTGCGGTGACAAAGCAAATCTTCTATCGTCATTTGAGATTCTACATATTCATCACTCAAATTAAAATAAGGCAAGTAGTCCTTTACTCGGTCGTTCCAATTAAGTTTTCCATCATCTACTAGCATGGCTATAGAAGCTGCCGTAAATGCCTTACTCAAAGAGGCAATGCCAAAAACCGATTCAGTTTCTAATTGATCTTTTTCTACCTCATTGGCATAACCGTAGGCTTTTTGAAATTCTACATTTCCATCTTTTACAATTGAAATTGCCATTCCGGGTAATTCATAAGCTTCTACATATTTCTCAAGGTAAGCATCAAAGTCAGCATGATTCTCTTGTGCTGCTAGTTGCATCGAAAATACAACTAGAATAGAAAGCGTAAAAAGTTTCAAAGTTTTCATATCATTTAAATATTAGTATGCTCCGTTGCGCTTTCGCAAAAACCACTCGAGCGTTAATAAAGTGATTAAAATGTAAAAAATCCACTTTACATTTATAACGTCTTCCACTGCTTCATCGGCATAAGAAACAGCAGAGATATCTTTTCTATTTTTTACAATATTGCTGAATTTTTCCAATTCATTCAAATAAATGATTTCGCCACCACTTTTTTCAGCTAATTGATGAAGTAGGTTATGGTTTGCTCTGGTATCTATAAACTCTAACTGGAGTTTCTTCACACTGAACTGTCCAACTTCCTCAAACTTTTTACTTCCCAACTCAGTGCTAGCTTTGTACCTATAATTCCCAATATCTAAATTATTTATTTGTAAATAGTAGGCATTTTCAGTTCTACTAAAACTGTAGTTGTATTCTTTGTCATTCTCATCCCAAAGCGTAAATTCTACCTCAGGTTCATTAACAGCTTCATAGCTTTCATTATACAACTGAAGTTCAAAGTTTATCGTTTCGTTTTCGTAAAAGCTTTTCTCATGATCAATTCTAAAATAACTTTTATCAGCTTTAACCGACATATACTGCACAATCTTTTGAATCAAATCATCTACAGCTTCGTGATTTTTATTTCGAGCATAGTCATTTAATCTCCAATGCCACAAACCTTCACCCACAAAGACTCCTTTTTTCACCCCATCTTGCTCCTGAAAAGCAATTAAAGGGTAATTGGTTTGAACATTTCCTACTTGCTGACTAAACAAATGATACGATTGATTTTTCAATGCATATTTACCAAAAGGAATTTTTAATGGTGGTAAAGATTGTAGTTTCTTCAACTGTTCTTCTTCCATCCTAAAAAGTGGAAATGCATCATTATATTGAGCATACACATCATTAAGCTCAGCAACATTTACATCAAACTCTAAAGGCAAATCCCAATTTGAGAGTAAGTTATATGCAGTATTGCTACCCAAGAAAAAGAATTGCGAAATTTTTGAATCTTGTAAGCGAGCAATTTCTTGGTTTAATTCTGAAGTAATGCTCGGAAGTTGATAAAAGATAATCAAATTAAACTCTTCGACTTCCCCATCAAACTCTTTAACATTAACTGTTTTTAATTCATAGTTCTTTTGTGCTTTTAAAGCTGAGTTAATCGCTGATATATCTGGGTGAGGTCCGTCGTATAAAAGCAATATTTGTTGTCTACCATCCAACACATCAATGTAAAAATCTCTTTTGTTGTTCTCTAAGTTCACTTCGCCGTCAAGTCCGTCCAAAACAACAGTGTAACGCTGCAATCCAACCTCTTCAGCCTTTAAGTTAAAGCGGACCGTTTGAAAGTCTGATGATTCTTTAAGATCAACACTTTCTTTTTTGAGCAATTTCCCATTTTTGAAAACCTTTAAAGTTGTACTTCCTTGATCAATTTTATTAAAAAGTAAATCTACCTCTAATGGAAACTCATTGTCCAAATAAGCTATTTCATTATGAAGTAATCGCTTAACAAGGGCATCTTTTTTTATGGTCGTGTCACCTAAAGCTAAGGTATAAATTGGGAAAGTGTGATTTACGGCTTGGTAGGAAGGGTTTATTCCTCTATTGTATATCCCATCGCTTAGTAGTAAGATGGCACCTACATTTCGATTAACGAAACGATTTTCTAATCCATCTAATAATGCCTGAAAGTTCGTCTCTCTTCCTTTATAGTTGGGCAAAGTGTCTGCATCTTCTCTCAACTTTTCGTCAAAGTAAAAATGCTCTACTTGAAAGTTTTTATTTAATTCTTCTTTTAATTGCTCAACTTTCGAATTTAAACTCTCCAAATACAGACTTGAGTCTTTCGATTGTAAAATTGAGGCTGAATTATCTTGAGCAATAATTACAATTGGCTGCTCTACTCGTTTAGTGATGTATTTTAAAAGTGGTGCCAACAAAAGTATGGCGAGAACACTCACAATTGTAAAGCGTAAAAAAGCTAAAGTATTAATTAGCCAAGAAGAAAAATCGGTCAACTTTTTATCTTTACGATAAAGAATAAATGCATAAAGTGCACCTACAACTAGGCACAAAAAATACATCCACCAAGGATATTGACTGACGATATTCAACGTTGAGTTGTTTTAAAAATAAAACAAGCCCAAAAATTCAATTAATGGGCTTGTTAATCAATTATGTTAGCATTGCTCCGCAAACACTTAGAGTTTGTCCTGAAACGTATGTTGAAAGGTCTGAAGCTAAATAAAGTACAGCATTTGCAACATCTTCGGTAGTTCCCGGGCGATTTAATGGAATGCCTTTCAACCATTCTTTCATTACATCTTCACCTAATTCTCCGGTCATTTCAGTTTCAATAAAACCCGGTGCAATTGCATTACAACGAATGTTTCTACTTCCTAATTCTTGAGCAATTGACTTGGTAAATCCTATAATTCCGGCTTTAGAAGCTGCGTAATTCGACTGACCGGCATTTCCTTTTACTCCAACGATTGAGCTCATATTAATAATTGAACCGGAACGCTGTTTTAGAAGCGTTCTTTGCACACATTTAGTGATGTTAAACACAGATTTTAAGTTAGTGTTCATCACATCATCCCAATTCTCTTCGCTCATGCGCATTAACAAACCATCTCTTGTAATTCCGGCATTGTTAACAACCGCATCAATTCTTTCAAAATCATTTACAACATCCGCAATTAACTGTTCTGCTGCAACAAAGTCTGCCGCATCTGAACGGTAGCCTTTAGCTTTCACCCCTAATGCCGTTAGTTCGTCCTCAACAGCTTTTGCCTTTTCAATTGAAGACATGTAAGTAAATGCAATATCAGCGCCATGTTCCGCTAGTTTAATTGCAACACCTTTACCAATTCCTCTAGTAGCTCCCGTTATTAAAGCTACTTTACCTTCCATTAATTTCATTGATCTCTGATTTAATTAGTCGTGGGTCAAAGATAATATTAATCCTTATACTGAGAGAGTATCCTGCATTCGTTGTACAAGAAGTATTTTATTCTTTACAATAAAACGGTGACTTATTTAAAAGCAGACAAATCTTAAATCTCTCGACTTCCTCCAGAAGGTGATTGTTTTGCATTATCTTTGCTATTAAACATTTTATAAAAAAGATTTATGCAAAAAGTTGCCGTTTTCCCCGGTTCTTTTGATCCAATAACACTAGGTCACACTTCTATTATTAATAGAGCCTTACCTTTATTTGATGAGATTATTATCGCCATTGGTAACAATTCGCAAAAGAAATATATGTTTGACTTAAAGCAACGAAAAGATTGGATTATAGGTGCTTTTAAAAGTCCCAAAATTAAGGTTGACATATACCAAGGACTTACTGTTGAATACTGTGAAAAAGTTAACGCAAAGTTTATTTTAAGAGGAGTGAGAAATGCAATTGACTTTGAGTTTGAAAAAAACATTGCTCAGATGAACAACAAATTAAACGATGAAATTGAAACAATCATTTTATTCACTGAGCCTCAGTACGCAGCAATTAGCTCTACAATTGTAAGAGACATTATACGCAATAATGGTGATGCTCAGCAGTTTTTACCTAAAAATATTAAAGTATAAAGATGTACAAAAGTTTATTAGGACTATTAATAATTATAAGTGCGCAAGCTTTTGCTGCCGAGACGGTAATCCAAGGTAAATCAACCCATTTTGAGGGAAAAACAATTCGTTTGGCTTATTTTGAAGACTATATCACCTTTAAAAAAGCATACCTTGATGAAACTCAAATTAAGGATAAAAAGTACCATTTCACAATTGACTTAGAGAAGAGTAAACAGTTAGTTTTAAAAGTTGAAGATAAAGAAGCTACTTTTTTTGCCGAGGGCGGTAATGTTTACAATCTAAACCTTAGCTATGATGAAGAAAAAAATCGTGGCAGAGCCTTTGACAAAGTACTAGACCTTCAATTTTCATTTCCTCAAGCTAGTGAAATGAACCAATTAATTAAAAAATTTAATCAAGATTACAGTGCTTTTTTTAGAGCCAATATTAAAAAGTTTGCTACAAAAACAGCTACCAAAGAAGTGAAGCAATTTATTGCTGAACAATCAGAAATTAAAGCATATAAGAGCCATCCTTTTGTTAGCAACTATGTAACTTATGTTTTGGCAAATTTGGAAGACATCAACCACACTAGTGAAGATAAACTATTTGAAAAATACCTCAAGAACAAAGAAGTACTCCATGAAAATAAAGAATACATGAACTTCTTTAAACAGCTTTATCAAAAAGATTTTGAGCGACTAAGCTTAAGTAAGTCTGGAGCTGAAATTTTAAAAGCCATTATGCTGGAGGAGAGTTTATCAAAAACTATTGATTTAATTAAAAAAGACAAAGGCTTTGAACAAAATGAGCTGGCAGAGCTGTATTTGATTTATGGTCTTTTTGAAACCTACCACCTCAAAACAGTTAGCCCAAAGAGTAATTTAAAAATGCTTGAACTGTTGAGTAAAAATGGGAGTACTCCCTCAATTCAGCTAACGGCCAAGAACGTAATTGAATCACTCAAAAAATTCGACAACAACGGTATGGCTGCTAATTTTGAGTTGAAAGATGAGAATGGCATGTTGGTTAAGCTGACTGACTTTAAAGGCAAGCCAATATATCTCAACTTTTGGGCAGACTGGTCAATCCCATCACTTCGCCAGCTTAGTGTAATGCAAAAACTTCATGAGAAGTACGGTGAAAAGATTCACTTTGTGAGTATCAATTTAGATGAAGACCCAACTAAAATGAATGACTATTTGAAGTTAAAAAATTTCAAATGGACATTTTTGCACTACGGAAATGATTATGAAGTCAGAGAAAAGTATAATGTGCGAACTGTTCCATCTTATTTTTTAATTGATGAAAATGGAAAGTTTATTCAGCTAAATGCTCCTAATCCCACGGAAGTTGAACGTAAGCTGTATGAGATTAGTAAATAAACCCTCTTCAATGTTATTCTTCACTCGCTTTCACATCCTTAATATTCAACTGCAAACTCACATTTCCATTCCATTCATTTTCTTCAACCGTAAAAGCTATATCGAATGGCTTTCCACTTTTGATGATTCTATATTTATCAGACATATTAAAACCAATTGCGGGATAAAAAACATCCGGCTTTTCGGGGTCTAATATATCAATTTTAAGGTGCTTATCTTTTAAAAGTCTACCGTAACCTCTTTCCTTTACATTTCGAGCAACAAAAACCGGCTTCATATTCTGCGGACCGAAAGGTGCAAATTGTTTGAGCACTTGATAAAACTTTGTATCGATTTCATGCAGTTTTATTTCCGCATCAATTTCAATTTCCGGTTGTAATAAATGCTCGGGAATGCTATTTGACACTACTTCTTCAAATCTCGCTTGAAAAGCTTCAATATTTTCAATTGGCAGAGTCATTCCCGCAGCATATTTATGTCCGCCAAACTGTTCAAGCAAATCGCTACATTGCTCCAAGGCTTCGTAAACGTCGAAGCCTTTAACAGAACGCGCAGAACCGGCAGCTTTACCATTGCTCTCTGTTAAGATAATTGTAGGACGATAATAATTCTCGATACATCGTGAAGCAACAATTCCAATTACTCCCTTATGCCAATGTTCTTGATATAAAACTGTCGTTTTTTGAGCAGCTAATCTTTTATCAGATTTAATCATTGAAATGGCTTCCTCAGTTATTCCTGAATCCAACTGCTTGCGATTTGTATTGTGCTCATTAATTGAACTGCCTCCGTCATAAGCTTGATGAGTGTTTTCCGCCAACATTACCTCCACCGCTTTATTACCGCTCTCTATTCTTCCTGCAGCATTAATTCTTGGGGCAAGTGTAAACACCACATCAGTAACTGTTAATTCTTTCTTTTTCACATTGGCAATTTCTAACATTGCCTTAAAACCGGGCTGAGGATTAGCGTTTAGCTTTTTCATGCCAAAATAAGTCAGCACCCTATTCTCTCCAACAATGGGGACAATATCCGCACAAATACTCACGGCTAAAATATCCAACTTCTCTTCTAATCGACTAAAGGGAGTATTATTATTTAATGAAAAAGCCTGCATCAATTTAAAACCAACTCCACAGCCGGAAAGCTCTTTAAATGGATATTCGCAATCTTTTCTTTTAGGGTCTAAAACTGCCACTGCCGCCGGCAGTTCATCTCCCGGATTATGGTGGTCGCAAATAATAAAGTCTATTTGTTTTTCTTTAGCATAGGCGACCTTATCAATTGCTTTAATCCCGCAATCTAAAGCAATTATCAAAGAAAAACCGTTCTCTTCTGCATAGTCAATTCCTTTAAAAGAAACACCATAACCTTCAGCATAGCGGTCGGGAATATAGAAGTCTAAATTGGGGTAAAGTGGTTTTAAAAAAGAGTACACTAAAGCTACGGAGGTAGTTCCATCTACATCATAATCTCCATAAATCAATATTTTTTCCTGATTCTCAATAGCCTGCTCTAAGCGCTCAACAGCTACTTGCATATCTTTCATCAGAAAAGGATCGTGCAAATTGTTTAAATCAGGTCTAAAAAAAGCTTTGGCTTTGTCAAAAGAATCAATTCCCCTTTGAATAAGAATATTCGTTAAAGTTTTATTTAAGCCGTTTAGCTCCTCTGACAATACACTAATCTTATTATCATCAGCTTTGGGATTCAGTGTCCAACGTTTCTCCATAATCTTCAAAAGTAAAAATAATTGGCTTGTAATTTTTGATTGATATTTTCTCCTTTAAAATAGTAGTGGGGATTCACATTGATTACGAATACCCGATTGGTTATCCAAACTTATTATATAAATAAAATTTACAGCTATCTTTATTTAAAAGTGAAATTAAAAACCGCTCGAAGCTTCCACGCTAATTTCTTAATTTTATGCTTTGAAATATGAGAGACATTAGCGAAATCAGACAGCAGATTAAACTCTATCAAAAAGAAGGTAAAAGGATTTTTGCCACTTCCTCATTCCAATCACACAGTATTCCACTATTGCACATTATTAGCGAAATCGACCATCGAATTCCAATCTATTATTTAAACACAGGATATCTTTTTCCCGAAACTTTGGCATTTAAAGATGAACTCGCTGAGCGACTAAATCTAAATATGATTGGCTTAGAGTCTGCTGTACCCAAAAGCCAACAAAAAGATGAAAACGGTGAATTACTTTTTACATCAGATCCGGATTATTGTTGCTATTTAAACAAAACACAGCCACTCGAGCCTATTTTAGCCTCTTTTGATGTTTGGATAAACGGTATTCGAGCTGATCAAAATGCGAATCGTGCAGACATGAAGGTTGAAGAAAAAACGCCACAAGGCGCTCTTAGATACCACCCGATCTTGGACTGGACATCAAAAGACATTTACGAATATCGAAAGGCTCATGACCTTCCACCTCATCCAAAAGAAAAAGAGGGCTATTTAAGCATAGGTTGCGAGCCTTGTACTCGAAAGATGTTGAATGGAGACGATGAGCGAACTTCTCGTTGGTTTGGAATGAATAAAGTTGAATGTGGTTTACACACGGATTTAATTCAAAAATAGATGCGCATATTAGTTACCGGAGGAGCCGGATATATTGGAACAGAATTAATTCAGCAATTAAGCGAGCAAAAAAATGTAAGTGAAATTATTGTTTACGACAACCTCAGCAGCGGCAATCGAAACTTTTTCTTAGGACAACAAAAGCTCAATTCAGATAAACTAAAGTTTATTCAAGGCGATATTCTCGACTCTAGAAAATTAAAAAAGGTAGTTCAAGGTGTAGATACAGTTTATCACTTGGCTGCTAATGTTACAACGCCTTTTTCCGATCAAAATCCGCATTTGTTTGAGCAAGTAAACCATTGGGGAACTGCTGAATTAGTCTATGCAGTAGAAGCTAGTAATGTAAAGCGATTTATCCATTTAAGCAGTGCGTCAGTTTACGGAGCCTCCGAAGATGTTTGCACTTTAAACGACCAACCTCAGCCGGAGACGTTTTATGGAATTTCGAAATTAAGAGCCGAAGAGCATGTAAAACGCTTACAAGACAAAAAACCGGAAACCTACATTTTACGATGCGGTAATGTTTATGGCTACAACCGAAGTATGCGCTTTGATGCTGTAATCAATCGCTTTATGTTTGAAGCTAATTTTAAAGGTAGAATTACTGTTAACGGCACAGGTGAGCAACACCGTCCATTCATTCATATTAAAAAGGTAGCTGAGGCATTAATCTCCTTATGTTGTGAAACTTCTATTAAAAATGGAACTTATAATTTAGTTGACCAAAATATGGCCATCGGCGAAGTAGTTGAAAATTTGAGAAAAGTTTATCCTCAAGTAGAAATGATCTTTGTGAATCAACACATGAAAATGCGTCAGCTAAGAGTAGCTCCTTCAGAAGAGATGAAACAATTATACAACAAAGCGCACAGCCTAGGTTTTATGGAGGAGTTGCAAGAGTTTAAGAACTCATTTTCTTTTTAGAAGGTTTTTTGATTTCCTGATTTCCTTCCACTACCAATACAATTTCTCCTTTTAAAGGATTGTTTTTGTAGTAAGCTATAAGCTCTGAAAAGGTTCCTCGAATATTTTCTTCATAAACTTTGCTCAGCTCCCTACTGACAGAGGCTTTACGCTCTCCCCAAAACTCTTTTAGTTGATTTAGAGTTTTAATTAAACGGTGAGGAGATTCGTAAAAAACTATAGTACGCTCTTCATTTTCCAGTGCCAATATTCTACTTTGCCTTCCCTTTTTGTGAGGTAAAAATCCTTCAAAAACAAACTTTTCGCAGGCAAGTCCTGAATTAACTAAAGCCGGAACAAAAGCTGTTGCGCCCGGTAATGTTTGCACCTCAATCTCCTTTTCTATACACTCTCTACTCAATAAAAAACCGGGATCAGAAATAGCAGGTGTTCCCGCATCAGTAATTACAGCCATAGTTTCTCCGGCCTGCATCCGACTGATTAAGCTCTCCGTAACTTTATGTTCATTATGCTGATGATAAGCCATTAAAGGCTTTTTAATTTCATAATGCTTTAGCAACTTTCCACTACTTCTAGTATCCTCACAAAGAATTAAATCCACTGATTTAAGCACTTCAATTGCTCGAAAAGTCATATCTGCAAGATTTCCAATAGGTGTGGGAACTAAGTAAAGCATAGCATCGATTTTCGGTGTAAAAGTAAGTTTACAATTTATAAATAGTGTTATTTTGCAGCATGCAAGTTAAGCTTTCTGTAGTAATCATTACTTTCAACGAAGAGAAAAACATTGAGCGCTGTATTCTTTCAGTAGTGGATGTAGCTGATGAAATTCTAGTTTTAGACTCATTTTCAAATGACAAAACTCAAGCCATTTGCGAAAAATACAATGTTCGTTTTCTTCAACATGCATTCGATGGTCACATAGAGCAAAAAAACAGAGCTAAATCATTGGCTAATTTTGATTATGTTTTATCGTTAGACGCCGATGAAGCCTTAGATGAAAAGCTAAAACAGTCTATATTAAAAGTTAAAACAAACTGGCAATTCGATGCCTATAAAATGAATCGCTTGACCAACTATTGCGGCAAATGGATTCACCATAGTGGATGGTATCCTGACACTAAAATTCGCTTATTCGACAAAAGAAAAGGTGACTGGGGCGGAACTAATCCGCACGATAAGTTTATACCGCAAAAGTCAGCCAAAGTTCAGCATTTAGAGGGCAATATTTTACACTATTCCTTTTACAACAGAGGTCAACATTTAAAACAAATTGAAAGCTTTTCAAGCATCGGTGCAAAAGCACTTTACAAAAAAGGGAAAAAATCAAATTGGCTGAAAATTTTGATTAAACCCATTGCTCGATTTATCAAAGCTTATATTATTCATTTAGGATTTTTAGACGGTGCTGCAGGCTTTACCATCAGCAGACTTTCGGCTTATGCAAATTATTTGAAGTATGTTAAACTTAAAAAGCTCCAAGCGGGCAAAAGTATTTAATATGACTGCCAAAAAGAAAGTTTTACATGTTTCTACAGCGCTAAGTTGGCGGGGTGGCGAACAACAACTGGCTTATTTATTGGATGAGCTAAGAGATGAAATTGTGCAGTTTGTGCTTTGCGCCAAAGGTTCTGAAATGGAAGCCTTTTGTCATAAAAACGGCTTTAACTACTATGCCGTAAAAAAAGTAAGCAGTTTTGATTTTGGCTTTGCTAAAACACTAAAAAGTATATGCAATAATTTATCAATTGATGTATGTCATTTACATGATGCACATGCACATACCTTTGCCATTTTAGCTGCTTTTATGGGCAACAAATGCCCGCTTGTACTGAGTAGAAGAGTTGACTTTCCGATAAAAAATAGTTTTTTCTCCAGGTTAAAATACAATCATCCTGCAATTTTTAAGATTCTTTGCGTGAGCAAAAAGATTAAAGAAATCACTACCTCAGATATAAAAGATAAAAGCAAATTGTCGGTGGTCTACTCCGGTATTGATTTAAATAAATTCTCGAAGCGAAATGGGAAACTTCGTAAGGAGCTAAACATTTCAAATGACATCCGACTTATTGGAAACACCTCTGCCCTAGCCGACCATAAAGATTATTTCACTTTTCTTGACGTTGCTGAACGCATTATTGAAAGCGAAAGAAACGTTCATTTTGTTATTTTCGGAAACGGTCCATTAGAAGAAAAGATTAAAGCTTATGCCAAAAGTAAAAAGCTTAATGATCAACTTACTTTTCTAGGGTACAGGACTGATGTACCTATGCTTTTAGCTGACTTGGATCTATTTTTAATCACTTCAAAAACGGAGGGTTTAGGCACATCAATCATTGATGCATTTGCTTGTAAAGTACCGGTTGTGGCAACAGCCGCAGGTGGCATTCCCGAATTGGTAGAGGATCAGAAAACCGGTTTACTTTGTCCGGTTAAAGACGTGGATTTTTTAAGCGCAAACGTTTCTAAATTATTAAATGACGCTTCTCTCTCACAACAAATTATAAAAGATGCATCCGAAAAGGTAAAACAATTCTCAAAAGAGCATACAGCAAAAGAAACTTTAAAGCATTATCAAGAAATTTGGTCTTGATTTTTAGATTGATTGAATACAAACAAGTTCATAAATAAAGCAAAGAAAGTGAGGCCTGCCTGTGTTTCTAGCGTATCTTCAGTCATAAACGACAAGGCAACAATCAACCAAAAAGCAACAAAAGGAATTTTCAAATCTCCTCTATACTTTAAAAGTGGGTAGATTAAGTAAATAAGAAAGTACACAAAGCCTAACAATCCAAAAGTCAGTACAAATGTGAGGTATTGATTGTGCGTTCTCCTTCTATACTTTTCTGCCAGCGAAGATTGGTCTTCTTCATACTGTTGCTGAAAGGCTTCTTTTACGTCACCGGTACCAACTCCAATAAAATAATTGTCTTTAAAAATATTCCAAGCTGTTTTCCAATACTCCAAGCGCATCGCCAGAGAAGCTCCATCGGCAAAACCTGTTCTAAAATATACCTCTAATTCATAAAAGGTTTTGTGTAGTCGCAGTTCAATCGGATTTAATTCTAAATAGCGATAATTAGCCACACCATTTTCAATGGCTTTTATCTCTCGATCAGATAATTTACTCACGCCAACCGAATCTTTTGTTAAACCTAAAGAGGTGAGATAACGAATTAAAGTACTCTCCAAATGTTGTCCTTTTTTATCATCGTATAGTACATTGAGTTGACTGCGCTTTGCCCACTCTCTTCTCAATTCAGAAAAAGCGATATATCGCTCTATGTATACTCCATTGGTTAACCTATAATCTGAAGTATCATGATGGTAAAAATTACCATTTACAGTTCTCTTAATTAACTCATTTTGATTATACGTAAGTTCTTGAGGTTGTTTGTAATCAGAATAAACTTGTTTCAAATAAAAAATTACGGTAAGTATAAGAATACTTAGCAACCCTCCAACTATAAATTTCGACTTAAAAGAAAGCCTTTTTGAAATAAATAAGAAAACAACTACAGATGAAATAAAAAAGCAAATTATGCCAGTATAGAGTTCAAATATTACTAATGCAATCACAAACCAACTTCCTAAAAAGAAGAAAACTTTCTTTCGATTATTTACCCCTAACCAAAAACTAATTATTGCCGCTAAAGCAATGTTTAATCCATACCTAATATGAGAAATGTAAATAGAAAGAGAGCGCTTATCAAATCCAAAGTCATCGCCAAATTGTATTAATTTATATAGGCTAACAAATGAAAGAGTTAATAAGGTGAATAAGTAAGCATATATGAGCAACACCCACTCTTTTCTTTTTAAGTTAGGTGAACTACCAATAATTATAGGCAAAGCCAAGAGTGGAAGTTTTACCCGCAAATCCTTTATGGCATAATCGAAATTTTCCGTCCACAGTAAGCCTAAAAGGTGAAGTAAGTAGAAACCAACAAACAGCCAAGCTAATTCATTTAGCTTTTTGAATTTGTTTTTAAATTGAAGTTCTAAAATAAAATTGCCAAGGAGGATAAACTGCCCGATACTCATCAACACATTCGACCAAGCTAAGCCGCAAAGTATTGTTAGTAGACCTAGCAAGTATAAATTTCGATGACTAATCCATCCTTCTAATTTGGTCCCTTTGAACAATTGATCAATTAGCCCCAAAGTTTACTCTTTTTCTTTCACAAACGTTCCGGCTAGGATTTCATTGTACGCTGCTCCATTTATTATTTCAAGTGCTTTTTGTACGTCTTCATCATCGTTTAAAGATTGCTCGATTCTACCATCTTGATAGTAATAACGAGACACTATTTCATTCTCTAACAACTGCTTAATTTGATCGCTAAACTTATCCAAGTCGTCCTCTTTATCTTCGGCAATTTTCAATTTTAAATCAGCGTATTCCTCTTCAGCACCATCGTAGTATTTCTCTTTTTTCGCCGTTTCTTCTAACTTTTCTAATAAACGCTCACTTTCTGTTTGATAGCTATAATCTTTATCAGAAAGATAATTTTTAAAAGCTGCATACGTATCATCATCTAGTTCAAAGTATTTCGGCTCAGAAATACTATCGTGCTTCAGTGCATATTCAGTTGCAAAACCAAAAATAAGTTGTTTGCCCATAAGCACCTGTGCTATTTTGCTCATTTTTCTTTCATCGGTAATTACATCCGGTTTAATCCCTTTACCATCAAAAACTTCTCTTTTAGAAACCAATGTTTTAAATGAATGAATCATTGAATCAGGGATATTTTTGGCTTTGCCGTTTACATCTTTGTGAGAGTAATCTACCTTTTGAATGCACCTTCCACTAGGAATATAATATTTTGCTACCGTTACTTTTAGCTGTGCATTATAACTTAGCGGTCGAGTTTGTTGTACTAAGCCTTTTCCAAATGTCTGCTTACCTACAATTACTCCACGATCATAATCTTGAAGTGCTCCCGAAACAATTTCAGAAGCTGAGGCCGAAGACCCATTCACTAAAATTACAACCGGAATTTCTGTATCTATGGGCTCAGCAGGTGTTCTGTAGGTTGCATCCCACTCTTCTCTTTTCCCTTTGGTTTCCACTACCACTTTTCCCTTTGGAACAAATGCATTTACAATTTTAACGGCTTCCATTAAAAGTCCGCCACCGTTGCCACGCAAATCAAAAACCAATTTCTTCATTCCATGGTTTTCTTTCAAGTCTTTAAACGCATCTTCAAAACTCTTTGCTGCTGTTTGAGTAAAGCTAACCAACTTAATGTAACCTACTTCATTGTCTAACATTCCATAATAAGGAACTTCATCGATTTTAATATTTTCTCTAATTACCTCCTTTTCAATAGACTTATCAGTACCGGGTCGCTTAACAGTTATTTTAACCATTGTTCCGGCTTGACCTTTGAGGAAGTCGCTTACTTCTTGAGTATTTTTTCCTTTGATACTCTTTCCATCAATTTTAATGATAACATCCCCTGCTTTTAAACCTGCTCTATATGCGGGAAAACCTTTGTAAGGCTCAGAAATAACTACAAAATTACTGTCTTTGTGAATCAAAGCACCAATTCCACCATACTGCCCGGTAGTCATGAACCTAAAATCCTCTATGTCTGATTCAGGAATATAATTAGTATAAGGATCCAAAGATTGCAACATCGCATCAATGGCTGTTTTCATCAAATCACCTGGCTGTGTTTCATCAACATAATAAGTATTCAATTCTTTGTAAAGCGAACTAAAAATGTCGAGGTTTTTAGAAATGTGAAAATAATTGTCTGCAAAACCATAAGACAATACAGCACTGATACTAATTCCTAAAGCAATTAAATATACCTTAATCTTTTTCATTCTTTTTATTTTTCTTTTCAGGAACAGGATCATATCCATGACCGCCCCAAGGATGACATGATAAAATTCTTTTTAAGGCCAACCAGCTTCCCTTTAAAGGTCCATGAATCTTAAGAGCTTGCACGCTATATTCTGAGCAAGTTGGCATGTATCTGCAGTTGGCTCCTAAAAGTGGCGAAATAGTATATTGATAAATTCGCACAAAAAATATCAGAATTTGACTGAATATTTTACTCATATTGCCTCTTGCAAAGGTTGTAAAAGTAAGATTATTTTACCCTCAATTTCTTCGTAATTCTTAAGATCTTTCGCCGTATATACAAATGTGAGCAGCAATTGTTTTTCGCTCTTGATGAGTTTTTCTTTAAGTTCCATTCGGTTCAATCGATAAGCTTCGCGCATTCGTCTTTTTAAAAGATTGCGATCTACAGCCTTTTTGTGATTTCTCTTGGGAACGCTAAAGGCGCACTTAATCGGAGTAGTATCGCCTTCTTGAAACTCTCTGAAAAGGTATATGAGTCGAATTGGGTATGCAGAAGATTTTTTCCCATGCTTAAAAAGAATCGAAAACTCATCTCTTTTGTATAATCTTTCCTCTTTTTTAAACCCTAGCCTCATGCTGTCAAAGATAAAAAAAGGCATCCGCTATTTACGAATGCCTTTTTTATATCATAAACTAATTTTACTTTTTGTTGTACTTTTTAATGTACTGCTCAAGCGCCATTGTCATTGATGGTGCCTCCGGCTTTGGTGCGGCAATGTTTATTTCTAAACCTGCTTTTTCTGCAGCCTTAGCAGTAGTTGCTCCAAACACTGCTATGCGGGTATCGTTCTGCTTAAAGTTTGGAAAATTTTCAAACAAGGATTGTATACCGGCAGGACTAAAGAAAACCAGTACATCGTAGTTTACATTCTCCAAGTCAGACAAATCACTGCAAACCGTGCGGTACAACATTGCTTCTTTAAAGTCGATGTTGTGCTTACTTAAAGTGTCAGGGATATCCTGCTTTAATATATCCGAACAAGGTAGCAAAAACTTCTCCTGTTTGTGCTTTTTGATTTGAGGAATCAAATCCTCAATTTTTTGTCTACCATGAAATATTTTACGCTTTCTGTAAACCACGTATTTTTGAAGGTAATATGCCGTTGATTCTGAAATACAGAAGTACTTCAAACCTTCAGGAACATTGTATCTCATCTCTTCTGCAATTCTAAAGAAGTGATTAACTGCATTTCTGCTTGTAAAAATAACTGCTCCATAATCTTGAAGCGTCACTTTTTGTTGTCTAAATTCTTTAGAGTCTACTCCTTCAACATGAATAAAAGGACGAAAGTCAACTTTCACTTTGCATTTATCAGACAAGTCAAAGTAAGGTGATTTTTCGCTTTCCGGTTCAGGCTGTGATACTAAAATTGTTTTTACTTTCAATGTAGATTAGTTTTAAAATTAGTAGTAGAAATTGAATTCTTTTACAAAAGATTACCGATCCACTTACCAATGATAAGCCACGGTAAAATTTCGAGGGTGCAAAGATACAAAATTATCAGATGCAATGGTATAGCATTTTGAATTCCAATTAAAAGCCCCCGAATTAGCTGCATTAACATAAAAATCAACAAAATAGAAATGCTTATTCCTAAAATTAATTGCTGACTTACAGTTGAGTAAAAATAGAACACAAGTAAGATTAAATTAATTAGCCCAAATAACTTATTAAATAATGATGATTGAAAACTATAATCTTCCATCATTTCATTTATGTTAAACAACCATGCAGAGAAAGAATAAACAAATAACTTGAGTAGTCCGTAAATTAAAATTAGAGCTCCTAAAAGTCCAAAAGTATAGAGCGGCTCAACCAATTGATTGTAGTGATGAAAATAGTAAAAAGCGTATAAAAGTGAAGTGGTGACAAGGAATACGGTCGACAATAAAATATTAACCGGATGAGCATACACTTTTTCGTATCGAATAATTTGCTGTGAAACTTTCCAATTAAAAAAGCCTTTTAAAATCATTTTAAACCTTTTTGCATGAAAGCTTTTACTGTATGCTACGGCAACTAAAACCAAAATAAGTACGAAAGCAATCCAGTTAGGTACAAGCTGATTTTGAGATTCTCCTTGATGATACTTATGTTGACTCAAATAATGTTTAGCATGAACTGTAATATCTAATGCCCATTGCTTGTATGTATAGTCAGGCTGATATTCTCCTTTATAAGGCATAACCCCATAAGCTAGTTTATGGGTTTGAAAAGTAGAATCTATAATATTTTCTGCTTGATTAGCCATTTGATTCTGCAAAAATACATTCTATTCATAAACAAAAGCCACAGATTTAAGCTTTATAACTAATTTTGAAGCAAAGAAAAAATTTTATGGCAGATCGATTTCAAGCACCTGATTATTATCAGATAGATGACTTATTAACAGAAGAACATAAACTGATTCGCAATACAGTAAGGGAGTGGGTTAAAAAAGAAGTTTCCCCCATTATTGAAGATTACGCGCAAAAAGCCGAATATCCGATACAACTAAATAAAGGTATAGCAGAGCTTGGTGGTTTTGGTCCTTACATTCCTACTGAATATGGCGGAGCAGGTTTAGACCAAATCTCTTATGGCTTAATTATGCAAGAACTAGAGCGTGGCGATTCCGGAATTCGCTCTGCAGCATCTGTGCAAAGTTCATTGGTGATGTATCCAATTTATCAATACGGTAACGAAGAGCAACGAAAAAAGTACTTACCAAAATTAGCTTCCGGCGAATGGGTTGGTTCTTTTGGTTTAACAGAACCAGACCACGGATCAAATCCGGGGGGGATGATTACCAATTTTAAAGACAAGGGTGATCATTACTTGTTAAATGGAGCAAAAATGTGGATTACCAATTCCCCTATTTGTGATGTAGCCGTAGTTTGGGCAAAAAATGAAGAAGGTAGAATTCATGGCTTAGTGGTTGAAAGAGGTATGGAAGGATTTACAACTCCTGAGACACATGGAAAATGGTCGCTCCGAGCTTCAAGAACCGGCGAATTGGTTTTTGATAATGTAAAAGTTCCTAAAGAAAATTTACTCCCCAATAAATCAGGTTTAGGTGCACCACTCGGTTGTTTAGACTCTGCTCGCTATGGAATAGCTTGGGGGGCAATTGGAGCAGCCATGGATTGTTACGACTCTGCCTTACGTTACTCTAAAGAGCGAATTCAATTCGACCGTCCAATCGCTTCTTACCAACTTGTTCAGAAAAAGCTTGCTGAAATGCTTACGGAAATTACAAAAGCACAATTACTCGTTTGGCGATTAGGTCAGTTAAAGAATGAAGGCAAAGCGACTACTCAACAAATTTCTATGGCAAAAAGAAACAATGTGGACATGGCACTGAAAATTGCTCGCGAAGCGCGACAAATTCACGGTGGTATGGGAATTACCGGAGAATATCCGATCATGCGCCACATGATGAATTTAGAATCAGTTATCACCTATGAAGGTACACACGATATTCACTTACTCATCACCGGAATGGACATTACAGGAATCAGTGCATTTAGAGTTGATTAATAGTAAATAGTTCGATATTTTAAAAAGGTAATCTTGCGAGATTACCTTTTTTTTGCCTGTTTGAAATTATTTAAAGCTCTTTCAAAAAGGATAAAAATATCCGAAATAAATCTCAACTCTCTCAAAAATTGACGATTTAAAAAATGAACAATTTTAAAAACTGACAGAAATCATGTATTTGTCCTCAAATAACGTTCAAATAAGCGATAAATAGTTTGATTTAGCTAAAGAATACTGTGCGAAAATAAAAGAACAAACACGCAAGTACCTGAATTAATAATATTTAAATCAAAATATTAGTAAAAACTGATAAAAATCATCTACCTTAATTTGAATGTGCCTTTACTTTGGATAAGAAATCTAAGGTATGGCTAAATGGTCGATAATATTAGGAATAGTAAGTAGTATTTTACTACCAAAACTAGTTTACAGTCAGCTAAAAATTGACGCTGAGTTCAGGCCTCGATTTGAGTATAGACATGGATATAAAAATTTAGCAGAGAAAAACAGTCAAGCCGCAGCATTTATTTCACAAAGAAGTAGATTAAACCTAAACTATCGAAAAGATCAGTTCGACTTTTATATCAGTTTACAAGATGTAAGAGTCTGGGGAGACAATCCACAATTGATTAGAAGCGACCAAAGCGGTTTGAGTTTACATCAAATATGGACGAAAGTAAAACTCAGCAATCATTTCAACTTAAAAGTTGGAAGGCAAGAAATCATTTTAAACGATCATCGAATTTTTGGTAATGTAGACTGGATGCAGCAAGCTCGAAGCCACGATGCTATATCCCTCGATTTTAAAAAAGGAAAGTGGGAAAGCAGATTATTTGCTACTTACAACCAAGACGAAGAACGTTTTAGCGGAAGCGAACAGTACATAAGCAATAACTATCGAACTTTTCAAGCACTATGGCTCAACAAAAAGTTTGAAAACACAGCCATTAGTTTTTTATTTCTAAATAATGGATTACAACAGTCAGACAGTTCCAGAACGAACTTTAGTCAAACATTCGGCACTCACTTAAATTCAAAACACAATAAACATCAAGTCCTTATTAATGCTTTTCTCCAAAAGGGAAAAGACAAGGAGGATAGAAAACTTGATGCTTTTTTAGTTGCTTTAGAATGGAAGTATGAAATCATTTCTAAACGCCTATCATATAGTATAGGTAGCGAATGGATTAGTGGAAACAAAAGTGGGCTACCTAATGAAAGTCACAACAATGCCTTTACCCCTTTCTATGGAACTAATCATAAGTTTAATGGCTTTATGGATTATTTTTTCGTCGGCAATCACTACGATAAAAACGGACTACTAAACGCCTACCAAAAAGTAGAATACAACTGGAAGTCAACTAATCAAGTAAAAATCTATCATCATGAGTTTTGGAGTGGCGGTAATCAATTAAACAGTGACAAGGCCTATTTTGGCTCTGAAGTAGATGTGGTTTACCGTAAAAAAATCTCCGAAGAGGCTTCTATCTCATTTACATATTGTCATTTTTTCCCGGGCAATTCATTAATGAATTTACATCAAGTTCAATCAAGCATAACAAATAATTATGGGTTTATCACCTTTCGTTTTAAGCCCGAATTATTTAACTCAACAGAATCAAATAAAACTAATTAATAAAACCACAAGAAAATGAAAGCAAATCAACTAAGAATTTACATCACAGCAGCCTTATTTGGTGTAGCCATTATTTTATTAGGGCTAAATGCATGTGAAAAAGAGAAAGAAGCAAAGACTACAGAAGAAGTAGTCGACAATTCTAACATTGAAGTTAAGGGCAAAGAGACAGCTGTACTAACAGCCCCACCTTTAGTCCCTGCTCCGGTAGGAAAAAGATCAGCTAAAAAGCTGATTGTAGAGATGGAAATCATAGAGGAAGTTGGAGAAATTTCTGAAGGAGTAGAGTATGTGTTTTGGACTTTTGGCGGAACAGTCCCAGGTTCATTTATTCGAACAAGAGTAGGTGACGAAGTAGAGTTCCACTTAAAGAATCATCCCGACAACAAGCTCCCTCACAACATTGACTTGCATGCGGTAACCGGTCCGGGAGGTGGAGCAGAGTCCTCTTTTATTGCACCCGGTAGAGAAGCAGTATTCTCTTTTAAAACATTAAATCCGGGACTATATGTTTACCATTGTGCCACTGCTCCTGTAGGGATGCACATTGCCAATGGAATGTACGGTTTAATTTTAGTTGAACCTGAAGGCGGACTAAAGCCGGTTGATAAAGAATATTACATTATGCAAGGCGACTTTTATACTGTTGGCAAAACAGGTGAGCAAGGTCTTCAGGCCTTTGATATGGAAAAAGCCATTAATGAAGATGCAGATTATGTAGTATTTAACGGAAAGGTTAATGCACTCACGGGTGATCAAGCTCTAACGGCAAAAGTGGGAGAAACTGTTCGTTTATTCTTAGGTAATGGAGGACCCAACTTAGTGTCTTCTTTCCACGTAATTGGAGAGATTTTCGATGCCGTTCATGTTGAGGGTGGAGACTTAATCAACAACAATGTTCAAACGACAATTATCCCAGCCGGTGGTGCTGCTATTGTAGAGTTTAAAGTAGATGTTCCGGGAAGCTTTATACTTGTAGACCACTCCATTTTTAGAGCTTTCAACAAAGGAGCATTAGGCATGTTGAATGTTGAGGGAGAAGAAAATGAAGCAATCTACTCTGGAAAAATTAAAGAGGGAATTTACTTGCCTGAGGGTGGTGGTACACATAGCATGGCCGATAAAAAAGTAAAAACCGAAAATACAGCTACTAAAACCCTGGAAGAAAGAATTAAACACGGAAAGTCAGTTTATATGCAAACTTGCTTTGCTTGTCACCAAGCAGAAGGACAAGGAATTGCAGGCGCATTTCCGCCGCTTGCGGAATCAGACTACTTAAATGAGGATGTAAACAGGAGTATTGATGTAGTATTAAAAGGTTTACAAGGCGAAATAACTGTTAATGGTGAAACCTACAATAGTGCTATGCCGGCTCAAAATTTAAGTGATGAGGAAATTGCCAATGTACTCACTTATGTATACAACAGTTGGGGCAACTCTAAAAAAGAAGTAAAAGCTAAAGAGGTTGCTCAACGTAGATAATTTATTCATGACTAGCGTTAAATTCATAGTAAGTTTTTCATTTGTTCTGAGCCTATTCAGCTGTTTTCAGCTGAGGGCTCAAGAACAAAATGAACAGATGGCTTTCATTGAGGGAGGTAGTTTTACCCCGCTTTATGGTGCAAAAAATCAAAGTGTTGATGTAGATGACTTTTACATGGACATTTATCCTGTTACAAATGCTGACTTCTTAGAGTTTGTTGTAGAAAATCCAAAATGGAGAGCCTCTCAAGTACCTGCTATTTTTGCTGAAAGCAAATATTTAAGTCATTGGAGGTCCGACTTAGAAATTGGAGAAGAAATAATGAATACGCAAGCAGTGACTATGATTTCGTGGTTTGCAGCTAAAAACTACTGCGAGGCGAGAGGGAAACGCCTACCCACGGTTGACGAATGGGAATATGTTGCCATGGCTGACCAAATAGTAAAAGATGCCCGTGAGAAAAAATCATACAATCAGCTAATTTTAAGTTGGTACGAAGAACCACAATCCTTTAAAAAACCCATTGGAAGCACTTTCAAAAATTACTGGGGGATTTACGATTTACATGGTTTGGTATGGGAATGGACAGCAGATTTTAACTCCATCTTAATAACTGGAGAATCAAGAAAGGATGTAGACAAAGATATCAAACAATTTTGTGGAAGTGCAGCTGTTACGGCAACCGATTTAATGAATTATGCAGCTTTTATGCGATATGCTTTCAGAGGAAGCTTAGAAGCGAACTACACCATCAGAAACCAAGGGTTTAGATGTGTTAAAGATGTTTCACTAGAACCTAAAAAATAAAAGAAATGAAAAAGTTAAATTTACTGCTAACCTTAATAATGCTGACAGTTATTGCTTGTCAGTCGGATAGTAAAGATGAAAAAACAGTAAGCCAAGTTATCACTGAAGAGTCAAGCGTTAGTGATCAGGAACTATCTGATTTATCCATTTATCATTTACCCTCTGAGTGGACAACTCACCACAATGAGCAAATTAAGCTAGAAGACTTAAAAGGTAAAGCATTGGTCATGGTAATGATTTACACTTCATGCAAATCTGCTTGCCCGCGTTTAGTGGCTGATATGAAAGACATTAAATCAAGGCTACCGGAAGACAAGCTCGATCAATTACAATTGGTTTTAGTAAGTATTGATCCTGAAGTTGATACTCCAGAGCGTTTAAAAGAGTTTGCAATTGAAAATGAAATGAACGAGGCTCCTTGGTTGTTTTTAAGAAGCTCAGAAAGTAACACAAGAGAGTTTGCTGCTGTTTTAGCTGTAAAGTATAAACGCATTTCTCCCATTGATTTCTCTCATTCGAACATCATTAGTGTTTTTAACCATAAAGGAGAATTAGTTCATCAAAAAGATGGTCTAGGAGTGAATAATCAAGAAACGATAGATGCTATAATTGAATTGATTTAAAAAACTTTTAATTACTAATTATCAATGACTATAATTAAATGTGACAACCAAATTTAGGATTAATCACCAATTCTTAATTCTTAATTCTTAACTCTTAATTAATTATTCATTTTTCCCACTTAATTCCCAACTCACCATTCAAAATCAAGTTGTTCTAGTATTTCAGCGAACTCTTTTATAATCATCGCAGTTGCTCCCCAAATTAAATGATAGTTGAGTCGAAAACCTTTTACCAGCATCTTACCATTCACAGAACTCACTCTTTGATTGTCAATTAACTTATCTTCACCTACTAAATTGATTAACGGACACTCAACTACTTCTGCTACTTCAAATACGTCGGCTTGAAAAATAGGACGCTCAGGCTGAAAAGCCACATAAGGTTCAATTAGAAAATTGCTTGGCGGAACATACAAGGGGCTCAATGCGCCTAAAACATCCGTAGTTTTGGCATGAATTGCCAACTCCTCCTCTGCTTCGCGAAGCGCTGTGTGCAGTAAACTTTTGTCTTCCTCCTCTTCTGCTCCACCGGGCAGTGCAATTTGTCCGCTGTGCACTCCCTCATAAGTTGGTCGCTTAATAAAAACCGTATGCAGTTGCTTTTTGTGCGGATAAATCAAGAGTAAAACTGCACTTTTACGTGCATTGGCAATTTTCATAGAAAGATCCTCGATTGGCTGACGGTGACTCATTACTTTTCGATGCGCATTCCAAGCAGGCTTTTCCTCTCCGAGCTTTTGTATTAATTCCTTTTTAAATTGCTCAATCATCATTTCTCTCCTGAATCTATTCCTATGTATTTCGCCTCACTAATTTTGTAATAGCCTAGCGATTCACCTTTCTCCAAAAGCAATATATCCTCGCTGAAAAGCTCAATTTTATCGTATAAAAATGGTATGATTTCTTGAAAAAGTGGATTTAAAACTCCTTTCAAGCCGTCTTTCTCAACAATAAATCCAAAAGAAGTAATTTGAATATCGTCGAACTCATTTTCCAACAACTGCTCGCCTTCCTTATCAATTAATCCCCAATAATTTCCCAACTTCACTTTTGCCAAAGTATCAACAAATGATTCGGCAAAATTGTATTGATAAGGAATCACTAAACTCAACTCCTGATTGGTATAACCCCACTTTCCATTCTTTTTAACGGCAATATAGTTGCTGTCGTTATAGCTCCCAATGTTCTCAAAAATAGCCGGAAAAACTCTCTTTCCACTTGTATCAATTATACCGAATTTTTCCTTCAGCATATACTTGGCATAATTTCCTTCAAACTTTCCCCAATTTAAGGCATCTCTCCTAAAATCGAAATTTGATTCCACTTTTAATTGTGCAGAATCATTTACATAGCCGTATTTCCCTTCTTTGGCAACTAAGGCTAAGTGGTTTGAAAACTCACCAATGGCATCGTATTCAAAAGGAAGTACAACTGTTGACTGTTGATTAATCAATCCAAACAAGCTGTCTTTCTTGGCTCTGGCTAAACCGTTCTTCTGAAAAGGCTCCAACCATTTGTATTCTATTGGTACCACTACTCTACCCTGAGTATTGATGAATCCTTTTAAACTATTTTGTTCCACCAAAGCCAAGCCATTCTGAAAATCGCCGGCATAATCGAGGGTTATGGGAATGACTATTTCTCCGCTTTTATTAGTGTAACCATAAGCCGTATCATTTGCCACCAAGGCTAAACCATCGTAAAAATGACCGACAAAATCGTATTCAAGCGGCAAAATCACTTTATTTGTTCTGTCGATGATTCCATAATAATCGTCTTTTGCCACAATCGCTAATGAAGACCGAAAGGACTCAGCATCTTCGTAAATCAGGGGAATAACGACTTGACCACTTTTGTCGACAAAGCCCACCTTCCCTTCCTTTACCACCAAAGCCAAACCTTCATTAAATTTCTCCACCGACTGAAACTGCGGTTCAATCATCACATTTCCTTCTAAATCAATAAAGCCCCAAGCGCCATCACTTTTAAAGGGCAAAAAGGGTTTTCTCGCCAATTCAATGTCCATCATCAATTCATCTACAAAAGGATAATCCGGATAATCAATGCGAAACTCGGCGATTCGCTCCGGGCTGTAATTAATCATGTAGCGCTCATAAAGCTTTCTCCAAGCTTCGTTAAGGTGTGGATTATTTGGATTTTGTTGGATAAAGTTATAGTAGGCATCGATGGTTTGATCTGCTGTAGATTTATAAAAAATAGAATCTTGCGCCTCTCCCACAAACGGACTCTGTGGATGTTCTTCAACAAAGGTTCTATAATCTTCCAGTTGATTTGAAACCGTTTTCTCTTCAAAAAGCAACTTCTCATAGCGGTTTTGTGCAACTAAGGCTTCTTCTGCATTGGGGAAATTCTGCAAAAACTCCTCAAACGCTAATGAAGTATTTTCTTTATTCGCTTTTACAAAAGCAAGAGAATCTCGCAAACGAATGGCTTGAGGCAAACGAGTTGACTGCGGATGTTTTTGAATGTATTGAATGACTAAATTTAACTCTTTTGCCTTATTAACGATTTCAAAACGCTTTACATCAATGCTGTCTTTCCAGTTCTGAACACTCATTGAGTCTACCTTGTGCTTTTGGAGCTTTTCTTTTTGTTTATCATTCAGTTTTGCCCAATTGCTATCAGCCATGTAAATGAACTTATAAGCAGAGTCTAAATTGTAAAAGGGATTATCATTTCTACCGTAAATCAAGCTCAAGCCATAAGGAGCCGCCACAATTTTATTATCCACCTTCTTCTCAAAAAGCTTCTTTGCCTTAAAGTAATTATACACTTCTAAGGCTTCAAAGGCACTGTTTATTTTACATGATTGTAAAGTAATCGCCAAAAGTCCAAAGTATATAAAAATTTGTATCTTTCTCATTCTATTCTATTTCGAGAAGGCTAGAAAACTTTTCTACTCAATTTCTCGTTTTAATGTTCTATATGCACTATATGCTCAAGAAAAAATATTTGCTTTTGCTATTGCTTGCCGCCGGCTTTGCAATTTTCTACAGCGCCTGCAAAGATAGTACTGAGATTGTTGATGAGAAAGTAAGTAAGCCAGATAAACCCACTTATGATTTAGAAGAGATTTTGGCCGCCGGAAAACTGCGCGCATTAATCGACAATAGTTCTACCTCTTACTTTGTTTACAAGGGAACTCCCATGGGCTATGAGTACGAATTATTGAATCGCTTTGCCGAGCACATTGGCGTAGGTTTAGAGGTGATTCCCATTAAAGACATGAACGAAGTGATTGCCGATTTGCAACAAATGCAGGGCGATATTATTGCTGCCAACTTTACTATTACCAAAGAAAGAGCGCAAAAGGTATCCTTTTCTGAAAGCTTGATTGCCTCTCCTCAAGTACTTGTACAAAACACAGCCAATGAAATCATTGAGTCGCCTTCGGAAATTGACGGACATGAGGTGTATGTTCGCAAAAGCTCTTCTTTTTACTCCAGATTGCAAAACCTATCGGAAGAAATTGGCGGAAAAATTCACATTCGAGAGGTGGCGGGAAATGTTTCCGTTGAAAAGTTAATTGAGGATGTTTCCAAAGGAGAAATCCCTTTAACGGTAGCCGACGAACATGTGGCGAAGATCAATCGGGCGTTTTATTCTAACATTCATATTAGTACGCCCATTAGCTTGGAGCAGCAAATGGCGTGGGCGGTGCGCAAGGAATCGCCGAATTTGTTGATTGCCATTAATGAATGGTTGGAAGATTTTAAGAGAACAGTGGACTTTAGAGTCATTTATCTGAAATATTACGGCAACACCAAACTCTACCGTAGCAGAATTAACAGCGAATTGTTTACGGCAAAAAGCGGACAGATTAGTCCGTATGATGAAATTGTAAAAGCGCAGAGCGAGAAAATTGGTTGGGATTGGCGCTTAATTAGCGCATTAATTTATCAGGAATCGCAGTTTGATCCACAAGCTCAAAGTTGGGCAGGTGCTCAAGGCTTAATGCAATTAATGCCGGAAACGGCACAGTCGTATGGGGTGGATTCCACCTCCGGGGTGAGTGCCAATATAGCCGCAGGAATTAAGTATTTATCGTGGCTCGACAAGCAGTTTGCCGAGAAAGTAACCGACAGCATAGAGCGAAGAAAGTTTGTGCTTGCTGCCTACAATGTGGGCTTAGGACATGTATTCGATGCCATTCGCTTGGCAGAAAAGTACAATCTAAATCCACAACTTTGGGAAGGAAATGTAGCAGAAATGTTGCTTAAAAAAGCTGAACCGGACTACTACACCGATGAAGTTTGTTACTATGGCTACTGCCGAGGCAGCGAACCCTACGCCTACGTAAACCAAATTATGGGGCGCTACTTACACTATAAAAACATGACGGAGAGCTATGCGGAGAAGTGAGGGTAAGGTGAAAGCTACCTTCTTTTTCTTCGCATTTTTGTTTGATTAGATAATATTGGACTGTATTTCTCAAGGGGAAGTTCAAGTTTTTCACTAAGCAGTTTTGCTAGATTCATTGCGTCATCTATACTTCTATATTTTTTTAGAGAAAATTTAACCCTATGGCTAGCACTACAAAGATTTACATCAAAAACTACATGTTTATAATTAAAATCGGTTACTAACTTGGGACTAACTAATTGGCCGCTTAATTTCTTTCTTAATACAATGATTGCTTTGTAATTATCTAAGCCTTTCCATTTTCCGCTTACGAACCCAAGAATTGCAACATAGTACCTATACTTTCGATTTTTAAAATGAATTTCAATACCAACTTCAAGTGTAAAAAGAATAATAGTAATAATAATGGAAATAATTCCAAGCCAAAAATTGGCTAATAAGAACAGTATGGAAACAAAAATAGCAACAATTAAGAATCCATTTTTAGTGGATTTAAAATCGTCGTGTTTTAGTTTAATTGAATTCTTCAAATCTATTTTCTTAGTTTAGGCTCTACTAATAAAAATTTGTTTCACAAACACTTGGTTCGATTCAAACAACAGCGCATTCATGTTAGGTTTCCGACCTTTATCAGAACCACCACCCCTAACTTTAGTTAGTGAAAGCTTAGTTATTGGGTGTCATTTTTTTATTCACTCAATCTATTTTTCAAATCCATTCTTTCGTGTATAATTCTGATTACCTCTATTTCATTTTCCGAAAGTAATTGATAAAATATGATGTGTTTCCCTGATTTTAGTCCGAGTAAATTTTTGCTTATTCCGTAATATTCTTTCCCAACTTCTGGATTTTCTCCTATTCTTAAACAAGCAATTTTTATTGTCGCATAATATTTGTCCGCTTGTTTTTCAGACCATTTTTCGAAAGTATAGTACCAAATGTCGTTCAAGTCATCAATGGCTTTTTGTCTTAATATTACTTTAGCCATTTTTACGTTTTTCAGCTTTTAATCTTTTTAGGTTTTCATCAAAGTCAAAGTCCTCAACTAGAGGACTATTTAATCCCTCTTGAATTGCATTTTTCAATGCTATTGCTTTACTTTCCTCATTTTCTAAAAGTCGAAGCCCAGCTCTAATTACTTCGCTTACATTTTTATAGCGTCCGGCAGAAACTTGACTACTTACGAATTGATCAAAATAATTTCCGAGTGATACTGAGGTATTTTTCATTTTAATTATTTTTTTTAAAATTACCAAATATTGGTAAAAACTCCAAGCATGACGATTTCTCTCAAATTACACCCAACTAATAAATATCCGCATAAACATAGTACTTATTATCTCAGCGGACTCTTCACCCACAAACATAGCATTTTTTTAGCTCTCAGATATTCAAGGTAAAAGTGAATTTTACTTTTCCAACCTTTTGTGGTTAGAAAAAATTAGATGCTTTCAATCGTGGAAAAACTTTCTTGGCGGTTGACAACTACTTCCCAACTTTGGAAAAGTTGCAACAAGCTTAAATAATTAATCTCAAAACTAAATCAAGGTGTATAACTTTCCTAAGGATTTGAAATCCTTCGGATGCGAATTAAATATGAAAATCGTGGGATATGATGCTGCTGTCTGCCTTTGGAGGAAATCCTTTGAGTGTAGAGCCTTTGTTATTTATT
Source organism: Flavobacteriales bacterium UBA5081 (assembly GCA_002415785.1). Taxonomy (GTDB): domain Bacteria; phylum Bacteroidota; class Bacteroidia; order Flavobacteriales_E; family Vicingaceae; genus UBA5081. The sequence goes on from DIAJ01000032.1 coordinate 162,746, forward strand.
CAGAAGTTTGTAATTGCTTACAAGAACAGAAGCTGAAATATGAAGAACTCGCTCTAACTCTCTAACCATATCAACAGTCAGTTTTTTCTTTCGATTTAGGATTTCTGATACTCTACTTTTTCCGCCAATAACACCCACTAAGTCTTTTTGTCTCATATTTAACTCTTCCATTCTTATTTTTATCGCTTCGATAGGGTCGGGCGCATCGATTGGATAGTGTTCGTTTTCATAATTTTCTATCATCAAAGAAAGAATTTCAGCTTCATCACCTTCTTTTGTGTCAACTGCTGCGTCAAAAATCACTTCCAAACGTTCAAGGGCGTTTCGGTAGTCTTTCTCGTTTTTAATAGGTCTTAAGTTCATAATATTTTATTTAAATTGTGTCAGCATTTATTTTATCATATTCAGTGTGAGTGCCAATAAATCGGATAAATGCCCATTGTTTTTCATAATTAAATTTAACTACAAGTCGATAAGCGTTTCCTTTTATGTTAAATACAACTCGACGATTTTTAAGAATACTTGCCGAAACATAAGTTTGCTTAACGTCATTTGGAGAAAGCCATTTTGCACTTTTAGCCGTATCATACCAAGTTTTTAAGTATTGCTCAGAGTCAGCGTGTTTCTCCCAAAATTCTCTCAGTGTACTTTTTGCAATTATTCGTTTCATTTGTAAAACTATTTCACAAATATACAATGAGTTCTCCAATCAAGAACTAACTGGGAGTTTTTTTTAATAAGAGATTGTCAATAAACAGCCTATTAAAGCTATCAAATTCCCTTATCAGCGAAATCTTCTCTCCACAGACATAACATATTTAGCTCTCAGCTAATCAAGCCAAAAGAATTAACTTTTCCAACCTTTAAAGTAGACTCTTTCAATCGTGGAATAGCTTTTGGGGCGGTTGGCAACTTCTTACCTACTTTTAGAAAAGTTGCAACAAGTTTAAATAGTTAATCTCAAAGCTAAATTAAGGCGCATGACTTCCCGAAGGATTGCAAATCCTTCGGATGCAGAGCTGTCATTAAAAGCAATTAAAGTGACAATAGTTTTATCTTTTCCAAAACTTCCAACTCTTCTTTTTCTCTCCTCTTATTTTTGATACCATATCCTCAATCAATCTCCAAGACTCATCTCTAGAAATAAAAGTTATTAATCCAATCTCTTTATTAAGTTCACTAGCAGCTTTAATTTTATGGTGTCCATCAACAATGTAGTTTGCAAGACACCAGTGCGTGCCAAACTCAGGCTCAACTTCTTTGCCGTTTATTATTGGATATTCCTCACTTGTTTTAACATCAAGAACTGCTACTGAAACAGCAAATGGGAGTTTGCCTTTTGAAATAGTTTCTTTATAATAATCAACTCTTTCTTCATTAAATTCACCGAAATTGTTAAGTGGAATAAAAAAATTAAAAAAAGCTTCTTTATGATCTTGTTTTACTTTACCAAAGTCTACTAATTGTTCTCTATAGTAATTTCTAAATTGATCATTTGACTTAATTGCTTCTTCATTATCATATTCTCTCCAAGTTTCTTTTTGTTCACTTTTAAAATAATCGTTCTGACTATCTTTGTTAACAGATTCCGGCTTAATTGTAGTTTTTAACACTAGGTAATTCCCGTTTGGAATAACTTCACCTAAGTTTCTTAAGTTTTCTTTTACAAAATCAAAACTCCCTTCATTTAATGAATTAATTAAGTTTTCTTGATTAATTGAAAGCACTGTGCTTTCTGATTGCCTTGTAAAAAAGAATTTACAGGTATCGCAAACATTTCCAATATAATAAACCTTTTGTTTATCAACTGAAATAAATCTATCCCAAACCTTCCAATCACCTCCACCTGTCTTTTCAAACGTAATTCCTGATTTAAGATTATTTATTCTAACTTCCTTTTTATCAGCAATTTTCATTTTCCACTAATTCATTGCTCTACATCATTCCCTGACAACTAACTATTAAGCAAGATATCATTTTATCCGTGCTCAACAATCTCCGACTGATTAAACTCTATTAAATCGCTCCTCAAAATCATTTTAATGAGTATATCTAAATGCTGATCAAAAAGGTTAATAAGAAGTTTGTTAGAAATATTACCGGTTTTAACCATTATTAGCTTTTTTGGTTCAGACTTGATTATATATGATTCGAGAAAGTCAAGATCTTTGGTAATCACAATCCTTGCTTCTTTATTTGCCAGCTTTGCAATCTGAAAATCCTTTGTTTCGTTTTTGTTCGGTAGTTCTAGGGTATGTAAGGAGTCGAACCCTTTCTTCTTCAAGAAGTCTGAGAGAGATTTTGGCAACTGAGCATCAACGATGAATTTCACTATGCTACTTTATGAATACTTTTGATATGAAGAAGCTTAGACGCATATGCAATACATGCAAGAAAATCTTCTTTTTCTAAATCCGGATAATCCTCAAGAAGCTCCTCAACTGTCATACCTGAAGCTAGCAACTCTAACATATTTTCTACAGGATAACGCAATCCTCGAATACAGGGTTTGCCATGACAAATCTGAGGGTCAATAGTTATTCTATTTAATAGATTTTCCATAATCAAAATGTTTATTCAAATTTATACAATATTTTGAACATTCATTAGACTAGTAATTAGATAAATAAACAACTGCATTAGTCAAACTTACCTCAACTTACATTAACAACTCCCCTTTCCTTAACCAATCTTCAAGGAAGTCATCGTTAAGGAACCGGCAACTGCCTTATCATTAAAGAGCTTTAAGTCGTCACTTTTTTCTTGCAAGGCTAAGGTGTATAGTAAGGGCAAGTAATGCTCCGCGGTAGGAATGGCTAGGTCAAATGCCTTGCCCTGCGCGCGAAAATTGATCAACTGCTGATGATTGCCATCGAGAATAAATTTTTTCATTTGCTCATTGGCTTCAATCGCCCAATCAAAACCGTAGGTTTCATCTAATCGCTGCCAATCGACCATTCTCAAATTATGGACAATGTTTCCGCTGCCAATAATCAACACTCCTTTGTGACGAAGTGAGTTGATTTGCTGTGCCAGCTCATAATGGTACTGCGGACTTTGACGATAGTCCAAACTCATTTGAATCACCGGCACATCGGCTTCAGGATACAAATGTTTAATCACACTCCAAGCTCCGTGATCCAAGCCCCATTTATCGTCTAAGCCCACTTCAGCGGTGCTGATTAATGATTGGGTTTCCTTCGCCAAATCAGGACTGCCGGCAGCCGGGTACTGAACCTCAAAAAGTTCTTTGGGAAAACCGCCAAAATCGTGAATCGTTCTCGGGTTTTCCATAGCAGTAACCAATGTTCCCTTTGTTTCCCAATGCGCTGAAATACACAAAATGGCATTCGGCTTTGGAATGTCTTTGGCAATATTTCTAAAGCCTTGTACAAATTCATTTTCTTCAATGGCATTCATAGGACTGCCATGCCCTAAAAACAATACGGGCATTTTTGTGGTATTGCTAAAGGTTTCCGATATCTTATTTAATTCTTTCAGTTTCATGGCTGCTGCGGTTAATGGTAATAAAGCTAATGTTTTTAAAAATGTCTTTCTTTTCATAATTATCTCATTAGACTTAATTTTTAGCAGAATTCCTTTTGAAAATTAAATAATCCAAAGAGTACTTTCCTGCTCCTAAAACGGCAATTACCAAATAAATAGTTCCGTAAAGCAGTGCCAACTCTTGTTTCCCAAAGCCATCATTGGCATGCACAATAAATGCCGCCACCAACATAGTAATTAAGGAAGGAATCGCGGCAAACCTAGTTGTTAAACCCAAAATAATAAGAATGGAACAAAACACCTCTGCAAAAACGGTAAGCACCAATGAAGTTGTCTCACCTATGCCAAGCGGATCCGCAAAGGTAATTGCTCCATCGCCTATTAGTTTTAAAAATTTACCCCAACCGTGGGTGAGCATAAAAGCTCCCACAATAAGGCGAACTAATAATAAAAGCAGGTTGATGTTTTTAGAATATGTTCCGGTGTAAAAAAGACTTTTTATCATTATTATGCTGTTTTGTTGTTGATCCAAATACTGCCGTTCTTTGTTTTCAGTTGCTCCAATTCTCCTTTAGTACTCAATTCCTTCAGAAAAGTTCCACTTTCCGTTCGTGGCATGCCCGATAGTTCAGAAAACTCTTTTGCTGACAAGCTATTGTAGTGCTCAAATAACTCTTCCCATTTTTTGCTGTACTCCTTTTTACGAATATCGGGATTCAATTTTAAAATTGCCATTTCATAAAAAGCATAAGGTCTTGAGCCGTACACCAACTCTTTGTTTCCGGCATCATCTATAAAATACATCGTTGGAAAACCTCTAACACCCATGTCTCTTGCCAACTTTAAATCTTCTTCAAATAAATCAGTGGCTTTACCCTCAAAATCGCTTTTTAATTGAGCTACATTCAAGCCAACTTTTTGAGCTGCGGCTGAGATATTTTCCCATTTCGCAATGTTCTTCTTTTTTAAGAAAACCAATTCTCTCAATTCTCGGAGAAACAATATGGCTTTCGCTTCACTTTGAAGTTGAGCTGCTTTAAAAGCAATGGATGGCGGATATGATGAATGAAGCGGATCTTCCAACCACACATCTCCATCGATGGGCATATCGTAATGTTCACTCACCTCGTCCCAATGGAGAGCTACATCCGCCGGTTTACTTATGCCGCCACTGTTGTAATTCCAATCGGGCAACAATCCACCCATACGATACTCAATTTCAAGACAATCGCCATATTCCAACTTTAATTTCCTCAACTGAGGCTCAATTCCCCAACAAGAAGAACAGATTGAATCGGTAAAGTAAACAAGCTTGAGCATTTTACTAGCTGATTTATGCTGCACAACATTTTCACCTTCAGTAGTCGGAATTTCACACATTCCCGTCTCCGGATCGCACAATAGCGGATTTACCTCTTTTACCTTCATAACAAAGCTCAATATTAAGATTGTTTGGTGAATTGAATTTCACCTGAAATTTTAACTTCCTCGCTCACTAAAACACCTCCGGTTTCCAAAGCTGTATTCCAGTTCAATCCCCAGTCTTTTCTGTTTATTTTACCGGTAAATGAGAAACCGGCTTTGTCATTTCCCCATGGATCTTTGTTGATTCCGCCAAATTCTACTTCCAACTTCACTTCTTTACTAACTCCTTTAATGGTCAACATTCCTTTTAAAAGGTATTCATCATCCTCTTTATGCTCAAAAGTTGTGCTCTTAAAAGTGAGCTCTTTGTGCTTTTCTACATCAAAGAAATCAGCTGATTTAAGATGATTGTCTCTGTCTTCATTATTGGTGCTAATAGATTCTGCATCTACGCTCACTGCTAGCTGTGACTTAAAAAAATCATCTCCTTCTACATCGATTGAAAAGTTTTTAAACTCGCCTTTTACATTGGTAATCATCATGTGTTTTACTTTGAAAGTAAGTTCACTGTGAGTGGGGTCTAACACCCAGGTTTTTGTTGTTTCTGTTCCCATAATTTATTTCATTTTTATGAATATCCATTTACTTACTTAAATTGATAAGCAAATAACTAAACTATTTTGTTTTCAGAATTTTGCCTTTACTTTTTTCCATTCCCGATAGCAATCGGGAGAAAAAAGTAAACAAAAAAATCTAG
>DIAJ01000032.1:168515-171976 GCA_002415785.1 Flavobacteriales bacterium UBA5081
ATTTAGTTCGTTCCAAACTTAAAATATGAAAATGGCCATCCTTCTTGACAAAATTCAAATATGATTTAAATAGTTTTAGTTATCATTCCGGACATTCAGATTTAATTTTTACTGTTAACATTTTTGTTGTACAAAGGTTCTAACAATAAGAGCGTCGGGGGTAACAGTATTCCGAAGAAGAGTTGTAATATTAGGAAAAGAGTTTTTTCATCTCTTTGCGAAACTCTGAAGGCGTTTGTCCTGTTCGCTTTTTAAACACATTCGTAAAGTAAGCTTTCTCATTAAAGCCCAAATCATAGCCAATCTCAGATATGTTTTTATCGCTATGCGTTAACTGATTTTTTGCCTCAATCAGCTTGCGGGTTTCAATGACCTCGCTTACCGTTTGGTTGAGTATGCTTTTGCAGATCAGGTTCAAATTTCTCGCCGACATAAAGAGTTTTTCGGCATAATATTCCACTCCCAAAGGTCTTTGGTAGTTTTCTTCGAGAATGTGTAAAAAGTTTTGCAAAGTGGTGTTCTGACTAACTGTCCACTTCTGATTATTCTGAGCCAATTTATTTTTTTCCGATTCAATAATAATGAACAAAGCGCTCAACAAATGACGCACTACGCTTAAATCGGGATTAGCTTCTTGCATTTCATCTTGTAGTAACTCACAAAGTGTAATAATGCGCTTCAAACAATGACCACCGGGCAGTTTTAAAGTGGCATGGTCGTGATAAGAGGCATAGAGCTGGAAAGTGGTTTCGGGAATAAGTTCACTTTTAAAGCGAATGACCCACATCTCACATTTGTTGTTCTTCACTTTTGGAATTACACGATGCACCTTGCTTTTGGTAACAAAGCTGACCAAGGGAGCGTCCAAAACTGTGTTTTTAAAGTCAATAAAATGTTCCAATTGCCCTTCTACTCCAATAATCAATTCTTCAAAATCGTGTTGATGCGGTTCATCGGGCGAAGCACTAATTTTAGCGGCTTCTGCTTCATCTACTTTAAATATTTTGAAGAGTTCTTTCATTCACTCAAAATTAGAGATTAAAGCTGGAAATAAACGAAAAGTAAGGAGTGAGGAGTTAATTTGTGAGCGGCAAGTATATAAAAGTAGGCGATTTTTCCTATTTCTTATTTACATTAATAGCATTAGTTTATTTTTTCAAATAGTATATCTTTCACAGTTCCTTCAGAAGCTACTTTAAAAGAAAATACCTTTCCATTATTGCCACGGTTAAACGTATACTTTGTTCTTCTGTTCGCCCCAAAGGTATCTTTAACGCCTTCTTTAATAAGGATGCCTTCACTATTGGGGTAACTTAAAATTAGATTGTTGTTTTCAATAGAAATAGAGTAAGTAACATTAAGTTCATCTGAGTAATAATTTCCAACAAACTCATCTAAATTTTGATTCGGAGATTGAGCAAGTTCAATACGTTCAAAGTAGAAGATAGCACCGCCGAAATCAACTAACAAATCAGTACTTGTATCTTCTTCTGTTTGAAATGTATAAATAATTGAAGGGTTGTCTATTCGAACTAAAGAATTAGCACTTTTTGAAATTAGGGGAGTTGCATTTCTACCAAAACTACTTATCGCTTTTAATGTGTCATTTTCAACGAAAATTTCCATTCTTAAATCACTGTTTAGTTCTTGATAGATGCCTTCGAATCTCTTTTTTTGAGCGATAGAATGCTCGTATTTGTTTTGATTTTGATTCTCAACAGATGTTTCGTCCATAAACAGATCTACTATTTCATAGGAGATATTTACTGCGTTAATGTCTTCCGAATTCGTGTAAACAATAACAGCCAAACTTTTCTTTGGAACACATATAAATTGAGAACGCATGCCTAAATCACGACCGCTGTGATTATATGTTATAAATCCTTTGTAAGGAGAAACAAACATTCCTCGAGCATGTTTCATCAGCTGGCCGTTGTTTAAAGTGTCTAATTCAGTTATAAATTCTGCTAGATAGCCAAAGTCATGGTTCGGCTTTAAAAATATATTAGACCATTTTGCTAAATCTTGAACTGTACTTGTCATTCCTCCTGCACCAATACAATGCGTTAAGGATTTGGGTTGATAGTACTTGCCACTTTCTTGGTAATAGGGATATGCTCTATTTTTAATAACATCTTCTATGTTCTTGCTGTAAAATGTTTTATGCATTTTCAATGGTTCAAAAATTTCTTGTTTAGCAAATTCTTCAATTTTCATTCCTGAAATTCTTTCAATGACTAATGCAAGCAATACGTAGTTAGTATTAGAGTAAAGCATTTTTTCCCCCGGTAAATTATTGACACCTTTTTGCTTAAACATAAGCTCTTGAATAATTTTGTTCGTATAACCACGATGTTTGTAGTCAAAGCCTTGAAGATCAAGTAGCACATTATGATTTCTAATGCCGCTTGTGTGATTTAGAAGATGTTTAATTTGTATGATCTCTTTATAATTTGCTAATTCCGGAATATATTTTCTTACATCATCATTAATGGATAATTTACCTTGCTTTTCCAAAACACCTATACATGCTGATGTAAATTGCTTTGTGACAGAAGCAAGTTCATATACAGTTGAATCATTAAAAGAAATTCCATACTCCAAATTCATAGCACCTTTACTAGCATGGTAAATAAGTTCTCCATTTTGAACAACTCCAACAGTTAGGCCCGGTTGAGATTCAGAGAGAACATATAAATCCAGAATTTGACTTATATCCTTATCTAAATCAGTTTGAGAAAATGCAAGCGCGCTAATAAGAATTGCAATTATAGTTAATATGTGTTTCATGTATTTAATGATATGCTTTTGGTAATTAATGGTTCGGTTATGCGCAGTGCGGATTTGAAAAGCTGAACTGTTCAATCTAGCACAAACGGTAAACAAAGCTGCGTTTTGTGTTGTTAATTTTATTCAACAAAAACGTCAAAGCGGAGCTTTGGCGGGCTAAAAACACCGACCTTTCGTTTATCTCGTCAACCAGCATTGCGTATAGGTTTTGTTTTGCTTTCGTGTTTTTTTCTTTTACCAACTTAGTCGCTTTACGATTATCGATTCATTGTCCGTCAAGAAGCCGACATAATAATAAACTCCGCCAACTTCTTCCATTGAAAATTCACTTTCAATTTTCAAATTGTCTGTGTGTTCTAGTGCTTTGTCGAATTCTTTTGTGTGTATTTTCTGTCCGTTTTTTTTAAGTCCATTTTCAGTCAGAACCTTGGGTAGGTTGTTGTAAAAGTCTCTCCCAACATTGATAATTGAAATTGAAGTGTAGTCTCCAAAGTGGTCGGGATAGGTAGCAGACTTGTACTTAAATTCAACATGCTCTGGCAACTCAACTCCTGTTACTTCGGTAAAGTCAGTTCGATAAAAGTCTTCGCTTGGATAAAGTGCTGAATAGATCAAGTATATCATTATCAGAACTGGGGTCAGAGCAAAGTGAAAGCTTCCCCTTTTTAGTA
>DIAJ01000044.1:0-99418 GCA_002415785.1 Flavobacteriales bacterium UBA5081
CATTTAGTCGAATCAGGTTTTAACGTGATTGAACTAATAACAGAATTAGAAGCTACGTCTCTTGGCAAAGGATTACCAAATATCAGTAAGTTCTCATTGCTGTAACCCCATGTAGCTCCCGTACAGTCACGGTATAATGTCATATAGAAGATATATTCAGATTGCCCCGGGCTACCGGTACATTCCCATGTAATCTCACCACCTAGTACGTGAGATGCCTTTGCGAAATTGACATTTGTCAAGAAAAAGACGGCTGTTAATAGAGAGAGTAAGATCCGTTTCATAATTTTTAGTTTTTGTTGTTCGCTATTTTGACGTAAAATTTGTTAATGGTTGCTTTTAAAATTGACTTTTTTTAAGCTCCTGCTATAATAATGGATAAATCATCAAATCTCATGTATTTTTTCGCAGTTGTTTGAAGCTTTTCGGCTGTCATTCTAGAAAACTCACTCCATAAATGATCGTAGTAATTATAGTCTAAACCTAACAAATATAAACTTTTATACCGATCCATGGCTGAGAAAGGACCATCGAAGCTGCGCATTAGGCTGCCTTGCAAATACCTTTTCACCAAGTTCAACTCTTCTTCAGTAATTAACTCTTCACTCAAGCGCTGCATTTCTTTTTGAATTTCAGCAAGGGTTTCCTCAACGTAATTAGCGCCAATCTCAGAGCTTATAAAAAAGTAAGCGGCTTCGTTTAAACTCATCAAACCACTGCCAATTCCATAAGTATAGCCTTTCTCTTCACGAATATTGGTCATTAATCTACTACCAAAAAAGCCACCAAATAAGGTATTCAGAAAAAACAAAGCGGGAAAATCTTCATGCTGTTTACCAATGCTTAGCTTTCCTAAGCGCAAAGCCGCCTGAGAAGCTCCTTTTTTTTCTACCTTAACTCTTTTGTTTGGATTTTCAAGGGGTTTAAAATCCATTCCTTCGCTTTTTGAAGTGGTGAGATCCAAACTCCCAAAATGTTGGTTTAAAATATACTTTTCATCTTCTCCAACTTTGCCTGAAAGCATTACACTAAAAGACTTATTCTGAATATAGTCAGCATAGTAATCTTGCAAATCGGCTCTATTTATTGAATCAAAGTCTTCCAATGCTAACTTATCATTGTAAGGGTGATTCTCCCCAAAAAGCTGCTGCATAAATTCATTCTTCGCTAAAAAACTCACCTTCTCATTATTCACAGCAAACTTTTGCTTGCCATTATCTATAAAGTCTTGTAGTTCCTCTTCCGGAAAACTGGCTTCTGTAATAATCGACCTAAGCGTAGGCAACAAATGAATCAACTGATCAGCCAAAGCATAAAGCGTAATGCTGAGATAGTCGGCTTTAGCCGTAGTATCTAAAAAGGCTCCTTTGGCTTCAATTTGAGCGGCAATCTGCTCTGAGCTATAAGTTGCGGTTCCTTCTTTCAATAGTTCCGCTACTGCTTTGGCAAGCAAAGGTTTTTTTTGCGTTGACATACCCCCTTTAAAAATGCACTCCAGTTTAATGACGTCCATTTCAGGCTGATCTATGTAGTAAAGCGGAATATCATTGTCTAGCTGCTCCGATTTTACTTTTACATAATTAAAGTCTTCAGAAACTTTTACTTTAGGCGCAATCGTTCTGTCCATTTCTTATTTTTTTGCTTTATAATACAAGGTAGTAGAATTGCTTTCTTTCAAAAAATCTTTGGCAATTCGCTGAATATCTTCTGTTGTAACTGCTTTGTAGAAATCCACTTCCTCATTCACCAAATTCGCATTGTGGATTACGGCAGCTATGCCCAATCCCATGGCTTTGTTTAGCACAGAAGTTTGAGCAAAAGAATGCGTAGTAATCACTTTATTTTTGGCCATTTGCAATTCATCTTCAGTCACTCCCTCTTTTTTAATTTGCTCAATTTCTTCCCAAAGCGCTTTATTGGCTTGCTCCATGCTAGTATTCGGATTTAAAAAGCCACTCATGCTAAATAAACCGGGGTCAAAATCTCCTCCAATGTATGCTTGCACGTCGGTAAATAGTTTTTTCCCTTTTATCAAGCGTCGATTAAAGCGAGCTGCATCTCCTCTACTGAGGATATCTGACAATAAATCAAAGGCGTAATAATCCGGACTTAATCGGTCGGGCATGTGAAAAACTTTGTAAATCGCATCTAAAGGCACTTCTCTCTCCACTGTGAGCTCCCGAGATTGCAGTTGCTGTTCTTCTTGAGGATACTCATGCTTCAGCTCTTCACCTGCAGGAATATCGCCAAACCACTTTTCTACTAAGGGCAATACCTCATCCATATTTAAGTTGCCGGCAATGGAAAGCACCGCATTATTGGGTCGGTAAAAACGATAGAAAAAGTCCTTCACTTCTTCCATAGTTGCTTCACGAATGTGTTCAATGCTCTTGCCGATAGTTGGCCAACGATAAGGGTGTTTTAAATACGCCAAAGGACGAAGCAATAAATACACATCGCCGTAAGGTTGATTTAAATAGCGCTGATTAAATTCTTCGATCACAACATTTCGCTGTACTTCTAGGCTTTTTTCTGAAAATGCCAGTTCCAACATTCTATCCGACTCCAACCAAAGTGCTGTTTCTAGTGCATCTTTTGGAAGAGTTACATAATAATTCGTGATGTCGTTAGAGGTAAAAGCATTGTTTTCGCCGCCGACTGATTGCAAAGGTGCATCGTAGGAGGGGATATTGGCAGATCCACCAAACATTAAATGCTCAAATAAATGAGCAAAACCCGTTCGCTCGGGATTCTCATCGCGCGCACCCACTTTATAGGTAAGGTTTACAGCCACCATGGGCGTAGTAGCATCATGGTGAACAATTAAATGCAGTCCGTTGGGTAATTTTTTCTCTTCAAAGTGAATCATTAAATCTACTTTACTTTCTTATGATGTTATTCTAACAAAATGTTAAAAATTTAGTTTTCGAAATTAAGAAAAGCTGAGGATAAAGAGTTAAAAGTTTTTTAAGAGTTTAGGATATAAAAAATATACCGCTGCGCTGATAGAGTAGAGAAAGTTTGAAGTGCCTAAAGTACTTGAAGTTTGAAGTTGAAAGTTATTTTTCATCACTTAAGCAAGCGAAGCACAAAGCACAATTTTCAACTTTCATATTTCTCATTTCATATTTTAATAACACTCTGCTTTCTCAATCTTTTCTTCAGCTAATACTTCGTCATCCTCATCAGCTTTGGGAGCTTCTTGTAATTGTTCAGCCAAAGAAGAAAGTTGTAGTTTAGCATAAATGGGAAAATGGTCGGAACCTATGCTCGGTAGTACCTTTAAGTTTACTAAGCAAAAGTCTTTTGAGTGAAACAAGTGATCTAAAGGCCAGCGAAGCAATTTATAGTCGGCGTGAAAAGTGCAATAGCGACCTCTCCCAATTCGTGGATCAACCAAGCCGCTAATTTTACGAAAAAGTGTAGTGCTTTTTGACCATGCAACATCATTTAAATCTCCAAAAACAATAGTGGGCTCGGCAATTTTGCTCACCTCCTTGCCTACTTTTAAAAGCTCTGCATCTCTGTAGGTTGAAGTAGGTGCTTCAGTTGGGCTAGGTGGTTTTGGATGCAAGCCGTAAACATTCACCCATTGTTGATTAGTTATTTGTACCTTGCATTTTATAGATGGAATTCCTTCTTTGAAAAGATAACGAACCTCTAAATTTTTTACCGGTAATTTAGAGTAAAAGTGCATTCCATATAAATTATCTTGTGGCACTTTTGCAGTATGTGGATACAACTTTTCAATCGATGAAAGGGCTTTTTCCCAACGTTCATCACTTTCGAGAGTTAATACTAAATTCGGTTGCAGTTCCTCAATTTGATCAATTAACAGCTGATAGTTTGAGTTTTCAGTTAACACATTACTCGCTAGTAATGAAATACCATTGCTCTCAGTTTCCACATTGCACTTGACTACTTCTTTTGGAAAAAACGGACTATAAGGAACAACTCTATAAAGGTGAAAGATAATTGACAAACAAAGTGCAATAATGCCAAAGTAGTCGATTGGAGTATCGATTTTTAAAATAAAAACCCATAAAATCAAAGTAATTGCACTTAAAACAAGCAATTGTACTTTTGGGAAATCAAATATACGAACCACCCAATGATCAAAGGGAAGCAAGGTAATAAATGCTGCTAGGAATAAGAAAAGTGACCAAAAGATTAAAATTAGCTCCATGAGGCAATACATATCTCAAGTAAAGTCCCTTAACGCTTGTAAAAGATATAATCCGTTGCCGGTGGTTGAATATTTTGCTCACGCAAGGCTGTAGCAATCTGTCCTCTATGATGGCTAAAGTGGTTGGAAATATGAAACAAAACTTGTTGAATAGAATTCTCAAACTCTTCCCCCTTCGAGTTTTTATATTTAATCATCTTATTGAGGTCGTAATGATCAAGCACACCAACTGTAGTCTCATAATTTACTTCATCCATTTTAGCACAATTTCTGAGCTGCTGAATATCATGAACACCTACTTTTTCACTATCAATAATTCGAGCATTCCATATTTGATGGGCATTCAATGAATGAGAAATCAAATAAATAATTCGTTCACTCAATTGCTCTTCATTTTCAAGAAGTAATTGAATAAGTTTTTGATTAGTATGATGATGATAATCAAAAATGTCTTTAAAAAGGGTTTTCATATAATTTACTCTTTCACCACCTTTTTCCAAATTGTTTTTTCTCCCTCACCCAATTGCAATAAATAAAGTCCTTGGGGTAACCCACTTAGTTTAATGGGGTGCTGCTCTGAAAATAGACCACTTTGCAACAATTTACCTTGTAAACTATGCAAACGATATCTTATACCCTTTTTTGTACCCTTGATGTACAATTCTTCTTTCACCGGATTAGGGTAAAGGTTTAAATTTATGAGATTTTGTTCTGCAATACCGGTTGAAATGACTTTTTTACACTTGTATTCTAGTAAACATGTGCATCCTGATCCACAACCTTGAGCACTTCTAGATGCGTAAATACTATCTAGACTAGGGTATAATTGACCATTAATAGAACAAGAACCAAGAGGAGAACTACTAGTATTAGCATAAAAATTAGAAGTATTTGTCATTCCTATATTAAACCTACCACTATAAAAATTTGGACAACTGTCCGTTAAAAAAAATCGCGTGCTATCAGTACTGTCTGCTTCTAACACAACCTTAAAAGAAGAAGCGCAGGCATATCTTTGTTGACAGATATATTCTCCTTCCATTGATAAAGGGAAATTGTTTTGAGAATAGCTGAATGAAAAGTGAATTAAAAGGGTTGTTACAAGTAAATATTTCATAATAAAGTTATTCGATTGGATATAAAATTGGTCTTGCACTATTTGTATTACTAGCCGAATCTTGCACTATCATTAAGCCACCCGGGTTTTGCTGGGGATGAAACACCCCTGCGCCCGGCATACAATCAGAAATGACTAAAGTTAATTCACTACCGGCTAAGGCCTCATAGCCTGCCTCTATAGTAATGCTCTGGTTGGCACGTAAAATTAAATCTTCACCATTACTTAGTGTACCTCCCCCATCGCCTAATTCAATGTTTTGCTTTACAGTATAATCATAAGTTGTAGGATGTATATCTGCCACTACTAAATCAGAGTCACAGGCATTTTTTAATTGCCATACTTTTATATGATCAATTAAATAATCATAGGGCATTTGAGTACTGTCTGTCTGACTAATGCAAAATTGCCGACCAGGTACATAATTATCTATAATTAGATACATTGGATAAAATTTATTCGAATGATTAAATTTAGCTGACACCCTATTTGAGGAATTAGTTGCTAAATTCTCAAAATCCAATAATAAAAATTCATCAGTTGTATTGACAATTGTATCGCTATGAAAATAGCTAATAGTTTCCTCCGACCAATATGCTGCAAAAGTTTGAAAATTGGAAAAATTTACATTTATATCATCTGAATAAAGAAAAGCATGAAAAAAACTATCTGTAGGGCAACCCGGTAGAGTATCACATAAAAAATGAAAGTTACGAGTATAACGGTTGTTAGGTTTGCCATCAAAATCATAAGGGTTATGTGATTGAATTTCAAAAATGTCAATTTCACTGTAGCGCATCATGGAACCATCTGGGTAGTTCTCAGCACTCCAAAGCCAAAAATTGGGTCCTAGTCCTGAATATAAATCTAAATTGTTTTGAGGAGCTTCCGGTAACTTTATACTAATTTCATAATATCCATATTTATACAAACTATCTGACCAAAGCAATCCTGTAGTATAGTTAAAAGTATCTGTTTCAACCCTAAAAGGATTATACTTCCATACTTCTCCTACATGTTGTTCACGTCTGGTTTGAATATTTAGAACACCTGTGTCAGCACTTACATTTTGAAACCATCTTGTTGTGGCAGCGTAAACGTCATTATTTGTCACAATTCCACCCGGGTAATTTATATAATCACAAGTTGCTGCTTGATTGGTTGGTCCCCATGGTGGTCTATCCTGCCAAATTCCCTGATCAAAGGTAGAATCAAAGTTTTCATAAATCACTGCTTTCCAGTGTGGATCATTTTCAGGATGTATAAATATTTTTTCTTGGCTGTATGTACCAGAAGCAAATAAGATAACAAACAATAATGTAAAGTAACTCTTTGGTTTCATTATTTCTAATTTAATCACTTATGATCATTCGTTTCGTATCAATTTCATTTCCGTTAACATACAAACTATATAAATACATTCCTGCTTCAAAACTCTCCTTACGGAAGCTAAACTTTCCCTCACCGACTGAGGCAATTGGATGCTGATAAAGCATTTTTCCTTGTAGGTCAAAAACATATATATACGCCCCTGAATTTATCGCTTCGACTATATTCCACTCTATTTCTGTTTGTTCGCTAAAGGGGTTCGGCTTATTCTGATAAAGCTGATTTTTATTATCACCTATCTCATTGTTTGCACTTCCATTACCATTGTTTTTTATTCTCATACTTTTATCACCATTGTCGTAGAAACCGGAACAACAATTAATCAACTGAGCTTTCATTGCATTAATCTCTTTCCTTTGTGCTTGCAATTCGTCTATTAAAAGTGGAATAAGTGCAATGTAATTTACCATTTTATCTCCATTGCCATTTGTTTCAACTAGCTCAGGAAAAATCTGTTCAACCTCTTGGGCAATAAACCCATATTTATCCGGAGTAGATAATTTAGAATTTTTATAATTAAACTTTTTAGCATTCAGAAGGAATAATTTATTTCTGCTAATACTATCTACATTAATAATATTTTTCTTCTTTCTAAAATCAGATAACTGATACACTTCATTTGTATACAAACTATTATAATTCTCAGTTTCATAGTTATAAAAATAAACTTCATCAGAGCCACTATTAATTACTCCTCCTAAATTGGGGTCATATAGCAAATCCATATATTGGTTAGAAGCACTTGGCTCTCGATCACCTCTTAGCAATTTAAGTGTTCCTGAATTCGTTGTTCTATGCCAATTAACAGATAACCCTGAGTTCCATGCCCACTCCATACACATCGCACTTACCCCATCAATACTAAAGCAAATATTGTTGTGATCAGGATGATAAATTCCGGTATTATCATTATTAAACCATGAATAATCCGGACTGCTAGCAGAAGAATATTCATGTACACTTCTTATCATTGCGGCTGATCCGGAATTAAAAAGATAGGATATACTATCAGTAAAAACACTACCATGATTATTCAATAATATTCGAGACTTAGCCCCTACTGTAAGTCCAAGTGAATTAAATGCATTGTGAAAGATACCTGTTTTATCATCCCCATAAAAAGTAAAGGACGGATTACCTTTATCTGAAAAACCATTTTCTCCAACAATCAATGGGCTTGAAGTTAAAGTTGTTGCTGACTTTGTGAATAATGTATTACCCATAAGTTCAATACTCTGCCTAGGTGTGGTAATTGACCCTATTGCAATATCACCATTATTAAATAACTTAATCTGTGCTTTAGAAAAAAGTGAGAATACTACTAAAAATACAACAAATGAATACTTTTTCATAACTTAATACTTAATTATCATTCAAATATACAGATTTCTTAAAATATAAAAAATGTTAAGGGGACTTATCTCTTCAAAATACTTAACACTAACCGATCAATCGGAAAAGTCAAGTCATTTTGTTCCATATCCTCTACCCTTTTCCAATAAAAATGGTGTTTGTTACCCTCTTCCCGATCTAATGCCTCCATCCCATTTTTAACTTTATTAAGTTGTTTAGAATGCACAAGATAATAAATACTTATGATTTGTTCTTCATTACGAAAAGCAGACCGTTGAAAAAAGTCAGTTGTGTAAAAGTGTTTTTTCAATTCTATCTCTATACCCAACTCTTCTTTGAATTCACGCATTAAGCAATCTTTGGTTCCTTCGCCCAACTCTAAGCCTCCTCCTGGAAACTTTGTAAAGTGAAAGTCTCCTCTTCTTTCAGTTGAAAGCAAAATTTCACGATTGTCATTCAACAACAAACCGTAAACACGCACATTAAATCGTTTGATTTCTGTTATCATAAGCAATAAAAATACATCTTTGCGTTTTATAAAATCAAAATTAAAATAAGCAACTCAAATCCACATAAACCGACCTAAGTCGACTTACAATTTTACTATTTTTGAGGCCGTGCAAAAAAAACAGCTGATTTTATTTTTTCTAACATGCTTTTACAGCCTTCTTTCTTTAGCTCAAGAGGAGGCAATTGTAGAAGGAAGAATACTAGATGAATTGGGACAAGCTGTTGAAGCTGCTTCAATTTCTATTTTAGGTGAAAGTGGAGGAACAATAAGCGATAAAGATGGAGAGTATAGCATTAGTATTCCTGCCAATAAGAACGTAATTCTTGTCGTAACACACATTAGTTATCAACGTCAACAAAAGCGGCTTTTATTAACGCCCAATGAAGTTCGAAGACTAGTTTTTTCTTTAAAATCCTCTTCAATTGATATCAATGAGGTGGAAGTTGAAGAGGAGCAAAATCGCGACAGACCGATGGAAACTATTGACCGCAAAAACATTAAATACATCCCTTCACCTTCCGGGAGTTTTGAGGCAGTTGTTAAAACACTGCCTGGAGTTTCTTCCAACAACGAACTTACTTCTCAATACAATGTTCGCGGAGGAAATTTTGATGAAAACCTCGTTTATGTGAACGACATTCAAGTTTACCGGCCTTTCTTGATTCGCAGTGGTAATCAAGAGGGCTTAAGCTTTATCAATCCTGATTTAGTTGACAACATTAATTTTTCAGCCGGAGGTTTTCAGGCACGCTACGGCGATAAAATGTCCTCTGTATTGGCAGTTGATTACAAAGAACCTGAAAAATTTGCCGGCTCCGTTACCGGTAGTTTATTGGGCGGTTCTGCTCATATTGAAGGCTCGCCGGGTAACCACCGTTTCACCTACATTGCAGGCATGCGCTACAGAAGTAATCAATACGTTTTAAGCAGCTTAGACACGGATGGCGACTATCAACCGGTTTTTGCCGATTTCCAAACATATATGACCTATGACATTACTGATGAATGGGAAATCAGTTTCTTGGGAAACTATGCTAGAAATCAATATAACTTTATTCCTGAAACACGAGAAACGAACTTTGGAACCATTCAACAAGCATTGCGCTTAACAATCTTTTTCGAAGGTCAAGAAGTGACTGATTTTGAAACTTATTTCGGGGCAATTACGAACACATTTAAACCCAAACACAACTTAGAACTAAAACTTACCACTTCTGCTTTTCGTTCATTTGAAACAGAAACATTTGACATTTTAGGTCAGTACTTTATCGATGAACTTGAGCGCGACCTTAGCAGTAGCAACTTTGGCGATGTGGCTTTTAATCGCGGTGTAGGCTCCTATCTGAATCACGCACGAAACTACCTTGACGCCACGGTAGCCATGGCTCAACATAGAGGTAAACTCATAAAAGACAATGGAAATTGGGAATGGGGCTTAACTTATCAGCATGAGGAAATTAACGATCGATTAAAAGAGTGGGATTTAATTGATTCGGCAGGTTACTCTTTGCCTCAACCACCACAAACACCCGGTCAGAACCCACAACGCCCCATTGAACTTGAACTATTTAATAGCCTTAGAGTAGAAAATAGCTTAATCAGCAACCGATTGATGGGCTATTTACAAAGAACTTATCGCTGGAAAGATAATAGTGAAAATAAGTACACATTTACGGCAGGCTTAAGAGCTAATTATTGGGATTTAAACAATCAAACTGTTCTTAGTCCTCGTGCAAATATTGCAATAGAACCAAAGTGGGAAAGAGACTTCCTCTTTCGATTTAGCTCGGGCTTTTATCATCAGCCTGCTTTTTATAGAGAGCTAAGAAACTTTGATGGTCAGCTGAACAAAGACATAAAAGCACAAGAGTCTATTCACTTTGTTTTGGGTGCAGACTACAACTTTAAAGCTTGGGGAAGACCGTTTAAGTTTGTAGGTGAAGCATACTACAAAAAGATGAACAACATTATTCCTTATGAAATTGACAATGTTCGTATTCGCTATTATGCTGAAAACTCCGCTGAAGCTTATGCAGTAGGTGCCGACTTTAAAGTCAATGGAGAGTTTGTAAAAGGTGTTGATTCCTGGGTAAATATTGGCTTTTTGACCATTCAGGAAGACATTAAAAACGATGCTTATTATGACTACTTTAATAGCGATGGCGAAAAAATTGTTCCAGGATTTACCATAAATAATGAGCCAACTGATAGCGTGCTAAATGAACCGGGCTACATTCCACGCCCTACAGATCAACGCATTAATTTTAGTTTATTTTTTCAGGATTATTTACCCAGTAATCCTAGCTATCAAATGCACATGACCTTTCACTATGGAAGTGGAATGCCTTTTGGTCCGCCTTCAAGAGAAAGATATAAAGACACCCTAAGCATTCCGCCCTATATTCGCGTTGATTTAGGATTCAGCAAAGAGTTAATTGGAAAAGACACCAAATTAAAAGCTAACAGCCCGTTTAGACACTTTGAATCTGTTTGGTTGGGAATTGATATCTTTAACTTATTGCAGCGTAACAATACTTTATCCTATTTATGGGTAACCGACGTATCAAATCGTCAATATGCAGTGCCCAACTACTTAACTTCACGACAGCTTAATGTGAGATTAATGATTGAGTTTTAAGATGAAAAAGAGAAACATTATTTGGTTATTGTTTCTGATTCTACTTTTTATAAGTAGCTACTATCGCGAAGTTTTATTCAGAAGCATTAATGCAATCATTGATGGGGAAGATTTTTTTTATGCTAAAACCACCGAACTACCTTTTCTCAAAAATTGGACAGCAAGTGAGCTAAATCGTTTGAAGTATATACTAACAATAGGTTTTAGTGTACTCTTCGTTTTATTAACTACCTTTGGGTTGAAATGGTCTTTTAAAAGCAACTTGGCTTTTCAAATCAGTTTAGGACTTTACGCAATTGTTGTTTTAGTTGCCGGAATAAGTCTACTAATTGCATTAATTACCAATCAATTTAACGACTTCTATCCTTTTTTAAGAACATTGGTAGGATTAATTCACAACCCACTTCTTTTTATCATACTAAGTGCAGGCGACAAGGCTATTCAGGTGATTCGGAATTAAAGTTCTAGTTGATTAGTTGGTTCGTAGCGCGCTACGAGCCAACTAATCAACCCACTAGAATCTTAATAAAAAATCCTAAAACAACACATCAACACCTTGTTCAAAAACCACATCTACCGGAACACCTTGGTCAGTTAAGCGATCTAAATCGGATTGTAATTCTTCTTCAATGTTCGCTTTTTCGTTTACCAATTGGCTCACACCTTCATAATCTCCATCGCCTTGGTAGGTTAAGATCAACTCTGAAAGTGCATTCATGGCATCTTCCATTTTGTTGTAATTAATGGTATAAACTCCTTCTGTACTTCGGCTAATTACTCCGGCATCTTTAAAAAAGTTAAAGCGAATCATATTGGCTTTTCCATGTGCTGATGAAGCACCAAAACGAACTGATCGAAAAACACTTGCCATAAAAGTGGTATAGTATTCTTTTAAATCGCCTTCCACTTCTCCCATTTTGTGCAATTGGGTAATCATGTAAAGTCCCAAAATATCGGCTTTTCCTTCTTCCAAAGCAGAGGCGTGCTCCTTAAGTGCGCCTCTTACTGTACCTTTATCGTTAATGGTATTTTTTATTCCCAGTCCATGTGCCACCTCATGAAACATGGTATTGGCAAAAAAAGCATCAAAAGTGATGTACTTTTGTTGTTCTTTGTCGATTAAGATTTCAGAAATCGGAAGTAAGATTTTATCAAACTTGGCTCTCATCGCATTTTTTAACTGTGAACGTCGCGTCCCCTTTTCCAATTGAACCTTTTCATCATTGGGCAAGTTTACGGCAATTGTTTTACTACCTGCATTACAATCTCCGGCATAATAGATTACATCAAAAGCGGCTAGTTGAGAATCGGTACCCGGCTTTTCTGCTTTGTATTTTTCATCTACCGGTAAATTTTTCTGAAGCTCAGGTAGCATTTTCGCATATTTAGATAGTCGCTTGCTCCACTCCATATCTTTTACCAAGATATAGGCTTCATGAGCTGCCTTATAACCAAACATCTGATCTTCATAGGTCTCAATCGGTCCGCAAATAATATCAATCTTATTTTCAACCATATCCATCCATGCCAAGTCACTCTCGTAATACTCATCGCTTAAAAGAGCATTGGCTCTTAAGTTTAAATACTTTTTAAAGTTTTCGTCCTCTGCCAGTTCAGCAGCTTTTTTTAATAAGTCGGCAGCTTTTTTTACTTCTTCAGCATAAGCCACACGATAAGGAACCGTTTTTAACATTCCTTCTTCATCGCGACGAAGCAAGGTGTATAAACTCTTTTTATCCTCTAATTGTGCTACTTCAAACTCTTTTTTGGTCATGTCTTTTGGATAAAAGTTTGCTCCCAATGGTTTTATTTCTGCACCATCAACAAAAGGTTCATTTGCTGCTAAGCGATCCCAAGGACCATAGTTAATTTCCACAAAACGCTTCAATTTCTCATCTTGAATAGTATCTAAAAGTGTACTCTTATCACCATAAGCCTGCTTCCAAAAAATATCGTCCATAATTTTTCCCACTTCTATTAAAATGGGTATCATTTTCTTTTGGTTCTCACTTAAAGCAGAAAGATCTGCTGTCAACTTTACTTCAACATATTTATTTAAACGCTCATCAATCTCGCTAAAACTATTATCTGCTGCCTCTATAGCCTCTTTTTTAGATAAGTTCTGTTTCCCCTTCTTTTCTTTTTGGTTACAAGCAAATGCCAATATTGAAACCAAACTAATTAAAATGACTTTTTTCATTTTTCAATTTTTTGATTATGAATTTGGCGAAGATAAGGAATGTTGAGAATATAAAATATTTGATTTAAAAAGTCCTTTTCTAGACTATAAAAAACTAATAAAAGTTAAATAGCTAGAAAATAAAAACTAATTTGAAAATAATCTCGTTAAAGAGAAACAAACCAAAACCTTTATATTATGAAAGCAACAAAATTTTTAAAATCTATCGGAATAGTAGTCGCTTTTGTAGCTTTTTCTTCAGCCTGTAAGAGCGATGATGATGATATCAATAATTCCAGCAAACCTGCATATTCAACTTATAAGGTAAAAATGACCGATGCCCCGGGAAATTTTTCAGAAGTAAATATTGACATAGAGCAAATAAGAGTTCATTCAGATGTTAGTGGATGGGAAGATTTAACAACAAATTCAGGCATATACAATCTTTTAGATTTTGCAAATGGAATCGATACATTGATTGCCTACGATTCAATTCCAAGTGGTCGAGTTTCTCAAATTCGATTCATATTAGGGGATAGCAATTCTGTAGTAGTTGATGGAGTTGAGCACCCTCTAACAGTTCCAAGTGGCAGTCAGTCTGGTTTAAAACTTCAAGTTCACCACGACTTAATCCCTAACATTACTTATGAAGTTCTTCTTGACTTTGATGCAGCTCAGTCCATTGTTTTAACCGGAAACGGAAGATACATTTTAAAACCGGTAATTAGAGTAATTACAGAAGGTCTTAATGGAGGAATAAGTGGCGACCTTGATCCTGATGGTGTCTATGCCAATATATATGCTGTTAAAGGAAGTGACACTACAGGTGCTACTCCCGACTCTTTAGGCATGTTTACGATCAACGGCTTAGAAGCTGACACTTATAATGTATATATCAATCCTCCTGCTCCTTACTTGGCAGACACATTTAAAAACATTATCGTTACAAATGGAAGTATAACCGATTTAGGAAATATAATCCTTCAGCAATAAAAAGATAATAAGCAATACTTGAAAAAAGCATCCCTTAGGATGCTTTTTTTATTGTAAATTAGTCTACTAATTAAATATGATGAAAAAGGTATTACTGATAGCAATTGTACTAACACTCATCTCAGCCTGCAAATCAAAACAGGACGCTACAAATACATTGGAAGAAATGCAAAGCAGTGAGGAAATCAACTTACCGGATATGCATACAAGCCAAACCTCACTGGATTACCAAGGTGCTTATTATGGCTTATTGCCTTGTGCAGACTGCATGGGCATTCAATTAAAATTGACCATCAACAACGACAGTACCTACACAACAGAAAGTATATACTTAGGCAAGTCGAATGAGATTTTTACCAAAGAAGGAAAATACAATTGGGACAAATTCGGTCGTGAGATTATTTGTAGAATCGACAACCAAATAGTAGCTAGATATAAAGTGGAGGAAAACCGCATTGTTCAGTTTGGGCAGCAAGGAAAAATTGATGGAGATACAGAAGCTCGTTATAATTTATATAAAAACCCAAAAGCTATTTGGAATAAACTGTGGTTCGCTACTTCAATAAAAGGTAAAAAGATTGAACAAAGTGGAGTAATACCCAACCTCACCTTTTTACCAAATGGCAGAGTTTACGGTAGCGGCGGCTGTAATCAGCTTCAAGCTAATTACTCTTTAAATGAAAACCAAAGCATTAAAATTTCAACTGTAAGCTCAACCAAAAGAGCTTGTGGAGACATTACGCATTACGACTTTGAATTAAGTGAAGCGATGATGCAAGCTAAAAGTTACGAAGTAGTTGAAAGTCAACTTTACTTAAAAGATTCATCGCAAGAAATAATTGCTATATTTAAAGCACAAACAATTGATTGATGAAATCTGTTTAACCACCAAACTCAAAAAACAAATAAGATGAAAGCAAATATGGGTAAAGCCGATAAGGCAGTTAGAATTATAGCAGCACTTGCTATTGGCATTTTAATTTACACGGAAGTATTTACAGGCACATTAGCTTATGTTTTCCTTGCCATTGCAGCAGTATTTATACTCACAAGTTTTGTAAGTTTTTGTCCGCTCTATAAGCCATTTGGCATAAGTACTTGTAAAAGAAAATGAGTGTTTTGCCTTTTGTTTGAAGTATAATTACTCAATTAATCTTGTGAATGCAAAACTGCCGTGAAAGAGTTTAGATTTTAGAAGAGTTTCAAATCTAAAATTTCAAATGTCAAATTGTGAATTAAGAGTAAAGAACTAAGAATCAGTTTTTAGTACAGACTTATCTTAGATAAGACTCATTTAGACTCGAATCTAATCTGAGGAAATCAACTGAACACCTATCTACCGAAAAGACAGGCGTATCATACCTGCTTGCAACAAGCAATAGCGTTTTATCTCTAAGCCCACATTCGTTATCATTTCTGTCAAAAATGCCGCTTGAAAAAATATGAAACATTGAAACTTTCTCGCTGTCTCGAGATTTTTTTTGCTTCGTTAACCATTATATTTTTTGAACTTCTTTGAGTCCTTTTGATTTACCTTAAAACTATATATAGTAAGTGATTCAGCGATTTTTATCAACCATCTTGCCTATTACGCCAAATTCTATGATTAAACACCTTCATTACTTTTTAACATTAAGAAGTGAAGGCAAATTAAGGGTTTCATTAAGGTAAAAAATTACTTTGGTATTTGATATTTAACTAAATCTTAATTATAGATACTTTTAACTGTCTTTACTAGCTAGAATTTGTTTCTAAAAAACTTAATGACTTCCTTAAACCCTTCATGTTCTTAATGTTTAAAGTTCAGTATTCCATACCTCACTTTTGTCACAGTTTTTATAAAAAACTCCGCCAAAAGTTACATCAGTTCTGTTCATTCTATCCGGGCACTTACGTACCCGACTATTAGATGTCGCCTTTTCAGGGCTTTTTGAAAAAATGAAATGTGAAATAAACTTTCTCGCTGTCTCGAGAATTGGTTCTTTCTTCGCTAATTATTATTGAAAACACTAATGCTTTGAGTCCTTTGAGCAAACTTGGTGGACTTTGAGGTTAAAAAACAACTTCAAACTTTAAGTACTTTAGGCACTTTTAACTCTCTTACTTCTATCTTCTAAAAGCGTAGCGGTCTTTTCTCTATTTTCTATATTCCAAACTACTCATCCTCCAACTCTCTCCCTGAAGTATACCGCTCCCACTTTTCGAGAACTGCTTTCATATCGTCGGGTAGCTCAGAGTCAAACTCCATCCACTCTTTCGTTTTTGGATGTGTAAACGCTAATGTTTTGGCGTGTAAAGCCTGTCGAGGCAATAAATCGAAACAATTTTCTACAAAGCGCCTGTATTTAGTAAAGGTCGTCCCTTTAAGTATTTTATTACCTCCATATTCCGGATCGTTAAAAAGTGGATGCCCAATCCACTTAGAATGAACGCGAATTTGGTGTGTTCTTCCAGTATCTAATTTATATTCAACCAAAGTAACGTAGCCAAAACGCTTAAGTACTTTATAATTAGTTATGGCCGATTTCCCAACATCTCCTTCGGGAAAAACATCCATAATTTTTCTATTCTTCTCAGAACGCCAAATATCTCCCTCAATTCGGCCTTCATCTTGCTCCATATCTCCCCAAACTAAAGCTTGGTATCTTCTGTCGGAAGTACGATCGTAAAACTGCTTCGCTAAATGAGAAAGCGCATATTCGGTTTTGGCAATGACCATAATTCCGGTGGTATTTTTATCCAAACGGTGAACCAATCCAGGCCTGCCTTCATTGCCTTCCATTTCCGGCAAATTTTGAAAATGATAAATCAAACCATTCACTAAGGTGCCGTCGAAGTTTCCGTAGCCCGGATGTACAACCATATTTGCAGGCTTGTTCAAAACCAACAAAGTATCATCCTCATAAATGATGTCGAGTGGAATATTTTCAGCCTTAAGTTCCGTTTCTCTTGGCGGATAAGGCATCACGATTGACACCTCATCATAAGGTTTAATTTTATAATTAGGCTTCACTGTTTTTCCATTAACCACAACATTTCCGGATTGGGCAGCCTGTTGGATTTTATTTCTCGAAGAATTCGGCAAGCGGTCACTCAAAAATTTATCAATTCGAATGACTGTTTGACCTTTATCAGCTATGATTTTGTGGTGTTCAAATAACTCCTCTTCTTCCTGTTCAATACCTTCTTCAGTCATGGCTGATTATTATTTTCTTATGTGCACTTTCTCCTTTCTGATTAACTACTCTTAGCAAATAAATCCCTTCCGGATAATTGCTAACATCAATCTTCAACTCATTTTGATTAGTGGTCTGCCAAAGCAAACTTCCCTGAATACTATATAATTGAACTTGAGATAATCGAAAATCTTTAGGTAAGTCAATTTCCACTTGATTATTTGCCGGATTAGGATAAACTGTCCAATCAAAGCTTTTTATAGCATGTTTTTTAAGCCCAACTCCCCAACTGCTTTTTCTATATATCGGGCGAATCATTAGACAGCCATCTTGAATACCGTTTGTGGGATTTGTCCAACTATTTCCTTCATTACTCCAAAAAATTCGATCTTTATGATTGTTATTAAAATCGTAGCCAATGTTTAATGAGTTTTGACCAATTGACTCTATTCCTACGTAAAATCGCTCTCCTACAGCAACTAAACTATCAAACCAAAGTGTTAAAAAGCCATTATCATCAGTATACATTGGCCGATAGCTCTGCTCTTTCTTAAAAATTAAGTCTCCAGGTCCCGTAGAGTTAGAGGCTTCCCATACCATTAAGCTAAAACGTTGATTTTGGATATCAACT
This sequence comes from Flavobacteriales bacterium UBA5081, assembly GCA_002415785.1. Taxonomy (GTDB): domain Bacteria; phylum Bacteroidota; class Bacteroidia; order Flavobacteriales_E; family Vicingaceae; genus UBA5081. The sequence continues at coordinate 18,174 of DIAJ01000044.1, forward strand.
CCCTGTGGTAAAAAATAAATTTGGATTCCTCCAATCGTATCGGCAAAAGGCTGATCAAACTCATGAGCAATGTAGGCAAAATATCCAGCCGGGCTTTGTACAGGATTTATTCCGTAACCGGCCTCAGCAGTACCGTCGTCATAAGCATAGTAGTTATCTAAAACTGCTGTGCTATAGGTCGTATCATTTGATCTGAAAAAGTCTTGACCACCTTGTTGTGCATCAAATCGAATGTCGTAGATGGCTCTTAACACACCGGCAGAGTCGATATCATTCGGCTGATAATCGAAATTAATGGGATAATCAAATGCAAAAACCTCTTGTGCAACAACAATTGATACTTGGTTAGTTGTCGGATATCGATAAAAATTTCCTCCATTTACTGTATCGGGTATAACTACTTTATTAAAGACATTAAATGCGCCATCAGAGTTGTTTTTGACCCAAAGTGAATCGCTATCGTCAATCATGTACTCCGAAGGGTCATCTTGAAAATGCCAATAAGGCATGGCATAATATTCTTTTAATAATGAACGTGCCGGATATATATAAGCGATATCTCTATAGGTTGTATCTTCTGTACTTCTACCTGAATTCAAGTAAATATAATCTAAATGCCATTGGTCAAAAGCACCGGATGAATGGGCATAAGCTCTAAACCTAAACTGAGCTCCATTTTGATGAAACTGATTGGGAATTTTAATAAAAATCTGCTGAAAAGTATCTGCTTCAAAACCGGCAACTCCCCATAAATTTGACCATTTATCAGTACTTGGATTATAGAAATCCATTGTTAAAGAGTCCATAGGCTCAGGACCGTCCAAGGAAATACCTTGTGGCTGTATGAAAAAGCTCATATACACATTGGTATCACCCAAATTTCCCATTTGTAGTGGAGCTGAAGTCAAATAATCGGCTTCTACCGTTCTTGGGTTTTCCATATCATAGGGCAATCCATTTTGATCTAAGCCATCAAATGTTACTACGCCAATACTAGGAGGTAATATGGGAAAGGTGTTATTTAGCAACACATCGCGGTCGGTATAGTATATGTTTGGAGGTACATCTACAAAATAAAAATTAGCAGAATCTTGAAACAAATTGGCCTCCACTTCAACAGTATCTCTTCCGCCGTTAATGGTATCAAAAACATTGAACGGCTTAAAGTGTGTAATACTTACAGAAGTTGTAGGGTAAGTGCTTATGTCATGCAATTCCGCAAAACCTTCTATGTTTTCAGTTCTCTGAATTACAGTGCAATCTTGTGCTATTTCGTATACATAAGTTGTATCAGTAATTAGTCCAACTGTATCTCTGTATGGTGTTCCACCAATGTAGATTCTATAAACTGTGGTATCTGTATAAGTTAAATTTGTATTATTCTTAGAAAAAGGCTTGAGAAAGTGATTGCTCGAAAAGTCATCCTTAAAAGGCAAGCTTAGCGTATCGAAATTATAAAATACTGAATCGTCGGCAACGGTTGTTTTAGGACGGTTTACTGCTCCTTTTGAAAACTTAAAATCGTTGGAATCATACAAAGCAGGATTTGAACTTGGTGTTACCAAATAATCCTGCCCAAATGCAGTTAGACTAACTAAACTGAAAAAGTAAGTGAGTATTTTTTTCTTCATCAAACTATAAACTATCCGTAGGGTTAACGGAATGAATTATTCGATTCGTATCTATAGTTAAAAATAAATCTACTGCACTCCCCATAGGTATTGTTGGCTCAAGAGAATAAAATGGAATTTGTCTGTAAACCAAAGCTGCTGCAGAGTCCTCAGCTGTTAGTACAGTCTCATCATAATTTAAACTACCGACATTTAAGTATTTTGCTTTCAATAAATCTGCAGCTAAATCAGCCGTAAACTCAATTAAATAAGGAACATCAGTCAATTCGTTACTCAAGCCTTGACCAAGCACTAAGTCAATGGCTGTTCCTTTTGGAATACTTTTACCGGGATTGATCTTTTTACCATCTACCATTTGCTCTAAAATACAGTTTGCACAAACGTCAGGTTTATATGTTAGCTCACCAACCTCTAAGCCAAAAGTTTCTAATATTGTCGTCGCTTGTCGCAGCGACATATCAGCTAAATCGGGCATGGCAATTTGCGGGGGCGCATAAGCCGAAACAGTCAAGTATATTTTTCGCCCTTGTTTTACCTCATAGCCTGCTACAGGATCTTGCTCGATAATTTTACCGCCTTCTACTTCTTTTAGATAAAGAGAATCTGCAACTACCGCTGTAAATTCTCCACCGGCTAGCAAACTATCCACTTTGTGCAAGAATTCACCTTTTAGTTTTGGGACTTCTTTGGTTTTCCCATGAAGGGTAAAATCATCTAAATAACTTAATGTGGCATACACTCCTCCACAAACTAAAACCAATGCAATTAGCAAGTTAATGACAAATGCTTTGCTAAATAAAAAACGAAAAAAACTCACCATAAAACTGTTCGAATGCTTATCGGCTTCAAAGATATGAATATTAGACCTGCTTTGTTAATTATTCCTTGCTTGCTTCATCAATTCATCGGCAACTTTTAACTTACTTTGATAAAAATTTCAAACGAATGAAGAAATTAATAGCAATTGCGGCAGGAGGAGATTCAGCAGAAGAAGAGATTTCCCTACTCTCTGCACAAACTGTTTTAGATAACATTGACACTAATTTATTTGAAGCAGTTTTAGTAAAAATGCGCTTTGGCAAATGGGAGGCTCATTACCGCGATACTGTAATTAATATAGATAAAAACGACTTTTCAATTGAGTTAGATGACAAAAAGCGATATTTCGACTACATTTTTATTGCCATTCACGGTACACCGGGAGAAGATGGTAAGCTACAAGCTTATTTCGATTTACTGAAGTTGCCCTACTCTTCGCCCAACCACATTGGCGCTACATTAACTTTTAACAAATGGTACTGTAACACTTTACTTAAACAGTTAGATTTTTCTGTGGCAAAGTCGATGTACCTGAGAAGAAACGAAAAGTTCAACTCACAAAATATTATTGATAACTTAGGACTCCCTTGCTTTGTAAAACCTTGTTCCTGCGGAAGTAGTTATGGAGTAAGCAAAGTAAAAAAAGCAGAAGATTTAGCTACTGCCATTCGCAAAGCGTTTGAGTACGATCATGAAATTATGATTGAAAGTCAACTTTCCGGTAAGGAATTGACCTGTGGGGTTTATAGAGATCAAGGAGAAGTGAAGGCGCTACCAATAACAGAAATTATTCCCAAAGGTGAGTTTTTTGATTATGCCGCAAAATACCAAGGCGACTCCCAGGAAATTACTCCTGCCAGGATTGATGATGAAATGACCCTAAAAATTCAGCAAATAGCGAAAGCTGTTTACGATAAACTGGATATGCGAGGTATTGTAAGAGTTGACTTTATGCTAGTAGATGAAACACCTTACATTATTGAATTAAATGCCGTACCGGGGCTTTCTCCCAATAGCTTGGTGCCACAACAAATAAGAGCTGCCGGCTTGAGTTTAACCGATTTTTTTACGACCATTATTCAAGAAACGATAAAAGACTAGAGAGCAATTATGGATTTTTTAGATGAGAAAATAGAAGAATACGTCAATCAACACAGTAGTCCTGAGCCGGAATTATTAGCTCGACTAAACCGAGAAACGCATTTAAAAATACTACAGCCAAGAATGTTGAGCGGTCATTTACAGGGCAGAGTATTGAGTATGCTCATGAAAATGATTCGTCCTCAACGCATTTTAGAAATTGGCACTTATACAGGTTATTCTGCGCTTTGCATGGCAGAAGGTTTGGCTCAGGCCGGAGAGTTGCACAGCATTGACATTAATGAAGAATTGACTGATTTTGTTCAAAAGTATGTTAATGAGGCAGGCCATCAAGACGAGATTAAACTGCATGTTGGCAATGCTTTAGAAATAATTCCTTTATTGAAAGAAGACTGGGATGTTGTTTTTATTGATGCCGACAAAAACAATTACATTAACTACTACAACTTACTGATTGACAAACTCAAAAGTGGCTCATACATTATTGCCGACAATGTATTATGGAGTGGTAAAGTGATTGAAGATTACAACCAACAAGATGAAGACACTAAAACCTTAATCGATTTTAATAAAATGATTCAGGAAGATGAGCGTGTAGAAAATGTATTATTTCCCATTCGCGATGGACTGATGGTGGTGAGAAAGAAATGAACAATTATCATTTTTTTTAAAAAACTAAAGAATTAAGAAAAATGTTATATTTGTGCCATACCGTATTTAAAATGAAAGTATTTTATCCACTCATTCTTCTTATTTCAATTTTATTCACAATTTCTTGCTCGAAAGATGACAGTAATAGCAGCTCATCCCCCCAAGGTCCGAAGCCAACAGTGACTCTTAATGGAGAAGCCAAAGATACTCTTTCGCTCAATCAGCAATATGTAGAATTAGGGGCAACAGCAATAGATGCAAATGGAACTGACATTAGTTCCTCTATCAATATTAGTGGTGCTGTAGACTACAACAAAACCGGACTGTATGTATTAAAGTACACGGCAACTGATTCCAAAAATGTTACTTCAGATCCTATCAACAGAGAAATACTCGTAAAAAATGATGCTGAATATTTGGTTGGAGTTTACACCGCGACCCATAAATGCAGTTCTTCTTCTGTAAACACTGATGATTTCCAAACGACGATTAGCGTATCCACAGAAACAAACAATAAAATATTTTTCAGCAAATTAAACCCTGTTTCCGGTCAGATTGAAGCAAACGTAAGTGGCATAGGGGTTAATATACCACAAGCATTTGACCAAAATAACAATCAGTATAGCGGAAATGGAACAATTTCAAATAATGATATCAAAGTAACTTTCAACACAGATGTAACAGGTTATTCTAATTGCACTATAACCTTACCTCGCTAATAAGAAGTTAGCCAAAATGTTACGCTTAAGAATAGTACTATTCTTTTCTTTTCTCACTATTCTAATTGTTCCATTATTCACAAAGTCTTTTCTAATTGAGGGTGTTAATTCCCCTCGTTTATTATTAGCCAACCTATTCTTTGTCATTTTCTTTTTAAGTAGTAAAAAAATTGTGCTAAGTGCTCGATCTACTACTCCTATAACCATTCTTTTCTTGTACTTTTTATATAAACTTTTAAATACATCAAATGCCTATAACTATGCTGAACTGATCTACAGCAGTCAGTTGACCTTTTTCTTTATTTCCGCTCTTATCGTTCTAAACACATTATCTTACCAAGCTATTTTACATTCCTTAATTACAAGTGTTTTTATTGGCAATATACTAACTCTTCTATACCTTGGAATAGAAATTATTGATTTTGGAGGGTTTCAAAAAGCGAGTCCATACCAATTAAGCAGTTTCTTTTCCTATAAAAATATACTATCCGCTTATTTACTATTATCTTCAGTTCTTGGTATTTATTGGTCACTTTCAAAAAAAAGAAATTTTCAAATCGCTCTTTTTTCCTTAGTGCTCATTAACTTAAGTGTAATCTATTATTTGCAAAGCCGAGCGGTTTTATTAGCCGCTTTCTGTATGCTTTTCTTGTACTTTATTTTCCATGTGGAAAAGCCAAAGCTAAAATTGGTCATCATCACCGGGTGTATTTTGAGTATAGCTTTTATCTCCTTTTACATTATCAATTTTTCAGAAATAGCCATAAGTTCCTTAGACTCTATGGAAGAGCGAATAAAACTATGGAATAAATCAGTTCAATTAATTCAAGAAGAGTTTTGGCTTGGAGTGGGCGCAGGCAATTGGCAATTTAATTTTAGCCGCTTTGGTGTCAATGACATTTATATGTTGCATCAAAGTAAAAGTAGCTTTCAAAGCCCACACAATGAAATCCTGTGGATTTTCTCTGAAGGCGGTTTTGTTGGTTTACTTTTAATATTCTTAGTTATCCTATCATTTATTTTAATCAATAGAAAATATCAATTAACACACAAAAACACAACTCAGCAACAAATTTTAACTGCTGCACTAATCGGCTTTTTCCCAGTTGCATTTTTCAGCTTTCCTTCAGAAAGAGTTGCTATTCTTTTTCTGTATGCATTATTAATTACCCTATGGATTCAACTAAACTCATTAAAATCTAAAAAGATAATTTTATATAAATCAATAAAGTTTACTTTAGCTATTCTATGTTTAGCTAGCACCATAGTTGCTGCCTACCGTTTTAAAGGCGAATATTATACAAAAAAAATGATTATCGCTCAAAAGTCTAATTATTCAAAAGAAGTGCTTAAGCAAGCAAAGAAAGCTAGCTCACGGTTCTACAATACAGATAGCAGATCAACTCCCATTTCCTCTTATGAAGGTTGGGCGCACGACCAACTTGGGAATAACTCTGAACAACTAGAATCTGTAAGAAATGCCTTTCATTTAGCTCCTTATGATTTTGAGATACTTAGTAATTTAGGATCGGCATTAATAAAAAACTACCAGCTAAATGAGGCGGAAAAAATTCTTTTAAAATCCTATAAAATAAACAAATACCACGACCCAACAAAATTTAATCTAAGTGTACTTTACTACAATAAGCGACAATATTGGAAAGCCTTACAATGGTTAAAGAAAATCCCGGGTTATGAGTTAGAGTACCCAAGTATTCTGAATAAAATTATAAATAAATTGAGTTTTCCTCAAACATAAAAAAACTACCAACTCCCACCGGCTCCTCCGCCACCAAAGCTTCCACCGCCAAAACCGCCGAAGCCTCCGCCACCACTTCCACCACCAAAGCCGCCAAAACCACCGCGACCGGAAGTGAAGTTATTGTAATGTCCGCCGTGTCGGCTGTTCATAGAACCCATTAGAAATAAGGCTGCCCAAAGGCTAATATCGTTTCTGTGTGCATAGCGCCGGGCTCTGCTAAAAGTTCCGGCAAACATAATGATGATGAAAAAGAGAATAAAAAAGAATGGAAATAGGGGAAAATCACCACCTCCTTTGCTTTTTTTATTGTAGGCTTCCGCCGAGTACTCTCCACCGGTAATCTCCATAATTACTTTTGCAGCAGCAATAACTCCGGAATCATAATCCTCCTTTTTAAAGTGAGGAATCATTTCATTATTCACTATTCGATGTGCAATGGCATCCGGTAAAACGCCTTCAACGCCATAGCCTGTAGCAATAAAAGCCTGACCTTTTTCATTGCCTACTTTAGGTTTAACCATTACCACTACTCCATTGTTGAATTTAGCGTCACCAACTCCCCAATCTTCACCTAACTTAAAGGTAAAGCCACCGGCATCGTAGCCGCAAATAGAGTTTACGGTTACAATGGCAATTTGTGTTGAAGTAGTATCATTAAAGTTCACTAAATGATGCTCTAGCCCCTGTTCAGTTTGGCTACTGAGCACATTCGCAAAATCATTGACTAATCTAGGAGGATTCGGCTTTTTAGGAAAACAGTCATCTGCATTTTGAGCGGACAAACCTCCCACTCCAATTAATAAAACACCCAGAATAGATATGATTTTCTTCATCTTACTTTTTGTCTTTTCCAAATGAAATATCATCTGATAATTCGTTTATATCGCCTTTTTGATAAGGAAAATGCGCTTGCAATTGCAATCCTGCTTCCTTTACTCCTTTTACTAAACCTTCTGTAAACTTGCCCTCTTTAAACAGTTGAAGCATCATCTGGCTAATGTCGTCCCAAAAAGCTTTGGGTACTTTTTGGTTAATTCCGGCATCACCTAAAATTGCAAACTGACGGTCTTTGATTGCCAAGTAAAACAGCACTCCATTGCGTTGTTCTGTTTTGTGCATTTGCAATTGCTCGAACACATAAGCTGCTCTGTCGAAAGCATCTTCTTTGCAGTGGTTTTCAATGTGTACCTTAATTTCTCCGGAGGTATTCAACTCCGCTTCTTGAATTGCTTCTCTAACTCTTTGTTGTTCTTCTTCTGTAAATGCGTCTTTTGCCATAATCTAAAATTCTACTTCAGGAACTTGTTCTGCTCCGGCTTCTGCTTCAAAATATCCTTTCTTCTCAAAATCAAACCAACCGGCATAGATTAATTGTGGAAACTTTCGAATATAAGCATTGTAGTTTTTTGTTGCCTCATTAAATTTCTGACGTTCAACAGCAATGCGATTTTCAGTTCCCTCTAGTTGAGCTTGTAACTCTAAGAAGCTTTGATTAGCCTTCAAATCAGGGTAACGCTCAACGGTAACCATTAAGCGTGATAGCGCTCCACTCAATTGGCTTTGCGCTTGTTGAAATTTTTGAATATTATCCGGAGTCAATTGGTCGGCTTGAACATTTATTGATGTAGCTTTTGCTCTAGCTTCAATCACATCTGTTAAAGTTTTTTGCTCAAAATCGGCATAGCCTTTTACTGTGTTCACTAGGTTTGGAATCAAATCTGCACGACGTTGATAAACGTTCTCTACTTGCGCCCATTGACTCTCAACAGTTTCATCCATTTCAACCATGGTATTGTAACCACAAGAGGACAAGCTTGTTGCTGCAAAAAGCAGGATAATGATGTTTCTTAGTTTTTTCATTTTTTATTAGTTTATAAATTTGGGGCGAGCGCAGCTCGCCCCAAAGGTAATTTAAATAAGTTCAACTGAGCGTTTAATAAATTTACTCAACTCCTCTCCTTTCAATAAATTCTGCGAAAGCATAGCTAAATCAGCAGCTTGTTTTGCCATTTCTTTCTGCTTATTCGCATCTTTCTCATTCAAAATTTTTGAAATTAAAGGATGATTAGCATTCACCTTCAAATCGTATGCATCGGGCAAATTACCCATGCCCATCATTCCACCGCCGCCAACAGCGCTCATGTCTTTCATTCTGCGCATAAACTCAGCTTGCGTAATGGTCATCGGCTGGTCTTTTTCGCTTAAGCTCACAAAATTTACCGTAAACTTATCCTTAGGCAAAACCTCTTCGATTACCGGCTTCAGTTTCTTTTCGTCGTTTTCAGTGAGCTTTGAAGGTATATCTTCATCTTTTTTAATCAACTGGTCAATGGTATCTCCATCTACACGTGTAAATGTAACATTCTCTTCTTGCTGCTCCAGTTTACCCACTAAGTGAGCAGTTAATGGAGTATCCATTTCCAATACATCGTAACCTTTATCTTTTGCCGCCGAAATGTAGCTGTATTGCTCTTCCTTATTAGTCGTGTAAAGAACAACCGTCTTTTTATCTTTATCTATTTGAGCTGCTTTAATTTTCTCTAAATATTCTTCAAAAGTATAATACGCTCCATCTACGTTTTTATACAATGAGAATTTCTTGGCTTTATCGGCAAACTTCTCATCCGACAGCATTCCGTACTCAATAAAGATCTTAATATCGTCCCACTTTTCTTCAAAAGATTTACGGTCGTTCTTAAACAATTCATTGAGCTTATCCGCCACTTTTTTACTAATGTAGTTTGAAATCTTTTTTACGTTTCCATCACTTTGCAAGTAAGACCGAGAAACGTTCAATGGAATGTCAGGTGAATCAATTACACCATGAAGCAAAGTCAAGAAGTCAGGTACAATCCCCTCCACCGAATCAGTAACAAACACCTGATTACTGTACAGCTGAATTTTGTCTTTCTGTACCTCTAAATTGTTTTTCAGTTTTGGAAAATAAAGAATTCCAGTAAGGTTAAAAGGATAATCTACATTAAGGTGAATGTGGAAAAGCGACTCCTGAAAGTTCATAGGGTACAACTCCCTGTAAAATGCCTTGTAATCCTCATCTTTTAGGTCGGCGGGCATTTTCACCCAAGCGGGTTCAGGGTTGTTGATGATGTTGTCTTTGGTAACTTTCTTTTCTTTGGTTTCTTCTTTCCCATCCTTGTCTTTCTTGCCGGTTTTTTCCTGAATGGTTTCCTCTTTAGTTCCAAATTTAATGGACACCGGCATAAACTTACAGTACTTTTCTAATAGACTCTCAATACGGTGTTTTTCCAAATACTCTTTAGCGTCATCTGAGATATGAAGTACGATTGCCGTTCCTCTTTCTTTTTGTATTGAGTCTTCTTCTAGCGTATAATTAGGACTTCCATCACATTCCCAACGAACAGCTTTTGCATCTTTTTTATGCGACTTTGTGAAAATTTCCACTTTATCGGCTACCATAAAAGAAGAGTAAAAACCCAAACCGAAATGACCGATGATACTTGCTTTGTCTTTGTATTTTTCAACAAACTCCTCTGCACTTGAAAAGGCAATTTGGTTGATGTATTTATCAACTTCCTCTTCGGTCATACCGATTCCTTTATCGAGAATGGTCAGCGTCTTTTTCTTTTCATCAATTTTAATTTCAATCGTCGTGTCGCCCACTTCTCCTTCTAGCTCGCCCAGGTTACCCATGGTTTTGAGCTTTTGAGTAGCATCTACTGCATTTGAAACCAATTCTCTTAAAAAGATTTCCTGATCGGAATATAAAAATTGTTTGATAATCGGAAAGATATTCTCCGTTTGAACGTTAATCTGTCCTTTTGCCATGTTATCTTAGTTTTTGAATTATAAATTTTGACATTAGCCCATTTTCAAAGGATATGCCAAGGCGTATGGGGTGACAAAATGACGGAGTGAATTAGAAATTATCAATGATCTGATTGAAAAAATTTGTTTTGAATGCAACTTCACTCATAGCACACTCTCTTAAACCCCTTACCACTCAAACAATATTAAGATTCATTACTAAGATTAAGCTAACAACTAGAGTTTACACAAATTCTACCAATACCCAACCGAATAACTAATTTTACTAAAAAGTGATATCTTGCAAAACTGAATGGACTTTTTCAACTAAAAATAAACAACTTACAAACCTCATTTAAAAATGAAAGGGACACTCCTAATAATTTTAACATTACTCATCACCCTTTCTTTAGTAGCTCAAAAGAAAATAAAAATAAATGGAGAGCAAGAGATAATTTATCCTTTTGAAACAAATAGCAAAACCATGTTTTTTGATTGGTTAAATAATAATCAGGACTTTAATGAAATTGAAATATTCGCTATGGGGGAAGCCACACATGGAACAAAAGACTTTTTTGACATAAAAGTTAATACATTTAAATACTTAGTTGAAAATCATAACTTCAAAGTTTTTGGTATAGAGGCTTCTTATGGTGAATGCAACTATATCAATGACTATATTCAAAGCGGTGAAGGCAATATCGATACTATCATGACTTGTTTTAATTTTTGGACATGGAGAACAGAAGAAGTGAAAAATTTGATTCTGTGGATGAAAGAATTTAATCAGAAAAACGAAGAGAAATTAAACTTCTATGGATTTGATATGCAGTCAGTATCTGAACCGATTAAATATTTAGCATACTTTTTTAGAAATGACACATCAAACTATGTACAAGAATTAAATAAAATACTAGCTCCAATACGATCAAAGAGTGAGAAAGAATTAGGTAAAGTATACAAAGATGGAAATCTCAAATTTAAAGACACTTTAAATGTTGTTTCAACTGATTTGAAAATATGGTTTAGCAATTATGAAGATGCATTAATTGATAATTATTCTATCGAAAAGCTAAAAAAGTTAAAATTAAACTTAACAACTTATAATCAATCATTAGACTATTATTCTAAAGGTGTTAAACACAGAGATAGCTGCATGGCAAGCAATGTTGTTGAAATTCAAAAAATGGAGAATGAGAAAATGTTTTTATGGGCACATAATGGACATGTTAACAAGTCCTCTTCAAAATACTCGCAAATAAAATGGATGGGTGAATATATCAATGAACAACTAAAGTTCAAATACTACGCCGTGGGATTTGTTTTTAGCAGAGGTAGTTTTCAATCTCATGTTCCAAGTAAAAAATCAAATTACAAGTTTAAAGTTTCCACATTATCGAAATATAGAAATAACACATTTACAAAACCGCTATATAAATTGAATGATGAACAATTTTTTATTGATTTGCGCAGAAGCAATAATACTTTATTTACAAATTTAAATAAGGCATATAGAATTGGCTCAGTATTTATTAATAAGAAAAAGTCTTCGTTTCCAATAATTGCAAAAGAACAATTCGATGGAATTATTTATGTTAGAAATACGGTAAGTGCTACTCCTGTAGAAAATAATGATTAAATCAAACTTACACTCAATCAGTCTAAAAGTGAGTATATTTCACCCCCTATTTATACTCTTATAAAAAATAACAACTATGCGCTACTTCATTCTTATTTTTCTGACTATCAACTGTTATTTTATTTCAGCCACAGCTCAAACCTACGAGCGATACAAAAAACTAACAGATACAACTCTAACATCTAAATACCTCGGTTTTAAGAAAGATATTTCAGTCTTGGTACCTTTTGAATGGCAAGAAGATCTAGACCGGAACTTTCCACTCATTATCATTTTCGATAAGCAAAATCAAAGAAGTCACAACTACATTTTAAACACCATAGACTATTTAACAAGTAATGAACAAATGCCTTCATCCATTATCATAAGTCTGGCTTCTGAACAAAAATATCGCCTTTTAGAAACATTGCATAAAGCTTCAGATAAAAATGGGTTAGCTTTAGAAAACGATGCTTTTATTTTTAAAGAATTAATTCCACTTGCCGAAAAACATTTTAAAGCATCTTCTTTTAGATTATTCATCGGTCACTCGCGATACGGATATTATTCTACATCGCTTTTTTGTTCCAAAACAAATCATTTAAATGCCGTAATTGCCATCAGTCCTTTTTTTAAGCAACAAAATGTTTCGCTTTATGATTCAATTATTGATTTGAATAATGAAAAAGTTAATTTCAAAAAATACTATCGATTTGCAATCGGAAATGACTATCCGGATGATTTCATTAAAATGGATTCTACACTAAAACAACTTAGTAATGAAAACATAAACGCAAAGGGAAGCTTTTACGAACAGGCAGTTCATAATGTAACTCCGGGTCTTAGTATTGCGGTCGCTCTTTATGAAATTTTTGAAGATTGGAGTAAAATTCAATCAAAATACATCTCAAACGACCAAAAAGAAATCTCCATTGTTGAAAATCTTCAATTAGAAATTGAACAAATTTATGGCATTGACTTGGCTTTTTCACTTGGAAATTTGAATGGTAAAGGATGGTATTTTTACAATGAAGGACAATACGGAAAAGCAATAGAAGCTTGGGAATTACTCCTTAAAACTTACCCCAATTACTCTGAAGCAATTTTGTACATAATGGATGCTCAACTTCAATTGAAAAAAGAACGCCAACCTACATTTGAACGCTTTAAAAAATCACTAGCAAAAACGACGATCTACACCGATATAGAAAAAGACGAATTACTTGAAGAAGCAATAAAAATATTAACCCGATAGCTTTACAATTCTCTCTTCCCATCTTTTACCTTTCTACTTTCCGTTTTTTCTCTAAAGTAGCGGTAAATCTCGTATTGAGAGCGAAAAGGAGCTTTTTTGCCATTGCTTTTGTATTGGTTGCTGAGTTCTGCATTCCAAAGTCGGGCTTTCACATTGTCTTTCAACTGAAAGCGAAGTATTTTTTTGAGCACTTTTTTAATGTTCTCATCCCAAATAGGCACCATCACTTCTACTCTACCATCAAGGTTTCGCTTCATCCAGTCCGCTGAGCCGATATACATCAAATCTTCTCCACCGTGACAAAAAAGCATAATTCGAGCGTGCTCTAACAATCGGTCGACAATGCTGATGGCTTCAATATTATCACTTTGCCCTTCAATACCATTCACTACGTTATTAATGCTACGAGCAATCAGTTTAATTTTTACTCCAGCTTTACTCGCTTCATAAAGCTTTTCAGCCATTTCCTTATCCTGAATACTGTTCAACTTAATCAGCATGTAGGCTTCATTTCCCGCTTTTGCCTGCTCTATTTCGTAATCAATAAGCATTTCAAACTGTCGGCGTGCATTAAAAGGAGCAACAATCAAATGCTTAAATGTAAAGCGCTTATAGTTGTCTTTAAAAAACTTAAAAACCTTATTAACTTCCTTGCCAATTTCCTGATTCGCTGTCAACAAAGAATGATCACAATATAATTTCGCCGTACCTTCATGAAAATTTCCTGTTCCAACATGAGAATAATAGACACTCTTTTCAGCTTCTTTTCGTTTAATCAACAAAAGCTTGGTGTGCACTTTTAAACCCGGCACTCCAAAAATTACCTGAATTCCTTCATCTTGAAGCTTATCGGCGTAATTCATATTCGATTCTTCGTCGAAACGTGCTTTAAGCTCTACAACTACAGTCACTTTTTTACCGTTTCGAGCAGCATTGATTAAACTGTGAATTACTTTAGAGTTTCTACTCACCAAGCGGTATACGGTAATTTTAATTGAACTCACTAATGGGTCAATGGCAGCTTCTCTCAATAAATCAATAAAGTGGTGATAAGACTGATAAGGGTAACTCAAAAGAACATCTTGCTTTTGTATGGCTTTAAATAAGCTTTTACGATCATGTAAAAGCGGATGCTCTAATGGCGGCATTGGTCTGTACCTTAAATGTGCAGCTCCCACTTTCGGAAAGTCAATATAGTCTTTAAAGTTGTGATATCTACCTCCGGCCACAACCACATCGTCAGCCTCCATGCCCACTTTATTTACCAAAAATTTGAGCAAGTCTTTCGGCATCCTTTCATCATGAACAAAGCGCACCGGATCTCCTTTTTTGCGATTTTTTAAACTAACCGCCAGTTTCTCCATGAAACCTGAAGTCACATCATCTTCAATGTCCAACTCAGCGTCGCGTGTAATTTTAATGGTATAAGCTTCAATGTATTCATAATCGAAAATGTGAAAGATTTCATACAAATTACAACGAATTACATCATCTAACAAAATGATGTTTTTATTCCCTTTTTGGTCGGCCATTACGTAAAAACGCGACACTACTGCTGTAGGAATCTCTAATAAAGCATAACGAGCTTCTTGATTCTTCCCACTTTTTTTATTGTAAAGCTTAATGGCTAAGTAAATGGCTTTCCCATTTAGTTCCGGCAGTGCTCTGTCTTCTGAGAGCATAACCGGCACCAAAGCTGGTTGAACAACTTGCTCAAAATAGCGAGCCACCAACTTTCTTTGTTCTTCGTTAAGCTCTGTTTCATCTAAAAAAAAGATATGCTCTTCTTCTAACTCATCTTTCAGCTTTTCATAGGTTTGCTCAAAACGGTCTTGAAGCTTTTTGTTGATTTGATAAATGGCTTTCAGCGTTTTTTTAGGATCAAAGCCCAAAAGAGGAATGGCTTTTTTACCGTAGCGAATCATTCGCTGAACCGTGGGTACTCTAACTCTAAAAAACTCATCTAAATTATTGGAGTAAATGCCTAAGAAACGCAAACGTTCTATTAAAGGCACATTTGCATCTTCAGCTTCTTGCAGTACTCGCTCGTTAAATGAGAGCCAGCTGACTTCTCTATCGTGGAAGCTATATTTTTGTTTACCCATGCTCATTGAAAATGCAAAAGAACACTTTTCTTATTAAGTTGATGTTATCTGATTAAAATTATCATATCTATTAATCATCAAGCTTCTTCCTTTTTTCTATTTTTAGTAAATTAGTACTTTAATATAAGTAATTAAGCATTATGGATAGTGTTCATATATATTCAAAATTAAGTATTTTACCTGACGAGCTTAAAGCAGAAGTAAGTGATTTTATTGATTTCTTAATTCAAAAAAACAAGAAAAAACCAAGCTCCAAAAAACCAATTTTTGGTTGTGCAAAAGGACAAATTTATATTTCTCCTGACTTTGATGAACCTTTAGAGGACTTTAAAGAATATATGGAATGAATCAGATTCTTGACACTCATACTTTAATCTGGTTTTTAAATGGCGACGATAGACTCTCTCTGAAAGCAAGGTTATCAATAGAAAACAACCAAGGGAATAATTTTGTAAGTATTGCTTCGATTTGGGAAATTTCAATAAAGCTCAGTTTAGGGAAATTCAATTTCAATAGAGGCTTTAAAAGTTTCCTTGAACTTATCGAAAATAATGGTTTTGATATTATACCGTTCACATTTCAACATGCTTTAATCATATCTTCTCTTGAATTCAAACATCGTGACCCTTTTGATCGCTTAATTATTGCTCAAGCAATAGCTGAAAACTGCACAGTTGTTACGAAGGATAAAGAGATTGAAAAATATGACATTAACACCTTCTGGTAAAAAAGCAGTATTCCTTTTAAAAGAGCTTTCTTCAAACTTAAGACAACTCTAACTAGAAGAGAATTTCCATTTACAGCTCAAAATTTAACCGTTAAGTTTTTGCTAAAAATCCTAACTAGCTGACGAAAAGGTTAGAACAACAAATTTTTATTATCTTAAAAAATTAAATCTCAAAAAACATCCACAAAAGACTATTAAGCCATAGTAATCAAAGCTTTAAAGTATTCTTAAAGTTTATTTATCCATTTTAAAATTTAGTCATTTTAGGCATTACTAAAAAACACTGCTAACTAAGGACTTATACCCCCCTAAAACGCCGCCAACTGCTTTTTCAAAAGTTCAATATTCTTTTCGGCATCTGCTTTCTTTTTGCGTTCCATTTCCACCACTTTTTCCGGTGCGTTTGAAACAAAGTTTTCATTTGCCAACTTCTTCTCTACGCTCTTTAAGAAGCCCATTTGATAATCTATATCTGCTTGTATTTTTTCTTTTTCGGCTTCTACATCTATCTGTCCCGCTAGTGGAACAAAATACTCTATACCGTCAACCAAAAAAGAAATACTATTTTCAACCTCAGCAATCGTTGACTCAATATCATCAAGGTTGCAAAGCTTTTTAACAATTGGATTAAAGCGATTTTCAGCGGCCTCTCCCCTAACTTTTAAGCTCAATTTTTCTTTAAAAGGAATATTTTTCGACTTACGAACGTTTCTCAGCTCAACAATTAAGTCTTTCACCCCTTTAAACTCTTCAGCAGAATTGGTCACTTTTTCTTCTTTAGGCCAACTGCTAATCATTATGCAGTCTTTCTCTTCACGATTTTTTAGTAAGTGCCAAATCTCTTCGGTGATAAAAGGCATAAATGGATGCAGCACTTTTAACAGTTTCTCAAAATGAGCTACCACCTGATCGTAAGTTTGTTTGGAAAGTGATCTACCATATTCCGGTTTCACCATTTCCAAATACCAAGAACAAAACTCATCCCAAGTCAACTTGTAAGCCGTCATTAAGCAATCGGAAATTCTGAACTTTTCAAAATTGTCGTTCAGCTCTTTCAAACTTTTCTGAAAAGTGGAGGCAAACCATTCGTTTGCCAATTCGGCAGCTGGACTTGCCTTCTCATTTTCATCAACTGTCCAAGATTTTACCAAACGCAAGGCATTCCAAATTTTATTGGAGAAATTGCGGCCTTGCTCACATAAACTTTCTTTAAACAGCAAATCGTTTCCGGCAGGAGCGCTCAACAACATTCCAACCCTTACTCCGTCGGCGCTGTATTTTTCCATAAGTTCAATGGGGTCGGGAGAGTTGCCCAACTGCTTGCTCATTTTTCTTCCCTGATCGTCTCTTACCATTCCGGTAAAATAGACGTTTTTAAAGGGCGCTTCTCCTTTAAATTCATAGCCCGCCATAACCATTCTAGCAACCCAGAAAAACATAATGTCTTGCCCGGTCACCAAATCATTGGTTGGGTAATAATACTGTATATCTTTATTATTCGGATCTTTAAAGCCATTAAAAACTGAAATTGGCCACAGCCAGGAAGAAAACCAAGTGTCCAACACATCGTCATCTTGACGTAAATCTTCCCCTTTTAATTCTTTTCCAGACTTTTCCATTGCTAAAGGCAAGGCTTCTTCCACTGTTTTTGCCACCACAAAATCCTTCGGTCCTTGACCGTAATAAAATGCAGGAATTCTTTGTCCCCACCACAACTGACGAGAAACACACCAATCTTTGATGTTTTCCATCCAATGTTTGTAAGTGTTCTTGCTATTTGCCGGATGAAATTGAATGGTATCGTCCATCACTTTTTCTAGCGCCGGAGCAGCCATTTTTTTCATATCGCAAAACCACTGCAAAGAAAGCTTTGGTTCTATCACTGCATCTGTTCTTTCAGAATAACCCACCTTATTAACTAACTCCTCTACTTTTTGCAGCTGACCTTTGGCTTCTAATTCTTTTACAATCTTTGAACGAACCACAAATCGATCTTCTCCAACATATAATTGAGCATTTTCATTTAGTGTTCCATCGTCGTTTAAAATATCAATGGTTTCCAAATTGTGCTTCATCCCCAATTCGTAGTCGTTTATATCGTGCGCCGGAGTAACTTTTAAACAGCCCGTTCCAAACTCTACATCCACATATTCATCTTCGATAATGGGAATACTTCTGCCAATCAAAGGCACCAAGGCTCTTTTGCCTTTTAAATTAGCATGTCGCTCATCATTCGGATTAATACAAATGGCAGAATCGCCCAAAATCGTTTCCGGGCGAGTGGTGGCAATGGTCAAAGTTTCATCGCTATTTTCAATTTGATAATTGATGTAATACAATTTTGAATTCACTTCTTTATGAACTACCTCCTCATCAGAAAGAGCGGTTTTTGCCGAAGGGTCCCAATTGATCATGCGAACACCGCGATAGATCAATCCTTTTTTATGTAAATCAATGAAAACCTCAATAACCGCATCGTACAAATCCTCCTCTAAAGTAAATCGCGTTCTTTCCCAGTCGCAAGAGGCACCCAGCCTTTTTAACTGACTGAGAATTGTTCCACCGTACTTTTCGGTCCATTCCCAAGCGTGCTTCATAAACTCCTCGCGGCTAAGCTCCGATTTCTTGATTCCTTCTTCTTCCAATTTTTTCACCACTTTGGCTTCAGTAGCAATGGAAGCGTGATCGGTGCCTGGAACCCAACAAGCATTTTTACCCAATAAGCGCGCACGACGCACCAAAACATCTTGAATGGTGTTGTTGAGCATGTGTCCCATGTGCAAAACGCCGGTTACGTTTGGCGGTGGAATTACAATGGTGTAAGGCTCACGCTCATCGGGCTCGGAATGAAAAAAGTTTTGCTTTTGCCAGTGGGCATACCATTTTTCTTCAGTAGTAGATGGATCGTATTGTTTAGGGATGTTCATCGAATTTAAATTAGTTCTTTTCTAGTGTAAAATTGAAGGCTTCAAAATTAAGGATTCCCACAAAAGCAAAAAGGGCTCAATCAAAATGATTGAACCCTTTTTTGATGATTTTACTTTTAGCTATTGCTTCACCACCTTCTCCGTCTTAATCAACTCTCCATTTCTATTGGTAATGCGTAAAATGTAAAAGCCCTTTGCCAAATCTTGTAGATTCAATTCCACTTGGTGCTCAGCTGATTTTTTTGATTTTAATAACCGTCCACTTTGGTCATAGACTTCATAATACAATTCTGTAATTAAACCATATTGTTTTACTTTCAAATAATCGCTTGTAGGGTTAGGGTACACCACAAAATGGTTGGCTTCTTTCTTTATCTCCTTTTCACCAACTGTGCCAATGCGTGGCCAATAAGCAATGCTATCAATATAGGCTACTTTGCCAAAGTAATCATAAGTACCGGCTTGCTGATTTAAATTACCACTACACTGTATGCTCACCCACAAACCACCATCGGAAGTTGGATGCGCTTGCCTTGCCCAACAGTAATCATTGTAAGGCATATAATATTCCCAATGCTTATTTCCGTTAGAGTCTAAACCAAACAAGGCTAAGGAGGTGTTCCAAGGTTCAGGTGTATAAGTATAAAATCGAGAATTAGTAACTACTACATATAAATTAGATTCAAACTTCTCAAGCAAAAATTGACCTGCCACTTCATTTTCTGCCGTATCTACTTTACCGTATACTTTTGCTGTATTCACCTCTTGCAAAGTAGCTGAAGAACGAAGCGATACTGCTACATCGTTCCCATAATTATGGTTAGGGTTGGAGGTCTGACTAGGTAATTGCTGAGCATTGTTTACCGTTCCAGCGGTTAAAAATAGGCTATCGTTTACCCATTCAATATCTGCAGAATAACTATAAGCATTTTGAGGAAAATACTGACTGTAGTCAACATCAATTTTTTGAGCCGTATTAGGTATAAGGTTTAAATTTGTATCCAGCTTGGCAATTCCAGCTCCATAAGGCGCAATTGTATCTCCAAACCTGCGAGTACTAGTAACGATAAATTCCTTACTTGTTTTGTCATAAATAGCCCCATTTACATAGCAAAACACTCCATAGCAATGATGGGATTTAAATGTAATTTGATGATTTGAAGCATTATACTTTAAACCAAAAGATTTAGAGTAAGGGTAGTTTTCAAACAAATAAGTTCCAAAAAGATAAATTGAATTTTTAACTTTAACTACATTCGAAATGGCTAATCCTGTATTTATTGAATCAAATCCATAAAAATAGTAAGTGCTATCTTTAATCAATAAGTTAGATTTATACCAAATTTTAGAATTCTTATTAACGCCTGAGTCACTTTTAATTCCAAAATCAAAATATATGCCTGAATCAAGTATAACTCTTCTTGCTGTATTTACTAAAAAAATTGAATCTAAAGTTTTAACAAATTCAAAATTAACCCCATTATTAAATGTGTAGCTCTCCACCCTATAAGTCTCATTACCTGTCATTTGTTGATTAATTAATCCATCATTGTATCTTACAAAAAGTGTATCATCAAAAAAGTAGCTATCAGACAAGTAATGGCTATTAGAACTATTGATCTTCATTTGGTATTGTGACTTTAAAGTTAGATTAAATGTGAAAATTGTTATCGTAATAAGTATAATCCCTTTCATTAGTTAATAGGTTTAATGTTTATAAAATCGCAAGCTAATACATTCGGGAGGATATATGAAGCTCCCGAATGCATTAGGATTAATAATAAAAATTAAGCTGGATCATAAGCATAACAAACTATTTTTGCATAGTTAACTGTTAGCTCATGAGCAACACCATTAAGACCAGGCTTTTTTCCTACAGAGTAATCTACTTCTGATAAATACTGAGGAAAATTATTCACGATAATAGGTGAAGGATTAATATTATCCGCCTCTAAAAGCGCTCCAGGTATCCAAGTATTATTAATTGCATTGGCACTAATGCAATCAGACACACTCGAACCATTCCAAACATTAATAGTGGTGAACCCATCTATTGAGGCTGATGACACTGCCCACAAAACTGGTTGGCAATTTACTACCTTCAAATACCACAACTCATTACAGTCTAAATGCGTTAAATAAGTCTCAATTCTACCTGCAGCATCGGTATTGTCATTGCTACCGTTAACGCATCTTCCTAATAAATCTAATGCTTTCCAACTATCTGATGAATGGCAAAAAGGAAAGACCGGTTCCGGTTCATACTTTATAGTAATTGCTCCTCCAACTGACTTTAAACCTGATGAACTTGGATTAGAGTTAAAGTCAACATCAATAACAGAGATAAATACGTCACTTCCATAGTTTGCATACAAATCGCTTCCTGTATAAGCTTCGTTAATCTCACTTTTCAAGCTATTGTATAAACTCAAAGCGTTCTCTCCACTTAGTTGATATTCACCACCTATCTCTGAGACCGTTGCATTGACAGTAAATTCAACTATTTCACTTTGAGCACTTGTCATCCCCAAAGTGCCTTTTGTGAAATTTATTGCAGACTCTACACTCAACATGCCTTCCTCCCAACTTAAGTCTTCAGGTGCAATTTCATTTTCTAAATCTGTTGCATAATCTACAATTCGTGTATACAAACTAGTTGTATCTTCTGCTTTGTTTATGTTTTGTGGTTGTTTAGATTTATTTTGACTTAACTTATCATAAGTTTTAGGTTCCGTTTGGTCTTTTTCACAAGCTATTTGCGAAAAAGCAACAGCTACTAATAAAGCTGTTGTTTTAAAATATTTTTTCATCGTTTTTGATTTTGTAATTATTGTTTTGTCCACGACAATTGTTTTTTAACATCAGTAAATTTTAAAATTGGTTTTTAATCATCAGTGAACATTGTTTTTATTTAAATTTCATTTTACTCAAAACCAACTCACCAAAAAGTTCCTCTGCCTTTGAATTTGAAACGAAATTTTATGCTTAAACAATTGTATTGAAATAATTTTAAACCAATTAAGTGCGATAGATAGATAGATAGATAGATAGGCTCTATTTCTAAACATTTTTAGCAATGCACTAATCCTATGCTTGATTTGATTTGCAAAAGTGCTCCACCCTACAACTGTAAAAGGCTGCTCGGTATTTTTTATCGTTATTTCCATAATAATGAGATTGCTAATGTATTTAACTTTTTTAACAATCCAAAACAAATGTTGATTTTTAACATTTTAGGGGGAAACCTACAAAATGATTTTTGTTAAAGAACTGTTAACTCTATTCACAAACAAAAAAAGCTGTTTATCTTTGGAATCATTAATTTTTAGAAAAAAATATACCCATGAAAAAACTAGCAACTACATTATCCCTTATGGTCTTTATGATGACCGCATTATTTGCTCAAGAAAAAGTACAATCTATTGAAAAAACAGGTGGAGCAGAAATGGACTTCGAATCAGAAGTAATTGACTACGGAACTATTCCACAAAATGCAGATGGTGTTCGTACCTTTAAATTTACCAACACCGGTAATGAGCCATTAATTATTTCAAATGCAAAAGGTTCTTGCGGATGTACTGTTCCAACTTGGCCCAAAAAACCTATAAATCCGGGAGAGAGCGGTGAGATTAAAGTAAAATATGCGACCAATCGTTTAGGTCCAATCAACAAATCAATTACAATTACTTCAAATGCAATTGACAAAACAAAAGTTTTACGCATTAAAGGAAATGTTATTGAAAAAGAAACAACTCCCGTAAAGAAAGAGGAAGGAATGGCACCAAGAGCCAACTAAGACTTTCACTTAAAAACATTTTAAAGCCCCTTTAGCCGCAAGGCAAAGGGGTTTTGTTTTTTTAAAAAATATCGTTTTCATTTTCGTTTTATTTCTCTCAAATTTGCCGCACAAAAATTTAACGCTATGCCACAAATATCAACAAGAGGTATTCAAATGCCGGAATCACCTATTCGCAAGCTGGTTCCTTTTGCCGAAAAAGCAAAAAATTTAGGAAAAGAGGTTATTCACCTCAACATTGGTCAACCCGACATTGAAACACCTGAAGTGGCATTAAATGCTGTAAAAAACTTGAACTTAAAGGTTCTTGAATACAGTCATTCTGCAGGTAATGAATCTTACCGCAAAGGCTTAGCTGAATACTACAGTAAAATTAGTGCGGGAATTACGCATGAAGAGGTAATGGTCACTACAGGAGGCTCAGAGGCATTGTCATTTGCTTTCACCGCTTGTTTAAACCCCGGCGACGAGGTGATTATTCCCGAACCTTTTTACGCCAACTACAATGGTTTTGCTGAAACAACCGGCGTAAAAGTAGTGCCGATTAATTCAAAAATTGAGAATGGTTTCGCCCTACCTCCTATTGCCAATTTTGAAGCTAAGATTAGTGCAAAAACCAAAGCTATATTAATATGTAATCCGGGGAATCCTACCGGTTATTTATACTCTAAAGAAGAATTAATTCAATTAAGAGATTTAGTTAAAAAACACGATTTATATTTATTTGCCGATGAAGTATATCGCGAATTCTGCTACGATGGAAAAAAACACGAATCAATTTTAAGTTTAGAGGGAATTGAAGAAAATGTAATTGTAGTGGATTCAGTTTCTAAACGCTACAGTATGTGTGGTGTTAGAATTGGTGCTTTAGTAAGCAGAAACAAAGAAGTAATGAGCACCATTTTAAAATTGGCTCAAGCGAGATTAAGTCCACCTTTATTGGGGCAAATTGCTTCTGAGGCGGCTTTAAAAACTCCGGAGTCTTATTTCGATCAAGTAAGTAAAGAGTATGTTGAACGCAGAGACATTTTAGTAGATGGCTTAAACGCCATTGATGGCGTATTTTGTCCAAAACCTGGTGGTGCGTTCTATGCTGTAGCTCAACTGCCGGTTGATGACACCGAAGGTTTCTGTCAGTGGATGTTGGAAAACTTCGAACACAACGGCAAAACCGTTATGATGGCTCCTGTAAGTGGATTTTATTCTACTCCCGGTGAAGGAAAAAAGGAAGTTCGCTTGGCATACGTTTTAGAGAAAGAAAAACTAAAGCAAGCGATAGAATGTATTGAAGCAGGAATTAAAGCATATCAAAACAAATAAGTAAATTGATAACATGGATGTAATCGATGCCATTATTCTGGGGATAATTCAAGGTTTAACCGAATTTTTGCCGGTTTCATCTAGTGGTCATTTAGAGCTGGGAAAAGCTATTTTAGGTGATGAATCACTACCTAAAGACAGTTTGCTTTTTACAGTAGTGCTTCACTTTGCTACAGCTTTGAGTACAGTGGTTGTTTTCCGAAAAGATATTTTTAACATCCTAAAAGGGGCATTAAAATTCCAGTGGAACGAGGACTTACAGTTTGTGGCAAAAATTGCATTTTCCATGCTTCCTGCGGCATTTGTAGGTTTATTTTTTGAGGAAGAATTGGAAATGCTTTTTGGCGGACAGGTAATGTTTGTAGGTTTTATGTTGTTGATCACTGCGGTGCTCTTAATTATGGCAGATCAAGCTAAAAACACTGAAAAGAAAGTAAGTTTCTCAAACGCATTTGTCATTGGCTTAGCTCAGGCATTTGCCATTTTACCCGGTGTTTCTCGCTCCGGAGCCACCATATCCACTTCGGTTTTATTGGGCAACGACAAAAACAAAGCAGCTCGTTTTTCCTTTCTGATGGTCGTTCCGCTCATTTTTGGAAAGATTGCCAAAGATTTACTTAGCGGCGAGATTAACTACGAAGGCGATCAACTATTTAGTTTGTCAATTGGTTTTGTTGCAGCATTTCTCTCCGGCTTAATTGCCTGCACCTGGATGATTTCCATTGTTCGAAAAAGCAAATTAAAATATTTCGCTTATTACTGTGTAATTGTGGGATTAATTGCCATCATTTCTAGCTTTCTGCTCTAAAAGTTAAAGCGAATAAAGTCGGTATTTTACTGTATAAAGTTTGGTATCTTCGCCCATTGATTTTATCGATAAATGTAATTCAGTCTTTTAAAAAAAGAAGCAATAAAATGGTAACTAAATACAATGATTTTACGTACTGTTATACTTATAGAAAAAACAACGACTTTCGATAATTAAATTTTAACCAAATGGCTAGAATATTTGTCTACTGCATACTATTCTTTACTTCACTTATACTACTTGGTACCAAATCTTTGTATGCCACTCACATTATGGGTGGTGAAATCACTTGGCAGTGTCAGGCAAATGGTCAATATGTTTTTACACTAAAAGTTTATAGAGACTGTAACGGAACTAACTTAGCCACAAATGGTCAAGAAATAGAAATTCACAACTATCCAAACGTAGGATTAAAAGATGATATCAATGTTACTTTAATTAATGTTACAGATATTAGTCCTGATTGCTTAGGAAATCCATGTTCAGGTAGTGGAGGTGTTGGAGCGATTGAGGAATATGTCTTTGAAAGTGCTCCGGTTACTTTAAATGGAGTACCACCTGCTGTGGGTTGGACATTTACATGGGATAATTTTGCGAGAAACGGAGCCATCGACAACATTATCAATGCAGATGACTTCGGCATCACGCTACGCGCTACCATGTTTCCATACCAAGGACGAAACGCATTTCCTTGTTTCGACTCATCACCCGACTTTTTTCAGGAACCTTCTACAGTAGTTTGTGCAGACCAAGCATTTACCTACAACCATAGCGCTTATGATGATGAATTAGACTCCTTAGTTTATAGTTGGGCACGACCACTTGATCAATTTAATGCTTGCGGAGCATGTATTTATCAAGAAAATACAATTCCACAAATAATTAACTATGACGGAACACAAGGCTATACTTTTAACAGTCCTTTTCCCGGTCCAACCCTCGATACAAGAAATGTACCTGCTACATTAGATGCTAATACCGGAGAAATTAGTTTTGAATCTTATACTGCAGGAGAATTTGTTTCTGTAGTGCGTGTTCAGGCATACAAATGTGGTGATCTGGTTGCAGAAGTCTACCGTGACTTACAAACGGTTATCCAATCGGGCTGTGGGTTAAACAAAGCTCCTGAAATCCCGCCTGTATTTGCAAATGGAACTTTTTCAGATACAGTAAAGGCCGGCGAATTAGTCAACTTTGACATTAATATCTACGACACTTTAAGAACAGGTAACTCTAGCACCGATTCCATTTTTATTTATGCTACCGGTCAGCAATTTGGCACCAATTATACGAGCAGTACCACAGGCTGTACAAATCCACCTTGTGCTACATTTTCTCAAGCTCTTCCCGACGCTAGCTTTGGAACTTACAATACGACATTTAACTGGCAAACCAGTTGTGACCATATTGCCCAAAGCGACCCTTATTGTACCTCCTCGCAAAGTACATATTTATTCGTATTAAGGGCTTATGACAATTTTTGCCCGGCTGCCGGATTAAATGTTGCCACTATTTCTATTACTGTTCTCGCCGACACATTAATGGATCATCCTGATATTCATTGTGCAGATGTTCAAGCGAATGGAGATGTCATTATTGACTGGAACCAAACCGCCGACCCCGATAGTAGCTTTCAGCAATGGATGATTTACTCCTCAACCAACAGAGGCGGACCATATACGCTAATCGACAGTATTTTAGACTACAACATTACCACTTACACACACAATAATGCAGGAGCGAATGATCAAAGTATTCATTACATAGTTAGAGCAAAGTCTGGTTGCCACCAAGATTGGCTCTCATTGCCCACTGATACTATTTCAAGTATGTATATTAATCCCACTTTTAATGGCAATTGTGTGGATGTAAGCTGGAATACCCTCGACAATCCTCTACCGGATGGAAGCGCAACAAATTATGAGGTTTACAGAGAGTTTCCTGTAGGAAGCGGATTTAGTTTACTCAAAACAACTGCCGATACTTTTTTCTGCGATACTTTTGATGTATGTACCGATACTGTCACTTATAGAATACAAATTGCCAATAGTGGAAATGGCTGCTGGGGTTCTTCTTCAAATATAAATGGAGTAAGGTTTCAATACGCTCAACCTTCGGTTAATGCCACGGTAGATTTTGATGCCAGCTGCTTTGGAATAAATGATGGAATCGCCTATGCCACTCCAAGTGGAGGAACAGCACCTTACACATACTTATGGAGTGACAATCAGACTCAAGATACTGCAAGAAATTTAAGCGCAGGAACTTATCAGCTCACTTTAACGGACAGTAAAGGTTGTATAGATACCACTTCCGTAACAATTACAGAACCCGATTCATTAATTAGCAGCATTGGTTCTTCTATTGATGTGAGTTGTTTTGGAGGAAACGATGCTTATGCAGTTGCCAATGGAGTTGGAGGAACTTCTCCTTATACTTATTTGTGGAGTGACAATCAAGTTCAAGATACCGCTAAAAACCTAAGCGCAAGACAATACAGAGTGACGATAACCGACGCTCTAGGCTGTTCGGATACAGTTAGTGTAGAAATTAACGAGCCACCCTTATTAACGGCTGTAATAATAGACAGCACAAACATAAGTTGTAAAGATGGTAATGACGGTACTGCAACTGCCACTGCCCTTGGAGGAACCTCACCTTATACTTATAGTTGGAGTAATGGTCAAAGCGGTATAACTGCCACTAATCTTTTACCCAATACTTACTTTGTAATGGTTACCGATGCAAACAACTGTTCTGCAGTTGCAATTGTATCTTTAGAAGAACCTGACTCCTTGTTAGCAAGCACTGCAACGGTTAACAATGTAAGTTGTAATGGAGGCTCAGATGGCTCTGCTGTAGTAACTCCAAGTGGTGGTAGAACACCCTACACCTACCTTTGGGACAACAATCAAACAACTGATACTGTCACTAATTTGGCAGCTGGAAACCACAGCGTAACCATAACAGATTCAAGTGGTTGTACTTTTGTTTCTTCGATTAACATTACAGAACCTGCTACTTTAACAGTTAGCACAAACGTAGATTTTGACGCCAGTTGTTTCGGATTAAGTGATGGAACCGCCTATGCCACTCCAAGTGGAGGAACAGCACCTTACACTTATTTATGGAGCGACAATCAAGCCCAAGACACAGCAAGAAATCTTGGTGCAGGAAGCTACCAGCTTACGGTTACTGATCAAAATGGCTGTACTGCTACTTCTTCAGTAAGTATTACAGAACCGGATTCATTAATCAGCAGCATTGGTGCCTCAATTGATGTTAGTTGTCATGGAGGAAATGACGCTTATGCCGTTGCCAATGGAGTTGGGGGAACTACTCCATACACTTATTTGTGGAGCGACAATCAAGTTCAAGATACTGCCAAAAACTTAAGTGCAGGTCAATACAGAGTGACGATAACCGACGCTCAAGGCTGTTTCGATACGGTGAGTGTGGAAATCAACGAACCTACTCCTCTGCAAACATCGATTAGCTCTTCTGCAAACGTAAGTTGTAATGGACTAAGTGATGGAAGCGCTACTGTTAGTGCAAATGGCGGAACTTCTCCTTATACTTATTTATGGAGCGACAATCAAACAACGGCAAACGCTGCGAGTTTATCAGCAGGAAATCACAGTGTTACCGTTACCGATGCGAACGCTTGTACTTCCGTTGAAAGCATAACTCTAACTGAACCCAATGTTTTGAGTTCTACTTTAGCTACTCAAATTGATGTAAGTTGTAATGGATTTAGCGATGGTTCAGCTAAAGTAACAATGAGTGGGGGGACAACGCCTTACACTTATTTATGGAGCGATAATCAAACCGCAGACTCTGCCATTAACCTCAGTGCAGGAAGCTATACGGTAACTATTACCGATGCGAACGGATGTACAGAAAATGCCAATGTTACCATTAGTGAGCCGGCTATTTTAACGACAAGCGCTCAACTAATTAATCACCTTAACTGTTATCAAGCAAATGATGGGGCGGCTTATGCAACAGCCAATGGTGGAACAACTCCTTACACCTACAACTGGAGCAACAACACTGCAAACGATAGCATTTCATCAATTGCTGCCGGAACTTATGTAGTAACAGTTACCGATGCTCAAAACTGTACCGCTACTGATACTGTTCAGATTACTCAACCCGACTCACTACAGTCGAGCATAACAGACACTGTCTTTGTTTCCTGTAATAGCGGAAATGATGGTTCGGCAGAAGTAACTGCTTTGGGTGGCACAACCCCTTATACCTATACATGGAGCGATAATCAAACAACTCAAACAGCAGGTAATTTGAGTCAAGGCACTTACCAAGTTACAGTAAGTGATGCCAATGGATGTACGACAATTTCTACGGTAACAATTACAGAACCACCACTACTCACAGCAAGCATAAGTGCAACAACTAATGTGAGCTGTAATGGCTTAAGTAATGGTAGAGCTGTAGTTACTGCCAATGGAGGAACGCTACCCTATACTTATTTGTGGAACGATAATCAACAAACGGATACGGCTAGCAATTTAAGTGCAGGAAGCTATTCAGTAACCGTAACAGACAATAAAGGCTGTACAGCAACAGCTAACATTACGATTAGCGAACCGGCTCAATTGACTGTTTCCAATGCCAGTTCAACTGATGTGAGCTGTAATGGAGGTAACGATGGACAAGCCACAGTAAACATAAACGGGGGAACAACTCCTTACACTTACTTATGGAGCGACAATCAAACAACGGCAACAGCAAACAACCTAACTGAAGGAACTTATACAGTAACTGTTACAGATGATTTAGGTTGCACGATTAGCGACACCATAATTATTAATGAACCAACTGTGCTGACTTCTACAATCAGCTCAACTTCTAACATTTCTTGTAATGGAGCTGCAGATGGAAGTGCAACAGTTTCAGCAACCGGAGGAACTCAACCTTATACTTACAACTGGAGCAATAACGCAACAACGGCAAACATTCAAAACCTGAATCCTGGCACTTATATAGTCACCATTACCGATGCTAATTCATGTACAAAAGTGGATTCTGTATCCATTAGCCAACCGAATGCGCTAACATCTTCAATTAGCAACTCAACCAACGTTAGCTGCTTTGGATTAGCAGATGGAACTGCTGCAGTTACCCTTAGTGGGGGAACAACTCCCTACACTTATTTTTGGAGCACTAATGCAACAACAAGTAGCATACAAAACCTAGGTGCAGGAACTTATCGAGTTACTGTAACTGATAACAATAATTGTCGAATTACCGACTCGGTAACAATTACTCAACCAAATCAACTTACTTCCTCTTTAAGCGGACAAGACATTAGTTGCTTTGGTAGAAATGACGGTACTATTAGTGCAAGCGTTAATGGCGGAACAGCACCATACAGTTACAACTGGAGTAATAACAGCAGCAATTCTACCATTGGAAACTTAGCTGCGGGAACTTACACAGTAACTATTACCGATATAAACAGTTGCGAAGTCACCAACAGTTTCCAAATTAATGAGCCCGATGACTTAACTTTAAGTGTTACTGCAGATGATACCGTTTGCATTAATGTTCCTAAACAATTAGTTGCAGTGGCACAAGGTGGTACGGGAGCATATACTTACAGTTGGAGTAATAATTTAGGCAATTCACCCAATCAATCTGTTACTCCCCAACAAAATACAACTTACTCCGTTTCGGTGACTGATGCGAACAATTGTCCGCAAAAAGTTGAAAGCGTATCATTAACGGTTAGAGATATTGCTTCAAATAACTTGTCTGTAAACTCTTCGAACAATGTTTGTGTAGGGGATAGCGCAACTATATCAGTAAGCTTTGATGGTAATCTCGAACCTTACTTTTACAATTGGAATCAAGCTCTAAATGGAATAAGCGACCAAAGAGTAAGCCCACCTTCAACGACCACTTACCGACTTACGATAACTGACATTTGCAACAACAGTATTAACGACAGTGCAGTAGTTCAAGTTTCTGAGCCGCCACAAATTAATTTAAACGACACTCTGGTTCAAGGTTGTGAAGATTTAAGTGTTAGCTTTAGCAACCGCACACCAAACGGTTACACTTATGAATGGATTTTTGGCAATGGAGAAAGTTCAACTGAAGCAGAACCTACTCACATATATACAGAACCGGGTTTATATAATGTCGGCTTAAAAGTAACTACTCCGCAAGGTTGTGAAAGTATTTCAGACGCCAATTATCAAGTAAGAGTATTAAATGCTCCTGAGGCAGAAATTTTTGCCAACCCAACTTCGGCAGATATAAAGAATCCAATTATTGATTTTTATGGCAATTTTGGAGATGCAGTAAGTTGGGAGTGGTTTTTTGGAGATGGTCGAGATAGTTCTAACGTAAATAACATCACTTATACTTATGCAGATACGGGAACTTATAGAGTAAAGCTTTTTGAAACCGGTTCAAACGGTTGTATCGACTCAGCTTTTGTAAACATTCGAATCAATCCAAATTACGACATAAAAATTCCGAATGTATTTATACCAAATACAGGAGGATCAAATGGTGGAACTTACAACCCAAACAACCCTGACAACTCAGTTTTCTTCCCTTATATGGAATATGTGGAAGATTACCATCTAATGATTTTTAACCGTTGGGGAGAGTTGGTTTTTGAATCAAAAGACATAAATATTGGCTGGGATGGATATTATAAAGGCAAATTAGCCCAAGCAGATGTGTATGTTTACAAAATAGAAGTTCAATTTATTAATGGTAAAAGAGAAACAAAAGTGGGTGATTTAACACTCTTGAG
Source organism: Flavobacteriales bacterium UBA5081 (assembly GCA_002415785.1). GTDB lineage: Bacteria > Bacteroidota > Bacteroidia > Flavobacteriales_E > Vicingaceae > UBA5081. Next base: position 49,992 of record DIAJ01000044.1, read on the forward strand.
GTAGTTTATGGTGGTAATGAACAAAATACATCGGTTATTTTTATTGTTTGTCTTAGTTTTTGGAGGAATTACTGCAAGAGCACAAGACCCTCAATTTGGTCACTTTTACAGTAATTCAATGCTGTACAATCCAGCATTTACCGGCAATGTAGACTTAGGTCGCTTTGCCCTCTCCTACCGTAACCAATGGCCGGGCATTCCCGGAAACTTTGTTTCTTATGCAGCAAGTTACGAGCACTATTTTGATGAAGCAAGCAGTGGGGTCGGGATTCAATTTGTAAGTGACCGAGCAGGAAGCGGCGGCATGACAACCAACTCTGCCAATGCAATGTACTCCTACCAAATTAGAATTAATCGCCAGTTGGCGCTTTTAACAGGAATAAAAGCAGGAATGCACAGCCGTTTTTATGATTTCAGCAAGTTTACTTTCGCCGATCAAATCGCGAGAGATAACGCCCCTGAATCTACAGTTGAAGAATTTAGAGAACGAATCAACTACCCTAACTTTGGAACAGGCTTGGTGTTTTATCATCAAGAAAAATATTGGTTTGGACTTTCCTTAGATCACATTAATCAACCTCAAAATGGCTTTCAAGACGAAACCTCACAACTTGATGTAAGAACTGCATTGCAGGCAGGTTGGAACTTTCCTTTAAACAAAGGCTATGGTGGTCATTCAAATTCAAAAATCACTGTAGCTGCACTTTACAAAGCTCAACGTAAATGGGATCAATTGGATTTGGGAATGTATTACCGAACAGATCCATACATGGTTGGAATTTGGTACAGAGGATTGCCCTTTAAATCAAACGAAAGTAGCGCTGCAAATGTCGATGCCATGATGCTTTTGATGGGCTTTAAAGTCGACCGGATAGCCTTTGCTTATTCTTACGATTTAACCCTCTCTGCCCTTGCCGGGAATACCGGAGGTTCTCATGAAATCAGCATCATCTTAGAATACCCTAAACCGAAAAGACGAAGAAAAAGGTTTTTTAGGGTTCCCTGTCCTAAATTTTAATAGTTAAGTCTGCTGATTTCAACTTCACAAAGAATTACGTATCTTGTGCCCATGAAATGGCAACTTACAATATTATTACTTTTCTCTACCCTGTTTCAGCAAAACATTAACGCTCAAAATCATAATTTAGAGAGCCTTAGAGACGATTACATTCGTGCTTTAAAAGACGTTGAAGTAGTTGAAGAAGTTTACAATCGCTTTAGCAAAGTAGAAAACCCTTCCGCTAAAATATTAGCCTACCGAGGAGCCTTGGAAGCCATAATGACAAAAACTACTTGGAATTTTTTTAAAAAAATGGACTACCTCAGAAAAAGTGAGAAGTCTTTTGCTCAAGCGGTAAAAAAAGCTCCTGAAAGTGTTGAAGTTCGTTTTATGCGCATGGCAGTTCAATACGAAATCCCCTCTTATCTGGGCTTTAGTGATGATATCCCAAAAGATAGAGACTTTATCGTTGCAAACATCCACCGTTTTAGTCCACAGGGGCTTGACGATTTTACTCTAAAACGCATTATCGCATTTATGAAAAAATGCAATAAGTTTACTAAAGGTCAAATAGCTGTTTTTGAAGATATTTTAGCTTACAATCCATGAAAAAAATAACCTACTTACTTATCATTTGCATCGCAGCCAACCTTTATGCTTGTCAGTTATTCATAAATTGCGAAGAAGGTAAAGGAAATATCGTTAAAAAAGAAATTATTATAGAAAGCTTTGACGAACTTACCCTTGAGGGCAACTACCAGCTATATCTAAGTCAAGGAAAAAAACAGCAAGTGTTTATTGAAACACATGAAAACTTAATTCCATTTCTCAACAAAAATGTAAGCAGAGGAGAATGGAACATCAGCTTCGACCCTTGTGTAGAAAGTAGCAAACCCATTAATATTTATGCCACTGTTGTTAACCTTGAGGAATTAAACATAGAAGGTTCAGGCAGTATTAAAGGAGAAAGCTTGATTAAAAGCAATCAACTCAATTTAAACATCGACGGCTCAGGTGAAATAAATTTGGAGTTAGATGTAAAAGAATTAGAAAGCGAAGTGAATGGATCTGGCGATATTCAATTGACGGGAACTACAAAAAAGCACAAAATTGAAATTAATGGCTCCGGCGATGTTGAAGCTTATGATTTATTAAGTGACAACTGTGAAATTGAAATCAACGGCTCGGGAGATGTGAAAGTCAATGTTTCTTACGATTTAAAAGCAGAGGTGAATGGCAGCGGCGATATTTACTATAAAGGAAGTGTGAAAAACATCAATTCTTCAATTAATGGCTCAGGCAATTTGAACCAAGCTGAGTAGTGGCTTATCGAAGAACACAGACCTACTAAACTACTAATTAAAAAAACTTAACCCTGAATAGCTCTCATTCTTCTCACCAAAACAATAAACTATAAACTGAAAAACAATCCTTTCATGACCGACATAGAAATTGCCAACAGTGTAACCCCAAAACACATTCGAGAAGTAGCAGAAAGAATTAACGTTAAAGAATCAGATTTAGAATATTACGGCAATCAGAAAGCTAAACTTCCAATAGAGTTAATTGAGGAAGATAAAGTTAAAAAGAGTAATTTGATATTAGTGACCGCCATCACTCCTACCCCTCCTGGAGAAGGAAAAACAACTTCTTCAATCGGTCTCAACGATGGATTAAACCAGATTGGGAAAAAGTCAGTTGTGGTGATTAGAGAACCTAGTTTAGGCCCTGTTTTTGGAATGAAAGGCGGTGCTGCAGGAGGTGGCTGGAGTCAAGTGATTCCTATGGTGGATATCAACCTACACTTCACAGGTGACTTTCACGCCATAGCAATGGCCAACAATTTATTAGCAGCACTAATTGACAACAACATCCAAAGTAAAAGTAGAAGCTTAGGAATAGATCCGCGAACCGTGATTTGGAAGCGCTGTATGGACATGAACGACCGCGCTTTGAGAAACATAGTTGCCGCACTTGGGGGAAAAGCCGGCGGAGTTCCTAGAGAAACCGGATTTAACATTACAGCAGCCTCTGAAATTATGGCCATTCTGTGTTTATGTAAAAGCATGGATGACTTACAAAAAATGTGTGGTGATATATATATTGGTGACACTTTTGAAGGCAGCCCCGTTTATGCGAAAGACCTAAATGCTTCGGGAGCCATGGCGGTATTATTAAAAGATGCAATAAAACCTAACTTAGTGCAAACCCTAGAAGGTAATCCCGCAATTATCCACGGTGGGCCTTTTGCGAATATTGCGCAGGGAACCAACTCAATTTTAGCGACAAAAATGGGGATGAGCTTAGGCGGTTATGTTGTTACTGAAGCAGGTTTTGCTGCAGACTTAGGGGCTGAAAAGTTCTTAAACATCAAATGCAGAAAAGCTGAAATTTCACCAAAAGCAGTTGTGGTAGTTGCCACTATTCGCGCATTAAAATATCATGGAGGGAAATCACTAAACGAAATCACTCAAGAAGATTTATCTGCTTTAGAAAAAGGTATTCCCAACCTTGAAAAACACATAGAAGCCATTCAGAGTTTTGGTTTGCCGGTTGTAGTATCTGTAAACACTTTCAGCAGTGACACTGATGCTGAAAAGGAGCTAATATACAAGCATTGCGAAAAATTAGGCGTTCCTGTAGCCCTAAGCACCGGCTGGGCAGAAGGCGGTAAGGGTTGCACTGATTTAGCTCAAAAAGTAGTTAAAGCAGCAGAAGGCAATACCGCCAAGTTCAAACCAACTTACGAATTGGAAGATTCTCCGCTGACAAAAATCGAGAAGATTTGCAAAAACATTTACGGTGCAAATGGAGTAGAGCTTTCAGCAAAAGCAAAAAATCAACTTAAGCGCTTTGAGGATTTAGGATACAGCAAACTTCCGATTTGCATGGCAAAAACGGAAAAAAGCTTGAGCGACGACGAAAAACTAAAAGGTCGTCCTACTAATTTCGAAATTCACATACGAGAATTTGAAATAGCCGCCGGAGCAGGCTTCATTATTCCAATTGCAGGAAATATGCTTAGAATGCCCGGATTACCCTTAACTCCAGCCGCAGAAAACATTAAAATGAACAATAATGGAGATATTTCAGGACTTTTTTGAAATATGAAAGCGAGATTAGAAAAATATGAAAGTTGAAACTAGAAACCTTGAAACTGTCTCGCTATCGCGAGAAGCGGTTCTTGCTTCGCTTGCTTATGTGTGAAAAATAACTTATAACTTCAAGTACTTTTAACTTTATCCTCCATCCTTAGGCTTTCATCCTTTTTCCAATTTACTCTCTCCTCTATCAGCGCAGCGGTCTATATTCTATACTCTATTTTCTAAAATAAACTTCGCTCACTTTGCGGACTTAGCGCCTCTGCGGTTAAAAAACTTTTAACTTTAAACTTCAAGTACTTTAGGCACTCTTTTAAAATATGAAAGTTGAAATTAGAAACTTTGAAACCTTTCTCGCTGTCGCGAGAATTAATTCTTTCTTCGCTAATTATTATTGAAAACGCTAATGCTTTGAGTCCTTTGAGCAACCTTAGCGTCCTTTGCGGTTAAAATGAGAGTATAGATTAGATAGAAAATTCTATGATTAAACATCTTAATTCCTTTTAACATTAAGAAGTGAAGGCAAATTAAGGGCTTCATTAAGGTTATAATCTTCAACTTTTAATTCTCTTTTCTAAGTAGAATTTGTTTCTAAAAAACTTAATGACTTTCTTAACTCCTTCATGTTCTAAATGTTTAAAATTTAGTATTCCACACTCACTTTTGTCACCATTTTTGTCAAAAATGCCGCCAAAAGTTATATATAATCACATTTTCCGGGCACTCACGTACCCGGCTATTAGATGTCGCCCTTTCAGGGCTTTTGAAAATGTGAAAGGGGGAAACATTGAAAGCGTTTCGCTGGGGCGAGAAATGGTTCTTTCTTCGCATTCTATTGATGCAAAACCTCTAACTTCTTGTTTCTTGCAGCGTAGCGATCTTGCATCTAAAAGAAACTTTCTCAATATCAAAAAATAGAATTTAAAAGAATCATTCTTAATTCGTAATTCAAAACTCTTAATTCAAAAATCACTATATTTGAAAACATTAACAAGAGGCGCTGAATTCTTTTCAAAGAAAATGAATTGTCTTTTGTTAAAACTTTATACTGAAAAGCTTTGACTAAAGGCTTGTTAAATTGATAATTGTATTATATTTGCAACGATTAAACACAAATGAAAACGCTTAATCATCAGTCGTTCAATAACGATTGATTAAATTTTCATTTAAAAATGCAACTTTGCTGCATAAAACATAAAACAGATGAAAAAATTACTACTGATTGCTTTTATAGGTCTTGGACTCCAATCAGGGCTTCGTGCTCAGGGAATGGATTTTGGCATCAACCTAGGTGGAGCCAACTACATGGGTGAAATTGGAGGAAATGAAGGCGAAGCTAAACCCTGGTTGCTCGATATGAACATCAATCAAACGAGTTTTGCCTTTGGAGCATTTTATCGCTACAGCTTTACCGATCGTCTTGCAGCAAAAATTCAAATCAATTATGCCCGTATCCAAGGAGCCGACAGCCTTTCAAATGAACCGACTCGCTTGGCGCGTAACCTCAGCTTCCGCACCGACATTATTGAAGCCATGATTACCGGAGAGTATAACTTTTTCGTAATGCACGACATGAATCGCAGAAGTCGAAAAAGAGTTGACTTCCGCTCTTATGCCTTTGCCGGAATTGGCGCGCTACTCTATTATCCTCATGCCAAAATGAACGATAAGTGGTATTATCTTCGTCCGTTAGCTACTGAAGGCACCGACAAACAATATGATGAAATGACCATTGCTGTGCCTTTAGGCGTTGGTGCAAACTTTACCTTCAACCGTAAAATGAGAATTGGTCTTGAAGTGGGTTATCGCTTTTCTTTCACCGATTACCTAGACGATGTAAGTACTCGTTATGCTCCCGAAAATGAGCTTCCCTATGCAGAATCCATTGCATTAGCAAGAAGAAGCCCCGAAGTCTATGCCCGAGGAGAATACGATGATTTGCCTCCCTTCACTGCTTCTAATCCGGGCAATATTCGTGGTAATCCTGAAACCAATGATGGCTATTTATTGGTGCAATTCAATGTATCTTATGTAATCAACACCGGCAACTCCTTTTACAGAAGTCGCTACAAAAGCTTGATTAATCGTAAGCGTGCTAGAAGGAAGTTTTAGGAGGACTAGAGGTTAGATTTTAGATTTAGATGTTAAAAAGTTTTAAATCGGCTTCTTGAAAAATTTCGTAAAAATCAAATCATTACGCAAACTCCAAACCGAAGACGCTCATCCTAAACGAAATATCAATATAAAAAACTGTCATGCTGAGCTCGTCTCAGCACCCATAACAACCCAGACCTAATTCTTTAAGAGTACGTTCCAAGACACAACAGATCCTTTCAAAAATATGAAATGTGAAACAGTGAAAGTTGAAACTTTTCTCGCTGAGGCGAGATTTGGTTCATTCTTCGCAGACTTGTGTTGGAAAACCTCTAACTTCTTGTTTCTTGCAGCGAAGCGTTCTTGCATCTAAAAAACTATTGTCACTTTTAACTCTCTTCTCTAACTAGAATTTGTTTTTAAAAAAACTTAATGACTTTCTTAACTCCTTCATGTTCTAAATGTTTAAAATTTAGTATTCCACACTCACTTTTGTACCGATTGCAATCGGCACAAGTCCGCCAAAAGTTATATTTGTATAATCACATTTTCCGGGCACTTGCGTACCCGGCTAATAGATGTCGCCCTTTCAGGGCTTTTGGAGAGTAGGAAAGTTAAGAGAGGAAAACTTTAATCCTTTCTCCTTCATCCTTAATCCGGTTTGCTCTTGTAACAGCGAAGCGATCTTGACTCTATACTCTAAAGTCAACTTTAAGTACTTCAAACTTCAAGTACTTTAGGCACTTCAAAAGAAACTGTCTCGCTATTACGAAATAGAGTTTAAAAAAATAATTCTTAATTCTTAATTCTTAATTCTTAATTCTTAATTCTATAACTATTTTCGTTTTACAAACTGAATCAACTTCCGTAATGGCTTGTATAGAAAAGTAAAAGCACCGGGTTTTAAGTCATTCAATTCCCAAGCTTTTCGATCTTCACGATTGGCTCTTAGGCGATTCTTTAATGAAGCATTACTCATTCCGCCAATTCTCATTTTTACAATTACTCGCTTTAAATAAGCTACACTTAGTTGATGTTTATGCAACATGCGCAACATTAATTCGTAATCGGCAGCTGATTTCAACTCTAGCCGAAAACCTCCATACTTTTCGTAAAACCTCTTACGAATAAAAAAAGTAGGGTGCGGTGGCATCCAACCCTTTAAGAATGATCCTTGTTTATACTCCCCCGATTGCCAATAGCGCCTTACTTTATTCGTGTCTTCACTGTCAACATAAAACAAATCGGCGTAAAGCGCATCTGCCTTTTCCTTTTGCAAATTGCTTACCACATCAGAAACTACCCTATTATCAATGTAAAAATCATCTGCATTTAACATGCCCACCAACTCTCCACCGGCTAATTGAATGCCCTTATTCAAGGCGTCGTACATTCCGTGGTCTGCTTCCGAAACAAAATGATCAATTCGGCTTCCGTACGATTGAACAATCTCCACCGTTTGGTCAGTCGACTGACCGTCAATCACAATGTATTCCAAGTCTTCATAATCCTGCGCCAGCACCGACTCAATCGTATCTTTAATGGTGGCTTCGCTGTTGTAACAAACGGTAATAATGCTGACCTTCATGGTATAATGAATGTATAAATGAGAAGTGGTTTAGGTACTTAAAATTTGTGCTGAATTACCGTTTTCTACTCACCACATAGTTTCCTAAAACCAAAACGTCCATTTCTGTTCGTAAATAGCAGTCCAAGGCTTCTTTTGGCGTATTCACAATAGGCTCGTTCTCATTAAAAGAAGTATTTAATAAAATTGGCGTTCCTGTTTTTTGCCTAAATTTTTCGATTAAATCATAATAACGGTCGCCTTTGCTAACTGTTTGCAAGCGCCCGGTGCCATCAACATGAGTAACTGCGGGAATTTCATCATGTTTTTCCTTGCGTATTGGATACACCTTCTCCATGAAAGGGACTTTATCTGTTTTTTCAAAATACTCCGGAACATATTCTTCTAAAATAGAAGGGGCAAAAGGACGAAAACTTTCTCTGCGTTTAATTTTTGCATTAAGCAAATCTTTGGCGTCCGTGCGACGAGGATCAACCAAAATGGAACGATGTCCCAAAGCTCTCGGTCCAAATTCTGCTCGACCTTGATACCAACCAATCACCTTTCCGGCTACTAATTCATCACTTACCTGATCAATAAGCTCATCCTCTTCAAAACGTTCAAAGTCCACCTCAGCATTCTTCAGCGTCTGCTCTATTTCTTCATCAGTCGCTTGATAACCGGTATAAGCATCGTAGATGGCAGGCATTCTATCTTTCTTTAATTCCTGATTATATAGCCATAAGGCAGAACCCATAGCCGTTCCTGCATCATGCCCGGCTGAAGGAATATAAATATTTTCAAAGGTAGTGCTCTCAAGCACTTTCCCATTGGCCACGGAGTTTTGCGCCACACCACCGGCAATGCAGATATTTTTGCTTCCGGTTTTTTGCTGTAAGTGATTCAAGATATGAAAAATCAACTCCTCCGTCATACGTTGAACCGAAGTAGCAATGTCTTTGTGCTTCTGCGTCAACTCCTCGCCTTTTTTTCTGGCGGAGCCTAGTAACTTTTCTAACTCTTCGGAGAAAATCGCTTCAATATGCGGGTTCCCTCCCTCCCAACTCATACTCACACCTTCTTTAGCATGAGTGAAATATTTCAGATTCAATTCAAACAGACCATTCTCTTTTAAGTGAATAATCTCTCTCATCTCTTTCATGTACTTTGCTTCACCATAGGGCGCTAATCCCATCACTTTATATTCATCACCATAATGAGGAAAACCCAAAAACTGAGTTAAAGCAGTATAGAAAATCCCGGCAGAGTGCGGATAAATCACCGTATCCAAAACTTCAATTTGGTTGCCTTTGCCCATTGCTGTCATGGTGGAAGTAAAATCTCCAAAACCATCAATGGATAAAATGGCTGACTCTTCAAAAGGAGAAGCAAAAAAGGTGCTACCTAGATGACTTCTATGATGTTCAATGTTTTTAACTTCTGCTTTAATTTCTCTCTCATCCACCCCCAAAGCTTTACTCAGCTCAGTTTTTACACTTCCCACTTTTCTACTGTTAGACAAACGATCTTTAATCGCTTTTACAGTAACCAAGTTCTTTAGGGAATGCATTACCTTTTTGTGCAAGTTGGCTGAAGGATTTCTAGAAATGGTGATGTAATCTACATCTCCAATCTCTATTTTCGCTTCCTTAAGGCAAAATTTTATGGCCTCTGACGGAAAACCCGCCCAATGCTTGATTCTTCTAAATCGTTCTTCTTCTGTTGCGGCAATCATCTTTCCGTCTTTTAAAATACAAGCTGATGAATCGCCGTGGTATGCGTTAATCCCTAATATGTACATATATCTTCAAGTAATTATGTAGTAGAAAACAAAATCGCTAAATTATTGAAAGGATTTAAAAGAAATGAGGATAAGCAATTTGTTTTTTTTATACCCGGTCTTTTAAAATATGAAATGCGAAACAAGAAACATTGAAACTTTTCTCGCTGTCGCGAGAAGCGGTTTACGCTTCGCTAACATTTGCTAAAAACGATACTTCATAACGTACCCCCTAGCCGAAGACGCTCATCCTAAACGAAATGTTTATATAGAAACGTGTCATTCTAAACGATATCCCTGTATAGATCCGTTTCATCCTGAATTTATTTCAGGATCTGTAACAACCTTGGAAGTTAATTCTATAAAACAACCTTCCGAGACAAAGACAGATGCTGAAACTAGTTCAGCATGACGCGTCGTTGTTTGGCGCATTCGTTTAGGAGCAACACGTCTCCTTTAGGTTCATTCGTTTAGGATGATTATCTCCGTTAGAACTTAGCGCCTGCTAATGACACGTCGCTGTCAGGCACATCCGTTCTGTTCGCCCCGTCTACGGCAGGTGATTTTGTAGCCCCCATTTGAAATTTGACATACCGATTATGATTTTAAATGTCGCATAAAATGCTCCTTAAAGTCTATATCGGCATTATACCTTAAACAATTATATCAACGGATATTTAAATATGAATTTGGTATAATTTGACACTTCGGATTTAAGATCGTCCATTGACCATTATCAATTGCCCATTTCTCCTTCATCCTCATTCAAAATTTGACATTTCGGATTCTAAAGCAAAAAATCTCTCGCTGTCAATAGATAGAACTTAAAAGAATCATTCTTAATTCTTAATTCTTAATTCTTAATCTTTAGTCCTTAGTCCAAAAAAACCTTCCTCGCATCCTCAATGGTTTTATCACTCACAATATGCTCCTCCGCATAAGCATAACATTTCTGCACCATTTGCTCATAGTTTTCTTGCGTCAAATTCAAAGCTTCTTTCAAATATTCCAGCCATTGATTTTTATCTTTCAAGTCCAAATCGGCTCCCACGCCTTCCTTTTTCAAATTGCGCCATGGTGTAGCTTGACTAATCACAATTGGCAAACCGGCAAGTAGTGCCTCCACGATACTGTGACCATAGTTTTCGTGCAAAGTCGGTAAAATGTAAAAATGGTATTGCTGCAAAGTGGCGGCAATGTCTTGTGGTTTTACCACGCCCATGTACCGAATTCGCTCATCCTGCTCAATAATGCCCTTGCACTTTTTCCAATAAGTCTGCTCCTCTATCGGACCGTAAATATCCAAAGTCAAGCCTTTTTCCTCCTTTAACTCTTGTATGAGCTCTAAGGCAAAAAGCAAATTTTTCTTCTCCGCTAAACGGGAAAGAAACACCAGTTTCAGCTCACCACTCTTTTTTTGAAATGGATTTCGATCCACTTTTATGGAGGATAAATTTTGCGCTACTTTTATTTTAGCATTTTTTCCATAAGCCAAGCGAATTTCAGCCGCTTCTTGCTCTGAGGTAGCGTGCCAAACTGTATTTTTGCTGCTAAAAAACAATCGCTTGCTCACTTTTATAAAGACCTTTTTCTTTAGCGGTTTAATCGCCAAAGCGCCGCTGCCCAACATTCCTCTTGGAGCAATAATTTGAGTGGCGTCGTACCTCTTTAGGGCGCGATAAGGCTTCAGAGTAAAATTCTTTGAAAACAAAGAGTTGTAATAAATCACATCTACTTTCTTTTCTTCAAAAATGGCACAATATACTTTTCGCTTTTGCTTCTCCTTAGTTAGGTAAATAACATCAATCCCCTCATAATTCGTCCACTCATTTGGAACCACCTCTAAAACTTCTCCATCCAGGTCTTTATTGGATGTAACAATGCTAAAGTCGAACTCCTTTTTTAAAGCTTGCACTAAATTAAAAACAGACTTTAGCGGACCGCCGGCTTTGTAGGCAGGATAAAACCAGTCGATGAAGATGAGGATTTTTGTTTTGCTATTCAATTTATTATAAATTAATTACATACTTATCGTCTTACAATTCACAGTAGTGATAATGGACAATTAACAATGAACAATTGACAGTTGTCCATTGTCCATTGAAAGCATTGTCAATTGTTTTTAAGTTTTTCTTTTGTGGTTCTAATAATCGAGATTAGCAAACGATTTAACTCCCCAACTTTCATTCTTAAGTTTTTAAACTCACTTTCATTTAAATAATCAGTTTTAAATAATAGCTCTAGCCAATATTCCGTCTCATTGGCTTCCTTTAGCGAAATAGAAAGTTTATGAATAAAGTCTTGTTTACTTTCTGCGTGTTCAGACTCTCGAATTAAAGCTCCAACAGCGGTACCACTCCTCAATAACTGCCTAGATAGCACAAACTCTTTTTGCTCAGTTAGCCGTTTACAAGCCTCCACAATTTCAATGGCAAACTCATAGCTTTTATCCTTAACTATATTCTCTTTCATCTCATACAGTTTTAAAACTCTTTATAAAGCATTAAATGCCTGACTGTAAAACTACTGAATTATCAATCTAATTGTCAATTGTCCTTTAAATCATTGTCAATTGTCAATTGTGCATTATAAAGTTATCAATTGCATCATACACTTCTCTATACTGCTTCGCAATTTCCTCTGCATCAAACCGCTTCACATTCTCCAAGCCTCTTTGAATTAAACTTTCTCGAAAGTCCTCATCTTCAATCAACTTTACAATTCCTTCGCGAATGTCATCTACGGAATAGGGATCAACTAACAAAGCACCTTCTCCGGCAACTTCGGGCATGGAAGCCACATTAGCGGTTATTACCGCTCTTCCGGCGGCTTGAGCTTCAATAATCGGCAGACCAAAACCTTCATAAGTAGATACAAATACCAAAATATCACAGGCTTTGTACTCTTCCACCATTTCCTCATTGCTTAAATTGCTTTTAAATGTAAAATCAATTTTCGCTTGATTAAGTTGATTCAGTAATTGATCGCTCTTCTGACCAATAATGACCAATTCGCAGTTTAACTTGCTCAAAGCGTGAATTAAACGCTCTAAGTTTTTATTGGCTTTTGTGCCAATGTGCAATATGCGTGGTTTTGTTGCATTGAACTTTTTAGGTGTGTAACTAATGGGAAGTGTAAGCGGATTGTGAATTAAGTAAATATTTTTCTTTGTCTTAGTATTCTCAATAATTTCATTTTTACTAAAAGTCGAGACAGTAGTTATTACACTAGCATTCTTAACCGGGAGCTTTATCCAAAAAAAATAATAAATCCATCTTTTCACTCCTTCGTATTTATGCAAGCCCTCTAAGTCATGAATTGTAAGTACAGTTTTTTTGAAAAAAGGGATTGAAAAAATATAGTTATCGTGACCACTTAAATGAAGAAGTGATTTCCTTAAAGTAAAAACAAACAAAATATTATACAAACGCCCAAACAATCCTTTGGAATATTTTGGTAGTAAACAGATCGTAATAGCTAAGTAAGGAATTAGTGCTGTAAATACTTTTTCAATACTGTTAAAGTCTACCGCCGGTTTTCGCAAGATTAAAATCTTTCTCATAAACTGTTTCTCAGTGTTTGTTCTGCATCAAAAGCTCCCAATAGCAAAAATAAAGTTGGAGTTGGATCTAAGGTGATTGCTGTACAGTAAATAAAAAACACAAGTATTGAAAATTTGTTATTCGCCAATCTCTTACTTAAGAAAATAAATAACATAGGAAAAAGCATTACGATAAAACCTACTATCCCAAAATCAAATAAATAAACCAACAAAGCTGAATTGTATGGCTTTAAAATACGACCATTTGAGGATAGCCCCCCTAAGCCCGGAAACTCAAGTGCTAAGGCAAAGTTATACATGCCCGGCCCCAAACCCGTGACAAAGTGTCCGGGATACTTAACCATATAGTCCCAGCCATAATACTCTTGTCTTACCTCTTCATACTCCAACTGATCAACAACCCGCACTTCATACAATTCCTCCACTTCTTGCTCTTGGTATAAATAGCCTACCCCACCAATTAGCATTGAAAAAATTAAGGTACCTAAAAGGCGTGGATTATAATTTATAAAAATGCTATATATTAGCAATCCCAACAGAAAGACAGCAACAGAAAAATAAATCGATGTAGAGTAAGTCCACCATAAAATAACTATATGTCCAATAATTAATAACCATGTAAAAGGTCGACCTAGATATGAGAAATAATAAGACTTAAATTTCAACAAAATCAGAATACCTATTACCATAAAGTAGGTTAATCGTTTGGGTTCATTAGCAAAAGAATTTACACGAAACATAATGTCATCGATGGTTTTAACACTTGCGGTACCAACTCCACCTTCTGAATAAACAATTCCACGAAATGGTAAACCCAACTGATTCGCAAAGTATTGGTAAAAACCATAAATGGTTAATATCGTGGTTGTCCAAACAAAGGACTTGAGTAGCTTATCAGCATTTCCTAATACAATACATTCTCTTCTTACAATTAAAAAAATCAACAATACATTAAAGTAACTTACTATTTGCACAAAAAGTCGCGTATTTAGCTGAGGCGATGAGAGCAAATCTCTAAAGTAAGCCGTTGTATAAGTACCTACAAAGGCAGAAATCAATAGGACGATAAAAAATACCAAGGGCCATTTTGACATAAATGCCGGTTTGTTCGTTTTAAAATACCCCCACCCCATTCTCAACACCACAGCTCCTAAAAAAACAGTAGGCATTAACTTATCCGGGGTTAATCTTGGCCCAACTTCTATAAAGAAGAAAAAACTTACCGCAGCAGGCAGTACATTTAAAATTCGCTCGGTTTTAGTAAAAGCGGCATATAAGGCATAAGCCAAAAAAGCAAATACAATGATGTAATCAATTATGCCATGACCAACAACATTCATGGGCGATAAACTTTAGCCACTTGCACAGCTGTAGATGCCCAAGTATAATCTTTTCTAAAATTATTTAACCCTTCTTCATTTAGCCCCCAAGCATCGCGAATTTTCAAGTAATGCAAAATCACTTTCTTGATATTCTTACGATCGGAGTCAAGGATAATCCCTCCCACCTTTTCCAGCATTTCGGGAATAGCTCCCACAGCTGTCGCCATAGTCGGAACTCCATAAGCTATTGCATCTAAAACCGTCATGCAAAAGCCTTCTTCTCTAGAAAGCTGAATGTAGACATCTGCATTTGAGTAGGCACTTTCTAAGTTTTCAAAAGGCACAGCACCCAATAAGCTTACTTCGTTTTGTACTTCATGCTGCTGAATCTGTTTTTTAACGTACTCCGAATAAGCTTGATTTCTTAAGGGGCCGATAATCTTCCACTCAAAATCAATTTTGTTTTCTTTAAGATAAGCAGCAATCTCCGGTATCCAATCTTGTCGTTTGTGTGGAATAACTCCACCCACTGTTAAAATTTGAAGCTTATTTGATTTCCTCTTCTCTTTTTTATCATCGAGCTTAATCAATTCTGCACCTCCATGTGGGCTCACCATTACTTCTGCTCTAGGCAATAGCTGTAATAGTTGTTTTTTTACTTGTTCAGATGGGGTTAAATACACATCAAAGTTTTGTGCTTTAATTCTACGGTGATTAATCCACCTTACTCCCCATTTTCTAACATCGTCTTTCAATTTATTCAAAAAACGATCTCCCTCCCAAGAAATGGAACATTCTTCAGGCGGAATGTTGTGGATGGTAAAAATGGATTTCACGCCCTGCGCTCTCAAAGCATTGGTATCGATGACCTCGCCCAAAAACAAACCGTATAGCAAGTGAACAACATTTATATTGTATAGCTCAGTTAGCCTTATCAGATTTTCTTTAACATAGTGAATCAATACTGCTCGCTCTTCTCTGTTGTATTCCGGCAAAGCGTTTTCATTTACTCCCAAGTTTAGATAATGAACTCCATTCTCTTCCAGTTCACTCAACTCTCCTATTTTCCCTTGAACCGGACACAAGAAATACAACTTAAGTTCATTTTGCTGACTTAAACTCTGTATTAAGTGTTTAACATAAGAAACAGTACCGGAAATTTTTGGCGAATAGTGTTCTGAAAGCAGCAATACATTCATAAGGCAATATTAATACTATTGAAGATAAATGTTAGCTTTTTTGATCTTCTTTTCGTTTTAACACTTCTACTTTAATATTTTTGGTTCAATATAAAATTGATAGGTAATCGAAAAAAAGTAAACAATGCCAATTGTCCATTGTCAATTGTAAAGTTGTCAATTAAAACCCCATTTCCCCTTAAACTTTTAAATAAAAAATCACAAAGTCCTAATTAACAAATAAACTCAACTGACCTTCATCTTTTCAAATCAAGAATGCTTGTCTACTTTAATTAAATAAATCCCTCCCCTTCGATGTTTTTTCAATGCCTCAAAAAAGGCAGAAAACATTCTGCTTGTTGTCAATGCCCATAGTTGAGGACGCTTTAAGATGGTTTTATTGATTAGAAAATAGCGAAACATGTCTAGTACAAAAATTGGAAAATACTTTTTTGGAGCAGTGTGTAATACAAAATATATAGCGCCTACCATGTGGTGCTTTGCTTTAACAAACTGATTATCATTCCACGATCGAATCCCTCCTATTTTATTACCAATGTGGATTAATCGTGCTTGTGGGTCAAACAAAAAAGCACCGTATTTTCGATAAATACGTATGCAAAAATCGGCTTCTTCTCGATGTGCTCCTTTTTCATAATTCTCATCCATGCCCCCAACAGCAATGGCACACTCTCTTCTTACAGATAAATTATTGGAGCGACCTGAGGCCACAAAGGTGTGACATCCATAGTTTCTAGGGAAGTTTAACCAATCAACTAAAATGTTTTTTCCATTTTTACGCTTGAATCCTGGCAATTCATCTTTTGAATACTCAAAAGTACTTCCAACAACACCAAAAATTTCTTCATCTTGATAATGACGATAATGATTGTTTAGAAAGTTAGGATTACTTATTATCACATCGTCATCAAGAAATAAAATAACTTCTCCTTTACTTAATTTTATTCCGATATTCCGAGCTGCTGAAGCTGATTTTAATTTTGAATGTATATATTTAAATTCATATAACTTAAACTCCTCAGATTTAAAGTTGTATTTTTTGTCACTTTGATCAATAATAATTACCTCAAAGTTTTTAAAATTTTGTTTTAAAAGTTGTTTAAGCAAACTATTTAAATCATTGAATCGATTTAAAGTAGGAACTACAACGCTTATTTGGATACCCAATGTGCTATTTTTGATATTTTTAACCTAATTGAACTCTAGTTTGTTTCTTCTTTAACATTTTTCTTGCATTAAAGTAAGCTTTTACTAACCTCAACAAAGCTATAAATAAATGTTTTGGGTTTTTTAAAAATTCTTTATGATAAAAGTAAAACATAAAGAAAGAAAGAAAATGAGGTAAATAGTGTTTTAATTTAACATTCTTCATTATAAAATATACCCCCCCATCGAAGTGGTGTTGAGCTTTCAAGTACTTTTGAGGTAATTTATTCCAAGTCCTTACACCACCCTCTACTGCACCTATATGAAGAATATAACAGTCTTTATCATAAAGGTAATCACCATATTTTTGAGTATAGCGCATATTAAAATCGCTCTCTTCACGATGTGCTCCTTTTTCATAATTTTCATTCATTCCCCCAACAGCTATCGCACACTTTCTTCTTACAGCCAAGTTCCCAGCGCCTCCATCTTTGACCCTACATGAATATCCATAAGTTCTAGGAAAAAACAACCATCCCCAGTTTTTGTTATAACTCCATTTATGTCGTTCATAGCGAAACTTTGGCGACTTAGCATCTAAGATAGGTCCAACAACACCGTGTATTTCACTATTAAAATTTGAAACAACTCTAGTCAAATATTCGGTATCATCTATAATAATATCATCATCTAAAAACAATAACAAATCACCTTTTGCTTCCTGAATACCTAAATTCCTCGCTTTTGAGGCAGACTTGAAATTTGGCTTATGAATGTGCTTTACTCTATGTTCAATTTGAGATAATGATTGAAAGTCATGCAATTCACTTTGATCAATAATCAAAATTTCATAATTGCTAAAAGTTTGATTAATTAAATACTGAATGGTATTTTGTAAATCAGTATAACGATTTAATGTTGGTATTATAATGCTCAAATATGCTTTATTTTTCATGTTTTTAAAAATTCAAAATTTTTAATTTAAATCTAAGTCAATTGAACTATTAAGTGATACCATTTTTTAATCATCCTGTTGGCTTTAAAGACCATTGCACAAACAAATTAAACACATAATAACAAGCTATTACACACACTACACTTATATAAATATTTTCTACCTTCAAGAATTTGTCAGCTATAAGTCTTCTTGAGTAAATTCAAAAAATACACTTAAGAAACTGCCTACAAGAATAAAATGAATTACTGTTTACTTTAGTTAGTCTCAAACTTTCTATTTATCAAGAAATTTTGAATTGTCGAGAATTGACTGATAAGTATTTCCACACACTTCTATAACTAAACTTTGTTCCTCTTTACTTAACTTCCTTTTCCATTTATGTATTAATTCTTCATGATTCCTGACTAGGTTACTTTCATTTCTTTTCGATAAAGTTGTGGACTTATTAATGAATCTTTCAACTTTTTTAGAGTAAACTAAATCAAGCTTTTTAAACAAAGTTTTAAAATTATTTTCAGGGCTCTGGAGTAAAAACTCATGACTTACAAACACCCAATTTTTATTTTCGCTGAACTCATTTAAATAACTTAAAACACGTTTATTTAAGATTGCCCACCAAATAGCCGCCCGTTCTATACAATCATCTTCAGTATTGCTAAGTTTGTTTATCCGATCCATAAAAGGCTCGAGTTCTTCCTTTAGGTCATCTTGATTTAAAAGATGATTAAATGAAAACCGCCACCCTCTACTTTTGTGACTTTCTACAACTGCACAAGGGTGTCGGACTATAATGATAACTTTAGAATTAAAATTGTTATAAATCCACTCTGCTGCCAATAGAGCTAATGGATCTTTAAATATCATTTTTTTAAAAAAAGGCTTTGTTAACTCTTTTACAACTCCCTTTATAGCAATTTTTAAAGTAGGTGACTTTTTTAAGAAGTCTTGAAGGTTACCATAGTTTACGCTTCGATAGGAGTCAAGATATTTGTAATAGACATTTTTTCTGTTAATTGAAGAATTTTTTGTGATATTTTCATACTGATTAATCATAGGCACATTAGCAACTTTCCCTCTAGGATTGAATGGTTCATAGAAGTAATTATACCCATTTAGTCTTCTAAATACCTCTCCTAACCAAGTTGTACCAGACCGATGTGCTCCTGTAATTAATATATTATTCATATTCAAAAATTTCTACTATGAAAAGGTAATTATAAAAAAAAATACAACTTTATAATTGACTTACTATACTTAGTATACGTTCTGTAGCTTTTCCATCCCAAAGCTCTGGAACTTTACCTATTTTATAAGTACCTTCTTGTACTTCATTAATCTTTGAAAGTATAGCATCTTTATCAAAGTTTAATAAAGTATTGCTACCTTCAGTTATGGTTACTGGACGCTCTGTATTAGGTCGCAATGTTAAGCATGGTTTTTTCTTAAATGTAGTCTCTTCTTGAATACCTCCACTATCTGTAAGTACCATCTTGCAATTGTGAATTAAATTTTGGAAACTAAAGTAATCTAAAGGCTCTAATAATTTGAGGTTATTTAATTCGTTAAACTTGGGTAATAGTTGAAATCTCTCTATACTCTTTAAAGTTCTTGGATGAACTGGAAATACAATATCAAGTTTTTGGGGTATTGAACCTAATAAAGAAAATAAATTAAGTAAGCCTTCTTTGCTATCAACTGTTGCCGGGCGATGTATAGTCATTAAAATAAACTGATTTTTTAAAAGCCGCTTTTCTGTAAGAATGTTATTTGAAACTATATCTTCTTCAAAAGCGACTAGTGTATCAATCATTGTATTGCCAACATAGTGTATACTTTCTTTTGACTTGCCTTCATTTATAAGATTATCGAGGCCGCTTTGTTCTGTTACAAAATGTAAGTTTGAAATTTCATCTACCAAAATTCGATTTATCTCTTCAGGCATAGTACGATCAAAACTACGCAGTCCACTTTCAATATGACCCAAAGGAATACCTAACTTATAGGCAGTAAGTCCTGCAGCTAAGGTAGAATTAACATCACCAGGAACTAAAATAATGTCCGGCTTAAAATCGCTTTGAACTACTTTTTCTAACCCCACCATTATCTCTCCTATTTGAGAATTTGGAGAGGTTTGAGATATGCTTAAAAAGTAATCCGGCAAAGTATCTAATTGCTTAAAGAATGAATCAGACATTTTTTGATCAAAATGCTGTCCAGTATGTAGAATTTTAATAGAAAGCTTCCCATTATAATGTTTAGCGGCTATCTTTTTAAACTGAGTAACTTTTATAAAGTTTGGTCTAGTACCAACAACAATAAGTATATTTTTCATCTTGTCTCTTTAATGACTTTTTTGATAATACTTGCAAATATGCGGGAAAGATTTGTAATTTTAAATGAATTAATAAATGCTTGGTTTGGTTCAAATGCAAAAGACTCATAGAAAATAGCTTTTAATTGCTCTACACCCTCCTCGATAGAATCTACATTTACAAAATAAGCTAAGCCCGACTCCTTAAGCAACTCTTTTTGAGCACCATCCGTAACAAAAGCTAAAATTGGCTTTTGTATCTTAAAATATTCAAATGTTTTACCCGCAATACTATAGTCTTTCCCGTCAATTACTTTTGCTGAGGTTATCAATAAATAATCACATGATTTTTGAAGTTTTAACGAATCATTATGAGACAACCAACCATAATGATTAACGATTGATTTTAATTCGAACTCTTCAACCATTTTCTCAAACCAAGCTTCTTTCCTTCCCGCAAATTTCAACTCAACTTTTTCCTTTAATTCAGGATATTTAAGAAAAAGTCGATTAAGCGTTTTAAAAAGGAAGTAAGGACTTCTATACAACCAGTCTTCCTTTCTATAAACATATTGTAACTTACGATGCCCCTTTTTTTTCCACCACTTTTTAAATATCATATCCCTGTTATGAGGTGAGTAATAGAAACTTCCTACATAGCCTATAGTTATTTTCTCATTTGGTTGTGTAATTAACTTCTTATAGGATATTTCTCCTTCAAATCCATTTGGTATATACTCAAATTTATTTGAATCAACTGAAGGGTGTAATGATTTAAAGTCTTCTAAGGTAACTTGTGAGGTTGCAATAATTTTTGAAGCACATTCAAAAATTATACGCTCTTTCCTTTTTGTCCTAATAAAATTTAAATAACTACTATACGGTGTTAGATTCCATGTTGTCCATGGATCTCGCATATCTATAATTAGTGGAAGATGAAATTCTTTAGCAGTCTTCATTGCCAACGGCAAAACGCCAAATGGGGGAGCAGTTACTACTACAGCTGATACTTTATTGTTCTTAAGATACTTATTAACTTTAGAATAATAATTCGACTCCCAATAACTCTTCTCATTATTTCCATATACATTAAAAAATATTTTAAAAAACTTTTTTAACTTATTTTCAGAGTCTTTTATTAAAGACTTTGAAGGAACTTTTATATAATCAAGTTCACCTTTAAAGTCAGCAAGAATATTACTGTCACTTTTTGAATTTGGATAAACCTTATCGTAATCATTGGGATCTAGAGTAACAATTATGGGGTTAAGTCCAAAGGACTTTATGCTTTTTGCAAATCTTCCAGGACGAGCAGACCCACCTACATTTAGTGGTGGAAATTGATAGGCTATAAAAAGAAAGTTTTCCAATGTGTTTTAAAAAATTATTCTAAATTATAAAATATAAAGTGTTTAAGCATTTAAAAATAAGCTAAATTCAATCCTTTATATAAATCTACTATAGATGACTAAACTATAGAATGATAATAAAAGAAAATTAAAATGGACTAATTTAAACATGCTAATTACGAATAGGTATTTGTACTTATTATTCTGAAAATGCTTTATGGCATATAAGTCAATTAAGTCTAAACATTGATTTAAGAATCCTTATTTGTTAATTTCAATAATTTTACTACAAGTCTTGGATGTTTAAAATAAAACATCCATAATTTAATATATGAATTTAATTTAAGGTTTTTTCTTATAATTTGTTCAGTCAAAGCACTTTTATAATTGTTATTATCAAAACTTCTAAAGTCATTAGTTAGTAAACTATAATCTTGAAGCAAGATATTATATCTATTAATCAAATCAGTTGGAACTTCATAATTAAATTTTTCACAATAATAAAATCTCATCATATAGCCCGATAATTTAAATTTTAATTGAGACTTAATTGATTTTGGATTTGATACAGTCCCGTCACTAATTCTATAAACTGAATAAACATCATTGAAGTACTTGAATTTTGTTTTTTGCGAAAAATCTAACCACATTGGAGTATCTGCCATCAAAAAGTTTCTTTCAAGTAAAAGGTTTAAATTTAACAATGACTTCTTAAACAATACTGTTGCGGTCCTAATCTTATATTTCCAATTAATTAACTCATTAAACAATTGACTTTTATTTTCAATATTAAGAATATTAAGAATATTTTTATTGGCATTATATTTCCATTTTTTTCTACCTTGATAATAGAAGTGGCAATCACCATGAATTAACCCATACTCAATATTTTCCTCCAAAAAATCCACCTGCTTCTGCAATTTTTTTGGATCGGTCCAATAATCATCTCCCTCACAAAGAGCAATGTACTTGCCATTAGCAGAAAAAAGATTATAAAAAAAATTGAAACGACCAGTAGGAGAACCACCTATTGAAATGTTATTTTCTCTACGATGCAAAAACAACTTAATTTTATTAGGATACTTTTCAGCATATTCAATACAAATCTCTCGTGTACCATCAGTTGAAGCATCTTCTCCCAGTAAAACTTCAAAATCAAAATTGGTTTCTTGCATTAAAATACCATCCAAACACTCTTTAATGAAGTTTACATGTTGATAGGTCATAACACATATACTTACAACTGGATTATCAACAACTTTATTGACATAATGCTCAACAGGTACTACTTGATATTTGTCTAAGAATTCTTGAAAATTCACAAATTAACTTTTTAAATATTGTTCTAAAATTGATTCTTTTAAATCATTATATACATAATCAACAATATGCTTAGGAAGATTTCTTTTCCAATCATCATCTTTAATTTTGTAACGATATACTCCATAAGGATCGTCCACATTTTTACTTTTACTACTTTCAATAAAATCCAGAGTCTGTTTATCTAGAGGTAGATTTAAGTATGCAAATAACTTCTCAGTTGATTTTATTGTATTGAGCATGAAATCTAAGTAATTAATTAAATAAACCTGGTTTGGATACTTCAACTCTAGATTATGAAATAAATAAGCTACTTCTTTCCATTTCTCATAGCCATAGTATTCCTCACGTTTGTTTTCATTCTTTTTATTTGCATATCTCCACTCTTCCTCAAATCTCCAACCCAACTCTTTTCTGAACTCTTTAGGTGCCATCATCCATGAGTTTAAATGTGCTAATGGATTTCTTATTAAACCTACTAAAAATGTATTTTCATCTTTTCCTAAAAGATTGTCTAAAATATAATGATAACGAGTCTCTTTGTATGCTATATACTTTACATCTTTCTTTTTAAAATTTGGTATTATGCCTCTATTTTTTTTCTCAATTTGATCCATAAAGTCATCCTCAATCTCCAAAAGTTTACTCTTAAATAATTTTATTTTTCTTTCCGTAGATTTATCGGATAAAAACCCTTTAAGTCTATAAGAAAAAAGAGGTTGCATCTTATAAGAAACCACAGGAGATGAGTCAATAATACTACCCAACCAAGTAGAGCCTGATCGAGGCATTGAATGAATTGCAATTAGTTTCATGTGTTAATTACGATATCAAACCTGTAGCTACTATTAAAGTGCTCTTTTGGTTTATCTAAAATTTTAAATTTACCACTATATCCTAAAAAGGATAACGAAGATTGAAAGAATTCACGTTGAAACCATGTTCCTATATGATCTTCATTATTCAATAGTTTATTAAAATAAAACGATTTATACTCTTTCTTTGAATAAAACTCCCATTTCTTATTAATATCAGGAACATCTCCAATATAAACTACCCCACCATCTTGAATATTATCTAATATTTTCTTAAGTATTATTAAAACCTCTGAATAATTAAAATGTTGAATTGAAAAATACCATATTAGCTTATTAAAGTTAATTTGGCTAAAATCAAATTGATTAATATCCTGACAAATCACTTCAACTTTAGGAGAATCAACTTCAAAGTCTTTCAATAATGGGAGAGAAAAGTCAATTGCATAAACTTTTTCAACCTTATCAAAAAACTCTTTTGTAATTAGTCCATTGCCAGCACACAAGTCAATTAGAACATCATTTCCATTAAGCTTTAAATTCTCATCAATGTAAACCAACTCTCTCTGAAAATCATTTTGATTGACAGGGTTTCCAAACTTTGTTCGCCCAACAGATTTCTGTTTGTTCCCTCCATTAATACTATTCCAGTAATTCTCCCAATATTTTGACATAAACTATTAATGTATTTTTCACTTTAAATCAAAACGATCTAACTCTTTACCAAGCTCTTCAGAAGAGTAAAACATCATTGTATCTAAGATAGACAAGCCCGCTTCAAACTGACCACCCAACTGCTTATACTCCATTGTTTTTTGATTTAAAAACTTTAACTCAATACCATTTGATTGATATTTATGTTTATTAAAAAAATCTTCTCCACCCTGAGCATTCCAATATTCCTTTACATTTCCCATTTCTTTACAAATATTAAGCGCCCATTCATCAGGAGCTGTTGGAGTTTCAATCTCCAAATCCATTTTAGAAAATACTTGAATATCGTGCTCAATGCCCAAATAGTCACAAACTAATTCAACTGATTTTTTATTTAAGTCTGTGATGTAATTAAACTCCTTACTAAAAAGCTCTTTCAACAAAGTAATCACTTCATTATAATAAGGCGCTTTTTTCTTGTAGATTACAAGTTGTGCAAGTATTTTATCCTGCCACTTAATTTCATTGTTAATTTTAATATCCTTTATTATGGTATCTCTCGAATGTTTTAATAATGGCACTTTAATGTAGAGCCAACCTCCATTTTGTTTTAGTATTCGATTTCGTTCTATCCACCCATGACGGATAAACTGAACCGGATCAAATAAAATAAATTGATCAGTATGCTTTATTAAGCTGAAATAGGCCAAGTAAGGAAAAAAATAGGGCTGCATAATGGCAACCTTTTTATTTTTCATAATACTA
This sequence comes from Flavobacteriales bacterium UBA5081, assembly GCA_002415785.1. GTDB lineage: Bacteria > Bacteroidota > Bacteroidia > Flavobacteriales_E > Vicingaceae > UBA5081. The sequence continues at coordinate 74,935 of DIAJ01000044.1, forward strand.
TTGTTTTTTCAATGATTCTTGAGATTGTTTCTTGTTGACTTAATTTAAGTTCAAAATACAAGGGTAAGCACAAAATACGAGAAGCGCAATCGTCAGAAACGGGTGTAGCCGAATTTTTCACATAATCCAAACTACTCAAAGAAGGGTAAAAGTAACGTCTTGGAAAAATGCCTTCGGCTTCTAAAGCGGCTTTTACTTTCAAGGTGATGGCTTCGCTTTCAAAAAGGATAGGATAATAAGCATAATTAAAGTTGCAGTCTTCTTGAATTAAAGGTTTAGTAACCGGCATAGCACTTAACAATTCATCATACATCAAGGACTGCTCTTTTCTCTTAGCTAAAATGAGTTCAATGTCTTCCAAAACACAAAGTCCCATAGCTGCATGAAACTCTGAATTTTTGGCATTTATTCCTAGCCCATTGAATTTTTCAAAGCCGGCATGACCAAAGTTACGAAGGTAGACCATTCTTTTAATCAACTCCTCATTTTGGCTAAATACCACTCCACCTTCCACAGAATGCATCAACTTGGTGGCATGTAAACTCGTGGTGCTAATGTCCCCATATCCAAAAATACTTTTTCCTTTATATTTTGTTCCAAAACAGTGTGCCGCATCATAAATTACTTTTAAACCGTACTCTTTTGCAATCTTTTCTATGGCTGCTATGTCACAAGCATTACCAAAACAATGTGTCGCTAAAATGGCAGAAGTCTGCTCCCTTATGGCTGCTTTGATTTTCTGAGGATCAATGTTTAAGGTTTTAGGATCAATATCCACAAAAACAGGAGTACAACCTTCCCAGACAATGCTGCTAGTGGTGGCTACATAGGAAAAAGGTGTTGTAATGATTTCCCCTTTTAAATCCAAAGCTTTAATCGCCAATTGCAAAGCCAATGTTCCATTGGCTAAATATAGTAAATGCTGCATATTTAAATAATCCTTTAATTGACGCTCAAACTCCTGCACCAAAGGCCCGTTATTCGTCAACCATTGGCGCTCATAGATACCGGCAATGTATTGCAAATATTTTTCACGAGCAGGTAAATAGGGTTTAGTTACTGGAATCATTTTGACTTTTTTATCATTGAAAGAAACTCATTCAAGGGAGCCAAATTAGCCATTTTTGATATACTAAAATAAACGAACCCCCCCAATGTTGAGACAAAAACTAATCTATAAGAATCGTGCAATTCTGAAACTAACATAAACTTATCTAGCAAATAACAACACCCTCCCATAATGAGGGTTACAATAAAAATCGGTGAAATCTTTTTTAGTTGGTCAGTTATGGGAAAATCAATAAACTTTCCACTATAAAAAGAGTTGATAAAAAAGCCAATAATTGATGTTGCTATTTGAAAGTACAGTAAAGCATATATACCAAATGGAATCACTAATAGAACACCTATGATAGTGTAGCTCTTTTTAATAATCTCTAATTTCAAAAATAAGTCGCTCCTTCCTTTAACATTTAAAACACTTAAATTATAAGCATTAATGGGATATAAAATACCCACCACACATAATATTTGAAACATGGGAACTGCCGGCAACCATTTTTCAGTAAATACTAAACGAAATAAAGGTTCAGCAATAACCGCTGCGCCAATTAAAATAGGTGATACCCAAAACAATACTTGTTGCATCACTAAAGTATAGGCGTTTTTTAAGCGCTCATTATTGTCTTTAATTTCAGCAAACATGGGATAAGTAACTTTGTTAATAGCCGTTGAAATATTACTTACCGGTAGTTGTTTAGTGCTATCGGCACGAGTATAAAAGCCTAAGTCGGCTGTTGAAAAATACTTACCAATGATTACATGGTACATATTTCCATAAAGCGTATTGATTAAACCTGAAATTGTCAACTTATAGCCAAAATTAAAGTGATACTTCAAACGCTGAGTATTAAAAATAAGTTTTGGCGACCAACTTGAATAAATCCAGAATTGCAAAGAAGAAATAAAACTCCTTGCTAGTTGCATATAAACCAAACTCCAAACACCATAACCTAGGTATGCCATTGTTACTCCAATTATACCACTAATTATCAAAGAAGGCAATTGAATAGCAAATTGCACTTTAAAATTCATTTCCTTGGTAAGCTTAGTACGTTGTACAGAAGAAAAAGCCCCTATAATGATTGATAGTCCTAAAAACCTGAGAAGTTCAGTCAAGATACTTTCATCGTAAAATGAAGCAATCAAAGGAGCAAATAAATAAATTATTAAATATACAAATAAACTGACGAATAAGTTAACATAAAACACAGTGGAATAATCTGCATTATCGGGATTAGGTGTTCTAATTAATGATTGGGTCATGCCAGCCTCCATCAAAGAAGTTCCTACTGCAATCACTATTGCAATCATCCCAATCAATCCGAACTCTTCCGGCATTAAAATTCGAGCAAGAACAATTGAAATAAAAAAGTTTATTAACTGCCCGCCAAACTGCTGAGCAAATGTCCATACAACCCCACTTAATGAACGTTTTCTTAGGCTCGTCAATGCAACTATTTTTTATCCTCAGAATAGTAGCCGTATCCGTAACCATAGCCATAGCCATAACCGTAGCCATAGACTCCACCATAGCCTAAGCCTTTTCGCTGTTGTACGGCATTTACGACAATTCCCATTTTGTTCAATACCCCTTCGGCATACAGTTGGTTTACATTTTTGAGGTGATTTTGCTTAGTATAATTATGGCGGACAATGTATAAGCCGGCATCCGCGTATTTTTTTAACAATAAGGCATCCGTTACCAAGCCCAAAGGAGGAGAATCAATAATGATTACTTCATATTGCTTATCCAATTCAGCCATCAAGGCATCCATTCGATCAGACTCTATTAATTCTGCCGGATTAGGGGGTACCGGTCCGGATGAAATTAAATCCAAGTTCTCCACCTTGGTTTGTTGAACCACCTCCGCTAAACTTCCTTTATTAATCAAATAAGTACTTAAACCTACTGTATTGTTTAAGCCAAAATCTTGAAAGATTTTCGGTTTACGTAAATCCGCTCCTAGCAATATAGTCTTTTTCCCACTAGCGGCATAAATAGCCGCCAAATTAATAGAAGTAAAAGTCTTTCCCTCTCCACTGATGGAAGAAGTAACCAAGATCTTCACCTTATCCTTTCCCTCCGTCATGAAATTGAGGTTGGTGCGTATGCTGCGGTAGGATTCCGCGATCACCGACTTTAAGTTTCCGGAAACCACGAGATTACTATCAATATCTTTACGATAACCCACTGATCCCAAGAGCGGAATAGAAGTAACCTTTTCTAAATCAGAAGGGTCTACAATTTTGTTGTTCAACAAATATATGCCCAAAATCAAGCCCAAGGGAATGCCCAAGCCCAAAAAAGCAGAAAGCATAAAAATGTTGGTGGAATTGGGCCCTACATAACTCACTCTGTGCTGATCGGCATAGTCCAAAATTTGCGCTTTGGGCAAATTGGAGGCTTTAGCTATGCCGGCCTCTGAACGTTTATTGAGTAAAAAGGTATAGAGGTCATTTAACAGTTTGTTTTCTCTGCGCAGATTAAAGTATTCTCGCTGCTCCGCCGGAATCTGCAACACTTTGTTTTCTTCTTTACGCACTTCTCTTTTTAAGGAGTCAATAAGCTCCTCGACTTGCTTTTGATTGGCTCTTGCAATGGTGATTAAAGCTTCTTTCTGCTTTTGGAGTTCTGCTTTTTGCCTTTCTAGTGGTTCTGACTCTTCCTTTAAGCGAAAAGATTCCTCCGTAATTTCTTGCACCATCTGATGAATACGATCAATCATTTGATCAGCATTGGGATCTTGAAAGCCAAAAACCGCTGCGGAAGGAAAGGCAGTAAAGTCCTCCGATTGCAAAGTGCGAATCAAAGCTGCATAATACTCTTTTTGCACACTTCTTTGGGTCAGTTGCTCCTCCAACTCCAAAACCGTTTGCATATTGGCACCGGCATTTTCCTCGGAAATAAAAATGCGCTCCGAAAAATTCTTTTGGTGAAATTGTTCCAAGCGGTGCTCGGTGACCACCAAAGAATCAGCGATGCCCCGCAATTGCTCATCCACAAAAGCAATGGTATTGGCAGCTATTTGATTGCTCTGCTCCCGCCCCCATTCAATATAAGTTTGCATCATGGCATTTAAAAAGTCGATAGACTTCGCAGGCGTTTGATTGCTTTCGCTCAACACTAAAATGGAAGACTCCTCATTTTCTACGCCTATTTTTAGAGCTTCTTGGAAATAACGTGCCCATGTATCTGTAGTATAAAATTGAAATGAATATTCATCCTCTATACTAATGTCAGAACTCACTTTATCAATAGTAACTTCATTTTCACCAATTCCTATGGGTTGCCCCACTTGGTATAGGGAACTGTACTCAAGACTATCAATCTCTTTAGCTAAATAAAAGGAATTAGCATTTTCAAAGCGCAAAAAATACCTACCTCCCTTAGGAGTTCCGTTGAGCACTTTCACCTTAAATTCTGAGGAAGGATATTGCTCTGTGGTTTTAATGTTCCCAATTTTGAAATAAGAAACTTTCCAATCCAGGCGCTGGGCTACCCTTTCCATCAAAGGAAAAGACTTGATGATGCCGACTTCATTCACCAAGCGGTTGCGGCTGCTCACCAATTCCATGCCCGGTAAAAAGTACTCTTGTCCCCAGGAGGAATATTCGTCTTTTACCAACATCCTTGAATTGGTGCTGTAAGTCGCCGGCGTATAACGCACTTGATAATAAGCATAGAGCATAGCGCCCATTAGTCCAATCAGCAGCAAGTACCAATAGCGCAATACGTATGCGAGGTAAACTTTGGGATCTATTTGTAAAGAAGGTGAAGAAGACGAATTGTCTTGCATAGACTCAATCAATCGTGTAGTTCAATCAGCAAATAAACGAAATTTTGTGAAGTTGTTGGTTGAAAGGGCTAAATTTAATTTAAACGAAATATTCATATAGAAACGGTCACCCTGAACGAAATATTTGTATAGAACCGCGTCATCCTGAATTTATTTCAGGATCTGTAGCAATCTTGGAAGTTACTCCTAAAGAACAATCTTCCAAGCTATAAACAGGTGCTGAAACTAGTTCAGCATGACTCGTCGTTGTTTGGTACATTCGTTTAATACGTTCCGTCTCCGGTAGATGTTTACATCAAACGAAGTGTTTGTACAGAAACGCTTCATCCCAAACGAAATATTTGTATAGAAATGCGTCATCCTGAGCTCGTCTCAGGATCTGTAACAATCTAAACCTAATTTCATTAGGAGTATGTTCCAAGACACAACATATCCTGAAATAAATTCAGGATGACTTTTTTCATAAGAACTTAGCGTATAAACTCGACACATCCCCGGCAGATTATCCGTTTCAAAGCCCCATCTCACAAATAAATCAATTCTAACTATATTTATCAGCCCAAAATCAATCAGATGAGCAAAGTTGGCTATGTATATATCCTAAGCAATAAAAATCGGACGGTGCTGTATATTGGGATTACGAGTAATTTAGAAAATCGTATTTTACGACACAAAGCCGGAAGAGGTAGCCGTTTTACTGCAAAGTATAGCATTACGGACTTATTACACTTTGAACGTATTCATGGAATGGCAGCAGCGATAAGCAGAGAAAAACAACTCAAACGATGGCATAAAGCATGGAAATGGAATTTAATTAAAGAGACAAATCCCGACATGGTCGACCTAGCAGCAGAATGGTTTACCAAAGAGGAGGTCAATGAAACAAGAGAGATGTTGTAACACTAGAGTGCTTAACGAAATACTTGTATAGAAACGTGTCATCATGAACGTAATATTTATATAGAAACGCGTCATCCTGAGCTCGTCTCAGGATCTTTAGCAAACTTGGAAGTTACTCCTAAAGAACAATCTTCCGAGATAAAGACAGATGCTGAAACTAGTTCAGCATGACTCGTCGTTGTTTGGTACATTCGTTGAAGATGACTATCTCCGTTAGGACTATGCGTCTAACCATGACGCGTCCTTGTTAGGCTCATTCGTTTTGACAGAAGCCGTCTCCGATAGGAGTCAACGTTAAAATATGACACTTCGTTGGTATCCGTTTTTAAAGGTGAAAATTCGCTCTTAAAAAAAGGTATACCTTTTTTTAAGAATATTAATCAACGTATCATTAAAAATTTCAACACCATTTTGTGTCAAATGATGATGGTCATAAAAATGAAGGGTGTCTTTTAAATTTAAAACTTCGTTGAAGTTAATATAGCTAACATAACTAGACATCAAACTATCGTAATAATGATTATTAGTAAAACTCTTATAAAAGTTTTTGGTAACTGGCGCCTGTACCAATAAAACCTTCGTTTGCTTTTGTTCTAACTCCTTTAATATCCTCTCGAATGCTTTTAATTGCTTTTCATTGACTATTATTTTTTTTTCTTTACTTGATAAATAAGGTTTTGACAACGGAGGTTTACTCTTCTCAACAAAGCCCCCACTAACATATTGATCATAATTCTTTATATCTGTTTTACTTTGAATTGAATTTTCTCCTATTGCTCTATCCATAAATGCATAAAGTGCTGCATTATAAACTTTAATATGATTTAAATCCATTGACATTCTTAACATCTCAAAATCAGCTTGGTCATTAGCTATCAGATCCGGTGCTGACTCAACGCCATCAGACATAAAGCTTAATGGTGATACTTCAATTATGACTAATGCAGGATTCAAAATATTAAGATACCTTCTCAATAGTAACTCAGTTTGAATAGGTGTTTGCGAACTAGAGCCTAAGTTAAATGAAGTTATATTTTTAGCATCAAACTTTCTATTATCAAAACCTCTATATGCATGAGAGCTTCCTAAAAACAAAACATCCACTTGTTTAAATGTATCCACCTCAGTAAATCTTATTTCAGACATTCCATATCCTGACTTAGGATAAATTAAATTAGGTTTAAGTGGTTGTGGTAAAAATCGACCACTAATAAACAAAAGCAGCAAGTAGAATAGTATTGCAAATAAATATAATTTCAATGACTTAATGATAAATTTCTTCATTCAAGCTAAAATTGAAAATAAATAAATGGAGTTTCATTTGTAGGCATAAACATTATGATTATATATATGATTAGCGAGTAAACTAGCCATCTAACTACATTTATCTGAAAAATTGTAATGCCCTGAAGTGCAAATTGATATTTTCTCCCTAACCATTCTGTAAGCACAAAAGTGAGTAATAATAAAGAAAATACTTTAAAATTGAACAACTTACTTGTTTCCGGCAGTTCAAAAAGTGAAGCTGAAAAAACCTCATTTAAATACTTAATTGCTACTATTGAACTTTCAGCCCGAAAGAAAACCCAAGCCAAAACTGTTAAAAAGAAAGTAATGCCCATTGAGAACAGTTCTTTAACGTTAGGAAAAATAGTATTCTCTGCAACTACATCAGTATTCTTCCTGTTTCTTTTGGTCAACAATAAAGGTAAAAAATAAACGGCATTTAATGCCCCCCAAATAATGAAAGTCCAATTAGCTCCATGCCAAAACCCACTGACGATAAAAATGATAAAAGTATTACGCACTTTCATTAGAGTACCTCCTCTGCTACCACCTAAAGGGATATATACATAATCCCTAAACCAAGTAGATAGCGAAATGTGCCACCTTCTCCAAAATTCGGCAATGTCTCGAGAAAAGTAGGGAAAAGCAAAGTTTTGCATTAGATTAAAACCAAACAATCGAGCCGTTCCAATGGCAATATCGGAATAACCGGAAAAATCTCCGTAAATCTGAAAAGTAAAAAAGATCGCTCCTAACAACAAGGTACTGCCATTATAGTCCGCAGAATTGTTAAATATTTCATTGGCGTAAACGGCACAATTATCTGCAATCACCACTTTTTTAAACAAGCCCCATAAAATTTGCCGCATTCCATCCACTGCTTGCGCATAATCAAACTTTCGCTTTTGATAAAATTGAGGGAGCAGGTTCGTTGCTCGTTCGATAGGTCCGGCTACTAATTGTGGGAAAAAGCTTACAAAAGCAGAAAAAGCTACAAAATCATTCGTTGGCTTTAGGTTTTTGCGATACACATCAATCGTGTAACTCATGGTTTGGAAGGTGTAAAAACTAATCCCCACCGGCAGAATAATGTCTAAAGTATTGGGTTGGATATCTGCACCAAAGAAAGTAAAAGCTGCTACAAAATTCTCCGCAAAGAAGTTATAGTATTTAAAAAAGCCCAAAAAGCCCAAGTTGACCAAAATACTCATCCAAAGCAAAGTCTTTCGCTTTCGGGCTACATCCGTTTTTCCCAACTGTTTTCCCACCCAATAATCCACCAAAGTGCTAAAGATGATCAAGGACAAAAAACGCCAATCCCACCAACCGTAAAACACATAACTTGCCACCACAATCAATGCATTTTGCAATCGCAAACTGTGTTTTGTTACAAACCAATAGAGAAAGAAAACTATCGGCAAAAAGACGGCAAAATCCAGGGAATTAAACAGCAAAACCTTTCATTGATTCGTTTATAATCGATGCGTTAGCAAGCTGCGAATTTAGAAAAATTAATAGATTTTTTACACCAATAGTTCTTTGATTTATTTTTTGTCAATTCGAGCGCCCGCCTGTCGGACGGACAGGAAGACGAGATGAACAAGCGTAATAAAAAGGGGGAACTTACACTTTCAACACATTAGTCATAACCCATTATGTATGATCAATTGTCAATTGTGCATTGTCAACTATTCATTTCTCATTCTCAATAAAAAACTATCCCCACTTGAAATTTTAAATTTGACATTTCGCATTCATCACTCCAACCTTTTCCCTAAAAAACCGTATATTTCATCTTAAAACAAAAAGCAAATAACACAATTATTTAAAAGCTTGCTTAAAAAGTTAAAAAAGACTACTTTTACCTTCGATTAAAACCATCACAATTATGCGAAAAGTATTACTGACTACCCTATTCTCTTTTGGAATGATTGCCACACTTACTGCCCAAACCGGACCGGGTGGAGTTGGAGACACCAATAACATTATATTATGGTTAGATGCATCTACTCTAAACCTAAATGATGGCGACCCCGTAAGCACCTGGTCAGATATCTCGACAAAAAATAATGATGCAGTACAATTAAATCCAAGTAATCAAGCTCATTTGAAAGTTGACGGTATTAAAAAGTCAGTTCAATTTGACGGGACTAATGATTTTTATGACTTTACACATAATATCACGACGAGTGGCTTAACTGCTTTTATTGTAACAAAAAGAGATGCATCACTTAATACACAAAGTGCTATAATTAGTTTAAGCAAACATTATGTTTATACACAATCAAGCACTATTCGTGGATTGTATGCCAACTTAATTAACCACACAATACCATTTCCAAATGATATATTTTCTCAATTTAGTATTCAAACCGGTTCAAACAGTACTTCAGATGATTTAAACATAACATCGACGTTAAGTTCAAAAAACTTTACGCGTGGTCCATTCTTCAATAATACTCACTCTACATTAGGTGCTTTAAAAAGTCAAAATGGACTTGGGTCATATTTAAAGTTTTTTAATGGTGAAATAGCAGAAGTTATTCTATTTAACAATACATTAAACACTGCTGAAGTTAATATAATAAGTGAATTTCTTTCAATTAAACATGGTATTGTCCCTTTTAAAAACATATACTCATACAAATCAAGTCACTTTTCAAATTTCATTGGCATTGGACAAGAAAGCGATGGAAGTACTACGTCTGCAAGTGATAATGAAAAAATAACAATTTCAAATCCAACTCATTTAGATAATGGAGAGTATCTTGTTGTGGCAAATGATAACCTTGGTTATGTTGCATCTACTAATGTTCCGGTAGGGTATAGTGCTCGTTGGGAGCAAACCTGGCGTGTAGGTGAAATTGGAGAGTTAGGAGGTGTTAACTTAACAGTAGAGTTTGACGGTGATGGGCTACTTTCCAGTGGTAATCATGTTTTATTAATTGACGATGATGGAGACTTTACAAATGGTGGTAGTCGTTATGTAAGTGGAAACAATGTTGCATTTCCTCCCGGTGTTCAATTTTTGAATATAAACTTAAATGATGGAGAATATTTTACCATAGCAAAACGTTTTGCAAATATTGAGTCACAAGCTGATGGTAACTGGAACAATACAAGCTCCTGGAATTGTGCTTGTGTACCCACTGAAAGTGATAACATAAAAATTGATCATGATATTTTGGTTGATGGAAATTCTTCTGCTCTTAATATTGATATAAGTTCAAATGGTAGTATTGACTTTAATGGGAATGACACACTTTTTGTACATGGTAATCTATACATTGACGGAACTATAAACAATAATTCCGGAACTTTTGCTTCAGTTGGCTCTAATATGCAAGACTTTAGGAATAATAATAGTAATTCAATCACAAAGTTTAACAATTTGTTTGTTAACAATTCGAATGGTCTATACTTAACCAATGGAGGATTTGGTATTAGCAATAATTTACAAGTAAGTTTAGGCTTTTTAACCAATGATGGTGCTGATAGCGTTGTCCTCTTTTCGGATACTTTTAAAAGCTCACAAATTTTACCTTCAGTAGATAATGCATTTAGTGGTGAATTTATAATTCAGCGCTTTATAAGTGCTAGAAGTACCGGTTACGCTAACATAAGCTCTCCAATAGAAAATGCTACATTTAATGACTTAGATGATGACTTGTACATAAGTGGCGCAGGGGGACTAGATGGTAATGCGACGGTTAATGGTGGTGGAACTTTTTATAGTCTTCGCTTTTTTGACTCTTTCTCAGACTCTTACCAAAACTTAACCAATATAAATGCTTCTATGGTTCCGGGTAGCGGTTATGTACTATACTTAGCCTCAACATTACAACAATTTAATGGTTCAACGGTTGATTACATTGGCACACCCAATAGTGGTAATGTAAAAGTAAAATATCAAAGTCAAATTAATCGCGGATGGAATCTTTTAGGTAACCCTTACCATGCCCATATTGACTATGATAAAAGTAGAATTGGCTATCCAATACCAGAGTCATACTATGTTTATGATACAGACAACGGTACTTATGACTTTCAAACCGGTACCTCGAAAAGACCTATAGCACCAGGTCAAGCATTCTGGTTAAGTACCAATAATGGAGGGGGGTATTATTTAGAATTTGAAGAAAGTGATAAGGTAGATAATAATAGCAGCGTATTTTTTAGAAAGAAGAATGATTCTTACTTTAACTTAAACATTAGCAATCAACAAAATCCGTTTAAACACAAAATGCGTTTAGCATTTGATGTTTTTGCCACCGAGGAAATGGATGAAAAAGATGCACTTCACCTACCTTCACCTATTAAAGAAGCCCCTGCCATCTATTCTAAAGCGGTTAATTCAGAGGAAGAATTAATAATGAACAGCTTAAACCCTACTGAAGAAAGTCAGTTGGTGCCGGTTTCCATTTATGCCGGTGTGGAAGGAGAATATGAAATCAGCGCAGGCAATTTAGATGCCCTCTACGATAATTACAGTTGTGTGTATTTAAAAGATAAAGAAACTGAAAAAGCCGTTGATTTAATGGTAGATCCAAAATATTCTTTTGAGGCCAAGCAAGGAAAGTCCGATCGCTTCCATTTGATCTTGAGTAATTCTTATGAAGAATGTCAAGCCCTCTTAAAAGAAGGCGAGTTTGTTCAAGATTTCGACAAAAAGCTCAGCTTGCGCAATGCTTATGAAAATTGGTATGTAGATTATACTTTAGGCAAAGAAATTACTCAGTTAGAAATCCGCGTGTACAATATGAGCGGTCAAGAAGTAAAAGCCTCAATGAGTTTTGAAGCGCATAGTGCGGGTACTTATCCCCTACAACACTTAAATGATTTGGAAGGGATTTACCTCATTCAAATTGTGGGAAAAGATATCTTCTTGAACAAACAAGTGAAATTATAATTACTAATGCACAAAGACTAATTGCTAAATTGGATAGTGATTATGTTTTATTCGACAGTTAAAAAAAATAATAAATATTCGTATTTTTAATTTACATTTGCACAAGATTATACCAAAATGAAGAAGTTACTATACATTCTCACAATTTTACTTATCGGATTCACCTTTGATTTAAAAGCTCAACCACCAGATCCAGGTGAAGATCAAGATGATCCCAACTGTTTTCCACCACCATGTGTACCTATCGATGGTGGTCTTAGTTGGTTGTTAGTTGCCGGTGTTGCCTATGGCGGCAAGAAGGTGTATGAGATGAACAAGAAGGAAGAGGATGGAGAGTAGAATATAGAGGTTAGATGCAAGAGACAAGAAGCAAGAGACAAGACTTAAATTATAGAAGTTAGACCTTAGATTTTAGAGCTTAGAAAATTTCAAATGTCAAGTTTTGAATTAAGAATTAAGAATTAAGAATAGGTCTTTAAATAGCTTATCTTCAAATAATTACTTCTATTTACAAAAAACCATCCGCGTAAATCAGCTAAATCCCTGTCTGCCGACAGGCAGGAGTGTCATCTGTGTTCTATTAGATTTAGAAGCAAGAGGCACAATGAATTTCAAATCGCAAATGTCAAATGTCAAGTTTTGAATTAAGAGTTTTGAATTAAGAGTTTTGAATTAAGAGTTTTGAATTAAGAGTTTTGAATTAAGAATTAAGAGTGAAGAATTGTGAAGCTAGATTTTATAGATTAGACCTTAGAGGAGTTTCAATTGTTAATTGTAAATTGTCAAATGCCCATTGCTACTCACCTTTCTCCTTAACCCTTAATCCTTAATCATTTATCCAATAAACTCTTCGAGCCCTTTGCGCCTTCCCTGCCTCCCGGCAGGCGAGGTTTGGGTACTTTGCGGTTAAAAAATCCGCGGAAATCTGCAAGATCAGTGTTATCCCTGCTTGCAGTAGGCAAGAGCGTTCTATCTGTTTAGATGCAAGAGTCAAGAAACAAGAGACAAGACTTTAGAGTTTAGAGGAATTTCAAATCGCAAATTTCAAATGTCAAGTTTTGAATTAAGAGTGAAGAATTAAGAATTAAGAATCTGTTTTTAGTATAGAACTGTTGCTATGATTTAATTCATTTAGCCTCAAATCCAATCCGAGGAAATCAGCAAAATCCCTGTCTGCCGACAGGTAGGTGCGTTATCTGCGTTCTATTCTACGCCTTAATGAAGTCCTTCATTTTCTTAATGCCTTAATGTTTTAGACTTAGACTTTAGAGCTTAGATTTTGGAGGAATTTCAAATCGCAAATGTCAGATGTCAAGTTAGGAATCTAAGATTGCAACAACTTTAGTATTTTAAAACGGAATTTCTCTTAACAAAACCTTTGCGGGCTTAGCGGCTTTGCGGTTAAAAAAATCAAATCGCAAAATTTAAATGTTAAGTTATGAATTAAGAGTGAAGAATTAAGAATCAGTTTTTAAGAGACTTAGCTTCAACCAAGTTTTTCTATTTACAAAAAAAAAACATCCGCAGAAATCAGCTCAATCCCTGTCTGTCGACAGGTAGGTGCATTATCGACGTTCCATCTTTTAAGGTTTATTTATTAAACCTTTACTTCAAAATGGTATATTCAGTTTGTCTGGATTCTGTCGGCAATCCCAAACTTTAAGCACTACAATTCGATCATCAAACACCTCATAAAACAAAATGTAGTCTCTCACAACAAGCCCTCGAACATTTGTGAGTTTCGTTTTTAATCCTGCTTCAGGGTATTTTGCAAGTCGGTTAAGCTCACTTTGGAACAATCGATAAAGTTTTCTCGAATAAGTCGCACTTTTATTTCGATTAAAAAAATAGCTTAAGATTTCTTTCGTTTCACGCTCAGCCAAAGTAGACCATACTACTTTTCGCTTAGCCATTGCTGAACATTTTTATCCATTCGCTCTTGAGAAATCACCTCTCCTTTTTTAACGGAAATCCTTGCCTGTTCTAGCTCAGCAAGTAGCTCTTCACTCAAGTTCAGATGAAAGTCTTGCAACTCCAATAAAGCTTTTACCTTGCCCAATACAATTTCATCATCTATATTGGAAATACGATCAATCAAGTCGGCTTTTAATTTTCGTGCACCCATTTTGAAATTTTATTGTAAAGATAATTAAAATGAGCAATTTAATTTGTTAACTCTTCAAGCTTAATGAAACTCTTAATTTTCCTAGTGCCTTATTTTTTTTTGACTTAGAGCTTAGATTTTAGAGTTTAGAGAAATTTCAAATGTTAAGTTGGGAATTAAGAATTAAGAATCGGTTTTTTGAATCAACTTAGAGTTTTAAGTTTACATATTCAATCAGCGGAAATCAGCAAAATCAGTGTTATCCCTGCTTGCAGCAGGCAGGAGCGTTCTATCTCGTTTAGTTGATATAAGAATTTCAAATCGCAAATTTCAAATGGAGACGCTCATCCAAAACGCAATATTCATATAGAAATGCATCATCCTAACGAAATATTCATATAGAACCGTGTCATCCTGAATTCGCCGTCCCGAGCAAAGCCGAGGGGTATTTCAGGATCTGTTGCAACCTAGACCTATGTTCTATAGAATAATCTTCCAAGCCATAAACAGACCCTGAAACCAGTTCAGGGTGACGCGTCTCCGGGAGATATTTTCGTTCAAACATATCACCTCGCTGTTAAGTACTTTCGTGTGGTACAAACCGTCTCCAGTAGGACATATTGTTGAAGCATAACGACTCGCTGTAAAGTATTTGCCCATTGTCAATTGCTCATTGTCAATTGTCAATCACCTTGACTCTTGCAGTGCTGCGATATTGCATCTTGACTCTAAAAAATCACCATACTACTTCAACTCCTTCATAATTTGAAAACGCCTGATCTTTAGAAATAATTGGAATTTGTTCAAATTTAGCTGTTGAAAGTATAATTCGATCAAAGGGATCACGATGAAAATCATCAAGTGTTAATAATGTACTCACATGATCAAATGTCATTTGTATAATTTCAATTTCATTATCATAGAGCAATTCAGCTAACTTATCAAAATCATAATCCAATTGAAGTTTTCCAATATTAAGCTTTATTGCGATTTCCCAAATAGAGGCTATGCTTACAAAACAAGGGTTCGAAGTGTTTTTTAGAATTTTTTTAACTTTAACAGAAAGTGAATCATCTCCTGACAGGAACCATAATAACACGTGAGTATCCATTAAATACGTACTCCCCATCACATATACTCTTTAAAATCTTCCAAAGGTTCATCAAAATCATCTGACATTTTAATTTTTCCTTTCAATACCCCGAAACGACGATGTTTTTTGAGTTTTCTTTCTTTCTTTAGTTTCATTTCTAAAAACTGAACAAAATCTAGAACCTCCTGCTTTAAGTTGGATGGTAGATTATTAATCTGAGTATATAGGCTTAATTTGTCCATACTTACAAATTTAATAAAAATTGTACTGTCAACTACGATTATGTAAATTGATTAATATAGTCACAGTTATGATGATAGAAATTCAAGCTTAATGAATTCCTGGCTCCTTAATACCTTAATGTTTTGGATAGAAGTTAGAGCTTAGATTTTAGAGAAATTTCAACTCGCAAATGTCAAGTTGGGAGCCTAGGATTACAACAACTTTTGAATTTTAAAACGGAATTTCTCTTAACAAACCCTTTGCGCTCTTCCGAAAAATCGGAACAGGTTCTGCGCCTCTGCGGTTGAAAAATCAAATCGCAAAATTTAAATGAAGACAATCTTCCTTAACGAAATATTCATATAGAACCGGGTCATCCTGAATTCGCCGTCCCGAGCAAAGTCGAGGGGCATTTCAGGATCTGTTGCAACCTAGACCTATGTTCTATAGAATAATCTTCCAAGCCATAAACAGACCCTGAAACCAGTTCAGGGTGACGCGTCTCCGGGAGATATTTTCGTTCAATCATGACACGTTGCTGTTAGGTACTTTCGTGTGGTACAAACCGTCTCCAGTAGGACATATTGTTGAAGCATAACGACTCGCTGTAGAGTATTTGCCCATTGTCAATTGCTCATTGTTAATTGTCAATCATCTTGACTCTTGCAGCGCAGCGATATTGCATCTAAAAACAACTTTTAACTTCTATATTCTAACAGCACAGCGGTCTAAAATCTAAACTTTAAAGTATTCAAACACTTCTCTACTCCTCCCATTTATCCTTACTTAAAAAGGATCGCAAACTCACGTTTGGTATTCCGTGATGAGTATTTCCACTAAAACCATCCATGGTAATTACTGCTTTCGGATACTGGTCTTTTATCTTGAGTAAGTTTCCAAACTCTCTTTTAATAGTTTTCTCTTCCTTCAGTGAAAGTGCAACTTGAAAATATTTACGCTCATTATTTTTTTCAGCTACAAAATCAATTTCATATTGATCGAAAACCCCAACATGCACATCTGCCCCCAAAAACAACAAATGGTTGTACACCATATTCTCCATAATCTTCCCTTCATCCTCTTGGCGATAGCCCCAAATACCATTGCGAATGCCCATGTTTTCAAAATAAAATTTATCTCCTACTTCAAACAAACGCTTCCCTTTTAGATCATACCTTCTTAATCGATGAACAATAAAAGCGTTAACAATATGACTCAGGTAAGTTTGCACTTGATTGGGTGATACCTTTAAGTGCTGTGACTTTAAAAAATCACTGATTTTTTTAGCTGAAAACAGGCTGCCGATATTCGATGCCAAAAAAGTGATTAATTGTTCCAAAAAATCACTGTTTCTCAAAGCATATCGATTCACAATATCCCGATAAATAATTGTACTGTAGATAATCTTTAAATATTCAAATACAATTTCATCTTCAAAATCCAAATGTTTGAGGTAAGGCAACCCACCATATTTCATGTAAAATGACAAGCTCTTATCGGAGTTTTCCAATTGATGGAAATTTAGAAATTCAGTGTACGATAGACTGTAAACATTAATTTCAATAAAACGCCCACTGAGCTTACCGGCGATGTCCTTTGACAGTAGGTCGGCATTACTACCTGTGCAGTAGATATCCATTTGATCATTTAACAGCAACGAACGCAAGGCGAGTTCAAAGTCCTCAATCTCCTGAATCTCATCGATGAACAAATAGTTCATTTTCGACTGATTCGCTTTTTCTTGAACATAGCGGTTTAAATCATCAGCCGTTCGAAGTTGACTAAACTGCAAATCTTCCATGTTGATGTAAATGATATGCGCATCGAGATCTTCCTTTCGCAGGTAGTCCATAAGCTGGAAGAGTAAATAACTCTTTCCTACCCTACGCTGCCCACTGAATACTTTAATCAGTTTTTTTCCAATGTATGGAATTACTCGATTAATGTAGTGTGGTCGATGAATAACAGCAGTTGATTTCATAAATTATAATTATAATAACAAACAAATATAGATAATATTATAATTATAATTATAACTTTTAGCCAATATACGATATAAAATCAGAAAATATCTCGCTGAAACGCAATACTGTTTAGATTTTAAAGTATGGAGAAATTTCAAATCTCAAATGTCAAGTTTTGAATTATGAATTAAGAGTGCAGAATTAAGAATCGGTCTTTAGAATCGACTTAGGACAGGAATACAATCCGCGAAAATCAGCCGAATCAGTTTCATCAGCGTTCTATCTCTACTTCTTAATGAAGTCCTTAATTTTCTTAATACCCTAATGTTAATTTAAAGAGATTAGACGTTAGAGTTTAGAGGAATTTCAAATCGTAAATTTCAAATGTCAAGTTGGGAATCTAAGATTGCAACAACTTCTGAATTTAAAAACGGAATTTCTCTTAACAAACCCTTTGCGCTCTCAGCGTCTCTGCGGTTGAAAAAAAATCAAATCGAAAATTTCAAATGGAGACGCTCATCCAAAACGAAATATTCATATAGAAATGAGTAATCCTGAGCTGTCATCCTGAACTAGTTTCAGGACAGGATCTGTAACTACTCTGACCTAATTCATTATGAGTAAGTTCCAAGGTAAAACAGATGCTGAAATACCCCTCGGCTTTGCTCGGGACGGCGAATTCAGCATGACAGGTCGTTGTTAAGTACATTCGTTTTTACTACAACGCTTCTCCGATAGATATTTTCGTTTAAATACAACGTCTCGCTGTTAGGTATTTGTCAATTGGCTTTTGCGATTTGCCCCCAACTTTTAACTTCAAACTTTAGGCACTTTTAACTACTTAACTTTAGTCTACTGTACCTAGATCCATCAGATTAGCTTCGCTTTGCCCTCCTTTCTCGTGAAATGGATTAATTCTGCGAGCTATCGCTCTTAAGACTACTCTTCTTTTTTGAATTACTCTCTTATTCTTGTTTTAATTATTTTAGAAACAAAAAAGCTCAAAAGTGTATTAAGGTAATTATATTAAATCAGGGGATTAGCTTCGCTTTTCCCTCCTAAGCAATCAGCCAATTAAAATTCCAATTCTTCGAATTGTTGAATCATTCACTTACAAAAAACAAAAGCGAGCTTTTGTTTTTGCTCGCTTCTGATTCATTTTTGAATTTTAACTTAAATGTGGAGCCGGAGGGATTCGAACCCTCGTCCAAACAAGGAATCAAAGAGCCTTCTACAAGTTTAGTTTACTCTTAGTTTTCGACTATAAACCAGCAGTAAACAACCTACTTATAGCTTATCCTCTAAAGTTTCGCCAACAAATTGAGGCACTCTGTTGACTAACCCAAAAGTCTGATACCTCGTGATCAGGGAATTAATGGGTAGAACCCCTGCGAGATAGCTTGTCTCAATAGTTATGCTACTGAGATTAGGCGTAATTCCTATCGGATATTAGGCCGCAAGCGCGTAGTTATTGTCGCCGTTTAGCGAAGTTTAGTGTTGAGATTAACGAGCCACTCACTCAATGCTCGACTTGCTTACTCATTCATTCATCTTGCTGTCGAAACCGGTCGGCCCCATTTCTTAAAGATTTTGAATGTTATTCAAAGAACTGCTACAAAGTTATTCATTCTTTGTCAGCTTTACTAAGTCAAATACTATACCATTCACAAATATGTCCTTTTGACAGTATTTTAATTACTTGTCTCGCAAGACGAGATTAAAAAAATATGAAAGTTGAGAGCAGAAACATTGAAATTTTTCTCGCTTGGGCGAGAATTGGTTATTGCTTTGCCTGCTGTTGCAGATAAACTATTCTCTTAGCGTGCCTTGAGCCTTCCCTGCCTCCCAGCAGCGAGGTTCGTTTACTTAGCGGTTTATAAATAACTTCAAACTTAAGACACTTTTAAGTTCTATACTCCAACAGCGAAGCGGTCTTTTCTCTATACTCTATACTCTTAAAAAAACTTAATGACTTCCTTAAAACCTTCATGTTCTTAATGTTTTATAGCAGAGAATCTAATCTGTGAAAATCAGCTAAATCAGCGTCATCATCGTTCTATTCTATACCCACTTTTGTCACCATTTTTGTCAAAAATACCGCAAAAGTTTATTCCGTTTTTTATTATCCCGGGCACTGAAATACCTGGCTATTAGATGTCACGTTTTCAGGGAATGACAAGTTTTCTCGTTTAAGCGAGATACTGCTCTTTCTTCGCCAGCTTGAGTAAGAAAACTTTGCTCTTAGCGTGCTTTGAGCCTTCCCAGCCTGCCAGCAGGCAAGGTTCGTTTACCTTTGCGGTTAAAAAAGTAACTTTTAATTTCAAACTTCAAGTACTTTAGGCACTTCAATAGATTCTCACAAACGCTTTTTCTTCAACCACTCCTTCACCTCCGGGGCTTTGTAGTTAAGTACTTTATCAATTAAAGCATCTATATTGTTATCAATTAGCAATATATCCCTGTGCTTTTCTTTTAACAAGCCCTCCATTACCATAACATCAAATTGGTTGATTAAAGAATCATAAAACCCATTTACATTTAAAATGGCATTGGGTTTCTCATGTAAGCCTAACTGTGCCCAAGTCAACATTTCAAAAAACTCCTCCATTGTTCCAAAGCCGCCGGGTAAAGTCAAGCAAGCGTCACTAAGCTCATGCATTTTTAACTTGCGCTCGTGCATGCTTTTAACGCGAATCATTTCAATCTTTTTATGAGCAATTTCTCTTCGATCCAAAAAATGAGGCAAAACACCTATTACATCTCCACCAGCCTCTAATGCTCCATCAGCAAGTGCACCCATCAACCCCACACTCGCACCACCATAAACTAAACGTATATTCTTTTTTGCTAATGCTTTTCCGCAATTGTAAGCGGCCTCTTTATAAATCTCCTTACTTCTTATTGATGAAGCGCAAAATACAGCTATACTTTTCATATCTTTTTTAACTTATCGCTAACAAAAAAACCAAAAATCTTTGTTTTCTATTAGCTGGTTTGTGTTTAAAAAACGACGAATTTCTTTTTTGGCTCCAAGCTGACCAACGGCTACTATAATTTGCGGATTACTTTTCTTAATAATAGTTTTAAAGGATTGTAAAATTTGTTCATATATCTCTTTCCCGTGTTTTTTAGGATTGTTGCTCACCCATTCATATTCTATTGATAAGTCATTTAATAATCGAGCTAACTTTTTCCCTTTTCTACCGGCTCCCCAAATTAATAAAGGTCGCTTACTATTAATTTCATTTCGCTGAAAATAATCCCATTTCAATTCAAAAAAATCATTGTCTTTATATACCTCAAGGTTTCTGCTGCTCCGTTTTTCATGATCTCTCCAATAATGCGTCACCTCTTTAGCAGAAACAACTTTTAGCCTATTTTCATAAAGTCTAAATACTAAATCATAATCTTCAGGATATCGATTCGGCAAAAATGCACCACATTCATCTAAGTCGCTTCGGTGGATTAACCAATTGGGAGAGGCTATGACACATTCCTTATAAATCTCACTCCAGTGAGTATTTTCTTCACAAAGTTTGTTTAACCAATTGGCATACTTTTTATATCCATCTTGTAGTTTGCCATCGGAAAAATAGCTGACTTTTGCTGTAGCAACAGAACCTTTTCCGCCTTTGCTTAAGGCTGAACTTAAAACTTCCAGCTTATTTTTCGACATCAAATCATCGGCATCCATTCTATGTATTAGTTCGCCTTTGCTGTTTTTATAAGCTGTTCTTAAGGCTTGTATGATTCCACTTCCTTCATTTGTATAGACTTTAATTCGCTTGTCTATTTCACTGAAATATTTTAAAATAGAAGGGGTACTATCATTGGAATGATCGTTTGCAGCAATTAATTCCCAGTTAGTTGCCGATTGATTTAGAACACTTTGAATGCTTTCGGTCAAATGCTTTTCGGCATTTTTTACAGGCATTAATATGGAAATGAGAGGCTTCATGCCAATCGATGTGAACTTTTCGTGCTCCAAGCTTGAGCCTTTTCAGAAAATAATGGTTTTGTTTTTGCCCAGGTATTTTTAAATAACTCAGAATGTCGATAATTATCTAAGTCCTCCTCACTTTCCCACAAACTATAAGTAAAAAGTACATTCTTATGTTTCACATCTTGCAGTAACTCTAAATGCTTAACTCCGGGGAAGTTTCTTATTTTATCCTTACTAGCATCAAATACTTGTAAAAAATTATCTAGCTCTTCTTCGCGAAAAGTCATTTTAACGATGCGATTAATCATTGAATTCAACTCTTACAGGTGAAAGAATATCAAGACCTAGCAATTTATTTGCACTGCCTTGGTTAATTGCAATTTCCAATAATCCGCTAGCATTGAACAAGGCCAATCGCTCTCCTTGAGCCACTTCACTATACCAACGATTAATGTCTTTTAAGGCATAAGAACTATTGCCTATATCAATTCTAAATGTTCTGTTTTTAGCTATCTTATTAAAGTACTCTTCACTTATATTGGTATGTAAGTTTCCGAACTGATCCACATGAGCAATTATACCCTGCAAAACATTTCCACTCAAGGAAGCTCTAAACATCGACTTTTCGTTGATTTCTTTTGTTTCTACTCCTAGGGAATTCATCGGTTCGCCATGAGAAATTGCAGCTGCAGCACGGACATACAAATCCTGTATAGGTAAACTTAAGCGATCGTCAAGTTCTGCAATTTCCAAACGCACAATCTCTGCATCATCGCCTTCTATAATCATGCTAAACAAACCGTTATCAGGGCCAATAAAGTAATGATTATTGTACTGCATAATCAAATGTTGAGGCTGTGGGGCAAAAGGACCTTCTTTCTGTTCATCCGGTTTTACACTAACCAAATGAATACTCCCTTCAGGAAAAAAATGATAAGTATTTCTGAGCACAAAAGCTGCATGTATGGTGTTATATGCTTTAATTTGATGAGAGATATCTATTACATTTGCATAAGGAATCATTTTCAACAACTTACCTTTAATCATGGCCACATAGTGATCACTAAGTCCTAAGTCAGTGGTAAGCGTAATTACAGGCATTTATGCGATTGGATTTGGTTCTTGCTTTGCTGCCTTCAAAATTAGTAATAATTTCGCCCATGAATTTGGATACTTTAAACCCTAAAAAGAATAATTTGGCAGAACGCACACTTGTACTTAACGACATAAATCCACTTGATTTATACGGCGTAAACGATCAAAAGCTGGAAGCAATAAAAGCTCAATTTCCGAAAGTGAAAATTATTGCTCGAGGTAGGAACATAAAGGTAATTGGAAATGAACAAGAGCTTGATTTGTTCGAAAAAAAGTTAGAAATTCTATTTCGTCATTTAGATCGTTTTAAACAATTAAATATTGAAGACATAGAACAACTTTTAGTGAGCGATGCTGAAGAACTGATAAAAGAAAAAAGTACAGCAGATGAAGTGCTTGTTTATGGAAACAACGGTATTCTAGTTAAAGCGAAAACGGTTAATCAACGAAAATTAGTTAAGTCAGTTGATAAAAACGATATGGTTTTTGCCATTGGTCCTGCCGGAACCGGAAAAACCTATACGGCAGTTGCGCTTGCAGCAAGGGCGCTAAAAAATAAAGAAGTTCGACGGATAATATTAACCCGCCCTGCTGTTGAGGCCGGAGAAAACCTTGGTTTTTTACCGGGTGACTTAAAAGAAAAGTTGGATCCCTTTCTCCAACCGCTTTATGATGCCTTACACGATATGTTTCCGGCTGAAAGATTGAGAGATTATATGGAAAATGGCATTGTGCAAATTGCACCGCTTGCTTTTATGCGAGGTAGAACACTGGACAATGCTTTTGTTATTCTAGATGAAGCTCAAAATGCCACAAAAAGTCAATTTAAAATGTTCTTGACAAGAATGGGCAAAAACGCCAAGTTCTGCATCAATGGCGATGCTTCGCAAATTGATTTACCAAAGCACCAACCTTCCGGTTTGCTTCAGGCAATGGATATTTTAAAGAATACAAAAGGGATTGGCTTTGTGCACTTTGATGGTAAAGATGTTATTCGACACGAACTGGTTAGACGAATTATCGACGCTTACGATATGATTGAAAAAAATAATGAATTGAACTCACTTCAAAAAAATGACAACAAAAAGCACTGAATTTAATTTTCCCGGTCAAACTAACGTTTATCACGGAAAAGTAAGAGATGTATACAACATTAACAATCGCCATTTAGTGATGGTCGCCTCTGATCGTATTTCGGCATTTGACCATATCTTACCACAAAGCATTCCTTTTAAAGGTCAGGTTTTAAATCAAATAGCAGCTTATTTTTTAGAAGCTACTGCTGATTTAGTACCTAACTGGGTGGAAGTAGTGCCTGATCCGAATGTGACAATTGGTAAATATTGCGAAGCCTTTAAAGTGGAGATGGTGGTAAGGGCCTATTTATGCGGACACGCTTGGCGCGAATACAAAGCCGGAAAGAGAACGATTTGCGGTGTAGAAATGCCGGAGGGTATGAAAGAAAATCAAGCTTTTCCAAAACCTATCCTAACACCAACAACAAAGGCGGCCGAAGGTCATGATGAAGACATTTCAAGAGAGGAGATTTTAGCACAAGGAATTGTAAGTGAAGAAGATTATAAGCAATTAGAAGATTATAGTCTTAAACTTTTTAAGAGAGGAACCGAAATGGCCAAAAAACAAGGATTGATTTTGGTTGATACAAAATATGAGTTTGGAAAAATTGGAGATACAATTTACCTGATCGATGAAATTCACACACCGGATTCTTCAAGATACTTTTATGCTGAAGGTTATGAGGAAAGGTTAGCGTCTAATGAACATCAGCGTCAACTGAGTAAAGAATTTGTTAGAGAATGGCTAATTGAGCATGGTTTTCAAGGGAAAGAAGGACAAAAAATACCAAATATGCCGGAGGAGTTTGTTAACGAAGTCTCAAAAAGGTACATAGAACTTTACGAAAAAATCAGCGGAATGAAATTTAAAAAAGCAGATCAGCAATATGTTGAAGCTAGAATTGAAATAAATGTAGTTGAAGCTTTGAAAAAGCTGAATTAAATATTTGATAAGCTGAATGTCCAGATTGATTTCTAAAACTATTTGAATTTTGTGTAGAAGGATGGTCATTTTCATAATTTAAGTTTGGA
>DIAJ01000044.1:99501-106869 GCA_002415785.1 Flavobacteriales bacterium UBA5081
CCATTTAGGAGCGGAAGACTTAAATTAGGGAACAGACCTAGATTTTTTTGTTTACTTTTTTCTCCCGATTGCTATCGGGAATGGAAAAAAGTAAAGACAGAGTTTTGAAAACGAAATAGTTATTTATTTAGTAATCAATTTAGGTAAATAAACAGATATTCATATTAGATAATTCAAGCTATTCTATAAAGCAAACGTAATTTTGAACGCAGAAAAAAATCACTTATGAGTACACATTTTCACCGATTAAAGGTTGACCAAATAATTAAAGAAACACCTAAAACGGTTTCTATCGTTTTTGAAGTACCTGAAAGTTTAAAAGCTGATTTTAAATTTGAAGCAGGACAGTATTTAACGCTTAAAACAACTATTGAAGGTGAAGAAGTAAGACGCTCATACTCGATTAGTTCTTATGGAAATGAAAAGTTAAAAGTTTCTTCAAAAATGATTGATGGTGGTAAAATGTCTACCTATCTTTTTAATGAGCTTTCTGTTGGTGATGAGCTTGACGTAATGCCGCCAATGGGAAACTTTACACTAGAAGAAACCAATAAACCATTAGTACTTTTTGCTGCCGGAAGTGGAATTACCCCCATTATGTCGATTCTTAAAAAAGCATTGAGCGAAGGAAGCGAGTCTGTTTATCTGTATTATGGTAACAGAAATGCTGAAGAAATTATCTTCAATAAAGAATTAGAAGAACTTAAAACTCAATACAGTGGTAAACTGTTAATTCAGCATTTTTTAAGCAGCAATGGCGAGCGTTTAGATACTGAACGTACAAAAAGCATCGTAGCGGGATTGCAGGAATTAAAAAGTAAAGCAGACTATTTTATTTGTGGGCCGACCGGAATGATTGAGGCGGTAAAAGAAGGACTAGAGAAAAGTGGTATTGAGAAATCACAAATCAATATTGAATACTTTGCTTCACCTAAGCAAGAAAAAAATAATACTGAAGAAGTTCTTTCGGGAGACTTGAGTGACATAACGGTTGTTATTGACGATGAAGAGCACAACTTAACACTTGATGCAGGTGAAACGATTTTAGAGGGCGCGGAAAGAATAGGAGTAGACCCACCTTTTTCTTGTCAATCGGGTGTTTGCACCACTTGCAAAGCAAAACTGCTTCGAGGAGAAGTTGAAATGGAGAACAACTTCGGTTTAGGAGAAGATGAAATAGCAGACGGCTATGTGTTGACCTGCATTGGTAAACCCAAGACAGCCGGCGTAAAAATTAGCTGGGATGAAGTGTAGCGAGAAAATATTCTCGCTACTTCACTAAGCTTCTTTTTCTTTTTTTGATTTTCTCTTTTTCTTTTTGTCGTCTACAAATGTATCGTCGATTACTTCACCTAAAACTTTAACCTCTTTGGTGCGCTCAAAGTTTTTCTTAGCAAGCATCATCTCTTCGTAGGTGTCTCTTCTTACTTTTATTCCGTTTTTAGCACCTTGATTTTTTACTTCAAGGTAAAATCCGTCTTTTAATTTCTTAGGTTTTGTTGATGGTCTTCCCATAATATATTTTTGTTTAAGCGCTCATTTCGTGCGCAAATTCGTCAACTAAAATCTCGACATTCACTGTCCCATCAGTATTAACCGATAAAGGGACAACTTGTTTAATGGTGTTTACCCACTCAGGATTGTAAGTTGACTTTACTTTTATATAGTTTTCGGTGAAACCAAACATTTCACCATTGTTTTCCTGTGCTTCAAATAACACAGAAAATGTTTTATTTAACTGTTGCTCGTAAAAATATCTTTTTTTCTTTTCAGATAATATTTGAAGCATTTTACTTCG
The DNA here is from genome assembly GCA_002415785.1 of Flavobacteriales bacterium UBA5081. Taxonomy (GTDB): domain Bacteria; phylum Bacteroidota; class Bacteroidia; order Flavobacteriales_E; family Vicingaceae; genus UBA5081. Next base: position 101,300 of record DIAJ01000044.1, read on the forward strand.
TTCTCTTCTTTCTTCCATAGGTACCACATCGCTTTTGCGAATAGCTACCGTATTATTTCTTTCAGAGTAAGTAAAAACGTGAAGGTAAGAAACATTTAATTCATTTAAGAATTGATAGGTTTCTAAAAAGTGTTCTTTGCTTTCGCCGGGATAACCCACGATTACATCAACCCCAATGCATGCCTGTGGCATCAAACTCTTAATCTTGTTAACACGATCTACGTACAGTTCGCGATTATACCTGCGGCGCATTCCTCTTAAAATTTCATTTGAACCAGATTGAAGTGGAATGTGAAAGTGTGGTACAAAACGCTTTGACTGCTGTACAAATTCTATTATTTCATTGCTTAGTAAATTGGGCTCAATTGAAGATATTCTGAAGCGCTCAATTCCTTTAACTTCATCTAGCGCTTTCACTAAATCGAAGAAATTCTCATCGTTTCCCTTGCCAAAATCACCAATATTCACACCTGTCAGCACAATTTCTTTTACCTTAGTTTGCGCTACCTCTTTGGCAACTTTCAGCGTTTCCGCAACTGAATTGCTTCTACTTCTTCCTCTAGCTAGAGGAATCGTGCAAAATGAACAAAAATAATCGCAGCCATCTTGAACTTTTAAAAAGGATCTAGTTCGATCTCCATAAGAAAAAGAAGGTACGAATTCTTTTACCTCTTTGATCGCAGAAGCAAGTACCTTAGGTTCGGCAAATCGTTCTATTTCCCATTGGCGAACATGCTCTAGTAAATTAAACTTCTCAGAAGCGCCTAATACCATATTAACACCATTAATACGGGCAATTTCTTCCGGTTTCAGCTGAGCGTAACAACCAATAACGGCAATAAAAGAATCTTCTGAAAGGTTTCTAGCCTGTTTTACAATTTGTCGGCACTTCTTATCGGCATTTTCTGTCACCGAACAAGTGTTAATCACAACCACATCCGCACCTTCTTTAAAGTCAATTCGTGCATAACCTTCCTCTTCAAAAAGCCTCGCAAGACCTGATGTTTCTGAAAAGTTTAGCTTACAACCTAAGGTGTAAAATGAAATGGTGCGACTATGCCTCATAAGGACTGCGAAACTAAGCATTTAAACTTAAAAAGTCAAGTTCGCTTAATAAGGTGTTAAATCATTGATAGTTGTACTTAAACTGACTTAAAAATCATCATCGTTAAAATCTCCTCCACCTTTAGCTGGACCTCTATCTTTTTTACGATTGATTCTATAAGTAAAAGTTACTAAAAACTGTCTTACTCTCCACTGAAACTCAGATTCACTGTAAAGGTTTTCAGTGTCTGTTATCGAGCGGTATTTTCTACTATTTAGCAAGTCTCTTACACTTGCTACAACAGTACCTTTGCCCTTTAATACATCTTTCGATACTGATAAGTCGATGAAGTAAATTGATTTTACACGACCTTGATTGGTTTTCCTTGGTGCCCTGTAATTAATTGCCGTCTGGAAATTATATTCCGGTAAAATTTCAGACTTATACACCAAGCGAGAGTTCCATGTGTAAACGTCGTTGTTTAGCTCAACTCCTTCATAACTTCCTTCACTTATTGAGCGATAGAAGTTAAAGTTACCATTTAAACTGTTCTTTTTATTGAAATTATAACTTCCATTGAACTCAAAACCAAAATTGTTTTCAACCGATAAATTCACCGGTAAACGGTATGTAATGCCCTGGTTATCGGTAGTGGTTATACGATCAATTACTCCATCTCTGTAGCGATAATAAACGCTTGAAAACAAAGAACCTTTTTCAAAATATTTCAAATAACCTAACTCATAAGAATCGGTATATTCCGGCTGTAATTCGGGATTTCCTCTCCATAAATTACGTTGATCACTAAAGTTAGAAAAAGGAAGCAAAGCTCTAAATCGAGGACGATTAATTCTTCGGCTGTAGCTCAACTGTAAGTCATCACCATTCTCTAAACGATAAGTAAAGTGTGCCGAAGGGAAGAAATTTAAATATTCCCATTTATTTTTTTCATCTGTTTTTTTAAGTTCAGTTCTTATATCAGAATACTCTGCTCTTACACCCAATTGATATGAAAAGTTTTTGATTTTATTACCAAACATGGCGTAATAGGCGAAGATATCTTCGTTAAATACAAAGTCGTTATTAAAACGTTCAATTGTAGAGAAGTCAGATGCTCCCGGTTGTTTTTCTTGAACAATAAAGTCATTTTCAACTGTTCTTAGAGTTGTTCTAAAACCCGTTTCAAATCGTCCGTCTTTACTTATAGGGTGAACATAATCTCCTTGTATTAAATATGTTCTATTTGCTTCTAAATTACTTGTTTCTTGAAGCAATGTTTCATTTCTTGTAAAGTTTCTTTCAACTATATCTGACTCCTCCAAATCGCTGCGTTCACTCCATTGCAAGTCAAAGGTTAGTTTTTGATCTTCTTTATCAAAAGTTTTTGTGTAATTGATTGAAGTCTCAAAGTTCTCACCATCTTCCGCTTCAGTATCTTTTCGGTCTACTCTTTGGAACAGCTCACCATTGGAATATAAATCACGATAAGAAAGTTCACTGATATTCTCCTCATCAGAACGACGATAAAAACCGGCTACTGTGATTGTATTTTTATCGTTAATAAACCAATCAGAACCCACTCTAATATTATGAGAAATACCACCGCGAACACGATCTCGATCGCTTTCATAGAGATATGAAGTATCTTGGTTAGAAAACTCTTGATTATTGTATCCACCTCCCGGCGAACGATCGTAAGCAGTTCCCGCAGAAGTGAAAAAATTAAACTTCTTTGATCGAAAATTTAAATTAAATGAACCTCTAAAATTTTCAGGGTAACCGGCTACTGCTTCAACACTCCCATTTATTCCTTTTTGCTTGTCTTTTTTAAGAATAATGTTAATGATTCCAACTTCTCCTTCAGCATCATATCGCGAAGAAGGGTTAGTGATCACTTCTACACTTTCAATCATATTTCCTTGAAACTGCCGTAGTGCTTCACCTACACTACCTGCCGTAATAGTTGAGGGCTTACCATCGATTAATACACGAACGTTTTCACTTCCCCTCAAGCTAACATTTCCATCAACATCTACTTGAACAGATGGCAGATTGTCTAATATGTCTGCAGCATTAGAACCGGCATTTGACAAGTCTTTATTTACATTAAATACCCTTTTATCGAGTTTTAACTCCATTTGACTTCTCTCAGCTACAATTTCAACTTCATCGAGCAATTTACTATCCTCTTGCATTTGGATTTTACCCATTTTTACTTCACTTTCTTTAACAGAAATGCCACCAATTGTTTTTGGCTTATAGGATAGGAAAGTAAGTTTTAAATAATAATCTGATTGAGGTAGAGCAATGGAGAACTTTCCATTCATATCAGTTGCTACACCAGTGTAAAGAGAAGAGTCTGCTTTTTTGTAAACAGCAACATTGGCAAAAGAAATTGCATTTCCACTTTGGTCAACCACCTTTCCGCTAATTCCTGACTTTCCATTAGCAGGGTTTTGAGAATAGCCTATTGTAAATAAAAAGGATAAAATTAATAGAGATATCAGTTTTTGCATAGGTAATTGATATGAATATGTTATTTTTCAGGAATTAAATAAACTGGGATAGATACTTTTTCTAATATGTCCTCGGTTACGCTTCCTACGAATGTAGAATACAATATTCCGTGATGTTTGTTCCCTAAAACCAATAAATCTATCTTGAGCTTTTGAATTTCCTCAATAATTGACTCTACCGTTGGCCCTTGAATCATCAGCCCTTCTGTATTAACATTTTCTTGCTTTAGCCTTTGAGAATAAGACTGGATTCTTTTGTGATCTTCTTTTAAGTCTTCAGCAAGTAAATCCCGGATGTATTGTGGACCAACTTGGTAGCCTACAAAGTCTGGTTCCGGAGCAGCTATATGAATCAACCAACATTTAGCATTAAATGCCAAAGCTAAGCGAGCAGCTTCTTCAACTAAACGATTGCTCATTTCTTCATCGTTTAATTCTAAGGCAACTAAAATATTTTTCATGACTATAAAGTTTATCTTGACAAAAAGAAAAGCGCAACTAAATTTAATAGTTGCGCTTCAAAATTAATGTTTAAGCTTGTATTTTAGTGAAATATAATGCCTTTAGCAGAAAATAATAACTTAAAAATACTTAAACCAAAGATCTTTTAAATCGTTCAAAAGCCGCTTTTTCTAATCCTTCACGATGATTAGGATGCGCAATTGAAATTAATGCTTTAGCTCTTTGGCGTAAATTCTTGCCAAACAAATTCACTACACCATATTCTGTTGCGATGTAGTGCACATGTGCTCTTGTGGTAGTTACACCGGCACCTTCTTTCAAAAATGGAACAATTTTAGAGTCGCCATTTTTTGTGGTAGAGGGCATTGCGATAATGGCTTTGCCACCTTGAGACAAAGCAGCACCTCTAATAAAGTCCATTTGACCGCCTACGCCTGAATATTGGTAGCGACCAATGGTGTCTGCACAAACCTGACCAGTAAAATCAATTTCTATAGCACTATTAATGGCAGTAACTTTAGAGTTCATTGCGATTAAATGAGTTCTATTGGTGTAAGCAGCTTCTTTTAAATGCACAATGGGATTGTCATCAATAAAGTCAAATAACTTTTGAGAACCCATTGCAAAACAGCTTACAATCTTTCCGGTTTTCAAATACTTTTGACTGCCGTTAATAACTCCTGACTCAACTAAGGGCAGAATTCCGTCTGAGAACATTTCTGTGTGAATTCCCAAGTTTTTGTGATTAGTCAACTGTTTTAAAACCACATTAGGAATTCCGCCAATTCCCATTTGCAAGCAAGCGCCGTCTTCGATCAACTCAGCTACATTTTTACCAATTTTAATTTCGGTATCTGTTGGTTCATGGGCGTGAGCTTCATAAAGCGGAGAATTATGTTCAACCGCAGCATCGATTTGGTCAATATGAATTACGCCATCACCATGCGATCGAGGTACATTTGAATTTAGTTGTGCGATTACCACTTTTGCAGAACGCAGTGCAGCCATTGCTACATCAATAGATGTTCCTAATGAACAAAATCCGTGCTTATCGGGAGGTGAAACCTGAATCAAAGCTACATCAATTGGCATGATGTTGCGCTCAAACAGTAAGTGTACTTCGCTTAAAAAAATAGGAACATAGTCACCTAACCCACTATTAATAGATTTACGAACATTACCCGCAACAAAGCAGCTGTTTAATTTAAAAGCTGTGGCATATTTTTCATCAGCATAAGGGGCAATTCCTTCTGTATGTAGGTGAATTATTTCTACATTAGAAAGCCGTTCAGCTTCATTACACATTGCTTCCACTAAATGGTGAGGTGTCATAGCCGCACCTTGAATAAAAAGTAGATTACCACTATTAATATAGCTCATCGCTTCTTTTTCATTTACAATATTTAAGGCCATAAGAATTTTTTTCAAAAATAGTTGAAAGCAATTGGATAAAAGATGATATGTATCAGTTTGTTGAAAAAACAAATAACAAAAAAGCCCGAAGTAAAAAAATACTTCGGGCTTAAAAAAAATGGCGATGACATACT
>DIAJ01000025.1:0-15189 GCA_002415785.1 Flavobacteriales bacterium UBA5081
TAAATGGCGATGATTTCAGTGATCTCCAAAGGTTCACTTTGGAGCTTCTTCAATCATTAGCCCCATTTAGTTCGCTACAAACTTAAATTATGAAAATGGCCATCCTGTTATGAAAATGGCTCAACATCTATTTAAATCAGTTTTAGGTATGATTACGAATATTCAATTTATGCTTTTACTTTTTCCCATTCCGGATAGCAATCGGGATGAAAAAAGTAAACAAAAGCCTCCTGCCTCTCAAAAGCCTGTGCTTCGGCGGGTAGGAAATCTAGTCCTGTTTCCTAATATAAGTAGTTTTAGGTATCATTACAGACATTCAGACTTTATAATATAAAAAAAAGCCGCAAAATGCGGCTTTTTTTATTCCTTTGGTCGCTTTATGCTACAACCAATGGCTTTTGTCGTTTGAGGATTTATCTTTTTCCCTTCTGCTAAATTGTTTAAAGCATCTTTTAAATAAGTTGCTTTTACAGCTTCTGCTTCTTTAAAGTTATCGTCGATAGCGCCTTCATAAACTAATTTCATTTCCGCGTCAAAAAGAAATACATGGGGCGTTGTTTTAGCACCAAAGGCGTTAGCCAATTGAGAGTTTTGGTCAATTAAGTAGGGTATTTCCGAATAGCCATTTTCTTCAGCGTGATCCATCATTGCTTCAGGAGAATCTTCATCTTCTCTTTTTAATGTATTAGAGTTTACTAAAGCAAATCCGATATTAAGCCCTTCAGCCATTTCAGCAATCTCGGGATAGCGATCTTCCCAAGCTACTACAAAAGGGCAAGTATTGCAAGAAAAGATAATCAATGTTCCTTTTTCTTTTGCCAAAGATTCCAAACTATATGCATCTCCTTCCGGGGTGTTCATCATATAATCTTGCATAGGAGCAGTTTTTCCAATTTTGAGCGTTTCGTATTTTTCTCCACCAAAAGTGAAAGAAAAAGTTACAAAAGCCGCAAGGGCTAAGACAGCCAGTATACTTACTTTTTTCATCGTTTTAAATTTTAGATTAGTTTACTAAGTTAAGAAAACAATGAATCGTAAATTCAGTTCATTAATTAGCTAAAATAATAAACTCTGTTCTTCTGTTCGCTTGTCTGCCTTCTTCTGTTTCATTATCAGCTACCGGCTGCGTTTCTCCATACCCTTTAGCTTCTAAACGCTCTGAACCAATTCCTGCTTTTACTAAGTAATTGCGAACCGATTTTGCCCGCTCATGCGACAATTTCATATTTGCCTCGTCAGATCCCACATTATCAGTGTGGCCTCCTATCTCAATTACCATTCTAGGGTTAGCATTTATCAAGGAGACTGCTTTCGCTAACTCAATGTAACTTTCTTGCGTTAAAGTAGCTTTTCCGGTTTCAAAAAAGATGTTATTCAATACAACTCTAGCGCCCTTTTCTATTGGCTTTAAAGCAATATTTTTCTCAATTTCTTGATACTTGGAGGTGGTTGGAACTTCAAACTTATTGGAATAAAAGAAATAACCTTCTTTATTTGCAGAAACACTATAATTTCTGCCGGAAGGCAAAACCACTAAATACTCACCGCTTTGAGAGTTACTCTTAGCAGTGGCGATTAATTCGGCTGTGTTTAAATCTTCTACCAACACCCAAGCTTCCATATTTTGATTGCTTTTGGCATCTTTTACCACACCACGTACAACTACCGAAGGCTTAGGTCTGAGTTTTTCCGGAATTTCAATTGAAAACAAATCCAAACCACCTAATCCACTGCGATTAGAAGCAAAATATGCACCCTCTCCACTTGCTGAGATTGAGAAATAGGTATCTTGCCCGGAGGAATTTAATGGAGCTCCTAAATTTACCGGCTCTGACCATTTGCCATTTTCAAAAACACTCATAAAAATATCGTAATCTCCAAAACCGGGATGACCCTCAGAGGAAAAGTACAATGTTTTTCCGTCCGGAGCAATATATGGACTTTTCTCTCCAAAAGGAGTATTTAATTCACTGAGATTGGCGGGCACACTCCATTGTCCAAATTTATTTTTTCGGCTAATATACAAATCCATACTTCCACAATAAGAACCCTCTCGATCAGATACAAAAATGAGCATATTCCCATCGGAGGATAAACTTGGTTGAGAATCCCATGATTTGCTATTTACTACATCACCCATATTTTCAGGACTTGTCCAATTTGTACCCTCTAAGCTTGCCATCCACAAATCACAACTGCCCATACCTCCCTTTTCTCCGCATTTCACATAAATCATTTGTTGTCCATCGGCAGAAAAAGTAGATGTTCCATCATTGTTGTAGGTATTTATGGGTTCCGGCAATAAAATCGCCTGGCTCCATCCATTGCTTGTTTTTTCAATATAATATAAATCTTCTCCCCAATCGTTTTCTTCCTCTTCATCCTTGTTATCAAGTCCACCTTTTCGAGAAGATGTAAAATACAAACGATCGCCTGTGGGGTTAATCTGGGGCATCATATCATCTGAAATGGTATTCACATCTTTACTTAAGTTTTGTGGGCTCTTCATTTCGCTTGCTTTTAAACGTAAGTCAGAAGCTTTTTTGGCATATTCCATTTTGTAAGCCGCTTGATGATGAAAATGAATGCGGTCGGCAGTTTTACTATACTTTGATAAAAACAATTCATAATCGCTTGCCGCAGATTCAAATTGCTCTAAAGTTGATTTTGCATTTGCTCTTAAATAAATGTACCATGGCCAATAATCGGGAGAAGCTTCTTGTAAAAGAGTGTATACTTCTACCACTTTATCATATTCTTTAGTATCATAATAAGCGTAACCCAAATAACAAAGTGCATCTGCATGTTGAGCATCTTTTTCTAAGGCTTTTTCCAGCTGATCTATTGCTTCTTGATAAAACTTTCCGTTGTAGGCTTCTTTCCCTTTTTCAAAGTAAAAGTTAGCCATTTGAGTTTGGGCAGTTAATTGAATGCAAACAAATAACAGCCCAAGTAGACTTATATTGAATTTCATTTCCTTAGTTTTAAAATAAAAAAGAGGCGACCGGCTAGTAAACCGTAATCGCCTCGATGAAAAAAGCAAACCTTAGCGTGTTTTTAATTTTGAGACATTTTTCTTTTCATAAGCCCAAACAAAATTGCCGTCTTCACTCAACTCTTGTTTGGAGTCTTTTTTAGCATTATATGATAGGTATGAACAATCATCCAGATTAAATGCAGCAAAATCATTCTTGGCGGTTACCATTAAAAGTATATTGTCTACTACTTTCATTGCTTTTGCTTTTTTATACTTATTGCTATTCACTAGGCTACCATCACTCATTTTATGAGTAGCAACTCCTTTCTCACCAACCATTACAATAAGATCTTTGTACTGTAAAATTTCAGTGGCATTTCCAACACCATCGCTCTTTATGTTTACTTCATAATTTACTCCCCCATCTTTGTAGTTTATTGAGTAAAGTGCCTTCCCTGAGCAGATATAAAGATCACTTCCTACCGCAAAACCGTTGGTAATTCCCTTTTTAAACTTTTCAGAATCCCATGCAAATGAGCCGTCTTTGGTGTTAAATGCTTGCAATCCGTTTGGTTTTACATTTTGAAAATCAACAATCCACTGTTCAGTAGTTCCCTCTGGAGTAGTTTGCCTTATGTATGCTTGAGTTTCCACAACTCCTCCAATCTGTGCAATTACCTTATCGTCAATAACAAATAAATTAGGGATTGCTTTCGCTTTTTTAATTTCAGGAGAAGTCCACAATAACTTACCGGTATTGTAATCGTACTTTTTAATAAACTGCTTACTTTTTTTATCAAACTGAAGCACATAAACATCATTTCCAACTCTTACAGGCTTGGCAACAGCACCATAAACTCCAAATGCTTTTGCCCCTGCAGGCGCTCCGATCACTTTAGGGGTTTGCTCATAGGCAGCCGACCACAGAGCTGCTCCTGTATTAAAGTCAAATACTTGTATTCCGTTTAGCATTAACAAGAGTTTATCTCCTTCTAACTTTAAATCATAAAGTGGCTCTTTGGTAATTACCTTTTTCTCCGGTTTTCCAACATAAGCCGACTGCCACTTTATGTCTCCATTACTCAGGTCGATTCTTGCAATCTGATTTTTGTATCCTTTAAAAAATCCGACTAATCCTGAAGGAGTCATATTAAAGGCAACAACATCACCATCAGCAAAAATGTATTTTGCAACAGATCCTTTAAAGGCAGAGGTTTCCCAAACTTCTTCTCCGGTTCTGGCTTTCACCATTGTAATCGATTCAGAAAGTGACAATAAGAAGGCATCTACCTCCGGCAAATAAATAATATTTTCACTTCCTAAACCTTGATATCGAGTGCTTTCCCACAGCACTTCTCCATTATTCAAATCAATAACTGCTAATTGATCTTTGCCCGTTTTATAATCAAATACAAATAGTGCATCTGATTCCCAAAATGCCTGAAAATGATCTGCTTTTCGCAAACGTGGAACCAACTCCTTGAACTTAGACGTCCAAACGACAGTACCATCGGTAGTTTTATAAACCGTAATTTCTTTATCGTCGGCTATGTAGCTTACTTCATTAGGTCCTTCTAATCCCGTTCCAACCCTTTCCGACTTATGTTCGTACTTTTTTTCCCATGCAATGGGCATATCGTCTTGAGCAAATGCCGCCGTGCTAATTGCAAAAGCAGCTGCCAAAATACTTACTTTACTTTTCATAATTAATTGGTTTTGATGATTGTTTTAGTATTAAAATTTAAATTCATAGCGAAACTTATAGCGTTTATTTTTTGGCATCTTAAATGGGAACTTGAGTAATTTGATGTAGTCTTTCATATAATTCTGTAGCTTAATAGCAGCATTGCTTTCCACTACATTTACAGAAACCACCTCGCCTTTATGTCTTAAGGTAATATCCAGCACATAAGTACCGCTCATTTTAGTTTCACCGGTATTTCTCTCCAATCGGTGTTCAATATTTTCTCTTAACTCCCCGGATTCTATCCATCGATCCAGAGTAAGGTAAGCAGCCTCTATCACCTCCTCTTGAGTACTGTAATACTCTTTTTGAGCTTTTAATTGAAAACTTCCGCTTAGTAAAAAAGTTAAACTGATTAGTTGAATTATCTTTTTCATAATAAATTGATTTATTTCTTTATTTTCCACTTAATTAGTGAATTTCCATAAGCGATTAAAACATGCCTTTGATCCGGCAAAAACACAAAGCTTGTGTTAGTTCCGCTGTATATTTTCTTCTTCATGTTTTTCCAGATTTTCATCTTGGTATCATAGCTATCGAGCATACTACCACTATTTACATCGTAAATATTTACTGCCGGCCACTCATCAACCGTAGCTATACCAAAAACCTTATTATTCCAACCGTAATTATAGTCCGGCTGCTTATTGGTTCTACTTAAGTAAGACTCTCTTAATGGTTCGTAATTATTTGCATCAATTACATTTACATAAGAATTTGGGGCAGCGTTAAAGCAGGTCAACTTATTGCCATCAGCAGAGTAGAACATCAAGTTTATATTGTCATAAACTTCATTAACAAGCTGCTTTTTATCAAAACTTTCAGCATCGAAAATGGCAATCATGTGGCGAAACTTTGCCGCCTTCTTTAGTACTTTTTTGTTGTTGCGCAATGAGGGAACATTTTTCAACTCCTTCTTTTCCGGTTTCACAGCTACGGCAATTTCACTCCCATTAGGGTGAATAGCTAAAGCATTACATGCAGCATCAAGCTTTGCCTTTTCAATCACCTTTAGCTCCGGTAAACTGTAAATTTTTAACTCTTCATCTTCTAAAACATACAGCTTAGATTCATCTGTAGAAATTTTTGCATCACTAATTTTTTTGAAACGAATAATTTCTTTTTCCTGATTTAAGTCTACCACAGCATAGTCTACCTTCTTGGCTTTTTTAATGCTGGTTTCCAGTTTTCTTTCTTGTATCAGAAGGTAATTTCCCAACTTAGAGTAATAGACATTGTATCCCTCAAACTCAGCTTTTACCTCAATTTCCTTAACAATAGATCTTGAAGCAATATCATAAATCATCAAAGGGTTGTTGTTTACCTTCCCACAAACCAAAGCAAGCTGATTAGCGTCAGGAGAAAGATCCATTCCGGTAATGTTAATGGCTTTTTCCTTGACCGTCCACTTCTCAAAGTCTTCGTTGATGCTCTGTGCTCGCACAAAAGCCAAGGATGAAAAAGTCAATAGACAAAATATTATCTTTTTCATTATTGAATAAGTTTATTGGTTAAGGCGTATTTGATCATTCCGGCAAGGTTATGCACACCCAATTTGTTTCGAATATTTGTTCGGTGTGTGTCTACTGTTCGGTGACTGATGGAAAGCTGTTTGCCAATTTGGGTATTGGAAAAGCCATCTGCAATTAACTTTAACACTTCCACTTCTCGTGGAGTTAGATTTTCAGCTGTTGTCGTTTGTTTGTTCATAGTACTTCTTCGTTTTCATAAGAAATACTCGAGTACTATTAAATACAGGAGCATTTCCTTCATTGAAAAATTTTCTACGAAGTACGCCCATGGCTCTAAGTGAATAAATAGAGGAAAAAACGTAATCAGTATCCGTGAAATACCCTAGAGGTGATAATAGGATGCAAAATGTTACTCCACCAATCCATTTTTTATAGCAAATTTGATGAGTGCAGCCACATTGTGAGCATCCAGCTTTTTCATCAAATTGGTTCGGTGGGTATCTACAGTTCGGTGAGATATGAATAACTGTTCCGCAACTTCCTTATTGGAAAAACCTTCTGCAATTAGTTTTAAAACATCTAACTCTCTTCCTGTGAGTTTAGCTAAAAGCAATGTATTGTTATCAATGTTAAAGTTAGCTTTGTTTTTCCCTTCAGTATTGAGAAGACTTTCAGTTACCTCAGCACTAAAATACTTTTTGCCTTTTGCTATACTGCATAAAGCATTGTAAAATTCTTCGCGGTCAGCATTTTTTAATACATAACCGTCGGCTCCAATTTCCATCACTTTGCGAACTAAGGAAGGCTCATTGTGCATAGTAAGTATGAGTACTGACACTTGAGGGCATTCAGTTTTAATCCTTCGACAAGCCTCTAATCCATTCATAATAGGCATATCGATGTCCATTAACACTAAGTTGGGAGAAAGCATTTCTGTTAAGGAAACAGCCTCTTTTCCGTTAGAGGCTTTACCAACAATTTCGTATTCTTTTAGCTCTTTAACAATGGAAGAAAGTCCGTCGATTACTAATTGGTGATCGTCAACTATGAGTATTTTGGTTTTCACAGAAATGCTTGAAAGAAATTATTCACCAAAAGTATCACTTTTGAATAAAATTAGAATGAACTTACACCTTTTTGCTCCTTAAGTTTTTAGTTAACTTCGCCCAAGATTTTTTAAAACCATCGATGAGCAACGCTTCTCTACTTTTTTTAAGCACTCAATTGCCTTATCCGCCAAAGAGTGGAGGCACCATGAAATCATGGAAGTATGTGGAAGACTTATCGAAGCGCTACCAATTAGGTTTAGCTTGCCTATTGAAAGATGAAGACGAATTCTACCTTGCCGAGTTTGAAAAAAAAATCAAATTAACCCAATTTATACACCAAAAGTTAGAAGTTAATCGTAACCCAATCAATCTGATTAAAAGCTATTTTGGGTTTCCTTGCCTAAATGTTTTTCGCAATTTCTCAAAGAGTTTTCAAGAAAAGGTTAAGCAGATAGCCAATGAATACGACTTAATCGTTGTAGATCACTATGAGATGTTTCAATACATTCCTAAAAATTACAAAGGAAAAGTGGTGATGCATACGCATAATGCAGAGTTTATGCTTTGGCAAAGAATGGGAGAGCTTACCAAGAACCCTCTAGTAAAGTGGCTGCTGAAAGCTGAAGCAAAGCGAGTGAAAAAATATGAAAAGGCTATTTTTAAAGCTTCTAACTTAATTTACTCTACTCCTTCTGACATTGAGCTTTATAAAACTCATGCATTTAAAACTGACAAACATCGCAGTACCTATCACTTAGGAAACGACCAATTGTTGGAACTTCCGCCACTTAAATTCAGCGATACTGAATTGGCTTTAAGTTTTATGGGCACACTAAGCTGGGAGCCAAATATTGATGCTCTGCTGTGGTTTATTCAAGAAGTTTGGCCCCAAATTATTAAAAAACAAACTGACTGCCGCTTTTACATCATGGGGAAGAAAGGAGATGAACGTATTTACGAAGCAGCAAAAAAGTTTCCCAATATAATTTTTACAGGCTTTGTGAAAGACTTAGAAAGTTATTTAAAGAAAAGTCGCGTATACATTGCTCCCTTGCGCTTTGGCAGTGGAATGAAGGTAAAAGTTTTGGAAGGGCTTTATCGCGGTGTACCCATGGTTTCAACCTCAGTTGGAGCAGAAGGCTTGGCATTAAAAAATGAACAGCATATTTTAATTGCAAATGATTCAACTCAATTTGCTGCCGCTTGCCTAAGATTAATTGAAGAACAAACTCTTTGGAAACAACTCAGCGAAAACAGTCGAAAAATAGCAGCTGAAAAATACAGATGGGAACCACTTTTTGAGCAAATGGACAAGGAATTGCAGCTTTTGCTTTAATTATAATGCTACTTTATCGGCAACCTAACAGTTGCTAAAGTTCCGCTATTTGGACTTGGAGATAAATTCACTTCTCCTTTAAAAGAATTAAGCCGGCTTCTTATGTTCAACAAGCCATGTCCATCAGTATTTTGAGGTACATTAATCCCCTTTCCATTATCCTCTACAACCATTATTAATGCTCCTTTATTTTTGAACAGTTGCAGCTGTACTTCAGTAGCTTCTGAGTGCTTTATAATGTTATTAACTAACTCTTGAGCAATTCGATACAAACTAATTTCAATTTTTTCAGGCAAACGTTCATTCAGCCCAAAATGCTCAAACTGATAGTTGATTCCTCCGGCCTTTAAGCTCTTTGACAGCATATCTTCCAAAGCATCAATTAAACCTACTTCCATAAGTGCGCGCGGCATCATTTGGTGCGATAAGCCTCTGACGTCTTCGGCAGTTTCACTGATAATTTTAGCCAACTCATCTGCTTCTCTAGCTAATTCTTGATCTTTGCTTTTTAAAGCCCTTGATAGCTTTTGCGTTCCCATTTTCAACCCACTAAGTTGTTGACCAATGCCATCGTGTAAATCTTTGGCAATGCGCTTGCGTTCTTCTTCTTGTGCCTCAATAACAGCTTCTAAAAGTGTCTCCTGTTGCTCAATTTTAAGCTGTTGTAATTCCTGCTGCTTTTTGTTTTTATATCGTTGATAAGCAAAAGCAAAGATCCCGAGAACCAAACCAACTACTGCTAACAGAACAAAAATCATTCTTTGTCTAATTGCCAACTCATGTTCCTTTTCTGCCAATACAACATTCTGATTAGCAATCATTCGCTCTTTCTTTTCATTTTCATATTTTGCCTCTAAATTGGTGATTTGTGCTTTCTTCTTTTCACTGTAAAGACTGTCTTCAATTTCATCATAGGCAATGTAATAATGCAAAGCAGAATCGTATTGATTAAAATCTCTATACAGTTCATAAAGTCCATGAAAAGCCTCAGATATATACTTTAAATGGTTTTCAGCTTGCGAAATTCTTAGCCCTCTTTGAAGAAACTCCTTCGACTTTTCAAAATCACCCATCGCGCGGTAAATCTTCCCAATGTTCATAATTGTTAAGCCCTGAGAAAACTTCTCATCATGTTGCTCTTTAATTTGTAGCGCTTTTGTACTTGCTTTTAAAGCTTCTTCAAGCTTCATTTGCTTGCGATAAGTATTTCCTATATTGGAAAGAATCACCCCAATATCCATTGAATCTTTTCGCGCTTCTGCATAAGTTAATGCAATTCCATTGTAATAGTGCGCTGAATCGTAAACCTCTAGACCATCGTAGGCAATTCCAATTCTGGTGTAAGTCAAACCCGCCAAGGAGGAATCCTTAATTTGCGCAAAAAGTGGCAAGGCCTTTTTTTGCCAACTAATCGCTTTATTAAATTCTCTTAGTCGATCATAGCAATAACCAATCTGAGAAGTGTAAACTCCAATTAAAAGCGTATCTCTTTCTTTTTCTGCTATTTTTAAAGATTTTAAAAAGTAATCAATCGCTTTCTCATACTCTCCTTTTTCTATTAAAAACCAGGTAATGTTTTTGTAAATGTGTGGTGCCCATCCTTCGTTTTTGGTTCCTTCAACTTTATTTAGTACCAATAAATAATGATGCAAACTACTGTCTTGCTCATTCATCTCAGCATAGGCTGCAGCTAAATAAAAATGAGCTTTTACATTTAAATCAGTCAAATTTTGATCATCCAATGTTTGATGGTAAGCATATTGAGCAATTGGCAAAGCTCCACTTCCTTTGCTATGAATTACACAATCGCGCGCAAACATGATTAAACTGTCGTATTTGGCGCTGTCGTTAACGTTTTCCCAGCGTTTCAATAAACTATCTAACTGACTAGCTTTTATTGAAAAAGTAAAACAAAGAAGTAAGGCTGCGAAGTAGACTTTTTTCATCTGCCGAAAATAAAATAATATTTGAATTGTTTGAAGAAAAAAATTGCTCTGCAACCAAAATACAGCAAAGTGCGTAGAAATTACATCAATTCATCTTGTAAAACAATTCATTCTATATATTTGCCGACTTTAGTCAACTTTTTACTGTGAAATACAACATTATTCTATCCTTAGCTTTTATTACTTTAGTAACAGCTCTACCTAAAAAAATCTTCGGCAACAATTTAAACGGCAATCCTTCTTATAAAGCCGACAGTTTACTGGAAGCAGGGAATTATGAAGCTGCTTATGATGAATGGGAAAAGGTAGTTAATTCTCTTGCAAATGGAGATTCACTAATCCTGATAGCAAAGAGTAAAATGTATTATTCTTTGGGAGCAAATCAATCCACAAATCAAAACTATTCAGCTGCCATAGAAGCCTACTCAACTGCAGCAACAATTGCCAAGCAGTTAAATCTAAAGAAGTACTCTTCATATCTAAAGAAGCTTTACACCGGCTACTACCACGCTGCTGCCTATTCCGGTAATTGGCAAAAAGCGTTAAGTATTTCTGAAGAAGGTTATTCTTTATTCTACAAATACTTAGAAGGAAAATTAAAAGCTGATTACATCTATGATTTGGGCTTTTTATACGATAAAAACGGGAACTATTTTGATGCGATTGAGAAATATGAAGCTTCCATCTCCGTACTTCAATCGATAGATGATGCTCCTTTATTTGACATAGGCTTAGCTTACAATAATCTAAGTACTAACTATAAACAAATGGGCTTTTTTACTGCTCGTTTAAATTGTCTACTTAATGCAAAGAAATATTGGGAAAAAGATGCAAAAAACATTGATTACACCTACTTCACAACACTTTATGGAAACCTATTAAAGGTCTATTTAGAATATGGAGATCTGTTCTTAGCGAAAAAAATGCTCCATCAAGTAGACTCTATTCTTTCTAAAAAAGAGCACCCTATAAGCCAAACGATTAATCAACATAGATTACATATTGACTTTCTCACAGCAGACTTTCAAACAGAGGCTGCAGTATCCCGATTAGATCGCCTGATCCAACTTTTTAAAAGTGCAGATAAGACTACTCAGCAAACCTATATTTCACATTTACTTTCCGGTTTTCATAGCATTATTGACTATTTATCAGACAATAATCAAGCTGAAAGAGCTGAAAAATACTTGCAACTAGGTTTGAATTTGGCGAAAGAATATGACAATTTGTATTATCAAATGATCTTAAATTCTGAGTATTCTAAAATTGCTGATTTAAGAAATAATTCCCTTCATGAAATTATTCACTACCTGGATGAAGCTATAAATATCAATAAAGTAGCAAATATTGGTCAAGAGAACTTGATGACGCTTAGTCTTAGAAAAGCATATCATTATCAACAGTTTGGAAAAGCTGATAGTTCAAAAAAATACATTCAACTTGCGTTTAGCTACTTGGACAGCTTTAGTGAAAGTTCGCTTATTAAATTAAATGAGTCAAACTTTATTAAGCAACACAGTATTTATATTATTCGCGCTCTAGTGAATGCGGCAGATTATTATCATTCATTTTATGAAATCGACCAAAATAAAGAAGACATAGAACTAAGCTTACATCTTTATAAATTAGCTGCTAAAGCATTTGATTATTATTACCAAAACGGCAATTACAATCCTTCATTAAACGACTTAAATATTAAAATTCAGGAAGGAATTTATACTGCAATTCATTTACTTAATCATAAACTGGACGCAAATCTGCTTGATTTAATTGAAAAAAACAACAGTCAGACTTTAAGAAAAGAGTTTGAAGCAAAACAAGAGCGATTTACTGCAATACCGGCAGACTTACTAAACAAGAGAAATTTGCAATTCTCAAAACTACAAGCGCTCAAAGAAAAAGTAAAAGAATTTCCCGATTCGTCAAGTTTAGTGAAGATGAAAGAAGAAACAGAATTAGAAATCAATAAAATAAACTCAGAGATTGAGCAAGTCGACGCCCGTTACGATAAATTTTATTCTAATGAAATAAGCATTTCATCCATTCAAAATCAATTAACAAATAAGGAGTTAATTGTTAAATATATACAAGGTAAAGAAAGGTACTTTGCTATTTTGATCAATAAAAACAGTATTGAATTAATAGCCATTGGAAATCGCAAGAAAATTGACTCAGCCATCACTGATTATCATGCTAAAATTCAAAGAATTAATAGCGATATTGTTGCTGCTTCTCAAAGTTGCTACAAATTGATTGTAAGTCCGTTTAAAGAAAGCTTAGCTTCTAGTGACCACCTCATTATTATTCCCGATGGCAAACTGAACTACTTATCTTTTGAATCACTTGTTTCTGATGAAAACAATGATTATTTAATCCAACATCATGAAGTGAGCTATAGCCCGTCTTTATCGTTATGGTACTTAACAAACAGGTCAAAGCGCAGTGTAAACGAAAACAAAAAATTAATTGCTGCATTTGCTCCGGTATACTCCGATAGCTACTATAGCCAGAGTAGAAAAGCAAACAGCAACCGTTTAGAAAACATTGCGGGAGCAACAAAGGAAGCAAAAGCCATAGTAGACAGTTATGGAGGAGATTTGTATTTAAGCAATAATGCAAGCAAACAAGATTTTGTAAATCAAGCTCATAATTACAACATTTTCCACCTGGCGATGCACACCATTTATGATGACGAAGAGTCGGAAAACTCAAAACTCGTTTTTCAGAATGAAGAAACAATGAGCTTTAATGAACTTTACAACTTAGACTTTCCGGCAGAATTAGTCGTATTAAGCGCATGTAACACCGGAATTGGGGAGCTCAAAGCAGGAGAGGGAATGCAAAGTCTCTCACAAGCTTTAGTTTATAGCGGAGTGAACTCTTCAGTTTACAGTTTGTGGCCGGTTCCGGATCGTGAAACAGCTCAAATAATGCAACTCTTTTATGAGAACTTAAAAAATGGGGCTACAAAAAGTGCTGCTTTGGCGAAGGCAAAAAGAGATTTTTTAGAAACCAATCCGCTACATCAGCACCCTTATTTTTGGGCGGGTTTTGTAGTTCAAGGAAATCAAAATGCAATTGTAGAAAGCTCAAATAGCTTAGTTTATTGGCTGATTTTTGGTTTTTCAATCATTCTATTTACTGTCTTATTCTGGAGAAAAATAAATTCACTTTAA
This sequence comes from Flavobacteriales bacterium UBA5081, assembly GCA_002415785.1. Classification (GTDB taxonomy): domain Bacteria; phylum Bacteroidota; class Bacteroidia; order Flavobacteriales_E; family Vicingaceae; genus UBA5081. Next base: position 13,701 of record DIAJ01000025.1, read on the forward strand.
TTCCTCAAGCAATTTTTCAGCGCTTTTGCTCAATGCATGATCGGAAACTTGGATTTCTTTAAGTAAATGAACAGCTTCTTTTTCATTGGCTAATTTTAAATATGCTAGGGCAGCATACCACTTTGCAGGATATTCAAATTCACTCTTTTCCCATTGTTCATTTTGCTTATATAACTCAATTGCCTTGGCGTATTCTTCACTGCCCATTGTGCTGATCAACCAATAGAAACGAGCATATTCTTCATGTTCTTGACTGTAAAGCTCTTCAAATGCCAATGTAGCTTTGTCGTATTTTTCATTCTCATAAAGTTGGAAAGCTTCTTTTTGCAGCGCTGATATATTGCCATTTGAAGACCGCTCAATCGGAGCAATTACATTGGGGTAGGCTTGAAAATAAGCTGAATAAAGTTGGTCGTTTTGTTGATTAATAGTAAAAAGATTAAATACCCATGCCAAGACAAATAAAACTGCAATTGAAGCTGCTACTGCCCACCACTTTACTTTAAGAGGAGAACCTTTTTGATCAAGCAATTGAAGTCTTTGCTTTATTTTTTTCTTTTCATTTTCTTGAAGCACTTTTGAAAGCTCAAGCTGAAAGATAAAATCTTCTTTTGTCGCAGAATCATCTTGCAAACGCTTTTTAAGCTCCTCTACCTCATCTGCACTTAGCTTATTTAAAAAGTAGGCTTCTATTAACTGCTCTGTTGTCATTGTCATTAACTATTAATTGTCAATTTTCTCAAATGACTTAAACATCTAGATTTTTGACTTTTCACTGTATTTTTATTCTCTAAATTCATTTCGTTTTTTATTTCTTCTAAATCGAAACCTCTGTAGTAAAAAAGTTTGAGTAGCTGTCTGCATTTTTTTCCTAATTGCTCAAAAGCTTTATTAATCAATTTCATTCTTTCTACATTAATTTCTTCCTCAAAAAGCTGGTGAGTTGTTTCTTCTTGGTGTTCAATTGACCATTCTACATTCTTTTTCTGACTTTCTTGATTAAAACGATACAACTTATACTTCCCAACTGAAAACAAATAGGTTTTTAAGCTACTATTTAAGGTAGTGAGCTTGCTACTTCTAACGTTTTCGTACAAAACAATCATACAATCCTGAAAAACATCTAGCAAGGTTTCCTCATCTTGTGAATACTTCTTGCCAAAATTGATAAACTCATTTTTATACCTTAAGTAGATTTCATCTAGCACTTTTTGGTTTCCTTCTTTGAGCTGTTCCAAGTAATAATTGTCCTTGTCCATTAATAGAAAACTTTTGAAAAAGTAAACATATCACATTTTTTTTTGAATGTCCGTTTATTTACCTAAATTAGTTAGCGAACTATTAAACTACCTTGTTTATAATATTTCTATCTTTACTTTTTTCCATTCCCGATAGCAATCGGGAGAAAAAGTAAACAAAAAAATCTAGGCCTGTTTCCTAATTTTAATTTTCCACTCCTAAATGGCGATGATTTCAGTGATCTCCAAAG
>DIAJ01000025.1:15322-72405 GCA_002415785.1 Flavobacteriales bacterium UBA5081
ATGAAAATGGCCATCCTGCTTTATCAATAATTCAAAATCTATTTAAATTAGTTTTAGGTATGATACCGAATATTTACATTTTTTTTCATAAAAATGTTTACCACCGCTAAAATATGGCATTAAGCTATAAAACCAACAAAACTTAAAATTATTATGACATCAACGAATTGTTTTAAAAGTGTTTTTCACTTCCAATTTCTATTAATCGGATTATTTTTAATTGCCTTTAGCTCATGTGAAGAGGAAGATGACAAAGTAGAACCGGCTTCAAAACCTAACACAACAGCTCATGAAGCAATTGTATTACCTTGTAATTTTTTTGAGACAGATAGTGTGTTAAGAAACGACAGCTTGAAAGAGGTAGACTATATAATTGACTGCTTTATGCAAATCAACGGCGATAAAAAAGTTCGCATTGAACCTGGAGTGGTTATAGAGTTTAAGCAAGATGCAGGAATAAGAGTTAACGATAATGTAGCGTTTATTGCAGAGGGAACAGAAGAAAAACCCATTGTTTTTTCAGGAACCGGAAAAGGGAAAGGTTATTGGAGGGGGTTGTTCTTTTCTTCTCAAGCCAATAATTCGCTAGCTCATGTTAAAGTAGAATACGCTGCAGGTAAAAAATTTACTGAAAACTCTCCAATTTATGAAGGAAGTATTGCAGTTGCCACTTCAGCATCATTAAACTTAAGTCATGTTGAAATAAGCAACGGAGGTAATTTGGCGCTGGATTTTAGTGGAGGAAACTCTTCCATTAGTACAAGCAACCTTACTATTTCTGAAAATGAAGGAATGGCCGTTAGAGTATGTGCTTACAATGCTCATATATTCGACAGTAGCTCCACTTTTGTTGGCAATGCTTTCGACTATATAAATGTAATTAAAGATTACTATGAAATTGAATCTACAGTAAGTTGGAAAAAGCTAGAAGTTCCTTATTTGATTGACGACAGAGTGCACATTACCGACAATGGGTTCTTAACAATAGAAGCAGGCGCTGAACTACTTTTTAGAGAAAGTGGCTATTTACAGGCAGCAGGGAACTTACCTCCTTACAACTACGCTTTAAACATTATGGGAACAAGCGCTGAGCCGGTAAGCTTGAGTGGTTACAATCAAGTAAACTGGGGTGGTATTTATTACAGTTTTACGCAAGAAAACAACTTAATAAAACATGCTATTATCGAAGGAGCAAAAGGGGATATTGCTGTGGGAAATATTACCAATACAGGCGCAATTTATATGCATGCTGATCCTAAATTAACAATTGAAGACACAGAGTTTAAAAACTTACCAAATTGTGCCTATTATGCTTATACAGGTGCAAGTACAAGCCAACCTCCTATGCCAAACTTCTCAGCTACTAATTTAACCCTTACAAATGTTGCCGGTGGTGAGTTTTGTTGGGGAGGCAAAAATGGTCAATAAATAATATAAAACTATTAGCAATGAAAAAAACACTTAATATCAGACTTATAGGTCTTTTAATTAGCAGTTTAGTTTTATCATCATCCTCTTGCAAAAAAGATGATGAAAGACCTGCTTCAGCTTCTAATAACAATCAAGGAAATAACTATCAAGCAGTAACAGGGCTAGAAGAAGGTAGTATTACCGCAGAAGTAAACGGCAAACAAATTAATTACACCAATGTAAGGTATAGATTAGATAAGACTAATGACGAAGTAGATGTTTATGGAGATGATTTTTCTGAGGAAAATACAAGAGTTCGTCTCACTGTAACAGTACCAGACATTCCAACTCAAGGAAAGCATTCAATCTCCTATGTAAGAGACAATGACTTTTATATTAGTTATGCAGTTTTTGCAGACAGTAGCAATCTCGGAAAAGTAATTAATAAGAATGTAGTTGGAGAAGTTGACGTTGTTGTTTATGACCAAATCTCAACAATAAAAGACTCCATTACAACTTATAGGGTCGAGGGTTATTTTAGCTACTCGGGCGAAAGACATGACAACACCATTGATTCAGTAGATATACAAAATGGAAAGTTTCATTTTATTTATGAAAAACCTCACAACTGATATAATATCACACTTATTTTAAACTCATAAAGATGAATAAACACAATAAATACATAATGGCCCTTCTTAGTGTAATAATCATCTCATTTTCTTCTTGTGAGGAAGATGATACTAAGCCGGCAAATAATAGTACTTCAACTAATACAGGAGCCAATAATAACAACTTAAATGTGGGCGGTAGTATGTCGGCAATCGTTAATGGTGAAGTCGTTGAAACCAATAATGCCGCTGTAAATGTTTTTGGCGTAGGTAATACTGTCTCTGTTACAGCCGTAAATAAAGTGCATGAAGACACCACCGTAAAAGTAAAAATCTACGTCCCACTGGATTCAATTACAGGAACGTATAGCCACTCAGACCCGGGGTTTAATTTTAGTTATGAGGTAGTTACCTTTAACAATGAAAGTGGTTACACTTATACCAGAGACAAGGAATCTGAAATTAGCATTACTTCATACGACTCTATTGGTACCATAGCCGATACGGTTTACTACAGAGTTGTTGGAAATTTTGAATTTAACTCAAAGTATTGGGCAAACGGTGACTCTGTTGATGTTAGAGACGGAGAATTTGATTTTAATTACCGAATTTGGTGGTAGTAATTTAAAATGAATTTTAAGATGAAAAAAAGCGTAAAAACTATACTATCAACTCTTTTACTTGCCTCATTATTTGCATTTACTAGTATTAATAAGCTTACTAATGTTATATGGTGATCAAACTGTAATGACAACTAATTTAAAGCTTACTAAGTTTAAAAACGGAGAGGATATTCCACAAGCAAAAAGTGCAGAGGAATGGGAAAGAGCCGGAGAAAATAAAAAACCTGCTTGGGCCTACTATAATAACGATCCTTCAACTGCAGAACAATGTGGATTACTTTACAACTGGTTTGCAGTAAATGATCCGAGAGGATTAGCTCCTGAAGGATGGCATATACCTTCAGAAGATGAATGGAAGAAACTGGGTGATTTCTTTTCGCAAAAGTATCCGAGAAATGTAAATTCTATAAAAAGCAAAACCGAATGGACAAGATATGAAAACGGCGACAACACCAGTGGTTTTAATGCTTTCCCTTGTGGGTATAGAAGTAAAACAGGAAGCTTTAATCAGTTTGGAGGAGCTACTGCTTGGTGGTCTGCCTCAAAAGACGGTGGTGGAGACAGATCACACAATTCAATGTTTTTTAGTTTTTCTAATGTCTATCACGAATACAATGTAGCTCAAAACAATAGAGCTTCCGGATTAAGTGTTAGGTGTATGAAAGACTGAGTTTTTCAGTTTAAATAATTAGTTAAAAAAAGGGGCTGTTTTCACCATGTAAACAGCCCCTTTAATTTATGCTAAAACCTAATTTTATAAGGGAATATTCCCGTGCTTTTTCTTCGGTAAAGTATCCACCTTATTCTCCAACATTTTAAAGGCTTTAATCAACTTTTCGCGAGTTTGATCAGGACGAATCACCTCATCAACATAACCACGAGCTGCTGCATTGTATGGGTTGGCAAACATCTCAGCGTACTCTTCCTCTTTCTCTTTTAGCTTCGCTTCTTTGTCGTCAGCTGCTTGAATTTCTTTCTTAAAGATGATTTCAGCCGCTCCTTTGGCTCCCATCACGGCAATTTCTGCCGATGGCCAAGCAAAATTCATGTCTGCGCCAATGTGTTTGGAGTTCATCACATCATAAGCACCTCCGTAGGCTTTACGTGTAATTACAGTAACTCTTGGCACGGTAGCTTCGCTAAAGGCATAAAGTAATTTCGCTCCATTGGTGATGATGGCATTCCACTCCTGATCAGTTCCAGGCAAAAATCCCGGTACATCTTCAAATACCAAAAGTGGAATGTTAAAGGCATCACAAAAGCGAACAAAACGTGCTCCTTTTGCTGAACTATTAATGTCAAGCACTCCTGCTAAAAATGCTGGCTGATTGGCAACAATTCCAATGGAACGGCCGGCAATGCGTGCAAAACCAACCACTATGTTTTCTGCAAAATCCTTATGTACTTCGTGGAAAGAATCAGAATCAACTGTTCCTTCAATTACCTCGCGGATATCATAAGGTTGGTTGGGGTTGTCCGGAATAATGTTATTTAACTTTTCGCGGACTTCATTTCCCGGCTTGTAATCAATCGCAGGTGGTTCTTCCTCGCAGTTCTGTGGAACATAAGAAAGCAGTTTTTTAAGTCCATTGATACATTCGATTTCATTGGCATAAGTAAAATGTGTTACACCCGACTTAGTTGCATGCGTCGATGCTCCACCAAGCTCTTCTGAAGTAACCTCTTCATGCGTTACGGTTTTCACTACATTCGGTCCGGTTACAAACATGTATGAGGTTTTCTCCACCATCATAATGAAGTCAGTTAATGCTGGTGAATAAACCGCACCACCGGCACAAGGTCCCATAATAGCAGAAAGCTGTGGAATTACTCCACTGGCTTGTGTATTTCTGTAAAAAATATCGGCATATCCTCCCAAAGAAACTACCCCCTCTTGAATTCGAGCGCCGCCGGAATCATTTAAACCAATTAAAGGTGCGCCATTTTTCATGGCCATGTCCATGATTTTTACAATCTTTTCAGCATGAGCTTCTGCTAAAGAACCACCCATTACCGTAAAATCCTGCGCAAATACATAAGTCAATCGACCGTTGATGGTTCCATAACCGGTAACTACTCCATCACCTAAGGGTTTGTTTTTGTCTAAACCAAAATTATTACTGCGATGCGTTACAAACATGCCAATCTCTTCAAAAGAGCCTTCATCCATCAGAAAGTGAATGCGCTCTCTAGCGGTGAGCTTATTCTTCTCATGTTGTGCTTCAATTCGCTTTTCACCACCACCTTTATGGGCTTCAGCAATTTTTTTCTCTAAATCTTTTATCTTCTCTTGCATTTGCTTTCTCTTTTGGGAATGTAAAAGTAAAAATTTAAGGTTGCATTTTCGAAACTTTAAGTTTTAAAAACAAACTTGCATGTTTATTTTTATGGCTTCATTTAACAAACGGTAAATTATGGATTTGAATAAAGTATTTGAAAACAATGAAAACTGGGTAAAAGAAAAGTTAAACCTCGATAATAATTACTTTGAAAACCTTTCAAAAGGTCAGAGCCCTGAACTATTATACATTGGCTGCTCAGACAGTAGAGTTACAGCGGAAGAGTTAATGGGCGCAGCACCGGGAGAGGTTTTTGTTCATCGTAACATTGCCAATATGGTTAGCAACTTAGACTTAAGCTCTGCTTCGGTAATTAATTATGCCGTAAAACACCTGGAAGTAAAACATGTAATTGTTTGCGGACATTACTACTGTGGTGGCGTTAAAGCTGCTATGGACTCAGTGGATTTAGGAATATTGAACCCTTGGTTGAGAAACATTAGAGATGTTTACCGTATTCACCATGATGAGCTGGATGCTATTGCAGATGAAGAGGAAAAATACAAGCGATTGGTTGAGTTAAACGTTCAGGAGCAATGTGTAAATGTTTTAAAGACAGCTGAAGTACAAATTGCTGCAAGAAAAAGAGGATTAAAAGTTCACGGTTGGGTATTTGATATTCACAGTGGAAGAATTATCGACCTTAAAATTGATGTTGACTCCATTTTGGGAAAAATCAGAGAAGTTTATCATATAGATTAACTTAGCATAATTCTTAAATAGAAAGCGCAGGTAAAAACCTGCGCTTTTTTCAAAGAAAACTGATTATCAGAATATTAAATAATTAAGCACACAATTAAGTTGCAAGAAGCATTGAATTGCTTAATTTTGCTCCACCTTTTTAAAAGGTCGCGTGGCCGAGTGGTTAGGCAGAGGTCTGCAAAACCTTGCACAGCGGTTCGAATCCGCTCGCGACCTCAACCCAAAAAAGCTCATCTTTCGATGAGCTTTTTTTATTCCCGATAGAGCGTTGAGCTTGCTCAAAATCGAATAGTGGGAATAAAAAAGAACGATGAAATCGCATTTTTTGGGTTTAAGCACTATTTAACGTGTAAGGATGCCCGAAGGAAACCCTTTAAAATGAAAAAGAGGAAACAATGAAAGTAGAAATGAATTTTTGCTAACGCAAAAATGAAGTTAAACCCACGACTTCAGCTATGGTAAACAGCAAAACAACCCCCAAACCGTTTCAACGGTTTTCCGTTAAATTTGCTCCATGTCCAAAATCCTTCTTATCGACAATTACAATTCTTTTACTTATAATATTTACCAAGCATGAGAAAATTAGTCTTGAAAACTGACACTATGGTTAAGGAGGTATTCAAAAAATATCCCGACACTGTTCGAAAAAAGATGCAATTTTTAAGAGAAATGGTAATAGAAACAGCTGAAGAAACTGATGAAATTGAGGAATTGAAAGAATGCTTGAAATGGGGAGAGCCTAGTTTTGTCACCAAAAACGGAAGTACTTTGCGAATGGATTGGAAATCGAAAACACCTGAACAGTACGCTATGTACTTTCAATGCTCTAGTCGTTTAGTAAGTACGTTTAAATTAGTTTTTAGTCAAACATTTCAATTCGAAGGCAATCGAGCAATTATATTTCAATTAAACCAAGAAATTCCCGAAATGGAGTTGAAGAAATGTATTAAAGCGGCGTTATCCTACCATAAAGTAAAACACTTGATTACATTGGGAATTTAAAAAAGCTGTTGAATCATTTTAAACAACAATATCCTCAACGCTTTTCCTTTAAATTTGCCCCCATGTCCAAAATCCTCCTCATCGACAATTACGATTCCTTTACCTACAACATTTACCACTATTTGGAGGAGTTATGGGAGGAAGGCGTTGAGGTGATTCGGAACGATGAACTGACATTAGAGAAAGCTCAAAAGTACGATCGCATTGTCATTTCTCCCGGGCCAAACCTCCCACAAGCTGCCGGAAACTTAATGCCGGTCTTAAAAGCGATTGTTGCCGAAAAAAAGGTGTTAGGCATTTGCTTGGGTTTACAAGCCATTGCAGAAGTCTTTGACTTAACACTGAAAAACCTAGAGCAGGTAGTTCACGGACAGTCGAAATTGATTAAAGTGATGGATTCTGATAATCTTTTATTTAAAGGATTGCCTCAACAGTTTAAAGTCGGACGCTACCACTCCTGGGTAATCGATGAGAAAAGCAATCTCGATCATAAACTAAAAGTAACGGCTGTTGATGAGTCGGGAAACATTATGGCGATTGCTCACCCTACTTTGCCCATTCATGCCGTACAGTTTCATCCGGAGAGCGTGCTTTGTGAATATGGGAAAGAAATGTTGGGGAATTGGTTGAATGGCAACTAAACATTACTTTATACCGTCCATCTTGCATGATCAACTTCTTGAAATTATTTGTTTTCTTGTTGCTATTTGTATTTTCAGGAATAAGCCTTAAGGCGCAAGGCATTGAACTTGACTCTATAGTCCGATCCTTTGATAGGAAGTGTGACTGTAATAGCTATAAAGACTCTTCTGAAAAGGCATATGTTAATTGTCTAGAAAGCGAGCTTGAAAATCCATTTTTTCATCGAACAGACTATTTATTACTCTCAAATTATTGGGCAAGCACAGACGAGAAAAAATCCTATAATTATGCTTTGGAATACTTTAGTCTTGGGGGACACTTTTCTAGCGGTGTTGATAGCAGTTTGCTTAAGAAGCACATATTAATCAGTAAAAAGAAAGAGAACTATTTTAATAAGTTTTATTGGCTTTCACATTCAAATGAACAAAAACGAGATAGTCTTCTAAAATCAAATGAAAGACTTGCAAAAGCAATTATTGAATTAAAGCCCTATGATCAGTTTTTTAGAGCCAACAAAAAGCAAAACCTAAAAGTGTTGGGTGATTCGAATCTTGAGGGCTCTGGTTGGAAACTCCAAATTCAGTTGGACAGTTTAAACAGAGCTTTCCTTTCTGCTATATTGGATTCGACTTGGATAACAATTGATGCCTATGGAAGTGAGGCAGCTAAAGTAGCTTGGTTAATTGCTCAACATGCTGATCAAGATTTGAAATTTCAAGAAAGGTGCTTAAGATTAATGTTAGCAGCATACCCCAAAGACCGAACTTCTAGCGGGATGAATTTGGCTTACTTGATTGATCGCTTATCAATAAATCGTCAGGGATATCAGTATTTCGGAACGCAATTTAGTTATCAAGACGGAGAAATTAAACCGAAACCCATTAAAAACCCTGAGTTAGTAAATCAGAGAAGGAAGTTGGTTTACTTGCCGACTTTGGAAAAATACCTTGATAGCTCTAAAAAGCATATTGAAAATCAATAAAAAAACCCGACAGCTTTCTCTAGCTATCGGGTCTTGTTTCTTCTTGAGTTGTAAGCTTGAGCGCTAGCCGTAACCTACAACTCAAACTTAATGCCCTGCGCAAGCGGCAAGTCCGTACCATAATTAATGGTATTGGTTTGTCTGCGCATATAAGCTTTCCAAGCATCAGAACCGGATTCTCTACCGCCTCCGGTTTCTTTTTCACCGCCAAAGGCTCCGCCAATTTCCGCACCGGAAGTACCGATGTTTACGTTGGCAATGCCGCAATCGGAACCTTCAACTGATAAGAATTTTTCCATATCGCGCATTTGGGTAGTCATCATGGCTGAAGAAAGTCCCTGTACAACACCATTTTGCATAGCAATGGCATCGTCGAGTCCCTTGTATTTCATGATGTATAAAATCGGAGCAAAAGTTTCATGTTGAACAATCTCCCATTCATTGTTTACTTCTGCAATGGCAGGTTTTACATAACAACCGGATTCATATCCTTCGCCTTCTAGAACACCACCTTCAACCAAGATGTTGCCGCCTTCTTTCTTCACTTCTTCCAAAGCGCTTAAGTAGTTGTTTACCGCATCTTGATCAATCAAGGGACCTACGTGATTCGATTCATCTAATGGGTCACCAATTTTCACTTGTTTGTAAGCACTCACTAAGTTTTCTTTCACCTTATCGTAAATACTTTCGTGAATAATCAAACGACGAGTGGAAGTGCAACGCTGTCCACAAGTTCCCACAGCTGCGAATACCAAAGCAGGAATGGATGCTTTTAAATCAGTGGATTCTGTTAAGATTACCGCATTGTTACCACCTAACTCTAAGAGCGATTTACCTAACCTTTTTGCTACAGCTTGAGCAACAATCTTACCCATACGAATACTTCCGGTTGCTGAGATTAGAGGAACTCGCTTGTCGTTCGTCATCATTTCACCTACTTTGTAGTCACCGGTAATCATACAACTGATTCCTTCGGGTAGGTCGTTTGCTTTTAATACATCAGCAATTAATTTCTGACAAGCTACGGAAGTCAATGGAGTTTTTTCAGAAGGTTTCCAAATGCAAACATCTCCGCAAACCCAAGCCAAAGCTGTATTCCAAGCCCATACAGCAACCGGAAAGTTAAATGCTGAAATGATTCCAACTACTCCAAGTGGATGGTATTGTTCATACATGCGGTGATTAGGGCGCTCAGAATGCATGGTAAAACCGTACAACATTCTCGACTGACCCAATGCAAAGTCGCAGATGTCAATCATTTCTTGTACTTCTCCCAAACCCTCTTGGTAAGACTTTCCCATTTCATAGGAAACCAACATCCCTAAATCAGCCTTCTTTTCTCTTAACTTATCGCCGAACTGACGAACAATTTCGCCTCGTTGAGGTGCCGGCATTTTACGCCATACTTTAAACGCCGATTGCGCTTTTTCTACTACTTCATGGTATTGTTTTTCGGTAGTTTCTGCAACTTTTCCAATCAACTCACCATTTACCGGGGTATATGACTCTATCATTTTACCCTCATTTGGCAACCAATTGCTGCCGGTAGAAGTTCCTGAATGTTCTCTCTCTAAATTTAAGGCACTGAATACTGCCTGCATTTTTTCGTTTTTAAAAGGTTTTATTTCTGCCATTTTTACTTTTTATAATGAAGTTTTCAAAGGTAAGGGAAATAAGCAAGCTGATAAAACCACGATAAGTGTTTAAAAAATAGCAACTTAATAGAATTGCGCTTTAAAAAACTAACTTAAAGAAGTATTCATTTGAAAAGGTTTCATTTTGCACTAAGAATTATACAAAAGCTAATATTCAATCGATGAAGCTAAATGTTTGTGCGTTAAATAAAAAGTTATAATTTCGCAAACTTTAACATCTATTATAATTCGATGCTTAAGTTCATTTCAAATGCTATGAAAAAATTAAGTTTTACATTTCTGTTTCTAACTCTTATAAGTTATTCACAAGCACAAACAACTATTTGGTCTGATAATTTTGAATTATCAGGTGTAAGACCCTCTTCCAATAATGGGGGTTTAGGTTTCCCTGCTTATGCTTACTTCCAAAGAACGAATGGCAGCGATATTGACTTATCATTTTCTGCTTACTCAGGGCAAGAAGGCTCATTCTTTTGGGCTGGAGAAGACCATGATGGTTATTTAGGTCTTGGAAACGAAATACAAGAAATCACTTACACAAATATTAACATAAGTGGCAAGACTAATTTGAGTTTTAAAGGACTATTTGCTGCAAACAACCAAGCTGCGGCATTTGAAAATTCAATGCTAGGTCATTCTCATAGTGATTATATTATTGTAGAGTATAGCATAGACGGCAGTTCATATCAACCTATTATTCAATTCTACTCTAACAACAATATAGCTAGCGGAATTAATAACAAGTCACTTGCTGAAGATACAAATAATGACGGAATTGGAGATTGGAATATCTTAACCACAAACTTTACTGAATTTACTAAGAACATCCCAGGTAGCGGAAGTAGTATGAGTGTAAAAGTTAGATGTTATACTAACTCTTCCAACGAAGAGCTTGCTTTTGATAACTTTAGAGTTTTAGGCGACAATGCTTGTAATCTCAGTGCTTCTATCATCGCTCAAACAAATTTATCTTGTAATGGTTCCGGAGATGGCAGTATAACAGTTCAAGCAACGAATGGAAGCCCCAATTACTATTATGCCTGGTCTAATGGCTTCAGCACTTCAAACACTACTTCTACTACAAACACAATGAACAACTTAAATGCAGGCACCTACATAGTGACTGTTACTGATGGAAACGCTTGTACTGCAACTGCAAGTACTACAATTATACAGCCTTCATTACTACAAGCTACAACAGTTGTAGACAGCACCGTAAGTTGTAATGGAGGAAGCGATGGAGGTGCAACTGCAAGCGGAACCGGAGGAACTCCGCCCTTTACTTACTCTTGGAGTAATAGCGCAACTACTGCTTCGATTACCGGAGTGTGGGCAGGTACATACAACGTTACGATTACTGATAATAATGGCTGTACAGCTAGCAATTCAGCTACTATTACAGAACCCACAGCTTTAACGGCATCAACTGTTATTGACTCAAATATAAGTTGTAATGGAGGAAGCGATGGTGGTGCTACTGCAAGTGGAACCGGTGGAGTTACACCCTACACCTATACTTGGAGTAATGGAGCAACTACTGCTTCGATTACAGGAGTTTGGTCTGGTACATACAATGTTACGATTACTGATAATAATGGTTGTACTGCAACTAATTCGGCTACAGTTACACAGCCAACAGACCTACAAGTTAATGTAAACTTAGATAGCGCTATTACTTGTTTAGGAGATAGCAATGGTGGCTTAACTGCTTCTGCAAGTGGAGGCACAGGAGGTTATATTTACAACTGGGGCAATGGAGAAACAACCGCTTCTATTACCGGCTTATCTGAAGGTTTTTACGACATAACTGTTACCGATGCAAACGGGTGTTCTGCAACTTCTTATGAGTATGTCCCTCCTCAAAGCGAGTTATATGTAAATATTGAAGTAGATTCACTAGTAAAATACTGCCCTTCTTCTTCTGAAGCCTATCTAAATGCTTATACTGACATATATCCTTATCAACAAGGAGGTCCGGATTTGTCTTATGTTTGGAGTACGCTAGATACTACTGAAACTATTCATGTAACCGACACAGGTATGTATAGCGTAACTGTCACTGATAATCAGAGTGGCTGTAGTCAAGTAGACTCATTTCGCTTTTATTTTCCCGAAGTGCGTTTAGTAATTCGTGAACAGCAGTCAATTGACTGTTATGGAGATTCAACCGCATCCTTGAAAGCCTATTTTTGGATAGATATTATTGAATTTTTTGAAGTAGTAGGATTTGGCGAAGATATAGGTGGCGGTCAAGAGGGCGGACAAGAAGGTGGACCTGAAGGAGATTTTCCTCCGGGTTGGGATACACTTACTTATTTAAATGCTCCCGATTCTGCTTTAATGATGACTACTATGTTTTTCAACGGTTTTATTAATAATGGAAATGCAACAAGTATACTCTGGAACACCGGCGATACGTTGGATAGTTTATCCAACTTAGGTGCAGGGCAGTACATAGTAGAAGTTCCTTACGACAGCAGTGATTTTTGTATTGTCTCAGACACTTTTGAAGTAAAACAACCTGATGCTATACAAACCACAGTTTCATTAGAACGGGAAGCTTGCTCAAATAACTATGGAGGACAAGCTTCTATTTCAGCAAGTGGCGGAAATTCGCCTTACACCTACTTATGGAGCAACTCTACAACATCTTCATACGCCTATGGCTTGACTACTGGAAAGCATTATGTTACTGTAACAGATAGCTCGGGTTGCACAACTATTGATTCAGTTGATGTAACAGCACTCGACACTTTAAGAGTGAATATTCAAATCGACAGCTCAATCAATTGCTATAACGACACTAATGGTATTTTAAGCGCTATAGTTAATGGTGGTAAAGCACCTTATAGTTACTACTGGAGCAACCAGGAAGATTCGTCAAAAATTTTCGGTTTAGGAGCAGGTGAGTACAGTGTTACCGTTACTGACGCTAGTGGTTGCTCAGGCTCCAACACTGCTAGAGACACTGTTCAACTTTCACAACCTTCTCCACTCTACCTAAGCATAATAGAAGATGATTACATAAGCTGTCCCGGAGCTGCAGACGCAGAACTTAGGGCATCTACTGATGGAGGAATGGGACTAAGCTACCAATGGAGTCGGGGAGATACCACTGAAATCATTACAGGAGTTGATACAGGATTTTATACCGTTACCGTTACTGACCTGAATGGTTGCTCAGAAACCGATGGATATTATGTTTATGGCCCACCGGAAGTTACGGTCGACATTTTGCTCGACAGTGCAGTGAGTTGCTATGGCACCAATGATGCCGGTTTGTTTGCTGATGTGAGTTCAAATATGGGACAATTACCTCCCCCTCCGTTAGAAGGAGAAGGTAATGAATTTCCTGAATTTCAAGGCGGGCAAGGAGAACCTCTACCTTTCCCGACTGATTTTTTATGGAATACTGGTGATACTACGGAAAATATTAGCGGTATTGGAGCAGGAACTTACACGGTAACCATTACATTTGGCCAGGGTTGTACAGTAGCCGACACTTTTATAGTTAATGAGCCTGACAGTCTTATCGCCACAGCAAGTGCCGATAGTGTAAGTTGCTTTGGAAACTTTGATGGAAGTGCTAATGTTTCAATTATTGGTGGAACAACTCCTTACAGTATACTTTGGAGCAATGGTGATACCACTTCTGCCATAAATAATTTATCTGCCGGAATGTATTATGTAACTATTACAGATAGCAATTCTTGCATTGCGGTTGATTCAACTGAGGTGCTTCAAGCAGATTCTTTACAAACTACTGCCACAGTCAGCGATTCAATTGACTGTTTTGGAGAATCGGGAGAAATCACTTTAAATACTATAGGCGGAACTGCTCCTTACACCTACTTGTGGTCAGATAATTCAACTACTCAAAACTTAACGAATACATCGGCAGGAATTTATTCTGTAACCGTAACAGATGCTCTTGGTTGTTCAGATACAGCCTCAATTAACTTAAGTCAACCGGACACTTTAAGTGCATCTCTTTCAATCTACAACGTAAAATGTTTCGGAGGAAACGATGGTGCAGTAAAAATATTTCCTTTAGGTGGTAGTGCACCATATACTTT
Organism: Flavobacteriales bacterium UBA5081; assembly: GCA_002415785.1. Lineage (GTDB taxonomy): Bacteria > Bacteroidota > Bacteroidia > Flavobacteriales_E > Vicingaceae > UBA5081. The sequence goes on from DIAJ01000025.1 coordinate 29,365, forward strand.
CAGCTGGGATAATAATAGCGATGCTGATAGTTTGGGAAATCTCCCAATTGGTACTTATGGAGTTACTGTTACTGATGCAAATGGTTGTACTTATAGTGCTACAGCACAAATTAACCAGCCCGACAGCTTAGTAGTAACTGCTAGTGAAACCTATTCTGTTGGTTGTAATGGGGCAAGCGATGGAGCTGTTTCTGCAACAGCAAGCGGAGGGTTTTTGCCTTATACTTATCAATGGAGTACATCTGAAACTACTTCTATCATCTCAGGAAAACAAGCAGGCCAATATTCTGTAACCGTTACAGATGGAAACGGCTGTACAGCGATAGATACAGTAAGCTTAACAGAACCATCTGTTTTAACAGCATCGGTAACTGTTGACTCAATTGTAGTTTGCTATGGAGATGATGATGGAGCTGTAACAGCTAACGCTTCTGGAGGAACTACACCTTACTCATATTTTTGGAATGATGGACCAAATACTCAAAGCAGAACCGGTCTTAGTGGAGGAACTTATACCGTTACTGTCTTAGACAACAATGGATGTAGTACAACCGCTTCTGCTTATGTAGACTACCTTACTTCTTCTATGTCTGCTTTCGTACAAGCGTCAGGAGATGAGGCCTGTGAAGAAGCAAACGATGGATTTGCCATTATTAATGCCTCTTCCTACAGAGGAAGCCAGTCGGATTTATCTTATTTGTGGAATGATGGAGATACGAATAGAATAAGAAACGGCTTGGCTCCCGGAAGCTATAGCTTTACCATTACTGATTCTGCAGGATGTTCTGCAAACAATACAGTAACTATAGATCCGGCTCCTTCTTTTGATTTAATAGTAAGTGTTGACTCAAACGTAAGTTGTTATGGTGGCAGTAATGGAGGTGTAACAGCTACGGCAATTGGAGGAACAGGAACTACTACTTATTTGTGGAGCAACTCTGCTACTACAGCTTCTATAACAGCTCTAACTGTCGGAAAATATTATATTACTGTAACCGACAACAATGGTTGTAGTTTAGTTGATTCTGCTGAAGTAATTGAACCAAACCAGTTGACAGCAAGTGTATCTGTTGACAAAAATGTAAGCTGTAACGGTGGCTATGATGGAGAAGTTACAGCTAACCCTAGTGGTGGTACTGTTCCTTACACCTATAGTTGGAGCATGGGAGCAACTGTTCAGTCTGCTACAGACTTACCAGCAGGAAATTTTTCTGTAACAATAACCGATAATAATGGCTGTACAACTACTGCTAATAATACAGTAACAGAACCGGCTGTACTTTCTGTCACTACAAATGTGGTTCAAAATGCCTCTTGTCAAACCACAACGGATGGAATTGTTGAATCAAACGTAAGTGGCGGAACAACTCCTTATACTTATTCATGGAGCAACAACTCTACAAACGACAGTCTTTTTGCAGGAGAAGGGAATTATTCCATAACTGTGACAGACGCAAATGGCTGTACCGCCATCACTTCGGAGAACATACTTACAATTGACACTATCAAACCAACTGTCTTAACGCAAAACATCAATGTCTACCTCGATGAGTTTGGAATGGCTAGCATTGACAGCTCCGATGTAGATAATGGTAGCAGCGATGCTTGTGGTATCGCTAACATTTGGTTGGACTCTACTTCTTTTGATTGCTCTGAAATTGGTCAAAATACAGTAACTCTATATGCTTCTGATATTAATGGAAACATTGACTCGGCAAATGCTGTAGTAACGGTAATTGATACTATAAAACCAACAGTAATTACTCAAGATATTGATGTTTATCTGGATGCAAATGGTCAAGCCAACATTATGCCAAGTAATATTGATAATGGCAGTAACGATGCTTGTGGCATTGCCAACTTAAGCCTTGATTCTACTAGCTTTGATTGTTCTGAAACTGGCACAAATACAGTTTGGCTAATAGCTACGGATGCTAACGGCAATGTAGATTCAGCTGCAGCTGTCGTAACAGTTATTGATACTATTAAACCAGCGGTAATCGCACAAAACATTGATGTTTACTTAGATGCCGGCGGACAAGCATCAATTACAGCTAATGACATTGACAATGGTAGCTCTGACAACTGTAGTTCAATCACATTGAGTATTGATTCATCAAACTTTAATTGCTCAAATATTGGATCTAATACAGTTTGGTTAAGGGCCATGGATGCGAATGGGAATCAAGACTCTGTTTCAGCAGTTGTAACCGTTATTGATACTGTTAAACCAACGGTAATTGCTCAAAACATCAACCTTTACTTAGATGCTAACGGTCAAGCTACGATTACCGAAAATGATATTGACAATGGCAGTAGCGATGCTTGCGGAAACTTAAATTTAAGTCTCGATTCTACCAACTTCGACTGTTCTAATATTGGTCAAAATACGGTTTGGCTAAGAGCTACGGATAATGAAGGAAACATTGATTCTGCTTCCGCAATTGTAACTGTAATCGACACCATTAAACCAACAGTAATTACTCAAAACATTGATGTGTATTTAGATGCCAATGGTCAGGCTTCGATTATGGCAAACGATGTTGATAACGGAAGCAGTGATGTTTGTAGTTCCATTTCACTTAGTGTAGATTCAATGAACTTTGACTGCTCTGAGGTAGGACAAAATACCGTTTGGTTGAAAGCAACCGACAATGATGGAAATACAGACTCTGCTTCGGCTGTTGTAACAGTAATTGACACCATTAAACCAACAGTCATCACTCAAAACACTACAGTTTACTTGGATGCCAATGGTCAAGCAGCAATAACAACTACAGCGATAGACAATGGATCTACCGACAATTGTTCGATTTCAACTTATTCACTTAGTCAAGAGAATTTTGCTTGTGGTGACTTAGGAACACAAACAGTTACCTTAAGCATCACTGATGTAAACGGGAATGTAGACTCTGCAACAGCAACAGTAACGGTCTTAGATACATTAACTCCTCAAATTATATCTTGTCCGGCTGACATACAACTAAATGTAGACGCAGGCAGCTGTACTGCTATTGCTAATTGGACAGCTCCAACTGCTACTGACAATTGTAACCTAGATTCTTTAGTAGCATCACACACTAGCGGCTCTCCTTTCCCTATAGGGATTACGACAGTTACTTACATTGCTTATGATAGCGAAATGAACACCGATACCTGTAGCTTTACTATTGAGGTGATTGACAATGAAAGCCCACAAATAGCTTCTGTTCCGAACAATATTACAGTTTCAAATGATTCAGCTAACTGTGGAGCAATTGTTAATTGGACTGCGCCTACGGCTAGCGACAATTGTACACTCGACTCTTTAGTGAGTAATTATGACTCCGGCGATCAGTTCCCTGTTGGAACAACAACTGTACAGTACATTGCTTATGATCAAGAAATGAATACAGACACGGCAACTTTTACCGTTACTGTTAATGATGATGAAAAACCCTTGATTCAATGCATTAATGACACTACAATTTGTTCTTCAACTTTTGTTTACGATGAGCCCGGCACGTCTGACAATTGTGGTGTAGCTACTGTAGTAAGAACAGCGGGAATAGCTTCCGGCGGAAATTTCCCTATTGGAGAAACGACAATTACTTATGTAGTTACTGACATCCATGGAAACCTCGACTCATGTAGCTTTACTGTTACCAGAGATGAAGCGCCTACAATTGCTAATGCAGGTCAAGATCAAAACATTTGTGAAGACAGTATTCAATTAAATGCTAATCAAGCAATCGTTGGAAGCGGAGTTTGGTCTTCAACAACAAGTGGGGTTGCTTTTGCTGATGCAAATCAAGCGAATACAATGGCAAGTTTACAAAAAGGAGAAAACGTCTTAATTTGGACGATTTCCAACGGTGTTTGTCAGTCAAGTTCTGATACTGTAATCATTACTTACGACGAACAGCCAACAGTTGCCAATGCGGGCACTGATTTTGTTTTATGTGAAGAAACGGAAAGCAACTTAAACGCAAATACTCCTTCAGTAGGAACAGGTACTTGGTCGGTTGCCCGTGGTTCTGCCAATTTTACCAATGCGAATGACCCGCTTACTTCAATTGACGGCTTGAGCACTGATACAGGCAACTTTGACGGCTCTAATCTTTTGGTTTGGACAATCACAAACGGTAGCTGTCCGGCATCTTCAGATACTGTAGAAGCAAAGGTTTCTAACAACCCTGTTGTAAATGCCGGAGAAGATTTAGAGATTTATGAAGATGATGGAGTACAACTTTCGATTAGTTCAAATTTACCGTTGGCAACTTATCAATGGTCACCGGTATTTAGTTTAAGTGATGCCTCTATTGCCAATCCATTTGCCACCCCTTCAGAAAACACACTTTACACAATTGTAGCTGCAACTGAAGATGGTTGTGAAGGAAGAGATTCTATTTACGTACAAGTAAATAAATCACTTACTATTCCAACGGCATTTACGCCAAATAACGATGGCTACAATGACGTTTGGGAGATTAAAAATCTCGACCAGTTTGAGAGCCATAAAGTGGTTATTTACGACGGCTTTGGTTCTGAAATTTTATCCACCTCCGATTATAAAGCTTGGGATGGCAAGTTTAATGGCAAAGATTTGCCTCTGGGTTCTTACTATTACGTAGTGGAAACCACTAGAAATGGCAAAACAGATGCTCAATCGGGTACAGTATCAATTTTAAGATAAAAAGAAATGAATACAATCAAAATAACAATGAAGAAGCAGTTCATCTTGATATTATCTACCCTTTTTGTAACCACCACAGTTTCGGCGCAAACGGTAGAGCAATACACCATGTGGAACCAGAATCACTTTCTTGTAAATCCTGCGGCTGCAGGTAATCAAAGTTTTTTCGATGTTTCCACCGGTTTTAGAAAACAATGGTCGGGAATTAAAGAAGCTCCACAAACTTTTTATGCAACCGGTCATGTTTTGCTAAACCGCCCAAAAACTTTTGAGCGTTCAGCTTTGAGAACAAGCCAAACTATGGGCGATGAAAATTATAATAAAAGAAACCCGAATGGAGAAGTAAAACATGCCTTAGGAGCAAAAATGGGGAAAAATGAATTCGGAGCTTTTGGTAAAGTTGAAGCTATGCTTACTTATGCCATCCACTTACCCATCAATAAAGACTTAACGCTTGCTTTTGGCTTGAGCGCCGGGCTAAATAGCTTTTCTTTTAATGAAGACAGAGCCAAAGTACTCGACGAAAATGATCCGCTATACAATGCTTATGTTGGCGGCGATGTGAGCAACAAATTAAACGCAAACAGCGGTGTTTACCTTTATTCAAAAAAATTCTTTTTTGGATATGCCGCCAACCAACTTCTACAAAATGAGTTGGAATTGGCTGACCAGCGAACAAATACCGATGAAGCAAGCTTAAAATTAACACATCAAGTTTTAGGTGGTTACCACTTCGACCTAAACAACGATTTTCGACTTACGCCAAGTGTTTTGCTCAAAAAAGTTGATCCAAGCCCTATAAGTTTTGATGTAAACGCTTTACTTACCTATAGAGAATTCTTGTACATGGGAGCAAGTTATCGTTCTACCGATGCAGTTTCGGCCATGTTCGGTATTCAGGTTAATCATTACTTAAATGCCGGTTATGCTTATGATTTTCTCACTTCTGATTTAAACAAACGCTCAGGTGGAAGCCACGAAATTTTTATTGGATTAACTCTTTACTAAAACTCAACGAATGAAACTCTTTCGATTTTCACTTATAATCTCTCTTTCTCTTCTGTTTGTAACAATACAAGCTCAAATCCTTATTCCTGAGTTTGAAAAACCTCAAAAGCTCAATGCGCTTAATATGGAAGAAGCAGAGGAAAGTATGCCTGTTCCTTTTTTAGATGGAGAGAACATGTACTTTGTCCGAACTTTTGTAGAAGGTAACATGAAACAAAGAAGTGAAGGACAGGAAATTTATCAAAGTGTTCGTACAGAAGAAGGTTGGGCTAGCCCGCAAAAGGTTTTTAACGACCTAAATGACAACGGAAATAATGCTGTTATTGGTTCTTCCAAAGATGGAAATACCATTTATGTTTTTAATTCTATTCAAAGTTATAAGCGAATTGCCAAAGGTTTGGCTTATGCCAAAAAAGGAGAAGACGGTGTTTGGGGAGAACTTCAAAGAATTAACATACCTGGTTTTGAAATTGAAAATGGGTTTTACTCTTTTTATATTAACCCGGAAGAAAATGTACTTTTAATTAGCATGCCACAGGCAGATACCACCTTTTATGAAGATTTATATTTTAGCTTAAAGCAAAACGGGGAATGGACAGAAGTTAAGTCTTTGGGAAATATAATCAATACAAACTTAGTAGAAACATCTCCCTATTTAGCCGACGACGGCAAAACACTTTACTTTGCCAGTAGCGGTCATGAAGGTTTTGGTCAAACAGACATTTTTGTTAGCTACCGACAAGATGATAGTTGGACAAATTGGACCAAACCATTAAACCTAGGTGCGCCCATTAATTCTCAACATTTTGAGAGCTATTTTACCATGGGTAATAATCAAGAAGTATACTTTGTTAGTAATCGCGAACAGCGATACAGCGATATTTACTATACTAAATTCACCAAAAAAGTGCGTCGTTCTGATGAGGTTTTAGCAGAAATACAAGGAGAGTTTAACTACAATAATTTACCCGCAGAAGGCGTGAACCTTGAGGTTTACGACGAAAATGGAAACTTGATAGAAGTAGTTGAAACTGACGAGGACGGCAAATTCAGGTATAAAAAATTAAATTCAGACGAAACCTATTTAGTGAAATTAGCTGCTGAGGATGCTAATGATTATGCCGGTGGTGAAATTTATTTTGTAGATGAAAAGGGCAATAAAGTGGCTCGATTTAAGAGCAAGGCTGATGGTCAATTTGAAGATTTAAGAGTATTAGACGAAGTTAGCGGACAGTTTACTTATGAAGGCTTGCCGGCAGATGGGGTAAAACTTAAGGTTTACGATGCTAATGGCAACTTAGTGGACGAAGTAGTCACTGATGAGTTTGGAAACTTTCGCTATCAAAAACTTAACCCTGACGAAACTTATGTGGTAAAACTCGCTGCCGAAGATGAAAATGATTATGCAGGTGGCGATATTTATTTTGTAGATGAGAAGGGAAACAAAATCGCTCGCTTTAAAAGCAAAGCAGATGGAGGGTTTGAAGACTTGAGAGCTTTAGATGAAGTAAGTGGTCAGTTTACTTATAAGAATTTACCGGCTGAAGGTGTAAAATTGAATGTTTACGATGCTAATGGCAACTTAGTGGACGAAGTGGTAACCGATGAATTTGGAAATTTTCGTTACCAAAAGCTAAACCCGGATGAAACTTATGTAGTAAAATTAGCCGCTGAAGATGAAAATGATTATGCAGGAGGTGAGTTTTACTTTGTGGACGCTGAAGGCAATAAAGTTGGGCGATTCTCCGACACTGATGGTGGTGTATCTGACCTTATGGCAATCGATCAGGTAGCCGGTCAGTTTAACTACGAAGGACTACCAACCGAAGGAGTTAAACTTGTTATTTTAAATGCTGATGGTGATGTAATCGAAGAGATTATTACCGATGAAAACGGTCGTTTTAACTACACAAAATTAAATCCGGAGGAAACGTATTTAGTTCAGCTGGATGCAACTGACAATGCAGATTTAAGCAACGGAAAAATCTATTTCTTAGATAAAAATGGAGGAAAAATTGGTCGGTTTACCAATTTAGCTAACGGGAATTACTCTGAATCATCAAACCGAAGTGAACTTAGCGTTTTAGAAGAAGAAATTACCGGTGTATATAAATATGAGAAGCTTCCGGTAGCAAATGCCGCTTTGGTTGTTTTTGATGAAAACGGTTTCCCTATTGACACAATTTACACTGATGTAAACGGCAGCTTTACTTATTCTAAATTAAAGCAAGATAAAAGCTACACTCTTCTACCTATTGATTTAAAGGATAATAACAACTTAGAGGATGTTGACTTGTACTTAGTTGACGCAAATGGAAACCGAACAAAGGTTGCCTATAACCAAGGAAGTAGAGGATTTTCGTTTGAAAGTATTAATGAACAGCCCAAAACAACAGTTAGTGAATTTGATGGCAATGTACTTCGTATTTATTTTGACTTTAATGTTTATGAGCTTTCTGCTGAAGACAAAAACAAACTTGATCAAGCCGTATTGCGCATGAAAAAAGATAAAAGCTTAAATGTTCTTATCGAAGGTCATACTGACAATGTTGGAACAGCCGACAACAACCTAAAAGTATCTCGATTTAGAGCAAAAGCAGCTAAAAAGTACCTTGAAAATAATAACATTTCAGCTAATAGAATCAGCATTGTAGGAAAAGGAGAAAGCGAACCACTTGCCGATAACGATACTGATGAAGGGAGATCAAAAAACAGAAGAGTTGAATTGGTATTTAAAGATTAGCTCGACTTATTAATTAAGTTTTTTTATACTTTTTTACAATTCCATTAAAACTTTAATCCTTTTGGTTTATATTTGAAACAGTTAACCAAAGCCCATTTTGTTATGCTAAGAACATTAGTTTTACTTAGTTTTTTTCTATTCAGCGGATTAGCAAACGCTCAATTCTTACTTCCCAAATTTCAGGAAGCTGTAAAAGTTAAATCCTTGAGCAGCGAGGCAGAAGAAAGCTTCCCTTTCTTTTTTAACGGTGGAACTGAAATATATTTTCACAGAACTTATTTTGAAGAATCTGGAGATGAATTCGATGTTTTAGGAAAAGACATTTGGTACACTGACTTAGACTTAAAGGCTAGCAAGAAAGTAGATGAAAACCAACTTTACAAAAAAGTTTGGAAAAGACCTTATCGCCTATTTAGAGATGGCGAAGTTGAAGGAATTAATGAAGTCATTGGCTCCTCTGAAGACGGACAGGTAATTTATTTATTGAACACCATCTTTGTAGAAGATACTTTTACAAGAAGAGTCGTTTCTTTAAAACGAAAAGGCAACAATAGTTGGGAAAACAGCTACGATGAACTAACTATTCCCGGACTGGTATTTGACGGAAGAAACATTGAACTTAGAATGAATCAAAGCGCAGATGTTTTACTCATTAGCATGTCTTCTAAAATCAATGATGAAAATGAGGACATTTACGTTAGTTTAAAACAAGGAGAAAACAAATGGTCGGAGTTAATTCACTTAGGTGAAAACATCAACACTAAACGACCGGAAATCACCCCATTTTTAAGCAAGGATAAAAAGACTTTATATTTCAGTAGTTACGGACACGAAGGCTATGGAAGTGCGGATATTTTTATGAGTAAGCGCTTAGACGACAGCTGGAAAAAGTGGACGCGTCCATTAAATTTAGGTGAGCCAATAAACACTAAAGATTTTGAAGCCTATTTTGTTATTTTAGACAGCTCTGAAGTTTATTTTGCTTCAGATCGTGAGGCTACTTTCGAAAATTTCTATGCCGGAGTTTCTACAGGTGAGTATCAAATGGCAAACACTGAGAAAATGAATGGTCAGTTCTTTTTTCAGCAACTTCCCCTTAGTGATGCAAAATTAGAAATTTATGATACTGAAGGGAATTTAATTGATATTGTAGAAACCGACGAGCAAGGGAAGTTTACCTATTTAAAACTTAAAGAAGACGAAAATTACATGATTAAGCTTGCCGCCGAAGACCAATCTGAGTTTTTGGGTGGTAAAATCTATCTCAACAACGAAGACGGCAGTACTGAAGAACGATTTTTCCTAACGGAGAGCGGCTACTTTAAAGCTTCTGATGATATTACAGACCGTGAAAAGGTTCAGGGGGTTTATATGCTAGATCAAAGTCCGCAAGACCAAAAAGCGCTTTTGTTAGAGGATGAAAATAGTTATGTTTTAGATACGGTTTACACCAATGAGTTGGGTAAATTCCACTACTATAAAGTAAAATACGACGAGCATTTAACGCTTACTCCACTAGGCTTAAATGCTGAGGAACTGAAATTGGTAGACTTATATTTAACGGATGAGAATGGAAATCGAACAGAGGATTTAATGGTTCGTGAAAAGTCTAGTGGCAGCGGAAAGTTTGTTTACAATAAACTACCTATAGAAAACTCTGTAATTAAAGTATTTGATGCTAATGGAGATTTAGTAGAAGTAATTGTAACGAACGACAAAGGAGAGTTTTCATATAAAAAACTCAACTTAGAAGACGATTTAACTTTTAAACTTGAAGATGCAGATGACACCGAATTGATTGGAGGAATACTTTATGTTCAAGACGATAAAACCAAAACAACTAAACGCTTTTTTGTAGATGCCAACAACAATATTATAGATCCTGAAAAATATGGTACAGAAACGGTTTATGGTCAATTTAACTACAAGAACCTACCCGCCCAACAAACAGCTTTGGTAATTTACGATGCTAATGGAGTTGCCATTGATACCATTTTAACAGATGATGAAGGTGCTTTTAAATACGAAAAATTAATGCTCGATAATAATTATTCGATTAAACCTATTGATGCTACAGATGATGACACAGAGCTTTATTTAACTGATGCTCAAGGGAACAAAACTCAAAGCCCTACACAATTAAGTGATGGAACTTATGGTTTTAAAAGTCAAAAGGACTTGGCTGTTTTAGATCAAGATAGACCTGCACTGGCAAATGTTGAGAAAATGGTTTATTTTGATTTTAATAGCATTAAGCTTACAAAGAAAGCTCAAGATAATATAAAAGAACTTATTAAAGAGGCCAATAAGAGAGGAATTAAGCAGTTCAAACTTATTGGACATGCTGATGAAGTAGGCACAAAAGAAGTCAACTATGAAGTAGGTTTAATGAGAGCTTGGGCGGTTCGATACTACATGCGACAATTTGGCTACAGCATCAATGATATTGAAGTTCACTCTGAAGGTCAAGACGCGCCAATAGCTCCAAATAACACAGCAGAAAACAGAGCCAAAAACAGACGAGTTGAAGTGATTTTTAAATGATGTGAATAGCAGCATCGTACGCGCCTAGGATCTAAACAGAATTGATGAAAGTTAAAGATCCGGATTTAACTAAGACAATTAAAAGTTTGTTGAAATATCGAAAAAAGCAAGTTCAAGGCGATTGGTGGGATGAAATTAGCAATGAAGAAAAAGCTTCAATTGAAAGAGGTTTAGCACAATCAGCTAAAGGAAAAACAAAGTCCCATAAAGAAGTTATGGAGAAGTACAAGGAGAAAACCAAAATAGTCAATTAAAACCTTCTTCTTGGAAAAATAGATTATTTAATGCAATTCATTAAATAATTAATGAATTACGTTAAATTTGCTTTCAAAACAACCAATGAAAGCATTTAAAAATATATTCCTTCCGATTATTGTTATAATTGGATTAACTATATTGTATAATCGCATAAGGTACGATTATACATGGTTAATCGTATTATTCATTTTGTTATCTGTTTATGTTATTAGCGGTATTTTTCGCTATAAAAGATGGGCAGTAAATTATTTTCTCAGTCCATTTAGTTTCCTTCACGGTAAAGTTCGTGAACAGATAGAAGTAGACTTGCCGGCTGAAATATTATTTGAAAAGATTCTAGAGTTTTATCAATCGTTCAAAGACTATAGAATTGTTTATTATGAGGGAGAATTAATTTTAAATGCAGGAACTCCTTTTTCCGGTTTTACTTGGACAGAAAATATTATCATTAAAGTTAGCCCTTCAGATGATGGGGAGAGTTCTACAGTAGACTTTACTTCACTGACTTTTGCAGTTTTTTCTTGGGGCAAGAATGCTGAAAACTTAGAAGTGTTTAAAGCTCAATTAGACCAATCTTTTTTTGTTGTATGAGTGAGATAACTGTCAATTTGGATGTAATGCTCGCCAAACGAAAAATGAAGCTGAATGAATTATCCGAAAAAGTGGGTATTTCAGTAGTAAATCTTTCTATACTTAAACAAAATAAAGCCAAAGCAATCCGTTTTTCAACATTAGCAGCGATATGCAAAGCTCTGGATTGTCAGCCGGGTGATTTATTGGAAAGTTCTTAGTTTAGTCAACACAGACCTTCAAGGTTTTAAAACCTCAAAACTTAGATATGAAAGTACGCTCAGGAGAAAATAGCATGTGGGAGAGTTTAGAATACTATAATGCAAGAATAAATGACTAAAGCGATTAGAATATATTTAAAGATATGCCTATTAATTGGAGGTTTAGGACTTATTGCAGGAGTTGGAATTTGGATTTACTCCATTAGTTTTCCAACAAATAATGATGGGTTTGATTATCGAGCATATTATAAAAACAAAAAAGGCATAAACGAACAAACTTTTATGACAGAAGATAAAAGTCATGTTTATTTAATTACAGAGTATTACGCAAAAAAAGAAAATAAACATGCAGGTAAAACATTATTGTCAGAAGACAAGGGTACATTCTTCTTTATTCCTAAAAACAGTCGAGTAAAAATTCTAGATACTTTAGAAGATGATATTTTACTAGTAGAAGTGCTGTATATTGACTATATGGAAGACACAATGAAACGAAAAGGGTTTATCCCTTCTATTAACATTCACCCAGCTGAAAGTAAATAAGACTAAGAAGAAAAATATTAGATACTAAATGAAGCATTTCTTCTGCCACTACGACCACTTAGGCAATACCCGAGTAGTGTACCAAGCCAAATGGGACACTCCAAGCTACCAACTTGCTTTTGAGCTACAAGGAGCTTATGATTATTTCCCCTACGGTAAAATCTTAAGAAGCTTTGTAGGGGGTAACGGACAGGAAAGATACCTAACCACCCAACACGAGCGTGATGAAGAAAGTATAAGTGAGAACAATTTTGGGACGGGGTATGACAATAGAGGTGCAAGGCTTTATGATAGTGATGTGGCGAGGTTTTTAAGTTTAGATCCTGCCGCAGCTGAATATCCTACTTTATCCGATTATAGCTACGTATTGGGGAATCCTATAAATTTTATTGACCCTGATGGTAGATATTCTGTATCTGTTCATAGCTGGATGACATTTACTACGTTTAATAATCTTGGATTTGGAAAAGAATTTGCTAAAAATACAGCACACTATGCTAGTATTTATGCTGATCATCCATCTCAAAGCGTATTAATTGGAAATTATGCTACTAGCGCTTTAGGTTCTGAGTTCTACAGAAGCGGGACTGATTATAGTGCTACAGCAGGCTCGCAGTTAGAAGAGAATAGTAAATGGCACTCTATGATGTCAGATGCTGAAGCAAGCGGAGGTATGTCACATCAGCAAGCTATGACTAGAGGTCTTCAATTTGGATGGAACAATATTTTCGCCCAACAGAATGGAGTAGACATGGGTAAACTTGGACAAGGTTTACATGCTTTACAAGATGCATATGCTCATATGGGAGCGAGTACGAATGAACACTTAGGTTTTAATGCTTCATCATTTCAAATGATGTTTAATGATATGTTTGGGAGCACTTCAGATGCGAAATTAATCACAGAGTCAGCGGGAATATTATTTGGTTTAATTACAGGCCAAAATAAAGGTTTAACCAATGGAAGAAGATTAGATTTCTCTGGAATGAGTAGCGAGCAATTTAATACTGCGTCAGGTTTATTTCAGAATGCAGGTTATAACCTGAATGCCACTGATGACGAAGGGTTTTATACAATGGATCTTATTGAAAATTAATAATAATGATGAAAGTTGCATTAAAAATATTAACTATACTACTAATAATAACACTTGCATTCTTTTTATTCTTTTGGATAATATTTAATTCTTCAGGACATGAAGTTCCAAGCTCAACAAATCAATCATTTGCAATTTCAATAGCTATAAATTTTGTTGTTTTAATTATTGTTATATGGTTAAAGAATCGATACAAGAAGAAACAACAGCAACAATAACACATCTATTTCTTTCTGAGGGTTCTCCTAAAGAGCAGCAAAGCACCTCGAATTTGAATTTAGATTCATCCCTCTTTATAGTAAACTATTGAATATCAATACAATTTCATTAAATATGAAAAAATATCTTTTATTTATATTGATTTTGGTCTCTTGTTATCAAATTGGATTTGGTCAAGAAAAGCACATCTACCTAGATACTTCTTATGTGACAAATAAGGTTTCTGAAGGTGATTGGCTAATTTATCAAACAGACCTAAAAGAGAATTTACCTAATGGCTACTACAAATATTACAGAGCAAAGGAAAATGCAAAAGACAGCGATTTATATTTGGAAGTAGAGGGTCTGGTAAGAGATGGGAAAAAAGAGAGCACATTCAAATATTATTCTATTAATCGTGCTGGAAAAAAACATACAAGAGCTTTAACAATGATAATTAATTACTATAATGGTGTACTGGATGGGGAGTTTCTTCTATTTAGTCCTGAGGGTTATTCTGTTTATCGTGGGTTTTATCAAAATGGCGAAAAGCATGGATTCTTTATAAACTATTATCACTCAACTCAAAGTGTGCTACAATCTATTGAGCATTATTCTCAAGGTCAATTGCTAAATTGGGTGGAGTATCATATGGACGGATCAATCAAAAAACAAGGCTACGGAGAAAAAGATTAAACAATACAAATGGAATATTCCTATAACTACGACCACTTAGGCAATACCCGAGTAGTGTACCAAGCCAAATGGGACACTCCAAGCAACCAACTTGCTTTTGAGCTACAAGGAGCTTATGACTACTTCCCCTACGGCAAACTTTTAAGAAGCTTTGTAGGGGGTAACGGACAGGAACGTTATTTAACAACTCAACACGAACGTGATGAAGAAAGTATTAGTGAGAATAATTTTGGGACGAGAGGGTTTTCACTTCGCCGCCAATTCGCCTTCTAACTCATCCAAAAAGCGTTTTAATAGATCATATTTCACATGATCCATCACTACAATTTTCCACCAACTCGGCATATGTTCATAAGTATCAGCAACTAATTCGTATTTTTTGGCAATTCCATTAGGTATGCTGTTGGCTTTTATTGTCACAATATTAATGTGTGGATTTCTAAAATACTTCACGCCCATTTCATCCAATCGCTTACATACGTAGTCGGTGCGCTCAATAATGTCTTGCATTTTCTTTGTCCAACCTTCAGAACCGTAGTTCATTAAAAGCATCCAAATAACAATGGCATTGGCGCCGCTGCGGCTTCCACACAAGGTATAATCCAAGCCCGGAACATATTGTGCCTGATCATTGGTTACATAGTGCATATAGCCTTTTCGAATCAAGAAAATTCCCGTTCCGTAAGGAGTTTGAAGCATTTTGTGAGCATCAATAGAAATGGAGCTTACCCTAGGATTGTTGAAATTATGAACCGAATTGGGGTTGGTAAAGGGATAAATAAATCCACCAAAAGCGGCATCTAAATGCAGTTTAAAAACCGTTTCGTCTCGATCAAAAACCTCTACCACAGGTTCTATTTCATCTACCGAACCAAACATAGTAGTTGAAACATTCAAAATCACAATAAAATACTTAACGCCCTCTTTCTTTGCCTTGGCAATGTTTTCTTCAAGGCAATTAATATTTATACTTCTGTCGTCTTGGTCAACCGGTAAAATAATTGACTTTAATCCCAATAAATCTCCCCCTTTGGGAATAGAGTAATGCGTATCTTCAGAGTAAACTACGCCAATTTGATTGTTTTTTGCGCCATACTCCTTTTTGTAATAATTGCGGTAAATCCACATGGCTTCAATATTGGCTTCAGTTCCTCCGGTGGCAACATAGCCGTCAATACCATTTTTAGGCGATTTAAAGATCTCTTCTGAACAAATCTGTATCAACTCCCTTTCTATGGCTTGAGTGCCCTTAAAAATCGGCGAACTTTCCTTGCTCAAGGTATGGCAACCAATGTGATTTGGATTGGCAATGAGCGTTCTCAAAAATGGCGCATCTTTCAAAAATGAGGCATCAGGATAAAACTCATCTTCATCTAAATAAGTTGCGGGCGTACCCATAACTTCACCTTTGGCATAACTGGCATTTTTGTTTAATGCCTCCTCAACTTTTTGGTTGATTTCTGCTCTGCTAAACGATTTCCAATACATAATTACCTCCTTTCTTAAGCTCAATGACAGTTGACTACTTCTGTTTTATTGTCCATTTTAGGACTGAGGTAAGGAACACCTAAGTTCATGCCTCTAAGAATAAATAAACTACCAATGAGTATGATAAAAGCCGGAATTAACCTTCGGGCTTTCGACATTAATTTTGTTTTAATTTGATTACCAAAAATGGCAACTGCTAGCATTAATGGTAGTGTTCCCAAGCCAAAAAACAGCATAAAAACTCCGCCGGAAACCGCTGTTGCCGTAGCGGTGGCTCCTGCCAAACCCATATAAACCAGTCCGCAGGGTAATAGGCCGTTAAGCAAACCAATCGCTAACATATTAGCATTGGATTTTCTCCCCAATTGCTTGCCTAATTCTCCTTTTACTTTACCCAACCACAAACTAAAGGCAGGAAAATGAAAATTTCTTTTTTTACTAATCTGTGGGAGTAAAACACTTAAAATCATGATGACTCCTACACCAATCGAAATCCACCGCTGAAATCCGGCCAAGAAAAAACCATAACCCAGTAAACCGAAAATAACGCCTAACAAAAAATAGGTGATTAATCGGCCAATATTGTACAGCAAGCTGCCGCTAAAAATCGAAAACTGACTACTACGATCTAGTGGCAGCGCAAAAGCAATCGGTCCGCACATGCCCAAGCAATGCAGGCTGCCGATTAAACCGATGGATAATGCTGTCCAGTATTCCATTTTTATGGGATGATTATAATTTGTTCGTCGTAAAAGTGTTTTTCACCCACTTTCCAATCTACTTTTAGAGTGTATTTGCCTTTCACAAATCGCTTAAGCGGAATTGAATGTTTGGTAGATGATCCTTTTAGTTCTTCTATAAAGTCTTTACTTTCGTCAGAAGGTCTGAAACAATTGATTTTACCGTTAATTTTCACTCCTTCCTCATGTGGAAAATAAAGCACTAAGTTGCCTTCTTCAACTTTTATTTTCAAGCGGCTATCTAAATCAGCATAGCGGTTTTTGCTATCAATTTTTTCTTGAAAAGCAATTTCTTGAGCATAGTAATCCTCAGTTACTAAGTCGAATTTTTCGCCAAATGCCATGTAAACCATGCCCAAAATGAAAACGACAAAAGCGGTGTAAACAATTCCTATTTTAGTGCCCCAATTAAATTTCATTATTTCTTTCTTTTAACAGGAGCAGCAAATGAAGTTTTTACCTCATCCAACAGTTCTCCTTCTTTGCTGTATATTCCCAACCTTACTTTAGTATTTCGATCCTCAATATCGTCCATATTTCTAATCAAGAAGAAGGTACCTTCTGCCATAGATTCTGAAGGAATAATTAACTCTTGATTATTGCCGATATACTGAATCTCTCCTTCTCCCTCCATCATGCGAATTTCCGCCGGAATCTCTTCAAAGGTTTTGTTGATGATTTTATAATTATAAAGGTTACTCACCTGATTATTTTCGCGCTTTTGATATTGCTGTCCGGGCGTTTTTAGAATGCTTGCATCTACATCTGTTCTGCTGATTAACAAAAAGCTCACTAAGCCCATAATCAATAAAAGCACAATGCTGTAGCCAATGCTTCTTGGGGTAAACTTCTTTGCTGATTTATTGACAATTCCTTCTTCTGAGTCGTAACGAATTAACCCTTTGGGCAATCCAACGCTTTCCATCATGTGGTCGCAAGCATCAATGCAAGCGGTACAATTCACACATTCCAATTGTGTTCCGTTTCTAATGTCAATTCCTGTAGGACAAACATCAACACATTGGTTGCAATCAATACAATCACCTTTATTTGCTTGAGTTCTGTCTTCGTTCTTTTTAAACTTTCCGCGAATTTCTCCTCTTATGTAGTCGTAAGCTACAACTATGGAGTTGCGATCCAGCATAACGCTCTGCAACCTTCCGTAAGGACAAGCAACAATGCACACCTGCTCTCTAAACCATGAGAAAACCCAGTAAAATACTCCTGTAAAAATCAATATTGAAACCAAACCTCCTATGTGATTCATGGGATTATCGGTAATAATATCAATAAGCGCTTCGGAGCCGATGATGTATGCTAAGAAAGTGTTGGAAATGATGAATGAAATCAAAAAGAATATACCGTGTTTCAGTACTTTTTTCCTGATTTTCTCTCCATTCCAAGGACCGTCGTTCAAGCGCTTTTGGTGTTTAAAATCACCTTCAATCCAATATTCAATTTTTCGAAAAACCATTTCCATAAAAATGGTTTGCGGGCATACCCATCCGCAAAACAAGCGACCGAAAACAACCGTAAACAGCACGATAAACAAAACTCCCGCCAACATAATCAAAACGAAAATGTAGAAGTCTTGAGGCCAAAAAATCTGACCGAAAATCACAAACTTTCGCTCTATGATATTGATAAGTAATAGAGGTTGTCCATCAATTCGAATGAAGGGGCCTGAAAATAAAATAGCTAAAAGAAAAATACTCACCCAAGTTCTAGCATTGTAAAGCTTTCCCTTTGGTTTTTTTGGATAAACCCATTTTCGTTTCCCCTCTTCGTCAACTGTGCCGATGGAGTCTCGAAAACTTTGATCCATGTATTCTTCTTTTTCCTTGTTTTGCATTGCTATGCGATTTTTTTAAGCTTCTGTATTTTCAATTTCTTCTGACTCTTCTTCGACTTCTTCTGTTGCCGCTTCCTCCACTTCTGTAGAATCCGTGCTATTTTCTTCAGTATTCTCTTCAGGAACATACAACTCGCCTTGCGGATCTTTTGGATTTGGAGGGTTGGTACCCACTAAAGTCATGATGTAACTGGCAACTTGCTGCATTTGCTCAGGGCTGAATTGACTCTCCCAAGCAATCATTCCTTTTGCAGGAACACCGTACTTAATGGTGCTAAAAATATCTTTTACACTTCCACCGTGAATCCAATATTCATCGGTTAGGTTTGGTCCTGCACCACCTTCACCTAATTGTCCGTGACAAGTAGCACAGTTTCCTTTGTAGATTGCTGCACCTTTTTCAATGCTCGGAGCATCGGCAAGGTAAGTCACATTGTCTTCTGTAATTTGCTCTCCACCGGCAGCCATTTGCTCCTCTTTTTGTGCAGCAGCTTCTGCCATTTGCTCTTCGTATTCTTCAATACTTAATTTTCCGTCGCCGGTAATGTGAAAGCGCACCAAATAAACAACCGAGAAAATAATGGTGGCGTAGAACATATACACCCACCAAGGAGGAAGATTATTATCGAGCTCACGAATACCGTCGTATTCATGATCAAGCATAATTGCCTCTTCTTCCTCTAATGGAACTCTGTCTGTTAAAATACCTTCAACAACACCTTCCGTTTCTTTTACCGTACTTTCCCCTTTTTCTAATTGAATTAAAGTTTGCAAAGCCCTAAACAACACATAAATTACAAATGCTAATACAACAATTAATGAACTAAGTAACCAAAACAGTCCATCACTCATTATAAACCCTGAGTTTGTACTTGCAGTTTCCGCTGCTTGAGCGCTAAAGCCTGCAGTGGATAAAAGAGCCAATACAGCAATGTTTTTTGCTGTCTGACCTTTGTTTTCTTTCTGTTTTCCGGCAGAATGGCTAATTCCTTTAATGCTGTTTGCCAATGCATTAATAATGAGCAAAAGCAAAACGATAAAGCTCAACATTAAGGTTAAAAGTGTAATGTCTGAGATTCCACTAGCTTGAGCAATGCTATTTTCAGCTTTTTCTGCTGCTTGCAAAATAGCCGGAGTTAAAAGCATTAAAGCTGTAGCTGCGATGTATATTTTTCTTTTCATAACAATAAATTTCAGTTGTTAATTGATTAAGTTTTCTTCTCCTTCATCATCTAGTGGAAGTTGTGCAACTTCAGCAATTTCTGACTTTTGCATTTTAGCTACCCAAACAAATAAGCCTACAAAGAAAATGAAGAATATTAAGAAGGAGATGATGGGGAATATTTCTACCCCCACAATAGTCTCCATGGTATGTTTGATAAATTTTAGCATAGCTGTTTATTTTTCTGCGGTTTTACCTTTTTCAATATCTACTCCTAAGCGTTGTAGGTAAGCAATAAGGGCTACTATTTTTCGCTCCGGTGCTACCTCGAAACCTTCTTCTTCCAAGGTTTCTCTCATGTCTTCTGCTACCTCATTCGCTTGTTCCATAACATCTTCATTCGCCCTTTGCGGATAATCTTCTTCATAAGGAACACCAAGCGTAATCATGGCTTCAATCATTTTCGGTGTCATGCTGGTATCGTAGTCTTGGTCTAATAACCAAGGGTAAGCCGGCATAATGGAACCCGGAGAAACGCTTCGCGGATCGTACATGTGTTTAAAGTGCCAAGAGTTTGGTTTACGCAATTTTGCAGTACCTTCTCTTGCCAAATCAGGTCCGGTTCGCTTAGAGCCCCATAAGAATGGATGGTCGTAAACAAACTCCCCGGCTTTGGAGTATTCTCCGTAGCGCTCAGTTTCTGAACGGAAAGGGCGCACCATTTGACTGTGGCAGTTGTTACAGCCCTCGGCAATGTATATATCTCTGCCATGTAACTCTAATGGAGTGTAGGGTTTTACACTTTCAATAGTTGGCACATTTGATTTTACTAAAAAGGTTGGAACCATTTCAATAATTCCTCCAATTAGAATAACAATCAAAGAACCAATCAATAAAGGAACAGGCTTACGCTCAATCCAACGGTGCCAATGCTCCCCTTTGTGTTTTTTGTAAACTGGAGCTAAAGCAGGTGCCTCAGCTTCTTCATTTGCTTGGAAAGAACCTTTCTTGGCTGTAAGCACTAAGTTTACCACCATAACAATTACACCGGTAAAGTATAATGTTCCTCCCACGGCACGATAAGCGTACATTGGAATAATGTTGGTTACTGTTTCCAAAAAGTTAGGGTATTGCAAGAAACCATCGTTGGTAAAATCATTCCACATTTGGCTTTGAGTAAAACCTGCCCAATAAAGCGGAATGGCGTAAAATAAAATTCCCAAAGTGCCAATCCAGAAGTGGAAGTTGGCCATTTTCTCAGAATACAATTTTGTTCTAAACAATAGTGGGAAAAGGAAGTATAACATACCAAAAGTCAGGAAACCGTTCCAACCTAAAGCACCAACGTGAACGTGAGCAACAATCCAATCGGTAAAGTGAGCAATGGCGTTTACGTTTTTCAGCGATAGCATCGGCCCTTCGAAAGTTGACATTCCATAAGCGGTAATGGCAACCACAAAGAATTTTAATACGGCACTGTCGCGAACTTTGTCCCATGCACCACGCAAAGTCAACAATCCATTAATCATACCTCCCCAAGATGGAGCGATAAGCATTACAGAGAAAACAACTCCTAAAGACTGTGCCCAATCCGGTAAGGAAGTGTAAAGTAAATGGTGAGGACCAGCCCAAATGTATAAGAAAATCAGTGCCCAGAAGTGAATAATTGAAAGGCGGTAAGAGAATACCGGACGATTGGCTGCTTTAGGCACGAAATAGTACATCAATCCCAAATAAGGGGTTGTTAAAAAGAAGGCCACGGCATTGTGTCCGTACCACCATTGCACTAGGGCATCCTGCACTCCTGCGTACCAAGAGTAACTTTTCATAAAGCTAATTGGCAATTCAAAAGAGTTGACAATGTGCAATACAGCTACGGTAACAAAAGTGGCAATGTAGAACCAAACGGCTACGTAAAGGTGTCTTTCTCTTCTCTTTAAAATCGTAGCAAACATGTTCCAGCCAAAAACTACCCAAATAAGCGCAATAGCGATATCAATTGGCCATTCCAATTCGGCGTATTCTTTAGAGGTAGTGTAACCCATAGGCAAGGTAATAACTGCCGAAAGAATGATGAGCTGCCAACCCCAGAAATTAATTTTACTGAGTAGGTCGCTGTACATCCTTGTTTTCAGCAAACGCTGAAGAGAGTAGTACACCCCGGCGAAAATACCGTTGCCCACAAAAGCAAAAATCACCGCATTGGTGTGTAGTGGTCGAATTCTACCGAATGTGGTGTATTCTAAATTAAAGTTTAATGCCGGAAAAATAAATTGAAAGGCAACTAAAAGTCCCACCAACATTCCGGTAACACCCCAAACGATGGTGGCGTTTGCAAACATCCTTACGATGTTATTGTCATAGCTGAATTTTTCTACTTGCATGGTTTTACTTATTGATTAGATGATTTTTCTTGCTTTTTATTAGTTGATTGATTTTCTGAAGTTTTTTTGTCGTCGAACAATATACGAACTGCCGGTGTATAATCATCCTCATATTGCCCGTTTTTTACCGACCATATAAAGGAAATGAGAAAGCCTATGGCAACGGCTAAACTGACTAAAATAAGTAAGATAAGTACACTCATTTTTAAAAAAATAAATTTAGGACAAAATTGTATTATTTAAAATATATAAAACATGATAAATGTCAGTTTTAAAATTGTTTACTCACAATATTCTGTTTTACTGTCGTATCTTGGCTTTACTTTTTTGAAAGTTTTCCTCTCCGGATCAAATTCTTCCCACTCTTGAATTTTTTCGATATGTAAATGCAAACTCACTGTTTTGTCTACTGCACTGTATGCTCGGTGAAAGCCCATTCCGTCGTTTAGGTAGGTCGACTCACCTGCTTTAATGTATATGGTGTCATTTAGTTCAGCTGTTTTGTTCTCTCGATCAACAATGAAAGTTTCTATTACCAGTTCCCCTTCCAATACTTTTATCCAACCTTCCTGAAGAGCATAAGTATGAATGGGTGCTATTTGCCCTTTTTTCCAACACATTAAAATCACTTCATGACCTTCATAAGCGGTTAAACAGTTTCTCGTATACTCTTCGTCTGACCACTTACAGTGTTTTTCCCAAACTTCTTTGGGTAGCTTTATGGAATTAACAAGCTCAATATATCCGTCATATCCGGGACCGAGATTGAGGTTTTTATTGAGCTGCTCAATAGTTGTAATATCTGCTAAAGGCATGACTGTTATTTTTTAAATTATTCATTCAAAGCTAAAACTTATTTTTTGGAGACAAAATGATATTTGTCAGTTTTTAGTTTATAATGAAAGTCAAGCCATTTTCAATTTTTACTTTTGCACCTTAACTCTCAAGCAGCTTGAATTGAAAATTAAACAAAAAAGAAAATTAATCAATTACTTAAACATTCTTGATCAGCCCATAAGGTTTAACCCTTTTGTGTTTAGCCGTTCATTCTTTCTTTGGGCTTTGTTAGGAGTTATAGGAGGGTTAATTGCTGGAGTTTATTGGATTGTTTTAGAATTTCTAATCCATAAAATGGCTTTTTTTACCGATTGGCAAGTTATTCCCTTAATGACCGTTTCGGGATTGTTGGCAGGATTAATCATTCACTTTATTGGCGACCCCGGAGAAATCCAACTTATTGTGAACAACATTCGATTTAATAAAGGGAAACTTGATCCAAAGAACAATCCGTCCATGGTACTGTCATCATTGCTTTGTGTATCATCAGGAGGGAGTTTAGGTCCAGAGGCTCCATTAGTGCAAGTTACCGGTTCCACAGGGAGTTGGCTGGGGAAAATCTTTCGCTTAAAAGGCGAAGAGCTCAGAAGCATGAGCATTGCCGGCATGGCATCGGGTTTCACAGCCCTTTTTGGCGCTCCTTTGGGAGGAAGTTTATTTTCATTGGAAATACTGCATCACAAACACGCTTTAGAATACTACAAAGCCATTATTCCGGCTTTGGTAGCCAGCAGTTTTAGCTATTTCATTTTTGCCTTAATTGTACATTTGGGCTTAGCTCCATTGTGGAAGTTTCCGATTTATGAATATTCCGGTTTATTCGATTTTGCCTACGCTTTACTTTTTGCGCTTGCCGGCTCTGCAATGGCTTGGGCATTTATTTATTGTACGAAGTTTTTTAAGCAGATTTTTCAAAAATTAAACTCGCCGATTTTCATTAAAACCGCTATTGGTGGACTTCTTTTAGGAATTATTGCTTATTATTTGCCATTAACGCGATATTTCGGACACCATAAAATTGATACTTTAATCAACAGTGAATTTAGCTTAACGCTTTTATTTGCCCTTTTGGTGTTTAAACTGATTGCCATAGCCATTACAGTAACTTCGGGATGGAGAGGTGGTTTTATCATTCCACTTTTCTTTGTTGGGGCTTGTTTAGGTTTAATTATCTTTCAATTATTTCCATTCGTGAATGCTTCTTTGGCAATGATTAGCTGTATGGCGGCTATAAATGTTTGCGTTACCAGAACTCCTATGAGCACAACCATATTATTGGCTACGCTAACCGGATTCGATTACTTCATACCCATTCTTTTTGCCTCCTTGTTGGCTTATTTTCTAGCTCCAAAGATTCCATTTATTGCTGTAGAGAAATAAGCAATATAGCTGAATTAAAGCCTTTTAATTTTTGACTTCTACAGTGTTCTTCTTAGTTTTGAGAAAATCACAAAATATCTCTAAATATGAAGGCTTTAAAATTCTTATTAATTCCCTTGGTTGTTTTTGCCTTTGCTTGTAGCGAAGATGATGATGACACCCCTACACCAAGTTCTCCAAACAATGATGACAGCGACAATGTAGCTTCCTGCGAAAGTTTGCCGCAGTTTCCTGATCAACAATCCGAAATGCTTTTTACAACCATTGGCAACTCCTGTGTAAAAAATGATTACTACGATAACATTCAACTGGGTAGCGCAACATTTGTTTATTCCGATGGAAGTCAGGAATGTACTTCCCCAACGGAATTTTATAAATTTCACATGGGTTATGCGGATACCGGTTCTGTAGAAAAAACCTTTGACGTTGACATCTATATTTTAAGCAGTGTGAAGCCCCAAGTGAATGATCAAATTGACTTGACGGACACTACCATCAATGCTTACTACTCCTACAACGATAATGGTGTAATTAAAAGTGCAAAAGCCATTTCAGGCTCAATTGACTTAAGCAGTACTTCAGAAAATGCTGATTTATACGGAGAATTTCAATTTACTTCTGTAGAGTTTGATATTACGGGTACGGGTGTTGACCGCTATGTTTTAGCAGATGGTAATTTTGTTCAAGGCAGCGACACCATTAAGGTAGAAGGCAAGTTTTTAGCACAAGATCATGGCTTGAGTCCGGATTGTGAGTAGGGGTTTCTACTTTCCAACTTCTACTATAGCCTGGGTGTTTTCTTGCTCTTTGTAAATAAAAGCGGCGTGAGAGATTCCTTCTTTAAAGCTGAACAAAGACTCCGGAATTTGACTGAAATACTGATAAATTTCAGACGATTCATCATAGGTCTCGGGACTTCTTTTATTGTCTATTACAATCCAAAACTTACGTCCGTTAATCACAAAATGCGGTTCCGTTTCTTCAATGCCTTCCGGAATACTCTGAATTTCGGTTGAATCTAAAATTGAACTATTTACTGAACTTTTACTTATTGAACAATTGCTTTCAGCTGCATAACTTAATGTCGCCAATGTAAAAAGCAAAGTGAAGAGTGTGGTTTTCATCTGTAGTGATTTTTGTCGGATAAAAGTAAGGAATTGTCTTTATACTAAAACACATACCCCACTTCAAAATTGTATAAAACACCAAACTCCCATACAAAACAGGAATCCTTATAAGCTGTTTCTTTACCCAAAATAAAGGAAGTTCCAATGCCTAGTTTCTGGCCGTAAAAAATGCGATTGCTCAATTAGATCCTCATTGCTAAACAATTTAAGTTGTTTCAATAAGTTGAAAAAAATTAAAAAATTGTATAGCTGTAAGGGCAAACTCTTTACAATTATTATTCGCTAACCTTCATGCTATATCCGGTTTTTCTCGCACCTCACTAAAAACTTCAAACTTTAAGTATTTTAGGCACTTTTAACTCTCTATTACAGTTGCCTACTCTTACACCATACCGCCAAACTTACAAAGCCAACTACTGTAACAGAGCTTACCGGCATTAGAATAGCGGCAAAAACCGGAGAAAGTAGTCCTTGTACGGCAAAGCTCAAACCAATTAAATTGTAAAGAAATGAAATCACAAAGCTGATGATGACAATGTTTTTGCTGCTTTGGCTAAACTGTAAAAAGCGCGGAAGTTTTTCGAATTCATCGGCACCTAAAATCAAATCACAAGCGGGAGAAAAGGCATTCACATCTTCGGCTATACTTACGCCAACATCGGCTTGTAACAATGCTCCGGCATCATTAAGTCCATCGCCTACCATCATGCAGCTTTCGCCATTTTGCTGTAGCCTTTTAATGTAGTTCAATTTATCAGCAGGGTTTTGCTCAAAGTGCAGTTCACTATTATTTGGGAATAGCTTTTGCAAGGAGCGCTTTTGTCCACTCTGATCTCCTGAAATTAGCGCTAATTTATACTTTTTACTCAGCTCCTTTAAAAGTGATTTTAGCCCTTTTCTAAAGCTATTGTTTATGCTAAAATGTCCTTTAACTTCTCCGTTAATTTCTACAAAAACAGTGCTTTCTTCCTCTTCTTCATTTTTTTGCTCCAGCCAATTGGCAGAACCCAAGCGATAGCTTATTCCATTCACCTCAGCTTGCAAGCCCTTGCCGGGAATTTCTTTGAAGTTCGCTAAACTTCTATCCTCTTTTTGAGCTAAATAATTGGCAATAATTCTACTCAAAGGGTGATTACTCTGGCGAAAAATTAATTGAATGTTCTCCTCATCCGTTTTAGATAATGATTCACCGCTATAGTTTACTTTCCGGTTCTGACTATAGGTTAATGTGCCGGTTTTATCAAACACAATTTGACTGATCTTCGCCATGTTTTCAATGACGGAAGCTTCTCGTAAATAGCAATTTTTCCGACCTAAGAAGCGCATGGCATGTCCGAAAGTAAAAGGAGCTGCTAAGGCAAGCGCACAAGGACAAGCGACAATGAGCACTGCGGAAACCACCTCAATGGCCGCGCCTATGCCAAACTGCCAATGGTAAATTCCCGAAACGAGCGCAATGAGCAAAATAATAGGCGTAAACCACTGTGAAATTTGGTCGGTGAGTTGGGAGAAAGAAATCTGCTCGTCGCTTTGTTCACGAGCTTGTGCAGCGGCATGCTCACTCCACAGTCGGGTTAGTTTGCTCTGTGAAAGCGGACGAATGACCTCCAATTCTATGGCTTCTCCCATTTGTCGACCTCCGGCGAAAATTTTACTGCCCACTTCTTTTTCTATCGGCTCCGACTCTCCGGTGGCAAAACTGTTGTCGATTTTGGCACTTCCTTTAATCAAATAAGCATCTACCGGAATTAGTTCTCCATTTCTAATTAAAATGCGATCACCTTTTTGAATGTCCTGAACGGGAATACTTTTTTCTACACCTCCTTTCATCTGAACAATAGAAATAGGAAAATAAGAACGATAATCCCTTTCAAAGGAAAGTTGATGATATACTTTTTCTTGAAAAATTCTGCCCAAGAGCAAGAAAAACAGTAAGCCACACAAGGAGTCGAAATAGCCTGCGCCGCTGCTGCTCATTATTTCATAAGCACTGCGAACGTACAGTACCAAAACGCCCAAAGCAATGGGCACGTCAATGTTGAGCCGCTTGCGTTTTAAGCTAACCCAAGCCGACTTAAAATAATCTTGTCCGCTGTAAAATGCTACCGGTGTTGCTAAAAGCAAGTTCAACCAGCCAAACCAGGGCGCAAACTCATCGTAATGGCTGAGATCGAGACCAAAATATTCCGGTAAACTCAGCAGCATAATGTTGCCAAAAGCAAAGCCCGCCAAGCCTACTTGATAAATTAAACGGCGACTAATGGGTTTTTTACGCTCGCTTTTCAATTGATTAAGCGTAATGCTCGGTTCGTAGCCAATGCTACTTAAAAGTTCCACCAATTTTCGCAAAGAAAGCACTTGATGGTTAAAAGTGATGTAAACCTCTTTCTTTAAAAAATTAACTCTGCTCTGGTGAATCGCAGGATTGAGTTTATAGAGATTTTCCAGTAGCCACAAACAAGAACTACAGTGAATTTGAGGAATGTAAAACTGAAGTTTCCCTAGGGTTTCATCCTTGTAGTCAAACAATTGCTCTTGAATATTCTCATGTTCCAAATATTCAAATTTGCTCAAGGATTTCGACTTTGGGTTGATGCCGGGCATTTTTTCCAGCTCGTAGTAGTCGCACATTTCGCTTTCTTGCAAAATTTCATAGACGGTTTTACAGCCCTGGCAACAAAAGCTCTTGTCGTCGGCGATAATCTGCTCAGACAAACAATCATCACCACAATGATAACACTGTGTTTTTATGTTTTGGGGAGTATTCAACTCAAAGTTATTTAATTTATTTGCCTTAGAATGTCGATTTTAGAGGGCTTACCGATTAAGGAAGTGTAAATTTAGAATGAATATAAACGCTAAAGGGCAAAAATCCTTTTAAATCTGCTTCTAAAGTATGATATTTGTCATACTTCACTTAGCTATGAGCGAAAAACTAAACAATCCCAGCTGCGCAACTTGCGGCGCCCGACAAAAATCGGTTTTCTGCAGTCTTAACTCCGACCAGTTAGTTCAAATGGATGAACATAAAGGTTGCGATTTCTACAAAAAAGGCGAAACGATTTTTAAAGAAGGAGCAATAGCTCGCGGTTTGTTTTGTGTAAACAAAGGTAAAATTAAGCTCAGCAGAATGGGTCCATCCGGCAAGGAGCAGATTGTGCGTTTTGCTAAGGGTGGCGATATTATCGGCTACAATTCCATGTTAAGCAGGCGACCATTAAGTGCTACTGCCAGTTGTTTGGAAGATTCAGCAGTTTGCTTTATTCCATCTCAGCAGTTTTTTGCACTGATTAAAAAAGACCCCAACTTTAGTTTAAAAATCTTAGAACTAACAGCTAAAAACTGGGATGATGCCTCGCGCTTAATTACCGACATGGCGCAAAAAACCACTAAACAGCGCTTGGCCGAAATGCTATTGTGGCTAAAGGAAACTTTTGGCTTAGATGAAGATAACTGCATTGACGTAAAACTAAGTCGCGAAGAAATTGCCAATATGGTGGGTACAGCCACTGAAGCGGTGATTCGACTGCTCGCTGACCTTAAAAAGGAAAACCTCATTGCCCTGGAAGGCAAAAAAATTAAAATGCTCGACATTCACGGTTTAGTAATGTTGGCAGATTTGATTGATTAGCTTTTAAAGGATATCGCGATATGCGATAATTGGTAGATTGTATACTGAACTTAAAAGTAACTAACTATTAAATAGGTTAATATAATCTTCAAAGCGGTAAAGTTTATTCCTTTTGCTTCCGGATATTTCTTCTAGAATTTTCATTTTTTCCAGCTCATCGATTATTTTATATGCAGTTGCTTTTGATTTACCAGTAAGCTGAATCACTTTTGTAGCATCTATAATAGGTCGCTGATAAAGATAATTAATTATTTTTTGAGCATCGCCGGCTCTACTGCCAAGCGTATTAACCTTACCTTCTAAACTTGCTTTCAATTGAAGTATTCCATCAAAAGTTTCTACCCCTTTCTTTGCTATTTCAATTACTCCGGTTAAAAAAAACTTTAACCATTGAACAAGATTGTGATGAGTTCTAACTCGCATTAAATTATCATAATAAAGTTGGCGGTTACGCTCAAAAAAATCAGACAAATACAAAATTGGAGCTTTTAAAATGCCTTTATCTACAAGGTATAAGGTAATTAACAATCGACCTACTCTACCATTTCCGTCTAAAAAAGGGTGTATTGTTTCAAATTGATAATGAATAATTCCAATTTTAAGTAAATCGGGCAGCGAGTTTAACTCATTATTAGCGAACTTCTCTAAATCCGACATTAAATCAGCAATGCTGTGTTGAACAGGTGGTATAAAAACTGCATCATTAATGCTGGCTCCACCAATCCAATTTTGACTACTTCTGTATTCTCCGGGAGCTTTATGCTTTCCTCTTACTCCTTTAAGAAGAATTTTATGTGTTTGTTTAATTAAGCGTGATGAAAACGGTAAAGTATGCAGTTGCTGAACAGCTTGGTTCATTGCATCAATGTAATTTTGCACTTCCTCCCAGTCGTCTCGTTTTTCTTTAGAAATCTCCTCTTTATTAAGAAAAGCTTCTTGAAAATTAGTTTGTGTGCCTTCAATTTTACTACTTTGCGTTGCTTCCTTAGCTACATGCACTCGAATGTAGTGATCAATATCAACATAAGTTGAATACATGTCAAGTCTACCTAAAAAACGATCTGCTTTACTCAATAAGTTAAGTAACTCCATATTGTTAAACAACCATTTTTTGTTAATCTCAGTAGGTTGAAAACTTTGATAAGATCCTTGGTTTACATATTGACCGGAATAAAAACTATCCATATCCTTAGTTTAGATATTTGACAAATATAAGAATATAGGTTTTATTAGTTTAGAAAAATCAAAAAAACTAAACTAATAGATTTTTTAGTTTAGAAAAATCAAAAAAACTAAACTAATGAGGTTTTTAGTTTAGAAAATAGTTGCTTTTCCTCTGCTTTCTGCTTTATCGCTCTATTTCGTTCGAGCAAGAAGTTTTTCATGTAGCGCTTTAAGAATAGCACATTGGCTAAGTGACCAAGCGGGCCCAAAGGAGCTTCGAAATGAAAAAGGTCGATCATGAGCGTAGTAGTTTCTGTCTTAGTTCTCGACTTCGCTCGAACTGACACAGAAACATCTTATTTTGAAAAACTTCAAAAAATGAATGTTCTTTTTATCTCAACTTAGAAGCACTATTTTGGTACTTCGACAGGCTCAGCAGAACTGAAAATCGATACCCTTTTCCAAGTCAAAAAGACTTGTATGGGGGCTTTAATTGAGGTGGTGAAGTGGAAGAGGGACATTTAGAGTTTTATTATAAAGGTTGGCTAGCGTTTCTCAAAGATAGCCTTAACAGGGACCTCTTTATTATTTCTGAACTCTAAAACATTTTTTGCACTAAGACGATCTTGAAAAAACCTTTAGGAAAGTGGAAGAAACCTGCGAGTAAATTTTTACTTTACTTTTATACCCCTTTGTACATTTTTTATCGATGCCAGAAGGGTTTTTTGAGGAAACCTTTTGTTTTGCTTAATATTTAATTCAATTGTAAAATTTAGTATTCGCCGATATAATTGAAAAACTAAAATTTTTAGCAGCTTTAAAATCGAAGTCATGAGTTACTATATTTAAACGCTGTTTTTCAGCTAGTCTAACAAAATAAAGATCATTAAAATCAGCTTTATCACAATCACTCACAAGATCTTTTGATTCGGCATCATTAAAAATACCACTAACTAGAGTTGTATTACGAAGTAGATTGTCTGTTATAATCTTTAATTCCTTTAATACATTTGTAAAACTTGAAGTCTCTTTCCACTCTTTCAATTTGAGGGTTGCTACTTTTTCTTGTTTACTATATTTACGATATTCAATATTTATAATAGCATTAATTAATTCAGAAATTTGAAGTAAGTCTGTTGCAATTAATTTATCTTTAGTTAGTATTTTACTATAAAAGTCAGAGTATTGATTAATGTATTTTTCAGAAACACCTTGTTGAGGATATAAGAGATAAATCCAAATGTTAGTATCAAAAAAAAATTGATCTGAATAACTAATATTATAATCTGAAAGAACTTCAATCTTCATTTACAAAGTCTATATTATCTAAATTGCTAGGATAATTTTTACTAAATCTCTCTTTTGCTTTTTCAATTACTAGTTTTAATAGTAAAAGCTCTTCAGAATTCATATTTTTAATGTCAAGCATCTCTTTTAAAAATTGAGAGTCATATTTTGCATATAACTTTCCAATACTAGAGTTTAAAAAAGCAGTTATTGTTAGCTCAATCCCTTCAAAATCAAGAACAACTTTTTCGGAATTTTCAAAGTGTGATAAAAGTTTATTATAGATTTTTTCGCCATCTAAAGCAGAGATAGCTCTATGACTTTGAGTTATATCTTTTATCAGTATTTTCTGCATAATTATAAAATATCCTTTATATCAATTTCTTCTGTGGATATATAGGTGTTTGTATCGAATAGGTTGAATTCAATATTAACAATACTACCTGCAAAAGGATTTACACAATGTTTAACAAATTTAGTCCCTTTTTTTTCTTCCCAATACCCGTTGCTACTAAAAATTTGTAATTTACCTCTATTTAACTTTAAAAACTCCCTAATTAAATCAATACCCAACCCACCTGGCGTACTATCTTTTTTAGTCGAATTGCCTGACTGAACAGCCCACTCTATAGATTCAATGGCTGAGTAATTTTCATATTCCTTACTATACTCATTTACGTTTTGTTTAAAAGTTCTCCCAATTTCGACCATTGTTAAAGCCATTCTCTTTTTGTATCTATAAAACTGTCCACAAACAAACACTTTTTCAGCACCACTATGAATTACTGAATTCTGATAAACTTCAAAAATACTTCTGTAAATTTTCCTTTTGGCTGCCTCGCTCATTTCAGGCACTTCATCTGAAAGTAGAACATATTTGTAAATATATTCTTCAACCATATCTTCATCCTTCATGTCAAACTCTTTGAAAGGAATACCTGAATGCTTATGAGTAGATTTAGTTTTTCCTTTCTTAATTAACTCTAAGAATCCATTATTTTTTAAAGTGTTTTTGAGATAATTATTATTCAAGTTCTCAAATTCAAAATACGCCCCTTTTGTTTGATTGTATAATATTATTGCTCCAATAACAGCACAAAGATTAGCCTCAACCCATTCTACAGATGAAAAATCTAATACATAGGTGAGTTTCCCCTCTGTTTCTTTTTGTAAATAGGCTAAGAAGTTGAAGCCTTCATCATCGGTTTTTAAATGCGAGGGGAACGCAATTATAGCTCTTGTTTTACCAAACCAATTCATTTATTCAAGATCGGATTTAGGCAATAAATTGCAATACCCTCTAAAGCTTCTGCCTCTCTTTTTGTTTCGCAAACTTCAATTTTTATGGAACACTTGTTTTTCAAGTAATCTAATATTTCATAGCGGTCTTTAAACTCACCATTCTTAATTAATTTTCTGACTAAAGTATGCGTTGTCTCATGTTTTAAGTCAGTTCCGAACCGAATATTGAATTTATTGGTATTTCCAATGTAAAGTATTTCTCTATGTTCATTATAAATTACATAGACCCCAGTTATATTTTTTTGTTGAGAGACATAATCAAAGTTAACAAGTTCACTTTCGATTAATGACTTGTATTTTTTAGCTAACAGCTCAATTTTACTTTTCATAATCTTTATTTGTCAATTATAACAAAACTCCAAAAAGTATTTACTTCTTTGCGATCTGCTTGTAGATTTGGAAGTAGGTAAAGCTTATTCTCATCATCCAAATCTCTAAGGATGTTACGCAAAGGCAAACCTTCCCGCTGATCTTTAGTAAAATAACCTTGCTCAACAAGGTAGGGCATTAAATCTTTAGGTTTTGCGGATTCAAGCTTTTCTTTTTGCATAAAGGCTTGAATGCTATAGCCCATTTTGATGATTTTTGACTCTTCCATTACTCTACTATTTCCAAACACTCAGTTTTAAAATAACTTACACTTCCTTCGCTGTTGTTATCAATCCTTATTCCCCACTCTCCTTTATCTGCATATATTTCAGGAGACTTATTTTCATAGTGTATGCCAATTACAAAAAGCTGTTGCGCAAGGTGTTGAAGCACCCTGGCTCTACTGTTACCTAAGTGCCTACCTACACGATAAGGTTTCCCATTTCCATAAAAGACATATACACCGGGATGCCAAATAATATTGTCGTCGTTGTTAGGTCTCTTTACAGTTCTAATTGCATGGTATTCATACGGCACTTCGTTTTGTAACACTTTAATAATCTCAAACTTGTCAATAATTGGCTTAAATTCAGTTTTGAACTTTTCAATAATTTGGTCTAATGTCATATTTATTTTCAGTTGTAGTGATTTCCTTTTTTGTACATTATTTCGAGATCATAGCAAGCTATTCTTTTCCCACCATCATAATCGTAACCCAAATTTGGAACATCAGGCGACCACCAAATTTCTTTGCAACCCAAAGTATTCACTTTTAATACATGTGTTTTTGCATTGCCAATCAAACCTGTTTCTGTATATATGTCATTGAAAGGATAAACCATTTCAAATCGTTCTTCGAACAGTTGAGATGATTGCACGACTATTTTTTTATCCATATCAAAAGTGTGGTAGGTGATTTCATCAACTCTCTCAACCTCTCCATTCGGATACTCAATGTCATAGTTGTAACTCTTATAAATAAAAACATTTTTGCTTCTTTTCCAAGATATTTCAGCTTTTGAGAGCTCAGCAACTGCTTCCTTTTTTTCAGTTTCGTCTTCGTCTCTTTCAATTTCTTCTATAGGCGACTCATTTTTTGGTAATCTTCCCAAAATTTTTTTGACAGAATCTTTTGAAAGAACTAACGTATCATATTTATTATCAGATACTTTAAAGGCTTGCGCTCTTTCTTTCGATGATTCATAATTACTAAATATTAGGTATGCCACTCCAAGTACGAATAGGGCGAAAATAAATCTTTTTAATAATTTTTTATTGAGAGAGTTTGACATTAAATTAAAAAAATATGTTTGTAAAAGTCGCCCCTAAAGTAGTGAAAATTTGCAAGCTAGCTAAGTTGTATTAAGTTCAAATTGCAATACAAAGCTCTACCTCAAATTAAACTTTATCGGAACATTCATAATTGTTTCTTCAACTACTCCATTTTTAATGGCCGCTTGATTAAAGCGCTGCAATAAATTAACTACGCGATAGGCTTCAGCATCTAATGACCAATGTACGCCTCTAACAATGCAGATGTCTTTCACCATTCCGATGGTGTCCACTTTGAATTTCAAAAAAACCGTACCTGATACTCCTTTGTCTGCTGCATAAGCCGGATACCTTGTTGATTGTACAATAACATTAAAGAAATCGTATTCTGTTTCGTTGTAAATGGGTCCTTGATGTTCATCAGTACTGTCTAACGGCTCTCCTTTTTTTGTTTGATTATCCTCTTCACAATTAAATGGGTTGGTTAAAATCAACTTTAATTACGCCGTCTCGCTCGGTAAATTCTTGCCAAACACCAGTTGGTTTATTATTGGTGTAAAATCTAGAATAAATCTTTTGATTATCTTCTAATCGCACTTTTTCTTCTTGTCGTACATTGTTTTCGTAATCAGTTCGAATTATTTTAAAAGCAGCTTTAGAGGGTCTGGTTTTTTTATACATGTTCTTTTTGTAGTATTCGACTTCTTTATTGATGGGTTCTCCCAACTGATCTTGAGCAAAAGAAAAGAGGGAAATAGAGAGTAAGAGACTGATGAGTATGATTTTCATGGTAAACAAAATAAAAGTCGCCTCTAAAGTAGTGAAAATTAATTTTTGAGCCTACTTCAAACTGTTGATTTGCATGGTATACAAACGCACTAAATTTTAAAGAGAATACTTTTAAGGTTTCTTTCCTTTTTGCTCGCCAAAAAGGAAAACAAAAAGGCGAGCCTGGATTCAATCCTTACTTTTTCCTTTACAAAACTTAACTTCGGCCGGATGATCTCCTTCGTTCCTCAGGAGCTTTCCGGTCTCTCTAAAGTTTTGTTTTGAAAAAAGCAGGATTGTCTCCAAAGGCACTCTTCAGTTCTGCGAACTGATTTGAATGAGATCAGTTTTCAGGACAAAGGTTCGTGCATATTTGTTTTAATGCGTTTGTCCTGTGTTGATTCGTTGTACTTTTGAGAAAATTAAAAATTTCAATTTGCAACTTTCAGCCAACTTTTTTAAAATACTTATGAGGCAAACACCTGCTTACCACAGAGCAGTTATTTTGCCTGCATTATTAACCAAAAGGCAATATGTTGTTAATCATCAGCATGATTTTTTAATAGTCGATAAAAATGAGTTTTCAGAGGAGCTCATTGAAAATTACCGACCGAATCATCGATCTTCAGTTAACGATAAAATTTCTCGATTTTTAAGTGAAAGTCAGTTTATCTTAACCTCCCAATATGCAAGAGTTTATTTACCTTTTGCCAAGAAGTTAAGCTGGATAATGGATAAAAAAGGAAGGGTGTTTATTCAGCTCCGATTAGCTCCAACAGTGGATTTAGGCAAGTTCACTTATGAAAAGCTGGATATAGATTATTTGGATTCGAGATACCTGATCAGAACGGATTTCAACCACGCAAGCCTCGTTGAGAAAGCACATGCTTTAGTTTTAACTCAACCGTCTTTTGCCCATAAACTTTTCGCTGAAATTCAAAGTGAAGTCCTTAGCTATGAAAGTTACTGTTTGACAAACGAAATACCAATTCCCATTTTAGTTCAAAGCGAATTATTTCAATTTGCCTATTTAATGCTGAGACTTGACATTCAAGATCACAATCTTTCAAGATTAGCCACCTATTATCTCAAAAATAAGGCAGCGTGGGTGTTTCAACTCTTTGAATTTTATGACTTTTTTAAATTGGTATTTGAGAAAAACCGATGGCAGGAATTTGATGAACTGCTGAGGGACAGAAAGTTTATTTTAGCAAATAAATTAGATCAATTGGTTTGGGCTTATGGGTATAGGTAATCAAACCCTCAGTTCAAAATCATCAATTGTCCCTTTCATCTTCCTTTTTTTCCCAGTTCTCAGGATTTGCTTTTATGTAATTGCTGATTCTTTCAAAGGCAGCTTCATCTCTTATGATGTGGTCATAGAACCTGCTTTGCCACTTAAATTCTAAGTCTAACCGGTTGAGGTGCTTTGTTACTGCTGATTTGTATGACCGAATAATGGCTGAAACTGAATTGGCTTTGGGAGAGATTGCAGCCATTTTTTGGTTTTTCTCCAACTGTTGGTTTGTTGTCTCCTGTTGGTTCGTTGCGCGCAACGAACCAACAGAATCTTTTAGGATTAAAATCCCATGCATGTGGTCAGGCATAATGACATACTCCCCCAATTCAATTGTTGGATTTCGGTGGGGCAA
The DNA here is from genome assembly GCA_002415785.1 of Flavobacteriales bacterium UBA5081. GTDB lineage: Bacteria > Bacteroidota > Bacteroidia > Flavobacteriales_E > Vicingaceae > UBA5081. Next base: position 66,332 of record DIAJ01000025.1, read on the forward strand.
CTCAAACCACAAGACATCTGCTATAGCTCCAATGGTTGAAAGCTGCATTTTTTGATCTTGAATTTCACCAAAATAATGCTGCCGGTTTTGAGTACAAATAGTAATGAAATAAGCAGCTGCATTTCTATAGTCCCACCACTGAGCTCTAAGGTTTACATCTTTGAATCTTTTCACAAATACCTTGTATAGAGAAAGAAAGTCAGTACTAAAGTATAAAATTTTAGATCAAAGAAAAAAGAAAGTTTAAAATAGAGGGTTAAAAAAGAGGGTTCGTAGCGCGCTACGAACCCTCTTTTTCCTCTTTTAACTGAGAATCTATTCTACTATTGGAGATGAACTATTCATCCAATTCCACCTCAACCTCTTCCACATCTTCCTCAATGTCTTTTACATCAGGAATTAGCTCTCTACCTCTTTCAATTCTGTCGATTAGTTCATCGATCTTTTGTTCTGCAGCCTCAATTTTTTGTTCCCTTTCAGCCACCTCTTCTTTGCTTAATGAGGCTCTCTCAACATCCAACTTTTCCTTGGCTAATTCAATTCGTTGGCGTGCTTTATCTAATTTACTTTCTGCGGCTTCAATGGCAAAAAGCACGGTGTCTTTTTCATCTTCAAATTCACGGCGCGCATCTTCTAGTGTTTTTTGATCTTTGTCGATTTTATTTTTGGCTTCTTCAGCTCTAGCCTGGCCAAACTCTTTGCCTTCCTTATCACCTTTGTCTTTTCCGTAAGCCTTGACTTTGTTGGTTTTCTCTTTCTTTTCTTTTTCTACTTCCTCTTGTTCCGTTTCTTTTTCAACTTTTTTGGCTTTTTCTTCCGCCTTTTTGCCCATTTCCTCGCCTTTTTCCTTACCCTTCTGAGCTTTTTCTTTGGCTTCTTTCTGAGCTTCTTCCCCTTTCTTTTCAGCTTGCTCTTTTTTCAACTTGCTTTCTTTTTGAGCTTTTTCAGCACTTTTACCTTGAGCCCATGCAGCCGGTGCAAGCATAACCATTCCGGCAATTAATGCAGTTTGTATAATCTTTTTCATCTTAAAATATTTTATAAATTTTCTACTAAGCTGTCTAATTCTACAGCTGTTTCATCAATTTCTTTTTTTGCTTCTTCCAGCTTTGTTGAAACTTCTTCCATCTCAACAATTTTTGACTCATCTACCTTTGTCTCTTCAGTGGTAGCTGAATCTTTTTCTTTACTATCAGCAGCATTTTCACAAGCCACTATACCCACTAAAACAAAGGCAGCAGCAAATAATACTTTTTTCATTTGATTTGTTTTATAATTTGATTGCTAATGTAATGTTTTTTGTAGGAAATGCAATTTGTAAAAATTATAAAGGGAAATTGGTTCTCGAGTGATTCAATAGCGCCTCTCGATACTTCAGGTCTATCTCGATACATTCCGATTCCATCGGAATACTCGATAAACGGCCTGACAATCGAGGAGCTATTGAATTGTATCGAGAGAAACTATTCCCTTACTTTTTCGTAAATTCGCGCCCTGTTAAATTTTGCCCCTAAAGAATCATTATCAGATGAGTAAATACAAAGAATACAAGCAGTTGGATTTGCCCAAAGTGGCGGATGAAATATTGGATTTTTGGGAAAAAGATAAAATCTTCGACCAAAGTATTAGCAGCCGCGAAGGGAATGAGCCTTTTGTATTTTACGAGGGTCCGCCTTCAGCCAATGGTTTGCCGGGCATTCACCATGTGATGGCAAGGGCAATCAAAGACATCTTTTGTCGCTACAAAACCCAAAAAGGTTTTCAAGTAAAGCGAAAAGCCGGCTGGGATACGCATGGTTTGCCGGTGGAATTGGGCGTTGAAAAAGAACTGGGCATCACCAAGGAAGACATTGGGAAAACAATTTCTGTTGAAGAATACAACCAAAAGTGCCGCGAGGCAGTGATGCGCTACACCGACGTTTGGAACAACCTCACCCAAAAAATGGGCTATTGGGTGGATATGGACGACCCTTATGTGACTTATGAAAATAAATACATCGAAACGGTTTGGTACTTGCTAAAAAAGCTCTACGACAAAGGGTTAATCTACAAAGGCTACACCATTCAGCCTTATTCTCCAGCTGCAGGAACCGGCTTAAGCACCCATGAGTTAAACCAACCGGGCTGTTACCGCGACGTTAAAGATACTTCGGCTACAGCCATGTTTAAGGTGGTGAAAAATGAGGATTCAGACTTTTTGTTTAAGGATTTGCAGGGCGATTTGTTCTTCATCGCATGGACAACCACTCCATGGACTTTGCCCTCGAATACAGCTTTGGGCGTAGGCGGAAAGATTGATTATGTCAAGGTAAAAACCTTTAACAAATACACCCACGAACCCATTACGGTTGTCTTGGCGAAAGAATTATTGGGCAAGTGGTTTAACACTAAAAATGCAGACCTCCCTCTTAACAATTACAAAGAAGACGGCAAAAACATTCCTTACGAAATTGTCGATGAGTTTAAAGGCAGTCGTTTGGAAGGTTTGCGCTATGAGCAGCTCTTGCCTTACAAACAACCGGAAGAAGGCGATGCTTTTCGCGTGATTTTGGGCGATTTTGTAACCACCGAAGACGGTACCGGAATTGTTCACTTGGCGCCTTCTTATGGAGCCGACGATTTTCGTGTGACCAAAGCCAACGGCATTGGCGCATTGCACTTGGTAGACAACCAAGGTCGATTCACGGAAGAGGTAACGGATTTTGCCGGCATGTATGTGAAAAATGCTTATTACGACGAAGGAAAAGCACCCGAAAAGTCAGTGGATGTAGAGATTTCCATCAAGCTGAAGGAAGAGAACCGCGCCTTTGATGTGCAGAAATACGAACACAGCTATCCTCACTGTTGGAGAACCGATAAGCCGGTTTTGTATTTTCCCTTGGACTCTTGGTTCATCAAAACTACGGCGGTAAAAGACAAGCTAATCGCCAACAACAACACCATCAACTGGAAGCCGGAGAGCACAGGAAAAGGGCGCTTCGGCAATTGGTTGGAGAATTTACAGGATTGGAACTTGTCGCGTTCGCGCTATTGGGGAATTCCTATCCCTATTTGGACTACCGAAGATCGCGAAGAGCAGATTTGCATCGGCTCAGCGGAGCAGTTAAAAGCGGAATGCGAGAAAGCCGTGGAAAAAGGTTTGATGGACAAAAATCCTTTGGCCGATTTTGAGCCAGGGAACATGGATGAGGACAATTACCATACCTTCGACTTCCACCGTCCGTTTGTGGATGAGATCATTTTGGTTTCGCCGAGTGGCAAGCCCATGAAACGAGAAATGGACCTAATCGACGTTTGGTTTGATTCCGGCTCCATGCCTTATGCACAATGGCATTATCCTTTTGAAAACAAGGAATTGATTGACGAGAACAAATTTTATCCGGCGGACTTTATCGCCGAAGGGGTGGATCAAACACGTGGCTGGTTTTTTACCTTACACGCCATTGCTACTCTGTGCTTTGATTCCGTTGCCTATAAAAATGTAGTTTCAAACGGTCTGGTGCTCGATAAAAACGGACAGAAAATGTCGAAGCGCTTGGGCAATGCCGTGGATCCTTTTGAGACCTTGAAAAAATACGGTCCGGATGCTACTCGCTGGTACATGGTGACCAATGCACAACCTTGGGACAATTTAAAGTTCGACGAGGAAGGCATTGTTGAGGTGCAGCGCAAATTTTTTGGAACACTCTACAACACCTACAACTTCTTCGCACTCTATGCCAACATTGATGGTTTTAAGTTTCAGGAAGAGGAAATCCCTTTTGAAGAACGACCCGAAATTGACCGTTGGATCTTGTCAAAGTTAAACTCATTGATCAAAACAGTAGATGCTGCTTTTGCCGATTACGAACCAACGAAAGCGGGTAGAGCCATTCAGGAGTTTACCACCGATCATTTGAGTAATTGGTATGTGCGCTTGTGCAGAAGAAGATTCTGGAAGGGAGATTATACCCAAGATAAGATTTCGGCTTATCAAACGCTATACACCTGCTTGGAAACGCTTGCGAAATTGAGTGCGCCCATTGCTCCATTTTTTATGGATCGATTGTATCAGGATTTGAACAAAGTAAGTGGAAGAGAGACATCGACTTCGGTTCATTTAGCAGATTTTGGAAAGTTGAATGAAAGCAACATTGATGTAGACTTGGAAGAGCGCATGGAGATTGCACAAAAACTTTCTTCCATGGTTTTAGCTTTACGCAAGAAGGAGTCCATTCGCGTACGACAACCGTTGCAAAAAATGATGGTGCCCATTTTGGATCCGACCTTTAAGCGCCAGTTAGAGGATGTTGAGGATTTAATTCTCTCAGAAGTAAATGTAAAAGAGCTGGAGTATTTGGAAGAAACTGCCGGCGTATTGGTGAAAAAAATCAAACCCGACTTCAAAAAATTAGGTCCGAAGTTTGGCAAAGAAATGAAACAAGTGGCAGCTGCGGTGAATCAAATGAGTCAGGAGCAGATTGCCGAACTGGAAGCCAACGAAAGTATCGAACTGGCTTTGCAGGATAATACTATTCAGCTAGAATTGAGCGATGTGGAAATCTCTTCTGAAGACATTCCTGGTTGGCTGGTGAGTTCTGAAGGGAAGTACACTGTAGCATTAGACATTACTTTAAGCGATGCATTGAAAAATGAAGGCATTGCCAGAGAAATTGTCAACCGCATACAAAACTTCCGAAAAGAAGCAGGTTTTGAGGTAACAGATAAAATTGTGTTAAAAATTGAATCTCAAGAGCAAATTAACGACGCAATCAATCACAATAAAGACTATATTTGTTCGGAAACATTGACTTCTTCGCTCGAAATTGTTGAGAAGGTTGATGAACAATCACATGAATTAGAAATCGATACCGATGTAAAGACAAAGTTGTCTTTGCAATTGGCTTAAAATGTATTAAATTATGTCAGAGAAAGAAAAAGAAAGGTACTCAGATGCTGAGTTAGAGGAATTCAGACAATTAATCAACGATAAGTTGAAAGAGGCGAGAACAGATTTGGAAGGATTGAGAAATTCATTGTCTCACAAAGATGATCACGGAACAGACGATACTTCGCCTTCATTTAAAATGATGGAAGATGGTTCAGATACTTTATCGAGAGAAGAAGTTTCTCAATTAGCAGTTCGTCAGGAAAAATTTATTACACACTTAGAGAATGCGCTAACCCGCATCAGCAATAAAACTTATGGTATTTGCCGTGTTACCGGAAAGTTGATACCTAAAGAACGCTTAAGAGCTGTTCCACATGCAACTCTTTCCATTGAGGCAAAAGAAGCCATGAACTAATGGAAGAAAAAAAATCATCGAAATACACCTTGCCGCTAATAGTGATATTAGCGGTTTTGTTTATTGACCAAGCCAGCAAAATTTGGATAAAAACCAATATGGAAATTGGCGAAGAATTTTCTGTGCTTGGAGATTGGTTTATCATTCACTTTACAGAGAATAACGGCATGGCTTTCGGTCTGGAAATCGCCGGAGAGTATGGAAAGTTAATCTTGAGTAGTTTCAGAATTATTGCCGTTGCACTAATCGGCTGGTACTTGTTTAGTTTGCCTAAAAAAGGAGCCAGCAATGGACTGATGGTGAGTGGAGCCTTAATTTTTGCCGGCGCTATGGGTAACATTATCGATAGTGTTTTTTACGGTCAACTTTTTAATGAAAGCTATTACCAAGTAGCGGAGTTTTTACCAAAAGAAGGCGGCTATGCACCCTTGCTCTACGGAAGAGTTGTTGATATGCTTTATTTCCCACTTTACGAGGGGTTTTTACCGGAGTGGATTCCTATTTGGGGAGGTGATTACTTTGTCTTTTTCCGCCCGGTTTTTAACATCGCCGATTCCGCCATCACCATTGGCGTAATTTCTATTTTACTTTTTCACAGGAACTTTTTTAAGGAAGAGTAGCTTGCTAGAAGCAAGACAGCATTAAGGAAAAAGGCTGATCGATATTCATAGAAATTAAAGTTTTCTCAGCCATTCAAACCTATGTACCCCATAGTAATATTTTATTTGAATGTCCGGAATGATACCTAAAGCTATTTGAATTTTGTTTAAAAGGATGGCCATTTTCATA
>DIAJ01000001.1:0-44960 GCA_002415785.1 Flavobacteriales bacterium UBA5081
TTTATTCCTGGCTTGTATTGCAACAAAATAGAAAATACAGGGGTTGCCATGCGCTTTCTCGGAAGTAACCTAGGGATTACTCAAGTTTTACATAATACCATGGAGAATCATTATTACGGTTTTGTGTTAAAAAATAACGGATTTATTGGCGATGTTGGTTCTGATGGTAATGCCTCCGATAATGAATGGAAGGGTTCTTATACCGGTAGCGAGACCCTTGCAGATGATTCCGATGGGTCCTATTGTACTTTGTTTGTGCAAAACGGAGGAGTGTATGATCCATCTATTAACCCTATTGACCGTCTTAATGGGGGGTAGCAGTTCAAAAAGACAATAGCGGAAATTATCCGGTAAGTTTGAATTGTTCCATACCCGTACAGACATATCAAGATAACTCAAAACCCAAACAACCTCAGCAAAATGTTTCAAAATCTGGTGGAAGCTCTTTAAATTGGGGGCAAGAGATCAAAAGAGGGAAAATGGCCTATATGATCCATGCGGCAGACAGTGCCTTAATGCTGGACAGGCAGTTGTTGTATTACCATTTAAGTAAAGATACCGCTTTGCTAAATAATAATAAATGGAAGTCATTTGTTGATAGTATGAAGTTAACACCCATGGGGCGAAGCATGAGACAAAGTCAGAACAGCCGAAGTGCCATCAATAATTTTGAAGCCAACTTGATTAGTATTGATTCCATTGCAACTAAAATTGACAATAAAGACACTTTGAGCCGGACTGACACTTTGGAGTTAAAGAGAATAGCTGACTTATGCCCTTATTACGATGGAATTGCGGTATACAAAGCGCGTTATTTACTTCATAAATTAAATTTAACCGTTGTGTTAAACGATTGTGAGCGCACTCAGGTAGATACTTCACAAAAGTACATTAGGCTCAAGAGTGTTAAAGACACGAGTGAAGTCTTGTTTAGCCTTTATCCAAACCCTTCTCAGGAGTGGGTAACTGTGGAATATACGGTTGAGGAGGATCAAGAAATATTTTTTGAATTGTATGATGTATTGGGCAAGCGCCACTTTAAAGAACAGATGAAAAATGCAAAGAATCACCGCTTTAATTTGGAGGGGATGCATCAAGGCATGTATTTTTATCGTCTGGTTGATCAGAAAACCATTTTAGAAAGCGGAAAACTGTTAATTCAAGAATGAGAATCCTAGTAATAATAATTTTAGTTAAATTCTGTGCTTGTTCCCTACAAGCACAGAACTTAATTCCTAACCCGAGTTTTGAAGATACAGTCCATTTGAATTTTGACTTTAAGGAGGCAAATGATTGGTTTCATCCAACTAATTCAGAATCTGAATATTATACCGTTTTTCATAATCAAAAAAGACCCGATTGGGGGGTTTTACAAAACTTGATAGGTTATCAAAATGCTAAATCAGGCAGGGCATATATAGGATTAAGAATGTACCCTCTTGATAATAATATTGTTGCTCAAAAAAGAGACTATATCCAAGCAAAATTAATAAATAGCCTGAAAAGTGATAGTGTGTATTGTTTTCAGATTTATGTTAGTTTATCAGATTCCAGTCAATATGCATCAAAAAATCAATTAGGAGTTTTTTTCTCTCAAAACCAAATAAGCGAAAATACAGATTTCCATTTGCCTTATACTCCACAAATTATTGTTTCACCGGATGATTACATTGTTGATAAAGTAAAGTGGCTGAGGTTCGACTTTGAATATACAGCGAGTGGTGGGGAGGAGTATATAACCATTGGAAACTTTAATGATACTACAGGAATTGATACCTTATTTGTGGGAGGAGGAGAACAGTTTTGGCAAAAAACAACTTATTATTACATAGATGACCTCTACCTTGGGCATTGCGATAGTTTGCCGGATACGACCATTGGCATTATCGAAAATGAGTTAAAACAAAAGCTTCAACTTTACCCTAACCCTGTTGGGAGGCAATTTTACTTAACCTATAGTGGTCAAGAACAATTACACTTTCAGTTGTATAATTTAATGGGGCAAAAGGTAGAAGCAGCAGTTCAAGAAGAAGGAAACCGCTATCGTTTTTCTAGCGGGCATTTACCCAAAGGGATTTATTTGCTGGAGGTTTTGGGTAGAGAAGAGCGAGCAAGTTTGAAAATTTTGAAGGAATAAAATGTGACATTATGAAGAAACTAATAGGTATTTTAATGATATGTTTTGCTTTAGTTCCGATAGCAATTCAAGCACAATGGGATGAGCAATTCTTCTTTCCACACATTAATAGTCTCAGTTTTCCCACAAAAGATTTTGGGATGGCTGCCTGTGAAAACTATTACAACCATTCAGATACAAGTTTTACAGCTGATTCTTCTGCCATTATTTTGATTAGCGATAGCGGAGATACATGGAACTATTCTTTGGTGTTGCCCGGAGTAACTTTTAAAGACATTCAGCACGTCAATACCTCTACATTTTATGCAGTGGGTTATGATACCAGCAGGCAATTTGGCGTGCTTGCTAAAACAGTAGATGGAGGTAATAGTTGGGATACTACATTAATGAATACTCCTTTGTTAAGAGTTTCCTTTCCTTCGGACTCAGTAGGCTATTTATTAACAAAAGATACGTTTATTTACAAAACAATTGATTCCGGAAAAACTTGGAATCAATTATCTTATAATTTTTTCGATACATTACCATTGCCCACTATATCTAATAAAATTCATTTTGTTAACGATTCGGTTGGCTTTGTAGTTTTTTGGACAAAGCTTTTTAAAACGACTGATGGAGGGCTAAGTTGGGCATTAAAACATTCACACAGCAACAGCAGGCCATGGCCTCTATATGAATACATTGTAGATATAGCCTTTGTTGAAGGAGATTCAACTGCTTACTTAATTAAAGAAGAATATGGTGATGATTTCTATATTTATAAAAGTACAGATTTGGGAGACAATTGGATTGCAATTGATACAATGGTCAATGCATTTTACTTTTCCCAAACGATATCATTTCCCACAAAAGACACCGGCTACATTAGCGGTCAATTTATGATGTATAAAACCGTTGATGGAGGAAACAGTTGGTTTAAGCAGCGTAGCTCAAACACCTTACCTCAAAACCCAAGCTTTAATGACTGGGTAGAAGATTTGTACTGTGTTGATGCGCTAAACTGTTTTGCCGGAGGTTGGGGGCGTTTCTACCGTACCTTTAATGGTGGAGATACTGTTTTAACAAGTATTGGAGAATTAAACCAATTGAAAAAGAAACTAGCGGTTTACCCCAATCCAACAAGCGGAATGGTAAATCTTAAAACTACCGAAAAACTTCAAAGTATTGAAGTTTACAACCTCCAAGGACAAAAAGTACAGGAGGTAAACGCTAAGGAAAGGTCTTGGCAATTACCGGAAGAAAGTGGTTTGTATTTGATACGTATGCAGGATGTGAAAGGGAATGTTTATACCGAGAAGGTGATTAAGGAGTGATTGAAATACATTTAGCTTTCTGAAAGTATTATTGTTAGTTGGGGATGAAAAGCTAAAGCTTTTTTTGCTTATTTTGTAGGAAAGTAACAGTTATGAGTAGAGGCTTTGTAAAAGAGGAAGATCAAGAAGAGGCGCCTTTTATTCCACCTAGAGCACCTCTACCGCCGAATACGCCTAATTATGTTACCAAAAGAGGTCTGCAGAAATTAGAAGAGGAGAAGAGCGACTTAGAATTTGAAAGAAAAAACCTCAAAGAAGCAAACGAGTCTGAAAGAAGAAAAAGTTTAGCGGTAATTAACGGAAAGTTAGGCTTATTGGAAGAACGAATTTTATCTGCTCAACTTATTAAAGGAGAGGATCAGCCGGCTGATGAAGTTCGCTTTGGAGCTACGGTTAAAACAATAGTAAAAAACGGAAAACAAAAAGGTCTAGAACGAACTTTTACCATTGTTGGAGTAGATGAATCGAATGTAAAAGAAAAAAGAATTGCCTTTACTGCACCAATCGTTAGAAATTTAATGGGGAAAAAAGTAGGAGAAGTGGCAGATTTCAAACTGGGAAATGAAAGTCAACCCCTTGAAGTTGTTTCTATTCACTATGAATAAATGGCAACTTAAACAAAATGAGCTGTAATACAATAATTTGCTTACTTTTGCGGCTAATTTAATCTAACATTTTTGAATACATTTAAATCTTTGGGTCTTTCAGAAAATTTATTGGAAGTCCTCGAAAAAATGGGTTTTACAAAGCCCACCCCCATACAAGAACAATCCATTCCTTTATTACTAGACAACAGCGTAGAAGACTTTATTGGTTTAGCACAAACAGGCACAGGTAAAACTGCTGCTTTTGGTTTACCTTTAATTGACCTTGTAGACGCTTCATCCAAAGAAACGCAAGCACTTATTTTGGCGCCTACACGAGAGTTAGGGCAGCAAACAGCTAAGCAAATTGTAGAGTTATCGGCTAATTATAAAAAACTAAATGTAGAAGTAGTTTACGGTGGAGCAGCCATCACTAATCAAATTAGAGCGCTGCAAAAGCCCACTCAAATTATTGTAGCTACTCCCGGCAGGTTATTAGACCTGATTAGAAGGAAAGCAGTAAGCCTTAATAATGTTCGTTACCTTGTTTTAGACGAGGCCGATGAAATGTTAAACATGGGCTTTAAGGACGATATTGACGATATCTTGTCAAACATTAAAGTGCCACACAACACATGGTTGTTTTCAGCTACTATGCCTTCTGAAATCAGAAAGATTGTCAAGAAATACATGAACAATCCCAAAGAGGTTTCAGTAAACACGAATGAAAAGACAAACACGGATATTACTCATCAGTATGTAGTAACTCGTACAAACGACAAATTATCTGCATTGCAACGCTTTTTGGATATGCATCCGGAAATGCGTGGAATTATGTTCTGTCGTACGAAAAGAGAAACGCAAGAAATTAGTGATCAGTTAGCGGGCTTAGGCTATGAAACAGAAGCCTTGCATGGCGACCTTTCACAGGCGCAACGAGATGCTGCGATGAATCGTTTTAAAGCGCGTAATATGCAATTGTTGGTTGCTACAGATGTAGCAGCTCGCGGTATTGATGTGAGTGACTTAACTCATGTATTGCATCATAAATTACCGGATCAATTAGAAGCTTATACTCATCGTAGTGGTAGAACCGGTAGAGCAGGTAAAAAAGGATTATCGATAGCTTTTATTAATTCTAGAGAAGGAAGAAAGATTTCAGACTTAGAGCGTAAGCTAAAAGTAAAGTTTGAAGCGATTGAAGTTCCTTCAATTGAAGACTTAAAAGAGGTTCGACTAAATCGTTGGGCAAAGCAAATATTGAGCATGCCGGTGAGTGATGAAGCTCAAGAGGTTTTTGAAGGTATAAAGTCGCAGTTTGAAGGAATGACAAAGGAAGACTTACTCCTAAAACTTTTGGCAAAGGAGTTAAAGCAGTTGAGTAAGAGTTCAGGCGGCGACCTTAATGTAGCATCTTCCGGAAAAGGAAAAGATAATCATCAAAATCAAAGATATTTCATTAACATTGGTAGTGAAGATGGCTTAACAGAAGGAGACTTGTTAGCTTTTGTAAGCGAAGTCGGAGATGTGCCGATTAAGGCCGTTGGAGATATTGCCCTTCAGCGTAAGCGTGCTTTTTTCGACTTGTCAAAAGAACATAAGAAAGGCTTTACCGAAAGGTTTGTTGGGCTAGAGTTAGAAGGTGGGCATGCCATAAAAGTAAATGAAGAAAATAATAGAAATGACGAAAGAGGCAGAGGGCCTAAAAAAGGTGGTTTTCGTGGAAAAGGTGGAGGAAAATCTCGCCAACGAAATGCTCCAAGAGGAAGGGGAAACTCAAGAAGAAGATAACAGTAAATAATTAAACTAAATAGATTATATGGGTAGATCTCAAGAAACATTCAGTAAAAGAGAGAAAGAGAAAAAACGCCAGAAGAAAAAAGAAGAGAAGCAACGTAAAAAGGAAGAACGCCAAGCTAATTCTGAGGGAGGTGGCTTAGAAAACATGATTGCTTATGTTGATGAATTTGGAAACATAACTGACACTCCACCGGATCCGGAAAAGAAAAAGAAACCAATTAAGGCTGAAGATATTCAAATTGGAGTGCCTCAGAGAGAGGAAGATGATAGTGATCCAGTTCACGAAGGAAAAGTTACCTTTTTTAATGAGTCAAAAGGCTATGGCTTTATTCGATCTTTAAAAGATCAGGAAAGTTACTTTGTTCATGTAAATGGACTTACAGAAGAAATCGTAGAAAATGACCGTGTGAGCTTTGAACTTGAAAGAGGACAAAAAGGAATGAATGCGGTGAAGGTGAAAAAGATCTAAGTCTTTTCAACTAAGTATCGATAAATATTTTTAAAAATATTCTCCCTTAAAGTTTTTTTGAACGAGCACATTAAGTCGGTTTCTTAATTTGCATTTGAATGACTTTTTACGCTTTGGAGATTTGATTGAACATACCAATTATCAGGTCGAAAACCGGCTGATGATTGGTTTTCTTTTTTTAATACGATGGTGAAAAAATCCAAAACTGCCTAAAGTAAAAAGTAAGAGCTGCTTTAGTGTTTGTTCGACTAGTATTTACCAAATAACAATCTTCTCACTTCTACTACCTAAGCGAAGTAAATAAACTCCCGGAGGTACATTTACCCTTACTTTAAGCTGGTTGCTTGAATTTTCAATGATTTCAAAGTTTACGGCTTGTCCGTTTAAATTCATTAGCTGTAACTGTTCCGGCTTCTCTATTTTCTTGTCGAATTTTAGGTTAAACTCTCCTTCAGATGGATTGGGATAGATGGATAACGAAATGTTTTCTATTGCTACTTCATTTAATGATACCGGTAAAGCCGGACAACCAAGTCCAGAAGAGTGGTAGATGATATTACCTGCAACTCTATAGCAGGAAAGTGATGAATTGGCACCTAAGCCGTATCCACCTCTAAAACTTGAAATAAAACCCGCCAGCGTTCCAATTCCTTCAACCAATATTCTATCAGGGTGTGATACAGGAATAGACCCATTCTCACTATAATAATACATTTTTCTGCGAACACTGTCTGCGAGAGTAGTATCTCCAATTGAATCAATGACAAAAGGGTCTAAATAATTTATTTCATAAAAGTAAGTTTCAGGCAGTGTATCGCCTACCGCCAAATCAAAGTCATAAAACAGCTTCTCATTTGTTGAGTCGATAGGCAGGAAATACACTTTTTTATTGATGCTGTCATTTCTATAAAAACCAATGGTATCCTCATTACCAAAGGTAGGAGCCGGACTGCTTTGAGTGGAGCGAATTTTAGTCAAAATAGTATAGTTAGTGTTGTTGATAATGGTATCTCCTACAGAACGGTAGTGGTCGAGTATATAGCCAATTCCATTTGGATCTCGTACCCAATCAGACCAAACTACCGAATCAGTCTTAAAAGGAATGTAATTGCTTTGGGCAAAAAATGAAGTGGTAACAAGAGTTATCAGGCTTAAAAAGTTAATTATTTTTTTCATGATGAACTGGTTTGTAAGTAATTCAAAAATAGTAAAAAACTTTGCAAAAAAGCATTAAGTTTTGATTTTGTGGAAACTGTAATATGATTTAAAGGTTTCAATTGTCCAACTTATGACACGAACCAATCGGTCTAATTCGCCGAATTTGCTCTTAAATTTTAAAATAAAATACTAAAAATACTTTCTTAACTATGAATCGTGAAAGTTATTCTAGCGAGCATATTAGCTTTATTTCTTTTTATGCAAAGTATTAATTTGCATTTGAATGACTTTTTACGCATTGGAGATTTGATTGAACATGCCAATTATCACGCTGACGAACTGGGTGATGATTGGTTTTCTTTTTTTCAGAAGCACTACGGTGAAGATAGCCAAGAGCATATTCAAAATCACCATAAAAAAGAACACCAAAAGCTTCCAAAACACGATCATATTTGCAGCACCTCAATTGCCGCATTTGTATTAACTAAGAAGGTTAATATCAGTCTTAAAGTCGACCCTTCACCTTCTGTGAATACGATATTTTTCTACCAAGACTTATACTCATCTATCCGGTCTGTAGATATTTTTCAGCCTCCCAAGTTCGCATAATTCTCTTTCTTAAATAGCACTTCCGTTTATGGAGGTGATTTAGTCATTTAATAATTGAATTATGTTAGCTGCTATTATTCGCCTTAGCGTTAAAAATAAATTTATTGTATTACTTTTTACACTAGCCATTGTCGCTTTTGGTTCTTACTCTTTAAGCAACATTAAGTTAGGGGCAGTACCTGATATTACAAATAACCAGGTGCAAATTATTACTACCTCTCAAAATCTTTCTACCCAAGATATTGAGCAGTTTGTTACCTATCCGGTTGAACTGGAGATGGCTAATTTGCCCGGAGTAGTTGAAATTCGCTCTGTTTCTAAATTTGGTTTGTCTGTAGTAACGGTTGTTTTTGAGGATGATATGGGTACTTATTTACCTCGTCAGTTGATTGCCGAAAAAATCAAAGCTGCTGCTGAACAAATTCCCGAAGGCTTTGGAAAACCAGAAATGGGACCGATTACCACAGGTTTAGGAGAGATTTATCAGTATACGATAGAAGTAGAAGATGAATTTGCAGATCGTTATTCGGCAGCTGAATTGAGAACAATTCAAGATTGGATCGTAAAAAGACAGCTTTCAGGAATTGAAGGAGTTGTTGAGATTAATACTTGGGGCGGTTTTTTAAAACAATACGAAGTGGCTATAGATCCCGCTCGCTTGAATGCCATGAATATTTCAGTGAATGAGGTTTTTGAAGCTTTACAAAAGAACAATCAAGTATCCGGAGGAGCCTATATTGAGAAGACTAACAAAACTTATTTTATAAGAGCTGAGGGAAAAGTATCTACTCTAGAAGACATTGAAAACATTGTAGTTCTAAAAAGAGATCAAACGCCCATTTTTATTAAAGATGTAGCCGAGGTTGGTTATGGACATACAAATCGCTTTGGAGCTATAACTGCCAATGGAAAAGGCGAAAAGGTAATGGGACAAGTGATGATGTTAAAAGGGGCGAGCTCCAATGACGTGATCAAGCGTGTAAAGAAGAGAGTAGAGGAAGTGCAAAAAACGCTTCCCGAAGGTGTTTATATTAATCCTTTTTTAGAGAGAAGCGAACTGATTGGTCGAACGACTTCTACCATAGCCGAGAATTTAACAATTGGCTGCTTAATCGTTATTCTTGTAGTAGTGCTTTTGCTGGGAAATTTGCGCTCAGGCTTAGTTGTTGCTTCGGTTATACCGCTTAGCTTACTTTTTGCACTTTCTATGATGTATCTTTTTGATATTGATGCCAATTTAATGAGCTTAGGAGCAATTGACTTTGGTATTATTATCGATGGGGCAGTTATTATAGTAGAATTTACTGCTTTTCAGCTGAATAAAATTCACGAAAAGTTTAAAGTTTCCTCAAAATCAGAGCGTAAAAAGTTAAAAGACGAAACTACAGTAAACTCAGCCGGTAAAATGATGAATTCTGCCATTTTTGGACAGATGATTATTCTATTGGTATTTATTCCAATATTGAGTTTGCAAGGTGTAGAGGGAAAAATGTTTAAACCCATGGCAATGACGTTTGCTTTTGCTTTAATCGGCGAGATGATTTTGTGTTTTACCTATGTGCCTGTCGTTTCGTCATTGTGGTTAAAAGCTAAGGATGAAAATAAAAGGAACATTTCTGATAAAATTATTGACAACTTAAACAAACTTTATGAACCAACTATTCAGTGGGCTGTAAGGTCTAAACGAATTGTACTGCTTATTGCTTTCGCATTAATGGCTTTAGCAGTTTTTACTTTCAGTAGAATGGGAGGTGAGTTTGTGCCAACGCTCGATGAAGGTGACTTTGTCATTCAACCGGTATTGAAAACCGGAACTTCTCTGAGTGAAACGGTGGATATGATGACTAAATTGGAAAAGACCATTCTCGATAACTTTCCTGAAGTGGAACAAGCTGTAAGTAGAATTGGAGCAGCGGAAGTGCCTACTGATCCTATGTCGATGGAGCAAACAGATTTAATTATTACGCTAAAAGATAAAGATGAGTGGGTTTCTGCGGAAAGCAAAGATGAGTTAGCCGTAAAAATCAAAGAGAAACTAGAGCCTTTTGGTGTAGGAGTGGAGTTTACTCAACCTATTGAAATGCGCTTTAATGAATTGATAACAGGAGTTCGCTCAGATATCGCCATTAAAGTATTTGGTGAGGATTTGAAACTATTAAGTCAAAAAGCAAATGAAATAAAAGCATTGGTTGAGGATGTTGAAGGAGCGGCAGATGTGATGGTTGAAAAAACAGAAGGTTTGCCTCAAATGCTCGTTAACTACAAGAGGGATAAAATTGCCAGATACGGTTTAAACATAGCTGATGTAAATGATTTAGTGAGCTTAGCTTATGCCGGTAAAGTAGCAGGTGTTGTGTTTGAAGGAGAAAAACGATTTGATCTTGTATTGCGCATGACAGAAGAAAAACGAAAGTCAATCGAAGACTTGCAAAACCTTTATGTTGATTTGCCGACTGGGGGAAAAGTACCTTTGAGAGAATTGGCAGATGTGAAGTACGACGAAGGGGCAGCAATGATTTCAAGGGATGATACCCGTAGGCGAATTGTGGTTCGTGTAAATGTAAGAGATAGAGATTTACAGTCAGTGGTGGATGATATGCGAAGTATTATTGATCAAAAATTAGATCTGCCGGTGGGCTATTCAGTAAGCTACGGAGGACAGTTTGAGAATTTATCTTCTGCCAAAGAGCGACTGCTCTATGCCGTTCCAATTGCTTTAGTGCTAATATTTATAATGTTGTATTTTGCTTTTGGCTCGGTAAGAGAAGCACTTTTAATATACTCAGCAATTCCGCTAGCTACCGTAGGTGGTGTGTTTATGTTGGAAGCTCGAGGAATGCCTTTTAGTATTTCGGCGGGGATTGGGTTTATAGCCCTTTTTGGTATTGCCGTTTTAAATGGGATTGTTTTAATCGATCATTTTAAAGAATTACAAAAATCAACTAAAATGAAAATAGATCAATTGGTTGTTCAAGGCGGAAAAGATAGAATGAGAGCTGTACTATTAACGGCTACATCTACTGCATTTGGCTTTTTACCAATGGCTTTTTCTACCAATGCCGGAGCAGAAGTGCAACGACCTTTAGCAACTGTGGTTATTGGTGGAATGATTTCAGCCACTTTGTTAACCTTGATTGTTTTGCCTGTTTTGTATTCCATTTTTGTAAAAAGAAAGGCCAGGAAAAGTAAGGTTAAAGTTCATACAGTGATTCTTTTATTGATTTTTAGTTCCATTGCCACTACTGTCAATGCTCAGGAGAAATATAGTCTGGAAGAATTAAAGGAAATGGCTTATAAAAACAATGGGCTGTTAAAGTCTTCTCAATTGCAAGTTGATCGTTCAAAAGCGAACATTAGAACTGCTTTTGAAATTGAAAAAACAGAACTTTATTATGCTTATGATGAGAATGATTTAGCGGTGAATGGCTTGCCTAATTATAAGTTTGGAGTACAACAAAACTTTTCTTTTCCATTGCTTTATACGAGTCAGCGAAAGCTAAATAAGGCCACTTATGAAAAGCAAAAGAAGTTCTACGAATTGCGTCAAGTGCAAATCGACCAAATGCTTCAAACAGCTTATTATAATTTGTTGTTTGAAATGAATAAGTTGAACTTGCTGTATGAATTAGATAGTATTTATTCAGCGCTTGCTGAAGCAGCCGAAAAGCGATACAAATTAGGAGAGACAAATTATTTAGAGAAGGTAAATACAGCGAGCAAAGTTCAACGAAATCGTTTGTTGGTAAAACAGTCGCAAGAAGATAAGGAGGCTGCAAAAGAGCAACTAAAAGCAATTGTGCAAACTGAATCGGATTTTGAAATTGAAGAAGAAAATTTAGAGTTGATTGCAATTAATTTAGAGAGTCTTCAATCGAGTCCTGTGGCTGATTTGTATGAAAGTCAATTAAAAGAAAGGGAACTAGAGATTAAGGTTCAAAAAAATGCACTATTACCGGATTTGAGTTTAGAGTATTTTCAAGGAACTAACGAAGGGTTAGATGAGCAATTAATCGGTTATCAATTTGGATTGAGAATTCCTTTGTTTTTTGGTAGTCAGCAAGCAAAGATTAAATCTTCACAACTTCAAATGCAGTCGATTGAGGCCGAAGCAAAAAACTACGATTTTCAGCTCCAAGCAAAGTATAAAAGTCTGATGAACCAGATGAAAAAACACAAAGCTGCAATTGACTATTATCAAACGCAAGGACAAAAGTTATCCTCTGAAATTAGAAAAGCTGCTACACAAAGTTTTAAAGGAGGAAATATTGATTATTTAGAGTTGATTATGAGTTTAGATAATGCTATTCAAATTGAATTGGAATATCTGGAAAATGTCAATAAATACAATCAAGCTGTAATTCAAATTAATAACCTAACATTATAGGAAAATGAAAAGTAGATTAAAATATATAGTATTATTTTCAGTGATTTCGCTTGCGCTGTATAGTTGTTCAAGCAATACTGAAGAGTCAGCAGAAGCAGAACAAAATTATATTGAAGTAGGAAAGTCAATTTTTAAATCTGAAAAGATGAGATTGGTCAACTTGAATCAAACTACTTTCTCTGATTGGGTAAATTGCACAGGAATAGTAGACGTTCCTCCTCAAAACAGAGCGTTAATTACAGCTTATTATGGAGGTTACATCAGGCAAAGTAAGCTTTTGGTTGGAGATGCTGTGAGTAAAGGTGATTTGTTAGTGACCATTGATCATCCGGAGTATTTGAATATTCAAAAGAATTATTTAAAAGCTAAAGCTAGTTTGAATAGTTTAAAAGCTGATTATGAACGTCAGGCTGAACTTCATCGTGATAGTATAAGTTCAACCAAAAACTATTTAATGGCCAAAAGTGCTTACGAAAACATTCTGGCTGAAATGCGAAACTTAGAGGAACAACTAAAGCTGTTAAACATTAATACCAGTACGCTAAATCAAAATAATATAAGTGCTCAAATTTCTATTTATGCACCGATTGATGGAGTTGTTTCTATGGTAAATATTAGCAAGGGGACTTATGTTCAGCCTACAAACCCTATTATGGAGATAATTGATAGTGACCACATGCACTTGGAGTTAGATGTTTTTGAGAAAGATTTAATGAAATTGCGAAAAGGACAAGACATTCGTTTTAAAGTACCTGAGTCAGGGAGTGAGTTTTATTATGGCGATGTACATTTAATTGGAAATTCTGTTGATAATAACAAAAGAACTGTAAAAGTCCATGGTCACTTTGAGCAAAGTGACAGTATTCATTTTGCTGTAGGCATGTTTATTGAAGCCAATATTCGTGTTGGGGAACATCAGCGATTAGCTATTCAAGAGCCTGCAATTCACGAAGAAGGTGAACATAAGTTTGTTTTGATGTTAGAAGAGGAAACAGACTCTACTTTTCGTTTTGTGAAGAAAGAAGTTGAGTTAGGAGAAGTAAATGACTCCATGATTGCCATTCTTAAAATCGATGAAAGACATTTAAATGACCGTTTTTTAGTCGGCGGATATCACTTAACAACCGATACAGAAGCAGGAGGGCATCATCATTAGTTTTTAAAAACCACCACTAATTATAATACCATAAGTGATTTCTTCATCTGGACTTGAAGGATCTTCGTTGATTAAATAAGAAGTCCTAAATCCTAAACTAATGGGGAGGGTGTTCATCAACACATTGTCGATAAACAGTTCTACACCGGTGGATTGGAATTCATAATTGTAATCAAATGCGTAAAGCAATTGCTTGCCGTAATCGAAAAAGAAATTGGTTCTAATTCGTTTGAAGTAATTGATGCCCCAAAAGCCCCAATCCGGGTAGAGTAGTGGCAGTTTGTAGTCTACGCTCAATCGGTGATACTCGTCACTGTAAGGAGCTTCAAAACCTCTGGCATAGTTGAAAAAATCGCTGTGTTGGTAGAAGTTTTCTTGTAACTCTCTTCGAAAACCGCTACTCAATTGCAGACTGTGATTGGCAAAAAGTCCCGGCAAATACAGGCGACTTTCCGCTTGAAAGCGTTCTTCAGAAAGTTTTATGGCATTTCTGGAGTAATTGATGCTTGCACTCAGACCAAATCGAGGAGCTAAGTTTTGTCGAGCTCTTCTTCTCAAATAAGAAAAGCTTAGACCTGCATGGGCAAATTGATAGTTTTCATTTGGCTGAGCTTCATTTCCTGAAAGTTGAAGGTATTGAAGGCGAAGTTGTGGGTTCAGCGATAAGCGATAGTTTCCCAAAGTCCAGTTGAGTGGAATGGCTGCTCCCAAGCTAATTGCATTTGAGCGAAAAGTAGTCGACTCTAAATAAAGGTCATTCCAAACAGAAGACAAGTTTCGATAATTTGAGCTAATGCTCGCACTTAAAATCGGCAAAAATTTACCGTAACTTAATCGGGCTTGGTAAAAGCTTCCTTTTTCGTTGTAATTGTAGCCGCCACCCACTGAAGCACTCCAATCGTTTAGGTAATTGTTAAATACTAAGTTCATTTCCTGAGCTGCCGGACTCGCAGTAATTGGCCAAGAATGTAAACGAAAACCTCTGAATAAGTTATTGTAGTTCTTTGATTCATTTTGATTTAGGCTGTCGGTTGTTGCTTGCTCAGCAAAGTGTGGTGTTTTGTTTAAGTGGCTGTAATTCCACTCTTGCTCAATGGGTTCATTAATCTGAATTTTACTTTTCACCCAATTTGCCTCTTCCAGTTTAGAAATGGAATGACCGTTAAAAATGGTCTCTGAGAAGAGGAGTTCTTTGTTGGAAGGATTTACAGCCGGCTGATAAAAACCAATTTTAGCTTCTGTCAGTTGCTCCACTTGAAGAGTTCCATTTAATGAAACTCGATAGATATTGTCTCTTTGATTGTAGGAAGCGGAATAGTAAACGTAACCATTAGCTATTCTTGGCGCTCCTATGGCATGCGCAGACCATGGACTTAATTGTTTTTCGTTTAAGTTTTCTAAATCTATTGAAAAAAGCGCAGCTTGATTGTTTTTTCGTTTAATGTAAACTAGAATACTATCATTCTCAGATATGTTTAATCGAGAAATATACTCTCCGGCAGGAAAAGCGAAAATATCTTTTGTCGTTTGCTTTTTAATGTCAATTGACTGTAAAGTGCATTCTTGTTTTAGATCTACTTTTATGGCGTAAACTTTTGAGGCATTTGAATTCAAAACAGGGGAGAAGTAGCGCCTTCTTTGACTCAAGCGGATTTTCTTTTTATTTTTTATGTCATAAACAAAGATGTCTTCGTACTCTGCATTGGTTCTTCGGGGATTATTTCTAAACTCTGTCCAAACCAGGTGACCATAGTTATAGTGAAAGAAAGGATCATTAGAAGCTCCCGGACGGCATACAACTTCTTTTTTATCAGCTTTTAAGAGAAGGATTTCATCTGTTTTTTTGTAAGAGTTACTGAGCACAAGAATGCTCGAATCACTTTCGTATTGAGGAAAATGATAAAAGGTGGGAGTTTTTAGAGTGCTATCTGTTAGGTTTCTAGATTTGGTTACTTGCAGTTCTAAAATGTCGGCTTTCCAGTCTTCTTTTACTGCATTCCAACTTTTCTGATAAAGCGATTTGGTGGTGTATCCACTTTGCTTTTTTAATGCTCTGCTGAAAGGGTAAAATATGGATTTATAGGCTGCTGCATCTTCCACAAGCGGCTGAATAACTTCATAACCTTTTTCTTCTGTAAGCTTTGCCATCATTAGATAGCCCCATCTATAGTGATCCGGAATTAGGTTTTTAAAAGAACCATTTCTAATTTGATGGTAAGAGTAATTCTTTGAGCTAAAAGCAATACTACGCTGCTCCGCGGTAAATGCAGGCAATCTGCCACGACCGGAAGTAGTTAAAGCCGTTTCCACTAGCACGGCATCACCTTCAAAAAACCAATTGGGAATGGACAAGCGTTGCATAAAACTCCAGCCGTATTCTCCTGTCAAATAATAGCCAATATTAGTTACGCCTTTTCGTGCCGCTCGGTATTGTTCAATGTGTCGAAATTCGTGAATACTCAGTAAATCTAACCAGTTGACGGTACTTAAATCATTCAAGGATTGCGGAGGAGTACCGTAAAATTCAGAGCGAAAGGGAGCCAATGCTACATAACCGTTGGCATTGAGCGTTTGATTTTGTAAAATTAAACGTAGCTGTCTTTTTTTACCTCTAAGTCCAATAGGATTATTGTTTTCTAAGCTGTTGAGCAACTGCGCTGTTTCTATTGCCTGTTTTTGAAAACTAAGCGGAAAAATCAACTGTCCAAAATCCGTTTGCAAGCTTTGCCAGTTTTGTCCATTGGGATTATTGCCCAAAGGCTGAGCTAAGTATTGATTGGAAATCAACAATAAAAAGCCTAAAAGTAGAAAAGTAGAAAACTTATGGTTCAATTTTCGAATTTTAAATCGAAAGTAGGGAAAAAAGAAATACTGAATGATTAGTTAATTATTGAAAAGTGAATGAGCTGCTAAACGCAAAGATTTAATACCTTTGCCGCCCTAAAAATACTTCTATAATGGCTTTAAAATGCGGAATTGTTGGATTACCGAATGTGGGAAAGTCCACCTTGTTTAACTGCTTGTCGAATGCAAAGGCACAATCTGCTAACTTTCCTTTTTGCACAATTGAACCGAATGTTGGCGTAATTACCGTTCCTGATGAGCGTTTGAATAAATTATCTGACCTTGTTCAACCTGAGAATGTACAACCAACAACTATAGATATTGTTGATATTGCCGGCTTGGTAAAAGGAGCCAGCAAAGGTGAAGGTTTGGGAAATAAATTTTTGGGTAATATTCGTGAAACAGATGCCATTATTCACGTACTTCGCTGCTTTGACGATGGCAATGTAGTTCATGTCGACGGTTCTGTAAATCCTGTTAGAGATAAAGAAACGATTGATTTTGAGTTGATCATGAAGGATTTAGAAGCGGTAGATAAAAAGCTTGAAAAGTTTAATCGTGCGGCAAAAACAGGAGACAAGGAAGCGATAAAAATTAAAGAAGCACTAGAAAAATATAAAGCTCACTTTGAAGATGGAAAGCCGGCTAGAACTGCACCGGTTACAGATGATGAAGCAAAGCATGTAGAGGATTTGTTTTTACTTACTAACAAACCGGTTTTATACGTTTGTAATGTAGATGAAACTTCTGTGGTAGACGGAAATGAGCACGTTGAAGCAGTAAAAAAGGCGGTGGCTGAAGAAAATGCTGAAGTGCTATTAGTTGCCGCAGGTTTAGAGGCTGATATTGCAGAACTAGAAAGCGCTGAAGAGCGTCAAGAATTTTTAGAAGATGCCGGTTTGAATGAACCGGGAGTTAACAAACTAATTAAAGCGGCTTATCGCTTATTAAATCTTGAAACTTACTTTACGGCAGGAAAAAAAGAGGTGAGAGCATGGACTATTCGCAAGGGAATGACGGCACCTCAAGCTGCAGGTGTTATTCACACCGACTTTGAAAGAGGCTTTATTAAGGCGGAAGTCATCAAATTTGAGGATTGGATCAAATATGGCTCAGAGCAAGCGGCTAAAGAAGCCGGAAAGATGAATATGGAAGGAAAAGAATACATTGTTCAAGATGGTGATGTTATGCATTTTAAATTCAATGTTTAAAAACATTAAAAAGTAAAATAAAAGGGTTAATTCAGTTACTTAATATAATCATTGATTAATTGTTTTAAATGTTCCACTTCCTTTTCAATCGATTCAATTTGGTTTAGAGCTTCCTTTTTGTCTAAAAAATCAATTTTTTCAGCATTTTCAGCAAGATTACCTAAGTGTTCAAAACCAATGTTTCTAGAACTGCCTTTAACGGTGTGTAAGCAATCGTAGTAAGCTTTAGCGTCATTATTTTTAATTGCAGCATTTAGTTTTTCAACACAACTTAAAATCATTGGCTGAGCCGCTTTAACCAGCTTTTTAACCTTCTCTTCATCGTTTTTTAGTTTTCTACTGATTTCGTTTAAATTAAAATGTTGAATTTGATTATTAGTATTATGTTGGTTTTTGTTTGTCAAAAAGTCAGAAATGGTTTGAATTAAATCCTCTTCTTCAATAGGTTTGTTGATGTAGGCATTCATTCCAGCCAATAAACAAGACTCGTAGTTTTCTTCTCTGTTTCCGGCAGTAATCGCTACAATTGGTACGTCCTTATTGACGTTGCTCATTTTTCGGATAATTTGAGTGAGCTCAAAACCATTCATTTGTGGCATCTTTAAATCCATTAAGAGTAAGTCAAACTTTTGTTGATTAATTTGATCTAATGCCGCTTCTCCGTTTTGAGCCGTTTTTATTTTAGCTTTTGGAAAGTACACTTCAATTAATGACTGAGCTAGTAAAATATTGGTTATTTCATCGTCGATAATTAATACTTCAAAAACACGACTTTCCTTTTTATCTAATCTCTTTGTTGAGCTTTCTTTTATTTCATACTCTTGCTGATCTACTTCAACATTTAAGTCAAAATAAAAAGTACTGCCTTCTCCAAGTTTACTGTTTAAGTAGATTTGAGTTTTTAAAAGTTTCGATAAATTCCGAGCTATTGCCAATCCTAAACCACTTCCTCCATAATGACTTGAAATACTAGGATTAGATTGTTGAAAAGACTCAAAAATAATTTTCTGTTCACTTTTTGCTATACCAATACCACTGTCTTTTACAGAGAAACGCAACTTGAAGTTATTTTCTGTACTTTTTTCAATTAGATTAATTTGAAGCATAACAAAGCCTTCATCAGTGAACTTAATGGCATTCCCAATTAGATTAAAAAGAAGTTGTTTAACCTTTGTTTCGTCAATTTTGATTTGTTTTGGAACTTTTTCGTCAATTACAACTTTTAAATCTATTCCCTTTTCTGCAGCTTGAAAACTTACCGAACTTTTTACTGAGTTTACCAAACTATTAAGATGAACAGGACGAATATTTAGTTCAGACTCGCTTTCTTCTAATCGAGTAAAGTCTAGAATGGAATTCAAAATATCCAAGAGCGATCTGCCTGATTTATTAATGTGATTTACAAAGGTCTTGCTTTTGTCAGTTAAGTTTTCCGACTGTAATAGACGAGAGAAACCAATAATTCCGTTTAATGGCGTTTTAATTTCGTGCGTCATATTTGACAAGAAAATGTTCTTAGCACTATTGGCCTTTTCTGCTTCCAGCTTTGCTTTTTTAAGTTTTTGTTCCATTAAACGTATTTCCGTCAAGTCGAAGTTAGTTCCTGCTGAACGAATGGGTTCACCTTTTGCATTCCTTTCAATGTAAGCTCTTGAAAGCACATAAACATAGTTTCCTTTTTTGTGTTTTAGGCGTGCTTCAACTTCATAAACATCTGAACCGTCTTTCCAAGCATCTTCAATAGTTTGTTTTACTCTATCAATATCATCTTCGTGCATTAAGTCATAAAACAAGCCGGAAGTGTTCGGAAGTTCATTGTTTTCATAACCAATCATTTCAAACCAACTTTCACTATAGTACATCTTATCTTCTATAATGTTATAGTCCCAATAAGCATCTTGAGAACCTTTTAAAACCAGCTCTAATCTTTTTTCGCTAGCCTCTAGAGATTTACGGGCTTCTTCTTTTTCTGTAATATCAACTGTTGTCATCACCAATAAGCTCTCTTCATCTTTTCGAATAAGCGGAGAGTAGGTGTTTAAATAAATTTTATCTCTAAAATAAATAGTTTCTTCAATATTGTCGCCTTTTAGCGCCTGTTTTGCACTTTTTATTACTTTATTTGCTAAGGTTTTAGGAAAAACAGCTGACACATTTTTTCCGGTGTAATCCTTAGGGTTAGCACCTTGTTCATAGTATCCTTGGCCGTCAGTAATTAAAAAGTTTAAATCTTTATCTAACAAACTAATCGAGCCATTGGGGAAGTTTTCAGCAATCAGTGATAGCCTCTTTGCGTACTCCTCTTCTGCTTTTTTTGCTGCCTTTATGGCTGTTATATCATTTACACTTACAAAAGCACCTACAATATTGTTTTTGTAATCATAAGCAGGCTTGTAGGTCATTAAGAAGGTTAGTTCTTTATTTTTTATTGCAGTAATGTTAAACTCCCTCTGAATTGTTTCGCCTTTAAATACCTTTTCATACAAAGATTTAAGCGCTTCAACCTCAGATAAAGTCGCATAATCAAGGATTGATTGTCCTTTTTTGACCTCTTTATTGAAAAATGTGCTATAGTCGTTTTTAAATTGCTCATTAAAATTGACGATACGTAAATTCCTATCTACATAAACAAAGCGTTCTTCGGTATTATCAACTATTGTTTTTAATTCAATTTGTTTTTGTTTTTTATCAGTAATATCTAAAAAGGTTCCTTGAAACTTATACACCTCTCCATCTTCATCTAACAGTGGTTCGAGGTGATTAATTACGTACCTAATCGCTCCATCAGGGTGGACTAAACGAAACTCGGTATTAAACTCTTTTTTTTCTGCAATGGCTTTTTCAATATCAGCTTCATTTTTAGGAATATCTTCTGGGTGAGTATGAGATGCAAGTAGTTCATAGCTCAATGGAGTGCCTTTGGGTATGCCGAAAATTTCATAAGTGCGATCTGTCCACTCAATTTCTCCGGTTATAAAATTCCACTCCCAGTAGCCGATTTCTGTAATTCTAACAGCGGAGTCCATTTTCTGCTTGGTTTCAACTAACTTTCTCTCCTGCGATTTTCTTTCACTAATATCATTTATTATTGCCACAAAGTGCTTCTTGTAATCGTAAATTGCAAGTTGAAGAAATACTTCAACTGGATATGTGGAACCATTTGCTCTTGTGTGGGTTGTTTCAAAAATAACTTGTTCTTTTTCTCCTTTTAAAAGTTCATTTAAATAAGGCTGAAAAGTTTTTTTAGTGTGGCCTTTCTTTAAATCAAGCGGAGTCATTTGAATTATTTCTGCCAAACTATAGCCTAAGTTATTTAGAGCACCTTTATTGACATATTCGAACTTCAATGTATTTGCATCAAAAATGTAAATTTCATTAATGCTGTTTTCCAGTGCATAGGCAAACTGTTCTCTTTCTGTTCTGAGCTTTTTCTGATCACTAATATCGATAGAGGATAGTACAAAACGTTCAATTTTACCGTTTGAATTTTTAATAGGTAAGTAGGAATTTAGAAAGGTTTTATCTCCTACCACACACTCTTCTCTTACGTTTTCTCCTTTAAAAACGCGATTAATTGGCGCTAAAATCTGTTCGAGAGCTTCCGGATAAAAAACTTCTCTAATGTCTTTATTCCTAACTTCTTCCGGAAACATACTTAAGCCTGTGTAGGCTTTGCCGTTGGCGTAAATAACTTCAAGTGATTTACTAATTAAGCAAATTGTTCCGTTGGGGAAATTACCTGCAATAGCGCTTAAATCTTGCTCTCTTTGCATTAGCGCCTTGCTTTTTTGTTTAAGAAGCATTTGTAAATTACTTCTATGTTCTTGCAACTCTAATTCTTGTGTTTTCTGAACACTGATGTCGTAAAAGTTGATCACTACCCCGTCGTATTTTTGATTGGAAGTTTTATAGGGCATGATTTGAGTCCAATAGTAGTTGCCATTTTCTGCCAAAAGTTCAAATGATTTGCTTTTGTTTGTTTGAATGACTTTTTGACAATCTTTTATTAAATCCTTGGCTTTAAATTTAAAGGTGAAATCTTTAATTTTTCTTCCTTCATCTGATTCTTCTAAGGAAATAAGCGCTTTAATGCTTGGCGTAAATTTTCGAATGCATAACTCTTTCGTCAGAAATAAAGTTGGAATTTGAGTGCTTTTCATCAAATTATCCAATAAGTTATTCAATCTATTAACTTCTTCTAATCTGTTTTGAAGCTCATCATTACTGGTAATTAATTCCTCATTCAACGATTGCAGTTCTTCTTGAGAGGACTCTAATTCTTCGTTAGTACTTTGCAGTTCTTCATTTAAAACTTGTTCTTGCTCAGCTTTTATCCGAAGTCTTTCGTTGGCATCTTCAAGTTTATTAATTGTGTTTTCCAGAAATGAACGTGCATTAAAAAGTTCTTTTTCAATTGATTTGTCACCAATGTTTGAGAAACTTTCTTCTTTAAAAACCAAGTGCTGACGGTTGATAAATGAAATTAAGTAGGCCTTTTGACTGTCGTATTTTTTGGTCAACTTTTTGCCACTAATGCGATAAGTAGAAATTCCATTTTCATCAAAAATAGATTGTGCAGCAAGCTCGTGAGAATCGCCTTTTATTAATTGCTCTAATAAAGAGGTTAGTGCAGATTTATATTCATCTCTTGCTAATTTAATAAGGTCTTTGGTAAGCAAACCGGACTGAAGTGAAAAGAAGCGCTCGGAGTTTCCTTGAAAGTAGATTACTTCTTGCTTTTCATTCACAATTACTGAAAAAGGAATAAAATTCTCAAAAATGACTTGCTTTGCTTCTTCTTCCAGGCGTTTCATATCAGTATTGTATTCGCCTGCTGCTTCAAAAAAGCTACTTATGTTGGGAGAGGAGTAGTTCCACAACGGACTACTGAAATTCTTTACTTTTTTAGATTGATAAACTTTATGTTCAGAGTTAACTGTGCTGAATAGGGAGTCGTTTAATGTAGACTCTGACTTTCCAAGCAATAAATAAGCTTGATCTTTTAAAGAATAATTGAAGATTTCAAAACACTTATTTTGAAGTGGTTTGTCGAAGTAAATTAAAGTGTTTCTGCATGATATAAAGTCAACTTTTGAGAAAGGAGGAGATTGGATTAAGTTTTGTCTTGTAAAAAGAATTGACTTCTTTAGATTATTGTCAACTTCGTATTGATCATTTTTCTTAGTAAAATACTTTTCAACAAAGAAATCAGGCACTTCTTTAATGTCTTCTTCTTTATAAACTCCCTTTTTGGCAATAGAAATT
This sequence comes from Flavobacteriales bacterium UBA5081, assembly GCA_002415785.1. GTDB lineage: Bacteria > Bacteroidota > Bacteroidia > Flavobacteriales_E > Vicingaceae > UBA5081. Next base: position 22,931 of record DIAJ01000001.1, read on the forward strand.
GCATCTTCACTGATATCAGTTGCAAAAATTTGAAGTTTAACCTTACTTTTCTTTCTCTTTATTAATTCATTTAAAATCATGGCAATGCTGTAGGCTTCTTCGCCTGTAGAGCATGCGGCAACCCAAATTCTCAAATCTTCCCCTTCTTGCTTTTTTAATAATTTGGGAAATAACTCTTTCTCTAAGAATTTAAAAACCTTGGGGTCTCTAAAAAAATGGCTTACGTGAATCAATAGCTCTTTTCGTAAATTTTCTCTTTCCTCTTGGCTGTTCTCAAGCAACTTGGAGTATTCTTCAAACTGAGTGATTTTATGAAGACTCATGCGTTTTTGCACCCTTCTTAGGCGGCTCGCAGTCTTGTATTGACTAAAATCGTCATTGAAGTAATGAGAAAGTATATCGGTGATTTTCTTTAGTTCATCTCGCATTAGTCTGCTTTTATCCCAATAAATTAGCTTTCAAATATAATGTATAATTGTTTGAAAGTGAACAAACTTAAAAAGAATAGGTAAATCACCTATATCTGCGAGTTTTGATTAATGTAAAATCGACGAAAAAGAAAATGTTAAAACATCTGTTGAAAAAACATCTAATCGAACATAAAATTAAACTTCCTTTATAGGTACTTTAGAGCTTTCATTGGAAAAATATGGCAGAAGAAGTTCAGTATACGGAAGACAACATTCGCTCACTTGATTGGAAAGAACATATTCGCATGCGTCCCGGTATGTATATCGGGAAGTTAGGAGATGGAAGTTCTTACGATGATGGCATTTATGTTTTGCTGAAAGAGGTCCTTGATAACTCTATTGATGAGTTTGTAATGGGCAATGGTCGCACGATTGAAGTAACTATTAAAGATAAAACGGTTAAAGTTCGCGATTATGGTCGTGGTGTACCACTTGGAAAAGTAGTTGATGTTGTATCAAAAATTAACACCGGTGGAAAGTACGATTCAAAGGCTTTTAAAAAGTCAGTTGGACTAAATGGAGTGGGTACTAAAGCAGTTAATGCACTTTCAACCTACTTTCGCATAGAGTCTTGCCGAGATGATAAAATGAAAGCAGCGGAGTTTTCTAAAGGAGAACTAACGCTTGATTCTCCCATAGAGGAAAGCAGCCGTCGAAAAGGAACTAAAGTCATTTTTACTCCGGATGAAAGTATTTTTCACAACTATCAGTATCGAACACAACATATTGAGAGAATGTTGTGGAACTACGTTTACTTGAACCGAGGCTTAACCATTATTTTTAATGGTGAAAAGTATTATTCAGAGCGTGGATTATACGATTTATTAGAGAAAAACATGTCGGATGAACCATTATATCCGATTATTCACATAGAGGAAGAAGATATTGAAGTTGCTGTAACGCACACCAATGCTTATGGTGAAGAGTATTACTCTTTTGTAAATGGGCAACATACCACTCAAGGTGGAACCCATCAAAATGCTTTTAGAGAAGCTTATGTTAAAACAATTCGAGAGCATTTTCAAAAGGATTACGACGCAAGAGATATTCGCTCTTCCATTGTAGCGGCAGTTTCAGTAAAAGTAATGGAACCGGTTTTTGAATCTCAAACAAAAACTAAATTAGGTTCAAATGATGTAGGTCCCGATGGGCCGAGCATGAGGGCGTTTGTCAATGATTTTTTGAAGAAATATCTTGACAACTTTTTACACAAAAATCCTGAGGTTGCTGAAGCGCTTCAAAAGAAGATTCACCAATCGGAGCGAGAAAGGAAAGATTTAGCAGGAATTAAAAAGCTTGCGCGAAAACGTGCAAAAGAAGTGAGTTTGCACAATAAAAAGTTGCGAGACTGTAGGGTTCATTTTAATACGAATAAAGACAGGAGTGAAGAGACTACTCTTTTTATTACGGAGGGAGATTCGGCATCAGGTTCTATTACAAAGGTTAGAGATGTAAATACTCAGGCAGTTTTTAGTTTAAAGGGAAAACCGCTAAATTCATACGGTTTGACAAAAAAGATTGTTTATGAGAATGAAGAGTTTAATCTTTTACAAGCAGCTTTAAATATTGAGGAAAGCTTAGATGATTTACGGTATAATAAAGTAGTGTTAGCAACTGATGCCGATGTAGATGGAATGCATATAAGATTATTGTTGATTACTTTTTTCTTGCAGTTTTTCCCCGATTTGGTAAAAAATGGACACTTATATGTTTTAGCAACTCCACTATTTCGCGTAAGGGATAAAAAGCAGACTTTTTACTGCTACAGCGATAAAGAAAGACGAGATGCGATTGAGGTATTAAAGGGGAAAGCAGAAATTACTCGATTTAAAGGTTTAGGAGAGATTTCGCCGGATGAGTTTAAAAACTTTATTGGCGAAGATATTCGTTTAGAACCGGTGGTAATCGGAAAAGATAAGTCGGTTCATGAACTGATGGAGTTTTACATGGGTAAAAATACGCCCGACAGACAAGAGTTCATTATCGAAAACTTGAAAGTTGAGCAAGATTTGGTTGAAGATTTAGAAGAAGTTTAAGCAGAAAAATGGCTGAAAAGGAAGACGAAAATATAAACGAAGAAGGTAAGACTGAGGGTCAGGAGATGGGTGATTCTGAGGGCTTGGAGAATGTAATCCAAGTCAGTGGAATGTACAATGAATGGTTTTTAGATTATGCTTCTTACGTAATTTTAGAACGCGCTGTTCCTCATGTAAATGATGGAATGAAGCCCGTTCAAAGAAGAATTCTACATTCACTCAAAGAACTTGATGATGGCAGGTATCACAAAGTAGCCAATGTTATTGGAAACACGATGAAGTATCACCCTCATGGAGATGCTTCAATTGGTGATGCAATGGTACAGCTGGGTCAGAAAAACTTGCTATTAGATATGCAAGGAAACTGGGGAAATATTTTAACCGGTGATCGATCCGCTGCTCCTCGTTATATTGAAGTTCGCTTGTCAAAGTTTGCCTTAGATGTTGCCTTCAACAAAAAAACAACAGAGTGGGCAGCATCTTATGATAGTAGAGGCATGGAGCCGGTGACTTTACCCATGAAGTTTCCTCTATTATTAGCGCAAGGTGTTGAGGGGATTGCTGTAGGCTTAGCTTGCAAAATTTTACCTCATAACTTTTTAGAGTTAATTGATGCTTCTATTGCTATTCTGAAAGGCAAGAAAACAAATATTTTACCGGATTTTCAAACCGGTGGAATGGCAGATTTTTCGAATTACAATGAGGGGCTGAGAGGTGGTCGAGTTCGACTGAGAGCTAAAATTTCTCAACTCGATAAGAAAACTCTTCAGATTACTGAGATTCCTTATGGAACAAATACCGGAAACCTGATAGACTCTATCTTAAAAGCCAATGATAAAGGAAAAATCAAGGTTAAAAAGATTGAAGATAATACAGCTGAAAACGTAGAGATCAACATCCATTTGCCGGGAGGTGTTTCTCCCGATAAAACGATTGATGCGCTCTACGCATTTACAGATTGCGAAATTTCTATTTCTCCTAACTCTTGTGTTATTGGAGATGACAAACCAAAGTTTTTATCGGTAAACGAAATTCTCAGAATTTGTACAGAGCATACGAAGCATTTGCTAAAAAGAGAATTGGAGATCCGCAAGGGAGAGTTGGAAGAGCAGTGGCACTTTGCTTCTTTGGAGAAGATTTTTATTGAAAACAGAATTTATCGCGATATTGAAGAGTGTGAAACTTGGGAGGCAATTATAGAAACCATTCACAAAGGTTTAGCTCCTCATGTAAAACACTTAATAAGACCAGTTACAGATGAAGATGTAACGCGCTTAACCGAGATAAAAATTAAGCGAATCTCTAAATTCGACAGTTTTAAAGCAGATGAATTAATCAGTAAGATTGAGGAAGAAATTGCGCAAATAAAGCATGATCTAGAGCACTTAACTGATTATGCGATTGCATACTTTAAACGCATTAAAGAGAAACACGGAGCAGGTAGAGAAAGAAAAACAGAGATAAAATCTTTTGAAACCATTGATGCATCTAAAGTTGCAGTTGCCAACACTAAGCTATATGTAAATAGAGCGGAGGGCTTTATCGGGCATGGATTGAAAAAGTCAGATGCTGAATTTGTAGCTGACTGTTCTGACATTGATGACATTATTGTCTTTAGAGAAGATGGAGTGATGTTGGTTCAAAAGATTCAACCAAAGTCGTTTGTGGGGAAAAACATTATTCATGTAGGAGTTTGGAAAAAAGGTGATAAGCGCACCATATACAATATGATTTATCAAGATGGAAAGGCTGGTAAAGCGATGATGAAGCGATTTGCTGTTACTTCCATTACTCGAGATAAAGAATATGATTTAACTGCCGGCACGGCAGGCTCAAAAGTCCTTTACTTCTCGGCTAATCCAAATGGTGAAGCTGAAGTTGTTACTGTTCAATTAAGAGCAAAAGCTAAGTTGAAGAAACTTAAATTCGATACTGACTTTGCCGAAATGGCAATAAAAGGACGTAGTGCAAAAGGGAATATTTTAACTAAGCATCTAGTGAGCAAAATCAAATTAAAGGAGGAGGGAACTTCTACTTTAAGTGCGAGAAAAATTTGGTTTGATGATACCGTACAGCGTTTAAACTCCGAAGGGAGAGGTGAGTTATTAGGAAGCTTTAAATCGGATGATAAAATCTTAACAATAACTCAGTCGGGACATTATAAACTTACCGGAACAAATTTAAGTACCCACTTTGAAGACGATTTAATATTAATTGAAAAGTGGATACCTGAAAAGCCAATTACTGCAATTTATTTTGATGGAGAAAAAGAAGATTTTTACGTAAAGCGCTTTCTGGTAGAAGATACTGATAAGAAAACGCTTTTCATTACTGAAGATGATAAGAGCTATTTGGAGTTGGTATCAACTGATTTTAATACAGTTATTGAGTTGACTTTTGCCAAAGCTAAAGGCAAAGACCAAAAGCCAAATGAGGTACTTAATCTTAAGGACTTTATCTCTGTGAAGGGATTAAAGGCCTTAGGGAATAAATTGAGCTACAATAAAATAAAAAATGTTGAGCGTTTGGATGAGGAAACAGCTGCCCAAAAGTTAGAAATTGACATAGAAGAGCTAAAAAATCCTTTTGTAGAAAAGAAAGAAGAGACAAAGACAGAGGAGCCAACTTCACAGTCAGATACTGAAGAAGCAGATAAGGCAGAGGAGACTGAAAATGACGAAGGGGGTGCCGGAAAAAAGTCGAGTGACCATAAGGATGATTCTTCTTCCGAAAACGGAGCGGCCTCGCAAATGGATTTATTTTCTTAATTATGATTTCAATCACATTATTAATTATCATTATTACTCTTGCGGTTTCAATTCCTGCTTTTAAAAATCAGCAGTTGTTTTACCGTTTAGACTTTTCACCTCATGCGGTAGAGAGCAATAAAGAATGGCACCGTTTTATTACTCATGCATTTCTGCATGCAGATTGGATGCACCTTATTTTAAATATGTTGGTGCTTTTTTTCTTTGGCGATGCAACACAGTCATATTTTGAAGCTTATGCAGGCGCAAAAGGCACATTTTACTTTATTTTATTATATGTAGGAGGCATTGCTTTTGCTGTATTACCCACTTATAAAAAACACAAAAACAACCCAAATTACCACTCAGTAGGTGCTTCAGGAGCAGTTTCTGCTGTACTATTTTCATCTGTAATTTTCAGTCCTGGAACATCAATTTGCCTTTGGGGAGTTTTGTGTTTACCCGGAATTATTTGGGCAGTAATTTATCTTATATATTCTTATTCTCAAGCTAAAAAAGGAGGTGATTACATCAATCATGATGCGCATTTTTGGGGAGCGGTTTACGGAATAGTATTCACTTTTTTGAGCATACCACAGTCCTTTACTTCATTTTTCGACCAAATATGGAGACTTTTGCCTTTCTAAAAAGCTCCCTATCGAATGAGTCAACCTTATTATTGTCTAAATGGTCAGTTTATTGAAAAAGAAAAACTAAGCTTAGGCATTAACCGTGCTTTTAAGTTTGGTGATGGATTATTTGAAACAGTAAGATTGGTTAACGGACAAGCTCAAAACTTTTCTGATCACATCGAAAGGTTAACCGAAGGAATGAAGTTTTTAAAACTTCAATTTGATGAAAACTTCGACAAAATTATACAATTAGAGTCTGAGCAACTTATTCGCAAAAACAAGCAATTTAAAGGAGGAGTACTCAGAATTTATGTTTATAGAGCAGGTCTGGGAAAGTACACACCACAATCGAATCAGCTGGAGTATTTAATTGAAACCGAAGAGCTCTCAGAAAATAATTATAACTTAAATGATTTAGGTTTAAGGATTGATCTTGCGGAAAGTGTTTCAATTACTCCATCAAAGTTTACGCAACTAAAAAGCTTGAATGCTTTACCTTATGTTATGGCATCCATTGAAAAAGAAAAGCGATTGTTTGATGATTTACTTTTGTTAAATGATGATCAACAGCTTGTTGAAGCAACTTCCTCAAATATTTTTTTAGTAAAGAAAAATGAATTGTTAACGCCGCCTATTTCTTCTGGCTGTTTAAGTGGAGTTATGCGAAAAAGAATTTTGCAAATAGCTTCTTCTGTTGGTTTAAATTCTAAAGAAAGTACAATTTCAGTTGATGACTTACTAGAAGCTGATGAAGTTTTTTTAACGAATAGTATTAGTGGAATAAGATGGGTTGGAGCATTTCGTAAAAAACGCTACTTTCATAATTGGGCTAAGAAATTAGTGGAGAAGATTTAGAGTCTCCTAATTCAAAGCCGGATCTATAGGAAAGTTGGCCATAATTGATATTTCTTTAGGCGAATCGGCAACTACCTCATTCCAGAGTTTTTGGTTTCTACTGAAAATAGTTTCAAAATTGGATTCTTTAATCAGCCATGAGTTTTGCTTAAGTTCCTCTTCTAGTTGAGTTTTATCCCATCCTGAATACCCCAAAAAGAACTTTATTTCATTTGGTTGAACAAGCTTTTGCTCAATCATTGCTTTTACTTGCTCTAAGTTTCCATTCCAGTACAAGCCTTTCTGAATCTCAACACTGTCATTAATTAAATCACCCTTGGTATGAATAAAAAACAAACTCTGAGTTTCTACCGGTCCTCCTAAATAAATTGGTGCATCAAATTCAGGGAAATCAGCAATTACATCACTCAGTTGAATGTTATCCGCTTTGTTTAAAATAAAGCCGACAGCTCCGTCATCGTTAAACTCTACCAGCAAAACTACAGAACGGCTAAAGTTAAAGTCATTCATAAAAGGTTCGGCAATTAATAGCTTTCCTTTTTCCGCTTTAAAGCGATTCAACTCTGATATTTTTCGCTGAAATGGGTTGTAATCCATAGTGAACCAAATATAAGATTTTATTGCAAATTCAATTCTTTGTTAGGGTAATTCTCTTATAAAAATTATAACTTTCCACCCTAATTCAATCAAAGTTTGATAAAATCAATCCAAAAAATACCAACACTTTGGCTCAAGGTAATTTTATTTGTTGCCGCATTTGCTGCTTATTCAAATACTTTAAATCACGAATTTGTATTAGATGACGAGATTGTTTTTACAAAAAATAAATTTGTTCAAGAAGGACTTAGTGGAATTGATGACATTTTAAGTCATGGATTTCTCTATGGCTTTAATCAGAGAAACGACCAATCTTACCGACCGCTTACGCTAATCAATTTGGCAATAGAAAAACAAATTTTTGGCAATAATCCAAAGGCAATACATTGGATGCAGGTTCTTATATATGCGATCTCTATAGTGTTGTTATTCCAGTTTTTAATGCTTCTTTTCAAGAATACTGATCGTTCAATTCTCTTTTGGATTACGCTTTTGTTTGCTTTGCACCCAATACATACAGAAGTAGTTGCAAATATTAAAAGCAGAGATGAGCTACTTCATTTTATTTTTGCCATTCTTACTTTATTTTATGCAATCAAGTATTTCGATTACAAAAAGACTAACTATTTATGGTACAGTGTTGGTTTTTATTTGTTTGCGCTTTTAAGCAAAGAAATGGCGGTTACCTTAATTGTTATTCTTCCACTTTGCCTTTGGTTTTTTCGCACTGTAGATTTTAAAAAGCTGCTCAGTATTAGTTGGCCAATAATCTGTGTTTTCGTATTGTATCTTGGACTTAGAAATTTTATTTTGGATGCTGTCACTTTTGACGAAGAAATGACCGTAATTAACAATACTTTAGCTGCTGCAACTTCTATCTCAGAGCGTTTGGCTACTAATATTTACATTTTTAGCGAATATGTAAAACTGTTGTTCTTTCCTCATCCACTTAGTTGGGATTATTCTTACCCTCACTTTTCAATTGTTGACTTTAGTAATAAAAGAGTCATTTTAACGCTGATATTATTCTTTTTTGCATTAACTGCTGCGATTTTGAAGTTAAAAAGTAAGAGCATTTTTAGTTTCTGCTTTTTCTTTTTTATAGCTGCTTTCTCGGTTGCTTCTAACTTTTTTATTTTAATTGGTTCAACCTTGGGCGAACGCTTATTGTTTTTTCCATCTTTAGCTTTTGTTGTTTTTTTAGTTTTCGGTATTCAGTATTTAACGAAAAAATCCTTTAGAAAACAAACTAGGCAGTTAGCTTTATTTAATGGAATTTTGATTTTAATTACTGTTCTATATTCGTTTAAAACAGTAGATCGAAATGCCGATTGGAAAAACAGCTTAGCTTTATTTGAAGCTGGAGTAGAAGCTACTCCAAACAATTCTAGAGCCCAATCAGCTTTAGCTTCTGCTTATCGACAAAAAGGAGAGGGAATTCGAAGTATGGAAGCACAATTTTGGTATCAAAAAGCAATCAATCATTATCAAAAAAGCATAAACTTATACGAGGGAAATGTTGATGCACATTACAATCTTGGCGTTACTTATATGAATTTAGGAAACGATACTAAAGCAAAAACAGCTTTTGAGAATTGCCTAACCAAAGAGCCCAATCACCTTCAAGCACTGAATAATTTAGGAGTGATTTATTTTAGATCAAGCGATTATAATAATGCCTTGAAATATTTCACTCAATGTTTAAAAATAGATGAAAATTTTCAAAATGCATTGGCTAATATAGGCGCTGTTCATCACAATTTAGGTAATTTTAATGAGGCTAAAAGTTTCTATGAAAGAGCCTTGCAACTCAATCCAAATGATGTGAATACAAGAAACAACTATCAACAGTTAACGAACAGATAAAAACTATTTATGGATAAAGTTAGAAAAACAGTCAAACATATTCGTAGAGATTTTACATACGACACTTTAGATGAAAACGAAGCACCTAAAAACCCGCTAGACCTTTTACATAAGTGGTTGGAAGAAGCAATTAAAGCAGAATTGAAGGAGCCAAACGCATTTGTACTCTCTACAGTGAACAATGCGCAACCCGATAGTAGGGTAGTATTGTTGCGAGATGCCCGTGAGGAAGGTCTTGAGTTTTTTACAAATTATTCTAGTAAAAAAGGTCAGGATTTAACACACAACAACTTGGTTTCCATAAACTTTTTTTGGGTTGAGTTAGACCGTCAAATTCGTATTCATGCAAAAGTTGACCGATTAGCTTCTCATTTATCGGATGAGTATTTTGCTTCACGTCCGCGTGCCAGTCAAATTGGAGCATGGGCATCTAATCAAAGTCATAAATTAAAAAGTAGAGCTTCTTTGGAGGACCGAATCACTGAAATTGAGAGTAAGTTCGAAGGTCAGGATGTTCCTCGCCCTGATTTTTGGGGAGGTTACCTAGCTGTTCCTTCTTATTATGAGTTTTGGCAAGGTAGAGCTAGTCGATTACACGATCGAATTGTTTACGAACAAATGGATGATAATTGGGAAATGAAGCGACTTTATCCTTAAAATGAATTTAGTAGAAAGTTACCTTAAAAAGCATGCCTTTCGTCAGAAATTAATAAACACATTGCCCAATACAAACTTGGGAATGGTTATCGTTATTCCGGCTTATATTGAGGAAAGCATATTGCAGCCATTAAAAGCACTTTCAAATTGTGCAACTCCAATTAAGAGTGTTGAAGTTATTGTTGTTTTCAATGCTTCAGAAGAGGATTCAGAAGAAATTCTTCAAAAGAATATTAATGCACTAAGTGAAGCAAAATCTTATTACTCTTTGCTTCAGAAACCTTTTTACGATCTACATTTTATTGTTGAACACCATTTACCTAAAAAACATGCGGGAGTTGGCTTGGCTAGAAAAATTGGCATGGATGAAGCCGCGAGGAGATTGGCGCATATTAATAAAATAGAAGCTCCAATTATTTGCTTTGATGCGGATAGCAGTTGTGAAGTAAACTATTTGAAAGCTATTGAAAATCATTTTAATAATTTCCCGGAGACTTCAGCTGCATCTATTCATTTTGAACACCCTTTAGATGGTGATCTGTTTAGTTCTGAGGTTTATAAAGGCATTACCTTTTATGAATTACACCTTCGCTATTATAAAAATGCCTTGGCTTTTGCTAATCTGCCTTATGCTTTTCATACCATCGGTTCTTCAATGGCTGTTAAAACAATAGATTACTGTAAACAAGGGGGGATGAACAAGCGAAAAGCCGGAGAAGATTTTTATTTTTTACAGAAGTTTATAAAGTTGGGAAATTTTAGTGAGATTAAAGATACAATGGTAATCCCTTCGCCAAGAGTTTCTGACAGGGTGCCATTTGGAACAGGAAGAGCTATTAAAGAAATGTTGGAAAAGGGGAGAAGCATTGAAATGTCTTATGCTTTTAAAAGTTTCCGTTTAATTAAAGAAGCTTTACAAAGCCTTGAAAATTGGTATAATGGAGATGTAGAAACTCATCAATATTTCATTGAATTTGTTGGCAAAGAAAAGCTTTTGGAGAAAGTTGTGGAAATTCGACGACAGTCAAGTAATCAGCAGCTTTTTGTTAAACGTTTTTTTCATTGGTTTGATGCTTTTCAATGTTTAAAATTCGTTCATTTTCTTAGAGATCAATATTATCCGAACGAAGAGTTAAATATAGTTGTACCTAAATTGCTTAATGAAGTTGGTCTAAGAGAAGAGTTTTTGACAGAGAAGGATCTTTTATTGAAATTGAGAGAATTGGATAGGAATTAGATTTTTTAGTTTTCACTACTTGATCGAAGTTCTTTCACAAATTTGAAATTGTGCTCATTAACTACATATCTACCAGATTCTATTAACTGAAAAACTTCGTACTCTCTATCTTTTTTATAGGGTCTTATTTTTTTAAATGAACGACAAACGTTTATTTGTCCCTGATTTAAATTTGATATTGATTGCTTTTGAGTAAAGTCAATTGGCGAATTCTCCGAAAGCTCTAAACCAATGATTTCAATATTTTTTTCTTTGCAGTGGTAATTAATCAATTGTTTAGGTTTTCTAAATTCTAAATAATGAATGTCTTTCATTACTTTTTGGAAAGTCTGATCACTGTATTTGTCTAAAAGATTGATAGCATACTCCGAGTGTTGATCTTGTAAAACCTTCCATTCAAACCTGCTGTAGCCCTGCTTGTAAAGGAATTCTTGAAAATCCATTTGCATGAGGTCAAACTCTTGATATGTTAATTGGCGATACTTCAATTTAGTAGTAAATATATTTCGAAAATAAAAAGTTTTTTTAAGTTTCCAAAGGCTTGCCCTCAAATTCTTCAATTTTTTTTCTAATATCCATTGGAATTGCATCACTTTTACCACTCTTAATGTCAATGTTAACAAGCGCCTGATGTGCTTTAGCGGCAATAGCATAACCCTCATTATTTTCAGTAGTAATTACACTCTCGAAGTGAAAACTTTTTGTTCCTATTTTACTAACTCTAGTATAAACGGCTACTTCTTCTCCAAACTGAATAGGTCGTAGATAGTCGATTTCAATTCTTGCAACTACAGCATTAAATGATTTTATGTCATTAAACTGTTGTAAAACTTCCTGAGAGTAAGCAATTCTAGATTCCTCTAAAAAGTTTAAATATCTGGCATTGTTAACATGATGCATAGCATCAAGATCCATAAATCGCACATTTAACTTGATTTTATGTTGAAATAAATTTAGGTTAATCATAATTAATAAGGTTTAAAAGTTTCTCTAAGGAGGTTAAGTAATTAATTTTTAAGTTGTTTAACTCACTTAAAGGGAATTGAAAGCTGAGTTTTACAAATTCTGCTGTTTCACTTATTTTAGTTTTACTATTAACTTTATTGTTTAATTCGTTCTCCCAAATATCTCCAATTTGAGTGTAGAATAAACCATCGCTGTTTACTAAGTTTTTATTTAATGCTTTAAGATACTCCTTTAAATATTTTCCTTTTAGAATTAAACTCACAGAGTATGCTTTTGACCACCAAATCATTGTTCTAATGGCAAAAATATCTGTCTTGCTAAAGCATCTTGGGTAATCAAGTACTACAAACGGCAGTCCTTGGTGCTTTTCGCCTTTACTTACTTTTGGTGGAGCGCTAAGTGCATTTAATTTTGAATATTTTTCAGCAGTTTGATTTCCGAGCTTTTGCAGTACCAATTCTGACAGCCTAAGAATCTTATTTTTTTGGCGAATAAATTGTTCACTTTCTATTAATTGTATTTCATCACTACTAAATAGCTGATTTTCTTCCATACAGTAAATGTAATTTTTTATGAGTGAAAGAAGAATTTATTTTTTGTAAATAATTTAAAAATATTTCTTATCATTGTGATATCATTTTAATATTAATTTAAATTTACTAATCATGAATCACGAAAAAGAAACAAAACCTGCTTCAGGGTATTTAATGTTAGCAATAATCCTAGTTATTATTGCATTAGGGATTATCGGAATTGCCCTCTATCACAATCCTTGGTTTGTGGCATTAATTATTATTGGTTTAGTAATGTGTATTGGCTTTTTCTTTGTATATCCAAATGGCTCAAGAGTTTTAACATTGTTTGGGGAATACAAAGGCACGGTTAAAGAACACGGTTTTTACTGGGTAAATCCATTTTTTGTTCGTCAGAATATTTCATTAAGAGCAAGAAATTTTGACAGTGAAAGATTGAAAGTAAATGACAAGTTGGGTAATCCGATTAACATTAGTGTGATCTTAGTTTGGCGGGTTAAGGATACTTATAAAGCTGCTTTTGAAGTTGATATTTACGAAAACTTTGTGAGAGTGCAGACAGATGCCGCAGTAAGAAAGTTAGCAGGGATGTATGCCTACGATAATTTTGATGATGATGAGCAAGAAGTAACACTGCGAAGCGGGATGGAGGAGATCAATGAGAATATGGAAAAAGAGGTTTCTGAACGATTGGCCATTGCAGGAATAGAGGTTTTAGAAGCTAGAATTGGTTATTTGGCTTATGCTTCAGAAATAGCTTCAGCAATGTTGCGACGTCAGCAAGCTACTGCAATTGTTGCTGCTAGAATGAAAATAGTTGAAGGAGCTGTCTGGATGGTTGAAGAAGCAATCAATCAACTAAATAAACGAAAAGTAGTAGAGTTAGACGAAGATAAAAAAGCCGCAATGGTGAGTAACTTAATGACAGTACTTTGTGCAGATAAGGATGCTTCACCAGTGATAAATACAGGTACTCTAAATCATTAAAATTTTATAAAGATGAAAAAGTATCAGCTGTTAAGTAAAGGAATATTTGAAAGTCAAGCAAAATTTGAGAATCGAATTAATCAATTAACTTTTGAAGGCTGGAAAGCAATTTCTATCAGTCATTACAGTGGGCAAATGGTTGTTTTGATGGAAAAAGTGTAGTTATGGCTAAGAAAAAAGCGTTTGCATTAAGGTTAGATCCCGAAGTATTAAAGGCGGTTGAAAAATGGGCAGCGGATGAATTTCGTAGTACCAATGGTCAATTGGAATGGATAATAACGCAAGCGCTTAAAAAAGAAAGTCGTTTAAAATCTAAGTCTAATAAATCCCTAAATGATGAAGTATAAACTTGCGTTTTTATTATTTTCATTACCAATCTTTACTATTGGGCAAGAAGAGAGTAAAATTCAAAAAGATTATAAGACCAATTACATGGCTTTTGCAGATATTTACTATTTCTATGATTTTCATAAGCCAAATGGAGGTAATCGACAGGACTTTTTTTACAATCACAACCGGCAAAATGAGTTTAACCTAAACTTAGCGCTTTTTAAATTGAACCTTGAAGCTGAGAAGTATCGAGCAAACATTTCTGTTCAAGGAGGTACATATGTAGAGGATAACTATGCCGCTGAGAATGAGGCTTTACAATATATTCACGAGGCGAATGTTGGACTTTCTTTAGATAAATCTGACAGATTGTGGATAGATGCAGGTATTTTTTCATCACACATGGGCTTTGAAAGTGCAGTTTCTACAGAAAACTATACTTTAAGTCGTTCCTTGGCAGCTGAAAATTCACCTTACTATTCTGCCGGAGCCATCTTGTCATATCAGCTTAACCAGAAGCTTATGTTAAAAGCATTGGCACTTAATGGTTGGCAAAGAATTAAGAGAGTAAGGAATAATTCATTAATGTCTTTTGGGTCTCAACTAATTTATCAAGCAAATGAAAAAACATTGATTAATTGGAGCACTTTTATAGGAACCGATGACCCCGACAATAATAGAAGAATGAGGTACTTTAGTAACCTTTTTGTAGATTTTAAATTGGGAGAAAGTTGGAAAGTATTAGCTGGCTTTGATTATGGACTACAAGATGCATACAAAAACTCAAACTCTTTTGAAGAGTGGTATTGTATTACAGTAATTACTCAGTATACTTTTAATGAATACTGGAAGTCTTCTCTTAGAGTTGAGTACTTTGAGGATAATGATGAAGTAATTGTTTCAACAGTAGGCAACTTTGGATTTAAAACAAGTGGAGCTTCGCTTAACCTCGACTACATGCCAAATGAATTAGTTCAATGTAGACTAGAAGGTAGGTTTTTGAATAGTCCTAATCCGGTTTTTAATGCAGATAGAGGTTATGATTATGAAAGTTTTTTTATTGGTGCCTCAATTGCATTGAAACTAAATGGGCAAGTTCAATAGAATTGTGACATAAAAAAAGCCGCAAACTGCGGCTTTAACTAGATATATAATGAGTTTTTATTTTACTTCTACTAACTCAATATCAAATACTAAGTCTTTTCCTGCTAAAGGATGATTTGCATCTAGAACAACATCTTCCTCTTTAACATCAGCAACAACTAAAAGTTGTTTTCTTCCGTCTTCTTGCGTAGCCTCTAATTGCATTCCAACTTGTGGTTCCATACCTTGAGGAAGTTGAGTTTTACTAACAGTCAACATTGCTTCATCTCTTCTTGGTCCGTAAGCCTCATCCATCGGAATTGTTACTTTCTTTGAATCACCAACAGCCATTCCTTCAACTGCATTGTCAAAACCTTGAATCATTTGACCGGCACCAACTGTAAACTCAAGTGGTTCGCGCTCTCTAGAGCTGTCAAACATAGTATTATTTTCATCGGTTAATGTTCCTGTGTAATGTACTTTTACAGTACTTCCTTTTTCTGCTTTAGACATAATTTGTCTTATTTTTTTGATTATAAACTATTTGATGCAAAGGTAAGCTTTTGAGCCCGCAATACCTAAGAAATAGTAGAATAATTACTTAAGAGATTATAAATCTAATATCTCCTCTTTAAGTTCATCAATTTTGAGATGCAAGTCTTACAATTTCATTATCAATCTTTTCTTTTAACTCTTTCTTTTCTTCTTTAGTCATAACTTAGCAAATAAAAGCAATCTAATATGCAAATTGAACAAATCATACAGAATGCCGAAAACTCTTCATTTGGGTTGTGGTGGTTAAATTTTTTACTAGCTAGATTAATACCATTCAATAAGCCACACAGCATTAAAGTCATAAAAATAAGTAAATCGGAAATTCAAACAAATATCCCGTATAAAAAGAAAAACCTTAATCACATTAAAGGAATACATGCCTGTGGGTTAGCAACTGCGGCAGAGTTTGCTTCAGGCTTGTTGTTGCTTTACAATTTAGGCTTTAAAGAATACAGATTAATTATGAAATCTCTTCATGTTGATTATCAATATCAAGCTAAATTGGACTCAACAGCTATTTTTAAGTTATCTCCAAATGAATTCGATGAAAGCATACTTAAGCCGTTATTGAATGATGGAGTAGTGGAAAAAGTATGTGAAATTAAAGTTGTAGATAAAGATGGTAATTTACTATGCTTAGCAAAAACTATTTGGCAAATTAAAAGCTGGGAAAAAGTGAAGACAAAACTGAAGTAGTCATTTCTTTGTTGAAATTATTCGTGTATTGTAGATATAATGCTACATTTTCTTATAGATTTTTATTTCTGTTTATTTTTAAGTTGTTGATTAATAGTAGTATAACAAAAGGGTATTATTTTTCGTTTAATAAAGCCAAACCTTAAAATTAAAAATGATGAAAACAACTAAAAAAGCGGTTGCATTTATGGTATTTACTTCAATATTTACTATAAATTTATTTGCACAAGATGAAAACAGTGAAGTAGGGCTTAAAGGCGGAATTAATTTTTCAAATTTCTATAGCGACGAAGTGGATGATCAAAATATGAGAACATCTTTTCAAGCAGGAATGTATTTTAAAGCTGCATTAAATCAATTTTTAGCAATACAGCCCGAAGTTCTTTACAGTAGAAAAGGGAGTACAACTCAGTATGATAATTTTTTAACCGGAAATGGGGAGTTTTCGAATAATTTGGATTATTTGGAGGTTCCTGTTTTGGGTGTACTTAATCTTACAGAAGAAATAAATGTACATGCCGGCCCATATTTTGCCTATTTATTAAATGCTGAAATTCAAAATGAATCCGAGAATAGCGATTTCAATTTTGTAGAACAATTAAATGAGGAAGACTTCGAGCGAATTGATTATGGAGTCGCAGTTGGATTGGCTTTTGAGTTTGAGACAATTCGTTTAGGGGCGCGTTACAACTATGGATTAGCTGAAATAGGTAAGTCTCATGGTTTTACTTTAAATGGAAGTGAACAGCAATCAGACCAATTTAAAAATTTAAGAAACTCAACATTTTCATTATACTTAGGTTTAGGGTTTTAAGATAAACCATAGGAGATAAACTGAAGGTGCTTACATAATGGTAAGTGCCTTTTTTTTGCATTAGTTTGATTAGTAATTGAAAGAAAAAATAATCTATAAAAATCTTGTATTTTATTTTTCAAATGAAATATCATTATTACTTTTGTGCTCCGCAAAGGAGAGGTGGGTGAGTGGCTGAAACCACATGTTTGCTAAACATGCATACCTGGAAACGGGTATCGGGGGTTCGAATCCCCCTCTCTCCGCAAAAAAAGAGTTCTTAAAATGTATTGCTAGTTTAAATATGTTTAATACTTTTGCAAACCATTTTCGGGGTGTAGCGTAGCCCGGTTATCGCGCCTGCTTTGGGAGCAGGAGGTCGCAAGTTCGAATCTTGCCACCCCGACAAAAAGCCTTCAATCAACAAGATTGGGGGCTTTTTTTTTGCAGTCATTATAGAGATCAATCGCGTCCCGAATGGTTCGGGAAGGTCGCATTTCGAATCTTGCCACCCCGACAAAAAGCCTTCAATCAACAAGATTGGTTTTTTTTTTTGTAGTCATTATAGAGATCAATCGTGTCCCGAATGGTTCGGGAAGGTCGCATTTCGAATCTTGCCACCCCGACAGAAAGCCTTCAATCAACAAGATTGGGGGCTTTTTTTTTGCAGTCATTATAGAGATCAATCGCGTCCCGAATGGTTCGGGAAAGTCGCATTTCGAATCTTGCCACCCCGACAAAAAGCCTTCAATCAACAAGATTGGGAGCTTTTTTTTTGCAGTCATTATAGAGATCAATCGCGTCCCGAATGGTTCGGGAAGGTCGCATTTCGAATCTTGCCACCCCGACAGAAAGCCTTCAATCAACAAGATTGGGGGCTTTTTATTATCATTAATTTGCTGATTAATCTTGTTTCTAAGTGTTCGGGGTCATATTTTGAATCTTACAACAACGATTCAATACCTTCAATAAAAAAAAAATTTTTGTAACCGGTCAACTTAAAAAACAATACTTTTATTGGATATATGTTTCAAAAAAGCAACACTTATAAATCAATTGATAAATTAATAATACTGGTCTTGCTATTTGTGCATTTGACTCCACTTTATACAAATGATTACTTCTTAACTCAAGATAGTCCATCTCATTTGTATAATGGCTATGTTTTGAAAAGTATCTTATCTTCAGACAATTATCTTCTCTCTGAGTATTTTACTTTTCAATTTAGTTTTTCACCTAATTTAGTTTCAACACTTTTATATACTGTCTTCTCATTCATTTTTTCTCAACAAATCACTTATGTACTAATTCATATTATTATTTGGGTATTGTTACCATTTTCAGTTTACTATCTACTGATTTTTAATCGAAAAGAGAATGGGTTTTTGACTGTTTTTGTTTTTCCGTTTTTATATTCATTCCCTTTTATACTGGGCTTTGATAGTTTCTGTTTAGGATTGTCTTTAGCACTATTACTTTATGGATTTTGGTTGAGAAATAGAGCGCTAACTCAAACTAAAGTAGCCTTGCTTATTAGCTTTTTAGCAATGCTTTTATTTTTTACTCATCTAGTAGCAGCCTGTTTTTTCTTAATAATTGTAGGTGTAAATATTTTTATTTCTGTAGCTAAGTCAATTTATTATAAAGAGAAAAAGTTAAATCAAGCTATCAAGCAGTTTTTAATTGAGTGGGTAGTATTCTTACCATTAATTAGTTTCCTTTTAATTTATATGCTTGGACTTGATTCTGCTAGCTATGAAATATCGGTTTTGACCTCAGACTTCAATTTTGAGAAATTGATAAAAATGGATGACCTTATTCTTTTTTGGTCCGCAGAAGAAGGAAAATTTTTAAAGTATTTAGCCATAACTCTACTTTTAGTTTGTGGTTTTAGTATTCTTTTAAGTTTTGCTCAACACACTAATAAACAAATTAATAGAGCTACAATTAATTGGTTCACTGTGATTTTATTTTTATTCTTGTATTTTGTTGTTCCTGATGCCATGGCTGGAGGTTCCTTCATTTCAAACAGATTGATATTAATTTTCTTTATCACTTTAATTATAGCTTCCGGAAATGTTCAGTTTCCAAAAGTTTTAAAATATTCAATATTTACTGTTGGAGTTTATTTAAGTCTTGAATTGTATCAACATAAATCACCCTATTTTGAGCGATTTGATAGTGAGATAGGAAAGTTTATGACAGTTTTAGACCATGTGGAAGAGAGCTCTACTTTATTGTATTTAAATTATCATCCTTCAGGAGTTGACGAATCAGGGCAAGCAATATCTTATGGAAAGGGGTTATTTCATCATGCACTTGGCTTTATTAGTTATCATAAAAAGGATATTGTTTTGCTAAAAAATTACGAAACTTATCATTCTTACTTTCCGGTAAAATGGAAGGAAGCTATGTCGCCCAATCAATTTTTAAGTTGTGTTCCATTTGCAATGAGTAATAATCCTCCTTGTGTTGATTTTAATAAGTTCAATAAAAAGGATAGAGGTGTTGATTATGTGTTTGTATATAAACATCCTGATAAAGAGTTAAATGATGAAAATAGTAAGAAAATATGGGAGTATATTTATTTAGAATATAAACTTATAGCCCAAGAAAAAAGTGGAATAATAAAGCTATACAAGAAGATATAAAGTAAGGCAAGCTATAATTTAGCTTGCCTTATATAATTAACCAAAATGGGTTTAATCATTTTTTTCCATCAATAATCTCCTGAACCACCTCCGGATCCTGTAATGTGGATATATCTCCCAATTGATCAGTTTCACCGGAAGCAATTTTTCGTAAGATTCTTCTCATGATTTTACCAGATCGTGTTTTAGGCAAACTATTAGTAAACTGAATTTTATCCAGTTTGGCAATTGGCCCAATATGGTCAGAAATTAGTTGATTGATCTCCTTTCGAAGATTGTCGTGAACTCTATTCTCTCCACTTTCTTTTAAAATGATAAAACCGTAAAGCGCATTTCCTTTTACTTCATGTGGATAGCCGACAATTGCCGATTCAGCAACTGCAGGATGCTCATTAATGGCATCTTCAATGGGTGCTGTACCTAAGTTATGACCGGAAACAATTACTACATCGTCAACTCTACCTGTAATTCTGTAATAACCCACAGCATCTCTTCTTGCCCCATCGCCGGTAAAGTACATGTTTTTATAGGCTGAAAAATAAGTTTCTACATACCTTTTGTGATTTCCCCATATTGTTCTTGCCATTCCCGGCCAAGGAAACTTAATACACAATTTCCCTTCCTCTTGATTGGACTTAATTTCCTCACCATTGTCATCAACTAAAGCAGCTTGAACTCCCGGTAAGGGCAAAGAGGCAAAAGTTGGAATGGTAGGAGTAACGTAGGGTATTGGTGAAATCATAATTCCACCTGTTTCAGTTTGCCACCAAGTATCTACAATCGGACTTTTTTGTTTTCCAATATTCTCGTTAAACCAATGCCATGCTTCTTCGTTAATGGGTTCTCCTACAGAACCTAAAACTTTCAGTGAACTCAAGTCGTGTTTGTTTACAAAGTCCATGCTTGCTTTTGCTAATGAACGTATTGCTGTGGGTGCAGTATAAAATTGATTGACTTTGTGTTTTTCTACCACTGCCCAAAAGCGACTGTGATCAGGGTAGGAGGGAACACCTTCAAACATTAAGGTAGTAGCGCCATTGGCTAAGGGACCGTAAATAATGTAACTATGACCGGTAATCCAACCAATATCAGCGGTACACCAATACACATCATCTCCCTTGTATTGGAAAACATTTTTAAAAGTATAAGCTGTGTAAATCATATATCCGGCAGTAGTGTGTACCATTCCTTTTGGTTTGCCGGTAGAGCCTGAAGTGTATAATATAAATAGCGGATCTTCTGCATCCATCACTTCAGCTTTACATTCGTCAGAAGCTTTGTCTAATAATGGTTGTAACCACTCATCTCTACCTTCAACAAAGTTAATATTGGAATCGATTCGCTTCACTAAAAGTACGTTTTCTACTGTATCGCACTTTTTTAAGGCTTCATCTACAATGACTTTTAAATCAATTGTTTTAGCTCCTCGGTAAGAGCCATCTGAGGTAATCACCATTTTACACTCGCTGTCGTTTATTCTACTCGCTAGTGCTGATGCTGAAAATCCCGCAAAAACAACCGAGTGTATTGCTCCAATTCGAGCGCAAGCTAAAAGTGCAACAGCTAATTCGGGGATCATAGGCAAGTAAATACAAACTCTATCACCCTTTTTAATTCCTTTGGATTTTAAAACATTGGCAAACTTGTTTGCTTTATGGTAAAGTTCTTTATAGCTAATGTGCTGAGCTTCTTCTTCCGGATTGTTGGGTTCAAAAATAATAGCAGTTTTGTCAGACTTATCAAGTAGGTGGCGATCAATACAGTTTTCAGTTACATTTAACTTAGCTCCCTCAAACCATTTAAAATCTGCCTTTTCAAAGTTATAAGACAAAACATTATCCCAACGCTTTCTCCACTTAAAGTGCTCCTCAGCTATCTCTTCCCAAAAAACTTCGGGTTCTCTAATTGACTTTCTATAAACTTTAAAGTACTCTTCTAAATTTTTAATGTGGTAGGCACTCATATTTTATGTATTATAATGTTTTAAAACTTTTCAATCTAATTGCAGATACTTTAGTTCCACTAATTTTAAAATGGCAATTTACTGATTCTTTAGAAAACTTTCTAATGATGAATTATTAGTTATGAATTTTTTGAAATTGTTTTGTATGAATTTATAGTCAATGTTTCAAATGTCAAATTTTGAGTTTTTAATTAAGAATTATAAATTGGTGTTTTCTTCGCTAATTATTAATTAAAACGCTAATGCTTTAAGTCCTTTTGGTAAGCCCTGTTTACCGGTAGGCTAGGTTAGCGTACTTTTCGGTTAAAAAGAGAATATAAATTAGGTAGATAAACGCTCTGATTAAAACACCATAGTTGCATTTTAACATTAAGAA
>DIAJ01000001.1:45172-45535 GCA_002415785.1 Flavobacteriales bacterium UBA5081
TTTTAATTTTCTCCTTCATCCTTAAGCTTTTCTCCATTATCAAATTTACTCTCTCCTCTAACAGCGCAGCGGTCTTGACTCTATTCTCTAAAGTCAACTTCAAGTACCTCAAACTTCAAGTACTTTAGGCACTCCTTGAAAATATGAAAGATGAAGGCAGAAACTTTGAAACTGCCTCGCTGAGGCGAGAATTGGTTCTTAATTCGCTAATTATTAATTAAAATGCTAATGCTTTGAGTCCTTTGAGTAAAGCCCTGTTTACCGGTAGGCTAGGTTAGCGTACTTTTCGGTTAAAAAGAGAATATAGATTAGGTAGATAAACGCTCTGATTAAAACACCTTAGTTGCATTTTAACATTAAGAA
>DIAJ01000001.1:45725-71927 GCA_002415785.1 Flavobacteriales bacterium UBA5081
TTTTAATTTTCTCCTTCATCCTTCATCCTTAAGCTTTTCTCCATTATCAAATTTACTCTCTCCTCTAACAGCGCAGCGGTCTTGACTCTATTCTCTAAAGTCAACTTCAAGTACTTCAAACTTCAAGTACTTTAGGCACTCCTTGAAAATATGAAAGATGAAGGCGGAAACATTGAAACTCTCTCGCTGTCGCGAGACTCAATTCTTTCTACTCAGTCTATAAAAGTAAAACCTCTAACTTCTTGTTTCTTGCAGCGAAGCGATCTCGCATCTAAAAGAAACTTTAGGCACTTCAAACTGACAACCGTTTATCATAATAGAAGACAGCATTGAAATTATTCTGTTTATTTTAGCTCCAAATTACATTAAAGATGAAACAAGTACTTCTTTTTACCGCTATATTTATTCAACTTTATTCAGTCACTTACGCTCAAGAACAAGAAGTTGAGTTGGAAAAATCATCTACTAAATATTATCAATATGATAATGATTTTCTTCCGGCAAGTTTTCATAAAGAACGTCGCAACTCTTTACGTGCGATGATGCCTGATAGCACTGTAGCAGTTTTCTTTTCAGCTCCTGAGCGAAATCGGTCAAACGATGTTTATTATGAGTATCATCAAGATCCTAACTTTTATTATTTGAGTGGTTTGAGAGAGCCTAATTCTATGCTGATTATTTATAAAGAAGAGCAGGATTTTGGTGAATTTAAAAGTAATGAAGTGATTTTTGTTCAAGAGCGAGATGAGTTTTCAGAAGTCTGGAATGGAAGAAGGTTAGGAGTAGAGGGTGCAGTTGAAAATTTAGGAGTAAGTAAAGTTCTATCGAACGAAGATTTTAAAAAGTTTAAAGCTCAGTTTGAAAATTTAGAAAGGGTGTATTTCCAAAAACCCTATGCTCTAGAAGAACAAGATACTAGTGAAACGACAAATTTAAGTGGTTTATTTACTGCTTTTAATCAGAAGTTGACAGGGGCATCTGATGTTGCTGAAAAGCATTTGCAGATGATGATGGCAAAATTGCGTCAGGTGAAAACTGAAGAAGAACTTGTATTATTGAGAAAAGCGATAGAGATAACTTGTGAAGCACAGAATGAATTGATGCGTCAAATTAATGATAGCATGAAAGAATATGAGACAGAAGCTATCATTGAGTATGTTTTTAAACGAAATGGGGCAGAATATCCCGGTTTTCCATCTATTCAAGGTAGTGGCGAAAATTCTTGTATTTTACATTATACTTCTAACCGCAGGCCATTGAAAAATGGAGGCTTGTTAGTGAGTGATGTAGGAGCAGAGTATCACGGATACACAGCTGATGTAACGAGAACTATTCCGCCTGATGGATCGTTTTCTGAAGAAGAAGCTGCAATCTACAATTTGGTTTTAAAAGCTCAGCAAGCCGGTATTGATGCTGCAGTTGTTGGAAATAGTTTTTGGGCGCCACATAAAGCAGCTCAAGAAGTAATAATTGAGGGTTTAAAAGAGCTTGGAATAATTAAAAAGAACATAGAAATTAGAAAGTACTTTATGCACGGTACTTCGCACTATTTAGGTTTAGATGTTCATGATGCCGGGCTTTACATGGCTTTGGAAGAAGGAAATGTGATTACTGTAGAACCGGGGATTTATATTGCTGAAGGCTCAGATTGTGACCCTAAATGGTGGAACATAGGCGTTAGAATAGAAGATGATATTTTAATTACAAAAGATGGACCCGAAAACCTCTCAGCCAAATCACCAAGAACCATTGAGGAGATTATGAAGTTGATGAGGGAATAGTTTTTTTAACCAAAAGGAAAGCGTTAAAATGATTACATTATGTAAATGTGCAATTATCAAAAGATAGTTCCATCTTTTATCAGGATAGTAAGAGATTCAAAAGTATGAGAAGATCTATAAAATATCAAGAACTTACTAAAACCTCACATTCATCAAACAAACATCATCAATTTGCTCATTGGATCCACGCCAATCGTGAAATCGTCGAACTAACTCTTCGCTCATATTGTGGGCATCTACATTGTTTAGCTCTAAAAGGTATTCCTTAAATTTAGCATACTTTAATTTTTTGCCCTTTTCTCCACCAAATTGATCTGCGTAGCCATCTGAAAACAAACATATTGAATCGTTGTCTTGAATTTTGAGTTGATGGCTGGTGAACTTCTCTCTTCTTATAAATTTGCCAATAGGCTGTTTATCTGCTTTGATTTCAATTAGCTCGTCCTTTCTTATCAAATATAGCGGGTTGTATGCACCGGCATAAGTCAATAAATCTTTTTTATTCCAAACACACAAGGCGATGTCCATTCCATCACTTACAGTTTTATTCTGTTTAGAAAAGGTTTCTTCTACCATTTCTGTTAAATGGTTAAGTATTTCTGCCGGATCAATCAATTGTAATTCTCTTACACAGCGATTTAGTGAATTATAACCCACAACACTTACCATAGCTCCGGGAACTCCATGTCCTGTACAGTCTGCCACCGCAAAAAATACGTTCTCCTCAGTTTGTTCAATCCAGTAGAAATCTCCTGAAACGATGTCTTTGGGGAGGTAAACAATTCCATGCTCCGGCAAGAGTTGATTAAGTGATTCATCGGAGGGTAAAATAGCGTCCTGCAATCGCTTAGCATAATTAATGCTATTGATAATTTCTTGATTCTGAGTGGAGAGTATATCATTTTTCTCTCTAATTTCTTGAGTTCGTTCGGCTACTTCTTTCTCTAGCTTTTCAGTTTGCTGAGATTTTAGCTCATTAATTTCCTCCAATCGCTTGAATGCTTCTTTTTGAGCTTGCATTTTTTCAATTTGGGTTTTTCTATACCGACCAGCCATAGCAATAGAGAGGAAAATGACTTCTGTTGCTGAACCAAGTTTTAATGCATTTGTAGCCAAAAATTCACTTTGAATTATGTTAACATTGGCGAGTATAAAAAAGATAGACCCCAAGCATAAAGCTAAAAATGCCATTACCAAAGGGAATTCAGGCTTGTCTTCTGTTCTAAATTTTAAGATTACACCATATAAAATGTAAAGAATAGTAATAAAAGAAAGACCATTTAATAAGGGGAAAGAAATTTCGTATAAAGCTCCCCATGAGAGAGATGTTAATAATGCTATGAATATTAAAACAATAAAACCATTGTAGACTTTTAAGTATTTAGGATGTTTTGTTTTAAAGTCTAAAAAGTTTTTTACGTACAAGAGCATAAACATCATAGAAATGGCAGCCAAAACTAAAATGGCATGATTGCCAAACCAAACCCAATTAGGCCACAAATACTGAAATGCCAAGCCATCTAAGGAAAGCTGGAATAAACCCAGCATAAAAACGTAAATAACAAAGTAGGTGTAAAGATTTTGTCTTAACGCTAAGCCAAAGAATGAGAAGAGAATAATGACCAGAATAAACAAACCGTAATACAAGCCTAAAAAGAAGTTTTCTTTTGTCGTAAAAGCGGTAAATGCTTCAATTCTCCAAAACTTTAAAGGTAGTTTCAAGATTTCTCCATCGCTGCTGCATTCAACAATAATTGTATATGCTTCATTAGCCGAAAAGCTAAGTGGAAAAATAAACCTTCTATCGTTAAATACTCTTTCATCAAAAACTAGCTCATCTCCACTTTCGTACTTTTCGATCAAATTTCCTTTACCATCTAATAAATAAAGGTTAACAATATTTGTCAGTGGGCGAGCAACTTCTACATAGAAATTTTGAGTTTGATTGCTATCGTTTATAAGGTCAAGCTTCATCCAATAGGTGGAATTAGTGAAATCCATGTACGGAATATCATCTTCAGCTTTAAAAAAATCACCATTTACACTTTCATTATAAATGCTTGTAAAATCAAATTTATGATTGGGGTCTTCAATGATTAAGGCTTGTTTAGCAAGATGTTTGTCCTTTTCAATACTGCTTAATTGAACTACTTGTGAAAAAGTATTAGCACTAAAAAAACAAAGGAGCAAAAGGAAGTAAAGTCTACTCATATAAATTGTAAAAATAATTGAATTGTCCTTTAGGTGAGTTATTTTAGCAATTAAACCATTTAGCTCTAATGTTGTTTAACAATTAACCATTAATTAATAGAAATGAGAACAATAAATAAGTTGATCTTAATACTTTTTTTGACAAATGTTTTTAGTTTAAGTGCTTGTACATCAAAAATAGAGGAAAATGGGAACGGTAAAAGTGTCACTTTTCAAAACTCTCAGGATTTAGACACTGCTTATTTTGCTTCAGGTTGTTTTTGGTGTGTAGAAGCTGTTTTTGAAAGTGTTATTGGCGTAGAAGAAGCTGTTTCCGGTTATTCCGGAGGAAGCGAGAAAAATCCCACTTACCGTCAAGTTAGTGCGGGAATGACCTCTCATGCAGAAGCTGTTATGGTTATTTACAACAGCAAAAAACAAGACTTCAAAACATTGGTAAAAGTATTTTTCGGTTCACATGATCCAACTACTTTAAATCGTCAGGGACCGGATCGAGGTAGTCAATACCGTTCAATTGCTTTTTATTCTAATGAGAATGAAAGAAAGATCATTAAAGACTTCATTGTAAAGTTGGAAAACTCTAACAGCTATAGTCAACCCATTGTTACCGAAGTACAACCCTTTAAAGTTTTTTGGAAAGCCGAAGATTATCATCAGAATTATGAAAGAAGAAACCCCAATGACTCTTATGTAAGAAATGTCTCTATACCTCGTTTAAATCGTTTTAAAGAGAAGTTTCCTGAATTATTAAAAGAGAATAATTAAAGTTTGCTAATCGTTTTAAGTGCTTTAGGCCCACAGCTTCTAATGCCTGCTGAGTTTTCATGAGTGAGCAGATCTTCAATAATTGACTGAACTTCATTTTTAAGTTCAGGGTATTCGTTACAATATCTTGTCAAAATATTTATGGAAAACACTTTTATAGCAATTGGACTTTTGGGGTTGCTTACTTTTTCAATGCAATAATCAATTAGTTCTGTAGCTCTTTCACTGGGCAACTTCGCTGTTCGAAGAACTCTTAAAGTGACACGAACAACTGCAATGTGATGTCCACTTTCCTTTAAAGCATCCATTAACTTATTCACGAAAGGGGTAAGTAGTTTAGGGTTAATGTCGTCGATTGCTGAAATAGACATAGCAGCTCTTTGGCTAATAATCGGCTCCTTGTTCAGAAAGATGGAAACAAAATCATTCATTTTATCCGGATGATCGAGAATAAAATGGGCAATGATTAAAGCATTTTTCTTAGAATGCTCTCGCAGAAGTTGTTTGCGGAAGTTCAATTTGGAAAATGTTATTTTAAAGATTGGGCTTTTTGGAAGTATTGATTTGCCATATTTTGATTACCTAAGTTTTGGTAACTGACTCCAATCATTTGATAATAGTTGGCTTCTGTAGGTTTTAGATTCACAGCCTTTTTAAAGTAAGTAATGGCTGAGTTGTAATCACCTAAAGTGCCCAGAGTTGAGGCGTAGTTTGCCAAAGCATCCACATGATTGGGATTTACTTTTATTGCTCTTTCAAAAGCAATTTTAGCATTTTGATATTCTTTTTGTTGAAAATATAAAGAACCCATATTGGAAAGGGCATTAGCATTTCCAGGGTTAAACTGTACTGCTTTTTTGTAATCAGCTAAGGCTGCTTCCATTTGGTTTAAACGATAATAAGCTAAGCCCCTTTGTCCATAAGCATCGGAATAGGAAGGATATAGTTCAATTGCTTTAGAAAATGCTTGAATAGAGTTTTGAATCAATTGATTTTTAAGTTGTTCATTTTTTTCATCTAAAGCCTTTTCTTTCATTAAACCTAAGCCATAATAATACTGACAACGTGCACTTTTATTGCAGTTTTTAACATCGGTGGAGTATAGGGTGTAGTTGTCTTGCCATGCTTTGTTTCTATCAATTGTTTTAAAACCATATAATGCAGCAATAACTACTGTAATTAAAAGTGGTGTTTTGGCGGTTTTAAATATTGATTTGGTATGAATTCTTTTTTCAAAAGGAACTAATATAAAGTAAGCTAAAGCAACACTAAAGCCAAGCGAAGAAACAAAAGCTAATCGCTCGCCAAAAGAGGTACCAATTTTTATAAAAATGTTTGTGTATAAAGCTATGTTAATTAAGTAAAATCCTATTGAAAAGCTTATGATTTTGTTCTTTTTCCACAGTTTAATTAGGATATAGATCAAAGACATATACACAATCAATGAAAGTAAAACTTTCCAATCTCCAAAGCTGCTCAAACTAATTTGTTGAAGGGAATAATCATTCATGAGTGGATGAGGAAAAAGTAATTTCCATAAGTACAATCCTGAGATTTTTATTGCAGTTGCCAATTGTATAGCTGTCTGATCGGTTGATAAGAGCAAATTGTCAATCACTGCAATATTTGAATCACCGCTAAGACTGCCCAAAACACTTTTTCTGGCTAATAAATAAACAAATAGTGGAATTAAGTAAACTGAGCTTAATTTTAAAGCATTAGCAATTTTGAAGTCCTTAAATAGAATGAGCGTAAATGGTATTACCGCTATAAATGCCACGCTACTTTCTTTTGCAAAAAGCGCAAGACCAAAAATGACAATAGAGGATATGAAATATTTTTTAAATTTTGTTTTTAAGTACTTAAACAGAAGTAGAATGGCTGAGACAGAAAGCGACATTGCCAGTAATTCATCAAAACTTTTAATGTTTGCAACCACTTCTGTGTGAATTGGGTGTAAGCAAAATAGCAGTGTGCTTAAAAAAGCTAGCAGAGTCTTTTCTTGACCAAATAAATTGAGCAAAAAAAGAAAGATTAACCAATTTAATAAGGCATAACATAAAATATTAATCAGGTGCGCAAAGGATGGTTGATCCGGGAAAAGCTCCCACTGAAGTGCAAAAATGCTTAGTGTTAGCGGACGGTATAAACTTGCGTTCTGATGACCATAGCCATAGCGATAATGTGTTTTAAAAATCTCATTTATTCCATCAATACCTTCTTTTACGATAAAATTGTCTTTTATTACGGAGAAATCATCCAGTACATAATCGTGGTTTAGGGTGTTTATGTAAAGAAATATCGATAAAATAACAAGAATTAAGGAATAGATGTTTAGCTGTTTCTTCTTCATTGCTACAAGTATACAACTTTTGATAAAAATAGCTTTGCGTTAAAGTCATTAAAAGGGTATAAGGTTCATTAGATTCTGCTTAACTTTACCGCAAATTTTTATCTCTAAATACAGTAAATGAATAGAATTCAACCGATACGTTTTGTAAATAAGGAACAAAACGATTTTGTAAAAACACTTCGCAAGCGTGTAGACGCATATTTCAAAGAAAATAATTTATCGAAAGCAGGAGGTTTCTCCATTAAAGTGAAAGCCGTATTTATGTTAGCACTTTATGTTACACCTTATGCGCTAATGATATTTAGTGTGGTTACCAACTCATGGATGTTATTAGCTTTGTGTGTACTTATGGGCTTAGGTATGGCAGGCATAGGTTTGTCAGTTATGCATGATGCGAATCACGGCACCTTTTCCAATAAAAAATGGCTAAACAATGTGGCCGGTTTTTCACTTAACTTTTTGGGCGGAAACGTTAATAATTGGAAAGCCCAACATAATATTATGCACCATTCCTTTACAAATATCGAAGGGTATGATGAAGATATTGCACCCGCAGGAATACTGCGATTTTCACCTCACTCAGAAAAGCATAAAGTACATAAATATCAGTACATATATGCTTGGTTTTTTTATGGACTAATGACGCTTTCTTGGACATTTATGAAAGATTTTAAAGATGCAGTTCGTTACCAAAAAATGGGGCTTTATAAGCAATTAAAAACATCTTTTGCCAAAGAGATGACTTTAATTATTGCAACGAGAATATTGTACTTTGCTTATATGGTGGTTCTTCCATTAATTTTTATGGACATTACTTGGTGGCAATTAATTATTGGCTTTTTAACTGTTCATTTTGTTGCAGGAACTACATTGGCATTAATTTTCCAGTTAGCTCATGTGATGGAGGAAACAAAATTCCCCTTACCTGAAGATGGAAGTGTTAATAATCAATGGGCAGCTCATCAGTTGAGTACAACCTTAAACTTTGCCAACAATAAGAAGGTATTTTCGTGGTTAATTGGCGGTCTTAACTTTCAAGTTGAGCATCACTTATTCCCACATATCAGTCATATACATTATAGTAAAATTGCCCCGATTGTAGAGAAAACTGCACAAGAGTTTAATATGCCTTACAATTCTGAAAACTCATTTTTCAGAGCGTTGGCTTCTCATGGTCGCATGTTGTATCAATTAGGTAGATAAGTAGATATTTTCTAGATTTTCTCAAGAATATAGCTAAAGTCAAGTGTTTTATAATGCTTGACTTTTTTTATTACCCCTTTGGAATGGCTATTGCATTTAAATGTATATCTATAAACTTAAATCGATAAAAAATGCTAACATCCGAAAAAACGCTTGATCAATCTGAAACATTACTCAAAAAAGCAATTAAATACGTAGAAAATAGAGGTTTTAAGAATATTAAAACCAAGTTAGACGGTTATGAATCTCCAAACAGCTTTGCTCAAAAAAAGGAGGACAATGAATACACTCCGGATATTACCGCTGAAAATGCACGCGGTAAGTTTTATTTTGAAATTGCTCAAAAAACCGATAAAGTAAATAGTCTTGTGAGTAAATGGAAATTGCTTGCAACACTTGCAGAGATGAAAAATGGCGGTTTTAGTATATTAGTTCCTTATGGACTTAATAAATTCACGGAAGATTTAGTAAACAATTATAAGATAGATGCCAATTTAATTAAGATGAGTTAATTGATTTTTTCGATATAATTAATTTGAGCCGTTCAAAAACTTGAACGGCTTTTTTAGGTATTTTACTTAATTTGGAACATTAGTTCTTTCCCTACGTTTAAAGGGAGAAAGTAGTGTAGTTTTACAAAAGATTTTAACAGTAAAAATCTAATATAAGCGACCCTTTTTTGGGTGTTGATAAACAAACTAATTTAATAGAGATGAGAACTTTGTTGAGCATTATACTTACGGTTGTTTTTTCTTTAAGTGTATTAGCACAGAAAGAAGGAAGCGTTTTTTCTTTTGCCGGTAAGGTGTACTTAGGTACAGAGAAAGGAGAGGATGTAAAGATTAGTCTATTTGATAATAACAAAAAGATATCTTCATATAAAACGGCAAAAAATGCAAAATTTATCATTGATGTTGAGCGTAATAAACATTATACCATTCAATTTGAAAAGAAAGGTTATATCACTAAACGCTTAATTATTGACACTTATGTTAATGAACGAGATGCAATGGGGGTGAAGACATTTAAATTTGATGTAGAATTGTTTAAAGAAGAAAAGGGAAAAAACTATGCTATTTTAGATTTTCCAATTGCAATCATTGAATTTAATCACATTTCTAAAGAGTTCTCATATAATCAAAAGTATACCAAGTCTATGTTAGATGTTCAAGATGACGTACTAACAGGTAAAAGAATTAATATAGCTGCCAACTAGCTTTAAAGTTGGTTTTCATAGTAGATTAGTAGTAAAGGAGCCTTGCTTGAATGCAAGGCTTTTTTTATAGTGTAAACTCAATCGAAAGACGGTGTAGGTTTGGTTTACTGTCTGTTACCACAGTGAGTTCAATTTTAACATCTCCACTCAAACCCTCAGTATTAATATTAACCAATAACCTTTCTGATGTGTTAGGAGCAATTCGTGTTGGATATTCTAATGTTGCACATTCGCAATTAGAACTAATGTTGTATATTTTTAATTCAGTGCTCCCTTCATTTTTTAAAAGAAAAAATCGTTGAAGTTGTTCTTTGGTTACTTTTCCTAATTGGTAAGTTTTAGTGTTAAAACTGAGCTTTGATTTTCCAAAATCCTTATTTGATTGTTCTGTAATGGCAATTAACTCAATCTTTCGTTGCTTAGCAGCTTCCAAGCTATAAACAGCATGCGTTTTACTTTTTTGATTTAAATCATTGCTAAAAGCAAAATCACCATAAGGTAATTTTATAAATTTCAGAGAACCTCCATTAGTTGCAGTTTGATTAATATAGGGCAAGAAAACACCGTTTTTGTATGATTTAAAATAATTAATTAAGCTTTCAATTCTTCTTAATGTTAGCTTGTAGTTATAGTCTTCTTTAGAAACAGAACTGGCAAAGCCTAAAATATTTAACTCTATTTCACTTCCTTTTTCCAGCTCCTTAAGAACAAGAGGGCTAAAATACTCAAGGCTTTTTATTCCTTTTTGAATATCATTTTCAAAGAAATTAGTCAACCCATCCAATTCTTCATCTGAGGTTCTGACTTTCTCCATATTTCCAATGTATTCATCTTGAAGATTCAAATATTCATAGGCTGTACTTAAGTAATTGGCATTGGTTAAAGTGTCTGCTGTAGACGGTTTTGGAACATCATTGTGAAAATACAAATCAGAAGGCAAGTATTGGTTTAGTACTTCTACGCTGACATCTATATTAATATTAGCTGTGATACTTTCTGCAACTTTTGGCTTTTCAGCTACTTCTTTCTCTTCAACTTTTTCTTCTTTTTCAAAAGCTAGTTTAAATAAATCGTTGCAGCAAGATAAAGCACCGCCCGCATTCTCATTTAAACGATTACTACTGAATAAAGCTGAATCAGCGAATTGCTGAAAGTAATAATCATTGCCAATGCTATTTATGGGCTTCCCTAAATTTTCTATTGACTTGTAGTTGTTTATTGTTCCTTTTGAGCGAAAAATATCATAACCACCAAATCCTATATGCCAGTTCGAACTAAAGTATAATGTTTGTGTAGTAGAATTGTAATAAGGGGTTACTTCATTATCAATACTATTAATCACAGCTCCTGCATTTACAGCTTTGTCAAAACCAAAGTCTGCTTTTTTTGCTACCCAAATATCTAAACCTCCAAAACCTCCACTACGATTCGAAACAAAAAACAAATGCTCTTCCCCTTCAATCAAAGCAGGGTAGGGCTGGGTGTTATTGCAACCGCTAGCATTAATGTTACTATTGAGTTTTTTTGCAGACTGAAGTTTATTGTTGCTGAGTTTTGCACTCCAAATTTCACATTGATAATTGCTGTCACATAAACTAAAGTAAGCTGTTTCGTCAAGTAAATTTAAATTCAGAAAATGTTTATTAAGTGCTTCTTTTTTTAAGTTTTCATCCAGCTCAACTTTATTGACCTCATAGTTTTTCATCGAGCTGTAATATACTCTACTGTAGTAATTTTTATCTTCGATTACATAATCACTCTTACTGCTATCTGCTCTTAAAGAAGAAAAATAAAGTATTTCATTTTCAACTGTTGCTCCATACTCTGCTACCGGCGAGTTTATTTTATTGCCAAAGTTTTTAACGGTGAATTCACTATTTGATTCATCATTACTTTCTGCCCATTGGGCGGATTCTTTTGATTGGTTAATTCGTTTGTACCAATAACTCTCTCTTTCTCTTCTGTATGGGCGAAGTGCGGTAGTGTAATGTCGTCGTGCTTTGCGATAATCACCCGAATGACGATAAGCCTCAGCCAATTCATAAGCTAATTCAGGAAAGATGTTTTTTCCTCCTAAGAGAGAAGACTTTAAAAGATATCTTGTAGCTTTATTGTGTCGATTAATTTTAGTTAAATTTCTTCCGTATTTATATAAAACTTCTGCATTGGTTGAGTCCAAGTTTAAAGCTTTTTCATAAAATCCAATTGAGCCAAAATATTCCCCTTTTTCATATAATTGATCTCCAATTTGCAAAAGCTGCTCGGGTGTTTGGCTTTTTAAGCTGAAACACAAAAAAAGCAAAGAGAAAAGAAAGTTGATTTTTACATAAAATCCGGACATGCTTGGTATCTTCTAATTTTAGGTTTGTAGTATTTAATCAAATAGGTAAGAGAAAGTTCTAAGCCTCCTCTGTTGTCACTGGCTACATCTAAACCGGAAACGTTTATGTCATAGCTGATTCCAAAGTTTAATTTACGGTAATCTACTCCTGCGGAAAGGATTAGAGCATCTTTATTTCGGTACCACAATCCAAAATAAACATTTTCATTTTTAAAGCTGCTTTCATCTATTCTGTATCTCATGTCCGATCCAAAAAGAACTTCTTTAAAAGTACCTTGATGTGAATAGAGTATTGAGGGCAGTAAGTCAATTTTTTCACTTAGATAATAATCAGCTTGTATAAACCAGTTGCTTCTAACATCAAGAGGAATATTGCTGCCTTCAAAACTTTGATTGGAACGATTTAAGTTATAAGCTGCATATCCAAAACCAAATGACTTTCTGTTTTCAATGATGTATTCTAATGCTATACCTGAATGCAGTGCAAAGTTAGTGTAGCTACTTCTGTCAAAGCTTTCTCCACTTTCTAGATTGGGGTTGTAAACGTTTCCATCAAATTGACGGTCGTAGCTAAAACGATCAAAATTAATTGAACGAGCATTTACACCACTTTGAATTCCGGCTTTTAAAATAAGTGTAGAATCATAGTTGAGTCCTTTACTGTAGGCTAAATTTAAGGCAAACTGAGTAGTTTGTAAACCGCCTAATCCTGCTTCATCATTAAAAAGTATTAGCCCTAAATGGATGTTTCTTTGTTTTTTAAAAAGACTTTTTGCTTCACCTGAAAAAGAAAAAGTGCGATAAGGTTCTGAGACAGCCGACCATTGATTTTTATAGTTGGCATTTAAGCGGTAATCTGCATCAAAGCTACCATTAAGTGCCGGATTTAAGTTTAGATAAGAACGCTGAAATTGTGAGAAATGAATATCCTGAGCAAGTAAAAACAAGCTAACAAGATTAAAAGACAAAAAGAGCAGAACTTTTCTCATCAACGAATCAGCGTTAGGTTTCCTTTAGTAAAGTACTCTTGTTTGTCGAGGCAAATTGCTTTTAAATGATATACAAATACTCCCGGATCGGCTTCTCTACCATTGTAACTTCCATCCCATCCACGGTTTAAGTCATCTGTTCTGAAAACCAACTCTCCCCAACGATTGTAGATTTCTAATTCGATAGAGTAGAGGTTACTACCTCTTACGTAGAAAATATCATTATTATTATCTCCATTTGGTGTGAATGCTGATGGGATAAAAATATCAGGCTCAGCGCAATTGATTTCATAAACTTTTAATCGTTTCTCTGCAAATACCTCACAGCCGGTATTTAAATCAATAACCGTAAGGGTTACAATTGTCGTATTCTGAATAGTAATTGTTGGGTTTGGGCTATTTGGGTTGTCCATTAAGTTGGCAGGCTCCCATTGATAAACTAAGTTTGAGCCAACTCTATCAGTTGAAAGTGGAATTTGTTGTCCACGGTAAGCAGAGTCCGTTTCTGCAAAAATAGTGACTGAGTCAAAAGCCGGAACTGCGACTTCTACTAAACTAGAGTCAAAGTCTTCACACCCTGTACTGCTAATTGTAAGTAAAGTAAACCAGGTAGTATCTTTTGGGGCAGTTAAAATTCGTCTAGTCGTCTGGCCTTGAATTATGCTGTCTTCAGGTTGCCAATCAAAGGTAAGTTGTGCAGTGGAGTTAATTACATCGGCATTTACTTCAATGGTATCGCCTAAACAAATACTAAGTAGGTCATCAGTTTCAACAACAAGGTTTTCCACATCCACTTTTACATCAATTTCATCGGAGCATATTTTATTTTCGCCTTTTAAGTAAAAAGTGTTTTGCGGTGCTTGTGGTGAAATCAAGATAATACTGTCTTGGGGAGCGTTTAATGGATTACTGTAACTACTATTATCCGCCCAAATAAACTGTGCAGCAGTTCCCGAAGAATTGCCCTTTAATTGAATTGTGTCGCCGATACAGATTAAAGTATCGTTGATTGCACTTAACTCAACATTTTGAAAAACATTGATTTCCTGATTAATGGTGTCAGCCAAATTACATCGCGCATTGGAGGCTATTAATTGAATTTGATATTGTCCATCATCAGTATAAGTAATAGTAGGGTCGGGGTCTGTTGTAGTAAAATTCCCATCTCCAAAGTCAATTCTAAATGAATCTACCCCAATAACCGTAGAGTTAATCGGTAAATTATAAGGCGTGCAGACACTATCTTCGGTTAATAAATCCATATCTACTTCGTAAGAGATATAGGTAGATTCAATCGAATCAGTAGCAAAACATAATCCATCAGATATTTGAACATAATATTGATAGGTGCCATCTGAATTTATGACAAGGTTACTGTCGTTTGGATAGTTGTTTAATGTATCTGTGAATGTGGTATCTGAGCTAAATAGAAAACTGTTTGCTGTGCCTAATGAAGAAACACCTACTTCATAGTCTCCCAAACCACAAAATAGAGAGTCTTTGAAAGTGTCAAAAGCTAAGTTGTTAGTCCTAACTTCAATATTTTCGATTAAAGTATCTTGAGTTGAACAGTTGTAATTTTCATAAATAAATTTCATTTCATAATTGCCTGAATTAGGATAAGTGTAACTAAAGTTAGTATCTGTTCTAGTTTGACCGTTGCCTAAATTCCAGCTGAAGGTGTCTACATTTAAAATTGTTGAATTAAAACTTATTGGTGTATTTTCACAAACTTCGTTATCTGACAAACTTACAGATGCTACAGCCGGTAAAAAGCGAATTGCAATGGTAGAATCGTAACGGGCACAGGCATTGGTCGAAGGGTTGTCAGCTTTGAGGTAAAAAACATTATTACCGGTATCTAATGGTAGTTTAACAATTGAATCGTTTGTGGTAATCAGTGGATTTGTAAAATCTAAACTCTTAGACCAAGCGAACCTACCTGCATGTCCACCATGGTTAACATTGATCTCCACAGAGTCAGAGTAACAAATAATAGAGTCCTGAATATCAAAAGACAAGTCAATGTCATCCGGGCGAACCGTAATGGTTTTAGTAATAAAGTTTCCAAGTACACAAATGGTATCTTGAACCGTTTGTTTAATTGTGAATATCCCCGGTTGTGTAAAATAAATAGTAGTGTCTTGAAAATCAGAGTTAACTTGCGTTCCATAAAAGTCCCATATGGTATTATTACCTCTTTGGCTTCGATTTTCAATAAAGACAGCAATGGTATCCCCTGAATTAAGGCAATGTTCTGCTGTATCAATGGTGAACTCTGCGACAGGTATAACTTCAAAGTCGAATTTGATTAAGGCATTGTTACAATCCCCATTTAATGGGTCAGTAATATTTCTACTTGTTGCATATGCTGAAGAAGTAGTTGGAAAATCATCCAAATTACTACGACAAGAAGCGCATGCAGATTGATAAATAACACCATTCTTATCAAAACGACTTGTTCCTCCATCAACATGGTCGTCTGAATTAGTTCCTCCAAAATAAGAAGCGTAAATTAAACTGTCTGCATCTCGATTAATGACGTAAAAATAGAAATCATTATTGTCTGTAGAGCTACTAAATTCATCTGCTAGAGGCATATTGCTTCTCAATCGTTTTAAGCCTTCACTACCATATATTGGATTATTCACAATTATAGAGCCACCCCAACCGGATACATATATATTTAAACATCGGTCGACTAGAAAAGCCGTGGGTGAAATGTTAATTGTGCCATCACCGGTAGAATCACCAAAAGTGTGAGCCATTTGCAAAGAATTCAAGTTGGGATCCAATTTTATAATAAACTGACCCGTTCCAGAGTTTGCGATTGAGGAGTTTTTAATTGGAAACACCCCACCACTTGTTTGTCCAAAAGCATATACATTTCTAAATCGATCAAATTCGATGAAATAAACCTGGTCATAATTTGATGTACCTATAAAGGTACTGTGTTCTACAGTAGTTCCATCTGCTGAAATAATACTGATAAAACCATCCGAACGTCCCCCAAATGCTGTATCTGAGTAACTTCCACTGGTTGTGGGAAAGTCATTATAGCTTCTAGTACCACCTCCAACTAACACTTTATTGCTGTCAATTACTTTTAAAGAATAGATGGCGTCATCTAGAAGTCCACCGTGATACCTAGCCCAGACCAGTTGACTGAGATCAGGGGTGAATTTGGCAATAATTCCATCTTGTAATCCTTCAAATGAATTAATTGTTGGCATGTTTATAGCATGTGTCGAGCTGCCAATATATATATTATTTGAACTGTCCACTACAATTTCCCCTCGAAAATGATCACCATAGTTATACACTAATTTATCATCAATTGAAGTAGGATCAGAGCTATCAAAGTTTAATCCTGTAGAGCTATTTCCTCCGAAATAGGTAGAAGTTAATAGGGAGTCTCCTTTTTCTGAAAATTTACTGATGACAATATCATTACCATTATTATAGTTTTGGTCGTAAAGAGATTGATCTACAGAGACATTAGAGGCTTTGTTTGTTTGAAAAGCATTCGTATCAATAGGGAAGTCACTTGAACCACTTACTCCCAATATTACTAGGCGGTCATTGTTGTCAACTACCATGCTGTTTACCGCTTCGTTGCCGCTTCCACCTAAATAGGTGCTATACATTAGTTGGCTGCCGTCTGCACTGTTAAATTTACTAATGGCGATGTCAGTTCTGCCTGCGTAATTCGGTTGATATACTCCTGTTGTTGTATCATAGCCAACATTGAATACAGTTCCACCCATATAGCCATTCCCTTCACTATCGTTTGTCGCTGTCATCCCAAAGTTTCCGGTTGCTGAACCGGAATAGGTGCTAAAAATTAATTGAGGGTCAATTATTAATTCAAAATTCTCGTCATAACCCTGAGGAAATTCAAAAGTCACGTCATTATTGGGAAGTATTTTATACTGACAATCTACTTCAATTTTCTTCCCATCAATTAGTTGATAAGCAAGCGGTATTTGCTCTAAAATTTCACCAAACTCATGTTTGATGATAAGGTTACCTTCTTTGATTATAGGTGTTTCAACTCCTTTATACGAAATTACAATTTGACTAACGTCTGCTTCAGGAGAAAGGATATAATCATACTTTAAATATCCTTTGTACCAATATGCCTCTAAGTCAATGCCATCGTATATTTGATCATAATGAAGGTTTTTGTATGCTCGTACTTTACTTTTCCACTTACTTTGGTCCTTTCCCAAGTAATAATTAAAGTATGCGGTTGATTGATTACTTGACTTTAATGATACTGCATCATTTGAATTTTTGAAAACTGCCTTAAACGCATGAATCTTAATTTCCTCTTCTTTGGTCGTATTTTTTAAATCAGCATGATTAAAGTGTACATTGTGAAATTGATAGTGGAAGGAATTATTTTCAAAAAATAAGGACATATTTCCTTGGTCAAATTTGTATTTAACATTCTCATGCCACTGTCCTTTGTTTTCGATAAATGGAAAGATATTATCTCCTTTGTTTTCTCCTTCATTGTGGGCAAAAATGGAAACAGAAGTAAATAGTAAAACAAGTGTAAAAATTTTCTTCAGCAAAATTTAATTTTATTCGTAAAGTTAATCAATTTCAAAGCTTCCATAAAGACGTAAATAAAATTCATACGATGCCTTGTTAGTCGTAATTCTTGAGATTACATTTACAACAAAAACCAGATGATTCTTGTTGCAGACAGCGGTTCTTCTAAAACAGATTGGCGCTTAATACTTTCAGAAGATAAATTTGAGCAATTTCAAAGTGAAGGCTTAAACCCTAATTTTCATTCAAAAGATTCTATTCAAGAAGTATTAAAAGAGACATTTGTTGATGTCAGCTTGATTTCCAAAGTAAGTGAGCTTCATTTTTACGGAGCCGGTTGTTCCTCAAATGAGTCAAAAGTTGAATTGAAGAAAGCCTTTAATGAGTTTTTTCCATCTGCTAAAGTTTGTGTAGAGCACGATTTATTAGGTGCAGCAAGAGCCGCTTGCGGTCACCAAGCAGCTTTAGCCGGAATTTTAGGAACAGGCAGTAATTGTTGTGTTTTTGACGGAACTCAAATAATAAATTCATTTCCTTCAGGCGGCTATGTTATTGGCGACGAGGGTGGGGGAGTGCAAATTGGACAAATGATCTTAAAATCTTATATCGAGGGATATATGCCTGAAGAACTTAGAGAACGATTTGATTTTAGGTATAAGTTAAGCATTGAAGATATTCTGGATAATTTATACAAAAAGCCATATCCTAATCGATTTTTGGCTGGCTTTAGTCGATTTGCTTATCAGCACAAAGAGGATGAATTCATTACAGAGTTGTTGCTCAAAGTTTTTGGTTCATTTTTCGATCAAAAGGTGCTTCGATTCTCTGAGGCAAACCAACTTCCTTTAAACTTAGTAGGCTCAATTGCCTATTATTATGAAGAGTATATTAAAGCTGTTGCTGTTGCAAAAGGCGTAACTATTGGAACTATTTTAGAAAAGCCTATTGCCGGCTTAGCCTTATATCATTTGTATAAGTAAAGCTTTTGAGGAAACTCTAGTAGAAATTAAGCTTGTATTAAAAAGATTGCCGGACGTTTATTAAAAGATGGTCTTTGGATTTTCTTCCATTCACTAACCTTCTTTGTTCGAATGTATTCTGTTGGTAAACTAATATCTGCAGCAATACAAACTTTTGTTTCTCCGCTTAACTCTTTAAAAAGATCCTCAATCAGGGCTTCATTGCGGTAGGGTGTTTCCATAAAAATCTGAGTGTGTTGACTCTTTCTGCTGTCAGACTCTAGTTGTTTAATTTGCTGAGCTCTTTTAAAAGGTTCTCTATCTAAGTATCCATGAAAAGTAAAGGATTGTCCACTGAAACCACTGGCAATTAAAGCCAATAAAATTGATGAAGGCCCAATTAGCGGAACTACTTGATAGTTGTTTTGGTGCGCTAAGTCTACCAACCGAGCACCTGGATCGGCAATTCCCGGGCAACCTGCATCGGAGATAATGCCTACTGAGTTTCCTGCTTTTAATTGGTTGAAAATATTTTCTACATCTTCCTGCTCACTTCTTTTGTTAAGCTCATAAAACTCACTTTCGTCAATTTTATATTTTAAGTTGAGTTTTACCAACAGCCGACGTGCTTCTTTAATGTGTTCCACTGCAAAATGACTGAGTTGAGCTATTATTTCAGCGTTTGCAGAAGGAAACGAATCATTTATAGCTGCTTCACTGCCAAGTGTATTGGGGATTAAATAGATTTTAGCTTTCTCCATTTTCAATCTGTTCTATCAAAACATCACAAGCTGAATCTAATAATCGATATACATTTTCAAAACCTTCCTCGCCACCAAAATATGGATCTGGTACAGACATATTGCTGTTAGGATTTGAAAGATTGAGAATCATTTCCACTTTACTTTTGTCATCATCGCTCTCTGCCACCAATAGCGTGTTCTCGTAATTTGAAGCATCCATTACTAATATGCGATCGAATGTTTTAAAGTCAGCAACGTCAATTTGTCGACCTCTGTAATGGCTAATGTCAATTCCGTACTCTTTCGCTTTAGCTATTGCTCTGTGATCCGGTTCTTGGTCGATATGATAATCTGAGGTGCCGGCAGAGTCTACTGTTATGTCTATGCCTTTTTCGGCAGCTTTGTTTTCTAAAATTCCTTGAGCCATTGGTGAACGACAGATATTTCCAAGGCAAACCATTAAAATTTTCATCTTAATATTTTGGATTTAAAAAAAGGAAGCCGAAGCCTCCTTTTTATTTATTGAATACTAATTTTCTTTTCTAAGTCGGTAATGTAGCTTCTAAATCGCTTATC
The DNA here is from genome assembly GCA_002415785.1 of Flavobacteriales bacterium UBA5081. Lineage (GTDB taxonomy): Bacteria > Bacteroidota > Bacteroidia > Flavobacteriales_E > Vicingaceae > UBA5081. The sequence continues at coordinate 65,423 of DIAJ01000001.1, forward strand.
CGTTTCAATCAAATTGTTTACGGTTTTGCATGCATGTAAAACCGTTGCATGATCTTTTCCGCCACAATGCATACCAATATTTGCCAAACTAGACTTGGTCATTTTTTTCGCAAAGAACATAGCAATTTGTCTTGCTTGAACAACCTCCCTTTTTCTCGTTTTAGATTTTAATAACTCGATAGGTAAATCAAAATAATCACAAACTACTTTTTGAATGTAGTCAATGGAAACTTCACGAGCGGTATTCTTAACAAATTTGTCAATCATTTGCTTTGCTAAGTCCAAAGTAACGGCCTTCTTGTTTAGTGAAGATTGTGCTAAAAGGGAAATTAAAGCTCCCTCTAACTCACGAATATTTGTCGTAATGCTGTAAGCTAAATACTCAACCACTTCTTTAGGGAGTTCAAGACCTTCATTGTACATTTTAGTTTCTAAAATGGCAATTCTGGTTTCTAATCCGGGGTTTTGCAAATCAGCTGAAAGTCCCCATTTAAATCGAGAAAGCAGGCGTTGCTCCATGCCTTGAAGCTCAACAGGAGCTTTGTCACTCGTTAAAATTAACTGCTTGCCACTTTGGTGTAAGTGGTTAAATATGTGGAAGAATACATCTTGTGTTTTCTCTTTTCCACTAAAAAACTGTACATCATCAATGATTAAAACATCAATCATTTGGTAAAAATGAATGAAGTCATTTTGATTGTTGTTTCTTACAGCATCAATAAACTGATGTGTGAATTTTTCTGAAGAAACATAAAGTACTGTTTTATTAGGGTGGTTATTCTTTATTTCAATACCAATAGCATGAACCAAGTGAGTTTTACCTAAACCAACACCTCCGTAAATTAATAGTGGATTAAAAGCAGTGCCACCCGGCTTTTTGGCAACAGCATAACCAGCAGAACGAGCTAAACGATTACAGTCGCCCTCAATAAAGTTATCAAAAGAGTAATTCGGGTTTAGTTGAGAATCAATATTTACCTTTTTTAATCCGGGTATTATAAAAGGGTTTTTTATTCCTTTTTCTCCATTCACATCAATCGGCACTGAAACCGGTTCATTTTTTAATGCCTGTCTGTTAGTAGTAGGAATTTTTACGGTGTAGGGTTTTGGGTTATGGACACTGTTCTCCATAATAATGCTATACTCCAACTTGCCTTCTGTTCCGAGCTCTTTCTTGATTGTTTTCCTCAATAGAGAAATGTAGTGTTCTTCTAACCATTCATAAAAAAACTGACTAGGTACTTGAATGGTTAATACATTATTAGCAAGTTTCAGCGGAGTAATAGGCTCGAACCATGTTTTATAACTTTGAAGGCTTACGTTGTCTTTAATAATGGACAAACAATTGTCCCAAACTTGGTTAAAGTCTTTACTCATACTATTCGTTTAATTTGGTTATTTTGATTCGCGAACAACATACATAATTTTGGCTCTTCCTACAAGAAATAATCAACAATTTGCAAAAGAAATTTCGATGAAGAATCGTTCAATCGAAAAATTTTATCTTACTGATTTTTAAATTTGTATAAAGAACACTAACGTTTGTCGAACGCTCAACAAATATTTGAAGAAAAAAGTGAAATAAAAAATAAAAATGCTATTGACTTTCTAGTTTATTATTGCATATATAAATTCTTTTTTTCTTTTCCGACTTTTGCTTTATGATACAAGAGAAAATTACATTAAATGTAAGGTATGCCGAAACCGATCAAATGGGTTTTGTGTACTATGGTAATTACGCACAATATTTAGAGCTGGGTAGGGTAGCTGCTATGAAAAAAGTGGGTATTTCATATAGAGCACTAGAGGAAGAAGGGATTGGTTTACCGGTAAAGTCAATGAACATTAATTATTTGAAAGCAGCCAGATATGACGATGAAATAAAAGTGGTAACTACAATTCAATCTATGCCTACTAATCGAATAACTTTTGAATATCAAATATACAGAGAAAAGGAATTGTTAATTGAAGCTGAAACTACTTTATTTTTTATGTCTTTAGAAAGTGGTCGTCCTATTCGTCCTCCAAAGTTTTTTATAGATCAAATGAAAGCATTCTTTAGCTGAGTGAACTTTTTTCTTTCTAGTGAAAAATATTCTATCACAATACATGAGTTGCATAACACTTTATGAGTTTATTAGATAGGGTGTTAGGTGGTGTGTTAAAAATACTTTTACTTATACTTTTTGTTGAAGTTCAACAAATCAATTATAAAAATACTTTTTCAGGGAATTCAATCTTTAAATGAATTTTAACGAAATAGAAATAAAAAGCTTTTGGTTTTCTAAAACCGGTTAAATGAAACGGAGTTAAAGTATAAACTACATACCTATCAATCAATTTAGACTTTCCATTTATTCGTTTTAAGTCACTTTTTGAGAAAAAAGAGTTCCCTCCTTAGCCTGTTCAAGCGCTTTGTAGAATTTGTATATAGTAAAGTAAGCTTCTGTAATTTAATTTGAGTATTTTATTGAAGAGTTATTATGGTAGCTGTATACTATTTACTCTGTTTGTTATGGTACTCACTTTAATTGATTGAACTTTGTTTTCTTCTTAATGAAGACATCAATGACTAAACTCTTTTTGTACCACCCTTTTAAATTTGGTTCGACAATATGTTTTCGTGATAGTTTTCGAGCTTTAAGCCACTTGTTCAAACCAATAATAAATTTAAAATCTCCGGCAATAATGGCTCTCAATTCAGTGAAGTTTCCTAAAAAAATAGCCCTTAAGGCAGCAAGCTGATCTAACATTATTCGAGCCGGTACCAACAGAATCATCTTCAAGACACTTAAGTTCTTAACCATCATTATCAAGTTGTTTCTATAATTGTAATATAACTTAGAAAAGCTACCATAAGTTATAACACTGCCTCCAACATGATAAACAACCGATTGAGGTACCACAAGAATTTTATATCCGGCATTTTTTACACGCCAGCATAAATCAATTTCTTCCATATGTGCATAAAACTCTTCGTCGAGCCCGCCGAGCTTGTGGAAAAGTTCTGAGCGGATTAGCATGCAAGCCCCAGACGCCCAAAAAATTTCACAAACATCTTCATACTGTTTTTTATCAGCTTCTATATGGTGAAAAATCCTTCCGCGACAAAAAGTGTAACAAAAGGCGTCTATAAACCCTCCTGAGGCACCAGCGTAATCAAACATCTCTGGCTTGGGTTCATGTAGTATTTTAGGCTGACAAACCCCTACCTTCTGATCTTTCTCAATTTCTTCCACCAAAGTTCCCAACCAATTTTCCGTAACTGCTACATCTGAATTTATGAGTACATAATACTCCGCCTTAATGTAAGGCAAAGATTCTTGATAACCATTAGCAAACCCATTATTCACATATATCCGGAATATTTCTACTTCAGGAAAATTCTCTGTAACATATGCCACAGACTCATCGCTAGACCCATTGTCAACATAGACAGGTGTATAATCTTCATACTTTGTTTTAAGTATAGTAGGTAAAAACTTCTTCAAAAATTCAACACTATTGTATCCCAAAACAACTACGGCTACTTTTTTACAGTGAATTTCTTCTGGTTGGGACATGTTCGGTTCTTGATTCTGCTTTGAAATAAAAGTCAATTTATTACTTTTTTATAAGTGGATTAATATTTATGCTTCACGAATAAATTCCTTTAGTAAGCCAATTGTGTAACTGATGAACCGTTTCTTCATAAGACATTGACGGTACAAATCCGGTATCTTCTGTTAGTTTTTCTATAGAAAAGTCTTCGAGAGTTAATGAAATATCATTGTATTGAAATTTACCAAATTGCAACTCCTGACTACTCGGATATAATTTTGCCATTATTTTAACATATTCTTTTAATGGTCTTGCTTCACCCGATCCAATCCAATACTCTTGATGTGGCTTACCTCTTTCTCCTATAAGTTTATAGGCACTTGCACAATCATAAGCACTAATTACATCAAAAATTTGTTCTCCGGTTGAAAAAATCAATTCATCACCATCAATTAGTTTTTGAAGTGTAACTTGTAAGAAAGAATCTTTATCATCATTCGGGCCCATTACATGAGAATTTGTTCCTATCATTAAGTCAACACCTTCTTCTTTAGCTAAAATCTTCAACAGCTTACGCGACCCCATTTTGGCTACTGAATAAACTACATGACGATTGTATTCGGTGTTTTTATGATAATCAAGTTGAAGATACTTAGACGTAAATGCTTCCTCCATTGTGCCCACATGAACAAATCGACTACAACCTATTTTTTTTGCCACTTTAAGCGCATTTCCAGCCCAAGCTATGTTATTTATTTGATGTTCTATTTCAAGGTCAGAAAGTTTAGATTTTCCACCCCACGCAAAATTATAAAACACACAATCTTCACCGATCCACCCTGATTCTGCAACTCTTTCCGGTAGCATTTCAATTTCATTCATGTCTATCCGGCAATAGGTAAGTAAATTGTTTGGTTGAAGCCTTTTTTGATCAACTTCTGTCCAAGGTTTTCTTCCGAGCGCCAACACTTTGATATTATTGTCGATTAAAAGCTTTACCAGCGTTGAACCAATAAACCCAGTTGCACCTGTTATAATTGCACTTTTCATTGATTAATATAATTAAAGTTAGGTTTACTTGGTGTAAAGCCCGTGTCTTTACTTACATCTGAGCTATCAAAATCTTCCTTTGTTAGTATCAAGTTATCTAATGATGCTTTCCCTAGTGAATCAACTTTTTTTCCATGAATCTTCTGAGAGAATTCATGGAAAAATTCATGTAGTGTCATTGGCTCTCCTGTTCCAATAAAATAGTCAGATTTGTTTTTCCCACTATGACCTAAATGATAATACACCTTAGCACATTCCTCTTTGGATATAAAATCAAACAATTGATTATTCAATGGTGGATCAAATTTTTCCTGATTTATGATTTTCTTGAGTACATTATGTACATAGTTATCCATTTCTAAAGATTCGTCCACAATTACAGAAATACGCGTGTGTATATAATCGATTTTTTCTAGATACGCTAACAATAAGCACATATTCCGAGCGGTTACTTTTGCAGTACCATACACCCCCATATTAGAATGATAAGCTCGTTTAGTCCAATGTGAATTCAGATAATTCTCTACAAACTTTTCTTCCTGCGACCCGGCATTAATAAATTTTATACATCCTATCTTTTTAGCTATTACCAGGGTTTTTGAGGAATAAGTTACATTGTTAAACTGTTCTTGAATTGATCCATCTGCAAGTCGCTCACTTCCACTCCAAGCAAAGTGATAAAAAACGCAATCTGAACCTACTGACCAGTTTATTTCTTTCAACAACTGAGGTAGTTTTTCAACCTCAGACATTTCAAGTTGAATATATTTTAGATTGGGATGATCAGATAAGTGACTGATTTTTGAAACTCCTATCTCCTTTCGACCTAAAGCAAGCACTTTAATATCATTATCCAAAAGACATTCGACAACTCCAGATGCAATTAATCCTGTTCCTCCTGTTACAATAGCTTTTTTCATGATTTTGAATATTGTTCCTACAGTTCAACGGCATAACTATCACTCCAATCTTTAGCTTTTTGATCTTTATCTGAAATAATAGAATGATCAATGGGCCATTTAATTTTATGAAAAGGATCATTCCATCGAAGTGTTCTTTCTGATTGAACCGCATAAGATGAACTTACCATATATAGAATTTCAGAGTCATCTGTTAAACTGATAAAGCCATGGGCGAAACCCTCCGGTACATAAACCATGTTCCTGTTTTCTTCAGAGAGTTCAACCCCATACCACTGTCCATATGTCTTGGAGTTCTTTCGAATATCTACCATTACATCCCATATAGCACCACGAAAACAACGTATTAATTTCGCCTCTGAATGCGGCGGGTATTGAAAGTGAAGCCCTCTTAGGGTTCCTTTATACTTACTAAAAGAGTTATTCATTTGAACCCAATTGGTCTTTAAATTGTGTTTACGAAACTCATCTTCACAGTAATATCTGGCAAAAAAACCTCTATCGTCTCCTTTTTTATCTAGAGAAATTAAATATGCACCTTCTAAACCAAGGGGGGTAAAAATCATGATGTGTATGTTTTTAGATCTTCATCTATCAAATCCGCAGGATTTTCGCCAGCGTAAAATCGATCATACCACTGAATAGTTCTGAAGATTGAAGTTTCAAAATCCCATTTGGGGTTCCACTTCAACAATTTTGAAGCTTTTTCAGTGGAAAGCGTAAGTAAAGTAGCCTCATGTAATTGATTTTCTTTCTGAGCATTCTCCCAACTTACATTGGTAACTTTTGAAGCAGCATTTAATAACTGTTCAACGGATTGAATAGAGTTTTTGTCAGGGCCAAAATTAAACGCTGATTGGTATTGCTCATCATCGTGAGCGTGAAGTAACTCTGCCAAAGTTAAATAGCCATGCAAAGACTCAAGCACATGTTGCCATGGTCTCACAGCATTAGGGTTTCTAACTGGAATTGCCTGCCCCTTTTGTTTATACCTG
>DIAJ01000001.1:71991-72368 GCA_002415785.1 Flavobacteriales bacterium UBA5081
ATATCAGGAATAATGCGGTTATCGGTCCAATCTCCTCCTCCAATTACATTACCTGCACGGGCTGATGCCAACTTAATGTTGGTGTTTTGGCTCAAAAATGACCTTCTCCATGAGGAGACTACTAACTCCGCCGCAGCTTTACTGGAACTGTAAGGGTCATAACCGCCCAGCGTATCATTTTCGCGGTAACCATAATACCATTCTTTGTTCTCATAAACCTTATCGGTTGTAATAACAACAACAGAACAGCTATTTTCTAATTCCCGACATGCTTCCAATAAGTTAAGCGTACCCATCACGTTGGTCTCCCATGTCATAACCGGATCCTCGTAAGATTTTATTACAATGGACTGTGCTGCTAAATGAAAAATAATATC
>DIAJ01000001.1:72459-73501 GCA_002415785.1 Flavobacteriales bacterium UBA5081
GCTGCTAAATGAAAAATAATATCGGGTTTAAAGTCGGCGACCCTCTTCTTTATGGAATTAAGATTTCGAATATCTTCAATATGGTTCTCGCAGGAGTTTTTAAGATTTAATAAATCAAAAAGGTTGGGTGATTGTTCGGGAGCAAGCGAAAACCCTGCTACCTGAGCACCTAATTTACTTAGCCAAAATGTCATCCAGCTTCCCTTAAAACCTGTATGACCGGTGATAAAGACTCTTTTATTATTCCAAAAACTGTTTAAGTCCATATTGCCCAAGGTGCCTTTTTAGATGACCAATGTTGCTCTAAGTATTCTTTATCTCTCAAATTATCCATTGCGGCCCAAAATCCTTGGTGCTTATACACACTTAATTGATTTTTATTTGCCAATTCTTCTAATGGATCGCGTTCCCATATTGTTAGGTCTCCTTCGATATAGTCGAATACTTCAGGCTCACAAACGAAAAATCCTCCACTAATCCATCGTCCATCACCTTTTGGTTTTTCAAGAAAGGTTTTAACACGAGCTCCTGCAATTTCAAGAGAGCCAAACCTTCCTGCAGGCTGGATGGCAGTAACTGTAGTTAAAGTTTTTTCTCTTTTATGGAATTCTATAAGCTCTTTAATATTCAAGTCCGTAACGCCATCGCCATAAGTTAAGCAAAAAGTGGAATCAATATAAGGCTTTATTCGTTTGATTCTTCCGCCAGTTTGTGTTGTTTCTCCGGTATCTACCAAGGTTACTTTCCAGGGTTCGGCTTTTCGGTTATGAATGTGCATTTCATTGGTTGACATATCAAATGTAACATCTGACATATGAAGGAAGTAGTTTGCAAAATACTCTTTAATTATATAGCCTTTATATCCACAACAAATGATAAATTCATTAATTCCATGGGTTTCATAAATTTTCATTATGTGCCATAGAATAGGTTTTCCTCCTATTTCAATCATTGGCTTTGGTCTTAGATGGGACTCTTCACTAATTCTTGTCCCAAAACCTCCAGCTAAAATGACAGCTTTCATAGACTTTTTTATTTTTTA
>DIAJ01000043.1:0-7301 GCA_002415785.1 Flavobacteriales bacterium UBA5081
TTTGTTTACTTTTTTCATCAATGGAAAAAAGTAAAGACAGTTTACTGAAAAAAATATTTTAGTTGTTCACAAATCAATATAGGTAAATAAGCGGATATTCATTTTTAACTTAAAAAAATAAACATGCAAACAATTTTACTCACAGGGGGAACCGGCTATTTAGGAGCATGGACAGCAAAGTATTTATTGGAAAAAGGATACACACTACGTTTGGCTGTTCGTAATAAAACGCGAACGGAGAAATATGACTTTCTACAAAAAATCGCCGATCAAAGTAAAGGAACCTTAGAAGTTTGGGAGGCTAATTTATTAGAGCAAAACTCCTACCATCAAGCAGCGGAAGGAGCGGATGCCATTATTCACATGGCTTCTCCATTTACCTTGCGTTTCGAAGATGCAAAAAAAGACCTTATTCAGCCGGCTTTGGAAGGAACAAGAAATGTGTTAGCTGCTGCAAATGCTTCTACTACGGTTCATAAAGTGGTGCTTACCTCATCCGTGGCTGCCATTCATGGCGACAACATCGATCAAAAAGAAAAGAATATTGATGTTCTTAATGAAGCCCACTTCAACGAATCAAGTTCAGTCAATCATCAACCCTACTCTTACTCCAAAGTATTGGCGGAAAAAGAAGCTTGGAAAATAGCCGAAGCCCAAAGCAAATGGAAATTAGTAGTGATCAACCCTTCTTTTGTTATGGGACCATCATTGAGCAAGCATTCAGACTCGGAGAGTTTAGCTTTTATGCAAGATATGCTCAGCGGAAAATACCGCATGGGAGCACCGGATATAATGTTTGGTTTTGTGGATGTACGCGATGTGGCTAAAGCACATTTATTGGCTTTAGAAAAGCCAAATGCCGAAGGCAGGCATTTATTAGCCGAGCGAACGGCTTCCGTTTTAGACTTGGTGGAGCTGTTAAAAGAAAAATATGGCAATCAATACAAATTGCCTTTAATGAAAGCACCCAAATGGTTGCTTTTACTGATTGCACCACTCTTTGGTTTAAAGCGAAAATTCGTTCAACGCAATGTGGGACATCAAATCAATCTAGATGCCTCCAAAAGTCGGGAGAAATTGGGTTTAAGCTACCGCCCGCTTGAGGAAACGCTAGGCGATATGGTGGAGCAGATGGAGAAGGACGAAATGGTGTTTACTTCTTGATTCGTTAGTTACAAATATTGAGATTACAGTTGATTTATTTGAGAAGCAAGAGCTGACTGGAAAAGGATAAAAGTAAAAAGTGATCTCAATTTTCCATTCCAATTTGAGATTTGGGATTTGAAATTCCTCTAAAGTCTAACTTCTGATCATTTTCATTATCTTGTTCGCCTATTTTGATCACAGCTACCCTACCCATGTCAGATTTAAGATTCCGACCCAGATTTCAATTGTTTTTAAATGAAGATGAAAACGCTATTATTGATAGAATTAAAAAAGCATTGACTGAAAATAATCCTGAAGCCCTGAAAGGCAAGTTAAAGCACAAACATCTACTCATTCGGGTAAATCCGACCAAAAAGCACTTTTGGTCGCCCACTTTAGACATTAGTTTTGAAAAAATGGAAGATGGTCAAACCCAAATGCGCTGCTTGTTGGCACCGGAAGCAACCGTTTGGACGATGTTTATGTTTGCTTATACCATTGCTGCATTTGGCGCATTTATCGGTTTGATGATCGGCAGTTCGCAAATGCAATTGGAACACAATCCTTGGGGTTTTTGGTTGGCTACAGCTTGTACCGTACTAGGTTTATTGCTTTTTTTCATTGCACAGTTTGGTAAAAAGTTAGCCAAAGATGAAATGGTGAGTATGAAGGAGTTTATTGTGAAGGCAGTTGAAGAATGAGAATGTCAAATTTATTTGATAAATTAATAATCTATTTATTTCGTTGAATCTTTATTGGACTTTGTCTAGTATCAAAAACATCGTGTATTTCAACTCGATTTTTATTCTCATTGATCCAGTAAATAATTTTATAGTTTTTAAAAACCAAATACCTAAACTTTTCTTCTCTAGTAATTAAAAAGTCTTCTGTTTGTCCAATTTTTGCTTGAGACTTTAATTTCAACGACTCATTGTAAATCCCTTCAATAATTCTTTTAGAAACCCTAGCACCTGCCTTCTTACGATAATAATCATAAATACTTTCTAATTCCTTCTGAGCAAATTCAGTCCAATATAACCTCAATCCCACTGATCAATCTTGGCTTTTAATTCGCTTGCTTCTATTAATCGACCATTTTTCGAGTCTTCCATAGATTGGTCAATCCTAGCGTTGAACTCCTCAACAGTCATTGGTTTAAAGCCTTCTTCTTCGTACTTCTTGTTTTCTTTACTCAATATCTTTTCGAGTTTTAAAATTACTTCCTCGCTTTGAACTTTTAAAAACTCTTGAATGAGCTCTAATTTTCTTGTCTGCAAATCCATTTTATTCAGGCTTTTATCAAAAATACAAATTTAACCCTTTAATTTTACTAGTATTCATTACAAATTTTATCTCTCACTTTTCAGCCCACTCACTTTTTACACCAACGGTTTGACAAAACCATAAAAACGAACTTTCTTTACATCGAAAGAAAACACAACAGTTATGAAAGTTAGTTTGAGAATCGAAGAGTTTGCGCAATTCCTTTTAGCCATTTTTTTATTTTCACAAATCGAAATGGCTTGGTGGTGGTACTTAGTCTTATTTTTTGCCCCTGACATTGGTATGATCGGCTATGTGGTAAACACAACCATTGGTGCAAAAACATATAACCTCTTTCACCACAAAGGAATTGCCATCATGCTGTATTTAATCGGTTTACTCCTTGAAAATCCTTGGCTGGCTTTTAGCGGACTCTTGCTGTTTGGCCATGCTGCCTTCGACCGCATTTTTGGCTTTGGCCTCAAATACCCCGATGATTTTAAACACACGCATTTGGGATGGATGGGGAAGTGAAAAGAAAGGTTTTGGATAAAAAGAGAATTACGTAAACTAGGTATTTGATAAAAAAAGCAATGAAACAAATATTCATCATAATTATTCTTTTTTCGTTGACGGCTTGTTCTCAGCAAGACAAAACAGCCTTCGATCCGCCCCATGACCTTAAGGACGGCTGGAGCATTTCGAAACCGGAAGTAGCAGGCTTTGATCGGCAAATGTTGGAAGAATCCATCGGCAATGCTTCAACTGAAAATTCAAAACTTGACGCCATTGTAATTGCCCGGGACGGAAAGCTAATTGTCGACCAATATTTTAATGGTTATGCTCCGGACAAACTCCACAAAATTTGGTCAATTACAAAATCAGTTACGGGAACAGCCCTCGGTATTGCCGTAGATAAGAAGCTACTTGCTGCAGAAGACAGCATTTACAAACACCTTGGACCCTACAGGCCTTATTTGGATTCAGCTGCGCGCTCAATAACGATTGAACATTTAATCACCATGACGAGTGGAATTGAATGGGTTTCCCTCGGTGGACCGGGAACTTCCGGATTCGAGCTCCCCTACTCCAAGGATTGGATCAAGTTCATTTTAAATCAACCACATACAAACACCCCCGGAGAAGTTTATAACTATTCAGACGCCAACACCTTGCTATTGGCTCTCATCATGAAGAACGCAAGCAAGCAAGAGGTTCATCAATTCTCCAAACAATACCTTTTTGAACCCTTAGGAATTACGCACTACGAATGGGATACACAAAGTGAGTTTTGGACAAAAACAGCAGGTAATGAATTGCCGGGAGCTAAAATTCCCGCTGAGATCGAATACAAAAAGCCCTTTGCCGATCTGACAAATACAGCTTCAGGCCTAAGGATGCGGCCAAGAGACCTCTGTAAATTCGGACAACTGTACCTCAACAATGGCAAGTGGAATCAGCAGCAAGTTGTGAATAAGGAATGGATCGAAGCTTCAACAAAACCGCATTTCGGGAATAAAGACTATGGATACCATTGGAGACTGATGAGCTCTCAGGATAAAGCCTGCTATTATGCAACGGGCTTTGGCCTTCAACGGATTTTTGTATTCCCAACGCTCGAGCTTGTGGTTGTACTGACTCAACACCACTACGAAACAATGCCGGAAGGAGACAAGCTTACGAAGAAGCTTTTGGATGACCTACTATTGGCAATAAAAGAATAAAACGACTGTCATTCGACTTGACGGCTCCTTTCGGAAAGAATAGGCAGTATACCCTACTGACTGTCAATAATTTTGTTTTTCTTTGATGGGATAAACAACTATAAACAATACATAAGCACCTGTGGCAATACGATTGTTGGCCCTTATTCAACCATTATGAAGCACTTCATATTAATATCAGCGATCCTATTCAATACAATTTGTTTTGGCCAAAAATTAGAAAAGGTAATTGTTAGCGAAACAGACCCTCACAATTTTTATATCAATGATGGAGATTCAACTCAACTATACTATTACCAAATTATTCCGAAAGAAAAGCCTGTTGGAGTACTAACGATTTTTCCCAGTGGTGGTGAGACAATTGAAAACCTTCTGAAACAAATTACCCTTCATCAAGTTGCATCCAATAACAATTTACTTGTTATAATCCCTTCCTACAATTGGGGCACTTTTCAACGGATTCCCGATATAGCATTTATAGATGGCATATTTAAACAAGTAGTATCCGAACATCAAATTGCTAAGGAAAACTTTATTTTATGCGGCTTATCTAATGGTGGCATGATGTCATTAACGTATGGAATAACAGCTGTGCGAGACAGCAGTACTTACATCAGCCCAAAAGGCATTATTGGAATAGACCCTCCGCTGGATTATGCTCGTTTTTACAACTATTGCGAACGTGAAATAAGTCGAAACTTTTCAGAAGCAGGAGTAGCTGAAGCTAAATGGCTGCTTAATGTTTATAATCAGATTTATGGTGGTTCTCCGGAAGAACAGCCCCAAAATTACATTGATGCTTCCATTTTTTCTTTTGGGGTAAAAGATGGAGGAAACGCCAAATACCTGAACAATACAGCGATTAGAATGCACTCTGATCTAAACCTAGATTATTTACTAAACCAACGAAAACGCGATTTATACGATTGGAACGGAATTGACATCGTTGCATTTGTTAATCAATTGAAAATTAATGGGAATAAAAACGCTGAAGTCATAATCACTCAAAACAAAGGAGTTCGGCTTGACGGAACGAAGCACCCCCATTCTTGGTCAATCATGGATACCCAGGATACCATGCAATGGATTTTAAAGTTAATCGCTAACAACTGAGTAGAAAACTCATTCCCCTTAAAAAGGAAAACAGCCTTTTCAGAAAGAAAAACAGCCGGTTCAGAAAGTATTTAGGCCGGTTCAGAAAGAATAGGCTAGATACCCTATTGACTGTCAATATTTTTGTTTTTCTTTGAAGGAATAAACAAGAAATAATCGGTGTATTAGGAATTAATTGGTTTATGGAACATTAACTACATGAAGGAATCGTTATTCACAAGAACATACAGATACAGACAAAGAGAGAACAAGAATGAGCTTGAAAATTTATGCACAGAGATATTTGCCTATAGCTTTGAAAATGATCTGATTTTTCGAGCTGACTTCCTTCAACTTCTCGGGATGGAATTAGGTGAGGAAGCTAATGTATCAACTCAACAATATTATGAAAATATTGGTCGTCCTGACATTGAAATTATTGACAACAAAAACCATATAATTATTGAATGTAAGGTTGATGCAGAAGAGCGGGAGAACCAACTTAATGATTACCTAAAAATTTTTCAAACAAAGAAAAACAGAAAAAAACATCTAGTTTACCTAACAAAGTTTTATGAACATAAAACTGTACAAGGGCAGGGAATAAACTACACTAACATTACTTGGGTTGACGTTAATTCATTAGCTCAAAAATCTGATAATCCAATTTTAACAGAATTCTCTTCATTTCTTAACGAAAAAAATATCTCAATGGAAAAGAACTTTAAAAGCATTGATCTGCTAAGTCTAGAAAACATCTCGAATACTATTTCAAAAATGGACGAGGTACTTGACTCAGTCAAGGAATATTTTACTAAATCTTTTGGTATGCCTTCTAAAGATTCATCAAGAAGTACACAACTAAAAAGGAATGCCTATTACAACTACAAAAACATCGGTAACCCCCACAAATACAATATTGACATTGGTTTCCAATGGTGGTTCGATGAAAACATAACTTATCTGACAATCAGAATATACATACCTTTAGGACTTCCCACGACAGGCGAACTCACCAAGTTTTTCAAAACTGAACTGCTTCCATTAGAATGGGAATTCGAGGAAGTAGAAAACGGAAATGTCATTGGAAAATATCTAAACGTGAATGAAATAACCGCAACAAGTGAAGAGCAAATTCCTCAAATGATACAATTCCTAACTGGCAGAATTAAAGAACTAGTAGAATTAAAGAAGAAAAACCCAAAACACTTTAAATAACAGCCCCCTAATCGACTAGACAACTCCACCCTTAGGTAAGTGTGGAGTTTACACCTAACCAACCATTTGTTGGTTCTCATGCCTTTAAACATATTGGACAACAATAATAAACATTTTTGCATATGTAAATCCAAAAAATTAATTGTTTACAAAGTGGAATTCATTGTCAATTATTTCCCTCTAGGTAAATCAGAAAATAGACACCTAATTGATAATGAAATATCTAGGACTTATAATAGAGAAAAGGTAATTAGTACGTGGCGCCTGATAAGCTTTAGCCCGTGCCGGTTTCAACCTAATTACCTCTTCACTTTCAATGAAAGTAATCATTATGTATCTCTTTCATGGTTGTTTAATCATTCCGTTTCTGTTTGACTACAACCATCAAACGACAACTGTATTAAAGTTTAAGAATTGTGTCTTAATTCCTTCAAATTAAATGATAAATATAAAGAGATAATTAGGTAGTTAATATTGACGGTTACATTCTCTTTATTTTAAACTTCCTACAAAGCAACAACATACAAGCTTGTTTGACAAAATATTATGATTTTAGTTTGGTTAAAGGAATTTGTAAATCGTTTTCTTCCGAGCGAAACGAATACATGAGCTCCATTAAAAAATTAACAAGGAGCGAACTAAATTGTAATTTAGCACAACCTACCTTTGACCGGATATATGCTTACTACAGTTGTGAATCGCTTTCAAATTGTAATTTAGCACAACTCCAAAGCAGGAGCAACAGCACTAGCCACCGTTGTGAATCGCTTTCAAATTGTAATTTAGCACAACTTCTCAACATCATCAAAAACAGGAACATTCGTTGTGAATCGCTTTCAAATTGTAATTTAGCACAAC
>DIAJ01000043.1:7479-7697 GCA_002415785.1 Flavobacteriales bacterium UBA5081
TTGTGAATCGCTTTCAAATTGTAATTTAGCACAACGTGTACTTAGTGATATGTTTCTTGATGATAGTTGTGAATCGCTTTCAAATTGTAATTTAGCACAACCCAACTAACAATTTTGTTTTTCCAACTCCAGTTGTGAATCGCTTTCAAATTGTAATTTAGCACAACCTCCAAACCCTCATCTATTAAGTCGCCAAGGTTGTGAATCGCTTTCAAATT
>DIAJ01000023.1 GCA_002415785.1 Flavobacteriales bacterium UBA5081
GACATTTTCAAAAAGTTTGTTCCGGGACCGGTTTCTGACAACAATGCCAAAGAACCATTAAAGGTATTACTCTTGATTCTGTAAATAAAGTTGTCCTCCGCTTCAATTCCAAAATAGCAATTGTTAAAGGTGTTACTGTTTATCGTTAACCCCTTACTCCCGCTAACTGTTTGACTCCCTTTAATTCTAATGGCCAGATCAGACCTACTAGGGTTGCCGGGTAAGTTAGGGCCTGTTTTATAAAATCCATGAAAACCGTTTGACTGAACAACCACATTTGAATTTTCGATGTATAATCCACCTCCGGTTCCGTTAAAAGTATTCCACTTTACCAATAAAGGTTGCATATGACTGTTATTGGGATCTAAATGAAAGTTGATAACTTTTACAGCATAAGTTGGTAAATATCCAAACTCATCGGTAAAATAACTATTGGTAGAAAATTCACAACTTTGAATATTCAATGGCATGGCATTTAAACCATTTTGCATATAGTGCATAGAAGAATAGTTTTTAAAAGTCACCGATGTTCCGTTGTTTACAAACTTAACATTGCCAACATGCCCAAAACTACCATCCTCAAATACTATCCCATTAATTGAGTTGCGTATTACAGTATGACTCCTGAAATCGGCATGTCCACCAGCTGAACCGGACACATAAATGCCATCCCAGAATTTATCCGGTTGACAAGAACGGATAATTGCCCTTGTAGTTGAGTTACCACCATGAAAATCTAAATCTCCACCTCCTGCTATGGTTATTTTAGCTCCTTCAGCCATAATAAATTCGCACCAATTTATATACAATTCACTATCAATAATAAATTCCCCTTGGACAAGAAATTTTTTCCCTTGAATAGTATTGCTACTTAGAGTATTTCCATGTATATTTTGCAACCATGTACTTGTCTGTCCGTCGGGGATTACTTCATCAACTCCCGAAAAATTAACATTAATCTGATCAGTAATCGTTGTACAGGCAGAAGTCATTGTAAGTGTATATGTTCCAGATTGTGCGCCACTTATTGTTGGGTTAGGAATGTTTGGGTCACTCAGTCCTTTAGTGGGCGACCAAGAATAAGAGACTCCTGGTAACACACAATCAGGACCTATAGTTTTTTCATCACTACATCCATTAAGTGTAACATCAGCTCCGGCATCAAGACTTATATTTCTTAAGCTGACATTGTTTACGTAAACATCACAATAAGCAGTATTAGATTGTGAATTATATGGCTCAATAATCAGTTCATCAAAGGTTTGAGTAGGACTAAAACAGATTGCTTTAGTTTGAAATGTTCGTGGGTTAGTTGTAGTAGAAGGTTGAATTGTATTACCCTGTATAGCATATATAATTTGCTCCGTATTAGTCGTATTATTTCTTCCTATCACTCGCAACTCATCCGGTGGTGGATTTGTTCCTGTAGCAGCTACATCTAATGATAAAATATAATCACCCGGCGTAATGTTAACACTTGTCTCTATAGCCTCCAGGTCAACGAACCAACTCCTCTCCATATACATGTAAGCAAAAGCTTGAGGTATGCCCAAACCCTTAATTTGTGGTGTACCATCATGCACCCTCCAATCGCAAATTACTTGAAAAGGACTCATTGAACCAAAAGTAGTTCCAAAATAATTAAATTCATGATTTTTAATTAGCTCTCCACACGGACTATTATAATTTTGAGGACAGTTATAGTAAATATCTTCTATTAACATAGAAAAAGTTACTTCCGGCAAATCTTCATTCAAATCTCTTCTTAGTACAAGCAAATAACTTTCTTCTTCTGTTAGGTCTGTCATTTCAAAATAGTGCATGGTGCTATCGTCAACAGACTCATTGTAAATCTGAGTTAAACTTTCACAATCATCTTTTAAATAAACTTCATAAGCAATTAAGCCAACAAAAGGCTCACTGTTTTGACTTTCCGCTCCAGTTACAACAAACATACTGTCACTACTTGCAGTAAATTCAAAATAAAGATATTCCTGTCCCTCATAAAAAGTGTAGGTCTCAATACTTCCTTTCTCCAGGACTATCGCCGTCTCACAACTTGCCCCCTCTACTTCCGGTTCTGGAATCGGTTCATCCGGCGCTCCCGCTGCATTGGGCGTAAATTGGGCAAATGTACCCATTACTAAGAGGTTGAACAATAGTGTACAAAAAAGTTTTTGCGTAGTAAACTTGTTAGTTTTCATGATTTTAAATATTTAATAAATAAAAAATTAATTGTTTTTCTTGTTAAAGTCTATCCATCGCACAAACAAGAAGATGCGACAAATATATAAAAAACTTTCATACTGCATAATTTGTTATGACAAATTCTAGCTAGCTTAATCTAAAATTAGCGCACAAAGGCTTTTGTGCAGTGGATAAAAAAGAATTTACAAAACAGTTGGGTAAGCGTATTAAAGAGTGTCGCCATAAAGCCAACATTACCCAAACTGAGCTTGCTCTTCGTTGCGGAAAAGATCGTCAGCATATTGAACTGATAGAGAATGGAAAAACAACTTGTACTTCCTATACCCTCTATTTAATTGTAAAAAGTTTAAAATGCAGTTATGATGAACTCTTTTCGTTTGAACAGGATTGAGCGCTCCATTTAAGCTATCCCCCACCTTTTTGTTTATCGCCCTCTTGGATAACAATTCTTTGCTATTTTCATTTTTTCCATAATAGAATGATTTGATTCGTAATTAAGCTTTAAGAAATTTCTTCTCTATATTATAGGTTAAAGAAAAAGTTCCCTTTTCATTTTTAAAACTTTGAGAAGTCAAATATATAAAAAAAACCAAAATACAACAAATTCGTTGTATTTATATTTTCCAAAATAATCACCTTGGCTATGTTTGAAAAAAGATAAAGACATAGCACTTAAAAAGCTTGGCGACAGGGTTCGCGCCATTCGTAGAAAAAAAGGTTTTACCCAGTTTGAGCTGGCTTCTTTTGTATACAAAGACCAACAATCTATTCAACGTCTGGAAGCCGGAAGAGTAAACCCTTCTTATATTTACTTATTGGAGATTTGCGAAGGACTGGATATTGAAATGAAAGAGTTGCTTTCAGAAGAAGACAATAGGAAACATTAGTTATCTAATTATTTTTCAAAATACGGCTTACTTCACAATACCATAACCGAAATTAATATAAAAACCGACAGCCATAGATCTTCAAAATCAACAATGCAATATAAACTAAGGAACTCATTTTGTTTAAGGAGTAAGCAAAAAAAAGCCCACATAAAATGCGGGCTCATTTTCACTTATATTATTTCATTACATAAAACGCTCCATTACCTTGCGGCTAACTCCGGTGTTGGAGAACCCACCATCGTGGAAAAGGTTTTGCATGGTAACGTATTTTGTTAAATCACTAAATAACGTTATACAGTAGTTAGCGCAGTCTTCTGCACTAGCATTGCCCAATGGAGAAATCTCATCAGAATATTTTATAAAAGCATCGAAACCTTTTACCCCACTACCTGCTGTGGTTACCGTAGGTGATTGAGAAATCGTGTTTATTCTTACTTTCTTCTCAACTCCATAGTGATAACCAAAACTTCTTGTAATTGATTCTAATAAAGATTTAGCATCAGCCATATCATTGTAATCCGGGAAAACTCTTTGTGCAGCTATGTATGTTAATGCAAGCACAGAGCCCCATTCTTTAATGGCATCTAACTTTTTTGCAGTTTGTAAAACTTTGTGAAGCGAAATGGCAGAAACATCCATGGTTTTGTGGTACCAATCGTAGTTAGTATCGTCATAAGACTTGCCTTTTCTAACATTGGGCGACATGCCAATTGAATGCAATACAAAATCGATTTTACCGCCAAGCACTTCCATTGATTTAGTGATTAAGTGCTCTAAATCCTCTACCGACGTAGCATCAGCCGGAATAACTTCTGCATCACAAGCTTCTGCCAATTTGTTGATTTCTCCCATACGCATAGCAATGGGAGCATTTGTTAACGTAAATGTTGCACCTTGTGCTTTAGCTTGCTCTGCTACTTTCCAAGCGATTGACTGTTCGTTTAACGCTCCGAAAATAATTCCTCTTTTTCCTTTCAGTAGATTGTTTGACATGATTTTTTCAATTCATTTATTAAGTGAACAAAGATATAATTTCTTGCTTATTGTGGAAGTCGATTCTTACAACAGATTTTTTAATTCATAAAATTGCTTCCTAATAGTTCTTTGGCATTATTTACTGCTGCCTCTGTTAAATTTTTACCGCTTAACATCTTAGCAATTTCACTCAAGCGCTCTTCCTTAGATAATTCTCGCATTTGAGTTTTTGTGCGCTCCTCATCATTGCTTTTGTAAACAAAATAATGCGATTGCCCCTTAGCGGCTATTTGAGGTAAGTGAGTAATGGAAATCACTTGCCGTTTAGCTGAAATCTCACTCAGTAAATTCCCCATTTGATCGGCAATTTCACCTGAAACTCCGGTGTCAATTTCATCGAACAAAATGGTGGGAAGTTGTTGATGCTCTGCAAGAAGTGCCTTAACCGACAAAACAAGTCTTGAAATTTCTCCACCAGAAGCGGTTTTTGCTACTTTCTGTGGAGGCATTCCTTTATTTGCTGAAAAAAGAAAATCAAATGAATCTATTCCATTTGCTTGTACTTCATTAAGCAATTGATGTTCAATATTAAACTGAGCATGCGGAATTCCCAACTTTTTTAAACTATTTTCTACTTGTTTACAAATCTTATCTATAACATTTAATCTACTCTTAGACAGTTTGTCAGCAGTTTGGTCTAAAACACTTTTAGCTTCATCAAACTCCTTGCTTAGCTTTTCTATTTTTGCTTCATAATCTGAAATAGAAAGTAGTTTTTGATCCAATTCTTCTTTTAACTCAATCAACTTTTCAGCATCCTCTAACAAATGCTTCTTTTGAAGTCGATGAATTTCTCCAAGACGTTCCTCAACCAATTGCTGACGGTTAGGGTCAAACTCTAAACTTTCAGCTTTAGTGGTAATTTCTTGAGCAATATCTTCTAATTCAATTAAGGTCGACTCAAAGCGCCGACTTAAATCTTCCATATCGCTAAAATAGCGACTACTTTGATTCATCAGCACTTTTACTTGCTTGAGCATTTCAAGCGCATTTTCATCACCTTGACTTAACAAACCATCAATTTGTGAAAAGTTGCGTAAAATCTCCTCACTATTTGCCAAAAACTCCTGTTCCTTTTCCAGTTCTTCTGATTCTCCGGCTTGTAAGTTTAAGGCTTCAAGCTCTTCAAACTGAAAACGCAAATAATCTTCCTCTTTTTGAGCTTCTGCAGCTTGATGCTCAACCTCCTTGAGTTGATTCCTAAGCTCTAAATATTTATCAAACTGCAAGTCATAAGTTGTTTTTAAATTATCATTTGAAGCTAAAGCATCAATGATATTCAATTGAAAATCCGAATCATTTATTTGCAATGATTGATGCTGAGAGTGGATATCAATCAACTTTTCTCCAAGCTTTTTTAGAACTTCCAGCGTAGTTGGCGTATCATTTATAAAACTCCTACTTTTCCCTTGTGGAGATATTTCTCTTCGAATAATTGTTTCATCCCAATAGTCTAAATCTGCATCTGCAAATAAAGCTTTCAAATCATAATTAGCAACCGAAAAAGTACCTTCAATAATGCACTTTTCAGACTGATTTTTTAGACTGCTATGATCTGCTCTATCACCTAAAATTAACTTTAATGCACCCAGCAAAATTGACTTCCCCGCTCCTGTTTCGCCTGTGATTACTGAAAGTCCTTCACTGAACTGAATATTAAGTTCATCAATCAGCGCAAAGTTTTGAATAGATAGTTGCTTCAGCATACTGTAAAATTAATTGAAAGAAAGGGATGGGTAAAACGAATTTTACTTTTTTCTAAGTTTTTCGTACTTCCCTGCATTTCCGGGATCTATCGTTATGAGGGTTTCAGTTAGTTCTTCAATCTCTCTGGAATCTGCTTCAGAAAACAAATTCACAATCTCGGCTTGTTTTGCGAGAAAAAAGGTTTGCAAATTATAAGATGAAGGAGCAACATTGTGAATTCTTTTTAACTCTTTCATGCTATTTAAAATCACACTTCTACCTCTCTTTACATCCGACTCCATAATATCAAAAGCCTTTCTGTGGTAGTCGTAATAAGTTGCTCTTAAAGGCTTAAAGCGAGCACTCAAGTGATTCTCTACTAGCCAATAGCGGTTTCTTTCTCCTTCAGAGGCTTTCCACCCTTGTTCCGGAGAGCTTTGCGCATTACTTACAATTCGCTGTGCTTGCTGAAAAAAAGGAGTTCCACCTTCTTTAGAAAATGAATCATAATCATAACCTAAAATCATGTATGCGTAATAGGCTAAAATTGAAACTAATTCGCCACTATAGGAGTTTTCAGTAAAAATTAAGGGTTCAAATTGATTGTAAGTAATGACAAAATCTTCATCTCTTACGTTCATAATTGGCGTTTTGTAAGAGGTGTTAAAAACTGGTCGAGAGGCCTGTACCTGAATATTACCGGAAAACTGATTTGCCCCTAATCGCTGTTCTAGAGTAATTAAAATACTACAATCTATTCTTTCAAAAGTTTCATATTCGTCATTCGTCCATTTTCTGCCATTAATAAACTGAAATACGGCTTTTTGCAATTCTTGGAAAATTTTGCGTTCACTGCCCTCCACTTGTCGTGAATTCACTTCGACAACACAGTTAAGCTCTTGTGCATTTAGAGAAACTAAAGTCAACATTAAAAAAGAAAAGGATAACAGTTTTTTTACCATCGGCTTTCTACAGCATTTAAAATGTCTTGTGCAACTTCTGCTTTTGACTTTAACTCAAATTCTTCTTGATTATTGTCGGCATCAATAATAGTAACCTTGTTGCTATCGTACCCAAAACCTGCTCCTTGATCTTGTAAGCTATTTAACACAATCAAATCAAGGTTTTTACGTTGAAGTTTCCCTTGAGCATTCTCCACCTCATTCTCTGTTTCCAACGCAAAGCCCACTAAAAATTGATTTTCTTTTTTATGCTCACCAACAAACTTTAATATATCTTGCGTAGGAGTTAATTCAATCTGAAGAGCATCTGATTTCTTTTTAATTTTTTGATTGGCTTTTGACTTAGGACTGTAATCAGATACAGCTGCTGAAAAAATCAAGCAATCTGCTTTTTGGTAATGTTCTTTAACCGCATAAAACATCTCAGCTGCTGACTGCACTTTAATCAATTCAACATTTGCAGGTGCCGTTAAAGAAGTAGGTCCGCTAATCAAAGTGACTTTTGCTCCTCTTTCTAATGCAGCTTCCGCAATAGCGTAACCCATTTTTCCTGAGCTGTGGTTTCCAATAAAGCGAACAGGGTCGATTGCTTCATAAGTAGGACCTGCTGTGATAAGCAAATTTATATTTCTCCACGGCAAATCACGACCTTCAATAAAATTCAAGATATTCTCAACTTCGGCCATTCGTCCTTCACCTTTAAGTCCACTAGCCAACTCTCCTTCTTCAGCAGGAATTAGATGATTTCCATACTCCTGAAGTTTTCTAATATTGGATTGAATAGCCGGATGTTTGTACATATCCAAATCCATAGCCGGAGCAAAGTAGGCGATGTTTTGTTTTGGCAAAGAGAAATAAGTAGCTAGAAGCAAATTATCGCAAATACCATTGGCCATTTTTGCAATGGTATTCGCTGTAGCCGGAGCCAATAAAAAAAAGTCGGCCCATTTGGCCAACTCCACATGGTTTTCCCACTCCCCTGTTTTAGCATCAAAATACTCAATGGCAACAGGATTTTTAGAGAGGGTAGATAAAGTAAGAGGCGTTATAAAATGTACTGAATCGGGGGTCATCAGTACTTTAACGTTCGCCCCTTTTTTAATTAATGCTCTGCAAAGGTGCGCCGCTTTATAAGCAGCAATTCCGGCGCTAACGCCCAAAAGCACATTTTTGCCCTGAAGCATTTTTAGGCTTCCTCCTCAAGCTTTGGATCTCTGAAATAAACTTCATCGCTCATTAATTCGCTCAAAGCAATAGAAGTTGGCTTTGGCAGACTTTCATAAAACTTTGAAATTTCAATTTGTTCGCGGTTTTCAAAAACTTCATCCAAATTATCTGAAGCAGTTGCAAACTCGGCTAACTTTGAGTTCAACTCCTCTTTCATTTTAACACCCACTTGATTAGCTCTTTTGCTAGCAATTACAATTGCCTTGTATAAATTGCCGGTTTTAGAATCTATTTCATTAGTGTTTCTAGTAACCGTAGTATCCGGAGCATCAATTTCTTTATAATTCATTTGAATCGTTTTTACTTAATAAGAATTCTTCTCTTGCTTTTACGAGCTTAGCGTAAATAGCCTCTGCTTCGTTTATTTTTTTACTGTCTGCAAAATTATCAATAAAATCGTAATAAGCTTCAATACCTTTATCAAAGCGTTCTTCTTTCTTTTCGTTAACACTATTTATTGCTAACTCATAGTATGACTTAATGATAAGCATTTTTGCTTCTTCTTCATATTCTGAAGCAGGGTATTGTTGCATAAAGTTATTAAGAGCTACCACAGCCGCTTTATATCTTTTTATCGTATAATATTGCTTGCTGTTTAAAAAATCTTTTGCTTCTAATTTTAAGGCTAACCTATCTACCAATGTATTGGCACTATCTACCAACGGACTGTTGGGGTATGTGTTAACAAACAGCTGCATTTCATCAATGGCCATTCTAGTAGGTGTTTGATCTAAATTAGGGTTGGGCGATTGTAAGAAGTTACAATAAGCCGACATAAACAAAGCATCTTCTGCATATTCACTATTTGGGAAAGTTTTAGCAAACTTTTTAAAGTGAAAAGCTGCGTTCATCAAATAGTCTTCGTAGTAATTTGTATAACACCAATAATAGTATATTTTTTGCCCTTTATCCGTTCCTTTGTAAAGCGGAATTAGCTCTTCAAAAAGTGGGTTAGCTTTATAATACTCCTCATTCTCGTAATACTCAACAGCCCTTTTGTATTTATATTCAGGGTTTGGGCTTTTTACTACTTTTTGATAATCATCACAAGAAGTAATGCTGCCAAGGAGAGAAAAAATCAAAAAGATGTATGTGCTTTGTTTCAACATGCTGCAAAAGTAGGATATTTCAAGCGCGAAATAAACGCTTTTATTGTTCTAATCTTTCTTAATTAATAACGGGATGTTGAAAAAGCTCATAAAAAGAGTCTTTAATCCTAAAGAATAGCGCTACTTTTGAACAAAATTTTTAGCATGAAACCGTTTTTAACACTAATTACTTTAACGCTACTAAGTTTTCACTTAAGCGCTCAACATACTATTGTATTAACTAATGATCAGAAGATTGAAGGCGTAGTGCTTTCAATTGAACACGATGTATTGACCTTAGCCACAAATGGCGAGGAAGAGAAAATTCAAATGAAAGAAGTCAGTTCAATCTTTTTTAAAGAATATGTACCTTATGACGGTGCTTTTGTAAAAGAGGGTGAAGAAAAAGTTTTACAAGTTGATGGCTTTACAGTAAAATATCAAATCAAAGGTCGAGAAATGGTTCGTCCACCAAAGGTCTCCATTGGAACAGAGGACAAAGGTGCGGTAGTGGTTAAAATTACTATTGATCGTTATGGAAACATCAGGAGTGCTGAACCCGGGATGCCTGGTTCTACCACTTCTAATCAATATTTATACACTAAGGCAAAAACAGCAGCAAAATCTGCTCAATTTGATGAGAACTTAAAAGGTCCGTTAACTACGGAAGGAACAATTACAATTGTATATTAGTTTTAAATCCTACCAAATGAAAAAGAATACATTTTACTTACTTTTAATAGCCACTTTATTTATTTCAAATGAAGCAGTTGCACAATTAAGTAAGCCACACTTTATCAGTATTAATGCCGGTACAAATATTCCTTTGGAAGATTACAGAAGACTCGATAGTGTTGCTACCGGCAACGCAAAAACAGGTTTATATTACAGCTTTGAAGCAGGAGTGTATTTAAGTAAGGTATTTGGAATTGGATTAAATGTGGGTGCATTCACGAATCAAATTGACGATGGAGACATTATCGAACAGTTTCAAAGAGATTTTAGTTCTAATCGGCAAATTCAGGTTAATTCAGAAGAATGGTTTAACGGTTATGCAATGATTGGTCCCTATCTTAGTTTTGGCTCGGAAAACTTTATTGTTGATTTTAAACTTCTTGGTGGTGTTATGAATAGTACAAAACCATTGATTAATGTCCAAACAGATGAAAACGGCAACACTAAAGTTTACAGAAGTACAGAAGATGAGCAATTTAATTTTGGAATTAATTATGGTTTGCACTTTAGAATAAAACTTGTAGGAAAACTTGGCTTGAGGCTAAATGCTGAAGGTATGATGGCAGAGCAAGAGTTTTCAAACAAAATTGAAGAAGTTAATGGAAGTACAACTAGTACTGAGTCTACTGTAAAAAAAGAAATTGAAGCACTAAACTTAGGCGCAGGACTGGTTTTAACTTTTTAAAGAAATGGTAGTCTTTTACAAAATACTATTTAAGCTCAGCAAATTACTT
This sequence comes from Flavobacteriales bacterium UBA5081, assembly GCA_002415785.1. GTDB lineage: Bacteria > Bacteroidota > Bacteroidia > Flavobacteriales_E > Vicingaceae > UBA5081. The sequence goes on from DIAJ01000023.1 coordinate 10,566, forward strand.
CCCTCTTATATTCATGCCGACTTAAATAACTTATCAAAATTTGATCAAGCAATTATTGCGTGGCGCTATTGGCTATGTAAACACATATTAGAGTAAGCAAAATTGCTATTGAGCCAATTAAATAGTAAGCCCAAAAAGGCTGAGGATTTCGAGCACTTTTACCAAATAAGCGTACACTAATTTTAAACAGGAAGTTTCTATTGTCGGCCACCCATTGGTATAAAAAGTTAGTCAGCTTTCTAAACCATTTATACTTTTCATACCAGAGATGCAAAAAAGGCACTTTCCCTTTCATGTAAAAAGTTCTGAAAGCGGCATCCGGTCCATTGTAAATACGACCACTGGAATCAATCAATCGAACTGCTTCTTTAAAATGTTTCTCTTCTATATCTTTAAATTTATGAGCTGCTCTTTGGTAAGAAATGTAATGAATCTCATCTCCACTAATTTTCTTCCATTTGATAATCCAATACTTGCAAAAGCCACATTTTCCATCATAAACCATTAGTGGTTTAACTTTAGGCGGAAAATTTGTTTGCTCTAATAGTTGAAACATAGAACAAAGGTACAAAGGAAAGCTACTAAGTTTATCGATTTACTTCCATGGGTGGACCGCTTTCTAAACTGTGGTAGTTAAAAAATTGTACTCCTATACCATCAGATTGAATTTTAAAATTCAAAGTATCACTCGCTCCTTTTGGTGCTTTTGGGATCAACTTTAGTTCGTTTAGCCCTGTATCTAAGGGTACTTTTTGGTAATAGATGCTATGAGGCAATGTTTGCCAGTTTCTAGTATCTGCCTTTTCAGTTGCTGCATTCACAACAGAAACTAAGGCACCTAAATCTTCATTTTTTTCTCTCACTGCTAACTCAGTGGCTTGCTTTACTGCCAATCTTCCGACTGAAGAAGCCAACTCTCTTAAGGTTCTGTCTTGCAATGTAGCAATAGCGATTTCATTTATATCTTCTACTTTTTGCAGTTCGTATTTTTGACTATTTAGCAAAATATTGGCTTCATTAAAAATCGGGTATCTGCTTTTGAATTTAGGTATTGCCATTCTTACCGCTTTCACATCACCTAAATCTCCTTTAGAATTATAATCAGAAGCTACTACCGGTACTGAAAATCCATTTTGTTCATCGGCAAAAGTGAAAACGCCACCCTGATTTTTTGAACCAGCAAAATTTAAACTTACTTCACTTTTTACCGGACCCAATCCGTTTAGCCAAAAAAACACTAAGCTCCCTTCTTCACTTTCCCAGGCCTTGTCGTACTTTAAATCAAATCTTCTTTCATAAAAATCAACTTCGGTAGAGAAGCCGTTGATTACTGCCATTCTCAATAAATCTTTCTTTAACTGCAAGGGTGCATTCATATTAAAGTGTTCACTGTAGAGCTCCTCATAAGTATTATAAGCATTTCTATATGCGATAAATGCATCGTTATACTCTCTTTTTGCCTCGTAAATCAATCCCATTAACAAATGAGCAAAAGCATCTGATTTATAACGATTTTTCTTATCTTCATAGCGATCGTTGATTTCATTCAATCGAATATTAATCCTCCTACACTCCACTAAAGCCGCATCATATTCATATAAATAAATATAATTCAAAGCTTTGTAAAAATGAAGCAATACTACCTCAAAATCTTCACCTTGATAAGGCTTCGTCATTGGGTTGGCTATATAAGAAGTAAAGTCATTCATCAAGCTCTTTCGGAAATCTTGAGAGAACTTATAAGCTTCTTCAAAATACTGATTGCTCTCTTGGTAATTACCAAGCATGTGTTCCACTACTCCTCGGTCAAAGAAATAAAGTAGACGATCTTTCTTTTCAGCTGCCTTTTCATTCTTCTCTAAAAATGATTTTGCACTATTTAAGTCACCACGGCTAAAGTCTTGTTGGAAAGCAATGGTTTTTTGATAGTATGTTGCACAAGCAGTAAAAAGAAATATCGCCGACCAAAAGACGACGATATTTATCTTTCTATTCATGGAGTTAGAATTAATCTACTACTTTTTTAATTTTCTTATCTCCAATCCAAACTTTCTCATTAGTTTCCATATTGGTTAGTTCTAAATCGGTTTGGTAGAAAATTACTTTCTGCTTGTTATTAGAGTCAACAATTGAGTTTAGCACACCTTGTAAAATAAAATCAGCGCCCAACTCTTTACCCCATTTAGCAGCGGTTGCAGCTGTTGCAAACTCATTTTGATCTGCTCTTTCTTTTCTCAACTGTTCACGAGCTTCACCTGCTTGAACCAAACGAACTTTCCCTGAATTTAAAATTGCTTTTTCAATGTCTTTAATAAATGTTTCTGTTGCAATATGCTCATGACTTTTATTTTGTACTAAGCCCACAACTACAACCGGGCGTTCACCGGTTCCCTTTTCAAATTCTTCTAACCACGGTCGTAACAACATATCACTTACCATCTCTTCAGCTACTAATCGGGAATCTGTATCGTTCCAACGACCACTTAAGTCGATTACAGAGTCTTCTTCAACTCGAGTAACTTGTTTGGTATTATTACAGCCTTGAAAAATAGTAGCTGTTGCGATTAAAGCCGATAAGATTAAAATTTTCCTTGATTTCATTTTGGTTTATTTTATTAGTTTTTTGCTTGTTTTCAATTTCTATGCCAAATGAACAAATTTATTTTGATTCAATAGAGGAAACATTCAAATAATTCCAATAAATAGTTGAAAACACCTAAATTAGTTTTGTTATTTTTTTAATGGCTCGAGTAAGTACTCCAGACCATTGATTCGAATTTCGTACATGGTTTCTAACATAACACCTAATTTCCCCTTTGGAAAACCTTTTTGCTTAAACCACACTAAATAATATTCCGGAATATCACAAATTAGTCTGTCTTTGTACTTGCCAAAAGGCATTTTCTGTTTGACTATTTCACCTAGGATTAAAGTGTTTACCTCCTGCTTCATATAGTTTGTTTAATCCTTAAATTTATTACAATTATCATTAAATGCTTAACTTAGTAAAAATACTAATCAACAATAGTTATGACGATAAATCAAAAAATGTATTATATCTTATTTGCTATTCTACTTTTCACCTTTTCAAAGAGTAAAGCGCAAATTACTATAGGGAATACAAGTTTAGACACATCTACACTCGCAAACCACCTTAACACCCCATGGGATTTAATTTATACTCCTGACTCATCTCTCTTTTTTACTGAGCGAATTGGAAAAGTGAGTAGAATTGATCTCATAAACAATCAAACTCACCTATTAATTGATATTAGCCCAAAAGTTGAAGCTATTGGGGAGAGTGGATTGTTAGGCATGGCAATTAATTTAAATATGGCAGTTCCTAGGATATATTTAGTTTACACATACAAAGACAGTAATAATACCTTTTTCGAGAAAGTAGAATCCTATATATACGATTCTAATCAAGACACCTTACTGTTTGATAATAAACTAATAGACAGTATCCCTGCAAATACTTATCATACTGGTGCTAGACTGGTATTACACAATAACCAGTTATATATTAGTACGGGTGATGCAGGAAATACAAGCTTATCACAGGACTTAAACTCATTAGCCGGCAAAATTCTTCGAATTAACTTAAATGGAAGTATTCCAAATGACAATCCAATTAATGGAAGTCCAATTTACTCTTGGGGACATAGAAACCCACAAGGCTTATACTTTGCCAATAATTTTATGTATAGTTCTGAACATGGACCAACCACCGATGATGAAATAAATATTATAACCAAAGGAGAAAATTATGGTTGGCCAAATGTTCATGGGTTTTGTGATTTAGCTAATGAAATTACATTTTGCAATGACTCTAACGTAACTGAACCCATTTATGCGTGGACTCCAACAGTGGCAACAGCTGGAATAAGTTATTATGAACACAGTGCTATCCCAGAGTGGAATGAGAGCATTTTACTTGCCACTTTAAAAGACTCGAGGCTAATTAGTTTAAAACTAAATTCAGCTAAAGATAGTATTGTAACCCATTCTGAATATTTAATAAACACCTTTGGCAGGCTTCGAGATGTTGAAACAAATTCTTGGGGCGAGGTATTTATAGCTACTAACTCTACCCCTCATCGAATTATAAAATTGCATAACGCTAACTTTACATCTATAAATGAAATCAATAGCCATAAATATGAAGTTAAATATTGGCCAAATCCTGCAAATGAAAAACTAAAAATTAAAAGCTCCAATAGCAAAATAAACAATATTCAACTCTACAATATTGATGGAAAAGAAGTGCTGAATAAAACTACAGCGACTAAAAACCTAGAACTTAATACTTCAGTTTTTAATAGTGGATTGTATATTTTAAAAATCACTTTTGATGATAAAATTCAAATTATCAACAAAGTGGTAATAGACCATTATTAAAAAATACTCTACATTTATTAAAGGTGAATAGAACTACCTTTGCAAAATGACAAACAGGGTAAAAAGCAGCAATGAGATAATAGAAAAGCTTGGAATTAAGCAATTGAACAAAATGCAATTGTCGGCTTTAGAAACTATTCGAACTAAAGATGAAGTAATGCTGCTCTCTCCTACAGGCACCGGTAAAACCCTGGCATTCTTACTCCCACTAATTGAACAGTTAGATATAAATTGTGACGAAATACAACTACTTATTTTAGTTCCTTCTCGAGAGCTTGCCATTCAAATTAATCAAGTGATTAGAGATATGGGAAGCGGTTTTAAAACCAATGCTGTTTATGGTGGAAAATCTGGTTCAAAAGACCGGATGGAACTTAAGCATCGTCCTGCTATTTTAGTAGGAACTGCCGGAAGAATTGCTGATCATATCAGAAGGCACACTTTTTCAACTGAACACATTAAAACTTTAGTATTGGATGAGTTTGATAAATCCTTGGAAATTGGTTTTGAAAAAGAAATGAAACTGATTATTTCAGCCTTGTTTGCCAAGAAAAAAACCATTTTAACTTCTGCTACTAAAGGTGTTGAAATTCCAAAGTTTGTCGGCTTAAACGCCCCTACCATAATTAACTTTCTTAAAGAATCAACAACTAAACTAAAAACACAAGTTCTTCTTTCACCTTCAAAAGATAAAGTCGAAACCTTAATAAACCTCTTAAAGCAATTAGAAGGTCAATCAGGAATCGTTTTTTGCAATTACAAAGACAGTATCGAACGACTAAGTGAGCATTTAAGTAAGAACAATCTTTCTCATGCTAAATATTATGGTGGTCTTGAACAAAACGAAAGAGAGAAAGCACTATTGATGTTTAGAAACGGTTCTTATAAAATTATTATCGCAACGGATCTCGCTGCAAGAGGTATTCATGTACCTGATTTAAATTTTATTATTCATTACCAAATGCCTCAACGCGAAGAAGAGTTTATTCATAGAAATGGTCGTACAGCTAGAATGAAAGCTAATGGTACTGCTTACATTATTCAAGGTAATGGCGAAAGTCTTCCTGATTTTGTTAAAAATGCAGAGAGTTTCAACTTAAATAAAGCTGAACAAAAGAAATCTAAGCAATGGAGTACGCTATACATAAGTGCAGGTAAAAAAGACAAAATATCAAAGGGGGATGTTGTGGGCTTTATGATAAAAGAAGGCAAGCTTACACCTGAAGATTTAGGTTTAATTGAGGTTCAAGGAAACAGTTGTTTTATTGCAGTTGAAAGTTCTAAAGTTGAGTCTACAGCAAATTCACTTAATTTGAAGAAACTAAAAAAAACTAAGGTAAAAGTATATCCACTTTAATTTTCTTTGTCATTTTTTTTAAACGATACGATTCTTTTTCTTGGTTTTTTGGACTCTTTAGTCTCAAGTTCGCTTTTGTTAACTTTATTTTTTTCAATTGATTTAGAAGGCTTCAATTTGTTAGTAGTCTGCTCTTTTGAGGGTTTCTTTTCCATTTTTCCTCTTTTATAAATAACCAAGCCGTTTAAAAAGTTTCTTAAAATCTGGTCTTTAAGTTGGCGGTAATGTGGATGGTCTTCTCGACGAAAAAAAGCACTGAGTTCAGTTTTAGATATTTCATAGTCAACCAATTTTAAAATCTCTACAATATCGTCATCTCTCAGTTTTAGCGCAACTCTTAGCTTCTTAATTATATCGTTATTGCTTAATGCCATACTTTATTTTTTTGCAAAGTAAAGCGGATTTTAGCAAATTACAAGTCTTGTAAAATATTTAGTTTTGATAAATGATTCAAGCAGCTTTAAATTCAGAGGAATTAGATTGGAAAAGGCTAGATTTAAAAAAGAACGATTTTCTCATTCGTAAAGGCGAAATAGAGAAACACATTTATTACATTGTAAAAGGTGCTGTTAGAGCGTTTTCAATTATTGAAGAAAACGAAAAAACGATTCGCTTTGGGTATACAAACTCAATCATTAACTCACTTTCTTCTTACTTAACTTCAAAGCCATCTGAATTAGGTATTCAAGCACTAAGAAAAACCACTATATTACAATGTAGTAAAACAAGTTTTGAAACTTATGTAAATGCAACCAAAGAAAGACTTTCGGCTTACAATAGAATTCTAAATGAATCGATTGTTGGATTAATTGAAAGAGAAATTGATCTTATGCACACTAAGCCAACAAATAGAATTAAACGCCTTCAAAAAAGAAGTCCACAGCTTTTTCAAGAAGTTCCACATAAGTACATTGCAGCCTACTTAAAAATGAGCCCCGAAACATTATCAAGGCTCCTCAATTGCAAAATGTAATTTATTCTATACTGCTATAGCCTTAAATACAAAAATTCCACTTTCCCACTTCTTTGCTTTTTCATAACTTCGCAGTCGGAATTTAATTTAGACAGTACTAATTCTAAAATAGAGAATAACAGATGGATTTTGATTTAATTGTTTTGGGCAGTGGTCCCGGTGGATACGTTGCTGCTATTAGAGCTTCGCAGTTGGGACTTAAAACAGCCATAATTGAGAAAGAGTCGCTTGGAGGTATTTGCTTAAACTGGGGATGTATTCCCACTAAAGCTTTATTAAAAAGTGCCAATGTTTTTGAATATATAAAACATGCTGAAGATTACGGCATTGAAGTAAAAGACAGCAAAGTAAAATTCGATGACGTTATTAAAAGAAGTAGAAACGTTGCTGAAGGCATGAGTAAAGGCGTTCAATTCTTGATGAAGAAAAACAAGATTGAAGTAATCATGGGTACCGGCAAAGTTAAAAGCGGTAAAAAAATTGAAGTTACCGATGCAGACGGCAAAACAAAAGAAGTTTCGGCAAAAAACATCATCATTGCTACAGGCGGAAGATCTAGGGTGTTACCTAATTTAAAGCAAGACGGTAAAAAAATAATTGGTTATCGCGAAGCTATGAGCTTAAAGGAAATGCCTAAGAAAATGGTTGTAGTAGGTTCAGGCGCTATTGGCGTTGAGTTTGCTTACTTCTACAATGCGATGGGCGTTGATGTTACAGTAGTGGAATACATGCCTAATGTTGTTCCCGTAGAAGACGAAGATGTTTCAAAACAATTGGCAAAAAGCTTTAAGAAAAGTGGCATTAGCATAATGACCGAAGCTGAAGTAACCAATGTTGATACTAATGGAAAAGGCTGCAAAGTAAGCGTTAAAACCAAAAAAGGCGAAGAAACTATCGAAGCAGATATTGTTTTATCCGCTGTTGGTGTTACCGCAAACATTGAAAACATTGGTTTAGAAGACGTAGGAATTGCAACAGATAAAGGTAAAATCATGGTAAATGATTTTTACCAAACAAATATCGATGGTTATTATGCGATTGGAGATTGTGTTCCGGGTCAAGCATTAGCTCACGTTGCTTCCGCTGAAGGAATTATTTGTGTAGAAAAAATTGCCGGAGAGAATCCTCAACCATTAGACTATAATAACATTCCGGGGTGTACATACTGTTCTCCTGAAATTGCTTCAGTTGGTTATACTGAAAAAGCAGCTAAAGATGCAGGTTACGAAATTAAGGTGGGTAAGTTCCCCTTCTCTGCTTCAGGAAAAGCAAGTGCTGCCGGACATAAAGATGGTTTTGTAAAAGTTATTTACGATGCAAAATACGGTGAATTATTAGGCGCACACATGATTGGCGCCAATGTAACCGAAATGATTGCAGAAATTGTGGCTGCTCGTAAGCTGGAAACTACCGGACATGAGCTATTAAAAGCTGTTCACCCTCATCCAACCATGAGTGAAGCAGTGATGGAAGCAACTGCTGCCGCTTACGATGAAGTAATCCACTTATAAATAGTTATTGAATTGATTTTTAAACCGTGCATCAAGGTGCACGGTTTTTTTAATTTACAAAATGGCACCCATCCAAAATTTTCTATCATTAGTTAAATTTAGTCACACACTATTTGCTCTTCCCTTTGCTTTAATCGGCTACTTTATGGGAATTGAGTTTTCCATTCACGAGTTTGACTGGACATTATTTGTCAAGGTTTTGCTTTGTATGGTTTTTGCCCGAAGCGCAGCAATGGCTTTTAATCGATACATCGATAGAGACATTGATGCAGCCAATGAAAGGACAGCAAATGTTAGAGAGATTCCTAGAGGCGTTATTAGCCCCAATGCGGCTTTAATTTTTGTAGTTATAAATTCAATTTTATTTATCGCAACGACCTATTTTATCAATGACATTTGCTTTTATTTATCTCCAGTAGCATTGTTGGTCGTTTTGGGATACAGTTTTACGAAAAGATTCACTGCTCTCTGTCATTTGGTTTTGGGCTTGGGCTTGTCATTAGCTCCCATTGGTGCTTATTTAGCAGTAGTAGGAAGTTTTGCAACATTGCCTGTCTTGCTTTCTATAGCAGTTTTGTTTTGGGTAAGTGGCTTTGACTTAATTTATGCTTTACAAGATGAAAGCTTTGACCGCAAAATGAGCTTGCACTCTATTCCCGTGGCTTTAGGTGCTAAAGGGACATTAGTTTTATCTACAATTTTCCATTTAGTTACAGCTACTTTAATTATTTGGATTACTTTTTTAGCTAATGGGAATTATTTATTTTGGATAGGAAGTTTAATATTTATTGCACTACTAGCCTATCAACATTTAATTGTAAAAGCGAACGATTTATCTAAAGTTAACCGCGCCTTTTTCACCACTAATGGAATCGCAAGTGTTATCTTTTCTATCTTTGTAATCAGTAGCTTTTACATACATTAAAATGTTTCAAACTGATTTAATCCACTTCCTTCAATCATTTGATCACCCTGCGATTCATGCTATTATGGTATTTGTTTCAGCACTAGGAGTTACTCCATTTGTGATTACCGTTTTAATGGGAATTACTTTTGCCGTTGATTTTAAAAAAGGAATGGTTTTAATCAACATTGTTGCATGGACAGCCTTTTTAACGGTTTTTGCGAAAGAAAGCATCAATTATCCCCGTCCTGTTCATACTGATGCAAGCCTAAAAATTAGTCAATACGAAAAAGCTAAAGAAAACTACTCTGCACTACTTCCAAATGAGTTTTTTGAAATATTCTCCGATGAATTACTCAAAGAAACCAAAACAGATATTTTTGACCATTTAGGCTTTCCAAGTGGTCATACTTCTGCGCAAATAGCGCTTTGGGTAGGTTTAGTTTTTCTCTTCAAAAAAAGGTGGATGATTATTGTTGGCTCTATATTGGTTCTTCTTACTATGATTTCAAGAATGTATCTAGGAAGCCATTTCTTAGCCGATGTAATTGGAGGAGCGGTTATTGGTAGCTTTGTTTCATTTGCAATTATTTACATAGTGAAAGCAAGCAATTATTTAAACACCCAAACACACGACCTAAAAAGCCTTACATTTCTTTGGCTTCCTTTCTTTCTGATCTTCTTTGCACCTTATACACCCCATTGGTTGGGAGGGATAATAATAGGAGTAAATTTAGCTGCTATGCTAACAATATTAAAAAGAAACTTTCCAGTTTTTCATACTAATACATTAAAGAGAGTCAGTGCAGCAATTATAAGTTTGGCGCTATTTATATCCGCTTTTTATATCAACAACAGCTATACATTTTCCTCTAATGATTTTGTCGATATTCTAATTATAGCTGCAATTAATTTTGTTGCAATTAGAGGTGCATTGAGCCTAAATCGAAGGTTGTTTTTAATTCGATTTAAATAACCTATTCATTTTAAAAATTAACTATTGAGGATTTGTTCTTTTTGACTAGTTGTCGAAATTACTCTTCTTCTTCTCTCCCTTTACTGTCTTTAGAGAAATACCTTCTCCATAACTCCCCAAAAGTGTCAAACTCTTCTCGATAAAACAGTCCAACACCTTGTGTGTAGGGACTGTAAGTTTGAAGTAAACTATTGTTTGTAGAACGGTTAAACGCTTTGAGTCGTAAGCGTCCGTCTTTTGATAATTTATATTCTACATTAAACTCTCCAATAAAATTGGACTGATTCTCATTTTGTAACTCTCTTTGATCAGAGTAACCTAAATTTCCATCTAAGACCAAGCGATCTTCAAACAGTTCAGTTGATAATGAAACATCCACTTCATCACTCGTATATTCATTTCCCTTTCGGTAATTAACACCTACATCAAACTGATCACTGACTTGCGACAACCAATTGCTCATTTGATTCGATAAAAATTCATAGCCATTGTTTACACCCGGAGCTCCACGATTGTAACTATTTTGTGCAGAACTTCCGGTTGATGGTGGCATAAATCGATTCAGCACCAACAGGCCAAAAACCTGCTGATTCATTTCTTGCTGGTTAACGTCATTATTGTTTACATACAATACACTTTCTAACCTTCGTCGGGTAACATCATCAGCAGATGGTAGTCGAATATCAAAAGCAATTTCGGGTGAGAGTAAAAATCCTGTCATTTGGAGCTCTAATTCAACCGGTACCCTCCGCTTATATGTTCCGGTAGTGTCCTCAGGCATAATATCTATTAATGAAGCACGCAAATTATAGATAGCTCGCATATCTAAACGCGCCCGATAAGGATCTCCATCCCATGAAATTCGACTTCCTTTAGCTAAATCAAAACGTTTATTTACAATGTTTTTTAGCGTAAATAAGTACTCTCCATCATGAATAACATACTGCCCAAATATATTAAAGTTACCCAAGGTGTTAATTTCCAATTTTAAATTGCCCTCACCATTGGCTTCTAATATATCTCCAATTTGCTCATCAAAAATGATTTGCAACTTTGCTTCTGGTTCAATTTCAAGGTCAAAGTTTAATTGGATGCCACTCAAGTCAATTGTTTCAATTGCTTTTTCTTCTTTTTTGTGGCTATTTGTAAATACCAGAAAGTCAGAATTACTAACTTCTGCTCCTTGATTTAAAGGTATTTTAAAGTCAGTTCCTTTTAATGCAGTCGCATTTATATTGATTATAAATTGATCATCAAAACCGCTAATGTTAGCATTCCCGCTACAAATTGCTGTTCCATAATAGAGTTCATTGTCTTTTGAACTTGTATTTAAGGCTAAAAAGTTATTGTATTCCAAACCTATATCCAAACTTAAGTCGCTGTAATTATTGTGAAAAACAGTACCGGTTGCATAAGCTTCACTGCCATTTTCATCTACAATCTTTATGTTATTTACACCTATAAAGTCAGGCTGGATAATTACTTCATCGGTAATGGTATAAGTAGTATTTAACATGTTCACACGCATTCCGGCTTTATTAAGCATTAACTTACCTTTTAACAAAGGCTTTGAGGCTTCACCATTTACTTCAACTGTTCCACTTGTTGTTCCACTTAAATCAGTCAAATACTCGTCGATATAAGGTTCTAGAAGTACAATGGGAAAATCGTTAAACACTAAATCTAAATTTAAACTTTCCGACTTTCTCTTTGGGTGAACTTCACCATCAATTACTAAGATATTATCAGATTTTTTTCCTAACCTTCCTTGAACATCTAGCACACTTGTACCTGGCAACCAATCACTTTTAAAATAGGCTTCACCAATGTATACTTCATTTAGTTTTAAGCTATCAAACTGCAAATCTGAAGTGAGCGTAAAATTATTATAGGCATCTTTAATCAATAAATTTCCATCACCAATTCCACTCATTTTTATAGATTCCTCAGGTAAAAGCAAAGCCAAATAGGATAAATTGAGATTTTGAATTTCTAATTCCAAAGAATCATCAGCTTGCTCTGAAATTTTTCCATTTAAACGGAAATCTTGAGCTTCGTTAAAAAGGTGAAAGTTTTGTATGTCAATATTCTTTCCATCTATTGAAACTAAATTCGATGAATCAATAGTCCAAATGCTATCTTCTATACTGATGTAAGAATTTACAAATTGAGCTTCTAAACTATCAAAGTCGTGAAAAAATGCATCAACTTGTAGTTGACCATAATTTACTTCTTGATTAATTCCGTCCCAGTGAGAACGAAGATTAAAGTTACCTTGATGAAATTGAGCATCTAATTGAAAGGAATCAAGTGAGTTGAAACCAAAAAAACGATAGGATGAGGTAGTTAGGCTCGATTTTAAACTATCGGAATTTGAGTTAATACTAAAATCGACATTTTTAAATTCATGTGATTTAAGAAATACTTTATTGGCAGTTAACTTTGCTGTTATTGCTGATCGGTTACTGTTTACACTTCCGCTAAGTACTGCTCCACTGTCAATTGTAAAATCCTCTAACAATACCTTGGTAATGGGCTCGGTTTCCCTAAACACAATTTTGTAATCAAACTTTTGTAGTTCTTTTGGCTTCTGATAGTTGTTATTTGGTAAATAATTCTCAAGTATAGAGTTAATTGCCAAATGTAGCTCATTCAACTTAAACACTCCGCTCATCTCCCCATTCATCAAAGAAGATTGTAATTTTAAAAACCTGAGATCATTTTCTTTCTCAGAGCTAACTATTAAACTGTCGACTAGCTGTAGTTTTGTGTCACTGTCTAAGTATTTCAAACTATCAATTCGCAAATTCCCCCTAACTTCGTCAAAATCAAAACCAATTAAATTAATTTTAGTTTCAAAACTAACTTCCGTTAAGCTATCTTCTCGATTATACAGGTTTAATTGTGCCAATTTTGCTTTCTTCACATCTAGCTCAAAATCAGAAATTAACTGTTCGCCTACTGCGTCAATTACTCCATTAAAATCAAAAGCCAGATTTTTATCCTTCATGCCAATACTTCCCTCAAACTTCTGATTGGTAAAACTTCCATTTAAATTTACATCGCGATAGGTGTAGTCCTGAAACTCTAACTTTTGAAGCTTCCCTTCTGCTTTAGCCTGAACAGTCTTTTTAGTTACACCTTGCCCGTCAACATCTAGTTGAAAAGCTACATTTCCTAACTGATTTACGTCCAAAAACTGCCCAACATTAAAGCCTGAAGAGCTCACACTTCCTTTATAAGTAAATAGTTGACTTTCTTTTTCCTTTAATGCTAAGTCTGTCTCTACACTCCCTAAAGCAGAGTTCACTTTTCCGGTGGCAACAAAATCATTGTAAAAGCCCGTAAAGTTTCCCCTAAAAGAAATTGTCCCCAAGCGATCGATATTCTCCGGAACTGTTAAGTGATTTTTTTCATTAAAAGGAGGGTAAGGCAATTGTCTTATGCCGTTTGCTGTCGTTCTAAACTCATCTAATTCAAGAAAAATATATGTATTTTGAATATCCGGCAGCCCCTTTAGATTAAAGTCGCCGATTAAAACAGTCTCTTTATTTACATGAATTTCAATTGACTCACCCTTTAAGTTAGAAATTGTTCCATTAACTCTTCCATCCAAATAAACTTGCTCTTCAATTCCATCTAAAGGTGAAGCAAAAAATGCAATATCATCCATACTCACCAATGAGTTTCTGAAGGTAGTTGAAAGGTGAACCAGATCAATAAATTGATTGTAATCGGCAAAGGAATTTGCCATAAATCGAATATCTGCGTCTAACTCAGTTTTTGCCGTTTGAATAATGGTATTTTGAAAGTCTAATAACTCCCTTTCTACACTTAAGTCAGTTGCTAAGTTTTTTAACTCAAACCCATTCGCCTCAACAAAACTCAATTGTTGGATGGATGCATATATATTACCCCCAACTACCTGAGCATCATTCGCATTTAAGTAAATTTTACTCAAATCAATGTGAGAATAGTTTACTGTCCTTAAGTTAGAGTCTGATTTGTGATAATCATGATATGAAAAGCGCCCATTTACAATTTGAGTTTCGTCAAGATCAATCGACCAGCTAACAGAATTTTTATTTTGACTACTACTAAAGTAATCGATTATAAATTGATGATTAAAGAGTGAATCTTCTTTTTTTCGATATAGATTAAAATAAGGTTCTGTCAACTTTAAGTCTAGATTTAAGTAGTTTTCTTTTAGACTCAATACCCCAATCGACACTTTTGCCTGCTTCAAGCTGACTAAAGTATCCTGATTTTGGTCACTTATGTAGATTTCCTTTAAGTCTATTGCATTAAAAAAATCGATGGACAGTCGTTCAATTTTAATCTCATTTTTCAATTCCTTAGAAAGGAAGTCAGATACTTTTTGGGCAGCAAAGGTTTGAACAGTGGGAATTTGAAACAAGCCCCAAAGCAAAATTACAAGCAACAAAATTGCTGCTATGAAGTACAAAAGTATTTTCCGAATTCTTTTAATAAACCTAATTTTACTGACTGTTCAAATTTCCACAAAATAACGCATTGAGTAAGACAATTAATATACTTGGAATAGAATCATCTTGTGATGATACTTCTGCTGCGATTATCTCGAACCGCAAGATACTTGCCAATTTAATAGCCAACCAAAAAGTACACGCTGAATACGGCGGTGTAGTTCCTGAATTGGCATCAAGAGCCCATCAAAAAAATATTGTTCCCGTAGTGAGTCAAGCCTTAAAAAAAGCAAACTTAAGCTTGAATGACATAGATGCCATAGCTTATACTCGAGGGCCCGGGCTACTTGGCTCACTTCTGGTTGGCGGTTCATTTGCCAAAGGACTAAGCATGACACTTCAAAAACCACTTATAGAAGTCAACCACATGCAAGCCCATATTTTAGCTCATTTTATTGACGACAATGCCTCTAGTCCCAACTTTCCATTTTTATGTTTAACAGTTAGCGGTGGACATACTCAAATTGTTTTGGTGAGAGATTATTTAAAAATGGAAATAATCGGTGAAACTTTGGATGATGCAGCCGGTGAGGCCTTTGATAAAGCGGCAAAAATGATGGGACTTCCCTACCCCGGTGGTCCTTTAGTCGACAAATACGCTCAAGAAGGCAATGCAGAGAAATTTAGCTTTAATGCCGGAGAAATGGACAATTACAACTTCAGTTTTAGTGGCTTAAAAACAAATATTCTTTATTTCTTAAGAAAGGAAGTGGATAAAAACCCCAATTTTATTCAAGAAAACTTGAATGACTTATGTGCTTCTATTCAAAAATGCATAATAGACACACTCTTTGTAAAGTTGGAAAAGGCTGTAAAAGACTTGAATATAAATGAAGTTGCCATTGCCGGAGGTGTTTCTGCAAACTCAGGAATACGGAAAAGACTGCTAGAAAAAGAAAATCAAGGCTGGAGAGTTCATATTCCCAAATTTGAATATTGTACTGATAATGCAGCCATGATTGCCATGGTTGGATTTATAAAATTCCAGGCTAATGACTTTTCAGAACTATCTGAAGCTCCCCAAGCAAGACTTAAGTTTTAAAAAAATTCAAAGTAGCTTCTAATGCTTCTTTGGTGTATATTGGCAACTCACTTTCATTGTAAGGGTGTTTTCCACCAAATGTATGACCGGCACCTTTAATTAAAGCCAATTCAGCTTTATTGTTCCATTCAGCCATTTTCTTAGCATCATTTTGAGAAACGGTTTCATCAGCTGTTCCGTGTACAATTAGCTGAGGAATTCGCAAATCACTAATTTGCCGATGAATATTAAGCATTTCCTGATTTCGATATAAATCTTCAACAAAGTTATATAGCTGCGGCATGTCTTGATTTGTGCGGCTATTGTTGATCAATCTCAACCTTTTATTTCTCCATTCTTTTAATTCATTTTCTTTTGGCAATCGGGCTAATAAATCAGCTACTGCAGACCAACTGGCTACTTTAGAAATAGATGAATTTCTAACTGCATGTAAAACCGCCATTGACCCTCCTCTGCTATGTCCCATGACATTTATTTCATCTAGCTTCACTTTAGGAAATAAATTTCCTTCATTCTTCATTGCCCAATCATACACAGCATCTAAATCCATCAATTCTTTAGAATATGTATTTTTTGAAAATGCGTCTAAATCCGGAAAGTCAATCGCTTCCTCAACAGTTCCCCCATTGTGAGAAAAATTAAAACTAATAACTGTAAATCCACTTTTAGCAATTGAATTAAAAATCATGGGAAAAGTTCCCCAATCTTTAAATCCTTTAAAACCATGTGCGAAAATGATTAGAGGCTGTTTTGCAGCTTTTTCTGAATAATATACGTCTAACAATGAAGTTCTGGCATTTGCTCCCGTAAAAATCTGATTTTTGAGTACTTTTATGTTCATGAGTGAATCTATTAAATTTGAATGATGAATAAACTAAAAGTTAAAGGCAACTTGATTTAAAATGAGAATGTACAAAATATATTTTTTCTTATTAACCATACTAGTCACTTTTAGTTTAAGTGCACAAATCACCACGGGGGAACTGCCCCCAAATCGAATTTTAAAAAATAATATTCAATTAATAGGTGAACATACCTTTCAAGAAAAACTAATTATTCCAAAGCCGAATGTAAAACAGCTCTTAAAAGAAGATGAAGCTGAATTAAAAGAAGGAAAAGCATGGCGATTTGGAACAGCTATTGACTCCAACTTCTCAATATCTACCAAAGGTAAATGGCAGCATTTTAGCAATGGCAAAAGCTTGTGGACTTTTGAGGTAATGGCTGAAGGAGCTTATTCTTTAAACTTTAACTTCGACACATTCAAACTTTCCTCTTCAGCCAAGCTATTCATCTACAATACATTCAACAAAGATTACTTAGGAGCATTAACTAAGGTTAATAATACAGAAGATTTAAAAATGGCAAGTCGCCCCATTAAAGGAGATCGTATTCAATTCGAATTATGGATCAATAGTGATGAATTAAATCAAAACTTATTTAGTTGCAAAGAAGTTGTATATGCCTATAAGGATATATTTAATAAAACAGATAAAAGTTTTGGAAGCTCAGGAAGTTGTAACATTAATATTAACTGCGAAGAAGGCGATCCTTGGCAAGATATTAAAAGATCGGTGGTTATGACACTCACCAATAACAATACTCGCTTGTGCACCGGAACACTACTTAACAATACTGCACAAGATTCCACTCCTTATATCTTAACAGCCAATCATTGTGGCAATTCAGCTTCAATATTTGTATTTAATTACGAAAGTGCCGCTTGCTCGCCAAATACCGACGGTAGTTTGTCAAATTCAATCTATGGTGCTACACTTAGAGCAAGAAACTTTGATAGTGATTTTATTTTATATGAGTTAAGTTCAGTACCACCTGCGTCTTACCAAGTTTATTATGCAGGTTGGTCTGCAATTGCTAGTCCCGCAGAATATGCGACATGTATTCATCACCCAAGTGGAGATGTTAAAAAAATAAGTATTGCTCAAGGAGCTGTAATCAGCGATACTTATAATAATACCGGAACAGTTGAAAATCATTGGAGAGTTAAGCGGTGGGAAAAGGGAACGACGGAGTCCGGTTCTTCAGGTTCACCATTATTTAATGAAAGTCAAAGAGTAGTAGGGCAACTTCAAGGTGGTACTGCTTCATGTAATAACTCAGCAGGCTCTGATTATTACGGTAAATTTTCTACCTCTTGGAATACAGCGACTGACAGTTCTCAAAAACTATCTCATTGGTTAGACCCAATAAATACATCGCAATTGGAAATTGATGGTTTCGATCCTAGCCCAGCTAGCTATAACCTAGATTTGGAGTTGAAATACAATTACAATCTACCTTTTTACACCTGCGAATCATTAAACTTTAATTTTTTAGTCAAAAATGTTGGGAATCTCCCTGTTGACAGTTTCATTATTGACTTTTACATTAATAATCAGTTGATATACAGTAAAAAACACACAAACAAACTAACTAGAAATCAAACAATTACAATTCCTGCTAATTCAAATCCCGATACATTTGGAACAGCAGATGTAAAAATTGTTATTAAAGAAGTAAATGGAACTGTAGATCAAAACTCAACTAATGACACATTAACAAATCAACTTTTTTACAACTCCTCTCCCATTTCGATGTTTTTAGAATTAAAAACTGATGATTATGGAAGTGAAACTACTTGGGAGGTAAGTTCAAATTCTGCTTTTCCAACTTTTAGGTTATATGAAGGTGGACCATATCCTAATATTGAAGGTGGAAATACATACAAAGACACTTTATGCTTTTATGACAGTTGCTTTAAATTTACACTTTATGATACATTTAACGATGGGTTTAACGGGGGGTTTGGCGACGGCTATTTATATCTTAAAAGTGACAGTGGAGATACCGTTATTTATGAAAACAATTTCACGAGCGGTCAAAAAACATATACTTTTTGCATTGAAGACACTTCCACAATAATCATCGATAAAAAGAAAGATAATGCGCAATTTAAACTTTACCCTAACCCCATAAGAAAAGGACAAGTGCTTAATTGGACTAGAAAAGGTTATGAGTCGCAAGTAATGGATATTCAAATTCACAATTTACAAGGTGAAATTGTCCTTAAGTACAAGCAAGTTAAAGAAATATTAATTCCAAATTATCTTAGCCAAGGAATGTACATTTTAAAAGCCAAAGCTGACTATCAAGACGAATGGCTAACAAAAGAAAAACTAATCATTTATTAGCTACCAGCTTGAGTTGTACATTTGATTAGATGAGCGGACTTTCATCCCTTTTTTTGACCCACCACAAGATGCTAAAATAACTGAAAATAGAATAACACAAATAAGGGTTACTTTTTTCATGATTACAACAAACTTTATATTTATAATCTTATAAATAAAGTACGAAAGTAAGTATCTAATGTTACCTATTTACCCCAAACATGTTTATTCTTATCTGCTTTATTTCCCATAGCAGAACCCGACTTAACTCTTGAGTACTTACTGCTGCTACAAGAAGCTAAAGTAATACTAATAACAAATGTGGCAATTAAGCCGATAACAATTGATTTTTTCATCTGACTAATTTTAATATAATTTATACGGAACTGTAGCATTAAAAATTCTAACACCTGCATCGCATAGACTTTCTTTATTAACCTGATAGTTAAGTGTAATTCGAACTGTTCCAACAACATTTTGATCTATTCCTCCAACAGTTGACCATTCACTTTCTAAACCTAATATTTTGTCATTTACATCCAAATCTCGATCATTTAACCTCAATTCATCAGTATCCATATCTCTATAACAAACAATGTAATCATACCCATTATTTCTTATCTGTTGGGTTACATCATTACTACCATCATAAAACCGAATAAAAGCTTTAAAATCTTTATCCGAGTTAATCTCTCTTTCTAAGCGAATAGTATCATAAATAGCTGTTTCTGTATCAAAACCTCCATACTTAAACGTATCTATCGGCTGACCGGGATTTGATGGGTTTTCAATTATGAACCAATAACCATCAACTTTAATGTCACCAGAATCTAAAGGTTGATTATTATCGCCCCCTATCTTCTTCTCCTCTTCCTTCTCGCAAGAAAAGCTCATTAATATTAAAGAAGCAAGAAATAATTTTGCAAACGTTTTGAAAATGCTCATAATGGTTAATTGTTACTTCAAAGTTAACAAGATATCTTTAATTTTTTAAAAAAATTAGTTGCCTACTATTATGGCAGGCAACTAATTCATTAATCTACTGAATAATTAAAGGAAAATTTACTTCAACGTCAGTTTCTCCTATATCACAATTTCCATTTTTAAGTCCCAGTTGATGTTTTAGTGTTAATGTAAGCGATCCACTTGCGGCAATTCCGCTTTCCCATCTAGATGCTAATCCTAGAGGATATGTTCCGTCTGAGTCTGTAATTTCAATATCTAATGTTGCTACATCTGAATTAAAACACACTAAATGCTCATCGTCTTCTTGTAGAATTTCAACCGTTATGTCTTCAACATCATTCGGGTTTGATTCATCCAAAAAGCGAATGCTTAAATGATAGGTAGTATTTGAGCTTAAGTAAAGACTGTCAATAATAGGATCGTTACCGCCTACTCCATCAACATCTTTAAAATAAAAAGTATCAATTGGGTTGTCTAAGGAGTCTGAAAACTGCAACTCTACTGTTGTAATTAGTTCCTCTTCATTTGGGTTTACATTTGAATCAGGATTTACTGAAGTATCATCATCGTCTTTACAAGCGACAATGCTAAGTGATAAAACTCCCAACAAGCTAATTGTTTTAATTACTGATTTCATAGTTAATTATTTAAGTTAAAAATTTATTTTTAAATGAATATTTATATTTCTTCCCTGAGCATCTGTGAAGTACCGAAACCTGTTCAAATAATCTCTGTATTTTGTATTTAACAAGTTTCTAACTTCTATACTCAATTGAGCTTTTATCTTTTCTTTCTCTAAAACGGGCATAAGCACTGAAGCATGAAAAAGTTGATAAGCTTCGGGTGGTGGAGCTATTTCTTCATTTTCATTAAAACGGTATTGACTAAAAACATATTGCTGACCTAGTCGAATACTCATCTTCGACTTCTCCTTTATTCGAAAACGATAGTTCAAACTGTTTGATGTTCGATTGGAAGGCATAAAAATCAAATAACTATTTTCAGTTAAATTGTTTGCCCATAAAAAGTTCCAATTCGACTCAAAGTTTAAGTTTTCAGTTATCGAAAAATTAAATTTTTGATCAATCCCATTTATTAAAGCATCTGTGTTGTTCCAACTAAATGCCGGAAAAGCTCCTCTAATTGTTAATTCTAATCCTTCGGCTTTTAAGTAAATAAAATCTTTAATGTATTTTGAATAAAAGTACGTTTGACTGCTCAATTTTCCCATTTCAAATTGAAACCCAACAGAGACTTCGTGCATTTTCTCTTTTAATAAATTAGGACTCCCATTTTCTATACTTGCAGTTCCATGATGTAAACCTTCTCCAAACAACTCATTAATCTCTGGTGCTCTCTCAGAATATGTATAAGTAGCTTCTGCATTTAATCCATTAAAGAGTCTCCTCTTTGCTCCTAATGAAGCATGAAAAGTGCTAAAGTCTAAGTTGTAGTTTAAAAGACCTCTTTGGGTAACTTTATATACATCAAAAACTTTATAATTAAATCGAACACCTCCTTCTAACTCCCATTGATTAAGCTTTTTATTAGCAACAGAAAAAGCACCTAATTCATTGGATTGATAGTCCGGAATAAAATCGATAAAACTATTAACACTATTTTCTTTATTTCTAAGGTTTAAACCGCTTTCAATCCTAAGATTGTCAACTTTTTCATGCTTCCATACAACATCTGCAGAATAACTTTCCAAACTCAAAGACATTTCAGGAATATTTAATGCTGCTAACTCTCGATTTCTCGGTTGCTCCTTATCAAATTCTTCACGAATATTAAACTGTCTCCCAATTTTTACTGTCAACTGATTTAGCTCATTGAAATAATACCTCCAATCCAAAACCACCGATTCATGCTGAATTGACTGCTTTGGACGATTAATTTTATATGCGGTATTTTCCTGATGAACCTCTGCAGGATCACCTCCCTCTATCAAACTTCTTAAATCCGTTAAATTTCCAATATGAGCACCGCTAAAAATGCCAATATCTTCATTAAATTGACTGTAATTGAACTGCAGCTTCCACTTCTCTTGAAAATAAGCAGCTGTAGCAGAAAAATTAAGTGCTTCAGTTGCCGTATTCGACTGATAATAGTCGGGCGTTTGCACTGCGGCAGATTGTTTTCCACTAATTTGCGCTCGCCAAGAAAATGAAGGAAGTTTTTTCAATCCACCCTCCAGCATCAATGAAGAATTCATCAATCGATTATTGGTTGCATAAACTGCATCAAACTGTCCATCAATTCCTGCAGTTCTTTTAAGAGCTTTAGGTTCAACCAAAACAAATCCACCAAATGCGCCTCCTCCATACTTTAAAGCACTTGCCCCTTTAATTACAGTGTAATCTGATGCCATAAACGGATCAATCTCTGGTGCATGCTCATCGCCCCATTGTTGACTTTCATGTGTTAAGCCACCATTTATAATTTGTATGCGGTTAGCAGAAAATCCATTAATTACCGGTTTGGAAATATTCGCTCCTGTTTTTAAAGATTGCACTCCATTTACCGACTCTAAAACATCAGCGAATGACTGAGATTGTCGATTCATTAAATCAATTTCTGCGATACGGTTGGAGGATTGTTTTTCTTTAAAACTTTCGCCATCAATATTCACCGCTTGAAGTTCCTCCAAGTGGTGCTCAAGGTAAAAGTTCCGAACAATCGACTCTTTCAACTCAATTGAGATCGTATCAGACTCACAACCAACGTGGCTAATAACAAGTTGATATGTTCCGGCACAAAGCCCTCTTAAGCTGAAGTCACCATTCAAATCGGCAACCACACCTTTATGTGATTCTAAAATATAAATGTTGGAGAAAGACAAAGCAGACTGATCGTGCTCATCAATGACTTTCCCACTAATGCTCAGTTGGCAATTATCCTGACTAAATAAAAAACTATTAAATAGCAGCAGAATTCCCAACAAAAGGGTATTTCTTGTCATTTAATTCCTGTCTTGTAAAAGATTTAATTTACTTAAAAGCCAAAAGACAGGAATGGCGGTGCACGACCTTGCGGAAGCTCCGATTTTAGTGAAGTAAAGTATTGAAAATAAACTAACTCAAACCGCTGAATAAAATACTGGAAATGCTGAATACTAGCAGCTGACGTTTTGTGCAATAAAGGCAAAACAAAATCAAAAAGCTCACAATCAAAGTGCGGTGACTCTATATGAGCTTCCTGATCCAAACAAACGACCGTTTCGCTTTCATGGTGATGAAAGCTTTCAGCAGGAATAATTGCCAAACTCAAGGCAAAGATTAAAACCCCACTAAATAAACGATGTAATGTCTGATTAATCATCTACGCAAAATTACAATTATTTCGCTTTAAAAATTGCTTCTTCTTTTATAGGCCATTGATTATTCACTCTATTAACATCAGCCATCCTTCCACTCGGGTCAATTTGAATGGACTCAATTTCATCAAACTTTACTTCTAATGTCAACTCATAATTAGGGAAAGTCCAAGGCCAATCTTCAACTACTCTAAAGTTCTCCATACCTTCTTCTCTTTGCTTCTCACCTCTCATGATTCGTAGAGGAATATTGATCCACTCTTGTTTACCGTTTTTGTATTTTACCAAAACATCCAAAGGCATTGGCATTTTGCCGTTTCGTTCTAAATTAACCAATGTGTGTTTTCCACTTGGTGTAACTGATTTAATTCCATAATCAATCGTATTGGTGGTTTCAACCCATTGCTCTAAATACCAGCTTAATTCCAAATTTGAAACCTTTTCAACTACTCTTATAAAATCATTTGGTGTAGGGTGTTTAAATTTCCAATCGTGGAAATAACGCTTTAAACTTTTTCGAAGCACCTCTTCGCCAACAATATAATCCAACTGTCTTAAAAACATTAAGCCCATTGAGTAAGAGGCTACTCCATAAGCGCGATTGGTATGGTAATGATCGGCATGTGTAGTTAGTGGTTCCTGCTTACCGGACTCTACTAGTGAAAAATAACTTCCATAAGAACGCACAAAAGGTGTGAAGCTTGACCATATTTCGTGCATTACAAAGTCAGTTGCATAAGAAGTAAAGCCTTCGTCCATCCAAGGGTGTTGAGCCTCATTAGTAGCTAAAATATGTTGATACCAAGAATGAGCTGCTTCGTGAGCAGTTACTCCAACTAAACTACCTTTGCTTCTATGACCGGTAATTAAAGTAATCATCGGATACTCCATCCCTCCATCACCTCCCTGAGCAACAGTATATTGCTTAAAAGGATATTCACCGAAATTCTCATTCATAATTTCAAAAATTCGCTTAGTATATTTTGGCAAACTATCCCACTGTGTTGTGTTAGAGTCTTTTTGAAACAAAAAATGCAAGACCGTTCCATTGTCTAATTTGGATTGAGTATGCGTATAATCAGGATCAGCAACCCAGCTAAAATCATGTACACTATCCGCCACAAAATGCCAACTTAACTTTTCTTTTCCTTCATGATTAACTTCTTTTTCTGAATAACCATAACCAACTTCATCAGCATTTTGCAAATAACCTGTTGCTCCTAAAATATAATCTGCATCAATGTTTATGGTAACATCAAACTTCCCCCATACACCGTGAAATTCTCTTCCTATATATGGATAGGCATGCCATCCTTGAAAGTCATACTCCGCCATTTTAGGATACCATTGCGTCATCGAAAATCGAATTCCCTCTTCATTGTCTCTCCCTGAACGGCGAACTTGAAGTGGCACTTGAGCCGAAAAGTTCATTTTAAATGTGGAAGATTTTCCGGGCAAAATTGGATGATCAAGTTTGACCTCCAAGATTGTACCAACCACCTCATAATCTAATTTTTTACCATCTTGAGTTAATTTATTTACTTTTTGATAACCGATTTCATCATCTTTTAAATGAAAAATACGATCACCAACTCTTCTATCCGGATCCTCAATAGTTCTTGAACGAACATCCATCATACTGTTTGGCTGAAATGCATTGAAAAACAAATGATAATAAACTTTTTTTAAGGTATCGGGAGAATTGTTAGTGTAAATTAGGGTTTGCTCGCCTTCAAATTGATTGGACTCTGCATCCATATCAATGTTCATTGTATAGTCAACAGCTTGTTGCCAATAGTTTTGGGCTTTAAGCTGAACAACAAATAATAAACCAATAAATAGTAAAAAAGAACTTCTCATAAGTTATAATTTTGATGGAATTTATTTTAATAAGCCAACGAAATTAACCAATCAAAAAGATTTTTATAGTTAAATAAGGGTAAATGGTCATCTTCTCATTTAAGCTGCTACTTTTGCAAACATCGAAATTTAACTTTCATTTATGAAGAAAATCATTTTACTTCTCTTTGTATTAGCTTCGCATCAGTTTGCGTCAGCGCATAAATTTTACATGAGCATTACTGAAATGCAATACAATGAAGAAAGTGGGTATTTAGAAATTATCATCAAACTTTTTACAGATGATATTGAGAAAGCATTGGAGCAAAATGCTGACAGTTCAATATTTTTAGGTACTCCAAAAGAAAGCCCGCTTACTGATGATTTACTACAAGATTATCTAGAAAAACACTTTTCAATCAAGAATGAGCAAAAATTGACTATTCATTTTTTAGGTAAAGAAGTAGATAAAAATTACACTTGGGTCTACTTGGAAGTCCCCAACTTTAACCCAGAGATAGAACATGAAATAAAAAACAGCTTACTTATTGATTTATTTGATACACAAGCGAACAGAATTAATTATTACTACAAAGAAGAAACACACAGTTTGAATTTACATAAAGACCAACTTAGCGGTCATTTTTAACCTTTTACCCATGAATAAATTATATCTCAAAGTACTTTTAATATTTGTTTCATTAAGCGGAATTGCTCAAGAAAACATCAATAAGAATAAGTTTAGGCAACTAAACGAAGAGCTTCCAACTCCAAATGTTTATCGTACTGCTGCAGGAATGCCGGGACACCAATACTATCAACAACAAGCCGATTATGTGATTGATTTGGTGTTAGACGATAAAAAACAAAGAATTTACGGAGAAGAAACGGTTACTTATTACAATAATTCTCCCGACGCACTCCCTTATTTGTGGATTCAATTGGATCAAAATGTAAGAGCAAAAGACTCTGACAGCAAGAAAATTAGCACTTCTAAAATGAGTGATGATATTTCATTTCAGCGCTTAGAAAAAATGATGAACGACTTTGACGGAGGCTTTAAAATTGAATACGTTAAAGACAATGAGGGCAACGACTTAACCACTATGGTTAATAAAACTATGATGCGAATAAACATGGACAAAGCACTACAGCCTGGTGAAAAGTTTAGTTTTAAAGTAAAATGGTGGTACAACATTAACAACAGAATGGAAATTGGTGGTCGATCCGGTTATGAATACTTTAAAGAGGAAGATAATTATCTATACACCATTGCCCAATTTTATCCGAGAATGGCTGTTTACAACGATGTTGAAGGTTGGCAAAACAAACAATTCTTAGGCAGAGGAGAATTCACGCTACCTTTTGGCAATTACAAAGTGAGTATAACTGCTCCGGATGATCATATAGTAGCTTCTACTGGAGAACTCCAAAACGTAGACGAAGTACTTACCGAAACACAAAAAGAGCGATTAGAGAAGGCTAAGAATTCTGATGAACCAATGATGATCGTAAATGAAAAAGAAGCCCGAAAAAATGAAAAAAAGAAAAGTAATAGTGAGAAAACCTGGGTGTTTCATGCGGACAATGTGAGAGACTTTGCTTTCGCATCTTCAAGAAAATTCATTTGGGACGCTATGGGTGTTAAGCTAGGTGATCAAACCGTTATGGCGATGTCTTATTATCCTAAAGAAGGAAACCCACTTTGGGAACAATATTCAACAAAAGCGGTTGCCCACACTTTACGCAGCTATTCAAATACTACTTTCGACTACCCATATCCTGTTGCTATTTCAGTTAATGCTGCAAGCATAGGAATGGAGTACCCAATGATTTGTTTTAATTACGGAAGACCGGAAGAAGATGGCACTTATACTGAAAGATTAAAATACGGTGTAATCTCTGTAATCATTCACGAAGTTGGACATAACTTTTTCCCAATGATTGTAAACTCTGATGAAAGACAATGGACATGGATGGACGAAGGATTGAATACATTTTGTCAGTATTTAGCAGAAAAGGAATGGGATGTGGACTACCCTTCTCGAAGAGGACCTGCATATAAGATTGTAGACTATATGAAAGGAAACAAAGAAAACATTACACCTATCATGACCAACTCTGAATCAGTTATTCAATTTGGAAACAATGCTTATGGAAAGCCTGCTACTGCTCTTAATATATTGCGTGAAACGATTATGGGCAGAGAGTTGTTTGACTATGCTTTTAAACAATACGCTACACATTGGATGTTTAAACACCCCACTCCTGCAGACTTTTTTAGAATTATGGAAGATGCCTCAGCAGTGGATTTAGACTGGTTTTGGAGAGGTTGGTTTTTCACAACTGACCATGTAGACATAGCAATAGATAAGGTAAAATGGTACCGTTTAGATTCTAAAAATCCTGATGTTGAATTTCCGAAGAAAAAAGCCGACTTAGAAGAACAGGAAGAGTTTATTGGCGATGTAAGAAATGAAGTTAACCGTCCAAATACTGTTGTTGAACAAGATCCGACAACAAAGGATTTTTACAATACACATGATCCTTTTAATGTCACTTCAGTGGATCGAGAAGAGTATGAAGAATACGTCTCTTCACTTGATGATAAAGAAAAAAAGCAACTCAAGTTTGACAAAAACATCTATGAAATTCAGTTTTCATCGCCGGGAGGATTGGTAATGCCCATTATATTGGAGTTTACTTTTGTTGATAATTCAACTGAGAAAATTCACATTCCGGCTGAAATATGGAAAATGAATTATAAAAATGTAAGTAAGCTGTTTATTTTTGAAAAAGAACTTAAAGAAATCAACTTAGACCCTAATTTAGAGACAGCTGATGTAGATAGAAGTAATAATTACTGGCCTCCGAGAATAGAAAAGAACCGCTTTACCCTCTTTAAAGAGAAACAAATGCAAAGAGAAAATGAAATGCAAAGAGCTAAGCGAGCTAAGTAATTTGAGAATGTTTAAAAAAAATCTGAAACACATTTCAAAATATTCCATTGCAAGAACGAACAATTTACTATCTTAGCGCCAAAATCAATCAATAAACAAATGAAGAAAATTGCTACAAGCTTATTCTTATTAAGTTTTTTCATTCTAACGTTTGCAGGTATTTCTCCAAAACCGGGCAGCAATACCTCTAACAACTGCGATGTAAAAGCTCTAAAGAAAGAGGGAATTTCTCAACTTAGCCCTTATTACTATTCATCCTCAAAAGTTACTTCAATAAGTTATGCTGACACAGTTCAGTATAGAGAAATTGAAGTTCCTTTATTTAAAGGTGAAAAATACCGAATGGTGTTTAATTCAAAAGCTCTTCCAAAAGGTATCACCGTAGAGGTTTTTGATAAAGATCGCAGCCACGATGGTAGATCTGCCTTGTACTCTACGAATACAAATGAAGAAAAAATGGCTATTTACGAGCCGGATAACGCTAAAAGACATTATGTACGTTACAGCATACCAGCAGGCGCTAATATTGAAAACAGCTGCATGGTATTCGTACTTGGCTATCAATTAACATTTATTGAAAACACTGAAGAATAAAATCGGAAAATAATGAGAAAGTATATTAACCTACCCCAATTATCTATCCTGTTTGTCGGGCTTTTCCTTTTGTCTGCTTGTGCTGAGGCTCCTAAAAAAGAAGAAAAGAAGGAAGAGAAAAAAGAAAAAGTTGAATCAGCTCCGGCATCTGAGCAAATTATTGATGAAGAAGTATCATTTATGCTTCCATCTCCAATTCAAATCGCTGCAATTTTTAACCGTGCCGGATTAGAGTATAAAAGCGGATTAACAAACAATCCTACAAATGTTGACAAATACAACACTAAAACTTCAAAGTATTTAAATTTTGGAGTTTATTCAGCAGATTTAGCTTATGCCGTGTTAAACAACCAACAACAAGCTGCAATTGATCAACTAAACGCCGTTAAAAAGATGTCTGATGCAATTGGAATGCCCAATGTTTTTGGTGGTGGAGATTTAATTAAAAGCTTTGAATCAAATATTGGTAATCAAGATACGATCTTGAGAATCCTAACGACCATTAAGCGAAGAACAGATGAGTTTTTAATGGAAAATGAAGAAGAATCTAAAGAAGCCATATTCTTTTCAGCTGCATGGGTTGAAGGAATGTACATTGGAGCAAATAGTACTTCAGGAAATGCTAAAGTAGAGCCAAGACTAATTGAGCAGATGACAATCTTAGAAAATATTATTAAAGCATTAAGAGTACAGCAAGATCCTTCTTTGGATTTAAACTTTTTAATTGATGGTTTAACAAATGTTTATCAAACCTACAATGATTTTGAGAATGTTAGAAAATTCAACCAAGGAGAAATAGAATTAAGTGCCGTAAAACTTAGTGATTCGGAATTAAGTACTTTAACCAATCAGATTACTGAACTTCGAACCCAAATTGTAAACGGTTAAGAATCAAAATTCGACTCAATATAATTTAAAGAGCGTCTTTTGACGCTCTTTTTTTTGTTTCTAATCACTTATTGCCATTAATTTTGCACAAAAATGAACTCAATGATAAAAATTACACTTCCCGATGGAAGTATTAAAGAATTTGAAGCAGGTATAAACTCCTTAGATGTAGCTAAAAGCATTAGTGAAGGACTTGCGAGAAATGTATTAGCTGCTAAAGTAAACGGAGAAGTATGGGATGCATTTCGTCCTATTGAATCAGACGCAGATCTACAATTAATAACATGGAACGACGAAGAAGGAAAAGAAACCATGTGGCACTCTTCTGCTCACCTTCTTGCTGAAGCTTTGGAAGAATTATATCCCGGCATTAAGTTTGGCATCGGTCCTCCCATTGATAATGGTTTTTACTATGATGTAGATGCAGGTGATCGTGTAATTACTTCTGAAGATCTTCCAAAAGTTGAGAAGAAAATGCAAGAGTTAGCACGTCAAAAAAATGAATATTCTAGAAAAGAAGTTTCTAAAGCCGATGCAATAAATTATTTTCAAGAAAAAGGTAATCAATACAAGCTTGAGTTAATTGAGGAGTTAGAAGATGGAAGCATCACCTTTTACAAACAAGGTAATTTCACAGACTTATGTCGAGGTCCGCATATACCCAACACTGGTTTTATAAAGGCCATTAAGTTACTAAATGTTGCAGGAGCTTATTGGAGAGGAAATGAGAATAATAAACAACTAACTCGTATTTATGGCATTACTTTTCCTAAGCAAAAGGAACTAACTGAGTATTTAGAAATGCTTGAGGAAGCTAAAAAAAGAGATCATAGAAAACTTGGCAAGGAACTTAGCTTATTTACTTTTAGTCAAAGAGTTGGTCAAGGACTACCGTTGTGGCTACCAAAAGGGGCTCAATTGCGAGAGCGTTTAGAGAACTTTATGCGACAAGCACAAGTAAAAGCAGGCTATTTGCCGGTTGTTACTCCGCATATTGGAAGTAAAGAACTGTATGTTACTTCAGGTCATTATGAAAAATACGGCGAAGACTCATTCCAACCAATAAAAACACCTAATGAAAATGAGGAGTTTTTATTAAAACCGATGAACTGTCCGCATCATTGCGAAATTTACAAATCAGAGCCACGCTCCTATCGCGATTTACCTTTGCGCTTTGCCGAGTTTGGTACTGTTTATCGCTACGAACAAAGTGGAGAATTACATGGATTAACTAGAGTTAGGGGCTTTACGCAAGACGATGCTCACTTATTTTGTACAGCAGAACAAGTCGAGGAAGAATTTAAAAAAGTTATAGATTTAGTCCTTTATGTGTTTAACGCATTAGGATTTGAAGATTATACTGCTCAAATTTCATTGAGAGATAAAAATGATCGCAGTAAGTACATTGGTAGTGACGATAACTGGGAAAAAGCAGAGCAGGCAATTATTAATGCTTCAGCCGATAAAGGCTTAAATACTGTTGTTGAATACGGTGAGGCAGCTTTTTATGGTCCTAAGCTAGATTTTATGGTTAAAGATGCTTTGGGTAGGAAATGGCAATTAGGAACAATTCAGGTAGACTACAATTTACCGGAGCGATTTGAACTAGAGTACATTGGAAGCGATGATCAAAGACACCGTCCGGTGATGATTCACCGTGCACCATTTGGCTCATTAGAGCGTTTTGTAGCCGTTTTAATTGAACATTGCGGAGGTAATTTCCCGCTTTGGTTAACGCCTGAGCAAGTTGCAATTTTACCATTAAGTGAAAAATACAATGAAAAATGCAAAGAGGTTTTAAAAGTGCTAAATAATTCCGATATTCGCGGCTTCGTAGATGATCGTAACGAAAAAGTAGGCAAAAAGATCCGAGATGCAGAGGTATCAAAGGTTCCCTACATGTTAATCATAGGCGAAAAAGAGATAGAAAACGGTACAGTTTCGGTTAGAAAACACGGAGAAGGTGACAAAGGGACGATGAAAATCTCGGAATTTGCCGATTTTTTAAATAAAGAAATTGAATTAATTTTAAGTAAAAAATAAATTTAAAGGAGGACCAAACAATAGCTAGACCTAGACCCCCCCGTAAGTTCGGCAGACAAGAAGATCCGCATAGAATTAACGAAAAAATTCGTGCGCAAGAAGTACGTGTAGTTGGAGACGACATAGAGCAAGGCGTGTATTCAATTGAGAAAGCATTAGCAATGGCCAATGAGGCAGATTTAGATTTGGTTGAAATTTCACCAAAAGCTAATCCGCCAGTATGTAAAATCATTGATTACAAAAAGTTTCTTTACGAACAAAAAAAGAAACAAAAAGAGATGAAAGCTAAAGCAACTAAGGTAGTTGTTAAAGAAATTCGCTTTGGTCCTAATACTGACGATCACGACTTTGATTTCAAGTTAAAACATGCTGAAAAGTTTATTAAAGAAGGGGCAAAAGTGAAAGCCTATGTTTTCTTTAAAGGACGTTCAATTCTATTTAAAGATCAAGGACAGATTTTACTATTAAAACTAGCTCAATCTTTAGAGGAAATTGCAACAGTGGAATCAATGCCAAAAATGGAAGGTAAGCGTATGATTATGATGCTTTCTCCAAGAAAATCTAAGTAAATTCAATTAATATTAACTCAATAAATTAGAGCAATGCCAAAAATGAAAACTAATTCCAGCGCTAAAAAAAGATTTAAGCTAACTGGAACTGGTAAGATCAAGCGAAAGCATGCTTTCAAAAGTCACATTTTGACAAAGAAAGAAACTAAGCGCAAGCGTAACTTGACACACTCTACATTGGTTCACAAAGCCGATGAAGCAAATGTGAAGTTACAATTGTGTATGAAGTAAGATCAACCCCAGGTTATCGTAATTAACAAATTTAAAACAACCCGGATACTCGCTCAGTAAAAGTGTTTAACAAAAACCGCGATTATTCAAAAAACGATTAAGAAATGCCAAGATCAGTAAATGCAGTTGCTGCAAAAGCAAGAAGAAAAAAGATTATCAAACAGGCCAAAGGTTACTTTGGTAGAAGAAAAAATGTTCACACAGTAGCGAAAAATGCTGTTGAAAAAGGTTTGCAATATGCATACGTAGGACGTAAGCAAAAGAAAAGAAACTTTAGAGCATTGTGGATTCAGCGTATTAATGCTGCCGTTAGAGAACACGATATGTCGTACTCAGAGTTTATGGGAAAACTAAGTAAAAAAGATATTCAGCTTAACCGTAAAGTTTTAGCTGACTTAGCCATGAATGATGCAAAAGCATTTGAAGCAATTGTTAAGGCGGTAAAATAATATCGTCATATAAAAAAATGAAAAGCCGTTCTTTTGAGAACGGCTTTTTTTATGACAAAGATTAAAAATTGGATACAAAAAAACCCTGAAGAAGATCTTCAAGGTTTTTCGATAAAATTTATGATGAACAGTTATGCTAACTTAACATTAACTGCGTTCATTCCTTTTTTACCTTCTTTCAATTCGTACTCAACTGCATCACCTTCGTTAACCTTGTCGATTAAACCTGTAACGTGTACAAAGTGTTCTTGATCTGAATTGTCTTCTTTAATAAAACCGAAACCTTTGGTTTCATTAAAGAACTTTACTGTTCCTGTGCTCATTATAAAAAATTAAAATATTATTTGTCAAAAGTAGGTTTAATTATGAGACTAAAGCATAAAAAGCAAATTTATTTTTAATTAATTGAAAATAAAACGGCTAAATGATAGCATAAAAAAAGTGCATTTTTTTTCATCAAAAATGAAAATTAAAAGGAAAAAAAGTTCTACATTTGCGCTCCCGAAAACAACAAAGAAAGGGAAGTTCCTAAAGATATTGGTCCGGTAGTTCAGTTGGTTAGAATACCTGCCTGTCACGCAGGGGGTCGCGAGTTCGAGTCTCGTCCGGACCGCAAAGCCTTCCTCCTTTTGGTGGAGGGCTTTGTTTTTTTAAAAGCCTAATTTAAAAGGTCGACTAGCTCTTCCGATAGTCATCGGAAGGATAGAGCTTGAAATATTGGTCGAGTAGCTCAGCTGGATAGAGCATCTGCCTTCTAAGCAGACGG
>DIAJ01000016.1:0-49363 GCA_002415785.1 Flavobacteriales bacterium UBA5081
TACTATTTTTGGGGGAGCTTACAGGATAGCCGTTACTAACGGTTAAAAAAGACTATTATTGAATTGGAAATCTTTTGAATTATTAGTTAGTAAACAATGATTTTCGACTTTAGAATCTGCTTCTTGTCTCTTGCATCTAAATAATTTTAACTACAAACTTTAGGCAAAACTGTCTCGATGAAGCGAGAAATGGTTATTTCTTCGCTAATAATTAATGAAAACGATAATGCTTTGAGTTCTTTGAGCAAAGCCTGCCTACCGGTAAGCTAGGTTTGTGAGCTTTGCAGTTAAAATGAAAATATAAATTAGATAGAAAATTCTATGATTAAACATCTTAATTCCTTTTTAACATTAAGAAGTGAAGGCAAATTAAGGGTTTCATTAAGGTAATAATCTTCAACTCTTAACTTTTAACTATAGTCACTTTTAACTCTTCTCCCCTTCATACCAAGTCTTCGTATGCTTATAAATAGCTTCCAAACCGTCCGTCAGTGCTGCGGGACCGGGCTGTAGTATAATGGACGAATCAATTTCATAATAATTTTCATTTTGATAAGCGCGAATGCTTTTCCAATTCTCCCGCTCAAACATTCGCTTTGGCTTGTACATTTTACCGCACCAAGAAGCCAAGATAATGTCAGGATTCAACTCAACCACTTCCTGTGGGTTTTCAATAATTCGGTCTTTTGCCAAAGAAGCATTTCTGTTTTTTGAATAAGCATCTACTCCACCCGCAATTTCAATCAACCCACTCACCCACTGAATTCCGGTGATTAATGGATCGTACCATTCTTCAAAGTAGACCAAAGGCTTTTTCTCCCATTGTGCTACTTCAGCTTTAATTTCATCTATCCTATTTTGGTAGCCATGAATTAATTCCATGGCCTCCTTTTGTTTCCCTAGTAAACTTCCCATTTGGACAATCATTTTAAAAATACCGTCGACTGAGCGATAATTGTTTACCCAAACGCTCACGCCTTTTGCAATTAACTCTTCGGCTATTTTAGACTGTATGTCGGAAAACCCAATCACTAAATCGGGTTTTAAATCGAGAATATCATCCACTTGGGCATCCAAAAAAGTAGAGACTACTGGCTTTTCTTTACGCGCTCTTTTCGGACGAACCGTAAAGCCGGAAATGCCGACAATTCGATCTTCTTCACCTAATAAATAGATGGTTTCGGTGGTTTCTTCGGTCAAACAAACAATGCGTTCCGGATAATAATTCATGTTTACTCTTTAAAATAGATAGACCCGGGAATGATTCCTACTCGAAAATGAGTTATTAAACTTCCATTTTCGCTGTAGCGATAAATTATACCTTTTTGCTGATAGTCAATCGCATCGGCTAAATAGATCTCATTCGTTTTAGGGTCGACATTCATCGCATATAAAATACGATTATTAGCAGAAATGAAAGCCATTTCTTCTAGCGTTGTGTCAGTAATTGTCAGCTTCCCGACTCCACCTCTATTGATAAAAAACAATTCTTCTTTGGTAGAATTAAAAGCAATCTCACCGAAAAACTGATTGGCTGATTCCTCACTCAAGCTTTTCATCAACTGCAAATTAGAAGAGTTAAACTGCTGCAAAGCCGGTTTTTTAGCATCCTGATTTCCACTACAACTCACCCAAACATTACCGTTCTTATCAAGCTCAATGTACTGCGGCGAATGAGCAGTAGGTAATCTGTCAATGATTTGATCTGTGGCCGCATCAATTACCAACAACTGACTACTGTCGACTTGACAAACAAACACTTTTCCATTAACAATCACCATTTCTTCGGTCCAACCGGCTGAATTGATTCGACCTTTAACGCTAAAATCAAGCGGATTGACAATATAAATATCATCTTCATACAAATCACTTACATAAGCCTTTGTGGGACTGATCGGCAATAAATTTCGTGGAGAGTTTAACGAACTAATCTCTCCAATGGATTGAAAGGTTTTTAAATCAACCACTTCAATCTTATTGGAATTATTAACCACAATATATCCGGTATCTCCAATCATCGTCATGGACTGTGCCACATCCCCCAAAGGGCGATTGTTGTTGTTTGACTGAAAAACGTCATTTTTCACCTCTCCACTTTGTGGATCATAAAGCGAAACTGTACCTTGCCCCCATTGAAAATTCCCCTCATTTAAAATGATAACTTCCGAATTGGCGATTGAATCATGAGAAACCGGCTCTTTCTTCTCTTCTTTTTTGCAGCCAAAAAGAAAAAGCAAGAGAAGCAATATGTTTACATACTTCTTCATGGCTGAATTTTGTATTTAAGCGTAAACAAATAGTTCCGATTAGGCATGGGGCGCCATTCAATGGCTTGGTATTCGGTATCAAAAACATTCATTACAGCAAATGAAAGCTGCAAACTTTGATCTTTCCATTTAAATGCTTTGCCTAGCGAGAGGTCGGAAAGTGTGTAGTAAGGCAAAAAAGATTCATTGTCTGAAGTAGTATAACGCGCTCCCATGAATTGGAAGTTGTAATTCAATGAATATCCTTTTCTACTTAAATTAAAGTTAATGTTATACTGATGTTCGGGAATGTAAATCAACTGCTGATCTACAGAATGATCGATGGCATGATTGCTTGCTTTGTTGACGGAAGAAGTGTAGGTATAATTCAATCGCAACTCCTTCTTAAGCTTTGCTTTTTGGCTTTTAAGTTTTGCGCGAACTTCCACACCTTGAGTAGCCACTTCTTTTAAATTAAGTGCCTGCCAATAGCCAAAAGCAGTAGGTTGCCACTGAATGTAATTATCAATCGATGAAACATACAGCGCAGTTTGCCAATTTAGAGTATAGCTTTTATCAAAAATGCTCAATTCATTTTGCAGACCTATTTCAGCTGTTATACTTTCCTCTGCTTGAAGGTTAGGATTGCCGCCCGGCTGCCAATACAAATCATTTAAGCTTGGATATTTTAGGTTTTTACCTGCTTTGGCGTATAGGCTCAAATCTTCTGTTCCTTTAGGTTTGAAAGTAAGCTCTGCTGTTGGTAAAAAGAAACTTCCCTCATTCAAAATCAACTCTTCTCTGAGCTGAACTTCTGCTTTCCATTTAGAAGTAAACTCATAATCAACTAACTGAAAAGCGCTTAGTTGTTTTCGATCAATTTGATTTACTTCAGCTCCAGGGTTTATTTGGTTGTAAGCCGTATTTAAGCGAAAATTCGTGAATAGTTTTTTTCCAAACCTTTGCTTCCACCCCACTACATTATACCAATTGGCAGTTTGTGTTAATGAAGCCGTTGAAGTACGTTCGTTTTCATAGAATACACTTTGGTTAGTCAGTGCAGATTTTATCGAGAATTGACCTTTACTCAAGTACTTTTTATAGCCTATTAAAAGGCGAATGGCGTCATCTTCTTGATGTTCTTTAAACTCTATGGAAGTCATTAATGGCGGTAAATTACGATCTGAACGATAGTACCACAAATGCGTTTCAAGGAGTTGATTCTCTTTAAGCCGATAGTAAAACGACTGCATTAAACCTTCTTGCCTTAATGTCGCATTGCGCACTTTCTCTTGAGGTGCATTTGCTTTATTAAAGTTTAGGTACTCAAAGTCATTGTCGGCTTGTCGTCTAAAAAGTTTGGTTTGTGATTTCAATCGATGGTTCCCCAGACTGATTTTCAATTGCGAATTGTACAAACCAAAACTCCCAATATCTTGCTGAAGCTGAATATGATTTGACTCACTAAAGTTAGCTTTATTTTTAAGCTGAATAGCACCTCCCAATCCCCCACTTCCCAGTTTCATGCTACTTAAGCCGTAATTTACTTCAGCTTCGTCCATAAAAAAGGTGGGAAATAAAGCCAAGTCAACAATGCCGTTTAAGGCTGAATTCAATTGGATATCATTCCAATATATTTTCGTTTGAGAGGAATTGGTTCCTCGCATAGAAACCGTCGCCATGCTGCCCATTCCATAAGACTTCACAAAGAGGTTGGCATGTTTTTGCAAACTTTCACCCAAATCTTTGTTTTCCGCCTGATGCAAAAGGTTGCTGTCTAATTGTTGTACATCCGCTTTTTCTTTTACAGCAGTTGCCTCCACTTCAACGGACTTAATGTTCACTGAATCCATAACCTGCGACTTTATTAAGGTCGCTGAAAACAACAATATGGGCAACAGCAGGATTCGCATTATTCCACGATTAATTTAGCTTGATACAATTCATTTTGATGAATCAGTTTTAATAAATACACTCCCGACTTTAGCTCTGAACAGTTCATCTGATTTTTAGCTAATCTTCCATTTTTAACTAATCTTCCACTTAAGTTTAGAATTTCCCATTCAGCGCCAATAAGTTGCTCGTTAAAAAACAAATGTTTTCTCACCGGATTTGGATAAATGCTCAACTTCTTAACATTTTCTTTCTCGGCAAGTCCAACCGATTTAATGTGAACAACACCCACTGCATCCAAATCAAATCCACTTTGTGTAAATGCCGTCGGATAAGGATCGTTGATTTTTCTACCGGCAGTATCTCTTGTCGCATAAGTGTTATTCAAACTACCCACAACGTCAACAATCCTTAAGTGAGTAATATTTTGAAGATCTAAACCGTTGATTCCTGATAATTCCGCCAAGTCAAATGGCGTTCCGTAATTCAATAAATACTTACCGGCTAAATTGTTAATTTGAGTTGGATCTACACTTCCAAAACTCCCTACCGCTTGTGAAGTGTCGGTTAAAGAATGTGCGGGAAAGCGAAAGAAATTCACTCCATCAGAACTGACTTCCACAAATGCCAACTCCAAAAAGTCACCGCCGTCAATATTGCTAAATCCATTTTCAAAAATGGCAAAATCATGTCCCGGACCGTCGAAAATAACTCCCGGGAACGACAAGGTGGCCGAGCCACCATCGCCCAAACTAACAACTCCATTGACATTTGGAGCTCCAGTTGCAGAAGTTGAATCTCCCACAGTTGCCAAACCCAAAGATGGATTAGCGATGTTTTGATAGCCTCTGTTAATTGAACAGTGATCTGCCCAAGCTACAAAAACGGATGAATCTTTATGCATGGCAGTTGTTCCGCTGATTCCGGCAGCAGGCGCATAAGGACCTTGAGCAAAACTGCTCAAGGTCATCAATGCAAATATGGTTGTAATCAGCAATCGCATTACTCAAGGATTAATTTTTGAGTTGCAATTTTTTCACCTGCTCTAATTCGCACAAAATAAACACCTTTAGTCATATTGCTTAGACTCACTTTTTCAAGTAAATTATGATTTTGTTTAGTGTAAACCAGTGCACCTAATTGATTGTATACTTCTAAATCAACTACTTTTTCACTTTCCTCCCAACTTAAGTTAATGAACTCTTTAGCAGGGTTTGGATATAGATATAGATTTACATTAAATTTCTGTGGAAGAACTTCACTTAAACCAACGGTAGTATTGTAATATGTTTGAATCACTTCCGGTGAATAACCTACCATAAAAGTATCTACTTTAGTACCTTGGCGATTGTAAATCCCACCTTTTCTGTAGCTAAAAAAGTCCGTCTGTGTGACATAGAAATTCTTGTTAAGCCGATCATAAGTAAATGCAGTAACAACGGTATCAACAATTACGCTATCCATAACAGACAAACTATTCAAATTAATGCTTCCAATACCAGTTCCAGTTCGAACAAATAAAGTGTCCTGATCCAAATCGAAGTTAGAAGTACTACCAACGCTAAAGTCTAATGCAATAGCGGTGTTTGTGATACTCTGCGATGAAAAGTCATAAGAGCTAATGGTGTTTGAACCTGAGTTTAAAACATAAAAACCACTGTTGTCTGATTTTTTGAGCAGTTGCCCCATATCTTCAGTGTAACCGCTAGGAACAATAGTATCTACAATTGTTCTACTGATTAAATCAATTTTTAATACATAGCCTAAAGTATCTGTAAAACTAGCCGTCTGATTATTTTGAACAACATAAGCGTCATCTCGGTGAACTAAAATTGAACTCACTCCCTTGCTCACATTTGGAAAGCTATCAATTAATGTCAAAGTGTTTCTATTGTAGAGATAAAGATTATTTGAGGTCTGTCCATACCAATTTCCCACTAATAGTCCGCTAGTATGCAGCGACAATGTTTTTGTACTGACTCCTTGAAAGCTATTGGCAGCAATTCGTTGTTCTGTATTCAAATCATAACTAATGATGGAGTCTTGAGCCGCCACATAAGCTACTGCATTAGCAGTGTCAACGAATATGTCTTGAGCAGACTGACTGTTTATGGTATCAACTACATTATAATTTTGACTTTGAGTATCGTAAGTGACCAAATTGGCATTTTCTTGGCTATTGCCGAATTGACCGCCATTT
Organism: Flavobacteriales bacterium UBA5081; assembly: GCA_002415785.1. GTDB lineage: Bacteria > Bacteroidota > Bacteroidia > Flavobacteriales_E > Vicingaceae > UBA5081. The sequence goes on from DIAJ01000016.1 coordinate 6,340, forward strand.
ACTAAAAGCACTTTTTGTGCAAAACTCGCTGATGAAATTAAAGTTAGAGCGAGCAAAAAATAATTTCGTTTCATTTTGAAATTGATTTTTTGCAATTAAAGAAAGGAGACCTTGGAATGATTTGGTTCTTTTTACAATATTCTTTAGTCATAAGTTCCTCTGGTTTAATTGCATGATTAAACATTACATTAATTAAACCGGGAAAGCACAAAGGGTTTGAATCTGCCTAGGATAGAATCTCACTCTTCGCTTTTGTCCCGAAAGCATTTCGTTATAGGCAGGTCTTCTGACTTACTCCCCTTTTTGCGGCCTTCCCGTCGCTAACAAACGCAACAGTGGCAAAGGATTTTGCAAAAAGGTTATCGGAGCTTACAGCTGCGGGAACAGTTCCGAATTTTCATCGGATTCCCTTTTAATCTCAACTTTCAAAAGAAGGTTGAGAACCAATAACGGGGCAAATGTAGTAAATAATTTAAATAGGCAACAATTCATTTAACGGTTCTCGTGTATCTTTCAGTGGCGTGAAAAAAAGCAACGTCTTTCGCTTTTCAATCGTAATCTTAGCAAAAATCCCAAGCTTTTTGATTCACAAACAAACCTATCCGTTTAAAAACAAAGTGTTAAGCTACGTTTTTTTCAGTATACTGTTTTATTTCGTTTAGTTCAGATCGCTTGTTTTCTCTTCCTTCTTCGATGTCAAAATCGTCTTGAAGTCCAAGCCAAAATTTAGCTGAATTACCAAAATATTTGCTCAATCGCAAAGCCGTGTCCGCCGTTATTCGACGTCTACCTTTTATAATTTCCGAAATCCTTGTTTGCGGTATTTTTAAATCTTTAGAAAGTCTGTAAGCCGAAATTTCGAGTGGTTCAAGAAATTCGTAAAGTAAAATTTCGCCTGGGTGTACATTTTCTAACTTTTCCATTTTCATTGTCTTTTAATGATAATCAATAATTTCCACTTCGCTCGCATTTCCATTATTCCATTCAAATATTATTCGCCACTGTTTATTTATTCGAATGCTATAAAATCCGTTTAAATTTCCACTCAATTTTTCAAGTCGGTTGGAAGGTGGAATTCTCAAATCAGCTATATTTTGAGAGTTATTCAGCATTCTTAATTTTCGGCGTCCAATATTTTGAATATCAATCGGCATTTTCATTACTCGATTTCCTTTCCAAATTTTTTCAGTCTCTTTCGAGCGAAAAGAAACAATCATAATATTGTTTTACGTTACTAACGTCAAAGATAAGTAAGATTTTCAGATGTTTGCATGATTTTTTTTCAAATGTTGCCTAACATTCAGCAATGATTAATCTAAATAACTAATAATAAACAAAATGTAATCATTCAAAAATGATTAACTTGTCGATTAAACGTTAAAATAATTGGACATGAAAAAGTTACTTTCTGCCTTACTAATTATACTCGCACTAATCATGATTGGACTTGGTTTTCAAATGCAAATGCTTGCTCCTGCACTTACCGGAATTGGCTTTATAATTATTAGCCTGCTCTTTTATTTCAAAAATTAAAAACTACTCAGGTTTTTAGTTGTTTAATTTAAACCAGCATGCAACTTACTGAATATTAATACTAGTATTAAAAACAAGCAATGAAAGATTTTGAGAAAGAAGTAAAAAAAGGATTAAGCAACAAGTCCAAAACACTCCCTACCAAATACTTTTACGATGCAAAGGGCAGTGAGCTATTTCAAGAAATCATGGATTTAGAGGAATATTACTTACCTGCTTGCGAAAGGGAAATTCTTAAAGACTCAAGTAATCAACTTGCTGCTAATATTAGTAGCTTATGCAATGAAATTGAAATCATTGGACTTGGTGCAGGTGATGGCACTAAAACAGTGGAGCTATTAAAAGCTTTTATGCCATTATTTCAAGACATTGATTATTATCCGCTTGATATTTCAGCATCTATTTTGGAAGAAAATAAAGAAAACCTTCAAGCTTCAATACCCGGCTTGTCTGTAAAGCCTGTAGCGGGTAATTACTTTAAAACCTTGCCGAAACTACCGCAGAGTGAGACAAAACGACTAATTCTGTTTATGGGAGCCAATATTGGAAACTACTCCCCGGAAAAAGCAATTGAGTTTGTAAGATTTCTTAAAGAAAACAGTCGAACTAACGACTTACTGTTGATTGCATTTGACCTAAAAAAAGATCCTGAAAAAATACTTGCGGCGTATAATGATAAAGAAGGCGTTACAGCCAAATTCAATATGAATCTTTTAGCGAGGATCAACAATGAGTTGAATGGTAAATTTGACCTCAATCAGTTTAAACACTTTCCGACTTATGATCCAATTTCCGGAGTTTGTAAAAGTCATTTAGTAAGCCTTGAGGCACAAACTGTAAGTATTGGCGATAATACCTATTCTTTTAAAGCTTTTGAAGCCATTCAAACGGAGGTTTCCATAAAGTACGACCTTAGTGAAATTGAAAAACTAGCCACAGATACCGGAATTAAACTGATTAAGCATTTTCCCGACTCAAAGAATTATTATACTTTGGCTTTGTATCAAGTTTAAATAAAAAGCAATATCACTTAACTCAAAATACAAATCAATATTTAGTTATTAATGATTCATAGGGAATATTTAATTTCTCATGCAAATTCCTAATCATTCTTAGCGTCAATTTTCGTTTCCTATTAAAGATTTCAGAAACTCTACTGCTATAGCCAAGAATTTGAGCCAGCTCTTTTTTACTCATCCCCATTTGCTCCATTCTAAATTTTATCGCTTCAATGGGATCAGGAGCTTCGATGGGATAATACTCATCCTCATACTTTTCTATTAATATAGAAAGAATTTCAGCTTCATCGCCTTCTTTTGAGTTTATCGGTGCATGAAATATTTCCTCTAGCCTCCTTAAAGCTTGATTGTGATCTTCTTCTGTTTTGATTGCTTTAATCTCCATAATTAAATTCTGTTAGCATCTATATTGTCGTAATCTTTATGTGTCCCTATAAACCTAATAAAGACCCATTGTCTTGAGTAATTAATATCTACTACTAATCTATACTTATTTCCACAAATATCAAAAACTACTCGACCACTTTTGAGGATACTTGCTCTGGCATAATCTTTCTTGATATCTGATGGATTTAGCCAAGATGTTTTTGAGACCTCTTTATACCATGTTTTTAATTGTTCTTCGGAATCTGTATGTTTCTGCCAGAACTCACGAAGTATTTTTTTTGCAATTACTCTCATCTAATACAAGGTATTTAACAAATGTAACAAAAAATTACCAATTTGGTAAAAAGGAATATAAATCAATATTTCAGAAACCCTTACTTTTGCATCACTATGGAAAAAAAAGGCAAAAACAACGGCATGGTATACTCCACCAATCCCAATTTTGAAATTGAGGATGAAGAAGAGGAGATTGAAACTTTACCACCACAACAACAAGAATTGCGTGTTTACTTAGACCGTAAAAACCGTGGAGGAAAAACGGCTACTTTAGTCAAAAACTTCATTGGTTCAGAGGATGATTTAAATGATTTGGGCAAAATGTTGAAATCTGCCTGCGGAGTAGGTGGAAGTGTAAAAGATGGCGAAATCATCATTCAAGGAGAAAAGCGCGATAAAGTGATGCAGATTTTAGAGAAAAAAGGTTACAAGGTTAAAAGAGTTGGTGGTTAATCAATATCAAAGTTTTCTAAATAACTGTCAATAATTTCATCACGGTTTACCACCTCAATCCACTGGATAATATTAATTCCTGCAGGTCGCCATACTTCTACGTAATAGCCGAATAGATCGTATAAACGACATTGAAAACCCGCATGTACTCTATTGGCTAAAAAGGTTCCTTTTTCTGTAAGCACCTTATACCGTTCTCTTAATTTTAATCTTCTGAATTCTTCTTCTTTCAAAACTTTGCTGTCTATTTTTGTCCCATGAAAATTAAGCAATCTAGCGAACTTAAAGACCTTTTGGAGAGGTATTACTTAGAATTTCATCAGAAGGGGTTCATAGCCGATGACCCTATTTCAATTCCTCATCAATTCAGCATAAAAGAAGATATTGAAATCTCCGGCTTCTTGGCGGCAATTATTGCTTGGGGACAGCGGAAAACAATCATTCGCAACGCAAACCGAATGATTGAAATAATGGACAACAGCCCGTATGACTTTATACTTAACCATCAAGAGAGCGACCGCCAAAAAGCTGTTGGCTTTGTGCACCGTACTTTCAACAGCGATGATTTAATCTACTTTTTTCATGCATTACAACAGCTTTATAAGTATCATGGTGGTTTGGAGGTCTGCCTTAGTCCCAAAGCCAATGAGAGTATGAAAGAAAAGTTTTCCAATTTTAAGCAACTTTTCTTTCAGCCTGAACATCTTCAGCGCACTGAAAAGCACATCGCCGACCCCATAAAGGGTTCTTCAGCTAAACGTTTAAATATGTATTTGCGATGGATGGTTAGATCAGATCAAGCAGGTGTTGACTTTGGAATATGGAAAAGCTTTCCAACCTCTAAACTCATGATGCCCTTGGATGTTCATACTGCTAACGTTGGCCGGAAATTAGGCTTATTAGATCGCAAACAAAACGATTGGAAAGCAGTGGAGGAACTCACCGAAAATCTCAGAAAGTTTGATGCTAACGATCCTGTAAAGTACGATTTTGCCCTATTTGGCATGGGTGTGAATGGGGTTTTAAACTAATTATCCTCTGCCCACCACTCTGCATAAGAAGTAGCTGTTTCTCTTAAAAATAAGTGATGTAAACGACATCCATCGGGCAGTTCACTTATGATCAATTCGGCAAAATGAGCCAACAGGTTTTCGCAAGTTGGTTGAAATGGCACAAAAAATAATTGTTCGAAACCTTCTCCCAGCTTATGGTCAATATCCATTCTATCATTTAGCACCAAGGCATGGTCAAAAGGTTTAATTATCTTTCTACTGACAATTTCTTTTAATACCCCAAAATCAATTAACATCCCCTCATCAGAATCAAGGGTTCCGTTTTTGACTTTACCGATTAAAGTCACTTTTAGTTCGTAAGAATGACCGTGAATATTTTTGCATTTGCCTTCATAGCCCAAAAGCGCATGAGCCATATCAAAGTGAAACTCTTTTGTTAGCCGAATTACTGACATATTTCCAATTAATTATTCTTGACCCACTTAAGCTTTTTACCAAAGCCCAATGTGTTATCTGTCATTTTTGTTTCAATCAATTCTATTGCCCAAACCTCTCCCGGCACTGCTCTAGCATAAGAAAACTTAGCATAATAAGCTTTCTTAAGTTTCATTCTCTCCTCCTCCTCTAAAATAAACTTACCTTTAAACTGTACTCCCTGATTAGAACTAACCTCCATTTTTCTGTTAGGCAAAACGCTCCCTGCTACTTTTGGGTTAATTAATGCTTCTTGAATGTGCTGAGTTTCCTCCGATGATTTAAAAAGCAAATAGTATTGACCATCTTCTTCTAAAAAACTGAAATAACAAGGAGCACAATGTGGTTGATCATCAACTACTGTACAGTAAGTAAGCACTTTTGCTTCTTGTAAAAAGGTAATCACCTTAGCTTGCAAACTCATTATAAATCTTTCTTTTTAAACTTATTAAAAGCAAACATCAATGGAACAACAACCCAACTTACCAATAAAAGTACAGCAATACTTAAACCTTGCTGAGTTGTAAAAAACTGTTTAAATATTGCTCCACTATAGCCCATTAAAGCTGCCGTTTGCGTTTGCATTAACACCATAATTCTACTTAAGTCAACCGGATTTAAAAAAGTAAAAAACAATACGTACTTTTCGATTGGATATTCGGCAAAATTATACATCCCTAAAAGTAAAATGCCGTCGAAAAGCAAAACAAAATAAACCCATAACAAAAGTGACAGTCCTATTCCCTTGCTTTTATCGTTTGTATAAACCGCAGCCCAAAGAGCTATGGCAATAAATACTGCTGATAATAGCAAAATGCAAAGCAACAATAAATAAGAAGTTGAAAATGGGTTAAATAAGACTAAAGGCAATCCCAATCCAATTGTAATGCTTAAAGAAAAAACAATTAACAAACTCAAATACAAGCTAAAAATACTCTTCTTACGTTTTATTGGCTGTGCTAAAATAAGCAGCAAGAAGTCATACATATTGTAATAATAGGTGATTGAAAAAATCAAACTTAGCATAGGTACCAAGAGTAATGATAAATTCAACAGACCAATTACCGCTTTTTCATTCTGACCTTCTAGTGCAAAGAAACCTAAAGTAGCAAGAAACAATAATGCAGTGAACACAATCATTACCCAGTTCTTCATCAAGTCTATGGTCAGGTATTTAACAATCTTTCCCATTTTAATTTTTCATTTCTAAACGTTCTGCAATCATTTTTGTCAAACGGCTTTCTTTCGTCTTTTCTTGAAGTGATTCAATGCTTTCATAAAACTTTAACTTTCCATCAATTAAATAAACTACATCATTTACCAAATCATCTAAGTCGCTTAAAATATGAGAAGTAATAATGATTAATCGATCTTCAGAAGCAAAATTGAGCAACTTGCTCTTTAAAACTTCATTCGACTTTGGGTCTAAGCCTGCTGTTGGCTCATCTAACAATAGTAGTTGAGGCTTAAAAAGTAAAGCTAAAGCAGCACTCACTTTTTGCCTCATTCCACCTGAGAGTGCATTCAATCGTTTTTTCTCGAGTTTCTTGATTTCAAATTTGTCATATAAATCCCAATCATAATCTTTAACATCTTTTCGCAAAGATCTCATAAAGTCAAACAATTGTTTTACATTCATGTGTTCAGGGAAACGACTAATTTGTGGCATATATCCAATATGCTTGCGATAATCACTTTGTTTCAAAACAGATTTTTCTTGAAAAAATATATCTCCGGAGTTTAAGCTGACTAAGCCTAGGAAAGATTTAATTAAAGTAGTTTTTCCGGATCCGTTTGGCCCAATTAAGGCAACAACTCTTCCTTTTGGAATACTCAAACTTACATTTTCCAAGGCTTTGTGTTTACCGTATTTTTTATTCAGTTGCTCAAAAGCAATCATAGGTTCAAAGGTTTCATTTGTGGTTTTTTATCAATTAACTGTTCGGGAATTAGCTGAGGGAAAATTCTTTCTGCCATATCTAAACCATGAACTAATGGAGAGTGAAGCAACATACTAGCCGCAGGTATTTTATCGGTAATCAAAGCAAACAAGTTCACCGGACGATGAGGCACATCTCCTACTCCATCTTTATTTAAATCGTATCCACTATACTGCCCCCAATAGTTTCCTTCAAAAAAGTTTAGGTTTCCCTTAGAATTTGTCAATACTTCAAAAGTATTTCCCAAAAAGTTATTGTTTAGGATTTTATTATCCATACAATTTCCTTTAATGTCTAATGCCTTTCCATTTCGAACAAATACATTAGAATCAATTTGAATTCGATTGGCACCTTCAGCATAAACACCCACCGTATTTAACTCAAAGCGATTGTGCTTCATCACTCCATCACTAATTTCTTTTAATAAGATTCCATAAGAGGCTCCCCCCCAATTTTCTTTAAAAGTATTATTCAACATTCTAATGTGCTTGCTAAACATAACTGCTACACCCGAGCCGTTATTTTCGAATTGATTATTCTCATAAATGTCGTAGTTAGAAAACATAAAATGCAAGCCGTATCGCATATTGTTTTTGCTAATATTTCCCGAAATAAAACTTTGATTTACAAACTCAAAGTAAATCCCATCTCTATGTCCTTCGGCTACATTATTGATTACTTCAATTCGCTCAGCTTTCCAAATATGAATGGCATTTCCGGCGTGCACTTCATCTCCTGCTTTTCCTTGCAAAGTATTATTGCTAATTATACAATTTGATGAATTTTGAACATAAACGCCGAAAAAAGTATTGATAAACTGATTGTTATCTACTTGCACTTGCTGCACTTCTAACAAGCGTATAGCTGCTCTATCTTTTAAAAAACTGGCTTCTACATCTTTAAAGACAATATTTTTCACCAAAACGCTATCCGAAGCAATAACTAGAATTTCATCCCCATCCTTAGAAACAAATTCTGCATCTTTTCCGATGATAAATAATGGTTTATTTACTTTTAGAAGTGAAACCTTAAAGAGCCCTTTTAATAACAAGGTATCTCCACTTTCAGCTTCATCAAAAACAGATTGTAAGTTACGCACAGAAGATGATTCAACTGTGCGACTCTTAGAAAATAAAGCACCAAACTGTAAGCAAAATAACAGTAATAGCGTTTGAAATTTAATCATACTTAATGCTTCTGCATTCTTTTTTGTTTCAACTTGTCCCAATCCATTAAATGCGCATTATCTACTACCTTATCTTTATCTCTAAAAGCAGCAATATTAGCACCCATAGGGCTTTTGTAGCTTTCTGAGTGAGCAAATGTAAGTTGGTCTACCGCAACTAACTCTTCGGGCTGATCAAAAGCAATGACTAGTACGTACTCAAAATTTGTTTCTTTGTTCTCATTCATAAAAGGAATCATGCACTCCACTGCATCGAATTTGAAAACTCTTCCTTTATCGCTCACTAGTTCTGCTCCAAATTTCGGATCAACAATGCTCATTTTGCAAAAATCACAATGATCCTCGCCAAAGTTTATCTTTTCAGGCTCTGCCTGACAACTTAAAAGAAAAGCAGCTACACTGAAAATGAATAACTGCTTTAAAGTTTTTAATTTTTTCATCCTAAATGTTACTTAATAGTATTTTCTTTTTGGCTTTTTATAACTTAAAAATGCAAATGCTCCACTAATTGTTGCCACACCTAACAAAATACCGCCAATAGCAGGGTAAGAAGTCACATAGAAGTTCAGCAAATCTTTTTCGCCAAGTAGTGGAGGCATATAGGTCATCCCCGGTATTTTAATCGGTGCCATTGGATCTAAGTTATGTCCATAGTCATACAACCACAAATAAAAGTCGTAAATTCCTAAAGCACCTAAAATAGCTACTAAAATCACCCAGAATAAATAGGACCATTTTTTATTGATGATAAAAGCAAGTACACCAAGAACAATCAAGCCAATATTTACATAAGGAAAGTACTTTAATTCTTTTATTGAGTCCGGCTCAATATATTGCATTCCTATGTAGTGGTTTAAAATATTTACATTTTGAATAATATTTTTACTACTGCCTGAGATTTTATTAATCCATATATCCATTCTCAATCCTTCGGGGAATTGAGCGGCATCTAATGTTATTTGCCATAATGGAAAGAAAAATACGCCGATTAACGAAAGGATGGCTATGCTCATCCATACTCTTGGGGCTTTACTTTTTTGCATCACAAAGTGTTTTAAAAAAGCCCGACAAAAACGCCGGGCTTTTATTTTACTTATTTATTACTGGAAGCGAGACCTTCTCGCTCTTGTTTTTGTTTTTCGTAAAATTTATTGGCTGCTTCTTGGTTATTTCTCAAAGCTTCATTTAATCCCCACTTTAATTCAACATCTGAATCTTTTGGAGAAACTCTAACATAACCTGACATTTCTTGGTGAAGTGCCGAACAGAAATCTGTACAATAAAATGCAAAAACTCCTACTCGATTAGGCTCCCATAGCAAAGTACGTGTTTGACCCGGCATTACCAATAACTCTGCGTTAGTAGCACCTTGAACAGCAAAACCATGAGGCACATCCCAATCTTGCTCTAAGTTAGTTAGGTGGAAGTACACTTTATCACCTACTTTTACACCTTCAATATTATCAGGCGCTAAGTGACTACGAATAGCAGTCATGTATACATGTACTTCATTCCCTTCACGCTCTACTCTAGATTTACGTTCACCCAATGTTGCATAAGGATGTTTATTTTGAGCAATGTCGTAAAATTTAACTGCATTTGGCTTCACCTTATCAGCACTAATTGCTTGTGCATAGTGAGGTTCACCTTTCGTTGGAAAATCTAAGATTAATTCCATTTTTTCACCACTAATATCAAATAACTGAGCTGAGTGAGCCAATTCCGGTCCGGTAGGCAAATAGCGGTCTTTGGTAATCTTATTCATCGCAACCAAATACTTACCATCAGGCTTTTTGGTTTCTCCACCGGGAATCACTAAGTGACCTGGAGAATAAAAGGTAGGCTGACGATCTAATATTTCTTTCGTTTCTACGTCCCATTTCACCACTTCAGAAGAAATAAAGAATGTTGTATAAGCATTTCCTCTACCGTCAAACTCTGTATGTAATGGACCTAAACCTGGTTTTTCTAAAATACCATGTAAACCCGCTTCATAGTTAATTACTGGGATACCATCAATTTCTCCATCAAAGTTTTTCTCTTCAATGGCCTTCATAATTTTAGTGTATGAATAAACTGACATATCAGCTGAAAGCTTACCATTACCTACAATGTACTCACCGGTTGGATCAACATCACAACCGTGTGGTGATTTTGGAACCGGAATAAAGTAAACCATATCCGGGCAATCTGCCGGGTTTAAGATTTTAGTTTTCTTCATTTCTTTAGAAGAAACAATACCGGTTTCTTCATCCATCAAGTTGTGATAATAAGAAGTTTCACGCTCTGTAAACTTCCCTTCAGCTAAGTATTCTTCGGCTTTCTTCCAATTGATAATCGCCATTAAATCCTTGTCTTTTTGAGAAGCATTTACTTCTAACAATGAATGTGCTTGTTCAGAGTTATAAGTAGTTAAAAAACTCCATCCGTGAGATTTACCTTTACCATTTCTAGCTAAGTCATAATTAAAGCCGGGCATTTCAATTTGAAAAGCTAACTCCATGTGTCCGTGCTCAGGATCAACAGAAACGTAATTAATCAAACCTGAAAAGTTTTCTTTATAAGTTTCAATGGGCACATCTTTTTGAGGAATGGGAACAGAAAAACGAGTTCCTGAAACCAAGTACTCAGAATTTTCTGTAATAAATGGCGCACAGTGTAAGCCTGCAACATCCGGAATTTCAAGAATTTCAACTGTTTCAAAAGTGCTTAAATCAACTCTTGCAATCCTGGGTGTGTTATTTCCGTTTACAAACAACCATCTTCCATCAAACTCTCCGTCGGTTTGAGAAAGCTCAATATGATGAGAATCGTCCCATGGCACATGACCATAAGAAGTGTTAAACATTGGCTTGGTTTCTTCACTGTAACCATATCCATTTTCAGGATACATAGAAAAAACAGGGATTTCTTTTAACAATCTTCCTGAGGGCAATCCGTAAGCCGTAATTTGACCACTGTAGCCACCTGACATAAAAGCATAAAATTCGTCGTGCTCTCCAGGTGCTACGTATGCTTTTTCCGCAGCGTTTCCGGTTACTACCTTTTCGGTAGAAGCCTGCTGACCACATGACATCGCAAAAAGCGACACCGAAATGGCAGCTATTGGGGTAATAAATTTAGTTTTCATTTTTATTAAAGGTTTTAAATTGGTTTACGATTCGATAGCTCCGTCTTTACTGCCTACCGTCTCCATATCATTCTTTCTAAAGAATTCTAGGATTTGACGAGCATCTCCAACAGAAACATTTTGATTTGGCATTCTAGTTAAACATTCTTCCAATAGCTTTTGAGCAGCCGGATCTTCTTCCAACATAGCATCAGTATTGGTAATCATGTTCATAATCCACTCTGGTTTTCGCTTGTTAGTAATTCCGGCAAATCCCGGACCTACCACACGCTGATCAGACAATTTGTGACAAGAAGCACATTTCATATCATAAATTGATTCTCCAACTTGAATCATACTTTCATCTAACTCTTCAGTTAATTTTACATGATCAATTGCTCCAACTCCTTTTCCTTCTTTAATTGACTGAGGCACCTCCTTTTCTGCCTTCTCTTCTGTTTTTTCCTTCTTTTTAGTTTCCTTTTTCTCTGTTCCTCCGCCACCGCAGGCAGCTAAAGCAACAATAGAAACAATGACAATACTGAGACTAATCTTTTTCATAAGTTTAATTTTTAAAGTTTGATTTTCAGTTTTCGAATATAATAAATTAACAGTTGTTTACAAATTATTTAAGACTTTTTTATCTGAAAGATTTCTAAAAAACACAATCACAATTCCCAATAGCATTGGAATTGAAAGTAAAAAGAGTACAAAATGATAATTAGTCAATCGACCTAAAGCCTGCCAATAATAGTAACCCTGTAGGAATAAGTAGATTTCAGTAGCAAATACACCAAATAAAAAAAGTCCCATTTCCCATTTAAAATCCAAGACTCTTAATTGGTTTCTTAATAGATAAAATAGTCCGGAGGAAAGAATTCCCAAATTAATTAGATGAATGTAGCCAATCATAAAATTTCTAATTTCGGTAGAAATCCTCGCCCACTCCGGAATCACCAAAACTACCTGAATGACCGTTTTAAAAATCAATGATAAAAAGGCAAAGACGATGAGTAATCTCCAGTTTTTACCTTTTGTATTCTTAAAAGCAGTTGCAAGTATATATTTAAATAGTATTAGAATAGCAATCAATTGAAAAACGACCCCTACTCCATTTATTATGTAAGAAAATGATCTTCCGTAAGCCCAAGTTAAAACGTGGAAAAAAGTAAACAGTAAAGCCGGTAAATAAAAAGCTAAAAACAACTGATAGTCTTTTACTTCAATTTTTAGTTGTTTATCTTCAATTAGATATTTAAAAATCAATGCAATTAATGCTAAAATAAACCAACCGTTAAATTGAAAATGCAGGTAAAATTGCACAGCAATGTAATACCATGCCGTTTGACTTGCAGCAGTGTTCATTATTATTGGCATAGCCCACAAGCCAATTGAAGAAATAAATAATGTAACAATGCTAATTCGCAGTAATTTAATACTAAAAGAATTCAATGGCTTTGTATCTCTCCAAACTTTAATTCCAAAAACATAAGACAGGAGTAAGTGTGCTGTTGAAAAGATAATCGAAAAAGTGTCATAACCTTGTATTGGGAAACTAATCATCATTCCCACCACACTAAATTGTGTTATCCAAAACAAACGATTGTAAAAAGGCGACTCTTGTTTTTCTTTAGGCACAAAAGCATGAACAATTAGCGCATAGAGTGCCAAATATATCCAGCCGAGCATGGCAATGTGCGAATGACCGTGCAACATTTTACGGTAATCAAGCCAGCTAATCTCCCAAACAAAAGCGGCTCTTAAAAGCAAGCCCATTGTTGCGGCAATCATAAAGTTAAATACAGCAACTCTTATCCATTTATTGTATTTTAAACTATTTAGAGAATTCATTTTCGGCTTAAGATATTAAACAATAATTTCTACGGCAAGATTTGCACTTTGTTACTCTATTTTAATATCGCAAATGTAAAATAAAAATCTTATTTCGGACACAAAAGTCTTAAATAAATTTAATTGTAGATACACCTAAAAATTAATGTAAATTTGATTTCGTTTAACTACTCAATTAGTTCGAATGCATCTACCACTATTACAAGACATTCTAATATTACTCGGCTTTTCGGTTGCCATTGTATTTATATTGCAACGTTTAAAGCTCCCATCAATTTTAGGCTTTTTAATCAGTGGTACCATCATTGGTCCTTACGGCTTAAGCCTTGTAAATGCTGTAGAGCAAGTAGAAGTGATCTCTGAAATTGGAGTAATTCTGCTGCTTTTTGTGATTGGAATGGAGCTTTCCATTAAACAACTTGCACAAATTAAAAAAACGGTATTTATTGGTGGATTTTTGCAAGTTGGACTAACAGTTATTATCGCCGCAGCAACCTACTATCTTTTTGGTGCTAAATGGAACGAAGCTGTATTTGTCGGTTTTCTTTTTTCTTTATCGAGTACCGCAATCGTTTTAAAAGTATTACAAGATCGCAATGAGATATCAACAGCTCACGGAAGAAATGCCTTAGCCATTCTTATTTTTCAAGATATTATAGTTGTTCCTATGATGTTAGTCACTCCTATTATGTCAGGAGATTCTACCGATGTTACAGGAAGTATTATTTCACTTTTAATAAAATCTCTAATTGTAGTTGGAATCACGATAGTCCTTGCTCGATATGTTGTTCCTCGCTTAATGCACATTATTGCCAAAACTAGAAGTAAAGAACTTTTTTTACTAACTACCATTACCATTTGTTTTGCGGTAGCGTTTTTAACCTCAGAAGCCGGGCTGTCCTTGGCCTTAGGTGCTTTTTTAGCGGGACTAATTATTTCTGAATCTGAATACAGTCACCAAGCAACAAGTATCATTCTTCCATTTAGAGAGTTATTTACCTCTTTCTTTTTCATCTCCGTAGGAATGCTACTTGATCTAAACTTTTTTATCCAAAATGTTTGGATTGTATTACTGCTTGTAGTAATTGTTTTTGTGGTAAAATCGATTATTACAGGAATAGCAGTAGGTGTTTTAAAATACCCTCCAAAAACGGTTATTCTTACCGCACTTTCTTTATTTCAGGTTGGTGAGTTTGCATTTATTTTATCAAAAGTTGGCATTCAATACAACCTATTATCAAGTGAGTTAAACCAGTATTTCCTGTCTGTTTCTATTACTTCAATGCTGTTAACTCCATTTGTAATAATTTACGCAGAAAGAATGGCCGACTGGTTTCTGAAAACCAAAGTAGCTAGACCATTGGATATAAATAGAAAAATTGAAGCAGAATTAAATGGAGAGTCAGATGATGAGTTAGAAAACCATCTGATTATTGTAGGTTATGGAATCAATGGCTCTAATTTAGCTAAAGCGGCTGAGTTTAGCAATATTCCTTATGTAGTTGTAGAGCTAAACGCAGAGACCGTTAGAAGAGAAAAGGCAAATGGAGTTCCAATAATTTATGGAGATGCAGCTCAGTCACACATCTTAAACCACCTTAATGTTTATAAAGCACGAGCTGTGGTGGTTGCCATATCCGATAATCATGCTACTCAAGCTGTGATTACCACAGTAAGAAACATTACACAATCGGTTTACTTATTGGTAAGAACCAGATATGTTAAGGAGATTGACGAACTAAAAGCTTTAGGAGCAGACGAAGTAATTCCGGAAGAATTTGAAACTTCAGTAGAGATTTTCTCTAGAATTCTTCACAACTTCTTAGTTCCTTCTGATGATATCAATCAATTTATAGAAACTATTCGTTCAGACAACTATCATTTATTTCAGGAGAAACTTAAGCAGCCCAAAACACTTAAAAGCAATCAAATACCTGACTTTAATATTACGTGTATTAGAGTCAACAGAGATAGCGGAAGTCCGGTAGGAAGAAGTCTTCAAGAGGTAGACTTTAGAAATAAATTTGGCGTAAATGTCATTGCAATCTCAAGAAAAGATGAAATGATTTCAAACATTCGACCGGAAGAAAAAATTCTTCAGAATGATTTAATCTACGTTCAAGGTGACAATGCACATATCGAACGTTTTAGAAAAGCCATTGCTTAAACTCTTTTCATTTAGTTCTAAATGGCAATTTGATTAAATTTGACCACTGTAAAAATCCTATTTTCTAATGAGCGAATCGTCGAAAAAACACCCTTTATTTAAAGATCATATTGAAAAAGCTACACGTTTTCAATTAAGAAAACCAACTCCCAACAAAACCAATTGGGATAAATTTTACAAGCTTTCTTCCAATGAAAACCTATTAGGTGCTTCTCCAAAGGCTTTGGAGGCAATGAGAAATGCTTTAGATGGTGTTTACGAATATGACCACTACGACGATTACCAATTTCAAGACGTTTTAGCTGAACATTACAAGCAAGAAATAAAAAGTGGTCAATTCATCACAGCCAATAGTGGTGTTGAAGTGCTTGAAATAATTTGCCGAGGATTAGTATCTGTTGGATCTGAGTGCATTATCAGCACGCCAACTTTTTCTCCCTACAAAAACATTATTGAACTTGAAGGCGGTAAAGTTATTGATATTCCATTAAGCCGACCTGATTTTCAATTGGATGTAGAAGGAATCTTAAATGCCGTAAATGAAAAGACGGCCTTGGTTTTTATTACCAATCCAAACAATCCTACAGGTACTTATATTGAAAAGAACAAAATGGATGAGTTGTTAAACCAATTACCTGAAAATGTAATTGTCGTTTATGATGAAGTCTATTTTCATTTTGTTGATGCCGACGACTTTCCTTATGCCATTGACTATGTAAAAGCCGGGAAAAATATTATCGGTTTACACACTTTTTCAAAAATTTACGGTCTAGCAGGATTGAGAATCGGCTATGGATTTACAACTCCAAAAATTGGCGAATATTTAAATAAAATTTTTCGTCCCTTCCGCATTGGAACTCTGCCTATAATTGCAACTTATGCCGCTTTAAAAGATGAAGAACATGTAAAGAAATCTCAAGAAATGGTTTGGGAAGGAAAAAAATGGTTGTACCAAAAGTTTGAGTCAGCGGGTATTAAGTATTGGCCAACTCAGGGAAATTTCATATTATTTGAGTCCCCTATTCCTTCCTTGGAACTTACTTCAAAAATGCTTGACGAAGGCGTAATGGTTCGTCCGGGTGATAACTTTGGCGCAGAAGGAACAATTCGATTAACAATAGGTACCAAAGAAGCGAATGAACGCTTTTGGGAGGTGTTTGAGAAGGTGGGGTTGGTAAAGTAAATCACATCCTCTTTTCTCTTTTTTCATAAGGTATTTCACCGCTTTCTATGCGTAAAACAATGTCCTCAATCATATAGTCCTCTCCATAAGGATCGTATTCGAGTTTTAAGTTTGAACCAAATAGTCTTGCTAAGGATTGCCAAATAAATGCTGAAAAAGAACCACGAAGTTGTTTAATTAATTCATAAGAAGTGTTTCCGGTCTCACGATCAATAAGCTTTACTAAAATAATTCCTTGTTTGATGGTTAGCTTTTTCAACTCATCTCCAAATTCTTCTTTTAACTGCTCCTCAACACTCTTTAAATAACGCTTTTTGGCATGTTCAGTTTTAAATGACTGAAGTGTATCGTCAAAATAGCGAAGCATTTCACCCGCTACTTCTGCATAAGGATAGACTTTGACCACATAACGATGCAAACGATCATATTTACGCTTCTCACGCTTGTTTTTGAACTCAATTGGTGGATAAATTGGCACCATTTTCAAGTCGAGCATGGGAATAGTGTCGCCTTTGTAAATAACGGACTTTGTTATGCGTTTCTCTTCATTAGAAACTTCTTGAGCTACAATAGAATTACCATTAAACATAAGTAATAGCAAGCAAAAAGGATAAATGTAGTTTTTAACTGCCATATTTTTCAAAGATATTCAACATATTTAAAACAAAACTCAAGCCAAAAATATTGCATGCTTAATTTTGCAGTATGACAAAAACCGAAGCTATACAAGAAGCTGTTCAGAATTTAAAGTCAGGAAACATCATCTTGTGCCCAACTGATACCATTTATGGCATAAGTTGCGATGCTACTAATGAAGCAGCAGTCCAAAAAATAATTGACTTAAAAAGGCGAGATCAATCTAAGAGTTTTATCATTTTAGTGAATTCCGACCGAATGGTGAATCAATGTTTTAAGGATATCCCGGAAGTGGTTTGGGATATGATTGACCTAAATGACCAACCAATAACTATTGTAATGGATGATGGGCAATACGTTGCAAAAAATGTTCTAAATCGAGATGGAAGCCTTGGAATGAGATACATCAAAAATGGAGCGATAAATGAAATTTTGAAAAAGCACAATAAACCCATTGTCTCTACTTCAGCTAATTTTAGTGGAGAACCAAGCCCAATGAGCTATGATGAAATCAATACTGAACTCTTAGATCAACTCGACTTTGTTTTCCCAAACATTTCGGAGGAAGAAATGAGTGGCAAACCATCAAAAATTATTCAAATTAGATCTAATGGAGAGGTGAAAATTCTCAGAAAGTAATGCTTTCTCAGTTTTCCACATTTCTATAAAATTGAATAAACTTAACTTTGCAAAAATTTCTTCTTTTGAAAGAACAGCTCCAAGATCCGGTCTTTAAAATTATATCAGCAGCAGCCGATGAAATTGGCTTAGAAACATATTTAGTAGGTGGTTATGTAAGAGATTTGTTCTTAAACAGAACAAGTAAAGACATTGATGTTGTTTGCGTCGGAAGTGGCATAAAGCTAGCCGAACAGGTAGCTCAAAATGTTGGCAAAAAAGGGCAAGTAAAAGTGTTTAAAAACTTTGGAACTGCCATGCTAAAGTACAAAGATTGGGAAGTCGAGTTTGTAGGAGCTCGTAAGGAGTCCTATCAAAGGAATTCTCGTAAACCCATAGTAGAAGATGGAAGTTTGGAAGACGACCAAAATCGCAGGGACTTTACCATTAATGCAATGGCTATTTGTCTTAATGAAAAGCGCTACGGGGAACTAGTTGACCCTTTTAATGGTCAAGCTGACCTCAAAAACCAATTGATCAAAACTCCACTTGATGCACATATCACCTACTCCGACGACCCTTTAAGAATGATGCGTGCCATCCGCTTTGCAACACAGTTGGGTTTTAAAATCGATGATCGCTCTTTTCAAGCTATACAAGATGAGAAAAAAAGAATTAAAATCGTTTCTCAAGAAAGAATTACCGATGAACTCAATAAAATTATAGAAGCAGAAAAGCCATCTGTAGGATTTAAACTACTTTTTGATTCAGGATTATTACAGTATATTTTTCCACAAATGGTAGACTTGTATGGAGTTGATGTGATTGATGGCAAAGGACATAAAGATAATTTCTATCATACCCTACAAGTTCTAGATAATTTATCTCAAAACACGAATGATTTATGGCTTCGTTGGGCAGCAATTTTACATGATATAGCTAAACCAGCCACAAAAAGATTCGATAAAAAACAAGGGTGGACATTTCACGGGCATGAAGATAAGGGCGCCCGAATGGTGCCAATAATATTTAAGCAGCTAAAGCTCCCTTTAGACCACAAAATGAAATATGTGCAAAAGTTGGTTAAACTCCACTTGCGCCCAATAGCACTAGTAAAAGAGTCGGTAACAGATTCAGCGATTCGTCGTTTACTATTTGAAGCCGGTGATGACATCGATGATTTAATGTTACTTTGTGCTGCCGATATTACGACGAAGAACCCGAAAAAGATGAAGCGATATTTAACTAATTTTGAATTGGTTGAAGAAAAGCTTAAAGAGGTTGAAGAAAAAGACAAACTGCGTAATTGGCAACCTCCGGTATCAGGAGAGATGATTATGAAAACTTTTGATATTAAACCTTCAAAAGAAGTCGGCATAATTAAAAACAGCATTAAAGAAGCCATTTTGGATGGAGATATTCAAAACAACGAAGAAGAAGCATTTAATTACATGGTTCACTTAGCTGAAAAAATGGGATTAACTCCAAAAAAACAAGAAAAATGAAAGCACTCACCATTAAGGTATTGTTGGAGCACAACGATATTATTTTCAGAGATATTGAAATTAATTCTGAAGCAAATTTAGAAGACTTACACAAAGCTATTTTAAGTGCTTTTAGCTTTGAAGGCAATCAGTTAGCGTCCTTTTTAGTGAGTGGTGACGGTTGGCAAGCCGAAGCTGAATATTCTCTGGAGTCTCTTTCTGATGACGACCATTCTCATGTAATGAAAAATGTAAAGATTGGCGATGTTTTAAAAGAAGAAGGCGATTGCTTAACTTATATTTATGACTACTTGAGTGAATGGAAATTTGAATTGGAAGTAATTGCCATTGAAGAAAAAGAAGCTGATTCAAAGGGCAAAGTAGTCAATCAAAAAGGAAAAGCGCCGAATGAAAATGAGAAAAGACTCAGTGGCGATGATGCACAGTCAATTTTGATGAAAGAAATTTTAGGAGAAGATCTAGAGGAAGAAGAAGGCGATGAAGATTTATTCAACTCTGATGATTTCGACTCTTTAGATGATTATGAGGAATACCTTTAAGTTTGAAAAAAATTGGCAACTTAATATACATCATTGGACCAACAGCAGTTGGTAAAACAGCAACGGCAATTAAATTGGCTCAAGATTTAAACGCCGAAATTATTTCTGCTGATTCACGACAATTTTTTAAAGAAATAAGCATCGGTACTGCAAAGCCAACCGCTGAGGAGCAAGCAGCAGTAAAACATCACTTTATTAACAATCGATCGATAACAGAAGATTACAATGCGAGCGACTTTGAAAAAGAAGTTATTCCCTTTTTAGAGAACTATTTCAAAGAAAGGCAAAATGCAGTGCTTTGCGGCGGTTCCGGCATGTATATCGATGCCATCAGCAAAGGTTTTGATGAAGGAGTACCTACAGCAGATGAAAAAATTCGCAAAAAGCTGAATAGTGATTTAGAAAACCAAGGCATTGAAAGTCTGCAAGAACAACTAAAGTCACTAGATCCTGAATTCTATAAAGAAGTTGACTTGAACAACAGCAAAAGGTTGATGCGCGCCATTGAGGTTTGCTTGATTAGTGGAAAAAAATATTCAGAAATAAGAAAAGGAAAGAAAGTTGAACGCTTTTTTAAGGAGATCAAAATAGGATTATCTATGGATCGTGAGGTTCTTTATGAGCGCATCAACAAAAGAGTCGATCTAATGATGAATGATGGACTTTTAGAAGAAGTGAAATCAGTTCATCAATACAAAAATAAAAATGCGTTAAAAACTGTTGGCTACCGCGAACTATTTAATTTCTTAGAAGGAAATACAAGCTTAGATGAAGCGGTGGAGAAAATAAAAGTGAACAGCAGAAGGTACGCCAAGCGCCAATTAACTTGGTTCAAAAAAGATCAATCAATAAAGTGGTTTGAACCTTCACAATATGAAGAAATTTTGCAGTATATTCGCAATAACTTATGAGCAATTCAGACCGACTTGAGGAGATAATAAAAATGATGAAAACTGACCCTAACGACAGTTTTCTCACCTATGCATTGGCTCTTGAATATGAAAAAATAGGTGATATTGACAAAGCCATCACAATTATTGAAGAACTCATTAATACTGATCCCAATTACTTAGGTGCGTATTACAAACTAGGTCAGCTTTTTGAAACTAAAGACGATTTAAGTGCCGCAGAAACTGTTTACCGTAAAGGAATAGAGTTAGCTGAAGCTAAAAACGACAATAAAACCAAGGGAGAGCTAGAAGAAGCCCTATGGTTAATTGAAGAGGAATAAATTTTCATTTTTTAACTTTTTAAAAGAACAAAACCGGTTTCCATTTGTCTTTATAACAGACAACAAAATGGAAATTTTGGTTTGGTTTGGTTGGAGCCCGTTATTTGACAATCGTCGGTAGCGGGCTTTTTAAATGAGGTTTCCTATGCTTTCTCCAGCTCCTCAAAGGCTTCAGCCAAACAATCAATTAAATCAGAAGGCAGCATTGAAATTAACCCCATTTTTTTAGAAGCGATATCACCGGCTAATCCATGTATGTAAACTCCTAAAATACAAGCCTCTTTTGAAGGTATTCTCTGTGCCAAAAGTGATGTAATGATTCCGGTGAGTGCATCACCACTGCCGCCCTTTGCCATGCCTGAATTTCCACTTGAGTTAAAAAACACTTCTCCGGCAGGAGTAGCAATTGATGTGTAATGCCCTTTTAAAACGACGTATATTTCATAGCATTTGGCTAATTCGATTTGTAACTGTAGTCTTTCATAATCGTCAGACCAACTACCTACCAAGCGTTTGAACTCTCCTGGATGAGGTGTTAAAATCGTCCCTTTCGCTAAAAAAGATAGCCAGGTTTTATTTTCGGCAAGGATATTCAGTGCATCTGCGTCAATCACCATTGGTATTGCAGATTCTTGAATTAAGAGCTTTAGCGCATTTGCCGCTGACTGATTTGTTCCCATTCCGGGACCTATACCAATAGCAGTATAGTTTTGCTTGAAGTTTACTTTGCTTAACTCCTCTTCATTTTCATCTAAAAGTACCATCGCTTCAGGAACAGAAGTTTGCAAAATTGTATTCGCCATTTTAGGAATGTGTAAAGTCAACAAGCCTAAGCCTGAACGCAATGCCGACTTTGCTGCTAAAATAATGGCACCAAACTTTCCTTTACATCCTCCAATAATTAAGGCATGGCCAAAATTGCCTTTGTGAGCAAACTTTCCTCTTTGAGGCAATAAAGTAGCAAGATCAGACTTTTGAATGAGATGAAATGGAGTCTTTGTTTCTTTAACATATTCAGGGTGCAAGCCTATGTTCACCAAATGCCAATTTCCCACAAACACTTCATTTTGGGGAAATAAAAATGCCAACTTTGGAAACTGAAAGCTTACGGTATGTTGAGCCTGAACAATACAAGCGGCATCATTGCCACTATTGTCTTCTGCAAATAAGCCGGAAGGAATATCTATGGAGACTGTAAAATTCGACTTTTGATTAATTTGTCGAATTATTTCGGAGCTAAAACCCTCAACTTTTCGATTTAAACCCGTTCCAAAAATGCAATCTATGATCGTTGATTTTGAATCAATCTCAAAATCGCAATTACTTTCATTTAGAACTATAAACTCCCCACCTATGCTTTTATAAATCTCCAGGTTTTCGTTAAAATCATTAGAGTAATTTTTGCTTAACTCAACAACAAAAAGTTGATGAGGAATTCCGGCATCTAAGCACCTTTGAGCCATCACCAATCCATCACCACCATTGTTTCCGGTACCACAGAAAAAAGTAAAATGTTCTTTCTGCTCTTCTTTTAAAAGTTGATTATATAAAAACTCAAAGGCTTTATTTGCCGCTCGTTTCATTAAGTCAATCGAATCGATTGGTTCGTGCTTAATTGTATACTGGTCGGCTGCTCTTATCTGCTCAACTGTAAATATTTTTACCATTGACTAGATTGATTTAAAAATAATTCGTGCAACTCCATTACTTGAGGAAGTAATTCCATTTCCTGTCCATCTTCATTCATAATAATGAAGTCGGCTAAATTGTTTCGCTCATCATCTGAATACTGAAATCGCATTCTTCGTTCTACTTCTTCTCTGCCGGCCTCATCTCGCTTCATTACTCTTTTAATTCTTTGCTCTTTTGGAGCAAAAACATTAATAATTTTATCTAAATCCTGATAGTAACCGGTTTCAAACAATATAGCCGCTTCTTTTATCACATAAGGTTTATTCGAGTGATTTTTTGACCATTCTTCAAACTTTTCTTTTACTCTTGGGTGAATAATTGAATTTAACCTTTCTAGTTCCTTAGGATCACTAAAAACCAGCTGTGCTAAACGTTTACGATCAATTTCTCCTTCGGAGGTGTACATCTCATCTCCAAAGTGCTTTTTTACTTTTTGCTTAGTTAACTCATCTTTATTAAGCAATTGCTTACCGGCTATATCGGCTGAAAAAACCGGTACACCTAAGTTTTTAAAAACATTACAAACGGTAGACTTTCCGCTACCAATGCCACCTGTAATTCCTATTCTCAGCATATTATGCTATTTTCTAATGATGTATTCAACTCGCTCAGGTTCAATTTTACGCAAAACTGCATAATCAGGTAAGTTTTGCAAGCTAATCTTGAGTTTTTGACTTTTACTACTCTCTTTATTATAATCAACAACTGCATCTAAACGAGATGCTGACAAGCTATTAAATTTACTAATTGGAACTAAGAAAGTCAACTCCACTTCATCCGGAAAAGTTCGAATAATCAAATTCTGACTCATTTCGTTATTTACCTTCACAGGAACTGTAAGTTGTTTCTCAGTATATTTTTCAACAGGAATTAGAATATCTACTTCCTCAGGTTCTATGCGGAAACCATTAACATTGGCAGGCGCAATGAGCTTTAGTTTAACTTTAATACTATCATCTATGTTTTTTGCCTTATAAAGCACTGTTTTTATCTCAAGCAGGCTATCGATAAAACTTTTTGGTCCTAATACTTCAACCGTTTTAGGATTTAACTCAATTTTTGAACGTAGCTTATAAGCTGATTTAAATGACAAATCCACTTGAGGAATTACTTTTACTTTCTTTTTTAGGCGTTCCTCTGTGCTGAGCCACAAAGTGTCACTTTCTAAGTCCAACAGCTCAATATCGGCATCTAACTCTTCTCGAATTGAAGGCTTAACAACAGAGGTTAATATAAAAAACCGATTGTTTTTTTCAGATTTTGCATCTTGAAGATTAACTTCAACTTCATTTCTATTCAGTGAAAGCTGTTCACCCAGAAGTTCAAAACCGGAAGACCTTGCTTTAAAAGAAAGCTGCTTTGGTGGCTCTTCAGTTAAAATAAAAGACTCATCGAGGGAATTGTATTTTAATTTTACACTTAATGTTGTTGTGTAAATATCAGAAAGAGAAGATAAAAACCAGAAAAAAGTAGATAACAATAAACACAAAAGGAAGATATAGGCTTTTTCACTAAACCTAATCTTCCCATTGCTAACTTTTAAAACTAAGCGATTAATGCGATTTTTCACGAAGTAAATTTTTCGTGAATTTATCCATTATTTTTGGTTTTGTTGAATTTGATTCCCTGAAGTAAAATCAGAGGAAAGTGCCGTTTTCTCAAGTGTTATTTGTACTCCATTGGCTACTTCTAAAATGACAGTTGTATCTTTAACTTCAACAATTTTTCCATGCATTCCGCCTATGGTTACAACTTTATCGCCTTTGCCTAAGCTTTCACGAAATTTTTTCTGTTCTTTTTGCTTTTTTAATTGAGGTCTAATCATAAAAAAGTAAAAGACAACAACAATTAAAATAAGTGGCAAAAATGACATTAAGCCACCTTCTCCTCCTTCAGCAGGAGCCATTAACAATATGTTTAATAAATTCATAAATAATTATTTATTTGGTACGATTACGTCGCCTTTTAAAGCAACAACTGTTTTATTGGGCATGGTGTTCGCAATTAAAGTTACTGTATTGTGAACTCTTCCTTGCTTCCCATTACTATTAAATACTACTTCTATTTCTCCTTCTTGTCCCGGTTTAATTGGTTGCTTTGGCCAAAGAGGAACAGTACAACCACAACTTCCACTGGCATTTGAAATAATCAAATTTGATTTTCCGGTGTTTTTAAATCGAAAACGCTGTTTCACTTTTTCTCCTTGAGAAATCTCTCCAAAGTCAATGACGGTTTCTTCAAATTCAATCTTTGGTAAATTTTCAGCATCTTCTGCATTGTCTTCAGAAGCTGAATTTGGATTATTTACCAAGTCGGTACTTACTTCTTCTGTTTCTGTTGAAGCAGTATTACAGCCAACTGCTGCAATAAAAACAATGGATGCTAACCAAAAAACTTTTTTCATTTTCTATCTAATTTAATTTTATAAGTTGGTTCAAATTTAACATTTACTGCATTAAACCTCTACCCATTTTAGCAATTCTTTTCTGACTTTTAAATTCAGCCAACAATTTATCCAACACTCCATTAATAAACACTTTACTCTTAGGTGTACTGAATAATTTTGCCATTTCTATGTATTCATTCAAAGTTACTTTTACAGGAATGGATGAAAAGTGCAAAAATTCCGTAATCGCCATTTTCATAAACAACACATCTAATACGGCAATTCGCTCAACTTCCCAGTTTTTTGTTTTCTCGTCGATTAAGCGACTATTTTCTTCGTCGTTGTCTAATGTTCTTTTAAATAAGTTCTTAACGAACCTCAAATCCTCCTCTTCATCTTTGTACATTTCGGGAATAGTACGGAAGTTTTCTGCCGACTTAATCTTACCTAAGTAACGCATTGCCATGTGAATGGCAAAATCGCTATCTTCAAAATCCCAATAAATACTTTTTTCCTGAAAAGAGCTGTACAAATCTTCATTGTCTACTATAAAAGTTGAGTACAACTTTTCAATAAACTTTCTGTGCGATTGTGGATGATCCTCTTCTGATAAGAAATTGAGGTATAAGCTAGACTGCTTAATCTTTTTCCAAAGCTTTTTTAAGGTATCTTGTTCTGCCGACCACGATAATTTGCGCTCTTCAATCTTACTTTTCAGCTGACTGTTGTTTCTTAAGTTCTGAATCAAAAAGCTGTCCACAAACTTTCTGTTTGGGTTCATATCTTCATCAGTAGGAAGCACTTTGTTTCGCGCTTCCTCCATTTGAACTTCAGCAATATCAGCTAACTCAAGCGGTAAAACTAAGTAAAGCAAATACAGTTCGTAAACTCGGTTAATGCTTAAAAGTAAATTTTTTTCACTTTTAAATCGATCCGCATTTTCAGATTGAAAATGGGCATAAAGTGATTGCATCACTTTAACTCTAAGCAGTCGCCTGTTGAGCATAAATTAAATTCTATAACTGTATAAAAATTCTAATCTTACCTTCTTGTCTTCAACTCCGCAATGGAAGCTATTCTACTCTCTGCCAAAGCTAATGCAGCCTGATGAGTAGTAATATCATCCGTTTTTGCTTTTTTGAAAATATCCAAAGTTGTATTGTAAATATTTTCTGTCAGCTCCATCGCTCTTTCTTGAGAAATGCCTTCCACTTCGCGGTAAACGTTAATCAACCCACCTGCATTAATCAAGAAATCCGGAGCATATAAAACATCGCGATTTTTCAACAACATGCCATGCTCTTTCTCATCTAAAAGCTGGTTATTTGCTGCTCCCGCAATAATGCTACACTTTAATCTGGCAATCGTATCGTTATTTACCGTTGCTCCTAAAGCACAAGGAGCGTATATGTCCATATCTACATCGTAAATAGCATCACCTTCTACTACTTCAGTTCCGTATTTTTTTGCTACTTCCTGAACACGCTCTTTGTTAATATCGGAAATTGTCACTTTAGCACCTTCTTCAGTTAAATGTTTTACTAAAGTCTCGCCAACATGACC
The DNA here is from genome assembly GCA_002415785.1 of Flavobacteriales bacterium UBA5081. Taxonomy (GTDB): domain Bacteria; phylum Bacteroidota; class Bacteroidia; order Flavobacteriales_E; family Vicingaceae; genus UBA5081. The sequence continues at coordinate 33,101 of DIAJ01000016.1, forward strand.
AACACCTTGAACAGTAACCTTCAATCCTTCAAGACTATCTTTGCCGAACTGCTCTTTAGCCGCTGCTTTCATTCCCATGTATACGCCATAAGCCGTTACCGGAGAAGGATCTCCACTACCGCCTAAAGTTATTGGCAAACCACTAACGTGATTGGTTTCCATATTAACGTACTCCATGTCCTTGGGACTAATTCCAACATCTTCTGCAGTAATGTACTTGCCGCCTAAGCTGTCAACAAACTTCCCAAATCTTCTAAAAAGTGCTTCAGATTTTTGAGTGTATGAATCCCCGATAATTACCGCTTTTCCACCACCAAGGTTTAAGCCACTAATCGAAGCTTTAAAGGTCATCCCGCGAGAAAGTCTCAACACGTCGTTTAATGCTTCCGTTTCATTTTTGTAGTTCCACATTCTAGTTCCGCCTAAAGCCGGTCCCAATGTAGTGTTGTGTATGGCAATAATGGCTTTTAAACCACTTGCTTTATCATGACAAAATACCACTTGTTCGTGCTCATTTAATGCCATTTTTTCAATAACCGGATTCAAGTCTTGTGCAACTTCTTCCGGAGCAATTACCTCGTTCATTCTCGTAGAAATAATATGTTTAACAAATAAGTTTATCCTATTTTTGCAAAGCCTTTTCGGCGCTCCTAAAAAGAGTGCAAAAGTATCTATAAAAATTAAGTTTAAAAAGTCGGTCAAGCCCTTAAATGAAATCACTAAAATACCTCAACAAATACCTTTGGAAGTATCGTTACAGACTCATTTTAGGGGTGTTATTTGTTGGAATATCGAACATTTTTGCCATTTATCCGGCTCAAGTAATCCGAGAAGCCTTTGATGCCGTAGCGCAATCCGACGAATTAAAATCCATAGCAGAAGCATCTGAAGCCATTGATACCGAAGAAACTCCCGAAATAAGTTTCTTTACATCTTTTACCGAAAACATGAGTTTGGGAGAAGCACTTTTATTTTTTGCCGGCCTGGTTTTACTACTGGCTCTTTTACAGGGAATTTTTACGTTTTTTACCCGACAAACTATTATTATCATGTCGCGCTTAATTGAGTACGACCTGAAGAATGAAATCTATCAGCACTACCAAGAGCTGAGCATGTCCTTTTACAAAAAGAACAACACCGGTGACATTATGAATCGCATTAGCGAAGATGTTACCCGAGTGCGAATGTATTTAGGACCGGGAATCATGTACACCATTAACCTTTTGGTGCGCTTTGCATTAGTTGTTGCCGTAATGGTGAGCATTGATTTAGAGCTCACGCTTTATGCCTTAGCTCCCCTGCCGGTTTTGTCGATTTTAATTTACTACATCAGCAATAAAATCAACTTAAAAAGCGAAGTAGTTCAGCGTCACTTGTCTCGATTGTCTACTTTTTCGCAAGAGAGCTTTTCCGGTATTCGAATCATTAAGTCGTTTGTGAAAGAAAAATACATGAATGAAAGCTTGGATAAAGAAGCTGAAGAATATAAATCCAAAAACCTAGACTTAGTTCGCTTAGAGGCCTTTTTTGCTCCGGTAATGATGATGCTTATTGGATTAAGTACTATACTTACAGTTTATATTGGTGGACTAAAAGCCATTGAAGGAGAAATTTCATTAGGAAACATTGCCGAATTCATCATTTATGTCAACATGCTTACTTGGCCGGTAACTGCCTTGGGTTGGGTAACCTCCATTATTCAGCGTGCGGCAGCCTCTCAAGAGAGAGTAAATGAATTTCTTCAAACTAAACCCGACATTCAAAACCCCAGTGATGAACCTTTTGAGTTAAAGGGAAAAATTACTTTTAAAGATGTTTCCTTTGTTTACCCTGAGTCGGGAACTTTGGCATTAGACAAAATTAGCTTTGAAGTAAAACCCGGAGAAACGCTTGCCATAATTGGAAGAACAGGCGCCGGAAAATCGACAATTGCCGATTTAATTTGCAGACTTTTTGACGCCAACGAAGGGGAAGTTTTAATTGATGATAAAAACATAAAAGAGATTAACCTTAATGCTCTAAGAAGCGAAATTGGCTACGTACCACAAGAAGTTTTCTTATTTTCCGATAGCATTAGAAATAACATTTCCTTTGGCATTACCGAAGAAGTTGTTCCCATTGAACGCATAGAGGAAGCAGCCAAAAAAGCAGTAATTCACCACAGCATCGCCGAATTCCCCAAAAAATACGATACGGAATTAGGTGAAAGAGGAATAACCCTTTCAGGAGGTCAAAAACAGCGTATTTCCATTGCTCGTGCCATTATCGATGAACCTCATATTCTCATTTTCGACGATTGTCTTTCTGCGGTAGACACTGAAACAGAAGAAAAAATTCTAAACAACTTAAAGCCACTAATGAAGCAAAGGAGCACAGTTATTATCTCTCATCGTATTTCCTCTGTGCAGCATGCCGATCAAATATTAGTTTTAGAAGAAGGTCGCTTGATTGAAAAAGGCAAGCACAACGAATTGATTGAGCAAAAAGGCGTTTACTACGAAACTTATCAGAAGCAATTGTTGGAGGATGAGGAGGCTTAGTTTCAGTCAAACTTTTGCCTTTTATTTATAATTTATTCAAAATAAAAATGTTAAAAATCTTGCATTCTACTTAACATTTTTTATAACTTAGCCTTTGTTGGAAAATTATTGAAGCGCATTAACGTATTTTTCTTCATTGAATAGTAAAAAGCTCAAAACGGTTTTGATTATTTTCTAGCATTAACTAAACCACCATTTATGAAAAAAACACTACTCATTTTATCGTTTTTAATTTGTTCATTTTCATTTAGTCAAACATACAATGGCTATGTGCCTTTCCCGACAAAAGATGCCTATTGGTTAGAACACAGTGAAAATGTGTCACAACATTTACCTGATAAATGTATTGACTACGAATATCGTTTTGCAGGTGATACAGTAATCTCACCCTTCCAATATTCAGTTATTGAAAGAACAGAAATAGATCAGACGACTCCAAATGGTTGTGGCCCTCCTTGGAACGCCCAAATTTCAATCTCTACATTTGGTTACCTTCGAAATGACAGTGCTAATAAAAAAGTTTGGTTAAGGTTTCCAAATAGCAATCAAGATACTCTATTCTATGACTTCGATTTTAATATTGGAGATACTATTAGAAATGGGGATTTTTATATGAGTCCACCATTTAACCAAGTTGTTGATTCAGTAGATACAGTATATTTGGGTGGACATTACAGAAGAAAGCTTTATTATAGTAATCCTTGTGGATCGCCTGGGGAATATGATTTTATTATTGAAGGAGTAGGCGCGAAAACAGGATTTTCTTTTAATAGTAGTTGTGGTTTAGCAGGGACAATTAATTCATTAATCTGTATGGGAGATAGCTTAGGTGGTATTTATCCTGATTCAACTACTTGTAACCTAATAACAAGTATCAGTAAGAAAACCAAAGTAAAAAGTGAGATACAACTCTCCCCCAACCCCACAAACGGAATATTAAAACTACAAACGCAAGCACAAGTTCAAAGCATTGAAGTCTACAACTTACAAGGACAAAAAGTACAGGAAATTTCTCCCAAAGAAAGAAGATGGGAACTACCCGAACAAAGTGGATTGTATTTGATTAGAATACAAGATAAGAAAGGTAATGTTTATACAGAGAAAATTATTAAAAATTAGAGCCCCCTTCAAGGTTTTGAAAGCTTGAAGGTCTGTATTGTTTTACCAAAAAATTTTTTTAAAGACTACTTCGCCGCAGATAAAATATATTTTAGTTAGATTTGTTGGGAAACATAAAACAAACCCATTTGATAAAAAACTACTGACTGATGGAGGAGAGTGAGAAAGGAAATGCTAAGCGAAGAGATGACATTTATTCTAAATCGCTTAGAGCAGGTAATAGAACTTATTTTTTTGATGTAAAATCCACTAAATCAGAGGAACTTTACTTAACCATTACCGAAAGCAAAAGACGCTTTAACAATGACAATGGCAAGTTCTTTTACGAAAAACACAAACTATTTTTATACCCTGAAGATTTTGCCAGCTTCAAAGAGTTTTTTGAAGAAACACTAGAGAAAATCTACGAAATGAACGATGGAAAGGAAATTATTCCTCGTGAAGAGCTAGAAGCACAGCGCAAAGAGGATGATGAAAGTCATGATGATGATGACAAGGATTCTTCTTCAAGTAATTTCTCTGATGTAAATTTTGACGATTTAGGAAGTGAAGATAAAGCGAAAGATTAACCCTTTCGCTTTTTTATTTTCTACTTTTTAAATTTTCGTTTCATTCACAAACGCCCTTGCCTTTTGCATGAGCAAGTACATTACTTGGTCTTCAGCAACAAATGCAACCTCTTTTCTGAACTGATCAATCACTTTTTTAATACTTGGAGAAGTTTTGTATTGCCTAAAGTGCAATGCCTGACAAGCAGTTAGCCATTCAACGCCTAATACCTTTTCGTAGTTTTCTAAAACTCGATAGAGCTTAGTAGCTGCATTGGCTCCCATACTCACATGATCTTCCTGACCGTTTGATGAATCGATACTATCTACTGATGCTGGAGCAGCCAACTGTTTATTTTGACTAACTGCTGAAGCAGCTGCATATTGAACAATCATAAAGCCCGAATTTAAACCGGGATTATCCACCAAAAAAGCCGGTAAACCTCGCTCTCCGCTGACTAACTTATAAGTTCTACGTTCAGATATTGAAGCTATTTCAGCAATGGCAATTGCCAAGTAATCAAGTACAAGAGCCAATGGTTGTCCGTGAAAGTTGCCTCCCGACAATACTTCATCGGCTTCTTCAAAAACGGTGGGGTTATCTGTAACAGCATTAATTTCCGTTTCAACAACTTGACGCGCATAATTGACCGTATCTTTTGTAGCTCCATGAACTTGTGGTGTACATCGCAAACAATAAGGATCTTGAACAGACTGCTTTTTCTGTTCGGCAATTTCGCTTCCTTCTAAGTGCTTGCGAATAGCTTCAGCAGTCTCTATTTGCCCTTTGTGTGGACGAATTTTATGGAGTAATTCATTGTAAGGGGAAACTCTTCCATCAAATGCATCAATTGAAGCAGCTGCTGTAAAATCGCTCCACTTTAACAAATGTTTTAATCGAATTAAAATATGCGTAGCATAAGCACTCATAAATTGTGTCCCATTCAGCAGTGCCAAACCTTCTTTCGACATCAACTCAATAGGCTCCCAATTCATTTTAGCATGAAGTGCTTTGGCACTCATTCGTTCTCCATTATACTCTACCTCTCCTTCGCCAATTAAAGGCAAAGACAAATGTGCCAAAGGCGCTAAATCACCCGAAGCTCCAAGACTACCTTGCTCATAAACAACAGGGTAAACACCTTCATTGTAAAAGTCGACAAGGCGGTTAACAGTAGCCAATTGAACTCCGGAATGTCCTTGAGAAAGTCCTTGAATTTTTAATAATAAAATAAGGCGAACAATTTCCTTTGGAACCTCAGCGCCCATTCCGCAAGCATGAGAAGTAACTAGGTTTCGTTGAAGTTGTTTTAAGTCTTCCTTGGAAATTTCTGTATTACACAAAGAACCAAAGCCGGTATTTATTCCATAAATCGGCTCAGTTGCTTTTTCAATTTTTTTATCTAAATAGTTTCGGCAATCGACAATCGCTTTTTCTGCCTCTTTGCTCAACTTAAGTTGAAGCTTATTTTCTACAATCCGTCCAACTTCATTTAAACTCAAAAAATTCCGACTGATGTAATGAAACTCCTCCATAATATCTAACTTATTCTTTCGATTAATTCATTAAAATTGACCTTCTCTTGCTCACCGCTTTGCATGTTTTTAAAGCTAAGCCTTCCGCTTTTCATTTCCTCCTCTCCTACTACCACTACATAGGGAATGTTCTTTTGGTCGGCGTACTTCATTTGCTTTTTCATTTTTGCCGCTTCAGGATAAATTTCTGCTCTTATGCCTTTTTCTCTTGCTTTTTGCAGAAGCGGTAAAACATAAGCTTCCTCTTTATGTCCGAAGTTTACAAAAAACAGTTGAGTGCCTTGAGAAAGTTTGGTAGGGAAAAGTTTTAGCTCTTCCATTACATCGTAAATACGATCGGCACCAAAAGAAATTCCAACACCGGAAAGATTTGGCAAACCAAAAATGCCCGTTAAATCGGCATAGCGGCCACCACCGCAAATACTTCCCATTTTCACTTCATTGGAAACTACTTCAAAAATAGCTCCGGTATAGTAATCCAATCCACGAGCTAAAGTAACGTCCACTTCTACTTTGGCTTTATTCAGTGACCAAAAACCAATCACTTCAAGAATTTTTTCAATTTCTACAATGCCTTCTAAGCCCACTTCTGAGTTTTGAAGGTAATTTCTTAAGCGTTGGAGTACTTCTTTATTATCACCTTTTAACTCAAATAATGGCTGAATTTGTTCAATTTCTTTATTGGTTAAGCCTTTTTGAAGAAGTTCTTCGTTTACTTTATCACGACCAATTTTCTCTAACTTATCAATAGCAATGGTAATGTCAACAATCTTTTCAGGTCTGCCAATTACTTCGGCTATACCACTTAAGACTTTACGATTATTCATTTTAATAGAAAAATCCTGCATTCCAAGATTCGTCAATACTTCATCGAAAATCTTGATTAACTCCACCTCGTTTAATAAAGAATCAGAGCCAATGATGTCGGCATCGCATTGGTAGAACTCGCGGTAACGCCCCTTCTGCGGACGGTCGGCGCGCCAAACCGGCTGAATTTGGAAGCGCTTAAATGGGAAAGTAATTTCATTTTGGTGCTGCACCACATAACGAGCAAAAGGAACAGTTAAGTCGTATCGAAGGGCTTTCTCAGAAACCAATGGTGTAATGTTCTCTAGATTTCTATTCTTTAAAGAGACGTCTTCCACCTTTTTCAAATAATCACCCGAATTCAAAACACTAAAAATCAAACGATCGCCTTCCTCTCCATACTTCCCGGTCAAGGTTTCACGGTTCTCCATGGCAGGCGTTTCAATTTGCTCAAAACCGTAAAGCTGAAAAGTTCGCTTAATGGTATCGAAAATGTAATTCCGCTTTGCCATTACTTCCGGAGAAAAATCTCGCATTCCTTTAGGTATTCCTACTTTGCTCATAAATTTTTTTCGAATGTCAAGTTTCAAATTTCAAATGTCTTTATTTATCTGATAAAAGATTAAAGTCAAAAGATAAAGGACTACTTCTTAGTTCTAAAATCTTGTCTCTTGCGTCTTGTTTCTCGACTCTTAATTCCCAATTCTTAATTAAAAATTACTTTACTAGCTTCCTATACTTAAACTTCTGCGGTTCATCGCCCAATCGTTTTCTTCTATTTTCTTCGTACTCACTAAATCCACCTTCAAAGAAATAGACTTGAGCATCGCCTTCAAAAGCCAAAATGTGCGTACAAATGCGATCTAAAAACCAACGGTCGTGAGAAATAACTACAGCACAACCGGCAAAGTTTTCAATACCTTCCTCCAAGGCACGCAAAGTATTTACGTCAATATCGTTAGTCGGCTCATCGAGCAATAGAACGTTTGCCTCAGTTTTTAGCGTCATTGCAAGGTGCAAGCGGTTTCTTTCTCCTCCGGAAAGTACACCAACTTTCTTGTTTTGATCGCCACCGTTAAAATTAAAGCGAGACAAATAAGCTCTGGAGTTAACCACCTTTCCACCAATGTCCATTTGATCACTTCCCCCTGAAACCACTTCGTAAACAGTTTTTTCGGGATCTAAATCAGCATGTGCTTGATCTACATAGCCAATCTCAACGGTATCGCCTACCTTAAACTCACCTTTATCAGGAGTTTCTTCTCCCATAATCATTTTAAACAAAGTAGTTTTTCCGGCGCCATTCGGACCAATTACCCCAACAATTCCGGCAGGTGGTAACTTAAAGTTCAAATCTTCATAAAGTAAACGGTCTCCATAACCTTTAGCAACGCCAATAGCTTCAATCACTTCATTTCCTAGGCGCGGACCGCTTGGAATTGGAATCTCTAGGTTTTGAATTTGCTCTTTTCCTTCTTCACTTAGCATTTTTTCGTAATTACTCAAACGAGCTTTAGACTTGCTTCGCTTAGCCTTTGGATTCATGCGCGACCACTCTAATTCTTTCTCTAAGTTTTTACGACGCTTACTTTCTTGTTTTTCCTCCTGCTTTAAACGCTTAGATTTTTGCTCTAACCAAGAAGTATAATTTCCTTGAAACGGAATTCCTTCTCCGCGATCTAACTCAAGAATCCAGCCGGCAACATTATCTAAGAAGTAACGGTCGTGAGTTACTGCAATTACAGTTCCTTTATACTGCTGCAAATGTCTTTCTAACCAAAAAACCGATTCTGCATCTAAGTGGTTGGTAGGCTCATCAAGTAAAAGAATGTCCGGCTCTTTTAACAACAATCTACACAAAGCAACTCTACGGCGCTCACCTCCGGAAAGGTTTTCAACCTTAGCTTCAGGGTCAGGACAACGCAATGCATCCATCGCTCGATTGAGCTTAGTGTCTAACTCCCAAGCATCCAAAGCGTCAATTTTTTCTTGCAATTTTGCCTGCTCCTGCATAAGCTGTTCCATTTTATTGCCATCGGCCAACACATCCGGATCGGCAAACTTTTCGTTTACTGCTTCATAAGCTTTTAATACTTCAACGGTTTCTGCAGCACCTTCTTCCACAATCTCCCGAACTGTTTTATTGGGATCTAATTGCGGTTCTTGCGGAAGCATACCCACGGAATAACCCTCAGAAAAAACAACGTCGCCCTGATAAGAGTCTTCCTCTCCGGCAATAATTTTCATTAAGGTTGATTTTCCCGAACCATTTAGTCCAATGATTCCAATTTTTGCTCCGTAGAAAAAGGAAAGGTAAATATTTTTTAATATTTGTTTACCTGAAGGCAATGTCTTTGAGACATTTACCATTGAAAAAATAACTTTTTTATCGTCTGACATCTATCTTTAATTTTACAGCAACAAAATTGTGCATTTTAAGCCTAATTGGCATAATGAATTTGAAATAATCTTATTCACAAATTAAACCCAAAAAGTTGGCAGATAAAAAAGCAAAATTAGTAATTGGTCGCTCCGAAACAGTAGACTTCCCTGATCTTGGATTAAGCGAGATTGATGCAAAAATTGATACAGGCGCTTATTCAACCGCTATACACGCACATAAAATATGGATAGAAGAAATTGATGAAAAGGTTTACTTAAACTTTGAATTACTTGACCCACAGAAAGAAAAATATAGAAAACTGACGATAAGGACAGCAAATTTTTATCAGAAAAATGTGCGTAGCAGCAACGGAAGAATTGAAAAGCGCTACATGATTAAAACTAAAATGACATTAGGTGGTAGAAGGCGCACAACAGATTTAAGTTTAACCAATCGCGGAAAGATGAAGTATCCTGTTCTAGTGGGTCGGAAGTTTCTAAAAAAAGGCTACCTTGTTGACGTTTCAAAATCATATACAACATCCAAATAATAAATACAAAGAAAATAATAGAATGAAGATCGCAATTCTCTCAAGAAACCCCAATTTATATTCAACAAGTCGTTTGGTTGAAGCCGGTGAAGAACGTGGACATGAAATGCGCGTTTACGACCATTCAAAATGTTATATCGTTAACGAAAGCAGAGAACCCATCATATATTATGGTAAGGAACGCATCGAAGACATAGATGCTGTTATTCCTCGCATTGGTGCTTCCATTACATTTTATGGAGCTTCGATTATCCGACAATTTGAAATGCAAAAAATATTTACCACGGTAAAGTCGGTTGCTTTAACTCGCTCAAGAGATAAATTGCGAAGTATTCAAATTCTTTCCAGAGAAAACTTAGACATTCCTAAAACTGCTTTTGCAAGAAACCCAAAAGACATTCCACACTTGATTAGAACAGTTGGTGGCGCTCCATTGATTTTGAAGGTATTGGAGGGCACTCAAGGTTTAGGCGTAGTATTAGCTGAAACTCAAAAAGCAGCAAAATCAGTTATTGAGGCTTTTATGGGAATGGACAAAAGTATATTAGTTCAAGAGTTCATTAAGGAAGCCGGTGGCGCTGACATTAGAGCTTTTGTAGTTGATGGCAAAGTAGTTGGAGCTATGAAAAGACAAGGTAAAGAGGGCGAATTTCGTTCTAACCTGCACCGAGGTGGAAGCAGCACAATGATAAAACTGAAGCGAAGAGAAGCGGCAGCTGCAGTAAAAGCAGCCAAGGCTATGGGCTTGAGCATTGCCGGTGTAGACATGCTACAATCAAATCGAGGTCCGCTGATTTTGGAGGTAAATTCTTCTCCGGGTTTAGGTGGAATCGAAAAATCTACCGGAGTAGACATTGCCGGTAAAATTATAGAGTACGTAGAAAACAGTGTTGGCAAAAAAACCAAGTTAAAAGATAAAGTAGGCGTTTAATTTATGGCAAAGCAGCTCTCAGTAGACGGACAGGTGGTAAAAGCCGGCGAAAAGAAAATCATTGATTTAAATATATCTAGATTAGTTTCAGGAACGGAAATTGATTTACCCATTTTTGTATACAGAAGTAAAAAACCCGGTCCGACAGTGCTTTTAAGCGGTGGGCTTCATGGTGATGAAATTGATGGAATTGAGATTATTCGCCGAATGATTAAAAGTAAAATGTTTGAAAAGCTAAAATGTGGCTCTGTCATTGCCATTCCGGTGATGAACATTTACGGTTTTCTCAATTTTTCGCGCGAAGTACCCGACGGCAAAGATGTCAATCGCTTTTTTCCTGGTAGTAAAACCGGTTCTTTAGCATCGAGAGTGGCATATAATTTAACCAACAAAGTGCTTAAAGAGATTGACTTTGGCATTGACTTTCATACTGGTGGCGCTAATCGTTATAATTATCCACAATGTAGGTTTGCCCCAAACGACAAGCGTGCTGCAGAAATAGCAGCAGTATTCAATGCTCCGATAACCTTAGAGTCAAAATTAATTGATCGCTCCTTGCGGAAAGAGGCATACAAAATGGGGAAGTCAATTGTTGTTTACGAAGGCGGCGAGTCGATGCGTTTTGATGAGCTCAGTATAAAAAATGGTATTGAAGGAGCCAAGCGAGTTTTAAAACATTTTGGAATGATTGAAACGGCAAAAGCATCTAGTGAAAGTGTATATTGTCAAGAAAGTACTTGGATTAGAGCAAAAAGGTCGGGACTCTTTCAAGCTGAAATAAGTTCAGGAGAAAAAGTTAAAAAGGACGATGTATTGGCAAGGATTACAGACCCTTTTGGAAAGTCTGATGTAAAAATTAAAGCACCGGAAGATGGAATTATCGTTGGTCACAGCAATGCTCCTTTAGTGAATCAAGGAGATGCTTTGTTTCATTTGGGAATGGTGAGAGAAGATTAAACCACCAATAACTCCACCACTACTCCTCCAAGTAACCATAAGTAAGAAGCAATAGCTAGATATTTTAAAACTATTTCCAACTTTCCTTTGTCTGCCATTTCATGGTCGTGTTCCCCCTTATTCTCTTTTTTAAAGAAAGCGAAGTAAGCAAATACACCACTAATTATTAAAAAGAAAAGGTTCAAGTAGAATGTATAATCAATCTTAAAAAAGGTTCTGTCGGTAATTGACCCTTTGGTTGAGTCGGGAAGTAATTGAAGTAAATCAAAGCTATAATGCAAGCTTAATGATGTAAGGATTAAAGCAAATAGCAAAAGGACTAAAATATATAGCGACATTTTCCAGCCATAGTATTTAGCATTAATTCTCAAGACCGGAAATACTACCAAATCACTAAATATAAATGCCATAACTCCGGCAAAACTCACTCCATGATCATAAAGCAAAGCGGCTAGAGGGATATTTCCCATTGAACCAATAAATGTAAAAAATGCAGCAATCGGCCCTATTACAGAATGTTGTAACAACTGCCAAAAGTTGTAGTCAGTTGTTTCTCCTACCCCTGTAAATAAACTTTCAAAGAAACTGGTAGGGACAAAAGCAGCCACTATTCCGGCAATCGTAAACCCAATGGTTACATCTTTCCACACCATTTTCCACTCCATAAAGTATTTTCTACTCACTTGACTCCATGCATGTGAAGAAAATAAATTCACCTTTGGCTTTTTATGGTCGTGGTGGTCATGCTCTTTGTGTGTATTTTTACCTTTATTTAATCGCTCACGAGCAGATTGAATTAAATTTTTGGGCTTAGTAAATGCAAAGAGTAGCCATGAAAATAGAATTAGCAAAACTCCTCCAATGTATTCTCCACTTACAAACTGCCAATCCATAAAAATGTAAATCATAAACCCAAGCTCTACCACTAAATTGGTTGAAGCCAGTAAGAAAGCTAGTGAGGGCATGAATGAAGCTCCTTTTTTAAATAAAGACTTGGTAGAAGCTAATGCAGAGAAACTACAAGAACTGCTTAGAAACCCAAAAAAGGTTCCTAACAATACACTTTTTGTATTGTCTTTCCCCATGCTTTTCTGCATTCGCTCTTGGGTAACAAAAACTTGTATTAAGCTACTAATAATGTAGCCTAATATAAAAGCCCATAAGGCCATCCAGAAAAAACCCAAAGTAGTTTGAGCCGCCTTGGCATACGATTCTAAAAATACTTCCATATAAAAAAATAGCTGAGTTGTGCTCAGCTATTCGTTTTTGAAATTATTATAAATTGTCAATAAACTTTTTAATCTCCTCTTTTGTTTGACCTGTCTTTTCTTGTATTTTACCAAGTAACTCTTCTTCTTGACCTACTTCATAAGCCAAATCATTATCGTTTAAAATGGCGTATTCTTGTCTTAATTTACCTTTAATTTGATTCCAGTTTCCTTTGATTTTATCTTTTAATGCGTCCATAGTATTTTATTTTAAATTTTGTGATTTTATAGATACAGGAAACATTCCAAAATCATAAAACAACTGAAAATCTTACACTTAAAACACCCCCACAAATAGACTCAAGTTTATTTAGTGCATTCAACTCTACAAGCTTGTAATTTATTCACCATTTATTTACAAATAAAACTTATCGTCTCTCCATTTTAATGGATTTTCAATAATATATTTCGAAATACGCTCATAGGCTTTTGGGTTTCTAATAATATGCTCGTAATAATTGCGCTGCCACAGTCGTTTATTAAATTTTTTCCATTGATTGTTTTTCACACCTCTAATATATGCATTAGTGGTCATGGTTTTAAACCAACCTACCGCTTCTCCTAATGGAGATTTTATTTTTTGATTATCCGATCCGTATGGATTATTTTGATTTTCATTTGAATGGTTTAAATCATTCCAAATTTTTGTCGGTTCGGGACGCCCACCGTCACCCGTTGGTTCGGGACGCCCACGTTCGTCTGTTGATTCGGGACGTCCCTACGTGGGCGTCAATACGTGGTGGGGCGGATGTGTATGGTGGGGCGTCCATGCCATCATCACCGTATTCATCGGTTTTTACATTTTCAATAATACAATGAAAATGATTTGGCATTACCACCATTTCGCGACATTTTTTATCCGGATATTTATTTTCCAATTCCCAATACCATTTTTCAACCATTCGCCCGGCATCATTTAAATACATTTCTCCGTTTTTAATTTCACCAAACATCATTGCCTGATCCTGGCAACAAATGGTTATAAAATATAACCCTTCTCGGCTATAATCATATCCTTTTAATCGAATGCTTTGGCGATTGTGTATTTTGGGATTGTAATTCAAAAGATAATAATAATCAATTCTAACAAACTTACAAATTATCCTGCATCTAATCAATTCATTATTAAACAAAAAAGGTCAACTATTATTGACCTTTTATTATCATTCATTGAAAACTAATACTCCAACAAACCCTCAATCACTCCTTTTAATTTATCTTGAGGAAGAAAATTATTCTCCAAGCCTTTGTCAAATGGAATCGGTGTGTCCAAAGAAGCCAATCGTTTCACCGGGGCATCAAGGTACTCAAAGCAGTGTTCATTAATGCCGGCAGCAATTTCACCTCCAATTCCTCCATATAAGGTGTCTTCATGCAATACCAAAACACGCCCACATTTTTTTACGGATTTAAATATACTGTCCCAATCTAATGGAACCAAAGTACGCAAGTCTAACACATCTGCAGAAATCTCCATTTTATCAACGGCATCTTTTGCCCAATGCACTCCCATTCCATAAGTAATTATGCTTAACTCCTCGCCTTCTCTCACTAAATTAGCTTCGCCAAATGGCAAGGTAAAATAGTCTTCTTCCACTTCTTCAGTTATGCTTCGGTAAAGTGCTTTATGTTCAAAAAACATTACCGGGTTTGGGTCTTCAAAGGCAGTTAACAAGAGTCCTTTTGCATCTCTAGGGCTGGATGGATAAACGATTTTAAGTCCCGGAGTATGAGTAAACCAAGCCTCATTGCTCTGGGAGTGAAAAGGTCCTGCTCCAACGCCCGCACCTGTTGGCATACGAACTACTACATCAGCATTTTGCCCCCAACGCCAGTGTACTTTTGCTAAATTATTTACAATCTGATTAAACCCTTCAGACACAAAATCGGCAAACTGCATCTCCATCATAGCTTTATGTCCGTTAATCGACAAACCTAAAGAACTACCCACAATAGCAGCCTCGCAAAGTGGTGTATTGCGCACTCGCTCTTTTCCATACTTTTCTACAAGCCCTTCTGTTGCCTTAAAAACGCCTCCATACTCTGCAATATCTTGCCCCATCAACACCAAATTCTGGTGCTTTTGCATGGCTAAATCTAAACTATTCGCAATGGAATCAATCAATCGCATTTCTTTCTTGTTTCCACTCGCTAACTTTTGTTTATAGTCGAATGGTGCATAAACATCTTTTAGCTCTTCTGCTGTGTTTGCAGTCACATTTTCTTCTTCAAAGGCAGTTTTTAAGCCTTCTTCAATTTCCTTTTTAATTTTTGCGCGCTCAACTTCTATAAAAGACTGATCAATTACTTTTTTACTAAGTAAAAATTCCTCATACTTTACTACCGGATCTTTCTTTTCCCATTCATCAAAAAGCTCTTGCGGAACATATTTAGTCCCCGAAGCTTCTTCATGTCCTCTCATTCTAAAAGTCATGCACTCCAACAAAACAGGTCTTGGGTTTTCTCTAAGGTCTTTAGCAAGTTCTCTTACCTTTTGGTAAACTTCTAAAATATTATTCCCTTCTACTTGATGAGCTTCCATTCCATAACCAATTCCTTTGTCGATAAATTGCTTGCACTTAAATTGCTCATCAGAAGGCGTTGATAAACCATAGCCATTATTTTCTATCACAAAAATGACAGGCAAGTCCCATACAGCTGCTACATTTAAAGACTCGTGAAAATCGCCCTGCGAAGTTCCACCGTCGCCACTAAAAGCCAAGGTTACCTTTCCTGATTTCTTTAATTTATGTCCTAAGGCAATGCCATCCGCAATTCCCAACTGAGAACCTAAATGAGAAATCATACCGACGATATGATAATCAGGTGCGCCAAAGTGAAACGAACGGTCTCTACCTTTTGTAAAACCTGATATTTTTCCTTGAAATTGAGCAAACAGTCGGTTCAAAGGTATATTTCTTTCTGTAAAAACACCTAAATTCCGGTGCATAGGCAGAATGTATTCGTCTGCCTCTAAGGCTTTCGTACATCCTACAGCAATCGCTTCCTGACCAATCCCCGAAAACCATTTAGAAATTTTTCCCTGTCGAAGTAAAATCAACATTTTTTCTTCGATCATCCTGGGTTTTAAAATAGAGGTATAAAGGCTCTTTAGCTCTTCATTAGAGAAGTTAAAATTCTGAAAATCTAGACTCATAAGTGATAGAAAATAGCTATTTAATAGCAAAGGTATTCCTTATTCCTTAACTTTGTAAATACATTAAACGGACTTATTAACAAGATGAATTGGCAAGAAATTATAGTTGGAATAATTGCTTTAGCGGCAGTAGCTTATTTGGTTCGTTACTTTATTAATATGACCAAATCTCACAATTGTGACGATTGTGGGTTAATGGATATGAAAAAGGAAAGCGACCGCAGAAAGGCAAAATAGTTAAAGGATGAAGGCTCATAGCATAATTAAGAGCATCTATCTTTATCTTGTTTGACATTTTAAATTGTGATTAGAAATTATTATCTAGCCTCTAAAAGCTAATATGAATATATGTTTACTTACCTAAACTGAATAGTAAATAACTAAACTCTTTTGTTTTCATCTCTCTGTCTTTACTTTTTTCCATTCCCGATAGCAATCGGGAGAAAAAAGTAAACAAAAAAATCTAG
>DIAJ01000016.1:49515-78674 GCA_002415785.1 Flavobacteriales bacterium UBA5081
AACTTAAATTATGAAAATGGCCGACCTTCTATACAAAATTCAGATAATATTTAAATAGTTGTAAGTATCATTCCGTACATTCAGTAAAGCTAACTTCTTTTCTATTTCCACAAACTGAAAACTTAACTACTTTTGAAGCCGATGAATTCGGTGAAAAAAATTTACTTTTCTTGGCTAAGCAAATGGGCAGTCGCACTTCTGATTTTCAGCTTAAGTCGCTTGCTTTTTTACCTCTTTAATTTCTCTTATTTTTCTAATCTTAACCTAAGCATTCTGTGGGGTGGCTTGCGGTTTGACTGGATGACCATAACAATTTTATATTCCCCTTTTCTCATCGCCCACTTAGTCGACTTTAAAGGAAACTCTAAAGTTACCAAAGTGTTGTTTCATATCTCCAACACCTTAGCGATTGCATTTAATTGTCTGGATTTAGAGTACTTTAAATTTACATTTAAGCGAACAACAGCTGACTTGTTTGTTACAGCCGGTATTGAAAACGATATACTCAACTTACTTCCCGCATTCTTAACAGATTATTGGTACGTCGTTCTAATTGCCTTGATTCTCATTTGGTTTTCTAGCTTCCTTTATAACAAAACCGAAAACTTTATTCCACAATGGCCGGGCTGGAAAAAATATTTGCTCTTCCTGCTTCCTGTTATTTTAATCTACGTAATTGGCTTTAGAGGTGGATTGCAATACAAGCCTTTAAATGTAATTCAGGCGGGACAATACGCAGAGGCACAAAATATTCCAATGGTACTAAACACGCCATTTACAATTATTAAATCGGCTAGTAAAGAAGATTTAATGGTCGTCAACTATTTCTCTGAAGAAGAAGCAAAAGATTACTACAATCCAATTTCAACTTTTAAAACAGACAGTGTAAAAAAGCCCTTAAATGTGGTTTTAATAATTGCCGAAAGTTTTTCCAAAGAATACATTGGAGCTTTAAACGACTATGCCGGTTATACTCCCTTTTTAGATCGCTTAATTGAAAAAAGTCTAGTAATTGAAAATACCTTTGCCAACGGCAAAAAATCAATAGAAGCACTACCGGCAATACTTTCAGGAATTCCTACTTTAATGAATACAGCCTATATTTCAAGCAAATATGGCAGCAATAGAATTGAAAGTATTGGCAGTAAATTAAATGAAAGAGGTTACAGAACAGTATTTTATCATGGAGGCGAAAACGGTACAATGGGGTTTAATGCTTTCACAAAAGTGGCGGGTATTGAGGAATACATAGGTCGAGACCAATATCCGTACAAAGGTGATTACGATGGCAATTGGGGCATATTCGACGAGCCATTTTTACAGTTTTGCGTGGAAGATCTCAGTAAAAAGGAAAAGCCTTTTTTTGCGGGAATTTTTACACTTTCTTCGCACCACCCTTATACAGTTCCTGAAAAATATAAAGAGGAATTTAAAGGAGGTCCTTTACCTATTTTAAAAAGCGTGGAATATGCCGACTTTGCTCTGCAGCAATTTTTTGAAAGTGCACAAAAGGAAGAATGGTTTGAAAACACCTTATTTATTATTACAGCGGATCACACTTCTCAAACATTTAAGGAAGAATACAACAACCGCATGGGCATGTATGCTATCCCACTGATTTTTTATTCTCCTAAACACATCAAGCCTAAACGGATTAAAAAGGTCAGTCAACAGAATGACATTTTCCCTTCAATTATTGATTTTTTAGGTAAAAAAGAAGAAGTGTTTAGTTTCGGACAGTCAGTTTTTAATGATGAAGATGGTTATTCTGTAAGCTATATTAATCAAGTTTATCAGTTTATTGAGGGAGAATATTGT
The DNA here is from genome assembly GCA_002415785.1 of Flavobacteriales bacterium UBA5081. GTDB lineage: Bacteria > Bacteroidota > Bacteroidia > Flavobacteriales_E > Vicingaceae > UBA5081. The sequence continues at coordinate 51,334 of DIAJ01000016.1, forward strand.
TTACAGTTCGACGGGGAAAAGAGCATTGCTTTTTACCATTGGACAACAGATTCCTCACTGAGTGAAAATCTGATTAAGAGACCTAAATTTGCTGAAGAAATAATGTCAATGGAAATTAAACTGAAAGCATTGATTCAGCAATATAACAGAGGCATGATTAAAAATCAATTAATTCCTTAAATGGAGAAAGAGAAAATCGTATTTATAGTCAACCCAAACTCCGGTGTTAGTAAAAAAAAGCGAATTATTAAGCAATTAGAAACAGAGCTTGACAATCGATTTTCTTATGAAATAAAACAAACCGAGCGTCCTGCACATGCGACAGATTTAGCAAAAAAAGCGGTTGAAGAGGGCGCAGTAGCAGTTGTGGCAATTGGTGGCGATGGAACTGTAAACGAAGTAGCTAAAGGGCTTATCCATACACGTACAGCCTTGGGTGTGATTCCCGCAGGCTCAGGTAATGGTTTTGCACGACACCTTAAAATACCAATGCAAGTTTCTGCCGCTATTAAGAAAATAAATGCTTTTCAGACAAGAACAATTGATAGTGCAACAATTAATGGAGAAGCATTTTTAGCCACAGCCGGCTTGGGTTTTGATGCGCATGTGGGTTGGAAGTTTGCCAATTTCGGTCACCGAGGCTTTTTCTCCTATATGCAAGTAACAACAAATGAATTTTTTCGTTTTAAACCTCGCACATACGAACTTGAAGTAGATGGGGTAGAAATGGAAACTTCAGCTTTTTTAATCAACATAGCCAATGCAGGTCAATACGGAAACAATGCATGGATTGCACCCTCTGCTTCTATTTCTGATGGGAAATTAAATCTGTGTATTTTAGAAAAATTCCCTCATTATGAAGCTCCAGAAATTATTTTTAGACTTTTCAGCAAACAAATTGAGCAATCGAAATACTATCGAGTAATACGTGCTAAAGAGGTGCGCATAAAAAAGCCGGAGCGATTCCACCTGGATGGTGAACCACGTGAATGTATGGAAGATATTGTAATAAGAGTAGTTCCAAAGTCTTTGGAGGTGATTGCTTAATTGAATATATAGTAATATGACTTTAAATAACTTCCCTAAGGACTGGAAACTACTTCTTGAAAAGGAATTCGAAAAAGAGTACTTTGACAAATTAGCAACTTTTGTTGAACAAGAATACAGCTCAACTACTTGCTTTCCTCCTAAAGATAAGCTATTCGAAGCCTTTAACTTATGCTCTTTTGAAGAGCTAAAAGTGGTGATCATCGGACAAGATCCATATCATGGAAAAGGGCAAGCAAACGGATTGTGTTTTTCAGTTGAAGAAGGAGTTGATTTTCCACCATCTTTAAAAAATATATTTCAAGAAATAAAAAGTGACTTAGGAAAACCAATTCCTGAAAATGGTGATTTAAGCAGATGGGCAAAACAAGGAGTTTTCTTACTTAATGCAACTTTAAGCGTAAGGGAAGGAATGGCAGGAAGTCACCAAGGAAAGGGTTGGGAAAAATTCACGGATGAAGTCATTCGTCAAATATCAGTTAATAAAGAAGGTATTGTTTTTATGTTATGGGGCGGATATGCTCAAAAAAAAGCTAAACTAATTGATGAAGCTAAACATTACATATTACCTTCCGGGCATCCTTCACCATTAAGTGCAAATAGAGGTTATTGGTTTGGGAATAAACACTTCAGTAAAGCAAATGAATATTTACAAAAAATAGCTCAAAACACAATTGAGTGGTAATTGTAAAATAATTTAGCAACAACTTTTAAGTTATTAGAAAATACCCTACCTTTGCCGCCTTAAAATCAATTTTTATTTATTAACGTAACGTATTATGCCTACAAAGATTAGATTACAAAGACACGGAAAGAAGAAATATGCTTATTTCCACCTTGTGATCGCGGATAGTCGTGCCCCACGGGATGGGAAATTTATTGAGAAGATAGGTACGTATAACCCGAACACGAACCCTGCAACCATCGACATTGATTTCGATAAAGCACTGCATTGGGTAAAAGTTGGTGCTCAACCAACCGACACTGCTAAAGCATTACTTTCTTACAAGGGAGTGCTTTACAAAAACCACTTAGATCGTGGAGTTTTAAAAGGAGCTTTCTCTCAAGAAGAGGCTGACAAAAAGTTTGAGGACTGGTTAGCTGAGAAGGAAAACAAGATTAACGCTAAGCGTGATAATCTTACTGCTGCTGAAGAAGCTGAAAGAACTAAGCGTTTAGAAGCTGAAAAAGAAGCTAACAAGAAAAAAGCTGAAAGTATTGCTGCAAAAACAGCAGACTTAGCCGGTGAAGTTGCTGATGCTGCTGAAGAAGTAGCTGAAGATGCTGCTGAGGCAGTTAGCGAAGCTGCTGAAGAAGTTGCAGATGCTGCAAAAGATGCTGTTGAAGAAGTAAAAGATGCAGTAAGCGGCGATGAAGAAAAGAAAGAAGATAAAGCTGACGATAAAAAAGCTGAATAAAAGATTTCGATGAAGGTCGATGATTGCTTTTATTTAGGATATATTTCAAAAGCTATTGGAAACAAAGGGGAGCTTGCATTCAAATTGGATGTGGACTCCCCTTCTTCTTATGAGGGCTTAGATGCTGTTTTTATTCAAATGCAAAGACAGGATAAGCAATTAGTCCCATTTTTTATTGAAGAATCCAAAATACAAAATAACCAATTACTTCGATGTAAAATTGAAGGTGTAGACAATCAAGCTGATGCCAAATCCCTTATCGGAAAAAGCTTGTTTCTGCCAATAGAAGCACTACCTAAACTCGAAGGGAATCAGTTTTATTTCCACGAAATCATCGGTTTTGAGGTGATTGATCAAGAAAGAGGGAGTATTGGTAAAGTAGATAAAGTGTTGGAGTTCTCCACTTCAAATTTACTTTCAATTCCTCATGCCAATACTGAGATTTTGATTCCCATCAACGATGAAACAATTGTTGAAGTGAATCGAGATCAAAGAACCTTAAAAGTAAAAACAACTGAAGGTTTAATTGATTTATACCTTGAGTCATAAAGGAAAACCTTTTCGATTTAAGCAGTTTGAAATTTATCAAGAACAAACTGCCATGAAAGTAGGAACTGATGGAGTGCTACTTGGTGCATGGACAAAAGTTGGAAGTGCTAAAACCATTTTAGATGTTGGTTGCGGTACTGGGCTGTTATCTTTAATGTTAGCACAAAAATCAAATGCTAGAATAACTGCAGTTGAAATTGATCAAAATGCTTTTGAAGAAGCCAAGCTGAATATTTCTATCAGTCCTTGGAGTAATCAAATTGAACTTATCTACACGGACTTCGAGCAATTTGATACAAAAAGTAAATTTGACTTAATAATTTGTAACCCTCCCTTTTTTAAGGGAAAAGCTGAGCAAAGTTCAAGAAGTACAGCTCGCCAAAACACCTTTTTACCTTTTGATTTATTGATTTTAAAATCAGCTGAGCTTTTAACAGAAAACGGTGTACTTTCTCTAATTGTTCCGTTTGAGCACCAAAGTGAAATTTTAAAATTAGCTGAGAGTACTCAGCTTTACGTCAATGAAATTGTTCATGTAAAAGGAAACAAAGGTGCACCAATTAAGCGGACTTTACTGCGGCTAAGTAAAGAGCTAAAAGAAAAAATACCTCAAAAAACTATAACAATTGAAGTTGAGCGTAATCAATTTACAGATGAGTATATAGAATTGCTAAAACCTTATTTGTTGTATTTGTAAATCTCAAATATCTTTAATTTGCTTTTTTAATACCTTTGAAGGATGAGAACTAAGCTAAAAAAACTTTTTCGTTTCTCTAGAAAGTTTCAAAACAAAGATGAAATCATTCTGAGGGACTATTTAGCAATGGAGCGAACAACTTTGGCTAATGAAAGAACACTTCTCTCCTACCTTCGCTCTTCTTTATATTTATTGGTTGGTGGGATTGCTTTATTAAAATTAGAAAACTTTGAAAATCTTCAAGTTGTCGGATATGTTTCACTTTTTTTAGCAATCATTTTTGTTGTAATTGGAGTTTATCGGTACCAAAAACTGAGAAAACGCTTAAAAGTTTACTATGAAGAAGTTGACATTATGCGACAAAAACGAATCGAAGAACAAAAAGAAAGGTCAAAAGAAACCAAGCCAATAGTTAAATAATTTACCCTTTTAAGCTCAAGTAGTCAATAAAGTATAGTATCTTAATTGAAAAATTATTGATTTGAGGGGCTTTTAATGTGGCTTCAACATCTCTGTAATAATTTAAATCTAAAGGTTCGCCTTCTTGAGTAATTGCATTTTTCCAGGCAACAGAAATCTCACTTCCCGGAGCAAACCTCCATTTGTAAATTAAGTCAATATTAAAGACATTAAAACTTACATCTGAGTTATAAGCTCGTGGATCTGTTTCGGAAAAACTATAGGGCAATAGTTCCCCTTCTGCCCCTATTCTATTGTAGCGATTATACCTAGCAGTGGACCAATAGTGTCTCAAGTTAAGCGATAGTGCCATTTTGTTGTTAAAAATATAACTTCCATCAATAAAAGTTTCGTGAACTTGTACGTTTCTTCTACCAAAAACAACAGTATCAGTTAATGTAGCAGCATAGCCCATTTCATGAGTTCGCTTTTCATTGGCATAGCCAATTACAAAAAACAATTTGTCATTTGGTCTAATTCTTGGCTCTACCCCAAATGAGAAATTAGTTCTTCCGGTTTCATCAAATATGCGCGCATTGAAATTTAAGTCATAAGCAAAAGGCTTACTATAGTCTGAAGAAATAAAGCCTCCAAAACTATAGTTTTCAGGATAGCGATAATACTGCTGAAATGACCTTGTTTCGAAAAAGTCGTTTGTTTCAATCGGCTCCCAAGCAGCATTAAGATTTACCGTAAGAAAATTCCTAAAAGTGTAATAACTATTATAGCTAAAACCCAAATTTGCAAAATTAGACGGAGTTATTATTCGCTCATAAACAGCACTGAACTCCTGTCGCATAGAGTTAAATACAGAAAATGGCTTATAAATATTATAGGCAGCAAACAAATACGATTGACTGATATTTCTAATGGTTTGAAACCCTAAGTCATTAATGTTGTAGTTTTCTCCAATATACGTTTGTGAAGCTCTTAGGCGAAAGTTTCCGCTGATTTTGGCTAGCTCTCCTTTCCAACTTTCTCCACGAACAGTTTCATCTTGGAAATAACGATTACTCATTGCACCAAATGCCTGAACCGCATAGTTGTTTTGCTTGTCGGCTAATTTAAAATCTAAGCGACTCACATTGGCATCGTAAGTACTTCCTTCGCGCATTACATTGGTATTTGTGAAGGTTAGAAAAGAGTTATTTCTAAGAACTTGATCTAAAACCAACACATTGTAATTGGCATTGGGATTAACTTTAACGTTTCTTTTTTCTTTAGTTTCTTTATTCTCAATAGTAGCAAATGTCTCTCCTTCAACTGCATTAAAAATACCTATGCCCAAGCCTTTTTTATTTCTTCCGGAAACTTTAGTAGCATTGTAAAGCTGACTTTCTGTTGGCAGTTCAATAACCTCTTCCGACGAGTCTAAGCCGGTAAAGGCCATGCTATTGTTAATTGGAGTACCTCCAACTCTTCTGGAATAAAAGAGCCCTGCTTTGTTAAACAGGTCAACTCCCTCGGTAAAAAACTGTCTGTTCTCATTAAACTGAACTTCAAAAGGAGTTAAGTTGAGCACTCTGTTGTCAAAGCGCCTTTGACCAAAGTCCGGAATTAAGGTCATGTCGAGTGTAAATGCATCATTTAATCCATATTTTACATCCATTCCACCATTAAAGGAAGTATTTATGCTACCGGAATTAGCAGAATTGTGTTCTACATAAGCAGAAGTGTAAGGAAAAAAGAAAAGACGAGTTGGTGGCTCGATGTCTTTAATTCCTTTTAATCGTCCGCATTGAGTTAAGAAGCCATCAATTCGCGGATTCACATGGTTCCAGTAGGACCTTTCTCGATTTCTGCGAATCTCTCTACCAAAATTGATTCCCCATAATTGCTCTTCAACATCCGGGAAACGCAAAGCTGAAAAAGGTATGCGAAACTCTGCTGTCCATCCATAAGCATCAATCTGAGTAGCGCTTTCCCAAACAGCATCCCAAGAAGTACTTTCAGTATCTAGTGAATACTTCGTGTCAATTTGCACTCCGGCCGGAGTTACGGCAAAAGCTTCACCATTAATTCCGTCGCGATAGTTATTAAATATAACCATAAAGAAATCGGCATTTCCATACCAATCTCTTTCGGTTAGAAAGTTATAGATACTATCTGTGTTTCTTTCATACATTCTGGCAGAAATATAAACGGCATCGTGGTCATACAGCATGCGTACTTCCGTTTTTTGTGTCGCTTTTTCGCCGGGATTTGGAGTGTTTTGAACAAAATTGCTGATTATAGGAGCTGATAACCAAGCAGAATCATTGATATTTCCATCAATAATGGGCTTTTGCTTACTAAGGTGATTTGTCTTATACTCATTTATTACAATCTCTTCTTTTTGAGCAAACAGAGAATTAATTAGAATAATTGAAAAAAATAATAAAACAGACCTTTTGAAAAGCATTTAACAAGCATAAATTTCGGTTTGCAAAAGTCGGTTTTAATCCTGCTTTTTTAAAAAATAAGGTAGAAAAAACTGTTCCACCCAAATTCAACAATCTCCCTTATTTTGTGTTAACTTAGCTCACAATAAAACCTATAAAGATGAAAAAAATTAGTTTACTATTTTGCAGTCTACTTATATTAAGCACTGTAGCTTTTGCACAATCTGACAAAAACAAAAGAAAAAGCCCTCCAGCTACGGCAGAAGGAAAAGTAGGTTCTGCAGCAATAACGGTTAATTACTCAAGTCCTGCTGTTAAAGGCAGAGAAATTTACGGAGACTTAGTGCCCTATGATAAAATTTGGAGAGCAGGTGCCAATGAAGCCACTACTTTTGAAACTTCAAAAGACATAAAAGTAAATGGCGAGAATTTATCTGCCGGCAAGTATGCTTTATTTGTAATTCCTAAAGCCAATGGTAAATGGACAGTTATATTTAACACTGAACATAAGCAATGGGGCGCATACAAACATGATGAAAGCAAAGATGCACTTCGTCTTGAAGCTGAAACTATAAACATTGACCCTGTTGAAAACCTAAGCTATTCTATTCAGAAAAATCAACTCTATTTAGATTGGTCGAATATGAGAATGATTTTAAAACTCAAATAGAGAGTTAAGATTATTGACAACATTAACTCTAAGCTGTCGAGTTCTATTAAGAATTCGACAGCTTAACTCATTATCTATTAAGCTCTCTAATTTTTAACACTCTACCCTCACTCTACCCTCTTTAGGGTATGCTGTACTAAACATATATTTCAACTACATCTCTTCTACTTCTAAGTTGTTCAAAAAATATTAGTTATAAAAATACACTGCCTACCCTATTGAGGGTATTTTTCTACATTTCAGACAATTAAAGATAAACATTGAATAAATTTGCATCCTTATTTAAAACCATTCTAAATAGCAAATTTATTCACTATGTTAAAAATCAAATCACTTAGCCTTTTATTGCTTTTGAGCATATATGCATTCACTCAAAACAATACAGTCATTAAAGGTCAAATTACAAATACAAAAAATGAGGTTATTCCCTTTGCTCATGTTAGCTTTGAAGATAATGGCAAAGGTGTTTCTGCCGATGAATCGGGGCGTTTTGAAATAAAATCAATAAAAAAGGGAAAACGATCGATAATCATTTCTGCAATTGGTTATAAAAAATTCAAGAAAGAAGTTAATGTAAATAGCACTTCCACCATTTACCTAGAAGTGCAGTTAGAAGAAACATCTACTGAAATAGAGAGGGTTGAAGTTTTTGGTGAGCGCAACAAACAACCAGAAAAATTAGCTGTGCTTACTCGATTACCGCTAAAACCTTCAGAACAAATTCAAAGTATCTCTGTCATTTCAGATCAATTGATTGAAAAACAAGGAAATTTAACCATTAGTGAAGCCACTAGAAACGTTCCGGGAGTATATACTTTTGCTACCTATGGAAATGCAAGAGAAAGTATGTCTGCTCGCGGATTTAGGGGAATCCCAATTGTAAAAAATGGAGTTAGAATCAATTCTGACTTTAGAGGTACGGGAGTGTTGACAGATATGCAAGGAGTAGAAAGTATACAAGTGCTTAAAGGGGCTGCAGCCATCACTCAAGGAGTAGCAACAGATTTAGGAAGCCCGGGTGGAATTATTAACATCGTAACAAAAACACCGAAGTTTTACAATGGAGGACAAGCTTCATTGCGCATAGGTAGCTGGGGACAAGTTCGTCCTACATTTGATGTTTACGGTGCAGTTAATGAGTCGGAAAATTTGGCTTTTAGAATCAATGGAGCTTTTGAACACCTCAATAGTTATCGAAAATCTGTGATGAATGAACGTTTGTATATTAACCCTTCATTGGCATGGAAAGCAAACGAAAAAACGACCATTGTCTTTGAGATGGACTATCTTGATGACAGTAGAACTGCTGATCCCGGAACAATTAATCTAGCCCCTAACGACTCTAATGCGATTTATGATTTACCTTATGATAAATTCTTAGGCTTTGAGGAAAATATTTCTGTTACCGAAAATGCCACTTATGCCGTAAGATTAAATCGCAAATTAAATGATAAACTAAATTTTAGAGCAGCTCTCTTTGCATCAACGCTAAACGTTAATCAAAACTCTACCTCCTTGAGTTCCGGAGGTGGGAGAGGCGCTTCCGCTTTACCCACATTAAGTGAATACAACAAAAGATACAGACAAATTGGTCAGAGTACTAGACAAGATAACAACACTGTACTTCAACTGGACTTAGTTGGTAAAGATCTTGAAACCGGGAAATTAAAACATACTTTTCAACTGGGAATGGACTACCGAAAAACGCACTTAATAACTGCTAGTGCTTCTATGAATCCACTATCTTATGTAGACATAATAGATGTTTTTGCTCCCATCAACAATCAACTTCCACAAATGGGCTACCTTTATACTCCGGCTGTTATTAAAAACGATAGTGTAATTGAAGGAGCTAAAACAGAGCAAGAAAGCATCACTTTAAATCCTAGCAATGAAGTAGTTTCCGACAACAAATCCTTTGGTGTAATGGCGCAAGATGTCATTCAATTTAACGATTGGATAAAAGTATTCTTAGGTCTTCGATTTAGCACATACGAGAGTAGAGGCTCTGCTTCTAATGGTGTGAGTTACTCAAATGCCATAGATCCACAATTGGGAATCATGCTTAACCCTTACAAAGGTTTAAACATTTTTGGGTCATATACTAGTAGCACCAGTTTAAGAGGAGCCGACAACTTGGATGTAAACGGCAATGAATTAGGTAATCAGCGAATTGATCAATTAGAAGTAGGGCTTAAATCAGATTGGTTGGAAAATCGTTTGAGATTCAACCTTACCCTATATAAAATAAACAATCGAAATATGAGTATGCCGGTCTATGACAATAACTGGATTGAAACCGGATATTTTCAGAAAGGCGGAAACGACGAAAGAAAAGGAATTGAAGTAGAAATTTTAGGAAGACCTATTGAAAATGTGGAAATAGTTGCGGGCTACGCATTTATTGATGCTCAATACAAAGAACACGCTTCATTTTTCAGCGGCTCATCTCCATTAAACACTCCTTCTCACACAGCTAACGCTTGGATCAACTACAGTTTTTCTAAAGGAAAAATAAAAGGTCTTCAATTCGGTGCAGGTGCTTATTATATTTCTGAAAGACCAGTTAATGATTGGTCAAAAACAGTAACACATGAGGGAATTATAGCAGGACAAAAACCATTCATGATTGATGATTACATGACTGTCAACCTTCAATTAGCCTACCGATATGAGAAGTATGCAGTTCGACTGTTGTTCAACAACATTTTTGATGAGATTGGTTACAATGCCTATCGAACAAGATTTATAAATCAAACAGACCCGAGAAACTTTGCGGCAGTAATCTCCTATAAATTCTAAAAGCAATAATTAACTTCATAATAGAAAGCTGACAAGATAATTTGTCGGCTTTCTCATTTCTAAATATCAAAATTTTACAATGAGAAAAAGCAAAAAAAAGTCGAAATGGATTAAGACGAGAAAGTTTTTCAACGACCTTCACTTGTGGCTTGGTTTACTTAGCGGAATTATATTGTTTCTTGTTTGTTTGAGCGGTACTGTTTTAACTTTTAAAGATGATATAAATCAACTAATTTCTCCTTCGAACTACAAAGTAGAAGCCCCATTGAATTCAGAGAAACTAAGCGTTGAAAGACTAATCAAAAATGTAGAATCTCAAACAAATGGAGTCGTAACTGTCATTAGCATTCCTGCTAAAGAAAATGCCACTTATGTATTAAATGTAAAAACAAAGGATGGAGGAAAGAGAGGTACAAATTATTTTGTAAACCCTTACACAGCTGATTTAATTGGTGACGGCAAAGGAGTTCTTTCAGACTTTTTTATGACAATTTTTAAACTTCATCGATGGTTGCTTTTAGACATTTCAATTGGAAGACCAATTGTTGGAATAGCCACACTAATTTTTGTTTTTATGTTAATTTCAGGAATGATTATCTGGATACCTAATAAGGTAAAACATTGGCGACAAGGCTTAAAAATAAAAACCAGGGCTAATTTTAAAAGACTAAACCACGACCTTCATAACACTTTAGGGTTCTATGCCTTTATTTTAATGTTAATTATGGCATTAAGCGGTCTTTTTTGGTCTTTTGAATGGTATAGAGAAGGTGCTAGTCATCTTTTAGGCACCGAGGTGTTTAATCGAGAAAAAAGCAGTATTGAATCAAATATCTATCATACTTCCAATCAATTAATCTCAATAGAGGAACTTATTAACCAATCAAAGCTTGAATTGCCTTATGAAGGCGATTGCAGAATTTATCTACCTACAACTAAAAAGGATGTTTTTAAAGTAGAGAAGAATTCCATTGGGTTCTTTGCCTTTGCCGGTAGCGACCAATTATTTATAGATCAATACAGCGGTGAGATTATTCATAAGAACATTTTTTCAGAGAAACCTCTAAATAAACAAATAGCAGCGCTGATTAAGCCAATTCACATGGGCTATGTATTTGGCACATTTAGTAAAATTTTATATTTTATTGCTTGTTTAATTGCCACTTCACTGCCCATTACAGGAACAATAATTTGGATTAACAAGCTAAAAAAGAAAAAGAAGCGAAGAACTAATTCATTCACTGTAAAGAAAGCTCAATAAACTCAATTTTTATTCAAACGATATTGCTCAATTTTATCTTCAATACAATCAAAATGAGTAATATTAACCCATGACATTTAAAGATTTTAATTTTAGCGAAGAATTATTGCAAGGACTTGATGCCATGCGATTTGAAGAACCAACACCGGTGCAAGAAAAGGCCATTCCTGTGATACAAACCGGTAAAGATATTATAGCAGTTGCCCAAACCGGAACCGGAAAAACAGCCGCATTTTTGTTGCCTATTTTAGATAAAATCCAAAAGCAAGGTGGCGGCAAACTAAATACATTAATTATTGCCCCAACAAGAGAGCTTGCCATGCAAATTGATCAACAAATGGAAGGTTTCTCTTATTTTACAGGAGCTTCATCTATCGCAATTTATGGTGGTGGTAGCGGATCTTCTTTTGATGCCGAAAAAACGGCTTTAATTGAAGGTGCAGATGTAATTGTAGCAACTCCCGGTCGTTTGCTTTCGCATTTGAATTTGAACTATGTAAAAATAGATCAGCTAGAGCATTTCATATTAGATGAGGCTGACCGCATGTTAGACATGGGTTTTGCTGATGACCTTAAAAAGATTGCTGAATATTTGCCTAAAAAACGACAAAACATTATGTTCTCTGCTACCATGCCTCCTAAAATAAGAAAGTTGGCACGAGATGTTATGAACAATCCGGAAGAGATTAGCATTGCGATTTCTCAAACTGCTGAAGGCATTATGCAAGCTGCTTACATGACGCACGAAAACCAAAAAAACGAATTGGTTAAATCCCTTTTAAAAGGAAAAGAGGAACTCAATAGCATTATTATTTTCACTTCCAGAAAAACCACTGTCAAGGACTTGGTACGCGACCTTAAGAAAATGGATATGGATGCTGACGGCATTTCATCTGACCTAAATCAAGAAGAGCGTGAAGAAGTATTGAGGAGGTTTAAAAATAAGCGCTTGCGTATTTTAGTGGCTACCGACATCATTTCGAGAGGTATAGACATAGATTCCATTGATTTGGTTATCAACTACGATGTACCTAACGACCCGGAAGATTACGTTCATCGAGTAGGAAGAACTGCCCGTGCAAAATCTACAGGTGTTGCCTTAACTTTGATTGACTCCAAAGGGATAAGAGACTTTCAAAAAATTGAACAATTAATTAAAAAAACTGTTCCTAAACTACCTAATCCTCCCGATATTGGCGACGGACCGGAGTACAAAAGCGGAAATAGCCAACACAGAAGTGGAGGAAATAAAAAGCGCAACTTCAATAAGAAGAGAAACTTTAAAAAGAAAGATTAAGGCATGTCTGATCAATGGAAGGAGAAACTGAGCGAAGAGCAATATAGAGTTTTACGTGAAAAAGGAACGGAAAGACCATTTAGTGGAAAGTATGTCAACCACAAAGCAGACGGGCTTTATCGATGTGCTGCTTGTAGCACTCCCCTATTTAGTTCAACTACAAAATTTGAATCCGGCTCAGGTTGGCCGAGTTTCTGGGATGTAATCGATCAAGCTAATGTAAAAGTGGTGAAAGATACTTCTCATGGAATGATTCGCATGGAAGTACTTTGCGCCAACTGCGATGGTCATTTAGGACATGTATTCGACGATGGTCCTGAAAATACTACCGGTTTGCGTTATTGTATTAACTCTGCTAGTTTAGACTTTGAAGAGCAATAAAAAAGGCTGCTTCTTGCGAAGCAGCCCGAACTAATTACCTTGAAAGAATTAAATACAACATCCTACCGTTTATTCAACTTTTCTCTCAGAATTCACTACAGATTCTATGGTAATTAGCTCATCTCCTTTAGGGAAATGCCATTTTACTTGATCTCCTAATTTATGTCCTAAAACTGCTGTGCCCATTGGCGACATAACAGATAACTTTCCTTTTTGAAAATCGGCGCTACCGGGCATCACTATTGTCAAGTTTACTTTTCTACCAAAAGGGGTATTTACATCAACCGTACTTCCTAAGCGAACTACATTTTTTGACATCTCTTCGTCTTTTAAAACATTAGCCACTTCAAGCTCTTTTGATAACTTGGTTTTACAACGAATGCCAATTGGGTCAACCGTCTTATGATATTTTGCTAAATTGCACAACACCTCATACTCTGACTCAGCGATTGTTAATATTTCAATCTCTTCATCATGTATCTCTATTTCCTCAACTTTTTCTTCTTTCATCTCTTTAATTTTTACAAAAAAAAGGGGCTAAGGCAACTGAGTTTCCTCAGCCCCAAAAATTGTTTAACCATTAAACAACCAACTAAATACTTTTAAACAAAGTATAAAGTTTTCTTAATTACATTTCATTAACTTCTCTTATCAAGGTGTTATTTACCACCTTTCCTTTCTCTATCACCTTAATACTGTCCAACAAATCTTGAAAGGCTCGATCTTCGTCTTCTACAAACTGTTTTAAAAAACGACTGTAGGTTTCTGAAAATATTTCCGAGGCACTTAAGGCTTGCTGGTTCAACATTTCAATTAAAGAAAAATATTGAAAGTCTGCCGTTGAAACGCTACCTTCGGCACAGTTACCAAAGGTAGGAGCTGACAAATCAATCAACAAAGCTCCTTTTTTAAGCTTTTGTAAAGTTGCTGCTTGGAACAGCAATGGTGTTTTCTCTCCACTCAAAACAAAATCACTCACAATTAAGTCGTACAACTGAGCGGAATTGTTTAGATAGAGTGCAATTTCACTCAAGCAATGTTCTTCTTCATTGCTTCTACTAAGCACATTTGGTTCACACATCTCCAAATGACTAAGTTTATGATATTCTATTCCTAGCTTTTCGAACTCTACTTGATTGAACGTACTATTTCCTACCACAGTAATTTCAAAGCCTTCTCTAATGAGTTTCTGAACACTATCTACAGATGTATGTCCGGACTCTAATATTAATGCCTTTTTACTTTTAGCTAGCATACTTTCATTTTGATTGAAATAAGCTAAACTACTTTCTACTACAGCGTCATACAACAAAGGAGTAATCTTCCATTTTAAATTATAGCTGTTATAACCAGGCGAAAGTGGCATTAAGTCAAGGCTGTAAACGTCGGCTATGGTGTGAGTAAATGGTGCAATTACAGCACTATTATTAAGCACATTGTAAAATCCGATAAAACTTCTTCTTCGGTTTAAATAGTCGTTTTTTATTGATTTATTAAATGACAATACAAAGTCTGATTGCAAAATCACTTCTTGTTGCGAACTTAATACAGTAGCGCCGGCAGCTTCATACATTTCGTCGCTAAAGCCAATGGCCTCTCCTGCACCACGCTCAACAAAAACTTTGAATTGCTCGGCTAAGCCGCTCACTCCGTTTGGAGTGAGCGTAACAAAGCGCAAGCCTTCACTTTCCTTTAATAAACCAATTTGATGAATCATGACTATTATGGGAAAACCCCTCTTTCCTTATAAGTTTGTTCTAATCTTTTTAATGCTACTAAGTAGGCAGCGTTTCGCATGTCTGTATCATACTCTTCAGCCATCTTATGAACTGCCTCATAAGCTATAGAAATCTTGTCGTTAATCAACTCTAAAACTTCATCCTGTTTCCAGATTTCACTACGCTTGTTTTGCAACCACTCAAAGTAGCTTCCAATCACACCACCCGAATTACATAAAATATCGGGAATTACATGAACTCCTCTTTTTAATAAGATGTCCTCTCCTTCTGTAGTAGTTGGCCCATTTGCTCCCTCAGCAATTAACTTAGCCTTAATGTTTTCTGCATTTTCAGCCGTAATTTGGTTACCTAATGCTGCAGGGACAATGATATCACAATCTAAACCAAAGAAATCTTCAGATGGAATTTCAGAAGCTCCTTCAAAGCCAATAATTTGATCTTTGTACCCAATACTGTGATCTTGTAATGCTTCTACATCGATGCCATCTTTGTTGTACAATGTTGCACTAGCATCTTGAGCAGCAATTAATTTAGCACCCAGCTGACTTAAGAAATGAGCTGTCCAGTAACCTACATTACCATATCCTTGAACAATAAAAGTTTTACCTTTTAAATCGTAATTGTTCTTTTGTGCCCATAGCGCAATAGTAACCACTACTCCGTAACCTGTTGCTCGATCTCTACCTGCCAATCCTCCGGATCCCATTGGCTTACCGGTAACTACATGCAAGTTATTAAAACGCGTCGCAGGCGACTTAGTAGAAGCATAAGTATCAGAAATCCAAGCCATAATTTGAGCGTTGGTATTCACGTCCGGAGCCGGAATATCTAAGTCAGGACCGATATTATCTCCCAAAGCATAGGTAAACCTTCTGGTAATTCTTTCTAATTCAGTAGAAGAATACTCTTTTGGATTCAACTGAATACCACCTTTACCACCACCAAATGGCAAACCTGCCAATGATGTTTTCCACGTCATCCAAATAGCCAATGCTCTTGCGGCATCAATATCTACTGTTGGATGGAAACGCAAACCACCTTTATAAGGTCCTAAGGCATTATTGTGTTGAACACGATACCCGGTAAAAGTTTTGATTTCTCCATTGTCCATTTTTACCGGAAAGTTGACAACGATTTCAGAATTCGTCGTTGCGAGAATTTTTCGCACTCCCGGATCTAAATTTAGTTTGTCGGCAGCTTTTTCGAACTGCTTCATAACATTCTCGTACATACCCACTTTGGGCTTAGTTAAAGTTGAATTTGTCATATTAATTTATTGATAGGATTCACAGTTTAAAACTATGGAATATTTCTCTTTTAACGAGCAATTATTCCGAAAATCACAACTTACACAAAGACCTGAAACTTCCTCACTGTTGGCTGCTGAAGTCTCTAAAATGTCTTTCACTTCAGCGCTTAACAACAAAGAATGAATATTCTCTTCGAATTCATATTCTTCGCAATGATTCACGACTGATTGTCCGCTTTGCAAACTACAACCATCTGCATGTTTACAGTTCATACACAATCCGCTTGTTCGATTTAAAGTTGATTTTTTCATTTCATGCCAGCCTTGTCAATCGCTGTGCCAATCCACTCAACAAAATCAAAAAGAAATACAGATCACTATTAATCAAACAAGTAGATTTATGCCACAAATTTTCTCCTAGAAAAAGTTTAGAAATAATCGGGGAGAAATTCCCCGCACGGTACGAAATGCATCACTTTAATTTTTCCCTTAAGGTCTTTCTATCGATGCCTAATATTTTTGCAGCTTGTGTTTTGTTGTTGTTCGTTTGCAGCAACACTCTTTGAATGTAAGCTTTTTCCATTTCAGCCAAACTCAACAACTCCCCTTTCTCTAAATCCTTAGGTTGATTCATTTTCATATAAGAAGGAATTTGCTCAATGTCTACTTTTCGATCGTTCATAATCACCAATCGGTGGACAAAATTTTCCAACTCTCTAACATTTCCCGGCCAATTATAATTATTGAGCGCATCCATTACTTTGGCAGATATTTTTAAGGGTTCTTTTTCGTTTTCTCGAGAATACTTTTGATTAAAAAAGCGCACTAAGAGTGGAATATCTTCTTTTCTTTCTCTTAATGGAGGGATGTTAATGGTAACAATATTCAAACGATAGTATAAATCTTCACGAAAATTCCCTTTTTCAATTTGCTCGCTTAAATCGGTGTTAGTAGCAGAAATAATTCTCACCTCCACTTTTTGACTTTTTACATCACCCAGCATCACCACTTCCTTTTCCTGAATTGCTCTAAGCAATTTCGCCTGAACCATAAGGGAGGTATTGCTGATTTCATCCAAAAACAAAGTTCCTTGATCTGCCGCCTGAAAAAACCCAACTCGATTGGTGGTAGCCCCGGTAAAAGCTCCTTTTAAATGACCAAAAAGTTCACTTTCCATTAATCCATCCGGTATTGCGCCGCAGTTTACAGGTACAAAAGGAGCTGAAGAAAACCGACTGTTGTAATGAATAGCTCTTGCCACCATTTCCTTACCGGTTCCACTCTCCCCATTAATTAAAACTGTCGCTCGATTATTTTTTGTTCGCTCAATACTGGCAAATAAACTTTGCATTGCATCGGAGCGCCCAATAATTCCATGAAAGGAATCAATAGGTTCTTTTACAACTTCATCCTTTTGAATATCCTCATGACTGCTTTGAGTTTCACTTTGGCTTAATACAAGTTGAATCGCATTTTCCAATTCCTCATAAGTAAAAGGTTTTACTAAATACTCCAATGCTCCTAATTTCATTACTTCCACAGCTGTTTCTACATTGGGGTAACCGCTAATTACCAAAACAGGCAATTGAGGATAATGCTGAGCAATGTAACGAACCAACTGAACGCCTCCAATTCCCGGCATTTTTAAATCCGTAATGACTAAGTCAAGCTCACTATTTTCAATTATTTCAATAGCGCTCACTACAGAATCTGAGGCATAAGGATTAATGTTCATCTCATTCAAATTTCGACGCAAAAGATCGAGCATATCGTGAGAATCATCAACCACTAAAACATTCAGCTTCTTACTGTTCATTCCTCGTCTACTTTTAAGGTTATTCTAAACTCTGTACCTACTCCTTTTTGTGAACTCATTTTTATAGTTCCACCATGCGCTTCTACAATACCATAAACCACCGCCAAACCTAAGCCCGTTCCACTTTTTTTAGTAGTATAAAATGGCTCAAATACCTTTTCTAAATCTTCTTGCTCAATTCCGGAACCATTATCGGCAATGGTTAACAAAACACCTTGTTCACTTCTTTGCGTTTGCAATTTAATTTTCCCACCTTTATTCATGGCTGCAATTGCATTGAGCATTAAGTTAATAATCACCTGAGAAAATTGAATGTTATCGAGTCGTATTTGAGGTAAATTATCCGCTAGCTGAGTTTCTAATTGTATTTCTTTCTCTTTTAATTGAATACTTAAAAGGTCAACATTTTCAAGGAGTATTTTATTTAAGTCGAGTCGCTTAAATTGTGAAGGCATTTCACAAGAAAAAAACATCAATTTTTTAACAATGTCTCTTGCCAATTTTGAGGAGCGAATAATTTTATTCAAATCGTTTCGCTTTAAGCCATCTGTCTCTTGCTTCAGCAGGAGCTCCGCATAGCCCAAAATGTTTCCCAAAGGAGTATTTAGTTCGTGTGCTATTCCGGCGGTAATTTCCGACAGCATGCTCAAGCGGTCGTGCGTTATAAATTTCTGATTGAGTTTTTTGCGCTCTTCTCTTTCTCTATGCAGCTCTACAATAGATGATAAATCTAATGCAATTTGATCGATGAGTGCTTTCTCTTCATTTAAAAAAACTTGCTTGCTTTCCTCTATGTTCTCCTTAAAGCAAATAACGACTTCCCCAACTTCTTTCCCTCCTGCTTTTATGGGAGCTCTTTGGCTCTTGCCTACTTTTTTAGGCCCAATTAAATCACCATAATGCTGTTCGTAAACTAAAATGTAGGCATATAAGTCTTCCGGATATTGCCAACCTTGAGGTATGTAATTGGCTATCTGACTTAATGCCAATTCTAGATTATTGGGAAACTTCTGCGCAATTTTAGAAATGCGATACAGACAACTGAGCTCTTTAACGCGCTCTTTAAGGTGGTGGGCAATTTCTTCAGTAGAATTTATTGGCTGACTCATAAATGCAAAGATAGGTATTCACTTGATGAGTTTTACACCTCAAACACCTTCCCTTCTTCTGCCAAATCCATATTCTTAAACAATTGTCGGCCTTCTTGCAAAAAGCGCTCTTTGCTTTTATAGCGATTTGAGAAATGACCCACAATTAATCGCTTCGCATTAACCTCTTTAGCAACTGTAGCGGCATCCATCGCCGTGGAGTGAAAAGTTTGTGCGGCTCTTTCTTTTTCACTTTCTAAAAAAGTAGCTTCGTGATACAACAAATCTACCTCTTGAATAAATTCCTGCAATTTTGGGTAATAAGCTGTATCAGAACAGTAAGCATAAGCTTTGGGTGCGTCCGGATCCTCTGTCAGCTTTTTATTGGGAATTACCTTTCCTTCACCATCTCTGAAATCTTCTCCTAAAGTAATTGCATGGCGGGCGTAATTGGGAATTTCATATTTCTCCAAAGCAGCAGGTTTCAGCTTACGCGGCTTTTCTTTTTCTTGGAACTTATAGCCAAAACAAGGAATTCTATGCTTTAAAGGAAGCGCAGTCACGATCACTTTATCATCTTCGTACACCACTTGACCGGCATGGTCGGTTTGGTGAAAAAGCATTTCAAAAGAGAGGTGATTACCGGCATTCCTAAATTGAATCTCAACTATTTCTTTTAACCCTTTAGGCCCGTGAATGTGAAGCTCATTTTTCCTTCCTAACAAGTGCATGGTAGACAATAATCCGACCAATCCAAAGAAATGATCTCCATGCAAATGAGAAATAAAAATATGGTCAATTTTCTGAACCTTAACCTTGTGTTTTCGCAATTGAATTTGTGTTCCCTCACCACAATCCATTAAAAAAAGGCTATTGCCCATTTCAATAATTTGTGAAGTTTGATTGCTATGAACAGTTGGCAATGCCGAACCGCTCCCCATGATAAGAACAGAAAAACTCATTAATTCAACTCTTCATCAATGTCGCCCAAGCCTTTTTCCAATTCATCCATGTAGATAAAATCAACGGCTTCCGATAAGGTAGGAGTAATATTTAAAACGTTGTTTAGTTGAGAAATGTCGATTAGCTTAGAAACAGCCGTTTGCAGATTGCAAATGACCAAGCAGCCGTTTTGCTCATCACAAATTCTTTTAGCGACCAAAATCACACTCAATCCGGATGAATCGCAATAAGAAGCCTTTTTTAAATCAATGATAATGTTTTTAACTCCTGCTTCTTTGAGTTCTACTAAAGCAGCTTTGAGTTCAGGAGCAGATGATGCCGTAAATTTCTCATCTAAAATCTGCACTAAAGTATAATTTTCTTCCTTTGCTATATTGTATGACTTCTGACTCATCTTTCAACTAATTTCAACAAATTTACAATTATTCTTCATTCTCATGCTCCGAAGCCAATAAGTATAATACAGCCATTCGAATGGCGACTCCGTTTTCTACTTGGTTTAAGATGATGGAATTTTCAGAATCGGCCAATTCCGAAGATATTTCAACTCCGCGGTTAATCGGTCCGGGGTGCATAATCACGGGACTTCTTTTCACTTTTTTCAAACGCTCAGAAGTTAAGCCGTAAAGCTGGTGGTATTCTCTCAGTGAAGGAAAATACTTTACTGAACGATCGCTTCCTTGTCGCTCTAACTGAATGCGCAACATCATGCATATATCACTCCACTCTAAAGCTTTATCTAAGCTAAACTCCACCTTTACTCCAAGTGATTGAATGTGTTTTGGAATCAAAGTGGGCGGTCCGCAAACCATTACTTCAGCCCCAAGCTTTTGCAGGCAATAAATGTTTGACAAAGCTACACGCGAATGTAAAATGTCGCCCACTATGGCCACCTTCTTACCTTTTACATCGCCGAGCTTTTCGCGAATACTATAGGCGTCTAACAAAGCTTGCGTGGGATGCTCATGAGCTCCGTCGCCGGCATTTATAATGTTGGCTTTTATGTGTTTTGAAAGAAATATCGGCGCACCGGGGTTGGGGTGACGCATCACCACCATGTCCACTTTCATCGCCAAAATATTGTTTACCGTATCGATTAAGGTTTCTCCTTTACTTACCGATGAAGCAGCAGCGGAAAAATTGACCACATCTGCGGATAGTCTTTTTTCTGCCAACTCAAAAGAAAGCTTTGTGCGCGTGGAGTTTTCAAAAAACAAATTGGCAATGGTGATGTCTCTTAGTGAAGGAACTTTTTTAATGGGACGATTGATTACTTCTTTAAAATTGTCGGCTGTGGAAAAAATTAACTCAATATCAGCTTGGTTTAGCTGTTTAATTCCCAACAGATGTTTTGTCGACAATGCTCCCATTTATTGTTTGATTTCTTTTAAAATCACTTGATTTTTACCGTCTACCTCTTCCCACTGCGCTTCAATTCGCTCGCTATCTACAGAATCTACCGTTTCGCCGACGTAATTGGGTTCTATAGGCAAATGTCTGCTAAACCGTCGATCAACCAATACGAGCAATTCCACGAGCTTTGGTCTGCCATAAGCCAACATAGCATCCAAACCCGAACGAATGGTTCTACCAGTGTATAATACATCGTCAATCAAAACGACTTTTTTATCTTCAATGATAAAGTCTATGCGAGTTTTATTGGGAATTAGTGGACTGTCTCTTCTTCGAAAATCATCTCTAAAAAAAGTAGTGTCTAAGCTGCCCAAAAGCACCTTTTCGCTCCCCAAAATTTGATTAAGCTCCTTTTGAATGCGCTTGGCAAGGTAAATACCGCGCGGTTGAAGTCCGATTAAAACGGTATCTGAAAAGTCGTTGTGGTTTTCAATCAATTGAAAACAAAGCCGCTTAATAGTCAGGGCCAATTGGGTTTGATTAAGAATTAAGCGTTTACTTTTCATTTGGTTTGCAAATATAATTGATTCGTTCCTATTCTGCTCGTTATTTTGAGGAAGTATAAATCACTTCTGCAACAAAAGCTGATTTTAGTGTTTTGAAGTGGAGTTTTAAGAATGTCCCGGACCTTCACGTCCTTTGGCGGGTGCACGAATTAAGTTGTGGTTTGTGTTCTAAATTAATGAAGTACCGGAGTATTATAAATACCAAGGAGCGAGGAGTTTTTATTTCTTCTCTTTCGTTTTATAACCAATTGGCTTTCGGTTCTGCTGATCTAAATCTTGTTGTTTAGCTGCTTCCAACTGTTTGAGATAATTAAAAATCAATTCAATGTCGCTTGTATTAGAGCCAATTTGTTGTTTGATTTTTTCTAGTTCTGCTAAAACGTCTTTGTGTGTTAAGAGCATTTCTCTAAGCCTTGTGTAAACTCTCATAATGTGAATATTTACTGCTATTGCTCGTTTACTAGTCAACACGCTTGATAACATCAATACTCCATGTTCTGTAAAACGTATGGAAGCCTTCTTCTTCCGCCCCAACTTGATGTCGCATTTTGCGACTTCAAGTTTTGCCATTCTTCAGCAGTTAACTGAAACATAAAATCATCGGGAAAACGACTTTCATTTCTTTTATCTTGTTCATTTAATCG
The DNA here is from genome assembly GCA_002415785.1 of Flavobacteriales bacterium UBA5081. GTDB lineage: Bacteria > Bacteroidota > Bacteroidia > Flavobacteriales_E > Vicingaceae > UBA5081. Next base: position 73,714 of record DIAJ01000016.1, read on the forward strand.
TTTTCCACTTCATAAAGTTCTGCTAAATCACTATCTAACATTACTTTTTGCCCTCTGATCTGATAAATCTTACTGGCTATTACTTCTTCAGGGATTCTATTTTCCTTACTCATAGTCGAATCTCATTTTTTTATAAGACAAAGTTTTAAAATTTCTCTTTGTGACTCAAAGTATTAAACTTTTCGCATCTACTAAGACACGGAATATCAACTGCAAGGTATAAATAAAAATTAAATTAGTGGAGCTAGTTGAGTCGCTTTTCACAAACTACATAGCGAAATTTCGCCACCGAGCTAGCGGAGTTTTAAGGTTGCCGCGAATTAAGTTATTGTTTGTTTTCTAAGCTATATAAGATGAGTAGCATTGCTGATGTCGGGGAGCGATGAATTTCCTAAAGTTTTTTCAAAATAGAAGGTGATCATTTACTGCTAACTATATCAATAACTTCAATTTAATTTTTACTTTCTCTATACAATACCGCAGTCTTAAACCACTATTCTTCTGTATTTAGGATTAATTTTATCAACCTAATATTGCTTGGAATAATAAATGGTTTTAGGGCTTTGCAATAAATCATTCTTTACCTTTTTTACGCCTTGTAATGACTTTTCTTTGTAGTAATCGTAAATTTTCTGAAGTGAATCTTTGGCTTGTTTTGTCCAAATAATTTCAAGCTTTTCCATTACCAATTTTCACTTTCTTTTTCTAAATCTTCCTGACTAATTGATTCACCATTTTGAAGTTGTTTTTCTGCAATAGCAATTCGTTCGTTGTATGCAGCTTTAATTAAAGGCTTTCCATCTACAGTATAACCAACAATCATTTCTCGCTCTAATAATTCATCAATTTTATCAATTACCGACTCCTGATTTAAAGAAAGTATTTTTTGTACTAAACTTAACTTAGATGCTTGTAATCCCATTGTTTTTAATATTAAAGTACGCTTAAATTTAAGAATAAATCCACTTCCAATATTATATATGGTACTTTTAAAGGTCGCCACGAACCTCTCCGTCCTTTGGCGGGTGCACGAATTAGGTTGTTGTTTGTTTTCTAAGATAAATAAAGTTGCCGCAGCATTGCAAATGCCGGGGCTCGGTTTGAGAAAACATGAGCCAAGCAGTATTAATGACCTCTCTTGAAAATGTTGCTCAAACAACTATAAAGTCGATGATATTAAATTATACAACTACGGGGCTGGATAAATAGTTTTAATATTATTATTTATTTTAATGATAATTACTTCAATCCCTGATTTAGTATATGATTTGTATCTATTTTTAGTATCCATTATTAATTCACACTGATTCTCTGATAAAGCATAACCACATTCATCAAATAACTTTTTTAATGACCAATTTTCAGGAAAGAAAGTACTAGTTGATTCTTTTTCAATCCATCTTTTTGTTTTTTCATCATAAAGTTTGAAACGTGCTTGGAAAACTCCATTTTGTTTTTTTTTGATAATTTCAACTATCTTCATTTTCTCATTATTGTAAAAATGGACTCCTGATACTTTTCCATTTTTTACACTCCCATGAGTTGCATGTAGAATCGTTTTAATTAAATCCTCTGGTTTTACATTGTTATAAAGAAAAGTATTCCCACTATTTTTTATAGTATAAATTCTATCATTTTTGCAAATTTTTTGAGCTCTTCTTGGGTCCCTTTTTAGTAAAAAATTAAATTTATTAGAACTCTTTTTAAGTTCATCAATTGAAATAAAAGGTCCTTCTTTACTAATAGTAGAAGGTAATCTAGAATCTGAACTAATTTTTAAAATACGAGATCCTTTGCCCAAATCTTGAGAATTAAATGAATTTAATTTTTCATCAACAAAGTAAAAGTGATATTCTGATTCTTTAGTCAAAAAATAATTATGTGTTAATATAAAGTTTTTACTGTTTCGTCAACATCATACAATATTATAACCTTTCACCTAATACAATTTACCTTAACATTTAGTCGAAATAGTATTTCTCCGCTTTATTCTATAATCCATAAAGAAATAACAAAGTATATACCCACTTACTGTCACAGCATTGTAAATGCATAGGGGCTACTATAATGAGCTCTTTTTATGTGAATGGGTTTATTCAGTTAATTGATATGCAACACCAATACCACCAGACCAAAGTATATTTAATACAACATGACCATTTCTCAAGTCAACCAAGATATTACACGTTTCACCATCATTGTCAACAGCTTTATACTTTATAACCTCATCACTATGATTTTCAATTTCACGAATAAGATGAAAAGTATAAGAATCATGTTCATGGACTTTTATCTCAGAATTTTTCCAAGTTATAACCGCATGATACTTCTCCCAATTTGACCACTCACCTTCTACCTGTATAGAAGAATATTTAACAGTATAATTTCGAATATTTTGAGCTGATAAACTTAAGGAACAAATCAAAACAATTAGAGTAATAATGTATTTCATATTACATTTTATTAATTTAAGAACTTGAATGACTTTAGTAAAATCGCATCCACACGGATATGCAAACTTGCGGAATATCAGCTGCAAGGTATAAATAAAAATTAAATTAATGGAGTTAGTAGAGTCGTTTTTCACGGACTGCATAGCGAAATTACGCCACTGAGCTAGTGAAGCCTTATTTATCTCGAGGGAGTATGATTTATTCTAACTCATCAATATCAATATACCTATTTCTTTTCCAACTTTTAATACCTAACTTATTTTTTAAATCACTTATTACAGGGTGACTTTCAAAATAATTATGTAAAGAGTAGTGAGAATCCATTATTGGCAATAATGCTGCTAAAACCCGATTAAAGTTGAGGGTTTCATTAAAATAAACATCACAGTCTGCATTTGGCTCATTTACAAATGAAATTCTAAAATCAGCATACTTTAGATCACTTCTAGCTAGAATTTTTATATCAGGATTTTCTATTTCTTCCCCACAAAGAATACGTTGGTCTGCTAAGTCTGATTTTGTAATAATTAAGTTAGACTTTTCTATCTTTTGCCCAATAAATACTGTAATATCAGGATCATTTAGATAAAGTCCATATTGTATCTTTAAGTCAGGAAAGCTAAGATCGCTACTTATCATGACCTTTATATCAGGGTTTACAAGGCTTTCATCAATTTTTGCTACATGTTGTGATCTTAATGAAAGAAAAGCAGTAAATAAAGTTATTAAAATTATTATTCTCATAATAAACAGTTCTAATTAGGGGTAGCTTACATATAAATTTAAACTATATTACATTATTACATTTCTGGAGCACAGCCTAAAGTTTCATTATAAGGTTGAATGTACTTCCAAAACGCTTTTCCTGCACTTTCTCTATAATTCATTGAGTAATATGACTTAGTATTTGATGCTACTTGATATATATACTCTGAGCAATTATATGAATAGTTATTTCTTTTAAAACACACTATCGCAAAATAATATGACTGATAGTCAATAGAAACATCATAAAAAGTAACTTTTGAAACAGCGTCACTGTCATAACTTCTATATGTTGTACCATAATTTTCATTTTTTACAAACTCCATTAATTCATCACAAGTTTGAGCGTTTGTAAATATCGATAATTGAAAAAGTAGAAAAAGAAAGGCAATTTTCATTAGACTGAAACTAAATGATAATTTTCAATATTAAGAAAAATTAAATAAACAACTATCTCTTATAATTTTGGCTTTGAAACAAAAGTAAGTTTTAGATAACTCTTTTTTATTAGAAACTACACAACTCCGCACTGCAGGGTTTACAACCCTGTGAAATATCCACTTATTACTTCACTCCGAATAAGTTAGATTCACAAACGATTTTCCACGAAGTCGTAGGAGCCGATTCCCTTCATTCTTTTTTCCTTAGATTTTTAAGCGCTCTAAATAATGCTGAAAAAGGGATTAATGTTAATAGCATTTTTGCTGTCTTACAAACTCTGTCTCCTTTTTTTTCCCCAAGCATAGCTACCATTAATACTATAAACGTAGCCCATACGAAGTAAATTAAAAACATATTTTCCATAATAACCATATTGATTCTTCTTTTTTTATTTTCCGTTTTGTCAAAATGAGGATACCCCTCGTTACCTCTTATTACACCGCCTCATCATTTTTTTATTCACATAGCTCTTACTTGCTATCATATTCCCAATAGCACCAAGGTCTGCAAAGCGGTTTAATAAAAAAAGGACAAGGCCTTTTACGGAATGATAAAAGTCAACGGGTTATCGGGAATAGTGGATTCGAGACAGAAGTTCTAAAGGCGGAGAAAGAGGGTTTCGAACCCCTAAGAATTCATTAAAAATGCCTTAATACGGACGCTTTAATTTATAAAAACCAAGCAAGATACTTAATCGCACCGCAGGATTTCCTCTAAATGCCATGTGCAATCCTGCGGAAAATTTAATTAATACTTATTACTTTATTTCGAAGAAGTATGATCTGAAACAATTTTCCATTCATTGTCAATTTTTTTCCAGAGCAAGCTGAAATGTCCTCCTAAAGTATCCTTTTCTCGTTTTAGCTCCCAACTTCCCAACATATAGGCATAATTATCACTTAGGACTTTTAAATCGATTAGCTCAAAATTGAGCTTTCCCATGGCTGCTTTGTCGGGATAAGCCATTTTGTAATTGGTCAAGGTTTTTAACCAACCGTAAGTAGGTCCTTTTGCACCTACAAAAAGCAAAGAATCAGATTTCCAGTAGGCTTGCATAAAGCCCTCTATATTGCCCATGTTCCAACTTTCTTCTTGAAACTTCATCTGCAATTTTATTTGAGACTTTGCTAAGCTTTCGCTTTGTTGAGCTAGTAAAGTAATACTGAAAAACCACAAACCAAATACTAAATTGATTTTTTTCATATTTATTTATTTGAATGTCCGTTTATTTAACTAAATTAGTTAGCGAATCATTAAACTACCTTGTTTATACCATTTATATTTTTACTTTTTTCCATTGAT
>DIAJ01000016.1:78815-118957 GCA_002415785.1 Flavobacteriales bacterium UBA5081
ATGAAAATGGCCATCCTGCTTTAAAAATAATTCAACATCTATATAAATCAGTTTAGGTATGATACGGGATATTCAATTTATTTTAGCTAATAGACCGGAAACTGAATGGGGTACAATTCATTGTAAGCTTTAAGCACCACAATCAACTCTCGGTCTTTTTTGCGTTTCATTTTCTTAAATCGCTGATTTAAAATGGGCTCATTTTCAATATAAGGTACTAAGGCTTTATATTCCAAAGGGTAAATTTTTCCATTCTCAAAATCTAAAAACAGCTGTTTCATGCTCTTACTTCTTTGTTCCACAGGAAAGCCAAAAGCATCAATGGTTTGAAATGTAGAAACCACTATTGCCGAAAAGTGCGTTAAAGCACCAATGTTTAAAAAACGCCAATAAGCTTCGTCATAAGAAATATACACATTTCCCGACTGAGAATAGCCCCAAACTTTATCCGGATTTACTCTAATCATTTGTTCTAAAGAATCATCGTAAACAAATAAGTTGCTGCCTTGGCGTTCAATTTTAGCCTGAATGGATGGGGCATTCTGCTTGAACTCTTCAAATGACCTGTAAATTCCCTCTTGAAAAGGAAAATCTGTTACATAAGTGACCATTTGCTTTTCTTGAGCCAAAAGAGAAGCACTTAATAAATAAAGAAAGAGTGAGATATATTTCATCTTAAAAATTGAAAGCTAAAAGTACAAATCTACTTTGGCATCAGCCATTTTCTGCTTCTTTTATGGATAACTGAATTCTTTTTCTTTTTAAGTCCACCTCCATTACTTTTACATAAACCTCTTGATTTAAACGAACTACTTCGTTTGGGTCGCTAACAAATTTATTTGCCAAATGCGATATGTGAACCAAGCCGTCTTGTTTAGCGCCAACATCTACAAAAGCGCCAAAATTGGTAATATTTGTCACTTTACCGGGCAAGCACATTCCTTCCTTTAAATCCTCAATCGACTTTACATTTGCATCAAATTCAAAAGCTTTTCGCTTGCTCCTTTTATCCTCTCCAAACTTGAGCAATTCTGCTTTTATATCATTTAAAGTTAATTCCCCTACATCATGAGAAAGGTATTTTTTCCAATCGATTTTTTTGATTTTATCCCTTTCCTCTTTTATCGCTGCTTCCTGAATGCCGTTATCTTTCAGAATCTGTTTCACCAAAGCATATTGTTCCGGATGAATTCCGCTTTCATCTAATGCTTCGGTGCCTCCTTTTATTCTCAAGAAGCCGGCAGACTGTTCAAAGGCCTTATCGCCTAAACCCTTCACCTTTTTCAAGCTTTCTCTGTTTTCAAAAACGCCATTTTCATCTCTAAACTGTACAATGGTTTCTGCCAATTTGGGTCCCAAGCCGGAAATATATTGCAACAAATGTTTACTCGCTGTATTCAAGTTAACGCCCACTAAGTTCACACAACTTTCCACCACTCTATCTAACGACTCTTTTAATTGTTTTTGATTCACATCGTGCTGATACTGCCCTACTCCAATAGATTTGGGATCAATCTTCACTAACTCAGCCAATGGATCCATTAAACGGCGACCGATGGAAACTGCTCCTCTCACCGTTACATCATAATCGGGAAATTCTTCTCTTGCTACTTTAGACGCTGAATAAACCGAAGCTCCACTCTCGTTTACCACAAAAGAATACACTTGATGATTAAACGGAATGTTTTTAATCAAAGCATCGGTTTCTCTACCTGCCGTTCCATTGCCAATGGCGATGGCTTCAATTTTATAACTTTCCACCAAGTTTTGAATTTTCTTTACCGCCTGCTTTTCTTCTTTTTGAGGCGGATGCGGATAAATTGTTTCATTGTGCAACAGTTTACCGGTTTCATTCAAGCAAACTACTTTACAGCCGGTTCTAAAGCCGGGATCAATCGCCAGTACGCGCTTCTGACCTAAAGGTGGCTCCAACAAAAGCTGTCGCAAGTTTTCTGCAAAAACATGTATAGAAGTTGCATCGGCTTTTTCTTTTAGCTGAGTTTTAAACTCTGTTTCCATTGAAGGCAACAACAAGCGCTTCCATGCATCTTTTGCAGCTAATCTAATCTGTTCTTCCGTTTCGGTATTCTCTCTGCGAATAAAAAAAGAGGGGATTTGATCGGTAATTTCTTTACCTACTTTTAATTTTAAACGCAAGACTCCTTCTTTTTCACCTCTGCTCATAGCGAGAAAACGATGCGCTGCCATTCGCTTCAGGGGTTCTTCCCAATCAAAATAATCGCTGTACTTTTCTCCTTCTTCTTCTTTTCCCTTTACTAATTTTGACTGAAAGTTGGCTTTGTGGAAAATATTCCTTCGCAGCATATCCCTAAGCGACTTGCGCTCGTTCATCCATTCGGAAATAATGTGTCGTGCACCTTCCAAAGCATCCTCTTCCGATTGCACAGCCAAATTGATGAAACGCTTAACTGTATCGGACAAATCTCTAACATCTTGCGCCATGATGATTTTTGCCAAAGGCTCTAAACCTACTTTTCTCGCTTTATCGGCTTTGTTTTCTTTTCGCTGCTTGTAGGGCAAGTATAAATCTTCTAAATCAGTTAAATCATAAGTAGACATGATTTGCTGCTTCAATTTCTCATCTAACTTCCCTTGTTCTTCAATGCTTTTTAAAATCGACTCTTTACGCTTTTCTACTTCATCAAACTGCTTAGCCAATTTGTGAATTTCTTCTATTTGAACTTCGTCTAAGCCTTTAGTTAACTCTTTACGATAGCGAGCAATAAAAGGAATAGTGGCTCCCTCTTCAAAAAGCTGCATACAAGCCTGCACGCTTTTTTCGTTAATGTTGCTTTGTTTACTTATCCAAGAAGTTGCTGAAAGTTGTTGTTGCATTTGTATAAATTCTGTTTTAAAATCACGAACAATTCCGCCCTCTGAAGGGTTTCATTAATGATTCACAATATTCGTTAGTCCCTTTTAATATCCAAAGAACAAAAGATGAAAAAAAGTCAATTTTTACTACTATTTGTTTCAATACTAAGTTTAGCTGCTTGCGCACAAGAAAGTAAGCAACAAGAAAACAATTACCGCTTTCAAAAAAGTGAAGCTGAATGGAAAGAGCAACTTAGTCCTTTAGAATATGAAGTGATGCGAAATGAAGGCACTGAAAAAGCATTTAGCGGCAAATACGTCAATTGGAATAAAGAAGGCGTATTTATTTGCAAAGCCTGTCAAAATCCATTGTTCGACAGCGAAACTAAGTTTAAATCAGGCACTGGTTGGCCTAGTTTTTATGATGTATTTAACAAAGGAAATGTGTTGTTAAAAGAAGATCAAAAATACGGTTGGAACCGCATAGAAGTGGAATGTGCCAACTGCGGATCTCACCTAGGTCATGTTTTTGACGATGGTCCTGCTCCCACCGGTAAAAGATACTGTATCAACTCAGTGGCATTAGATTTTGAAGAAAAGAAATAGGTCTTAAGATTAATTAGGAAACCCTAAAAAACAACTGTCCGTAAGTTTTCAGTACATCTTAAAAACCAAACAGTATGAAATCTTTAAAAATCGGAGTATTATTCAGTACAATTATTTTTCTAACAAGCTTAAGCACTACTGCCCAAGTTAATGCAGGCTTGGGAATTGACCATGCATCAGCTGTTGATGAAGCAGGTCTCGACTTAAGAGTAGGGTATCAATTTAATGAACACTTAAACCTTGTAGGTGATTTTAGTCTATTTTTTGTAGACGATGGCGGACGCTATGTTAAGAATCGATACTGGAATGAGTTTAATATTAATTTACATTACTTTTTTGCTGTAAGCGATACAAAATTTTCACCTTATGCCCTATTTGGTTTAAATACTACCTTTTGGGGAGTTAAATTCGAAAATCAACCTGGTATGGGTGATTATGAAGACACTGATTCTGAAGTGGGACTAAATTTAGGTAGTGGCTTGGATTACAACTTAGACAAAAATTTCAAACCCTTCTTTGAAGTGAAATACCTCATGACAGATGACTTTAATCAGGGCAATATCACCTTTGGGATTAAGTATGTTTTTAGTCATTAAGGATAGAATAATTCAAGCGCAAAAACATAACTTTACGGATTGAATAAAATCAAAAACTATGTTATCAACTACAATTCAGGAAAAACTTCAAAATCAAATACAAAAAGAAGCGTCGTCTTCTCACTTATACTTAGCGATGGCCTGTTGGGCAGATGTTAAGGGCTTTAGTGGTGTAGCTAAATTTCTTTACGATCAATCTGATGAAGAGCGCATGCACATGCTAAAGTTAGTAAAGTTCATTAATGAAAGAGGCGGACATGCAACAGTTCCTGCCTTGGAATCTCCAAAGAAAGAGTTTGATTCATTAATGGCGGTTTTTAAAAGTATCTTAGAACACGAAATAAAGGTAACTGAATCAATTAACGATATCATTACTGCTTGCTTAAAAGAAAACGATCACTCCACTAACAACTTTATGCAGTGGTATGTTACAGAGCAGTTGGAGGAAGAGCAAATGGCTCGCTCCATTATCGATAAATTAGACATGATTGGCAGTGATACATCTAGTTTATACCTTTTCGACAAAGAGTTGGGCGCACACAATGTGGAGTAAGCTATGATGAAACAAAACGAGCGTTCCATTGCTTTTTTTGCCACTTTATTAATTGTTGCAGGAGTAAGCATGTTGAACTTGGAGCAAATTGATTTTACTTCTAATCGAATTGCCTATCTATCATTATTTGCCGGAGTTTTTTTAGCCATCATTTTCTTTATTATGCGTTATCAAAACCGCTCAAAGGATGAAGAGGAGTGATGAAGTATACGACATTGCAATTATTGGAGGCGGTTTAGCCGGTCTACAATTGCTGCATGCTCTTTTGAGTGATGATCAGCTTAAAAATCAAAAAATTATCCTACTTGAAAAAGAGGAAAAAGTAGAAAACGATAAAAGCTGGTCGTTTTGGGAGCAAGGCAGTGGCAAGTGGGATGATATTGTTCACAAGAGTTGGACGTTTGCTGAGTTTAACAGCAATAGTTTCAACAAAAAATACGATTTAAGTCCCTACAAATATAAAATGATTCGCTCTGCCGACTTTTATGCTTTTATTAAAAAAATGCTGAAAGATCACCCAAATGTTTTATGGCAAAAGGATCAAATTAAAGATGTTGAAATTGGCAATATTCAAAAATGTATTGGTGAAAATTCAATCTACTTTGCAAAAAAAGTATTTGATAGTCGTCTAACAGATGACTTTCAAAACAGCGAATATCCTTTTGTACTACAACACTTTAAAGGTTGGTTTATTGAAAGTAAAAAAGAAGTATTTGACAATTCCTGCTTTCAAATGATGGACTTTAGAAATGAGCATAGAAAAGATTGTGCTTTTACTTATGTTTTGCCCTTTAGTTCAACCAAAGCTTTGGTAGAGTATACTTTTTTCAGTCCTAAGTTGGTTAAAGATATTGTGTATGAACAAGAAATTAAGAATTATATAAATCAGCATTTAAAAGTAAAAGACTACAAAGTTTTTGAAACTGAAGCTGGTGTTATTCCTATGAGCGCCCATCCATTTCATTTAGGCAATCAAGAGAATTATATGAAAATTGGCACAGCCGGCGGCTGGGTAAAAGCATCCTCTGGTTATTCCTTTAAAAACACTTCAAACAAAATTGAGCAGCTGATTTTGAATTTAAAAAACAATCTACCACTAGATCATCAATTATTTAAAAAACGCTTTTCATTTTACGACAAGGTATTTTTAAGCGTATTGCAAAAAGAAAATCATTTGGGAGCAAAATTGTTTGAAGAGATGTACAGCAAAAACAGCATTCAATCAATTTTTAGATTTTTAGATGAAAAAAGCAACTTAATGGAAGAATTAAAAATTATTTCAAGATTCAGTAAAGCGCCCTTTTTAAGAGCTTTGTGGAGAGTTGGCTTGTAATTGAAAGAGCAAACAATTTCTTAGTTTTGAAAAATAATTTATAGAAGATGAAAGCCATAAAATTAGTTCTACTTACTTTATTAAGTTTGATTATATCCTTAGCTCAAGCACAATTAAACTTTCAATCTGACTCTGTTATATGGGTTAATGCTAATATTGATTTTCTTAAAATTTCTGATTTAGATAATGATGGAGTTAATGAAATAATTACTACTACCTACCTTGGTAATTATAGGGAACATAGAATGATTAGGATATACTCACAAGATTCATTAGGAAATTTATCATATAGTGACTCTATTACATTTGCAAACCACCACACAGGTGGTCATAGTAATAAACCTGAAACAATAGATGTCGCTGATTTAAATAATGACAGTTTAAAAGATATTCTAATCGGATACAAAAATTACATAAGAGTTTACTATCAAGACTCAACACATACTTTTAATAAGTACCACTATCATCAAATTCAGCTTCCGAATAACATTTTAGATGCTGAAGCCGGAGACTTGAACAATGACGGACTAAATGATATAGCTGTAGTCTTATGGTATACTGACTCTATTCATGTTCACTATCAAACTAACAATGGTTTTTTTGATTCAGCATACTTTGCTCCAAAGACATATAAAACAGAGTTAGAACTATTTGATGTTAATAATGACAGCCTACTTGATCTTGTTTTTATCGCCAACTCAACAGCTAATAACTTGCATCCATACATCCAAAATACAAACGGAATATTGATAAAAGATTCTGTTATTAAACCATTTGATTCTGATAATAATAATAGAGTTAATTCTTTTGAAGGTGCAGATGTAAACCAAGATGGATATATTGATATCTGTATAGTTTCTTCATCTTTTGTTGATAATAACTATTTTACATATAATTTACTATATAATCCTAACACAACTAATCATGATAGTATACAATATATTGAACAAGCACAATCTGCAAATGCAGTAAAAGTTTTTGATTTAAACTGCGATGGAAAACAAGAGATTATTTTTAACTATGGAAGTAGTAGGTTTGTTAGAGTATTTGAACTTAATGACAGCAACAAATACCGATTAGCCTATACTGGAAATTACCCAACACCTAATTCAAGTCACCCTAATCCGATGTCTATTGATATAGGCGATTTAAACTCGGATGGTCTACCCGATATTATTTCTACAGACTTAGTCCCAGGTATAAATTTAGTTTGGAATAAGTCAAAGCCAAATACATTTAACCGAATTGATACAGTTTCAAAGAATTCTCATATATCTTCAATAAATACAAGCTATTATCGAACTTTCTACATAGATACAGTAATTGATACAATTCCAAATTACATTATCAAAGAATTTAATTACTATCGCTACGTCGATAGTATAAAGATTGATAGCATATTATTAGATTCTACTTTTTACCGCTATGGATCAATTTGTACAAACTATAGTGATACTTTGTATCATACAGGAATAAAGCTAGATACCATAACTATAAGTTCTAGTACAGAAATATTCTACTCTACTACTGACTCTATAGTCTTCATTGGTTTAAATGAAAGAGAAAAAGAAACTCTTAAACTATTTCCTAACCCAATAATAGATAGCAAAAGGCTTTATATTAAAAACTTAAACTATATGTTTGAGTATAGACTATATAAAATATCAGGAGAGATTGTAAGCAGTGGCACTATTGATGAAAGTGGCATTTTATTATCTGAAACCCCAGGAGTCTACCTTCTAAATATTATTAAAAATGATAAAGTTATTTCCATCAAAAAACTTATTATCCAATAAATGAATATCTATCAATATTTATTTTTTATTCTATTACTTGCCTGCGCTGACTCTAATAAAACAAACTACAAAGAAGCAATCGTCACTGCCTCTGCCTACAACTCCGTCTATTGGCAAACCAAAAAAAACAACCCTTCTGTAGCCGCTTGGGGCGATACCTTAAAGCCAGGCATGAAAGTCATTGCCGTTTCCAGAGATTTAATTGATTCCGGCTTAACACACAATACAAAGGTTTTTATCAAAGAACTTAATGACACATTTCTAGTTAAAGACAAAATGAATCGTCGTTGGACAAAGAAAATCGACCTTTATATGGGCAAGGATATTCAAAAAGCAAGAGAATTTGGAAAGAAGAAACTAACCATTCAATGGGAAATAAAAGAGTAGTACTATTCTAGTTCAAGTTCTTCTTCAGCTCCAGGCAGCTCCAAAGCTTTTACCGTTTGGATAGCATTTCCGGCAATTCCTTTGATTGAACCATACATATCTATAGTGTTTGTTACCACTTTGTCGATTTGCTTTTCGCGCTGCTTCCATATTCGCTGCATGGACCTCTTTTCGCTTTCTAAATCATTTTTCATTTGAGTAAAGCCTTCAACAATGGCTTCAATCTGCATTCTAAAGGTGTTGCTCGTTAAAAAGTCGTACAACATGTGCATTTTATCGCCTTTGTTTTCTTGTGAGCTTACCGCCATTCTTAGCTGGATAACTGACTCTCTTATAACAGCACAAAGTCCTTTAAATTCACTAAAACTACAAATCCAGACACCATCTCTAATCCCCATACGATCCATATCAGATGGCACTGCCTCAGTAACCAAAATTCCTACATCAGCTCCTTTGTCGCGCATATCTGCTTTAAACTTCTCAATCCATGCCGGCTGAAAGTCTTTAGTCCGCTTACTTTCATAATATATTTTTCCGCAATTTTGAATGCTTCGCGTATTAACCACTTGAATACAGTCGCCTCCTCTAGCACCCTTTTTGATTTCTTCAATACTGTCTAACGGAAATTGAGCACTCAGCCATTCTTCAATTGCCAACTCCTGCACTTCTCCTTGCATTTGCATAGAGCCTTGCTCCTGTTTGCGCTTCATTTCTTCCGTTAACTTCTTCTGATCTTCTAATTGCTTTTGAAGCTCTTTAAACTTCAATTCATTGCGCTCCTCCTCCGCTCTTCTAATCTTGTCTTTTTCGGTTAACAGCATCTCATTCATCTTCTTCTGAGCTTCAGCCTCCGCTGCTTCTTTTAATTCCAGCTTTTCTCGCTTTAGCTTTTCAATTTCAGCTTTCGAACGGTTCAATTCTTTAACCTGCTCAGATTTCTCATTTAATTCTTTCTGAAGTTCCTGAAATTGCTCAGATTGCTCTTCCTTAAGTTTGGCTTTTAATTTCTCCTCAATCAACAAACGATCGCTTTTTAATTGTTTTTCTAGTCGCTGCTGAAACAATTCGTTTTCTTGTTTTTTCTTTTCTTCAAAATCTGCCTTTTCTTGGGCAAGTCTAGCTTTCTCTTTTTCAGTATTCTTTTGTGCTTCAGCTAACTTACTCTGATACTTCTGCTTAATTTCATCTTCTAATTGATGCGCCAAAATGTCTTGTACATCTATGCTCGTTCCGCAATTAGGACACTTTATTTGTGTTTGTTCTTTCATCCTTACTTTAAAATATACTATTACAACAATACTTTAGGCCCGCCTTTTTTCAACAGTTCTTTAAACTCCGAAGGGCCGTCAATTAAATCATCTTTAAAGTCATCTAACTGCCTTAAGGTTTCAGCAGAAAGTAAATCCATCATCTCATCCAAGGCTTCTGTTCTAATCATATAGGGAAACTCCTGATATAGCATTTGATCTCCTTGACAAAGGGCGTAGAGTTGACACTCTCCTTCTTCATTGACTTCTTCATGATGAACTAAACATCTTCTGAGCCACTCTTCATCATCTTGATCTCTTAATTGATTAAATCGTTGCTGAAAATTCACCCGCTCCTTAAAAAAACTTTCTATTCGCTCTCTTGAGCCTTTAGAAAGTTTTAAGTTCATTTCTTGTGCACAATTCACACAAACTGCATACTCAAAAATGGTTGCTGTCACCTTTTCTCCATCAAAGCCTCTCACCGCTTTCTCGATTAAGTAAGGCGTATTAGACTCCGGTAAATTCATTTTGCAATTAATGCAATTTTCAAAGGGAGCGGCTTCTGCATCCGACCAAAATAATGGGTGGATATTTGTCGTTCTTAAATGATTGGTTGAATTATCTGACATAGGATAAAGCTACGAAAAAGCAAGCTTTAGAAAAAACATTACTACATTTTATCCATAAAAAAACCCCACCTGGCGGTGGGGCTTGCTTGTATGGTAAATTAATCAAAACTTATTATGGTGAAAACGACTTTCTCGCTGTATTTCTACAGCCACCACCATACAAGCATGTGATGGAAAAAACAATTAGGACAAATATAAGACATTCTATTTCTATATTCCAAACATTTGCTAAAATATTTTTTATACATTGATTTTGAAACAAAAAAAGAGCGAAAAATCACTTTTTCGCTCTTTCTATATAGTGTATTAGTCGTATTAATTCCCCTGCAGTTTCGCTTTCATTGCTTTATACTTTTCTGTTTCGCCCATAATGGCGTAAACTTGTACCAATGAAGCCATAGTGTTTTTGTCTTTAGGGTCTATTTCATGTGCCTGCTCCAAAGCCGGCTTTGCTTTTGCAAAATATTCATTCGCTTTCTTTGTTGCTGCATCGTACTCTGCTTGCTCTTTTATTCCATAATTACTGGCTTTGTTGTTCCACTCCGCTCCGGCATTAAAGTACATAGCACCTAAGTTATATGCTGCGTCAAAGAACTTTGGATCTACTTCAACTGCTTTTTTGTAGTCAGCTTCAGCTTTTTCAAACTCTCCCATTTGATCGTAAATCAAGCCTCTGTTGTAATACAATGTAGCGTCTTCCGGATCTTTTGCTATCGCCTTATCAAAGTTATTTAAGGCTTCATCAATCTGTCCGGTAGTCAATAAATAGCTCAACTCTTCTCGAACCAAACCCTCATTGTCAGGGTACTTTTCCAAACCTTTACGAATCACTTCAATCTTTTTAGTGGTATCCTTTTTTCTATCGTAAATGCTTGCCATATACATATAAATGTCAGGACCTCCATAATTAATTTGAGTTAAAGCAGTATAATAGCCCAATGCATCATCATATTGCTCTAAACGTTCAGATACCAAAGCAGCATTAAACATCCCCAAAGAATCTACTCTGCCCATAATGGCATTTGTCATAATTGACTTTTCGTACATTTCTTTTGCTTTTTCAAACTCTTGATTTTGGAATGATTCAACACCTTTGTTCAACAATGCATTTGCCAAATAGGGGAATTTATTCCCCAAAATGTCACGCGTATATGTAGGGTCATCATAAGAAGTCTTGCGATTCATTATGTAGCCCATAAACTTTTGTTGATCTTCGGCATTTTCTAAATCTAACTGATTTGACCCCTCGTCCTCTATGTTGTATTTAAGTGCGTTCAAATAAAACTCCATGGTTTTATCAATGGCATTGTCAAACTTTGCTCTACACTCTTCATCTTTGTTTAAAGCTGCGTTAAAGTATAAATTTCCACCGTAATACCAAGTTTTGGCCCAGCTGCCGGTTTTCTCATCTTTTACAGCTTCTTCAATGGCAACGATTCCCTTTTCAAGGTCGCTGCACTCTTTATCTCTTTCAAAGGCTTTATTGTAGTTGTAAGCTGTTACAACATTTGCCTTTTGAGCATTAACATTAGTCGCACTTAAGCCTAAAGCTAAGCCAATACCCAAAACTGATTTCAAGTTCATGCTTTTAATTTTCATTGTTTAATGTGTTTAGTTTTCTGAATCTTCAGCCTCGTCGTTTGCAACATCTTTGCCATTCTCTTCAGAACTGTCTTCTTGAGTTGAATTTTCTATTCCTTCTACAGCTTCTTCACCTTCAATTAACTCTTCTTCTTCCTCACTTACATCTACTTTAGCAACAGCTGCGATAGAATCGTTCTTTCTTAAATTAATCAATCGAACTCCCTGTGTAGCTCTACCCATAATTCTTAAATCAGCCACGGCAATTCGAATAATTACTCCCGAACGATTAATTATCATCAAGTCATTTTCATCGGTTACCGATTTAATGGCAATCAAATTTCCGGTTTTTTCGGTAATGTTCAAAGTTTTCACCCCTTTACCACCACGGTTGGTTACTCTATAGATTTCTGAATTATCTTCAGGGTCGTTTAAGAATGAGCGTTTTCCGTAACCTTTCTCAGAAACAACAAGCACTGTCTCTTCTTGAGCGTTTCGAACTGTAATCATTCCAATTACTTCGTCATCATCGCCTGCAAGAGTTACTCCTCTAACACCGGCAGCATTTCTACCCATGCTCCTCACTTTACTCTCATTAAAGCGAATTGCTCTACCGCTCTTTAATGCCAACATAATTTCATCCGAACCATTTGTCAGCTTTGCTTCCAGAAGCATATCCCCCTCTCTAATAGTAATGGCATTAATACCGTTTGAACGCGGACGAGAATAAGCCTCTAACTTTGTCTTCTTAATCACGCCATTTTTAGAAGCCATTACGATGAAGTTATTATTAATGTATTCTTCGTCGTTTAAGTCGTTAACACAGATGTAAGCTTTTACATTATCATCCGGTTCAATGCTTATTAAGTTTTGGATCGCTCTACCTTTTGATGTTTTATTTCCTTCTGGAATTTCAAACACCCTCATCCAATAACACTTTCCTTTCTCTGTAAAGATTAGAAGGTAGTTGTGCGTTGTAGCCACAAATAAATGCTCTAGGAAATCTTCATCTCTTGTTGAACTTCCTCTAGAACCTGTTCCTCCTCTATTCTGTCTTTTGTATTCAGAAAGCTGAGTTCTTTTTATGTAACCTAAATGAGAGATAGTTACTACCACCTCTTCATCCGGAATCATATCTTCTATGCTAAAGTCTTCTGCTGAGTACTCAATAACAGAGCGTCTTTCATCGCCATACTTATCTTTAACCTCAAGCATTTCATCTTTAATGATTTGCATCCTCATCTCCTCATTGCCTAAAATTGCTTCTAAATGCTCAATCAACTTCATCAGCTCAGCGTACTCCTCTTTTAACTTATCTCTTTCAAGACCTGTTAATTTTTGAAGTCTGAGTTCCAGAATTGCTTTTGCTTGAATTTCGGATAGTTCAAAACGCTCCATTAAGCCATTTTTGGCATCATCTGGCGTTCTGCTTGCGCGAATCATTTCAATTACTTCATCTAAATTGTCGATGGCTATAATTAAACCTTCAATAACGTGCGCTTTATCTTTCGCTTTTCTAAGCTCAAATTCAGTTCTACGAACCACTACTTCATGTCGGAAATCCACAAAATGTCGAATCATATCTTTAAGATTCAACATTACCGGACGGCCGTTGACTAAAGCAATGTTGTTAACTGAAAAACTCGTCTGTAAAGAAGTATGCTTAAATAAGTTATTCATAACCACATTGGTAATTGCATCTTTTTTCAAGTCATAAACTATACGCATTCCATTACGGTCAGACTCATCGTTAATGTCTGAAATTCCTTCAATTTTTTTATCGTTAACCAGGTCGGCAGTTCTCTTAATTAGGTCTGCCTTATTAACAAGGTAAGGTATTTCAGTAACGATAATTCTCTCCCTTCCCGTAGAGGTGGTTTCGATTTCAGCTTTGGCACGCATGACAATACGTCCTTTTCCTGTTTCAAAAGCCTCTTTTACGCCTTCATATCCGTAAATAATACCACCGGTTGGAAAATCAGGAGCTTTAATGTGCTGCATTAAGCCCTCAACTTCAATATCTTTATCATCGATATAAGCAACAATACCATCAATGACTTCACTAATATTGTGAGGTGCCATATTGGTAGCCATACCAACGGCAATACCCGAAGCTCCATTCACTAAAAGTTGCGGAATTCTTGTTGGCAACACTGTTGGCTCTGTTAAAGAGTCATCAAAGTTTAAACGAAAATCGACGGTATCTTTATCAATATCCGTCAACATTTCTTCTGAAAGCTTTCTCAAACGAGCCTCAGTATAACGCATTGCAGCGGGACTATCGCCATCAACCGAGCCAAAGTTACCTTGACCGTCTACTAACATATAGCGCAATGACCAAGGTTGTGCCATACGAACCATTGTATCGTAAACAGCTGAATCACCGTGGGGGTGATATTTACCCAGCACTTCTCCGACGATACGCGCAGACTTTTTATAAGGTTTGTTCGACAAGATTCCCAAATCTTGCATTCCGTACAAAATTCTTCTGTGCACCGGTTTTAGTCCATCACGAACATCCGGTAGTGCACGACTAACAATTACCGACATCGAATAATCGATGTAGGCCGACTTCATCTCTTCCTCAATATTAATAGGAACAATTTTTTCTCCTTCTGCCATTTTTACAGTTTTGTGTAAGAATAAAATAATCGCCTTTAGAGCGATTGAATTATTTTTCGAAGATACCTATTAATGTTAGTTTACAAGGCTCAATATCGGTCTAATTACTAACAAATTTTTGTTGATAAAAGAGCTTTGGTTTATTATTTGTATAATAAGGAAAAAATAACTTTGAAATAGGTGAAAGAAATACGAATTTTCTATTTTGAAAACAACCAAAACACCTTTCAAAACGTTATACTATTAAAGTAAGCTTATGGAGTCTAATTTTTCACAAAGAGTTAAAGATGTAATAACCTACAGCCGCGAAGAAGCTTTGCGACTTGGTCATGATTACATTGGAATTGAACACCTGCTGTTGGGCATGATTAGAGAAGGTCAAGGAGTGGGCGTTCAAATACTAAACTCACTGGGAGCAGATTTAAACGAATTGCGCAGTAAAATAGAAGGCGCTACAAAAAGTGGCAGCAGCTCAATTAATCACCTAACCAATATTCCTTTGGTAAAGCAAGCTGAAAGGGTTTTGAAAATAACTTACTTAGAAGCAAAACTGTTTAATCAGAACTTGATTGGTACGGAACATTTGCTTTTATCCATTTTAAAAGACAATAACAATATAGCTACACAAGCTTTGGAAGATCAAGATGTTTTCTACGACACTGTAAAAGAAGAATTGGAAAGCATTTTATCGAATAAGCCAAGAACTCGCAGTGAAATGCCCGGCAATCCTACTAACGACGATGATGAAGAAAGTAGCAACAACCCATTTGGAGGCAGTGGCTCCGGAGCAAGCAGAGGAGGAAAAGCCTCAGAAAGCAAATCAAAAACGCCTGTTCTAGACAACTTCGGTCGTGATTTAACTGCCATGGCAGAAGAAGATAAACTCGACCCTATTGTTGGAAGAGAAAAGGAAATAGAAAGAGTTTCTCAGATTTTAAGTAGAAGAAAAAAGAATAACCCTATATTAATAGGTGAACCGGGAGTTGGCAAATCAGCTATTGCTGAAGGTTTAGCACTTAGAATTGTACAAAAGAAAGTCTCTAGAGTACTTTTTAACAAAAGAATTGTCACTTTAGACTTAGCTTCTTTGGTTGCAGGAACGAAATACCGCGGGCAGTTTGAGGAGCGCATGAAAGCAGTGATGAATGAATTGGAAAAATCGCCAAACATCATCTTGTTTATCGATGAAATTCACACCATTATCGGAGCCGGTGGTGCTTCAGGCTCACTGGATGCTTCGAATATGTTTAAACCTGCATTAGCTAGAGGTGAAATTCAATGCATAGGCGCAACTACTTTAGACGAGCACCGTCAGCACATTGAAAAAGACGGTGCGTTGGATCGACGTTTCCAGAAAGTAATGGTAGAGCCTACCACTCCTGATGAAACCATTCAGATACTAAACAACATTAAAGATCGCTACGAAGTTCATCATAATGTTAACTACACCCCTGAAGCAATAGAAGCTTGCGTTAAGCTGACAGATCGTTACATGACCGACAGGCACTTGCCGGACAAAGCAATTGATGCCTTGGATGAAGCGGGTTCTAGGGTTCACATTACCAATATAAAAGTTCCTCAAAACATCATTGATATAGAGGAGCAAATTGAAGAGGTGAAACAAGAAAAAAACAAGGTTGTTAGAAGTCAGAAATACGAAGAAGCAGCTAAGTTAAGAGATAAAGAACGCCAGCTTTCTGAAGCTCTGGAAGAAGCAAAAATAGCTTGGGAAGAGGAAACGAAAAACCATAGAGAAACGGTTTCTGAGGATAATGTAGCTGAAGTCGTTTCCATGATGACCGGAATTCCCGTTCAGCGAGTTGCTCAAAAAGAGGGCAAAAAACTCGTTAAAATGTATGAGGAAATTCACGATAAAGTGATTGGTCAAGACGATGCAATTAAGAAAGTGGTTAAAGCCATTCAGCGTAATCGTGCCGGTTTAAAAGACCCAAACAAACCCATTGGTTCATTTATATTCTTAGGTCCAACGGGAGTGGGAAAAACTCAATTGGCAAAAGTATTGGCAAGGCATTTATTCGACAATGATGATGCTTTAATCAGAATTGACATGAGTGAGTACATGGAAAAGTTTGCCGTAAGCAGATTGATCGGTGCACCTCCGGGATATATAGGTTATGAAGAAGGCGGTCAGTTGACTGAAAAAGTTCGCCGTCACCCCTACTCTGTTATCCTTTTGGATGAAATTGAAAAAGCTCATCCTGATGTATTTAACTTGCTGTTGCAAATATTAGACGACGGACAGGTAACTGACAGCTTAGGCAGAAAAGTGAACTTTAAAAACACCATCATAATAATGACTTCAAATATTGGAGCTCGTCAATTAAAAGACTTTGGTCAAGGTGTTGGCTTTAGTACAGCAGCCAAAAAAGCAACGGCCGATGATCATGCTAGAAGTGTGATTCAATCTGCTTTAAAAAAGGCCTTTGCTCCTGAGTTCTTAAACAGAATTGATGATATGATGATATTTAATTCTTTAACAAAAGAAGATATTCACAAAATTATTGATATTGAACTGGAAGGACTATACAGCCGAACAAGAGAAATGGGCTTTAATGTAGAGATTTCTGAACCAGCTAAAGATTTTATTGCTGACAAAGGGTACGATGCTGATTATGGTGCTAGACCACTTGCAAGAGCGATTCAAAAGTACATTGAGGATCCATTAGCAGAAGAGATCATCCAATCACGATTGACTGAAGGAGACTTAATCAAAATTAAGTTTGATCAGGATAAAAAAGAGATTGTGATTGATATTGAAAAGAAGACCAAAAAGCTAAAGGGAAAGGCCGAGGAAAGTCCTGAGAAATCAGACGAATCTAAAGAGGAATAAACAATTTTAATTCGCAAAAAAAGCTTGCCTAAACAGCAAGCTTTTTTTATGTCTATGCTGAAAATAATTACTTTTAGCAAGTTATTTAGGAACACATAACAATGGATTTATTACTGACTGTTGGTATTATAATTATAGGCATCTTTCTCTTTGTAAAAGATTACTTTACAATTGACACTACCTCTATTTTAATCATGGCCTTGTTTATTGTAGCCGGCGTTTTAAGTCCTGAAGAAGGATTTTCCGGTTTTAATCACCCTGCAACGATTACTTTGGGCTGTATGTTTGTGGTGAGTGCAGCTGTATTTAAATCGGGGTTAATTGATGGCTTAAGTAAGCACTTAATTCGAATTGCAAAAATTCACTATGTTGCGGCACTAATTGTCTTTTCATGTATTTCTGCCGTTTTCTCAGCCTTTATTAATGATTCAGCGGTAGTGGCCATATTAATCCCCATGGCATTATCTGTTGCTCGAGAAAGCAATATTGCCCCTTCTAAGCTTTTAATTCCCATTTCTTTTGCCGCGCTTTTTGGTGGAACATGTACACTCATAGGAACTTCTACAAACATTCTTGTGAGCAGTATAGCTGAAAAAAGCGGCTATGACGCTTTTGGAATGTTTGAATTTTCAATGCCCGCCCTAACTTTATTAGGTATCGGCATGTTATATCTATTTGTAGTGGCTCCAATTCTATTGCCCAATAGAAAGGACAAAAGCGACGATCAATTAATCCAAAGCGACAATTATTTGACAGAGTTAATAATTCCTGAAGATTGTGAAGACGTAAAAAAACCTATTGGGAAAGCCTCTCTGATAAAAAAATACACTGTTAAGGTGATGAGTATACACAGAAACGGTCAAGCTTTACAGGAAATTAATCGCGATACGGTTTTACTTGAAGGAGATGTTATAAAAGTAGCCATTAGCCCCAAAAAACTCATTGAATTAAAACAATCATCATCCTATCAAATTATTGAAAGTAAGGAGTTAGCACAGGGAGAAGAAGATGGTAAGATTGTTTTTGAAACCATGGTTCCTGTCGGATCAGTTTTAGCTAAAAGCTCATTAAAAGACACCAAGTTTCAAAACAATTACAATGCTGCAGTTATTGCTATACGTCAACGAAATGAGCTAATTGAAGAAGACTTAAGCGAAGTAAAAATAAAGGAAGGGGACTTACTATTAATTTATGCAGCTAAAGAGGAAATGAATCAATTAATCGAGCAAAATGTGCTGATTTTACTTTCCGAACATCATAAAAATAATATCAATTACAAAAAAGCTATTCCTGCTTTATTAATTGCTATTGGTGTAGTTTTAACCGCAGCTCTTGACATTACTTCAATATTAATTAGTGGTATGGTAGGTGCACTTTTAATCGTAACAACTTCTACCTTAAGTCCAAAACAAGCCTACGAAGCCATAGAATGGAAAGTTATTTTTATGATGGCAGGAGTACTTTCCATGGGAACGGCATTAGAGAAAACCGGTGGAGCTGACATTATTTCAAACTTTGTGTTTAATACTTTTGGCAACTTTGACCCAAGGTACACACTAAGCATGATTTTTCTGGTTACTTTTTTATCCACCAATGTGCTGTCGAGTAAGGCTACCGCAGCGCTGATGGTTCCTATTGTTATTAGCTTATCAGACACCATGCAAATTAGTGAAAAACCCTTTTTAATTGCAGTAATGTTTGCTTGCTCGCTTACTTTTATGACACCTGTTAGCTACCCTGTAAACACAATGGTTTATGCCCCCGGAAATTACAAGTTCAACGATTTTTTAAAAGTAGGAACGCCACTCAATATAATTATTTGGATAGCAGCTTCCTTTGTGATTCCATGGTTTTTTCCATTTTAACCTAATTCTTGATTTCAATCAAGTTTCAAGATTAAAAAGTAGCTCATCTTTGTAGAAGTTTATAAATCAACAAAAATGAAACAAAAAGCAGTAATCGAAGAAATTGAAGGTTATATAAGTTCTCACTTATCTTTTGCAAACGACCTTAAAGAGCTCTCCAAAGAACAATTACACAAAAAACCTGAAAATGATGGTTGGAATATTTTGCAGTGCATTGAGCATCTAAACCGCTATGGAGACTTTTACTTAGCTGAGATAGAATCAAAAATTAACAACGCAAAACCTTTATTAGAAGATAAAGATTTTAAATCCGGATTTTGGGGAAAGCTATTCACCAAAATGATGTTACCTAAAAAAGGGATGATTAAAATGAAAACTTTTGCTGATAAGAACCCCAATGCCGAAGAACTAAACATTGAAGTAATCGACAAATTCATCGAGCAACAACAAAAATGGTTAGTGTTAATCAATAAATGTTCAAAAGTTGATTTAAACAAAAATAGCTGTCGATTAACACTTCCCTTATTAAATATGAACATGGGCAGCACCTTGCAATTTGTCATCTACCATAATGAACGACATGTAGTTCAATCCAAAAGGCTACTTTGACTTTAGGAATATTTTACTACATTTATGCCCGTAAACTTAAATTACTTAACCATGAAAAGTAAATTAATAGAAATTAAATGGGCGATAATTTTCACTGTCATTGCTCTCTTATGGATGATGTTTGAAAAATCTATGGGCTGGCATGATGCTCTTATTGCCAAGCATGCTTTATACACCAATTGGTTCGCTCTAATCGCCATTCTCGTCTTTGTAGTAGCTTTGTTAGACAAAAGAAAAAACAGTTATAATGGTAAAATGCGATGGATGGATGGATTTAAAAGTGGTGTTTTGATTAGCATTTTTGTTGCCGTACTAAGTCCTTTATCTCAATATATTACACATGAAATAATTAGCCCTAACTATTTTGAAAACATTAGAAATTTCAGTATTGAAAGTGGAGAAATGACTAAAGAGCAAGCAGAAGATTACTTTAGTTTCAACAGCTACGTTTTTCAAGCAGCCATTGGTGCATTGGTTATGGGTGTAGTTACTTCAGCAGTGGTAGCTTTCTTTGTAAAATCAAAGAAAACAAAAGGAGAGTAGTTTAAAAGTTATTTTTCAAAAGTAAAAATCCCGCAATCGTTAATTGTGTTTTTTTATTTTTTGCTTGCTTCATATCCTTTTTTTGAAGGAGAATAAACAAGTTTAAAGCAAAACAACCAAACTATTGCAATCTACATTAATATATTCCAAACAATATGCTATAGTAATTTATATATTACTGAACTTAACCATACTATTTTCGATTAATCAATCTTAAATCTAAATTAATACACATGATTAATTAATCAGACTGTCTATCTGTTCTTTTAGTTTGGGCAAATCACGAGAAATAATTCCCCAAATAATTACATTATCAACCTTATCATAACCATGGATTACGTAATTTCTTAAATTCACAATTCGCCTTGAGTTAGAAATATTAATCGTTTTATCTATTTTTAATATTTGATTTACCGCTTCTCCTATTATTTCCAATTCTCGTTCTACTGCTCTTCGCAAAAGTTTACTGGATTGGTAATTGCTAAAATCTTGTTTGTCCCCTAAGTAATCATAAATAGAACAAATTCACTCTTGAATATCAACTAAGTACCTTAAAGCTTCACGCTGCATAAAGTAATTGTTTGGTCTCTTCTACACTTTCAATAAAGTAAGGGTTAGAAAGTGAATTTTCAGTTAATAAATCAATTTTTCGCTCAAAGAGTTTTTCCAAATCATCATGTAAGTTAAAGTAGTTATCCGTGTACTGTTCAATCGAAATATCTTTAAATGCAATCAGAATATCAACATCGCTCTCGCTATTAAACTTGTCGGTGCTGGCAGACCCAAAAACATGCATCGTCTTCACATCGTACTTTTGGCAAAGTATTTTTAAATCTTCAATTTTATCTCTTATAAACGCTTGCATCTGATCATTACTTTCTTCAAAGATAATAGCTTTGACGGAATCTTTAACTCATCGAGGATAAATTTCATCTCTTTTCACTTCAACTTCTCTTCAAATACCTTTTTAAACTTTTCTACTTTCGGACGAACAACCATTTGACAATAGCCCTCCTCAGGGTTGTTTTTATAATAATTTTTGTGATACTCTTCGGCAGGATAAAAGACTGTAAATTCTGTCACCTCAGTTACAACCGGCTTATCAAAAACGGAAGAATTTTCTAATTCGCTAATTACTTTTTCTGCAACTTCTTTTTGATTTTCATTGTGGTAAAAAATTGCCGAACGGTATTGTGTTCCTACATCAGCACCTTGACGGTTTAATGTTGTAGGATCATGAGTTTTAAAGAACACCTCTAGGATTTCTTTAAAGTCGATTACACTTTCATCATACTCCAACTGAATTACTTCAGCATGTCCGGTTAAACCACTGCAAACCTCGCGATAAGTTGGATTAGCTATTTTACCGCCGGAATAACCGGGCTCCACCTTCTCTACTCCTATTAATTCTTTGTAAATGGCCTCTACACACCAAAAACATCCTGCTCCTAAAGTAATTTTTTGCATTTTTCTTTTTGTTTATAACAAATGTAAGTGGAAATTGATTAGAAGATTAATTGATTTTTATTCATTCAGCCACTTTTGTCATCATTTTTGTCAAAAATGCAGCCAAAAGTTTCATCCGTTTTATTATTTATCCCGGCACTTAGTAACGGGTTATAAACATTTGATCTCTTCGGAATCTTAAAAAAAACAAGCAAGTTGAAACTATTTTTGCAACGCAAAAAGTTTAACTCTTAACTCATTTCACTTACAACCTTCATCTTTATACGTTTTGTTGTTGTCGCTCTTGCTTCATGGTTCTTGTCTCTTGATTCTAAAAAAATTAAGACACTTTTAACTTCCTTCAATAACCATTTTATAATGCTCAATATCACATTCCATAAATAAATCCCCTACTTTTTTAAATCCGCTACGCTCATACAATGGAATGGCTTTTAATTGTGCATGAAGGTAGATGGTCTTTCCTTCTTTTAATGCATCTTTTAATACGGTCTTCACAAGAAAGTCTCCATAGCCTTTCCCTCTATACTCCTTTAATACAGCAAAGCGCTCTAGCTTAACTTTATTGCCGATATGTCGCCAACGTGCAGTTCCTATCGCCTTGTTGCCTTCAGTCAATAAGTAATGTAGGCTTTCATCTTCAAATTCATCAAATTCTTCTTCTTCAGCTACATTTTGTTCTTGAACAAACACCTTATCGCGAATGACTCTCGCTTTTTTAAATAATACCTTTTCATCGGTTTTAAAGGAGTTAATAATTGGGCTAAAGTCAGTATTCATAGGGCTTAACAATAATTAACAGCACTCAAAGTCAAAAGCGAAAAAGTACTATTTAAATTCGCAATCAAAATTAAGTAAGTATGGAAAATCAGCATCCAATATCTTCTGAAGAAAATCAAAAAATGAGCTCAACAGAGGCAACAAACTCTGCTACTGACATTAAGGCTCTAAACGAAAAAATTCAAAAAGAAAGCTCCTTTGTCGATTTATTGACCATGGAGATGGACAAAGTAATCGTAGGGCAAAAGTACATGGTTGAACGCCTCTTGGTTGGACTCTTATCCGACGGTCACATTTTACTTGAGGGTGTACCAGGCTTAGCTAAAACTCTTGCTATAAATACGTTGGCCAAGGCTATTGAAGCCGATTTTAGTCGCATTCAGTTTACTCCTGACTTATTGCCTGCTGACTTAGTAGGCACAATGATTTACAGTCAGAAAAAGGAGGAATTCAGCATTAAAAAAGGACCGATTTTCGCCAACTTCGTTTTGGCTGATGAAATCAATAGAGCGCCTGCAAAAGTGCAGTCGGCTTTACTTGAGGCCATGCAGGAAAAGCAAATCACCATTGGAGAAACCACTTTTGAACTGCCAAAGCCATTTTTGGTTTTAGCTACCCAAAACCCGGTTGAACAAGAAGGTACTTACCCCCTTCCGGAAGCGCAAGTTGACCGCTTTATGCTAAA
The DNA here is from genome assembly GCA_002415785.1 of Flavobacteriales bacterium UBA5081. Lineage (GTDB taxonomy): Bacteria > Bacteroidota > Bacteroidia > Flavobacteriales_E > Vicingaceae > UBA5081. The sequence continues at coordinate 101,801 of DIAJ01000016.1, forward strand.
AGTAGTATTGGACTACCCTAAAAAAGAAGAAGAAAAGCTGATCATCAGAAATAATCTGGCAAAAAATGGAATGCCACAAGCAAAACCTATTTTAAAACCCGCTGATATCTTAAGAGCCAGAGATGCAGTTCGCGATGTTTACATGGACGAAAAAATCGAGCAATACATTGTTGATATTGTATTTGCAACGAGAAATCCGGAGGATTACGGATTAAATAACTTAAAAGACTTGATCACATTCGGTGGTTCACCAAGAGCCAGCATTAGTTTAGCACACGCTTCTAAAGCTTATGCTTTTATTAAGCGAAGAGGATATGTTATTCCTGAAGATGTTCGAGCAATTGCTAAAGATGTGCTAAGACATCGTATTGGACTAAGCTACGAAGCGGAAGCGGAAAACATAAGTAGCGAAGACATTGTGAATGAAATCTTAAATGCGGTTGAAATTCCATAAATAAATTGATCGGAAACAAACGAAATACACAGGATTTACTGAAGAAAGTTCGCAAGATTGAAATCAAAACGCGCGGACTTTCCAATCAGATTTTTTCCGGAGAATATCATTCGGCATTCAAAGGAAGAGGTATGGCCTTTAGTGAGGTGCGTGAATACCAATTAGGCGACGAAATCCGAACCATTGATTGGAACGTAACCGCTCGCTTCAATCACCCTTATGTTAAGGTTTTTGAAGAGGAAAGAGAAATGACTGTTATGCTTTTGGTAGACATGAGCGGCTCTAAAAATTTTGGCACCAAAAAGCAAACGAAGCAAGACTTAGTCACTGAAATTTGTGCTGTTTTAGCCTTTTCCGCTATTCAAAATAACGACAAGGTGGGTGTCATTTTCTTTAGTGATCAAATCGAAAAGTTTATTCCTCCCAAAAAGGGAAAGTCTCACATTTTAATGATTATTCGTGAATTAATTGACTTTCAACCAGAGCATAGAGGAACCGATATCAATGAAGCTCTCCGCTATTTTAGCCTGGCGATAAAAAAGAGATGTACTGCATTCTTAATGTCAGATTTCTTGGCAGATGATTTTTTCGATACCATGAAAATTACCAATAAAAAACACGATTTAGTGGCTGTTCAACTATACGATGAAAGAGAAATGGAACTGCCTAATGTCGGTTTGGTTCAGATGAAAGATGCTGAAAGCGATCAACTAAAGTGGTTTGACACTTCCTCTGCCAAAAATAGAATGGTTTACAAAACAGAAGCGATTAAAAAGCAAGCGCAGATTGCCGACCAGATTCGAAAAAGCGGTGTTGATCATGTAAAAATCGCAACACATCAATCTTATATTCAACCATTAATGAATTTATTTAAACGCAGAGAAAGCCGAAGATGAGAAAGTGGTTTTTATATATTGCTTTGTGTTTGTTCAGCTTGAGCCAATTGTCGGCTCAAGAGGTGAATGCCAGCTTAAGCAAAAAAGACATTCGCATAGGTGAGCAAACGACTATTGAGCTTGTTGTTGAGTTTAGTGCAGCAGAGAAGGCGATTATGATGCCGGCTTTAAAAGACACCATCAGCAAGTTTATTGAGGTAATTGAGGTTTCACCGATTGATACTGCATTTGACGAAGAAGACATCACTAAAAAAATATTTACACAAAGCATTACCATCACTTCATGGGATAGCGGCTATCACGCAATTCCTCCTTTTGAAATTAAGGTTGGCAAGGATACGCTAAAAACGGAAGCACTACTTTTAAGTGTTGGCGGCGTTCAATTAAATCCTCAAGCCGATATCAAAGACATTAAAAACATTATGGAAGTTCCCTTCTCTTTATGGGATTGGATCTTAAAACACAAACTTTGGATTGGACTTTCTATCCTACTGATAGTAGCAGCAATTATAGCTATCTACTTCTACAAAAAGTTTAAGAATAAACCTACGGAAGAAAAACAAGTATTTGTTCCCAAAGAAGCGGCTGATGTTGTTGCTCTTAAAAAACTCGAAAGCTTAAAGCAAGCTAAGCTATGGCAAAATGGAAAAGTAAAAGATTTTTATGTAGAACTCTCATTTATCGTGCGTGAATACATTAGCAATCGCTATCAGTTTCATGCATTAGAGCATACTACCGATGAAATTATGGGCTTGGCGAATAGAAACACAAACTTCCCTGAGGAGTTGAAGAAAAAATTACATCAAACCTTGTTGCTTGCTGATATGGCAAAGTTTGCTCGTCAAGAACCTTTGGCAGATGAAAATGAAACAGCACTCAAAAATGCCTTTTACTTTGTAAAGGAAACTGCCGTAAAAGAAGAAGATAAAGAAGGGAACAATCAGGACACTAAAGAGGAGAAAAAACAATGAGTCAGTGGTGGAGTGACATACAGTTTGCCAATCCGGAGTTGTTTGTGCTTTTTGCGCTAATACCGCTCTTAGTTGTGGCTTATGTGTTGCGATTAAAGCGCCAGAAAGCGAGTATCCGTCTTTCATCATTTAAATTATTGCCACAAAGTTCCGCCGACTTTAAAGTAATGAGTCGCCACCTCCCCTTTGCTTTGCAGCTTTTGGCTTTGAGCTTTATAATTATCGCTTTGGCTAGACCGCAATCTACTTTAAATTGGCAAGATGTTACTTCAGAAGGAATCGACATTGTAATCAGCATGGACATTTCCGGCTCTATGTTGGCGGAAGACTTAAAGCCCAACCGCTTGGAAGCTGCAAAAAACGTGGCCATTGAATTTATTAACGGTCGTCCGAATGACCGCATTGGTTTAGTAATTTTTAGCGGTGAAAGCTTTACGCAAGTGCCTTTAACAACCGATCACTCTGTTTTAAAGAACTTATTTAAAGACGTAACCAATGGAATGATTGAAGATGGAACAGCCATCGGAATGGGCTTGGCAACTGCTGTAAACAGACTGCGTGAGAGCGATGCAAAAAGTAGAGTGGTCATTTTGTTGACCGATGGATTTAACACCCAAGGCTCTATTCCGCCTTTAACAGCGGCAGAAATTGCTCGAGAATTTGGCGTTCGCGTATACACCATTGGCGTTGGTACTTTGGGAAAAGCCCCCTACCCTTTTAAAACGAGTTTTGGAACAACGGCTTATCAAAATGTAGAAGTTAAAATCGACGAGCCCACTATGAAAGAAATCGCCAAAATGACGGGCGGAAAGTATTTTAGAGCAACGAACAATCGCTCATTGGCGGCGGTTTATGAGGAAATTGATCAATTGGAGAAATCGAAAATTGAAGTAACAGAGTACCGCAGAAAAAAAGAGGAATTCTTCCCCTTTGCTCTGATTGCAGGAATTTTGTTGCTCATGGAATTTATTTTAAAGCACACTTTTTACCGTACAATCAATTAATATGTTTAGAGTAGAACATACATGGGTTTTGTGGTTTCTTTTATTGATTCCATTGATGATTGTTGCTTTTTACCTTGTTAAAAGATGGCGTAAAAAAGCGAAAGAGCGATTTGCTGAAAGTCATTTGATGCAGCAGCTAATGCCCACCTACTCCAATGCAAAATACCGACTGAAGTTTACTTTCTTTATCATTGGCTATGCTTTTGTGATTTTAGGAATTGCTAATCCGCAAGTAGGCTCTAAATTAGAAGAAGTTAAAAGAGAAGGAATTGAATTGATTATTGCTTTGGACGTTTCCAACAGTATGAAGGCGCAAGACATTAAGCCAAATCGCTTGGAACGTGCTAAAATGGCCATGCAGCAATTGTTGAAGAAGCTCAAAAGCGATCGCTTAGGAATCATTGTTTTTGCCGGTGAAGCCTACACGCAGCTACCCATTACCACCGACTATGCAGCTGCTAAGTTGTTTTTAAACACGGTTGACACCGACATTGTGCCCACCCAAGGAACCAATATCGCCGATGCTATTGATCTTGCTACAGAGTCTTTTGACTTTGAAAGAGGAAGTGGAAAAGCAATCATCATCGTTACCGATGGAGAGAATCACGAAGAAAATGCCATCACTGCAGCGGAAAATGCGGCAGAAAAAGGCATTCAGATTTATACCATTGGCATGGGAACGCCGAACGGTGCGCCGATTCCCGTGATTAAAAATGGTAGACAAAGCTTTAGGCAAGACGGTGAGGGCAGTACCGTAATCAGTAGTTTAAATGAAGATATGTTGAGAGAACTTTCTTCTATTGGAAATGGTATGTATGTTAGAGCCAGCTCCGCGCAAGTCGGTTTTGAACAAATACTAGCGGACTTGAGCGGCATGGAAAAAGAAGAATTTGAAAGCTCTGTTTACACCGATTATGAAGATCGTTTCCAGTTTTTCTTGGGAATTGCATTTATATTCCTTTTACTTTCAATGTTAATCAGTGAGAAGAAAAGTAAGTGGAGAGAAAAAATAAAGTTGTTTGAATCGTGAAAAGTGTAGTGAAATATAATTTGTTCTTGCTTTTGCTCTTTCCTTTCGGAATGATGGCTCAATCGGCTTATCAGGAAATTAGAGATGGGAATGAGGCTTATAAAAGTAACGATTATCAAAAAGCTGAAGAGCTTTTTAAAGAGAGCTTACGTAAAGATCCTAAGCCTGCTGAATCTTCCTACAATTTGGGCAATGCACTTTACCGACAAGAAAAATACGAAGAAGCAGCTCGGTATTATCAACAAGCGGCTGCTAAAGCTGAAGATAAAATCGACAAATCAAATGCATACCACAATTTAGGTAATGCATTATTGAAAAATCAAAAACTGGAAGAGAGCATTCAGGCGTATAAAAATGCGCTGCTTAACAATCCAAATGACGAAGAAAGTCGCTACAATTTAGCTTATGCTCAACAAATGCTTCAACAGCAGCAGGAGCAACAGAAAAAAGAAGAAGAAAAGAAAGAAAATCAGGAGCAGAAAGAAGACAAAAAAGAAGAAGAAAAGAAAGAGAGCGAGGATGAGAATGAGAGTGAGGATGAGAATGAGGATGAGAGCGAGAGTGAGAGCGAAGAACAGGAAGAACAGGAACAAGAACAACAACAGCAGCAGCAGCAACAGCAAGTTTCCCGAGAGGATGCTGAACGTCTTCTAGAGGCTTTGAATGAAAAAGAGAAAGATGTTCAGGAAAAGCTGAAGAAGAAAAAAGTAAAAGATGTGAATGTGGATATTGAAAAAGACTGGTAAATGAGAAGCTTTCTGACATACATTTTATTTAGCTTGTTTGCCTTGAGCAGTTTTGGTGCTAAAGTTCAGTTTACTGCCAAAACGAGCCATCAAGTGGTTGAAGTTGGACAGCGTTTCCAAATTACATTCACCGTAAATTCACGCGGCGGCAATTTCACCCCACCTGATTTTAATGACTTTCGACTGTTAGGTGGCCCCAATCAGTCGCAGAGCATGCAATACATTAATGGGCAGGTTTCTCACAGTACATCGCTGAGCTACATTTTAACAGCAACTGAAGAAGGTACTTTTACCATTGGAGCTGCAAGCATTACGGTAGATGGAGAGAGCTATGAAACGAATCCCATAGAAATTAAAGTAGTTGAGGCTTCCGACAACAGCGCCAACGCACAACGCAACCGTCAGCAGCAAAGAAAAAGCAGCGGCGATAAGCTCTCCGACCATGTTTTTATTAGAGCAGTAGTTGATAAAAATGAAGCTTATGTTGGCGAAAAAGTCAGTGTTACTTTTAAACTGTACTCAAAACTGGGCTTAAGCGGGTTAAACCTTGAAAAACTACCTGCATTGAATGGGTTTTGGTCACATCAAGTAAAAAGCGTTTACGACCAAATTCAGTTAGACAGAGAAATGATTGATGGTGAAATCTACAATGTGGCTGAATTACAACAAACGGTGCTTTACCCTCAGCGTTCAGGTGATTTAACAATCGATCCATTAGAGATGAAGGTTTCTGTGAACGTTAGAAGCCGCCGAAGTCGCTCTGTTTTTGAGCAAATGTTTGGTTCTTATGAGAGAAAAGAGTTAATTGTAGCTAGTTCGCCTATCAATATTAAAGTGAAGTCGCTTCCTCTAAAAGGTAAACCGGTTGATTTTTCAGGAGCTGTGGGCAGTTTTAATATGCGTTTGAGCAGTAATAAAAATCAGCTTAAAGCCAATGAAGCAATTGACATAAAAATCTCTCTTGAAGGAAAAGGAAACTTACCATTGCTCAGCGCTCCGGACTTGAACTTCCCTCCCGACTTTGAGGTTTACGATCCGGAAATGGAAAACAACTACAACATTAATTACAATGGCGCTTCAGGTGCTAAGGTGTTCAAGTATTTAGTTATTCCACGTCATGCCGGAGAATACTTTATTGAGCCTTATAAGTTCACTTACTTCGACTTAAGTTCAAAGACTTATAAAACCATCAGTTCCGACTCTATTCGTCTGCAAGTAGCCAAAGGAGAAGATTCTGCCAATGCCGTTTATCAAGCCAACCGCAAAGAGTCGGTTGAACTGCTTAACAAAGACATTCGCTATATTCGTACTCAGGGGATTCATTTATTGTCTGCAAACGAATTCTTCTACCAGTCTGCCCTATTTTATACGTTAATTATTTTAGCGGTTTTGTTGGCTGTGTTGTTTTATTTCTTTGTTAGAAAACGAAAAGAAAAGCTAAAAGACCAAAGTGGCTTAAGAAGAAGTAAGGCGAACAAATTGGCAAAGAAGCGACTTAAAACAGCGAAAAAGCACCTCGATCAAAATGAGCAGAAAGCTTTTTACGAGGAAATTTCCGAAGCATTGTACGGATATTATGCCGATAAACTGAACATTAGCATAGCAGATCTTTCACAGGAGCGAATAATTGAGCGACTGAACGTTGAAGGTGGAGAGGCAATTAAAAGTCAACTAATAAAAGTGTTAGAGGACGCTGAAATGGCGCGCTTTGCTCCTTCTTCAAGCATTAACAATCAAGCACTTTACGACAGTGCAGTTGAAATCATTAGTCAAACAGAAAGTTTAAATCTATGAAAGTTGTACTCCTAAAGCAGTTTACCTTCTTACTTTTTACAGCTTTGACTTTGGGGCTATTTGCTTCAGAAGATTTCGCCAAAGAGAAGTTAAAACAAGCCAATGAGCTTTATGAAAAAGGCGAATACTCGGAAGCGAGTAAGGCTTACAAAAGCCTTTTGGCAGATGGCTACTTTTCAGCAGATGTTCATTATAACCTTGGCAACAGTTATTACCAATTAAACCAAATAGCTCCGGCCATATTGCACTACGAAAAAGCTTTAAAACTAAACCCTTCACACGAAGATGCAGCTTTTAACTTGATATTAGCCAACGAAAAAACCATTGATAAAATTGAAGCTATTCCTGAACTTTTTATTTACAGATGGTGGAAGAGCATTTACAATCTTTTTGGAATGGATACTTGGGCTAAATGGGTGGTTGTTTTCTTTTTCATTACTTTAATGGGATTAGTAATTTACTGGATAGGCTCAAAGCTTTCGCTGCGAAAAATCGGTTTTTATACTTTTCTTACGGCTTTTGTGCTTGCACTATTTTCTTGGTTAATGGCCGATCGACAAAAGAGTAAACTAAACCGGATCGACTACGCTATAATTATGGAACCTACAGTAAATATCAACAGCTCCCCCTCTGCCGGCAGTTCTAAATTATTTGTGCTGCATGAAGGAACCAAAGTTAAGGTTGAAGAAGTTGACGAAGATTGGATGAACGTCTCCTTACCAAATGGAAATAAAGGTTGGGTGAAAATGGAGAAGTTAGAGGTTATATAGGAGGAAGTGCCTTGTGTTTGTAATGACTAAAATGGCAAAATGCCTAAAATGTGTTAATTCCTATTGATTTTTAATTGGAAACGAATTTTAGACCTACGATTGAGATAATTAAGGTGCTGAGAAAAAATAGGCGCATAAAACTAGCCGGTTCTTTAAATACTAAAATACCCAAGAGTGCTGTTCCGCAGGCTCCTATTCCCGTCCACACGGCGTAAGCAGTGCCAATGGGCAAGGATTGTGTTGCTTTAATGAGTAACAACATGCTCAATGTTAAACTAATTAGAAAACCGGCATACCAAGAGTACATTTCTGTGCCACTGCTCACTTTTGCTTTCCCCAAGCAGAATGCAAAGCCAACTTCAAAAAGACCGGCAAGGATTAAAATCAACCAATTCATGAAGCGAAGTTACTGCTTTGGATACTTCTTTTCGAAGTAATAAAGAATAAAGAAATAGATAACTCCGGCTACTAAAACAAGTGGAATACCCTTGAGTGCTTTGTCTCCGCTAATACTTTCTACTTATAAGTGGATTAATCACCGCATTGATTAAATAAATGATTGGTATAAAAATTAATGTTGATTTAAATGCTTTGTTTTTAGCTTCTTTTTGCATGATTTATAATTTTACTTATAAACTCTTAATTATACGTTGATAAAATACGCCGATAAATATTGCCAGTCCGAAACTTACTAAAGTTCCAATTAAAATATACTCCGTTAGCTTACGGTCTTTTGCTCTGGAAAGATCGCCAAACCTAAAAACAGATTTTGCTGCTATCAACAAGCCAATGCCACTCCATTGGTTTAATAATATAAATGCAAATACAAACAGACGTTCTAGTACACCTATGTACTTACCCGCACTTTCTAAGGAGTCCTCAGAAGTATCTTCCTCCACTCCCCACCTACTCATAATTACTTTTACAAGTACAGAAGAGACAAATGTAACAGCAACTAAAGCAAGCACTAACATCAATGAACTAGTTGAATATATTTTACTAAACTCAATGCTATATGGATAGTGAATAAAAACCACTACACCAATAATAATCAAATGCATAATTTGATCGAGCGTAAATAATAGTCTAGAATTTATTTTTCCTTCTAAATTCAATTTAGTCAAGTCAATTAATAAATGAGTAGCTACTATTAAGGCAATTGATGCCCCATAAGCTCCATTAAACTCCAGCAATACAAGAAGTAAAATCAAGTGAACCAAACCATGTAAATAGAAATACTTTGATTTATGCCCTTTGTTGATTTTGTCTTCTACCCAGCTATTGGGTTGCAAGACGAAATCTCCAATAAAGTGCGCCAATAATAACTTTACGGTCAGACTTATCATACTTGCAAAATATTATTTTGATAGTACTCATTCATTTTCATTATCTCGTCAAAACCACCTCTTTTGAGCGCCTCACTTATGCTGCTTTGTGATTTACTGAGCAGTTGAGCGATTTTTTTCTGACTCTTATTCGGATGCTCAATAGCCGTTTTAATTACCTCAGAAACTGTACTGCTCCAATTATTGGTCGTTAATAACGACAAGCTTAACATGATGTTTAATGCTTGATCCAATTTATTATTCGTTGACTTTATGGCCAATGTTTGTTTTTTCAGTTCTTCATAACATTCTCCCGAGTTTACAAATGCCGAGCCGTTCGATTCAGTTATCTTAGAAGATTCATACTTTATCTCCCCTATACCAATCGCCATTCGAACATCATACTCTTTTGTTTGCTTAACGGCTGCCTTTATATGATACGCTGCGATTAGTGCCTTTTCAAAGCTCAACAGTAATTGAAAGCTGTCTCCCCGATAGACTTCCCAGCTATTCGGCTCGCTTCCATATTGATTGAGCGTATCTTTTAACGGCTGCATCCATACCTCTGTTTTGCCTTGACGAGAATTAATGATGTCTCCTGTAATAACCGCTATCATCTTTTTGTTTTTTCAAATATATCGGTTTTTTAGCCGATATGCAAATTTATCGGACAATAAGCCGATAATTGATAATATCGGTTTAAATGGTGAATTTGTGGGGAAGAAAAAAGATATAAACTTTCATAAGAAGGATTGCAAATCCTTCGTAGCGAGAAAATCAATACTAACTACTCAAAACCTTTCCCAAAGCTCAATAAAATCATCGAAAAACCCTTAATACGCTTCTGAACTATCCTCTGATAATAGCTATCGGAGAGTCAACAGCGCATTCATCTTGGGTTTCCGATAAACCAGAGCCAACCGCCCCGTACCTTTGGGCGGAGAATGCTTGTTTATTTATTTTCTAATCAGTTAAAGCCATGAAGAGAGGTCCTGTTGACCAATAATCCCATGATTTCTACTACATCATTATTAATTCGATAATAAATGCTGTCTGAACCGTATGGACATCTTCTATAGCCTTCTTTAATATAGTCAATAGGTTCATGTTTAGCGATTGTTTCAAAGCAGTCCAAGAAGTTATTGAAATATTTATCAGCCTGATTCATTCCAAACTTTCGGATACCATAGTGGTGAATTCTGATTAAGTCAGCTTCTGCATCGCGGCTAATTTTATATTTAGCCATTATAAGAGGCTTTGGATTCAGCTAAAATTTCAGCCCCGCTTTTAGTAGTAAATCCACTTTTTTCGGCTTTCTCTAATTTAGCAGCAACCCAGTCAATTTGTCTTTGCTGACCTCTTGCTTGTCGAACAAGGTCATTGATCAATTCGCTCTTACTTGAGTATTCTTTTTTATCTACTTGAGCTTTTAGCCATTCATCATTAGGCTCAGTAAATGATATACTTTGACGTCCCATATTTTATACTATTTGGTTCGAAATTACACCAAATGTACATATTTTTGAAATATTGAATTGAGTATGCCCGTTAACATTCAGACTATAAATTGTATTTAAAGCTATGTCGTTTAAATTTAGAATAAAAATTACTTAGCACATACTTCAGCTGTATAAAGTTTAAAATCAATGTAATCATCGAAAAAACCTTAATGCCTTCTGAACCAACCTCCAGTTCCTATCGGAGAGTCAACAGCGCATTCATCTTGGGTTTCCGATAAACTGGAGCCGACCACCACGTACCTTTGGTCGGGGAATGCTTAGTTATTAATACTCGTTTAATTCTTTCGAGGTTGATACTTTTCCTTTTAATTCTCGCACACTTTTGAGAAAAAGTAAACTTATAAAAACTCACAAAGCTATGAGAGGTTTTGTAATGACAATTTAAAAACAAAAAAACTGCTTTCCCTAAGAAATAAGAAAAACAGTCTTAAGTATTGTTATTGTTAGGCTTTACTCTTTCACAATTTTCACTGCTCCTTTATTACCCACTTGCAAAAAGTAAACACCAGAATCTAAATAACTAACATCTATGGTGTTATTTCCCGCAACAGCTTCTTTTGTTACTAAGGTTTCACCTAAAAGGTTTATAATTTGAAGATTGGCGGCCTCATTTAGTTCTATGTTTAATTGTGTTTGCGTTGGATTCGGGTAGAGATTTAGTACTAAACTTTGCAATTCATTTTCATTGATTCCTGTTGTTCCTCCTTGGTAGGCTCCTGCATTTATGTTTCCTGCTGTTATAGACATTGGATTTCCTCCTAAGCCTGTTGCAGGGCTACTAAACTGGATAGCTGGGTCATTGTACCATAAGTTATAATCAGCCCATGTACCATGATTTATGGCAACAGAACCGTTAGCTAAAGCATAATTTCCTCCACCCACAAAGCCGGGGGTAGCTGAAACTGTGTTGTTTTGGAGAGTGCCATTTGCAAAATCTCCTGAATAAAATATACCTGTGTTACATACATTATTACGAATTGTAATGGTATCTGCAACTCCAGAACCATAATTTCTAATTAAAGTACCTGCTGTGGTTTCAGATATAATGGAATTATACACATTTAATTGAGTAGGAATGGTGTCTCCATTAGGCACAGAAGGTGCATAAACGGTAAATACATTTCCTGAGGTAATACTGTTATCAGCAAAAGTGGAGTTAGTAATATTAACTGTGGATTGAGCTACAGAGTTTAGGGAACCGCTAGTTACAAGACCAAGGGAAGTACCTGCAACAGTATTTTCAGTAAATAAACAATTGGTGATAAGTGTTCCTGCAATGTGTGTATTGGCAGTATTACCAACTACATTGCCTTGCGAAAAATTGTTTTTAAAAATACAATTTTCTATAACTGTTAATGTAGGTCTGTTGTAAGCTGTTTCAGCATTTATGGCACTTCCAAAATAAGCACTGTTGTTTTCAAAAATACAGTTTTCAATCTCCACTGCATTCCATGCTTGCGTTTGTCCGCCAGAAACAGGGTTAACGTATATTCCTCCACCAAATCGGTAACCTCCGGTTTGTGTTGTTGCCCTTGAATTACCGCCCGTAATGGTAAAGCCATCAATTTTTAAGGGTCTCGCACTACCATTTTGGGCAGGTCTTGCTGTAATAACCGAATAGGTATTGTCACTTCGTGAAGGATCATCTAAAGCAACTACAACAGAAGTTAGTGAAACATCATCTTGATTCACATCTCCACTTAAAATCGTAGGGTTATTTATAGGGTTGCGTTGATTTAAAATGGTTTCTGTGCCGTCAAATCCACCGTATAAATGTACACCATTGTTCATAGAAAGAAATGTGTAGTCCCCTGAGTCAGGAGCCACATAAGTACCTTGCTTTACCCAAACATCTGTATTCCCATTCACAACAGCATCACCAACAGCTGTTACTATGTTGGTGTAGGCGTTTGCCCAACTGGAGCCATCGTTTAGCCCTGTTGCAGATGGATCAACATAGATAGTGTCTGAAGTGACTTGAGCATAAGTGCTTACCACAAAAAAGAATGATAAACAAAGTAAAAAAGTAATTTTTCTCTTCATAATATTATAATTTTTATTTAGACGGTAAAAGTCAATATATCATTCAAATAGTTGGTTGTAAAAAATGAGCAGCTTTTTGAAGCTATATTTTTGATAAAGCTTATCTTTGAGGGATGTATCGTGAATTTACGCCCAACGATAATCTTAATAGACTTATTTCTAACTATGTGTGTTTAGATATGGAAAACGCACACGGTAAATTTTTCGCTCCGGATATTACACATACAAGTTTAATTGTTACCATTAAAAGTAAAGTTGAAATTCACCGAAACAATTCTACATTTATTCCACCACCAGTTTCAATCATGGGAGCTTTTAACTCGCCATTTTCATTTTCTTACATCAGCGGAGAGATAACCTCATTTATTGCGGATTTCCAACCAATTGGAATGTTTGAAATTACTAGGCAGTCGGGTGTTCTTTTTGCAAACAAATTTGTAGATGCCACTAAGGTGTGGGGGAAAAGTGAAGTGGCAGAATTATTCAACAAACTTTCTGCGCCTGTTTCTATTGAAGAACGAATCAACTTGTTTGATGATTTTTTAGAAGAAAAAGCTCCGGATGTATTGTGTGAAAAAAGTTTAATCGTTGAAAAAGCAGATGAAACGGCAAGAGCAAATAATTATCAACAGACTGTAAAAGAAATCACTCATGAACTTGGTATTTCTTTTAGCTCACTAAGCAGGGCTTTTAATAAAGTGTTGGGTATTTCTCCTAAGCAATATTTTACCAGATCATTGTTTGAAGAGATATTAAAACGATATACGGTTGAGAAACAAAATACGATTGATGTTTTGTCGGATTCTCCATTTTACGATTTTTCGCATATGAACAAGTGGTTCAAAAAATTTGCTCATACATCTCCAAGTGAGTTTGTGAATTATGATATTGGTTTTATAGAAAATGTATTAAATAGAGAAAGAGCCAATTTAAATTGGTGATTTATCTCATTTTTAAAGGTTCTTTAATCAATGCTAACGGTTCTCGGCATCGTGTAGACAAGTGAATTTTACTCCATTCTTCACCAATCTTAATTTTCACTTACGAATGTAGCTCATCCTCTTTAGAGTTGGCTAAAAAACTAGTGCCTCCCTTCGCTCTAATTACGACAAGTTAAAAATAATCACTTCCCAAACTCACTAAAGTCATCAAAAAAACCATACTGCGCTTTTGAACCATCATCCGATCATTATCGGATCTAAGTCAACAGCACATTCATCTTGGGTTTCCAATTTTTATCGGAACCGACCACACGAATGCTTAGTTATTGTGGGGAGTATTTTATTCAGTCTCCTTTGATGATTTTTATTGAGTTTATTTCAAATAGTCTGAGATGGCTTTCGCAATTTGCTCAGGCTTCTCCTCTGGAAGAAAATGTCCGCACCCTTTTATCTCCATCATTTCATACTCAAAAACACTCTGAGAAAGAAAACTATCTAAGATTCCAAGGGTAGCAGATGACGCAATTCCCTTGGTCGGATTTTTAATTTTAGGGTAGGTCTTCTGTGCTGCAATATCTTCTCCGAAAGTTTGATACCATGCATTGGATGCATTTATGTTTTCTCTGTTGTTATAATGATGATTGTACACTGAGCGGTCAAAATCATTGATGGCACCTTTATTAAGAAGTAGCTTGTCTAGAAGATGATTTAGCAACAATTCGAAACGCCCCTCAAGCAATTGGCCAGGCAAGTCACTTAACTGATTAAAAGCTACCCACCAAGGATATACAGGTAATCCTACGGGCAACATAGGAAGTTTGTACATGTTTTCATCGGGAGGTGGGGTATCTAATAAGATCAATTTATTAATTCTATTAGAGTGATTGACCGCAAATGAATAAGCTACATTGGCACCAATATCATGGCCGACAATATGAACTTTATCGTATCCTAAAGCTTCTACCAATTCCCTGATATCACCAGCCATATTTTTTTTTGCATATCCTTCTTTTGGTTTATCACTATCACCCATTCCACGCAGGTCAACTGCAATTACAGTATATTTTTCAGCAAGAGACGGCATAATATGGTGGTAAGACCACCAAGTCTGAGGCCAGCCTGGCAATAGTATCAATGGTTCTCCACTTCCTCCCTTCACATAGTGAATATTTATTCCATTAACTTTTTGAAAACAACTGGAGAAACCAGGCATTTTTTTGATAAGATTTTCTGTTGAATATTGATTCATATTTTTATGTTTTATTCTTTTAATCCGATAGCTCCTTTGAAGGAAATCCAGGCAATTTTTTTACTATCGTTTCTGGCAACATCGCCCGCCTCAACGGCATAAATGGAAGTCTCAATGATTGATCCGAACAAATCAAAAATCCAGGGAATCGTCAACTCATGGTTAATACGGTTCTCCTCTTGCAGGTTCTTCATGATTTTTAACCATTTCGCTTTAATGTTATCGGATTCAAATTCCTTTTTGCTATCTACATTTGAAAAGTTGCTTCGCTTATAGATCCTTTTGATAAAAGCGTAATTAGCTCCTTGCTCAATGGCTGCAAAAAGCATATTCCTCACCTTTGCTATTGGGTCATTATCGCTTTCGTAGGCCTCAATCATAGCCTTGTTACAACTGTTGAGCATTTCGTTTTTGCAAGATTCTAATAAGTCCTGACGATTTTCAAAATATCTATGCAGCGTTCTACGAGAAACACCTGCTTCCTCAGCAACTTTCTCTAGCGTATCAAATTCGTTGTTCAGAAAGCATGTTACTGCTGCAGTTATAATTTTGGCTTTTGTATCTACCATGTCACAAATATATGAAATATGTCACAAATATGTGACATTATTGTATTATAAATTGCTATGGTAATCTGATTAAGTATAAAATTGAAAGAGGTATTATAATTTAGAGTTAAGACTAATCAAAAGACTTCTCAGGCTTACAGTACTGTTCTTTTTATATGTGTGGCAACGTTTACTGTATCCTGCGTTGTGGTTTTGTTAAAGTTACAATTTCAATTTAGCACTTAGCAAAAACCGCTTGGCGGTTTTGTAAATTGCTCTTCAAAACAAAATCCGCTAGCGGATTTTGCGAGCTTTCAAATAGCTAATAAACTTGCCAAACAGCCTTATCCACAATGCAATATACAGCGTGTTAGCGGGTCGTTTTTTATTTTTATGTTAAAAGTGAAACTTAAAACCATCATGTCGATACTGAATTCTAATTTCAGATTTAATGTTTTTGCAGTTTGATTGTGCTGGTTTCCATTTTAATTTCTGAAAAGCTGTTTTCATTTGCAGTAATATATCTTTATTATCTTTTGTTATTATGTCCATATACATGTTTTGAATTTTACAGTGTAAAATTTTTCCATTTTCATTGACTTTGAGGATAGCTGTAAAGTTTGGGCGGAGTCTGCCAAAATTTGTGATATCCATTTTTATGGAATCATTAAAAATCTTTTCTATTTCACTTTTGGTTTGCTCAACTTTTAATTCTTTGTCTATGCATTCCAATTTGTCTTGTTTTTTTAAATAATTGGCTAAACAAAATAAATAAGTAGCATTAAAATATTCATCGTTAGTTTTCTCTTTTAAATCTGCATTGTAATTTTCTTCATTGTAATTCTGTTTTGGAAACTCTTTATAATCTTTGAGTTTATGTCTCATTAAGCCATTTTCTGAAAAATAGAATTCAGACTCAAAAACGTTGTTACTAACGTGTTCCCAACCTATGCGCTTAGATTCAATAAAGACTTTCTTTATAAAAACAATTTTATCATTTTTGTATATAAAGTTTTGATAAATACGATGATTATTACTCTTATCTGAAATGGTTAGCAATCTTATTTTACTAAGAGAATCAAGATAAATATCTAACCATACAGTATTATCTCCTATCAATATACCACTTAAGTGTTCAGCTAAGATTTTTGGGTCAAAGGGTTGGCTATTTCTTATTTCATTCTTTTTGATTCTATCAAAATTTATACTTTCTGAGATAATTTGCTGCTCATAGTTAGATAACTCCTCTATCTTACTTTGGTTAAAGTATAAACTATCAATTGGTTCTAGAATATTTTCTGTTAGAGAATCATATATTCTTTTCGCTGGAATCTTGATTTCAACCTCGTCAACCTGAAATATTAATGACCTAACATAGAGTTGGCTTTCAAGTTTGTCAAATCTTTGCTCAGGGCTACATCCTAGGAAAAATAAAAAAATAATACAGTAAAGTATATGTCTCATTTTTATTCCCGTTAACATTAGAGTAATAAGGTCAAGATTAATATTATAGGTGGTACTAAAAGTATTAGTAAAAAAAATATATACCCTTTATAAAGAATTCTGAATTTTCGCTGTGTATGGTTTTTGAGTGATATTATAAAAGGTGCAATTGTAAATAAAGCCATGAAAATTATTGGATAAATCCAAAATAAGCTCATTGAGTTATTGTCTAATACTGAGTAAAAGTCAACTGCTAAAAGTTTCATTTTCCAATTAAATATTACGCTTTTCGAATGCCCGCTAACGTGTCGCAGCTAAGAGACGTGGGGCTTTTCGAAGCAATTTCCTGTCCGCCCGTGACAAAGATAGCCACGAAGAACGAACCTTGCGGAATCTACCTGTGAAAGCTTCCCCTTTTTAGTA
>DIAJ01000014.1:0-72257 GCA_002415785.1 Flavobacteriales bacterium UBA5081
AATTTAGGTAAATAAACGGATATTCATATTAAAAGATTTATATACGACATATAGTTTCTAAATTGGTATTAAATCACTTTCAATTCCTTACCTACTTTTGTAAAAGCAGCAATCGCTTGGTCTAAGTGATCTCTTTCGTGTGCGGCTGATAACTGAACTCTAATTCTAGCTTGCTCTTTTGGCACAACCGGATAGAAGAAACCAATTACGTAGATGCCTTCTTCTAACAGTTTATCAGCAAAGTCTTGAGACAATTGCGCATTGTATAACATAATGGGAACAATCGCAGAATCTCCATCTTTAATGTCAAAGCCGGCTTCCTTAATTCCCTTTTTGAAATAAGCTACATTGTCCATAAGTTTATCTCTAAAAGCGGTAGTTTCCTTTAATATATCAAAAACAGCAATGGATGCACCCACAATTGCAGGAGCTAGTGAGTTTGAGAATAAATATGGTCTTGAACGCTGACGAAGCATGTCGATAATTTCTTTTCTTCCGGTTGTAAATCCACCCATTGCACCACCAAGTGCTTTGCCTAAGGTTCCGGTAATAATATCAACTCTTCCTAAAACATCGCAATATTCAGCTGTACCTCTTCCGGTTTTGCCAATAAAACCATGTGAATGACAGTCGTCAACCATGACTAAAGCATCGTATTTCTCAGCTAAATCACAAATTTTATCTAATTGAGCTACATAGCCATCCATAGAAAAAACACCATCTGTAACAATAATTCTGAAGCGTTGGTCTTGCGCCTTTTTTAGCTGTTCTTCCAAGTCCTCCATATTGTTGTTCTCATAGCGATAGCGAGCCGCTTTACACAATCGAACACCGTCAATAATTGATGCATGGTTTAACGAATCAGAGATAATCGCATCTTCAGCCGTCAAAAGTGGCTCAAAAACACCACCATTGGCATCAAATGCTGCGGCGTATAAAATAGTATCTTCAGTTCCGCAAAATTCAGCAATCTTTTGCTCTAACTCTTTGTGAATATCTTGAGTTCCACAAATAAATCGAACAGATGACATTCCAAAGCCGTGAGAGTCTAAGGTTTTTTTGGCAGCTTCAATAACTTTTGGGTGAGATGAAAGGCCTAAGTAATTATTGGCGCAAAAGTTTATTACTTCTTTTCCGCTATCGAGCTTAATTACCGCATCTTGAGGAGAAGTAATAATGCGCTCTTTTTTATACAATCCATCTGCCTCAATTTGTTTTAATTCAGCTTGTAAATGGTCTTTTAATTTTCCGTACATAATAGTTCAATTTTAGTCTTTCAAAAGTATGGAATTTGCCTGCCATAAGAAAGGGTCTTATTTGATAGAAATAAAAAAAGCGAATAGATTAAACCCATTCGCTTTTGAAGATTTTATTTTCGACTTTAAACAATCCCTTGTGCGATCATCGCATCAGCAACTTTAACAAAACCCGCAATGTTTGCTCCTCTAACGTAATCTACAAAACCCTTGTCGTCGCAACCATACTGCACGCATGAATGATGAATATCCTTCATGATTTCTTGTAGTTTGTTGTCTACTTCTTCAGATGTCCAATTGTAGCGCATAGAGTTTTGGGTCATTTCTAATCCTGAAGTGGCTACCCCACCTGCATTGGATGCTTTTCCGGGAGCAAAGAAAATCTTGGCTTTGTGGAATTCTTCAACAGCCTCAGGAGTACAAGGCATATTGGCTCCTTCAGCAACTAAGATGAGTCCGTTTTTGATTAATGTTTGCGCCTCTTTTTGGTTTAATTCATTTTGAGTAGCACAAGGTAAGGCGATATCACATTTCACCGACCAAGGTCTTTCACCTTCGAAGTATTCACAGCCAAATTTTTCAGCATATTCAGAAATCCTGCCTCTTTTTTCGTTTTTTAGTTCTTTAATGAAATCTAATTTTTCTTGATTGATTCCTTCTTTATCATAAATATAGCCACCCGAGTCAGAAACGGTAACCACTTTTGCGCCAAGTTCAGTGGCTTTTTCGCAAGCATATTGAGCCACATTTCCCGAACCTGAAATACTAACAGTTTTGCCCTCTAAATTGTCACCTCTGGAATCCAGCATTTCTCTAACAAAATACACACAGCCATAACCGGTTGCTTCAGGTCGAATTAAGCTCCCTCCGTATGAAAGTCCTTTTCCGGTTAGAACACCTGTAAACTCATTGCGAATACGCTTGTACTGACCAAATAAATAGCCAATCTCCCTTCCTCCAACGCCAATGTCTCCGGCAGGTACATCTGTATCAGGACCAATGTGGCGAGAGAGTTCTGTCATAAAACTCTGGCAAAAACGCATCACCTCATTGTCTGATTTTCCCTTTGGATCAAAATCAGAGCCTCCTTTTCCTCCACCCATAGGTAAGGTGGTTAGGCTGTTTTTAAAAACCTGCTCAAAGGCTAGAAATTTCAACACACTTAGGTTAACTGTTGGGTGAAAGCGCAAACCACCTTTGTAAGGTCCAATAGCGGAATTCATTTCAATTCGAAATCCTCGATTTACTCGTGCATTCCCCTTGTCGTCCATCCATGGAACTCTAAACATAATCACCCTTTCCGGCTCAACCATTCGCTCCAATAAGTTGTGGTCGGCGTATTTTGGATATTCTTCAATAAAGGGAATTACCGTTTCTGCTACCTCGTGTACAGCTTGTAAGAACTCAGCTTCGTGAGTATTTTTTTTGGCAACTTGTTTTACAAAAGCTTCTATCTTTTCTTCGATGGCTTTTTGATTTTTTGATGTAGTGCTCATTTATGTAGGATGTTGTTTTTGTGTTTGTAAGAACAAAAGTAAATAATTTAATAAGGCTTCTCCTAATTCCCACTAGATTCGTTGATACATTTTTCCCGGCAAGGAACGAACAACTCCTTTAAATTCTAAGTTGAGTAATAAGCTGGTTGTTTTACTCATGGGCATGGAGGCCTTTAAGCACAACTCATCTACCGCTATGCTTTCTTCTCCATTAAATGCATCCACAAGCTGCTGTTCTTCGGTATTTAAGTCGACAAACAATTGCTTTTGCTGACTAGCTTTACTTCTTTTTTTCGTTGTTTTTTCCCAACCCAAAATGTATTCTATGTCTTTGGCAGATTCAATTAGCGCGGCCTTATTGGTTTTTATTAATCGATTGCACCCCACCGATTGACTGTCATCGATTCTTCCCGGAACCGCGAATACGTCTCGATTATAACCATTGGCTAAATCGGCGGTAATCAGTGAGCCTCCTTTAGCTGAGGATTCCACCACTACAACAGCATCAGAAAGTCCGGCTACTATTCGGTTACGCTCCGCAAAGTTGATTGGCAGAATGGTCGTTTTACTCAAATAGTCTGTAGCAATTCCGCCGTCTTTTAGCATTTTTTCAGCTGTTTGTGTATGAGGTTTTGGGTATACTTCATCTAGTCCACAAGCTAAAATTCCGATGGTTGGTAAGCCTGCCTTTAAAGCTGCTTGATGAGCTGTAATGTCAATTCCATAAGCAAGTCCACTAACAATGGTAGCATTGTGTGTTTTTAGTTCATCAATTAGTTTTTCGCAAATGGCTTTACCTTTTACTGTAGCCATTCGGGTTCCAACAAAACTGACCATTTTTTGGGCATTCCAATCAACATTTCCTTTAGAGTATAAAATTATTGGGCCGTCCTCACAGTGCAACAGGCGTTGAGGGTATTCTTTGTCCAAATAGTAAAGTGGCTTAATGTCATTTTTAGCAATGAATTCAACTTCTTCTTCAGCTCTTTCCATCACTTTTGCTGACTGTATGCTTTTAACTACTTTTTCTCCAAAGCCCGGAATTTTTAAAAGTTTGCTTTTCTTCTCTTTAAAAACCGCTTCAGCACCACCGCAATGAGCAATGAGTTTTTTTGCACTAATGTCACCAATTCCCGGAATTAAGGAAACAGCAATTTTATATTTTAAGTCTTCCAAGCTGCTGGTTTTAAATTATTTTTTATCTTAGTCAAAAGTATTAATTCATGCGCTCAATTGGAATAATTCCTGCAAGATATGCATCTACTCGCTTTCCCGGCAAGCCCTTAGCGGAAATTGATGGAAAGATAATGATTCAACGTGTTTATGAACAAGCAAAAAAAGCATCGGCTTTGCATCATGTAGTGGTGGCAACTGACGATGAACGGATTCAAAAAGCCGTTTTAGATTTTGGAGGAGAAGTTGTCATGACTTCATCTGAACATCAGAGTGGAACAGACCGCTGTTTAGAAGCATTGCGTCAACAAGAAATGGATTTTGAAATTGTGGTAAATATTCAAGGCGATGAGCCATTTATATCACCGGATCAGATCAATTTGATTCTTTCTTGTTTTCATCAAGAGAATACAGAAATTGCTACTTTGGTGAAATTAATTGAAGATGAGAAAGAGCTTTGGAATACCAATAAGCCCAAAGTGTTAATGGATGAGGATGATTTTGCTATTTATTTTAGTAGGCAATGTATTCCTTACTTGAGAGATGTAGAAAAACCAAAGTGGCTAGAGGAGTTTAACTTTTACAAGCACATTGGAATGTATGCATACCGTGCAGAAACCTTAGCAGAATTATGCGCTTTAAAGCCTAGTCGTCTTGAGCGAGCAGAAGGCTTGGAGCAGTTGCGCTGGATAGAAAATGGCTATAAGATTAAAACGGCTATTACCGATGAAGAAGCACTATCGGTAGATAGCCCGGAAGATTTGGAGCAGTTTTAGGGAGAGAGGTAATTTTTTCAAACAGACATATAAAGCTTTATCTCAGCTCCTTTTTAATTCGTTTCTTTGCAGTCTCAAATTAGCACCCCAAATGAAGCATCGTTCAGGTTTTGTAAACATCATTGGTCACCCCAATGTGGGTAAGTCAACATTGATGAATCAATTAGTTGGGGAGAAATTGTCGATTATAACTTCTAAAGCTCAAACTACTCGACATCGTATTTTAGGAATTGTAAATGAAGAGGATTATCAAATCATTTACTCAGATACTCCAGGAGTAATTGAGCCTGCTTATAAGTTGCAGGAAGGAATGATGAAGTTTGTCTTTAATTCACTAGAAGATGCCGATTTGTTTTTGTTAATGGTAGAATGTGGACAGCAATCTTTTAAAAACGAAAAGCTATTTGAATTTCTCTCAAAAACTGAAACACCAATTATCTTATTAATCAATAAAATTGATATTTCTAATCAAGAAATGTTGGAAGAGCAAGTACAGCATTGGCATAAACAGTTGCCAAAAGCTGAAGTCTTGCCGGTTTCTGCATTACACAACTTTAATGTAGATGTTTTAAAACAAAAGATCGTTGATAAACTACCTGAATGCCCGCCCTATTACCCAAAAGACAGCTTAACGGATAAAACGGAACGTTTTTTTGTGGAGGAAAAAATAAGAGAAAAGATTTTACTCAATTACGAGCAAGAGGTTCCTTATTCTACTGAGGTTTTGGTGGAAGAGTTTAAGGAAGAAGAAGAAATTATTCGCATAAGAGCAAATATTTTTGTTTCACGAGATAGCCAAAAGGGAATTTTGATAGGTAAAGGGGGCTCGAAATTGAAAAAAGTAGGTAGCGAAGCTCGTAAAGATTTAGAAGTTTTTTTTGAGAAAAAAATATATTTGAACCTTTTTGTGAAAGTCAATAAAGATTGGCGAAATGATGAAGGTCAGTTGAAACGATTTGGATATTTATAAAAATGAGTAGCAATATAGTAGCCATAGTAGGTCGACCAAATGTTGGGAAGTCAACTTTGTTTAACCGACTAACAGAGAGTAGAAAAGCAATAGTTGATGAGGCTAGTGGAGTAACCCGCGATCGTCAGTATGGTAAGGCCATTTGGGGAGGCAAAGAATTTACTTTGATTGATACCGGAGGGTATGTTCGCGGTTCAGATGATGAATTTGAAGGCGAAATTCGCAAGCAGGTAGAGATTGCTCTAGAGGAAGCCGCTGTCATTCTTTTTGTAGTAGATGTAACTGTAGGAATTACTGATTTAGATGAAGCGGTTGCTAAAATATTGCGAAAGACCAATAAACCTATTTTTGTGTTAGCAAATAAAGCCGATAATAATCAAAGGATTGCTGATGCATCAGAATTTTATGCTTTTGGTTTAGGTGAGAGCTTGTACCCGGTTTCCAGTATTAATGGAAGTGGAACTGGTGAAATCTTAGACGACTTGGTTAAACTGTTGCCAGATGATTCAGAAGAGGAAGAGTCTGAAATTCCACGAATTGCCATAGTGGGTCGTCCGAATGTTGGAAAGTCTTCATTTCTAAATACTTTGATAGGAGAGGAGCGAAATATAGTTACCCCAATTGCAGGCACTACAAGAGATGCGGTTGGTACACATTACAAAGCTTTTGGTTTTGATTTCATACTTACAGATACAGCCGGCTTGCGCAAAAAAGGCAAAGTTGAAGAAGATGTAGAGTATTACTCGGTAATGAGAACAGTTAGAGCCATAGAGAACTCGGATGTATGCGTTCTTTTGATTGAAGCCACAGAAGGCATGATGGCGCAAGACATGAACATTTATCAATTGGCCATTAAGAACAAGAAAGGCATTGTGATAATGGTCAATAAATGGGATATGGTTGCTGAAAAAAGTTCCAATACCATGAAGGAGTTTAAGAATCACATTTTGGAAAAAATAGCTCCTTTTACGGATGTGCCCATTATTTTTACATCAGTTACGGAAAAGCAGCGAATTTTTGACGTATTAAAAGCAGCCGTAGATGTGTTTGAAAACAGAAGGCGAAAGATTACTACCTCGCAACTGAATAAAATAATGCTACCAATTATTGAAAATCACCCACCACCCTCTGTAAAAGGAAAATTTGTAAAGATTAAGTTCGTTTCTATGTTGCCCACATATAAACCGACATTTGTTTTTTACTGCAATCATCCGCAATATGTAAAAGAACCTTACAAGCGCTTTATTGAAAATCGCTTAAGAGAAAAGTTCGACTATACAGGAGTTCCAATACAGATTTTCTTCAGGAAGAAGTAAGGGGAATATATGCTTTCAGTAAAGTAGTAAGCAGAGTTTTAATATTTGTTTTCATTTAAAAAAGTATATTTGCTTTTGTAACGAATTGATTAACTGTAATAATTACTAGCTATGTCTACTCTCTTAAAATTTTTATTTTTTTCTTTTTGTATTTTTCTTTTTCAACTAACTGCTTTTTCACAAGTGCAAATTGGCGGAGATATTGATGGAGAGGCAGCCGGAGATATGTCAGGTTATTCGGTTAGTATGGCTAGTAAAAATACTATTGCTGTTGGAGCTAGAGAAAATGATGGTAATGGATTTAACTCCGGTCATACAAGGGTTTATAAGCTAATCGGCAATAGTTGGGTTCAACTAGGTTCAGATATAGATGGTGTAGCAGCAAGTGATTGGTCGGGTTGTTTTGTGAGTATGCCGGATACATTAACCGTGGCTATGGGTGCTCCTTTTCATAATGGAAAGGGTCACGCCAGGATATTTCAATGGAATGGTAGTGCATGGGTGCAGAAAGGGACTGAAATTGAAGGAGAAAATTTTGGAGATGAGTCTGGGCGAACTGTAGTTATGCCGGATGCAAATACAATTGCTATTGGGGCACCTTTAAACGATGGAAACGGGAGTAATTCAGGTCATGTAAGAGTCTTTAGATGGAACGGAAGTGGCTGGGTACAAAAAGGTAGTGATTTAGATGGTGAAGCGAATGGTGACAAGTCTTCTTATTCTATTAGTATGCCTGATTCAAACACAGTTGCAATTGGGGCGAGATATAATGATGGAAATGGATTTAACTCCGGTCATGCTAGGGTTTATCGGTGGACAGGAACTAGTTGGGTGCAGAAGGGTGCAGACATTGACGGAGAAAATAGTGGAGACGAAGCAGGTACTTCAGTAAGTATGCCTGACCCAAACACTATAGCTGTTGGAGCAAGGCGAAATAGTGATAATGGTTATGAGTCTGGTCATGTAAGGATTTTTAAATGGAATGGTAGTAGTTGGGTGCAAAGAGGAGCCGATATTGATGGCGAGTCATCAGGAGATTTCTCCGGAAGGACTTCTTCCATGCCTGATAGTAACACTGTAGCAATTGGGGCAAGATATAATAGTGGAAATGGATTTCGATCGGGGCAAGTTAGAGTGTATAAATGGAATGGTACTTCTTGGAATCAATTGGGGGTAGATATTGATGGAGAAGCTTCGGGAGATCAGTTTGGTTGGATTGTAGATATGCCTGACCCTTATACTGTTGCTTCCGGTGCGCTTTATAATACCGGAACAGGGACAGACGCAGGTCATGCAAGAGTGTTTTCTTTTTGCAGTACAACAACAAATACAATTCAAGCAAATGTTTGTAGTCAGTATACTTCACCAAGTGGAAAACATACTTGGACTTCAAGTGGCACTTATCTAGATACATTAACAAATATAGGAGGGTGCGATAGTATAATTACCATTGACCTTACAATAAATAACAATAGCAGCTCAATGATTAATGCAATAGCTTGCAATAGATACTTTTCGCCCAGTGGAAATCATGTTTGGATTAACAGTGGAACTTATCAGGATATTATTCCGAATGATAAAGGATGCGACAGTATAATTACCATTAATCTAACAATAAACAATACTACCTTAGCTACAATAAACCCTGTAGTTTGTGATAGTTTTACTTCTCCTAGCGGGAAGTATACATGGACAACTAACGGATCTTACATTGATACTTTGCAAAATATCGTCGGTTGCGATAGTTTGATAGGAATCAATTTGACAGTTGAGCCGATTAATACTTTAATAAGTACTTCAAACGACTCTTTAATTGCCGCCGACACAAACGCTACTTACCAATGGTTAGACTGTGGAAATAATTATTCTGTAATTCCCGGAGCTACTAATCGAGTGTTTGAACCGACAGTTAGTGGAAATTATGCTCTTGCACTTAATAAATTAAATTGTTCGGATACCTCTGTTTGTCAAAGTATTGTGATAACATCTTTGAAAAATACAACTGCACAAAAGGAACAAATTACAATCTACCCCAACCCTTCCAACGGTTTGTTCACAATAGAATATCCTTTTACTAACGAAAGTAAAGTCTATACAGTAGCTGACATCAACGGGAAAGTTGTTCGAGAGGGAGTGATTAATAAAGAGAAAACTCAATTGGACTTTTCTGAATTCATAAGTGGAATATATTTATTGAGAATAGAAGACTCGATTGTCAAGTTGGTTTTAAATTAAAAAAGGCCGTCCTTTTCAGACAGCCTTCTAATTCGTGTACCCGCCAAAGGCCGGGCAGCTTTGTGGAAATTATTTATAAACCAAATGATGCTTTGATTTTATCGACGTAGTTCAATTCTTCCCAAGGAAACAATTTTACTTTCATTTTTACTTCTTCGCCATTGGCTGATTTGAAGACTTTTTCAACTTCTTCACACTTTCTTCCCATGTGTCCGTATGCTGCTGTTTCAGAGTAAATTGGTGCGCGAAGATTAAATCGTGTTTCAATGGAATAAGGACGCATATCGAAAATCTCCATTAACTTTTTGGCAATTTCACCATCGCTAAAATTAACTTTAGAAGTACCATAAGTATTTACATAAAGTCCCATTGGTTCCGCAACTCCAATAGCATAGGCTACTTGAACTAATGCTTCATCAGCTAAGCCTGCTGCTACCAAATTTTTTGCAATGTGACGAGTGGCATAAGCAGCCGAACGGTCAACTTTGCTAGGATCTTTTCCTGAGAAAGCACCACCACCATGTGCACCTTTTCCACCGTAAGTATCTACGATAATCTTTCTTCCAGTTAAGCCAGTATCTCCATGCGGACCGCCTATAACAAAAATACCTGTTGGATTAATGTGATACTTAATTTGATCGTTGAACAATTTTTGCGTTTCCTCCGGAAGTTTTGCCATAACACGAGGAATCAAAATCTCAATAATATCTTTTTTGATTCGCTTCAACATATTCTCTTCCGTATCAAAATCGTCATGCTGTGTTGAAACAACAATTGCATCTATACGGACCGGTTTGTTTTCATCATCGTACTCAATGGTTACTTGAGACTTAGAGTCAGGACGCAAGTATTTAATTTCATTGTTTTCTCTGCGCAAAGCAGCCAGTTCTTTTAGCAACATGTGAGAAATCTCCAAAGCCAAAGGCATGAAAGTTTCTGTTTCGTTGGTGGCATAGCCAAACATCATTCCTTGGTCGCCGGCGCCTTGTTCTTCTTTATTCGCCCTGTCAACTCCTTTGTTAATATCAGGTGATTGTTCGTGAATGGCAGAAAATACTCCACAGCTGTTTCCATCGAACATGTATTCGCCTTTATTATAGCCAATTCGGTTAATTACTTCTCTGGCAATCGCCTGAACATCTAAGTAAGCAGTAGACTTAACTTCTCCGGCCAAAACAACTTGCCCGGTAGTTACTAAGGTTTCACAAGCTACTTTAGAATCTTTGTCAAAGGCGAGAAAATTATCAATTAATGCATCTGAAATTTGGTCTGCTACTTTATCAGGATGTCCTTCTGAAACAGACTCAGAGGTGAATAGATATGACATAGTTTTTTTCTTAAATTTTAGAGGCGCTAAAGTACGAATTGAAAAAAGAATTTAAAATTCAATTATTCGACTTCGGCTGTTTGAGTTAATTGTTTAAAAATATCTTCTAATTTGGTTTGTTC
Organism: Flavobacteriales bacterium UBA5081; assembly: GCA_002415785.1. GTDB lineage: Bacteria > Bacteroidota > Bacteroidia > Flavobacteriales_E > Vicingaceae > UBA5081. The sequence continues at coordinate 10,672 of DIAJ01000014.1, forward strand.
TTCTTGTAAGCCCAATACACTAAGGTCGGCTTTTACAGCTATTTGAAAAAGCTCGTTGCGTATTTCTTTGTCGGCTGCGCATTCAATTCGCCAAGCGTTGGCACGAATGTTTTGAGCGGAAATTACTCCATCAATTTTCATAAACTGAGCTTTACTTAACTCTCCGCTGTATTCTATGGTGAAGGACAGGTTTTTGTTGAATAAGTGATTCATTTGATCCACTTTTTCATTGGCAACTATTTTGCCTTTGTTAATGATAATTACGCGGTCGCAGATCGCTTCCACTTCCTGCATAATGTGAGTTGAAAGCATAACCGTTTTTTGGGCTCCAATCTTTTTAATCAATCCTCGAATTTCATCCAACTGGTTGGGATCTAGTCCGGTGGTGGGCTCGTCTAATATCAATACTTCCGGATCGTGTAAAAGCGCTTGTGCCAAACCTACTCTTTGCTTATATCCTTTCGAAAGTTGACCGATTTTTTTGTTTTGCTCAATACTCAAGCCCACTGTTTCAATAATCTCGTCCACTCTTTTTCGTGTATCTCTCATCTTGTAAATTCCGCAAATAAAATGCAAGTATTCGCGAACATACATGTCGTAATATAGTGGATTCTGTTCTGCTAAGTAGCCAATTTTCTTTTTGACGTCAATCGGTTTTTCAACCACGTCCATTTCGCAAACTTTTACATTGCCATCGGTAGCCGGAATAAATCCGGTAATGATTTTCATCATGGTAGACTTTCCGGCTCCATTAGGACCTAAAAAACCGACAATTTCTCCCGGTTTAACCGAAAAGCTAACTTGATCTAAGGCGTTTTGTTTTCCGTAAACTTTACTTACATTTTCTACTAAAATCGACATCTTTTTCTTCCCTTAAATTGCCAGACGAATTTACTAATTTTAGAAGTTCTTAATCGTGGAAATTTGGAAGGAATAGTAGTAAAATCGACAGGCAGTTGGTATGAGGTAGAAACTCCTGAAAAAGAGAGGATACTAGCTCGTTTAAAAGGGAAGTTTCGCATTAAGGGGATAAAAAGCACCAATCCGGTGGCGGTAGGAGATCGAGTGAATTTTCATCGTGAAGGTGAGGAGGCGGTTATTGACAAAATTTTTGACCGTAAAAATTACATTATTCGTCGTTCGATTAACCTTTCAAAACAGGTTCAAATTATTGCAGCTAATGTAGATCAGCTTTTTTTAGTTGTTACCTTAAAAAATCCGCAAACCTATTTGGGCTTTGTCGACCGCTTTTTAGTGGGTGCTGAAGCTTATCGAATTCCGGTGGTTTTGGTGTATAACAAAATTGATCTTTTGGAAACGGAAGATGAGAAAGCAGAACTGAAAAAATGGGAAGCTATTTATGAAAAAGCCGGCTATGAGCAATTGTTTGTCAGTGCAGAAAAAGAAATTGGCTTAGAAGCTTTAAAAGAAAAAATGAAAGGAAGGCTTTCTATTTTTGGAGGCCATTCCGGAGTTGGGAAAAGTACTTTAATCAATCGATTGGACCCAAAGCTCAATTTGAGAACTGCCGAGGTTTCTGAGAGTCATCAAAGTGGAAAGCATACCACCACTTTTGCGGAGATGTTTGAGCTTAGTTTTGGGGCGCATATTATTGACACTCCGGGGATAAAGGGTTTTGGAAATGTAGAAATGCAAAAAGAGCATCTATCGCACTATTTTCCCGAAATGCGTAGTCGTATGAATGAATGTAAGTTCAATAATTGCATTCACATCAATGAACCGAACTGTATGATTAAAAAGGCAGTAGCTAATGGAGAAATTGCAGAAAGCAGATACTTTAATTACCTTTCAATTTACGAAGAAGACGAATCGGAAAATTATAGACAAAAAGGATATTAAATGCGTTTAGTAATTCAAAGAGTTAGAGAAGCTAAAGTAGAAGTAAATGAAGAAGTCACAGGCGCTATTAAAACGGGCTTATTGCTATTTGTTGGAGTAGAGGAAGCAGACGATTCTGATGATGTAGAGTGGCTTTGCAGAAAAGTAGTGAATATGCGAATTTTTAACGATGATGAAGGACAGATGAATCTTTCAGTTAAAGATGTAAGTGGTGAAATTTTAGCGGTTAGTCAGTTTACATTGCATGCTGCTACTAAAAAGGGCAACAGGCCTTCGTTTATTCGAGCAGCAGCTCCTGATTATGCTGAAAAGCTTTATGAGCAGTTCAAGTTTCAATTGAGCGCTTTATTGGGAAAAACAGTTGAGTCTGGTCGTTTTGGAGCGAACATGCAAGTGAGCTTGATTAACGACGGTCCGGTAACCATTACCATGGATTCTAAAAATAGAGAGTAATGAGAGTAGTTTTATTGATTTTATTATTTGTAAGTATGCAGCTGAGCGCACAAACTAAGTCAGAGTATGGAGTTGAGGTGATAGAAGATGTTTCAACTTATCGAGGACAAGTAGAAGAGAACCCTAATATGCAATTGGTGAGTTTGAAAGATCAAGAGGGAATTTATTTTGATATTCACTATGCGACCAAAAATAACTTTGTGGGCGAAATAGTTTATCCCACTGCTGATGCATTTGCTCGTAAGCAGGTGGCAGAAGCACTACAAAAGGCCAATTCAATTTTTGCAAAAAAGGGCTTGGCTATAAAAATTTTTGATGCTTACCGACCTTATGCGGCAACGGTTCAGTTTTATGAATTGGTAGAGGATACTACTTATGTAGCTTCTCCCTATAGTGGTTCAAGACACAATCGTGGTTGTGCAGTTGACTTAACTCTGGTTGATAAAGAGACTGGGGAAGATTTGAACATGCCCACCTCTTATGATCATTTTTCTGAGAAGGCTCATCCAACCTTTATGGACTTAGAAGAAGAGCAGATAAACAACCGCCAATTATTAATTGAAGTAATGGAAAGTGTCGGTTTTAAAGTTTATTCTTATGAATGGTGGCACTTTGATTTTATAGGTTGGGAAGACTATCCATTAATGAACTTGAGTTTTGAAGAACTAAAACAAAGCAGATGACCATCACAGAAGCACAACAGCTTGTAGATAATTGGATTAAAGAGCATGGAGTTCGTTATTTTAATGAATTAACCAATATGGCTCAACTGACCGAAGAAGTAGGAGAAGTAGCTAGAATTATTGCTCGTCGCTATGGCGAGCAATCCGAAAAGGAGAGCGATAAGGAAAAGGACTTGGGCGATGAACTCGCAGATGTACTTTTTGTAACGATTTGCTTAGCCAACCAAACGGGAATTGACTTAGAGAAGGCACTCGCTAAGAACATTGCTAAGAAAACTCAAAGAGACTCTGAGCGACATAAGAAGAATGAGAAGTTGAGTTAAATTTTTTCAAAAAGAAGATTTAATTGATTTTTTACAATATTTTTTTTGGATCTGCTAATTGGGATTTTCTCATTGTTGTTCATTGTTAAATATCCACCGTCATTATTACAAACTTGTATTACTTTGTTAAGGTTTACAATATAGCTTTGATGAGTTCTGATAAAATGTTTGTTTGAAAGTTTTACTTCAAACTTCTTTAGTGTTTTAGAAACTAAAATGGTTTTTCCGTTTTCAAGATGAATAATAGTGTAGTTGTTGTCAGAGCGAAAAAAAATGATATTATCTGTTGATAAATAGGTTGTTCCATTATTTGATGGAATTCCAATTCGGTTAGTGTAGGGAGAAGGTTCTTCAACAGTTAAATGGTGGGAAATCTTTATTATTGAGTTTTCAAGGTGTTGAAGACAAACTGTAAGAGACTTGTCATCTAAGTTGTTAATTTCGAATTCAGTTTCAGTAACAAAAATGAAATAAGGATTAAAGCCTTTCTCTTTAACTTTTCTAGATAATTCAATATAATCGCTCTTTTTTGAACGAATAAATAGGATAGAAGCTTTGTGCTTTTGTATTAACGTTAACCCAAAAGAACAATTTGTTGATATGCCAACTATGTTTGCATTAGGTAATGTTTTGTTTATTGCTTTAACCAGTTTTGACATTGAATCACCAACACAATCAATAATAATTGTTTTTTGCATCATACATTAATTTACTTCCAAATAATATAATGTAGCTAACTACTTGTTTTTCCCATTTTCAAGGAGATAAGTTACTTTTCAAATATAAATAGTTTTTATTATTTTAACAAATATAAAAGAGGCTGCCAATTAAGGCAGCCTCTTTCTTTTCTTAAAAGAATTAATTAGTTACTTGCTAATTATTAATTGTTTAGTCTCAATCTTGTTATCCCCAATACATTGTATTGAATATATTCCGGCATTGAGATAGTCTAAGTTAACTCTTTTAACTCCTGAAGATGAGAAATTAATCTTGTCATTGAATACTAATTTGCCATTTATATCGTAAACAGCAACATCATAGACTCCCTCATTAGGAGATTCTATTTGCAGCATACCCGTAGTTGGGTTGGGGTAGAATCTAATTTCCTTCGGGGTAGTTTCCTGTTTATCTTGCAAACTTTTGATTCTGCTGCTTGCATCAGGATCACCACACTCATCTACCTCAAAACATACTCTCATTCTACAAGTTGATGAGTCACATAGATTTTGAATAACAATTTCAAAACAAACCTTACCTCCCGGATAATAGGATTGATTGGTTTGCCAAATACCTTCAATATTATTATATCCAGGCGTGATAGTGTTTGGACTTAAGCTAGACTGAGGTACACTTCCTACAGGAGGGATAATTGTATAGCTGTATTTATCACACTTTTTACCAAAGCCTCCAAAGCCAATATCCATATTAAATCGATAGTTGGCAAATCCATCATCAGTTTTATAACATTTGACATCGTTCATTTGAGCCTCGCCTTCACATGGTTTTCCACACTCCTCAACTTCAAAACAAACTTTCATTGTACAAATTGTTGAGTCGCATAGATTTTGAATAACAATTTCAAAACAAACTTTCCCTCCAGGATAATAGGTTTGATTGGTTTGCCAAACACCTTCAATGTTATTATATCCAGGTGTTAGTGTATTTGGGTTTAAGCTAGACTGAGGCACACTTCCTACAGGAGGGATAATTGTATAGCTATATTTATCACATTTCTTGCCAAAGCCTCCAAAATTAATATCCATATTAAATCGATAATTGACTAATCCGTCATCTTTTACATAGCATTTGATGTCGTTCATCTGTGCTTCGCCTTCACATCGTTCTCCACAATGTGTTAAATTTAAGTCTACTTCACAAGAATATCCATCGCACCCATTGTAAGTCATTACATAAAGTCGAATGGTATGTGTGCCTGTTGAACTGGTTACATAATCGGGAACTGCTCCTGTTCCTGAGCTTACCGTATTCCAGTTTACACCATCAAATCGCTCCCACCTCCATTGAGCGAAATTACCCGATATTCCGGGGAAGCTGTAACTTCCACCTTGCTCAATACAATCTGAGTAGCATCCACACATGAAGCTACAGAAATCAGGAAGTTCATATACATTGATACTGTTATAAGATGAGCAACCATTTGTATCAGTTCCAACAGCATAGTAAACGCCTGAATTGTTAACTGTTGTCGACGTACTAACATCTCCTGAACTCCAAGAGATAGAGTTATAGTCAGATGGGTTGTTTACTGTAAGTGTAACAGGACTGGGGCATGCCGGTACTGGAACGGAACTTAAAATTGGTGTAGGGGGGTTAGGATGAACTATTACCGTAAAAGGTAAGGATTCTTTAACACAATTATGGTTGATGTCTTCAAGTTCAACCTTAAATTCATGCGTACCAACTGGAGCATTACTTAGGTTGAAGCTTGTGCCTGTTACACCGGCTGAAACATAACCTCCACCGGAGATGTTTTGATACCATGTGTAGGTATATCCATTCCCGTAGTTACATATTAAACCGATGTCGTCACCAATACAATATTCATCTTCACCGGTAATTTTAGCCAGCGGAACTTCAACAACCTCAACTGTAGCAGGGCCAAAACTTTTAAAGCAACCATAAGTATCGGTTACTGCTAAGTAGTGAGTAGATGTTTGGGTACTAGTTGTTGAAATTGAAGTAGTATTGTCACTCCAGTAGTAATTGTACGGAGCTGAACTTGGGCTGGTCGTGTTGTTAAAAGCGATAGTGGCTGTTGTTCCAGGACAGATAGGCATATTAGGAGAAACTGTAATATTCCCATCTATATTGTTGTCTTTAATTTCAACAGGAACTGTATAACTGTCTGTGCAACCGTATTCATCTACTATACTTAACTCTACATCAAAAACCTGCCCATAGTCATAAGTTTTCTCTGGATGTTGTGTGAGGATATTAGATCCATCATCAAAGTCCCACGTCCAACTGGCAATATCACCGATAGATTGATCTTCAAAAACAACGGTGTTACCTTCACAAGTCGGGAGTATTGGTGTATCAACCACAAAAATAGCATCTGCTTTTTCAGGCATAGTAAAATTAACCACATGCTCACAAAGTGCATTTATCGTTTGTCCACCCCAATTAAAGGTATGACTCTCCTCTAAATAGATTTCATAATCATTTCCTTCGATTAGTCCGGGTACAGCTAAGTAGTCTTGTGTTGTAGCACTTGTTATTAATGTTGGGGAACCTGTTACATCGTATATTTCCCATTGGTGGTTGTAATTAGCTAATGGTTCAATAACCACATCTGAGGTATTGATTAGATTAACTTCAAATGTATTTCCAATACAACTGATATTAATTTCAAAATCAGACATTACCGGAACAACTACTGTTTGGGTATCTGCTACCTTACAGATGCCGCTTCCATAATTTGCTACTAAAGTAACCGGATAAATTCCACTTGCCGGGAACTGGAAAGTAGGGTTTGAAGCAGTTGAAGTTCCTACATTTCCAAAATACCATCTGATGCTATTAGGAGTAGGTGAAATAGTTTCATTAAAAGTAACGGTATTGCAGCCAGGGCTCGGTGAAGTCTGTGCAATTGAATAAGTAAAAGAAGCATTTCCTCCATTTGGTGTACAAGGATTTGGAGTGCTACATACCCTAGCTCTAAGTGTGTTTGTGATTGATGTACAGCCACTTATATTGTCAGTAATGACAACGTAATAATTACCTGCATCAGCCGAATTATTTCCAATCGTAAGTGAGGTTGTAGGTTGTGGTGTAATAGGGTTACTACCATGATACCATACATAACTATATGAACTACTTTGCATACTTAGGTATAAAGTTGCTGTATATTGATCAATACACCCAATTTGCCCTGAGTAAGTCAGATTTGCCACAGGTTCAGGATTTACAACAATGTTCTTTGTTATGGTGTGTTGTAACATACAATTTTCTGCTGTCATCCTAATAATAAAAGATCCACTATTACTTGGAAAGTTGTATGAAGCCGTACTTCCCGTCCCGTTTGTAATAATATTGCCTGTGTTAATGGACTCAATCTCCCAACTATAATTACTTCCGCTACCAATGTTAAACGAAGCATTCCAGTTGTTCCATGTGTTTTGACAAACTGTGTCAGGTCCGTTGAGAGACATTATTGGAGTTGTAACGTATACCTGATAGTTAATTGGCGTATGAGACGTATTACATACAATTGGAGTAAGTACAACATCTGCCAAACCAGAATAGTTATTCCAAATAACTTCTATGGAGTTTGTCCCTTGACCATCAACAACACTTCCTGCTGTGGCAGGAGAAACTGACCACTCATAATCGTCTAAAGTAGCTGTAGTGCTATATATCTCAGGACTTAGAGCATTTGTGTTTCCACAAACAGTATCAGGTCCGGTAATTGTAATTGGTGGTGGTGTTTTGTCTATGATGTAGGTAGTATCTCCTACTGACTTGCAGTCATCTTGTTTAGATACGTGATAAAGTGCTATCCACTTTGTGCCTGTGCTCCAGTTAACAGTTACTGAATTTCCATTAGACACAGTAGTTGTCCCATTATTAAATACTTCCCATTCTAAATAATAATTGTTTGAACTTGGGCTGGCAGTATATACTGAAACTTCCCCAATGCAAACTTCTACAGGTCCGTTAATTCCAGAAGGTGCCGGAGGTTGTTCAATTACTGTAAAACCGTGAACTGCGTATTCATTGCAATAACTCCCGGGGCTAGCAACCTCTTCAGCAATAACTGTATATGTTCCTGCTGGTAAGCTGTTACTTGTCAGTAGGCTGGTGGTTGAGCTTGCAGTTTGATGTATTGTTCCATTTTGATCTTTCACTGTCCAGTTAAATACACCTGATGGGGCTTGGATTGTTATAGCATCTCCTTCACATACTGATTCAGGACCATCAATTGAAAATGGATTTAATACTTCAACAAAAAAGGTATTTGAAGATCCCGAACAGCCTAAAAATGAATTTTGGTAACTGACTTCAATTTGATGTGTTCCTAAGCTATTAAATTGATAACTAAAATCATGTGTGCTTGAACTTTGTACTACTCCATCAATATACCAACGATAGGTCGTACCCGGAAAGCAAGGGACTTCGAAGTTGCCTGTTTCACCAATACAAACGATTTCATCACCTTCAATATCTAGAGTATTAGGTATGATAGGAATATCAACCGTCGTAATCTTATCACAAACTCCACCACAGCCACTAATACTTAATCCGATAGTGCCTATAGGGCCGGAGTTCCAGTCAACTTCAATTGATGTTACATCTGTTCCATCAACATATTGTGGTAACATAGTTCCTATTGTTCCATTTGCATTTATAATGGTGCCATTATTAGAAATTGTCCATTCATAGTAACCTCCACTACATGGAGTTGGTAAAATTGCATCATATACAAAAGTTCCACTTCCACATACTGTATTTTGACAAACGATTTCAGCTCCTTCTTCTTGATTAACTTCAACCCACATATATGCAGTGTCTGTACAGTGACATTCATTTTCTACAATTTGCGTAACTAAATAGCTTCCTGGGGTTGTGAAAGTTTCGCAAGGACTCTGCTGGGTAGAGGTATTACCATTTCCAAAGTCCCAAAACCAGCTTGATCCTCCTACTGATAAATCATCAAAGCATATTGTTCCGTCTTTACAGATCTCAATAGTATTGGCACTTCCTTGGTTCGGTGAACTGTTTATTGCTGAATTACCTTGGTCAACTTTAAATTCAGCATCCGGTTTTTCTACTATTTCAATGCATGTTGTATCTGTTTGGGTACAACCAGCAGGAGTTGTTTCAGTAACAATAACATAAGCTTGTCCCGGCGCACCCCAATCAACCGTAGCAGAGTTAGTTGTAGCGCCGCTAATGCCGGTATAATCGCCAATAACAGTCCATTGGTAGGTATTACCTGAAGTGAGGTCGGTTGTATAAGTTACAGGACTGTATTCGCAAACAGTTTCACATTCAGAAGGACCTCTTCGATCATCCGGATTAAAATTTCTTTCACCTTTAATTGTATCATCAACACAATCACTATCAAAATTTGAGCTAATTTGTGGATTAGGATTTAGGTTAACTGTTATATTTAAGGTCTCACTATTAACTAAGTTGGGACCATTGTATTCTTGTAGATTGACTGTGTAGGGTGGGGTTCCACTTAGTCCCCAAGTGACTGTAAAAGTGGCAAGGTTAAGACTTGAATTAATCGTAGATATGCCTGTTCCCCCATTAACACTCCAAATATAATTGTTGCCATTTGAATATGGGTAAGTATAGGTGACGACTTCACCTTCACATACGTTTACACTTCCATTTATAGGAGTAATATTTGGTGTTGAATGTAATATTGCCGGAATACATAATAATGTAAACAATAGCAAATAGATTTTTTTTGTAATTAGTTTTTCCATAGCTTTTAGCGTTTTGTTAAAAAAAGTAAAGGCTAAGGTGGGGGAAGTAAACGAATAGGAAAATAGATGATTAGAGTTTGGTTGATATTGGTGAGAATTCCGATTAATTCAATTAGAATTTAGTCGTACATCAATAAGTTTTTCTGGGAGAATATAAATTGACTTCGAATTGGATAATTAAAATGACGAATTGAATAAAAACTAGAAGCCTTTAAATCGATTGAAAGTATCATTTGCTAAGGCTTTCATCGAAAATATATTGAAGAAGTATGAACCAGTAACTCTTTTACGCCTTAGTGCATGAATCAGCATAGCTAAGCCACAATAGACAAGTAAAAAGAAAAGTGTTGCATAAGGATTTTCAGGGAAACCCTTTTCAATTAAATTAAACTTAAAGACAAATAAACCTAGTAATATCAAGGAAAACAGACAAATGAAATAGGTTGTTCGGCTCATTGTGTTAGCGATTTAATCACTCAAATATAGTTTTCTTTTTTAATAAAATGAAAACAAGGGTATAAAAAAAGCAGTCAATTTTTACTGACTGCTTTGCTACTAATATTTAAGAGTTTTTTTACAAATGATTTCTATTTTTGAGTTTTTGCATTAGCGGAAATAAATGCTAAATGATTGAGGCAAATTAATATCAAAAATGCAAGAATAGCCGGTACTGCAACATGTCTTATCACGGGGATTAAAAAATAGCTATTCGTAATTGTTTCATTTTCAATTAACTCACGAACTGCTTCGAGATATAACATTACTGAAGTTAAAGCTAGTAAGTTTGAAACTATTGAGATTAAATTATTGTCTAAGTAGTTAACCTTTTTATAGTCGTATAATCTCATATAGTAGCTAATTAAAACACATAAACTTGCTATCAAAAATAAAACCCCTTCTTTTTCCATATTTTAATTTATTCTTCTAGTAAAACTTATAGGTTCTAAAAACTCCTGCTTTTTCTTCTTCGTTATAGTAAATATAGTTTGCTTGATCCTTGTCGGAGTTTTCAAGAAGTTTCTTTTTAATCCAGTTTACATCTAATCGCTCCAATTGTACTTCATCTTCTAACATACATCTACTATAATTGGAATTTAAATTTGACACCATTTCAATGACATTTTCAGAATTATAAAATATAGAAGCTTTACATGCATAAGATCCATTTTCATCATAATAAAAAACAACACTGTGTTCTTTTATGTTTCCCACTACAGCTTGGAAGTGAATATAAGTAAGCGTTTCTATAGAAGTTCTTGGAGTCACTCCTTCTGTATTGTATAACTTTATTAAAGAATCTTCCGTTACCGTATCTCTTGTTTGAGCGTAAGCAGATAGTTGGCAGAAAAACAAAGGAATAAATAATAGAAGGATGTTTAGTTTGATTTTTTGCGGTAACATCTTTATTCAATAGCGCTTAAATACTCACTTATAATGAGTTTAAAATTAATATTTTAATTTAACAAAGCCAAAATAAATGAGTCTGTGTCAAAACTTTTCCAAAGTTGAAATTAGAGTCGATAAACTTATCAAGCGTTTGTTTAGTATGCTAAAATGATAGTAACTATAGGCAGAACTTTGGAAAAGTTAGTCGCACAAAAAAAGCAGCCAATTTTCACTGACTGCTTTCTCAATTGTTTTTATGTTGTTTGTTTACTCCGCCAACACAATAATTTTATTGTGGTTGACTTCAACTACTCCGCCGCTTACGTCAAAAAATTCCTCTTTGCCGTTAACCACTACTTTAATTTTTCCTTCTTTTAAAGTAGCCACCATCGGGGCGTGATTTTCTTTGATTCCAAAGCTTCCGTCAGAACCCGGAAAGGTTGCTGAAGAAATATCACCACTAAAAATGTTCTTGTCCGGAGTTACAATATCAATTAACATAAGCTTTTATATTATTTGTTTTCAGCCAACATTTTTTCACCGGCTTCAATGGCTTCCTCAATAGTTCCCTTTAAGTTAAAGGCAGCCTCAGGATATTTGTCCACTTCACCGTCCATAATCATGTTAAATCCTTTAATGGTATCTTGGATATCAACCAATACTCCTTTTAAGCCTGTAAACTGCTCGGCTACGTGGAAAGGCTGAGACAAGAAACGCTGAACACGACGGGCACGGTGTACAACCAACTTATCTTCTTCAGAAAGCTCATCCATACCTAAAATGGCAATAATGTCTTGCAATTCTTTGTAGCGTTGTAAGATTTCTTTTACTCTTTGCGCTGTGTCGTAATGCTCTTTACCAACAATTTCCGGAGTAAGAATTCTTGAAGTAGAATCCAATGGGTCTACCGCAGGATAAATACCTAACTCGGCAATTTTTCTTGAAAGTACTGTAGTAGCATCCAAGTGGGCAAATGTGGTTGCAGGAGCCGGATCCGTTAAATCATCCGCAGGTACATAAACCGCCTGTACAGAGGTAATAGAACCTGATTTTGTTGAAGTAATACGCTCTTGCATGGCACCCATTTCGGTAGCCAATGTTGGTTGGTAACCAACGGCAGAAGGCATACGACCCAATAGGGCAGAAACCTCAGAACCTGCTTGCGTAAAACGGAAAATGTTATCGATAAAGAAAAGAATATCTTTACCGCCTTGTCCGTCACCGCTTTCTTTATCACCGTCGCGGAAGTATTCAGCTAAAGTCAATCCTGAAAGGGCAACTCTTGCTCTCGCTCCCGGAGGCTCATTCATCTGACCAAATACGAAAGAAGCTTTAGACTCCTTCAATTGCTCTTTGTCAATTGATGATAAGTCCCATCCGCCTTTTTCCATAGACTCCATGAACTTATCTCCGTATTTTACAATACCTGCTTCAAGCATTTCACGCATCAAATCGTTTCCTTCACGAGTACGCTCACCTACTCCGGCAAATACAGAAAGTCCACCGTGTCCTTTGGCAATGTTGTTAATTAATTCCTGAATCAATACGGTTTTACCAACTCCGGCACCACCAAACAAACCAATTTTACCACCTTTTGCATAAGGCTCAATCAAGTCGATTACCTTAATACCGGTAAATAATACCTCAGTTGCAGTTGATAAGTCTTCAAATTTAGGTGGCTCACGGTGAATAGACGAACCATTCACTTTTGGCAATTGCTCAATTCCGTCGATGGCATCACCAACAACGTTAAACAAACGTCCTTTTATTTCATCGCCAATTGGCATTTTTATTGGAGCTCCGGTAGCTGTTACTTCAGCACCTCTTTGCAAACCTTCAGTAGAATCCATTGAAATGGTTCTAACGGTGTCTTCACCAATGTGCGTTTGAGTTTCTAAAATAACTTTTTCACCATTTGGCTTTGTTACCTCTAGGGCATCCAAAATTGCAGGAAGCTCGCTCCCTTCTTTATCAAAACTAACATCGACAACCGGTCCGATGATTTGTGTAATTTTTCCAGAGTTTGTTGACATTTCGTACGAATTAGGTAATTAAAATCTAGTCCAAATTTCGGCTGCAAAAGTAGGGCTTTTTTCATTTAAGTGGAAAGGATTCTGCCTTTTTTTATTTTGTTAATTTTGAGCTTTCTAATTTAGGCGTTTTACGTTTTAATTTTGATTTTAAAAATTTTCGCTGAGTGAAGATATATCAAGGGATTGAGCAGTTTGAAAAACTGGAGAAGGCAGTAGTGACTACCGGAACATTCGATGGAGTGCACATTGGGCACAGAACCATTTTAAATCGATTAATTGAGGTGGCAAAAAAAATGAAGGGCGAAAGTGTTTTGCTTACTTTCTATCCTCATCCGCGCATGGTTTTGCAAGAAGATGCAGAGCTGCGACTCTTAAATACGATTGATGAAAAAACGCAACTTTTAGAAAAAGCAGGAATTGATCATTTAATTATTCACCCTTTTACCAAAGAGTTTTCAAGAACTACTTCTTTGGAGTTCGTTCGAGATCTTTTAGTGAATCAGATTGGCACTAAAAAACTGGTCATTGGTTACGATCACCATTTTGGCAGAAATAGAGAAGGTTCCTTTGAGCATTTAAAAGAGTACGGGCCGGTTTATGGTTTTGAAGTGGAGGAAATTCCTGCACAAGATATAGATGATGTAAATGTAAGCTCAACGAAAATTAGAAAAGCCTTAGTGGCGGGAGATGTAAAAACTGCCAATAATTATTTAGGGCACAATTTTCAACTAAATGGAGTAGTTGTTCATGGCAATAAAGTGGGAAGAGAGTTGGGTTACCCAACCGCAAATATCGATCTTCAAAACAAGTATAAATTAATTCCTGCTGAAGGAATTTATGCTGTAAAAGTTCGTTTGAAAGATGAAAGCTATAATGGCATGCTAAACATTGGCAGAAGGCCAACCATTAACTCTGGAAATGGCGAAGTTAGCATTGAAGTCAATATCTTTGATTTCAAAAAAGAAATTTACGGTGAGAAAATTCAGCTAGAGCTCATTGAGCGAATTAGAGATGAAAAAAAGTTCGATAGTAAAGATGAACTGATTGCCGAAATGCAAAAAGATCAAGTAAAATGCGAGCGTATATTGTTACATTAGTTTTTGTTAGTGTTATAGCTGTTTTTAATTTAAAAGCTCAAGAGCCGGGCGACTACGACTATGTTTATACTTCGCTCAACAAAGCAATGGAGAATCCCGAATGGGTGTATCATTTAGATTTAAGTGGTGGGCGAATGAAGGACTTGCCTGAGGAATTGGATAGCTTTCCAAATTTAATCACCCTAAATCTAAGTAAAAATAAAATCTCATTGCTCTCGCCGGTTTTAGGCTCCTTAACTGACTTGGAAGAACTGAACCTTTCCAAAAACAACTTTTCCATTATTCCACCACAAATCGGAAATTTGAAGCAGCTCCAAAAGTTAGACTTGAGTAAAAATAACATTAGAGAAATTCCCGGTGAAATTGGAGAATTAAAGAACTTAGAAGAACTTGATTTATGGGATAATCAAATTGTAAAAATCTCAGAAGAAATTAGCGGTCTTCAATCGCTGAAAAACCTCAATCTTCGGGGAAATACTTTGTCCAATGAGCTCGAAGAAAAGCTCAAGAAATGGCTTCCTACAACAAACATTTACTTTTCATCTTCTTGCCGTTGCGGGTTTTAGTATCCTCTATACTTGCAGTTTTTAAACATTGTTCATACATTCGGACAAATTATAAGTCAATGTTATGAATAATTATATCGGGTTTCTGTTAGTGATTCTTTTAACACTAACGAGTGCTTTCTCAGTAATGGCTCAATGTAATATTGATGCTGGTGCAGACTTGTTTATTTGTGTTGACAAATACGGAGAAATTGATACTACAAGTATAGATGCTTCTTTTGTAGGCGACAGTACGCTAAATTTTAGATGGAAATGTGAATACTGGTATGCGGGTGTTTCTAAGTTTACGGCTTCTGATTTTATGGACGATACAACGGCTGTTAAAGCTAAAATATCTAGCTTGGGCATAATTGAGAATGAAGATGAAGTGGTCTTTGTTTTAGAAGCTTATGATTCTAGTGGAACGGTGCATTGTTCCGATAGTTTGGTGGTTACTTTTTCGTTTTTTAGCGCACTTTTAACATCAACATCTGCTCAAATAAATCAAGGAGATACTACGCAAATTTGGACTACTTCAATTGGTGGTATTGGAAGTCTGAATTACAGTTGGACACCGAACTATAACATGTCTGATAGTACTGCTGCTTCGCCTTATGTATGGCCAGATACAACAACTGTTTATTATTGCACTGTTAAAGATTCAGTTGGTTGTGAGAGCAGTTATGGTGATGAATTTGACGTTTTCGTGAGAGCGGTTTCTGTTTCTGAATTGGCTTTTAAGAATATTAAACTATCTGTTCACCCAAATCCAATCAATGAAAATACAACAGTAAAAGTTTCTAACCTGACTGATTATGTATTTTATACTTACAAGATTATTGATATAAAAGGAAGGTTAATAAAGTCAGATCAACTGTCTTCTAATGTTATAGTTGGTGATTTAATAAATGAGTCAGGTGTTTACCTTTTTAATTTGTATTATAAAAAGCAGTTGGTAAAAACCGAAAAGTTGATTAAACAGTGATGCTTGAAGAAAAGAACCATTGCAGAATCTCTACAACGGCTCTTTGGTTGAGTGGTTTATGAGTTTTAAAATTTCAAATTCAAGCTCACTAAATAATTTCTAAAAGCTTGAGGGTAGACAAAATTCTCGGTAATCGTTTCACCATAAACGTAAGAATAGGTATAGCCGTTTGAAGCATAGTCGGTGCTAAAAACATTGTTGACCAACAAGCGAACCGAAGCTTCTTTAATCAACTTTGTAGGAATTTTATAAGCCAAACGCACATCATTTACAAAATAGGCATCCAACTTACGATCTTCATTGGAAGTGTTGTCCAAATATTGCTCTCCAATGTATCTGCTCAGTAAAGCAATCTCAAAACCTTTAAAAAGTTGATAGTTTACTTCCCCATTTACAATGACTTCCGGTGAAAAAGCTATGTCTGTTGTTCCGTGGTCGATTTCTATGATGTCGTAACCGTTAGTGTAATCATACAAATACTCCCTAAAGTTTGCTATTTTGTTTTGACTATAAGTGGCATTAATCAAAAGTGATAGCTTGTCAATAGGTTGAACTCCAAGCTGCAATTCTACTCCCATGCGGTAGCTTTCATCTACATTCTGACGAATAGGCGAGCCCACATCGTTCAGTTGTCCGGTATTTACCAATTGATCTTCATAATACATTACAAATCCATTTACTGCCGCTCGAAACTTTCTTTGTCTGAGTTCATAGCCGGTTTCCAAGTTATACATGCGTTCCGCTTTACTGGCTTCAGATTTTGGAGTGTTTGGCGGCAAATCCGTGAAATCGGCTCGGTTAGGCTCTCTGTTTCCAATTGCTGCCAATAGGTATAAACTGCTGTTGCTGTTCACTTGCAAATTAGCACCCAACTTAGGGTTGAAGAAAAGAAAGTCTTCATCTACATCCAACTCCCTTTGATCATTATCAACTCCTTTTACTTTGTAATTGATGCTGCGAATTTGCAAATCTGCAAAAAGACTTAGCTTGTTATTCACCTGATAAGTGGTTTTTAAATAGGCATTACCATCAATTTTTTCAGCGGTATTTAAATAGTAGTTTTCAGTTGGGGAACTGTTTTCTGCATATTCCGACCAAATAATCTCTCCAAAGTGATCGCCAATGTATTGATTCAATCCTCCACCAAAATTAAAGTTCAGTTTATTGCTAGCTTGATAAAGCAAAGAATACGTAAAACCATAAAAATCATTGTCTAACCATCTTCTTCTGATTAAATCTGTAGTAGTAATGGTGTCTTGGGCGTTTGGTTTTCCAACAAATAGCGTATCCCAAGCGTAGCCATAATCACTCAAATCCTCATTTTCTTTGTATTCTTCGTAATACCCTTCACCTTTTGTATAGTGAAAAGATAAGTTTCCGGTCAGTTTTTTGGAGAATTCATGCGAGAAATGAAGCTGATAGTGGTCTTGATTGTAGTTGTCGACTTGGTTCTCATACAAATAGTAGTTGTAAGACCTGCCTGAGTTTAATAGATTGTTGGTTCTTCTTTCAGAGTAACCTTCATTCATGGCATGTGTTTTCATGCCTTCCTCATCATCGTTAAATCTCGACTCCGGCGTACCGTACCAAGATTGGTAAGTGCGTTCTTTTCCGCCAAAAGTAATGGCTTTTATTACGGTTTTCTCTCCATAATAAGCACCCGACAAATAATATGACTTTAAGTCAGAAGCAGCTCGATCAATATAACCGTCGGAGTTAATTTGAGAAAGTCGACCTTCAAATACATATTTGTTGTTGATTAAGCCCGAACCCAGCTTAACCGTGTGTTTTCGCGTGTTAAATGAGCCGAAAGAATTGTCTATTTCACCATAAGCTTTTTCATTCATGCCGGTGGTCTGTAGGTTCATGCTAGCACCAAAAGCTGCTGCACCATTGGTAGAAGTTCCCACACCTCTTTGAATTTGAATGCTTTCCATCGAAGAGGCTAAATCGGGCATATTTACCCAAAACACACCATGTGATTCTGCATCGTTTAAAGGGATACCGTTAATAGTAACATTAATTCGACTGGCATCGCTTCCTCTAATTCGAAGTCCTGTATAGCCAACTCCTGCGCCTGCATCAGAAGTGCTTACCAAAGAAGGTGTTTGTTGTAATAAATAGGGAATATCCTGACCTAGATTGTTTTTTTCGATTTCCTCTTTACTGATGTTAGTCGCCGTTCCTGGAGCGTTTTCGTTTAATCGAGTGGAGGAAATTATCACTTCTTCTGTCTGGTAAGCTTTTCGCTGAAGATTGATTATGGTTTCATTACCAATTACTTCCGACAATTCTAAAGTATCGTTTTCATAACCGATAAAACTGATTTTTAATTGAGCATCCTCCTTTAGTCGATTGAGCTGAAAGTTGCCTTCAGAGTTGGTAGAAGTTGCTTGATAAGAGTTGAGCACTTGTACGTTGGCTCCCGCCAGTGCTTCTTCATTTTCTGCATCCACAATGGTTCCGCGGATGTTTTTTTGCGCCAGCAAGCTAAAAGATGTAGCGATTGCTGCAACAGTTAAACATAAAGTTTTCATTTCAAGTTTTTGATTAATTGATTCAAAAAATCGAAAAACTTGGGGCAATTTTTCTTGTTAAAAAAATTATCCTTTCCGACAGTTTAATAGCTAGCATAAAAAACTGTCTGTTCCCTGCGCCCGCATTACCGGTATCAGGTTCAAAGGGTATAATCTCAGCCGTAAGGCACCCCAAAGAGACGGGGCAAAGTTAGAATGAAAAATGAGAATGAAGAATTTTTAGCGCATTTTTTAATCTTTCATTTCCTTTTCCTCCTACAACAGCGTAATTAGCTTTGTCTTGAATCAAGTGTTGACGGTAAATTTCAAACAATTCATTTCGATCTTCAATGCTCGGATTTTCTCGGAGAGGATCGTCTTTGTATTCAATGTCCGGACGAAGTAAAAGATGTAAGTCATAATCCGCTGCGGTATAATGTGCGCTAACTTCCGTCTGAATACTGCCGTATTTGTACTGCGACCAAACTTTAATGACTAGCAGTGTAGTGTCGCAAAATAAAAAATTATTGGCTTTAGAACTAGTTTCTTCTTCAAGCAACAGTTGACCTTTAGCTATCTCCCATAAATCAGCTTGTTTGTATTTTCCTTTTTGCTTTATAAGATATTCCCTGGCAAACTCTTCTACCCAAGGTTCTTGAAAATGCTCAGCTAAGCACCTACATAATTCTGTTTTACCACTCGATTCAGGACCAACTATGGCAATTTTATACATCTTTCAACAGTTTTTTCCATTTAAAATAACCGTTAATGGCAATTATGGTGTACAAAGCAAATAACATTGAAGTTAAGTACAATTCTTTGTAAAAGTACATAGCTGCTGCCACAGCATCAATTATTATCCAAAACAGCCAGTTTTCTAAATACTTTTTTACCACCATCCAAGTGGCAATAATAGAAAAAACAGTGGTAAAAGCATCAGCGTAAGGTAAGGCAGCATCAGAGTAATTGTCGGCAAAAAATGCCAATGTTAAAGTGGCTAAAATCCCCAAAGTTAAACTCAAGGACAATTCTTTTTTACTTAAGTTGAGCACTTCAATTTCACGATTATTTTGGTTTTTCCAAGCAAACCAACCTGCAAAAGACATGTAAATATAGTAGCCATTAATAAAGGTATCGAAATAAAGCTTTAGCTGAATGGTTAGATAAACGTAAATGACAGAACTAATGAGTCCGAATAAAAAGCACAAACGCTTGCCTTTAGATGCTAGGTAGATGTAAATTAAGGCGGAAAGTACGGCTGCGCTTTCCAAAAAACCGTAAGCTTTGCTTTCTTCAAAAAAAGAGGCAAGTATTTCTTGCATTTAGTTGAATTGTTTTAATATTGGGCTAATTTCTTGAGCGAAATTTTCGTCTTTTTCAAACGCATTCCCAATTACTACAACATCTGCCCCGGCTTCGTATGCTGCTTTTAACTTATTTGCTGTGTTTATTCCTCCACCTATAAATAAAGGTTTTTTGGTGTAGCTCTTTACTTTTTTGATCATCTCTTCCGGAACGACATTTTTTGCTCCACTGCCAGCATCTAAATAAATTAATTGCATGCCCATGTAATCTCCAGCAAGTGCTGTGCTTGCTGCAATTTCAGCTTTGTTGGCAGGAATTGGATTGGAGTTACTCATATAAGAAGCCGTTGTTTGACTGCCGGATTCAATCAATAAATATGCTGTGCCAATAGCTTCAATATTAGCTTGCTTGATGTAAGGAGCAGCAATCACTTGTTGACCAATGAGCATTTCCGGATTTCTGCCGGATAGTAGCGAAAGAAACAAAATTGCATCGGCTTTTGGAGAAAGTTGATTGGAGCTTCCGGGAAAAATAATGCAAGGAAGTTTGCTCTTTTCTTTGATTAAAAGAATTGTTTCCTCTAAGTCACCATCGGTTAGCAAGCTTCCGCCAATTAAAAAAAAGTCAGCAGA
Organism: Flavobacteriales bacterium UBA5081; assembly: GCA_002415785.1. Lineage (GTDB taxonomy): Bacteria > Bacteroidota > Bacteroidia > Flavobacteriales_E > Vicingaceae > UBA5081. The sequence goes on from DIAJ01000014.1 coordinate 30,948, forward strand.
AATTTCATCAGCCACTTCGCAAAGTCGATTAATTGAAGATTTATTAACCTTATCAGGGTCAATTAATATGGACAATTGTTTCTTGCCGGAATCGGCTTTTTTTACAATGCTATCTAATATAGTTGCTTTCACAGTAAAAATTCTCTTGCAATATTAAGAATTCACAACATAAGCCATTACATAATCTTTCACCAATTTTAATTCTAACTGATGAGTAGAGATTTTCCCATTAGCTTTGATTCTGCCTGTAGCACTCCCTTTTCCTTCATTAAAGCTTAATTTTTCAACTTCTATGTTGTCTTTTAAAAAAATATCTTTTTTACCATAAATTTTAAACAATGCTTCCTTTGCCGACCAATAAAGGGTGAGTTTTAAGTCATCTGCTTGCTCGCAATTTGACAATTCTATAGGGTTTAGAAACTTTTCTTTTATGGCTTGTATTTTTGGTGTAATGTGTTGAATGTCTATTCCACAAATTTGTTTTTCATCTATTGCCACAGCCACCATGTGATGAGAATGAGAGATGGAGACATGTTGCTGACAATTGACTAAGTGAGGCTTGCGGTGTTCGTCGTATTCTATGTCACAAAAACCAGCTAAAAAATGAATTAAAATTCCGCGAATTGTCATCCATTCAATTTGTCGGCTTTCATTCTTAAGTGAATTTATTTCGCTTAAATCAATTTGACTTTTAGTCAAGAAAGCAAACAATTCTTCTTTTTGATTGTAATCTACTTCTGCGTAGGCAATTTTTAAATTAGCGTTGACGTTTTGCTGCGTATAATTAATCATAGAGCGTCAAAATTAAAGAATTGTAATGCAAGATATTAATTTACTAACTTTGCAAACCCAAAAATAAAGATATAAATATGAGTAATACATCAGTAGAGTATTTGCCTTATAAGGTAAAAGACATTTCCCTAGCCGACTGGGGAAGAAGAGAAATTGAATTGGCCGAAGCAGAGATGCCGGGTTTAATGGCATTGCGTGAAGAATACGGTAAAGAGCAACCTTTAAAAGGTGCTAGAATTGCCGGTTGTTTACACATGACCATTCAAACAGCAGTTTTAATAGAGACATTAGTAGAATTAGGAGCAGATGTTACTTGGTCGTCATGTAATATTTTCTCAACACAAGATCATGCAGCTGCTGCTATTGCTGCTGCAGGAGTTCCTGTTTATGCTTGGAAAGGAATGACCGAAGAAGAGTTTGACTGGTGTATTGAGCAAACCTTGTTCTTTGGTGAAGATCGCAAGCCCTTAAACATGATTTTGGATGATGGTGGAGATTTAACCAATATGGTGTTTGATAAATACCCTGAACTAGTAAAAGAGATTCGCGGCTTATCAGAAGAAACGACAACCGGAGTTCACCGTTTATACGAAAGAGAAAAGAAAGGTACTTTGGTGATGCCGGCGATTAATGTGAATGATTCGGTTACTAAGTCTAAATTCGATAACAAATACGGCTGTAAAGAATCATTAGTAGATGCGATTCGTCGTGCTACAGATGTTATGATTGCCGGAAAAGTTGCTGTTGTTGGCGGATATGGTGATGTAGGAAAAGGTTCTGCACAATCGTTGAGAGGAGCAGGAGCAAGAGTGATTGTTACTGAGATTGATCCAATTTGTGCTTTGCAAGCTGCTATGGACGGCTTTGAAGTGAAGAAAATGATTAATGCTGTTGAAGAAGCAGATATTGTTGTTACGGCTACCGGTAATAAAGATATTATTCACGAAGCGCATTTCCGCAAAATGAAGGATAAAGCAATCGTTTGTAACATCGGTCACTTCGATAACGAAATCGACGTAGCTTTCTTGGAAAAGAATTTTGGTTCAACTAAAGTAGAAATTAAGCCTCAGGTTGATAAGTATACAATCGATGGAAAAGATATTATTTTATTGGCTCAAGGTCGTTTGGTGAATTTAGGGTGCGCAACAGGTCACCCTTCATTTGTGATGTCAAATTCATTTACCAATCAAACGCTTGCACAAATTGAATTGTGGAACAATAGCGATAAGTACGAAAACAAAGTATATACACTTCCTAAGCACCTCGATGAAAAAGTAGCACAACTGCACTTAGAGAAAATTGGAGTGGAGTTAGAAGAGTTGTCGCAAGAGCAAGCTGAGTATATTGGTGTAACAGTTGACGGACCTTACAAACCGGAATACTACAGATATTAATTTTATACCTTATATATAGGTTAAAAAAAGGTCGGCTGCAAAGTCGACCTTTTTTTATTGAATGCTTTTGAATAGGGCATTAATTCGTAACATATATTATCGTACCGTCAAAGGAGGTATTGTATTGTTTGAGTGGGAAATTAGCCGGTGGTTTAGTAACAGAACCATCGGTTAAAATAAAAGAAGATCCGCAACAGTTGTCGCTAGCCGTAATGTTGTTTGCATCTACCGAAACAATGGCGCAAGTGCTGGAAGGCTGAAACGTACAATGTCGATCGTAAGCTTTAAACTCATCTTGAGAAACTCTATAAATAATGATTCCTCTTGAACCGCCGGAGATGTATTCCCAACCACCCGGTGTTTGTAGATTAAGATAAGCGGGATCGTTAATAGGAATGGCAAAATTCACCTCTACCAAAGGAATGTTGCTGTTGTTTCGATTATCATCTTTGCAAGAAAAATGGAAAAGCAAAGCGGATACGAAAAATAAAAATGTTAAAAAGTTGAGAAATTTTTTCAGCAAAATATATAGTGTTACTTTTATCGCCTTTTCAAAAGTAAGCATGAAGTAGCAATAAAGTTGAACTTCTTTATGGATAAAAGAACTAAACATAAAAAAGCAAAGAAAATTGTAATTAGAGGCATCATTTTATTAATGCTTGGTGTCTTTGGTGTGAATGTGCAAGCTCAATCAGCTCGAAAAGCTGAGAAGGCAGTTGAACGCAGACAAGATAAGCTTGATAAACAAAAAGAAAATAAAAAGGAGCAGAGCAAAGATGAAATGGAGGAGTTGCGACAAAAGCACATTAAAATGCAGACCAAAGAAGTTCAGAAACGAATGAAAAAAAGCAGGAAAAAAGCCAAAAAATACAATGAAAGAAAGAAGGGCTTTTTCTTGAAACGATGGTTTGGTCGAAAATAAAATGCTTGAAACGAATAAATTAAAATAAATATTATAAAGGTGCTGTTAAGGTTTGTTATATTTTTTATTAATTGTATATCTTTACGCTCCTGTAGTTTTTACAACGATACGATAACATAAAACATCAATTATGCTTAGAAAGTTACTGTTTACGCTAACATTAGCGTTAGGTTGTGTTATGACAATTTCTGCCCAAGTGGGGCAAGGTTCCATCATGGGAAAGGTGTTGGATGGCGAATCCGGTGAGCCTGTTCCATTTGCCAACGTTACTTTATTAGACGATGGAGAGCAAGTGTTAGGAACCACCACTGATTTTGATGGTAAATATACCTTGAAACCAATTCCTTCAGGAACTTATGATGTCCAAGTTTCTTATGTAGGTTATCAAACCAAAAGGGTGACAGGTGTTTCTGTTAGTTCAGATCAAATCACTAACCAAGACTTTAAGATTTCTCAAGGAGTGGATATTAAGACAGTAGAAATTATTGAATATACCAAGCCATTGTTTGAAAAGGATAATACGACTACCGGTGAAACGAAGACCAGAGAAGAGATTCAGCGAATGGCTGTACGTTCAGCAACTGATATTGCCAAAACTGCCGGTAATGGTGTGGTTTCTCGTGATGATGGTACAGGTGATATGAACATGAGAGGTGGACGTTCAGGCAATAACGTAACTTTTATTGACGGGATTAAAGTAATTGGTTCTTCAAGTTTGCCTAAATCAGCAATTGAAGAGGTGTCAGTAAAAACAGGTGGACTTTCTGCTCAATATGGTGACGTTACCGGTGGTGTAACTACAATTACTACTCGTGGTGGATTTAAAGAGTACTTTGGTAGTGCTGAAATTTTAACTTCAGGTTTCAAAGCAGGTGAAGGAAATGTAGTTGGATTGGATAATTTTGGCTATAACTTGTTTGGGTTTAGCTTAGGTGGTCCAATTTTAACGAAAAAAGACGAAGATGGAAACGTTAAAGATTCTCCTTTGAGCTTTTTGCTTACAGGTGAATACAGAAATATTTTGAACCCCCGTCCTTCAGCTGTCCAATTGTACAAGCCAAGAGATGAGGTTGAAGCTGAAATACATAGGGATCCATTAATTACTGATGGGGCAAATCCGGGAGTATTTAAAAAAGCTGAATTTTTAAGAAGGGATGATTTTGAAGAAATTGACTACCAGAGAAATGTAGCAAGTGAAACATTTGTTGTAAATGGTAAGTTCGATATAAAAATTAATGACTTGAGTTTTATGTCGGTTGGTGGAACTTTTAATACCACCGAAGGGAATAGTGATGTTAGAAGTAATCAAGGTGCATTTCAGTTGTATAACTATATGAATAATCCTTATTCTAAGTCAACTGATTATCGTGCTTTTGCAAGATATACACAGCGTTTTGCCAATTCGGAGGATGAGGATGATAAATCTTTAGTAAAGAATGCCTATTTCTCTGTTCAAGCTGACTTCTCTAAGCGTTCTACTGAGCAAGGTGATGAGCGTTTCATGGATGAAGTATTTAAGTATGGATATGTAGGAAAGTTTGATGCGGTTACCGAACTTTCTTATGCCTTTGACAACAACAATGGCAAGGGAACTTATTTAGAGCGAGATGACCAATATTATATCGGATACTTTTTGACAGCATTTAATAGCCCTCAAGCTTATGAATATACTCCGGGTACATTAAATCCATTGTTGGCAAATTATACTTCTAGTTTTTACAAATATGAAGATCAGTTCCCTGCATTTTATACGACCAGAGAAAATGTTGAAGGATTTGGTGGTTTAGTAAATGGTAGTTCAATTAATAATAATATTTATAATTTGTGGAGCCATCCGGGAACGGTTTTTAACCAATATGCAAAAACTGAGAGGGATCAATATCGTTTAAGTGGTAGAGGTTCTGCCGATATTGGTGATCATGCTATTATGGTCGGGTTCGAATATGAGCAAAGAGTAGAAAGAAATTACAGCTTGAACCCACTCGGACTTTGGCAATTGGGTAGAGGTGCTGTAAACTCTCATATTGAGCAAATAGATTCTACAAATTATACAATTGAGTACCGTCAATCATTGCCAACAATTACTTTCGAAAGAAATAATGCTGAAGGTGCTAGAAGAATGTTTGCTTATAATATGAGAAATGCCTTAGGCTTAGACCCAACCGGAACAGACTTTATTGATTTTGATTCTTACGACCCGGACTTATATAAAATAGAGTATTTTGAGGCAGAGCAGTTAATTAATCCTTCTAACAATGTTAATTTAACATATAGAGGATATGACTACTTAGGTAACAAGTTAACAGGAACTCCATCATTGAATGACTTCTTTAATGAGTCAGTAAATGTAGGCGGTAATGAATACAAAACTCGTCCGATTGCTGCTTACCAACCGATTTATATTGCCGGTTTTATTGAAGACAAATTTGCCTTTGATGATTTAATCTTCCGTTTAGGGTTGCGTTTAGATCGCTTTGATGCTAACCAGCCTGTACTAAAAGACCAATTCTCTTTCTTGCCAACTCGTAATGCTGGATTCGCAAGAAGTGAAGGAGCTGAAATTCCTTCAAATATTGGCGATGATTACGTTGTTTATGTTGCTGATATTGAAAATCCTTCTGCTGAAAATATTACCGGTTATCGTGATCCGGAAACAAACACTTTCTATAACGCCAGTGGTGCTGAATTAAATGACCCATCGGCCTTGCAAGCAGGAAGTTCAATTGCTCCATGGTTGCAAGATCCTACAAAAAGAAGCTTAACCCAAGATATGGATGAAAGTTCATTTGAAGATTATGAGCCGCAGTATACTTTAATGCCTCGTATTTCATTCTCTTTCCCGATTTCTGATGAAGCAACTTTTTATGCAAACTACGATATCTTAACTCAACGACCTACAGGAAATATTGCATTAGACCCAATTGATATTATCTATTTGCAAAACCACAATAGAATCTTAACAAACCCTGAGTTAAAGCCAACAAAAACCATTAGTTATGAGTTAGGTTTTAAGCAAAAACTAACTAATTCTTCTGCACTTTCACTTTCCACTTTCTATAGAGAGCAGAGAGACGAAATACAAGTAGTAAGAAGAGTAGGAGCTTTCCCTGAAGATTATTTGACTTACAGTAACCAGGATTTTGGAACAGTTAAAGGGTTTTCAGTGAACTATGATTTACGAAGAGTGAAGAATATCATGCTAAGAATCAACTATACCATTCAATTTGCTGAGGGTACAGGTTCAGGTTCTTTGAGCTCTTTAAATTTAGTAAATTCAGGACAGCCAAACCTGAGGACTATTTTTCCTTATAGCTTTGATCAGAGACACCAAATTACGGCAACTATGGATTACCGCTATGGTAGAGGTAACCGTTACAATGGACCTAAAATTAATGGAAAAAATATCTTAGAGGATGCAGGTCTTAATATACAATTTATTGCCGGATCAGGTACACCATACACTGCAAGACAAAGAGCAAACAATAGCGAAAACATAGGTGGTGGACAGTTCAGAGCTCCGGTAGTAGGTGATGTGAATGGGTCTCGATTACCATGGACAATGAGAATGAATGCACGTGTCGATAAAAACTTCATTTTGAAATGGGGTGATGATACAGAAGCAAATCAAGAAATGTGGAAAAATGGGAAGAAAACATCTGTTTTGAATGTATACTTACAAATATTGAATGTGCTTGATCGTCAAAATGTTCAGTCTGTTTATGCTTACACAGGAAACGCAGATGATGATGGTTACTTAACGTCAGCCCAATTCCAAGATCAAATCAGACAACAAATTGATGAGGCTTCTTTCAGAGATCAATATTCAATAAGATTACAGAATATGTATAACTACGAACTGCCTCGTAGAATCAGATTAGGTTTACAACTAAACTTTTAATTAAGGACAATAACATATCTAGATATGAAAATTAAAAGCAAATTATTATTATCAGCATTTGTACTAAGTGGAATATTTCTTGTTTCTGCAAGAGGACCTGAGGCAAAGAAGGATCCTAAAAAGGAAACTGAAGTTAGACCCTCTTTAGCTGCAGGCTGCTCTCCGGCAATTAGAATAACTTACTTAGAATTTAATAATGTAAGAACAAGAATTGAAACCGGTGGTTTATGGTGGCAAGATAGAGCTAATGGTAGAGCGGATTACGAAGTTCCTAAAGGTTCAAATTCTTATGCTTTATACGCAGGTGGACTTTGGCTAGCAGGAACGGATGTAAACGGTCAATTGAAAGCTGCTGTTAGTAAATTCGGACAAGGTGTAGATTATTGGGCAGGTCCATTAGATACAACTGGTACAGCAGAAATTGACGATGTTACTTGTAGTAGCTGGGATCGATTTTTTGAAATAAGTAAAGCTGAAGTTTTGGAGTTTGTTTTGTGGAATCAAGCAAAACAAGAAGGGACAGCAGCAGAAGATTTTCCCGATTATCAAGTTCCACAGTCGATTATTGAGTGGCCGGGTAATGGTGATCAAAGTAAAGAGCAAGCAAATAAGTTAGCTCCTTATGTTGATGTGGATAGAGATGGAAGATATGATTATTTAAGTGGGGATTATCCATTTTACGATTTAGGTCCCGGTTTTAACACTTTTGTTGATCCAACATTGTTGACTGAAGCCGGTGCGGTAGATTGTAGAGCACCAAGAATTGACAGAAGCGAAAGCTCAAAAAGACCGTTGTTTGGAGACAAAACTTACTGGTGGATTTTTAATGATAAAGGAAACTTACATACAGAGTCTAATGCCCCTTCAATTGGGATGGAGATTCATGGTCAGGCATTTGCATTTGCTACGAATGATGAGGTGAACGACATGACTTTTTACAACTTTGAGTTAATTAACCGTTCGACTTTTACCTTGACAGATACTTATTTTGCTAGTTATGTAGACCCTGACTTAGGAGACCCTCAAGATGACTATGTTGGTTGTGATGTGGAAAGAGGTTTTGGTTTTTGTTATAATGGAGATGATTTAGATGAAGATTTTCAAGGGCAGACAGGATATGGATCTACTCCGGCTGTAATTGGAATTGATTTCTTTGAAGGACCTTATCAAGATGCAGATGGTATCGATAATGAAGTAGGTATCGGACCGGGAGAAGCCTTAAATGGGTTAGGATACGGTGATTCAATTGTAGATAATGAGCGTTTTGGTATGAGAAGGTTCGTTTATTACAACATTGGCCCAGGTAATAATGGCGACCCACAATTAGCTATTCATTATTATAACTATATGAGAGGTATTTGGCAGAATGGACAACGTATGCGCCATGGTGGTGATGGATTTAATTCAAATGATGTGGAGGATATTCCTACAGCCTTTATGTTTCCGGGAACTTCAGATCCTCAACATTGGGGAACTACTGATGAGAATGGAGTAACTCAAGTTCCAGCGAATTCAAACTGGACAGAGAGTAGACCTGCACCCGGCGGTGGAACACCAAATCAACCAGGTGATCGCCGTTTCTTGCAATCTGCAGGGCCTTTTACCCTTGAGCCGGGTAATGTTAATGACATTACTGTTGGAGTTGTTTTTGCTCAAGCGGAATCAGGCGGTAGAGACGCTTCTTTTGCCAAGTCGATTACCGCTGATGATAGAGCGCAAGCATTGTTTGATAACTGTTTCCAAGTATTGAACGGACCTGATGCTCCTGAATTAACTATTCAAGAACTAGATCAAGAGTTAATTTTTTATATTTCTAATCCTGAAATTTCAAATAATTATCGTGAGGAATATGAAGAGGAAGATCCTAATATTATTACGCCTGATAATGTTTTAGCTGAAGGCATTACTTATGATAATAAATACAGATTTCAAGGGTATCAAGTATTTCAATTGAAATCTTCAGATGTAAATGTGAATCAGGTAGGAGATATTTCTTTAGCTAGACCTGTTTTTCAATGTGATATTAGTGATGGTGTTACTACAATAACAAACTTCGAATTTGATGAAGGCTTGCAGGCTAGTAGACCTTCTGTAAAAGTAGTTGGCGAGAATGAAGGAATTTCTCATACTTTTAGAGTCACTCAAGATCAATTTGCTCAAGGTAGCTCAGGATTAGTGAATTATAAGACTTATTATTATGTGGCAATTGCTTATGCTTACAATAATTATAAGCCTTATGCTCAAGATCAAGCGCCGGATCCTGATAACGTATTAGCACCTGCTTATGATGGGCAAAAAACTCCTTACCTATCCAGTAGACAAGCTGCTGGTGGTGGTTCAATTCAAGCTGTACCGGCTATTCCTCATAGAGTAACTGCTGAGGAAAGAGGTACAGTAGTTAATTCTACTTACGGAGATTTAATTCAAATTACGCGTTTACAAGGACGTGGTAATGGGAACAATGCTCTTGAGTTGACGGATGAAACGGTTAATCGTTTAATGGAAGAGAAAACTTGGGAAGACTCAGCAGTTAATCCGGTAAGATTAGACTACAAATTAGGAAAAGGGCCTATTAATGTTAAAGTAGTTGATCCGTTAAATGTAGTAGATGGAAAATTCTATTTTAAGCTATTAGATAATGGTGAGAAAGTAGTTTCCAGACCTCAAGGGGTTAGAGATACATTTGCTATTGTAAGCGATACAGCCAAATGGATGATTTGGAAAGAAGGTACACAGGATACTATATATTCTGAATATGCTATAAACACTAGAAATGAACAATTACTTTTCGATCCAAACTGGGGGCTTTCAGTTTTAGTTGAACAAGGAGAATTACCCGGAAGAAGACCCTTAAGAGGAAACGGATCTTTGGGTGCGACAATTACCTATGATGACCCATCTCAACCATGGTTTGGAGGTATTAATGATGAGGATGGACTAAATCCTTACAACTGGATAGCATCAGGTGAAAACTACAAAGGTCCAGATGATGCAACGGATACAGAAACGGATTACAATGATAGAAGATACAATACTATTTTCGTAGATCCAAAAGAAGACTATGAAGGCTTATTGGGTGGAATTGTAGCTCCATATCAATTAGTACACTATCATGTAGATACTAAAACTCAACCAATTAATCGTTTGGGTTATGATCAAAATACGCAGCAATATTCAAGTTTGAATTATTTAAACTCAACACTTGTTGTTTTAACTAAAGATAAGTCTAAGTGGACCAGAAGTCCTGTTTTTGAAATGCAGGAGGATCCTATTAAATCTGCCAATGGGGATGATAAGTTTGACTTACGTTCAGCTCCATCAGTAGATAAGAATGGTGTCCCTTTTGATACTACCGGCTTAAATATTACTGCAGATAGCCCTTATGATACTTTGAGAAAGTACGCTTCTTCAAACCCTGAGGATGCAAACTATACAGATCCATTTGGAATGGGATGGTTCCCGGGTTATGCTATTAATATTGAAACCGGGGAGCGATTAAATATTGCTTTTGGTGAAGATTCTTGGCTAGGAGGTGAAAATGGAGACGATATGATGTGGAATCCAACTGACAAAGAATTTAGCGGGGCTAATGCAGAGCTAGTTTGGGGAGGTAAACATCCGATTTACATTTTTAGAAAAACACTTTTAGATGTTGAAACTTCTAAAGAGTTAAGTTTTGTTTTCCAAGGAACAAATTATGGTGATGCTATGCCCGTATACGATGGGGCAAAAGCCATGATGAGAATGCTGAGAATTAGCTTGGGAACTACGGCTCTTTATCCTAATGTTTGGGATGCATGTAGTTGGGTGTTTATGCCAATGCTAAATCCGGGTCAAGAATTGTTGGCAACAGATGTTAGAATTAATCTGAATGTAACCCGTCCTTACAATTCAAAGAAGACAGAATTAGATGATGAGTCCTTAGAAAATGATGGTCGTCCGGTTTATGCTTTCGAAACCAAGGGTGTAGCTGTTCAGAAAAATAGGACAGATGTATTAAGTGATGCATTAGATGAAATCAATGTTGTACCTAACCCTTATTATGCGGTTTCACAATATGAAGCTACTGCATTAGAGAACCTTGTTAAGATTACCAACTTGCCTGCTCAATGTAAGATTAGAATTTACAATATGTCAGGTACATTGATTAGAGAATTTAACAAGTCAGATCCGGCTAACTTTCTTAATTGGGATTTAAGCAACCAAGTAGGAATTCCAATTTCGAGTGGAGTTTATATAATACACGTTGAAGTTCCCGGTGTTGGTGAAAAAATCTTGAAATGGTTTGGTGTAATGAGACCAGTTGATTTAAATAACTTCTAAAACAATCGAAATTTTAGTTATTGTGAGAGTTATCTCACACTAACCAAAGCACGAAATGAAAACTAATATACACATGAGAAAGATACAATCACTTAGTTTAACCGCTCTCTTATTCCTTTCTACTGCTATTTTTGCAGGAAATGAGGATCGTGCAGGTGAAGCTGGTTCTTCGGAATTATTGATTAACCCATGGGGCAGAAGTTCCGGCTGGGGAGGAGCAAACACTTCCGGAGCAACAGGTCTTGAGGCAATGAACTTAAATGTTGCCGGTCTTGCATATACTTCAGGAACTCAAGTAGGCTATACTAATACGAGTTGGTTAGGTGGAACTGATATTTCAATAAATACAGCCGGACTTGCAACTCGAATGGGAGAAAATGGGGGTGTTTTAGGTATTAGTGTAATGTCAATGACATTTGGTGATATTGATGTTACTACTGTCGACAACCCCGATGGTGGATTAGGTACTTTTAGTCCTAACTTCTTTAACATGGGCTTAGGTTATTCTAAAAAGTTCTCTAACACAATTAGCGGTGGAGCTGTAGTTCGTTTAGTAAACCAATCCATTTCAAATGTAAGAGCAAATGGTGTAGCCATTGATGCTGGTGTTAATTATATTACCGGGGATAGAGATCAGTTAAAGTTTGGTATTACTCTAAGAAACATTGGACCAACAATGAAATATAGTGGTAACGGACTTTCAGAAAGATATGAAGATCCATCTACTGAAAAAGAGTTAACCATTAGTCAGCGTTCTAATGATTTTGAACTGCCTTCATTGGTTAATATTGGTTTGACATACGATTTTTACTTAGGTTTAAGTGAAGATGCTATGCCGGATGAATTATCTGAACATAGACTTACTGTAGCCGGTAACTTTACTTCTAATTCTTTTACAAAGGATCAAATTCGATTAGGTGTAGAGTATGCCTTTAAAGAGATGTTTATGCTTCGTACAGGATACGTTTATGAATCAGATATAACTAACGATGAAGAAGCTCAAACTGCTTCTAATGGCTTGTCTGCGGGTGCTACTATTGAAGTACCTCTAGGAAAGTCAGGAAATACTTTAGGTATAGATTATTCATACAGAACAACTAGATATTTTGATGGTACAAACTCTATTGGGGTAGTGCTAAATTTCTAAAATTAAATTATTTATATATCTTTGTAAAAGAGAATCTCCATACGGAGGTTCTCTTTTTTAAGTTTAAGATTATACTATTAAGAAGATAAATTATGGGACAGGTAAGTTATTTTACAGAAGAGGGTTTGCAAAAACTGAAAGATGAGTTGAAGCAACTTAAAACAGTTGAACGTCCCTCAATTTCTCAGCAGATTGCAGAAGCAAGAGACAAAGGAGATTTATCAGAAAATGCTGAATATGATGCTGCAAAAGAGGCTCAGGGACTTCTAGAGATGAAGATTAGCAAATTGGAAGATCTAATTGCTAATGCCCGCGTGGTTGATGAGTCTGAGTTAGATACCTCAAAAGTGCTAATTCTTTCTAAAGTGAAAATTAAGAATGTTGCCAATGGTGCTCAAATGGAATACACCTTGGTTTCTGAAAGAGAAGCAAATATGAAAGAAAAGCGCATTTCAGTTGATTCTCCTATAGCAAAAGGTTTGTTGGGTAAAAAAGTTGGGGATGTTGCAGAGGTAGAGGTGCCTTCCGGAAAAATGAAGTTTGAAATTCTTGAAATTAGCAGATAATGGCTACAATATTTTCAAAGATTATCTCAGGAGAGTTGCCGGCTCATAAAATTGCCGAAAATGACCAATTTTTAGCCTTTTTGGATATAAATCCCTTAGCTAAAGGACACACCTTGGTGATTCCTAAAAAGGAAACGGACTATATTTTTGATGTAAAAGATGAGGAATATGTTGAACTATGGAAGTTTGCTAAAAAGGTGGCAAAACAAATTGAAGCTAAAATTGATTGTGAGCGCATAGGAGTTGCTGTAATTGGATTAGAGGTAGCTCATGCTCATATTCACTTGCTGCCGATAAACAATGTATCTGATATCAATTTTGCGCGTCCTAAACTGGAGCTTTCTCAAGAAGAATTAGCTGAAATTGCAGAAAATATTAGAGCTTAGGCCTTGCGGTCGGGATTGTTTCTTAAAAAGGAGTCCCATGAGGAATAGCTTTTTTTTGAGCTAAGTGCATTTCCTTGAAAGTGATGACAAACAGCCACGGCAAGACCATCTGTGGCGTCTAAGTATTTTGGTGAGTCCTGAAATGCTACAATGGTTTTTAACATAGCCGCAACTTGATCTTTTGAAGCTGCACCTTTACCGGTGATGGCTTTTTTTATTTTTTTGGGCATGTATTCTGTTACCGGAACTTCTCGAACCAATGAAGCCGCCATAGCAACTCCTTGCGCGCGTCCTAACTTTAACATCGATTGAGCGTTTTTACCATAAAAAGGAGCTTCAATCGCCATTTCATCTACTTTATAATCGTCGATTAGACTTAAAGTTCGTTCGAAAATCTTTTTTAAACGTATGGAATGGTCACCAAGTTTAGTCAAATGAATGGCTCCCATAGCCAATAAAGAAATTTCTTTTTTTTTGATGGCAATCAAGCCATAACCCATTATATTCGTACCCGGGTCTATGCCTAGTATAATTTTATCCGCTTGACTGATTTTTTGTTCCATTGAGTAAAGCAAAGCTATATAAATTAACCAACACATTGCTCAGTTTTCTGCTGGCAATTGCAGCATTAATTTACCTTTTCTATCTTTTTCAACAAAAGCTAGAGAAAGTGGAGTTGCTAGCTGCTTTTGAACTACTAAATGAAAATGGCACAGTCCTGATATTAGTCGTTTTATTAATGCCATTAAATTGGTTGATAGAAACCTATAAATGGCGCTATTTACTTTTAAAAGTACAGCCTTTGGGTTTATGGAAATCTCTTCAATCTATTTTATTGGGAACCTTACTTAGCCTCCTTAGTCCTAATCGAACAGGAGAGCTTGCCGGAAGATTGCTTTACGTAGAAAAATCTAATCGATGGCAAGTCTTTTATGTTAATTTAATTTGCTCACTTTCTCAGTTAAGCAATACATTTTTCTTTGGGCTTTGTGCGATTATTTATTGGCGATTAAACTTGCAAAATATATTTAAGCTCGACCAAAGTTGGATAGCTGTTTTATCAGTTTTAGGGATTTTGGTTTTGGCTTTTCTCTATACTTCAAGCAATGGAATTTGGAAACTACTTCGTTTTTTTAATCGGAAATTTGATAGGAATGCATTAATCCTGAAGTATTCATTAAAAGACCGTTTAATTTTATTTTCATACAGCACTCTTCGATACTTTGTATTTGTATTGCAGTTCGTCACTTTGCTCATGGTGTTAGACTCTTCAATCTCGTTCTATGAAGCTTTTTTTATTGTTGCTCTTATTTATGTGCTCACTGCAGCTATACCCACTGCATGGATTTCTGATTTTCCCATCCGAACTTCAATAGCTTACTTTCTTTTAGAGTCTTTTGGTTTTTCTGGACTAGCCGGACTTATTGCATCAGTTTCACTATGGCTAATTAATTTATTTATTCCTGCTCTTTTGGGACTTACCATCTTGCCTAAGTTAAATTGGTTGTCATTAACAAAACTAAAAATCAATGATTAGTTTGTTTCTACTATTTTCCATAAGCTATTTAGCGCTGATTTTAGTTTTTATATTAGGCAATCTCAAGCTTAGAAAGGCAAAACTTATGCAAAAAGAGATAGGTGTTTCGGTGGTAATTCCTTTTCGAAATGAAGAACGTAATTTGAGTTTTTTAATAGATGCTTTATTAAAGCAAACATATCCCAAAGAGAAAGTTGAATTTGTTTTTGTAAACGATCACTCAAGTGACGAAGGGTTTGATCTTGTTAAAAACAAGATGAGTGGTAGTTCTTTTCAGCTGTTGTCATTGAATCAACAAAAAGGGAAAAAGGCAGCTTTAAAAATGGGAATTGAGTCTGCAAAAAATGAGCTTATAATTACAACAGATGCCGATTGTAGAATGAGTCGAAATTGGCTTAAAGCTATGCTTTCTTATTATCAGCCGGGAGACACTCATCTTTTACTTGGTCCGGTTCAGTTTGTTCGTGAAAAAGGCTTGTGGAATCGATTGCTGAGAACAGAGTTCGCTGCTTTAATTTCAACCACTTCTGCTGCTGTCGGAATTAAGAATGCGTTTATGGCAAATGGAGCAAATCTGCTTTTTAATAAATCACTTTTTTTAAGCATTGATAGAGATAGCTTACAACATAATGTAGCCTCGGGAGATGATGTTTTTTTACTTCATGCTATAAAACAGAAGTTTGGTAAGAAAGCCAAAATCCTTTTTGCCGCTGAACCTAGTGCCATGGTTTCTACCTCAGCTCCAAAGAACTTAAAAGATTTTATTTCACAGCGAATACGTTGGGCTTCTAAGAGCAAGTATTATCAAGATGGATTTACAAAGCTGGTTGGTCTTTTAATTTTTTTAGGCAATGTGAATCTTTTATTTGCTTTAATGCTAGTAGTTGCAGCAGTTTTGAACATAGAATTATTTATCATCTTTTTTGTTCTTAAATGGCTAGTGGATAGTTTGTTGATATTTAGCTCTAAAGCTTGGAATAATCAGCAATTAAACCTATTGGATACTTTCTTACTTTCTTTGCTTTATCCGCTTTATATAATCTCAATTGCTTTGCTATCTTTACTTTTTAAACCTAAGTGGAAAGGCCGAAAATTAGATTATTTTGATTCAAAGCAATAAAGAGTTGTCGCCTACAAAGTTAGCTTGGAGAAAGCTGCTTGCTAATCGTTTGTCTGTAATCGGTTTATTGATTATTGCTCTGTTTTTTTTAATTGCTTTGATAGGCCCTTTTATTCGTCCGGATGCGAGTCCAAAAGCCAATGAGCAACATTTAGAATTGGCGAGAAAAGCCCCCGGTTTTGGAGTTAAAATGCTTCTATTGCCTAATGAGTTTTCAACTCAGAAACAAAGTTTCTTTCAAAAATGGATTTTTGGAGTCTTGCCTAAATATCGTGAAATTTCTATTGCTCAGTATGAATTGCAAACAGATGGAGTATTAATTGAAAAGTATACGGGAAACAATCCCAATGAGGGAGAAGAATTTTTTTATTCATTTAAGGAATGGACGAAAGCAGGAATAGCATTTTCTGAAACCAAGCATATTAACAACAAAACTTTTTACCTGGGAACAGATCGTTACGGAAGAGATTTACTGAGTAGGTTAATGGCCGGAACTTGGATTTCATTCAGCGTTGGCTTGATTTCAATTTTTATTTCTTTGCTCATAGGAATTACTTTGGGCAGTTTGGCAGCCTTTTACAAAGGATGGGTAGATGAATTAATCATGTGGTTAATTAATGTCATTTGGTCAATCCCCACTTTGCTTTTAGTAATTGCTATTACTTTAGCTTTGGGAAAAGGTTTTTGGCAAGTGTTTGTTGCCGTTGGCTTAACCATGTGGGTGGAAGTAGCTCGTGTAGTACGCGGACAAGTTATGAGTATTCGAGAAATGGAATATGTAGAAGCCGGACGTGCATTGGGTTTTCGAGATTTCCACATTATGGCAAAACACATTTTGCCAAATATAACTGCTCCTGTTATTGTCATTTCAGCTTCTAATTTTGCCGCCGCAATATTGATTGAAGCCGGTTTGAGTTTTTTAGGCTTGGGCGCACAACCACCTCAAGCTACTTGGGGGAAAATGATTAGCGAACATAAAGGTTACATCATTACCGGAGAGGCTTATCTGGCTATTTTACCTGGTCTTGCCATCTGCTTGTTAGTGCTCTCTTTTGTGCTTTTAGGCAATGGTTTGCGAGATGCTTTTGATACTAAAGGAGTAAAGGGAGTGAATTTGTAGCTTTTTCCTAATTATCTTTCAATTGCCTTACAAAGCGAGGAAGTTAAAAGTGACTAATGTACTTTATTTTGAAGTTCTTTGAGAAGCAAGAGGCAAGAATCAAGAAGTTAATTGTTAATGCCTAAATAAGGTTGACCGTTAAGTAGAAGCGTTCATTTTGATAAATGTGGATTTCTTTTATTATCAAATTACACATTTTGCGTTACACATTTTGCGTAATTTTTAAAAAAGCAATAATGCTGATAGGTAAATTAGAGAGCCCACCAACATTAATAAAAGAGAATAGGGAAGAATTTCTTTGGCTTTCAGTCCGGTAATTCCCAAAAGTGGTAGTGCCCAGAAAGGCTGTAACATATTCGTTAGTTGATCTCCATAAGCCAATGCCATAATGCTTTTGGGAAGAGATATATTCAGCGCTTCGGAAGCCTGTATGAGAATAGGACCTTGTACCGCCCATTGTCCGCCCCCACTGGGTACAAATACATTCACAATTCCTGCACTTATCATCGTAAAAATGGGGAATGTATTTTCGTTAGAAATACTGATAAAAAAAGCAGAAAAGTCTTGCACTAAACCCGTGCTTTTCATTATTCCCATAATGCCAAAGTAAAGTGGGAATTGAATGAGAATACCTGCTGCGCCGCCAATTGCTTCGTTTACGGCATTTAGAAAGTTGCTAAAAGTGCCGTGTAATAATATGCCCATTCCTAAAAGAACAAAATTTAAATAATCAGGAGTAATAAATCCAAAAGTTGAATTAGTTGGTTCAAAAAACGCTTTATAAATGGCATAGAAAAGTATGACCAAACTCAAAAAAGTAGCAAACCACCTTGATTTGTCTAAGCGTTCAGCACCGACTACCTTTTCTTCTTTTGATTCCACAATACTTTGTCGTTGCTCTAATTGAGGAATACGATCGCCACTTCCTTTCTTCGCTAATAAATAAAGAAAAAGAGGCAAAATGATCAGAACGCCAAGACTGGCAAAAGCATTCATGCTAGAAAAAACAGTTTCTGAAAAAGTAACTTGATCCGGAAGTTGGGCTATTTGAGAAGTAGAGAAAACGCCCTGCATCATTTCTTTTAAATGACCACTTTCTGCTACTTTGGTTAAAGATGAACCGCTGATCCCACCATGCCAGACCATTAAGCCGGAGTAGCCGGCAGCGCCAATTAAAGGATAATTGATGGCAAGATTATTTTGTTTGGCATTCTCCGCAACTTTTCTGGCAAATATGGCTCCGAAGATTAATCCTAATCCCCAGTTAAAAAGTGCAACAGCAATGGTGAAAAAGGTAACTAATAGAGCGGCATTAGCAGTATTGTTAGCAAATTTCACTAAACCATTTAATAGGCGGTTAACAGCAGGACTTAGAGCTAACACATGGCCCAAAACCAAAATCAACATCATTTGCATGGCAAAAACCATCAAAGCGCTTTGCCATAAACCTTCTTCCCAAAAACCTAAAACTTCTAAAGCATAACTTCCCGTGCTTTCTTCAGCCGGCTGGGTGAAAATTAAGGCAATGAGGTAAGTGACAATGGTTAGAATTAGTGCAATGGTGAAAGGAGAAGGTAATAAATACTGAAAAACTTTTGCGTAGCGATCTGTGAATTTCATTGTGAATGATTAGGTGCAATAAATATAGGGGAAATGCAATTGAATTAATAATTTTAGCCGAGGATAAACTCACTCAAAGCAAAAGTATGCAATCAGAAGAAGCCGCTAAAAAAATCAAAACACTTACCGAAGAGTTAAGACAACATAACTACGCCTATTATGTGGAAGATAATCCGGTGATTAGCGATTATGAGTTCGATATGAAACTCAAAGAACTGCAACAATTAGAAAAAGAGTTTCCGCAATTTGCCGATGTGAATTCGCCAACAAAAAGAGTTGGTGGAGAGGTGACTAAAAAGTTTGAAACAGTAAAGCATAAATATCCTATGCTTTCGCTTTCCAATAGCTATAGCCGCGAGGAATTGGTCGATTTTGATGAAAGAGTGCAAAAGTTAGCCGGAAAAAAAGTGGAGTATACTTGCGAATTAAAATACGATGGAGTGGCGATTGGGATTTCTTACA
Organism: Flavobacteriales bacterium UBA5081; assembly: GCA_002415785.1. Classification (GTDB taxonomy): domain Bacteria; phylum Bacteroidota; class Bacteroidia; order Flavobacteriales_E; family Vicingaceae; genus UBA5081. The sequence goes on from DIAJ01000014.1 coordinate 50,235, forward strand.
AAAATGGTCGTTTGGAGAGAGCAGTAACACGCGGCGATGGCACACAAGGTGATGACATAACCACAAATGTAAAAACCATTCGTTCTATTCCATTGACTTTACAAGGAAATTATCCGAATGAGTTTGAAATTCGTGGGGAGATTTTTTATCCACTTAGTGTGTTTAGAAAACTCAATGAACAAAGAGAGGAAGAAGGTGAAGCGCTTTTGGCAAATCCACGAAATGCTGCCTCGGGGACTTTAAAAATGCAAGACTCAGCAGTGGTCGCTGAGCGTAAGCTAGATTCATATTTGTACTATGTTTTGGGTGAGAACTTGCCTTACGATAATCATTTAGAAAATGTAGAAGCTGCCGGGAAATGGGGCTTTAAAGTGCCGAAGAAGGACAAAAACTTAATTCGAAGCTGTAATTCAATTGATGAAATTTTTGAGTTTATTGATTATTGGGATGAACATCGATCGGAATTGGACTTTGAGATTGATGGTGTAGTAATTAAGGTAAATGACTATCATTTGCAAGAAGAGCTGGGTTTTACGGCAAAAAGTCCGCGCTGGGCAATTGCATATAAGTTTAAAACAGAGCAAGCTGAAACTAAATTAGAAAAAATTACTTATCAAGTAGGAAGAACCGGAGCCATTACGCCGGTGGCAAATCTACAACCGGTTTTATTAGCCGGTACAACGGTTAAGCGAGCTTCTTTACACAATGCTGATCAAATAGAAAAGTTAGATGTTCGTGAAGGCGATGTAGTTAAGGTAGAAAAGGGCGGTGAAATTATTCCTAAAGTGGTAGGTGTAAATTTAGATTTGCGACCAAAAGACTCTCAGCCGACAAAATACATTACAAACTGTCCGGAATGCAATAGTGAACTGCAGCGAATCGAAGGCGAAGCGCAGCACTATTGCCCGAATGTATGGGGCTGCCCGCCACAGATTAAAGGTAAGATGGCGCACTTTATTTCCAGAAAAGCCATGGATATCGATGGTTTAGGTGAAGAAACCATTGAGCAGCTTTACGATGTAGGGTTGATTAAAAATGTGGCTGATATCTATGAATTAAAAAAGGAAGACTTACTGCCCTTGGAACGCATGGCAGAAAAAAGCGCTCAAAACTTAATTGATGGAGTAGAGACTTCAAAGAAAGTTCCATTTCAGCGATTGTTGTTTGCCATTGGCATTCGCTATGTAGGAGAAACGGTAGCCAAAAAGTTGGCGGCTCACTTTAAAAACATTGATGCCATTATGCAAGCGAGTTTTGAAGAATTGGTTGCAGTGGATGAAATAGGAGACAAAATAGCCGAAAGTATCATCAACTTTTTTTCAGAGGAACGCAATCGACAATTGATTGAAGAATTGAAGTCTTACGGACTTCAAATGCAAATGGAGGAGCAGGAAAATACAATTGTATCAACCGTTTTAGAAGGCAAAACTTTTGTCGTTTCCGGAGTATTTGAGCACTTCTCAAGAGATGAACTCAAACAGGCAATCGAAAATCATGGGGGAAAAAATGTAGGTTCTATATCCGGCAAAACCGATTTCTTGATTGCAGGAGATAAGATGGGGCCGGCAAAAAAAGAAAAAGCCGAAAAGTTAGGCGTGAATATTATTAGTGAGGAAGACTTTATTGAGATGGTTAAAAATTAATTCTTAATCAATCGAACCAATTTTACTTCATTTTGATTTCGAACTTCAATAAAGTAGATGCCATTTTTTAAGCTGCTTAAATTGGCAGATCTGCTATTGTCGAATTTTTGGAAATTGAGATTAACTCTTTTGCCGTCTATGTTTTTTAAATAAACTTCCGCCTTAGGGTCAACAGGTGATAGAGTGATTTTATCTGTTGCAGGGTTTGGAAATGCATTCACTTTCTCTTCAGTTGCTTCAATTTCAATTGCAATCATGCTGAAATACTTTGTTGCTCCATTAAAGTCGGTTTGCTTAAGGCGATAAAAAGAAGTGCCAATAAGTGGTCTTTCATCTACCGTTTCATAAACAATTGGAGAATTGTTGTTGCCTGCACCGTTTTGTTTGTGAATAACCTCCCAGTTGTAACCGTCTTTAGAACGCTCAACTTCAAATTTTTTGTTGTTTACTTCAGATAAAGTTTTCCAGTTGATACTTACAGAGTGGTTTTGGGGAACAACATTAAAGTAGTCCAGTTCAATGGGAAGAGGATTTGCTCCACTGCCGTCTAATAAACCGGAGTTATTTACACCACCACCATTATAAGCTGTAGAGTTACAAGGGTCTGAATTGTTGTTGCAGCCCCCATCTCCATTTAATGCTTCAGTAGTCACATTGGTATTAGGGATTTCATCTGTGTAGATAACAACTCCTTGTCCACCACCACCACCTGCGCCATGAGAGGAGGCAGTATTAATGTCACCTCCATTTCCACCATTTGCAGAAATGGTTAAAGGACTTAAGGCAGCTATCGACCATTTATTAATGCCTAAAACAATCGAGCCTCCAGCACCTGCACCACCTGCGCCATCATTACCTGCTGAGCTTGAATTTGCTCCATTTGCATTAATTTGTACACTTCCATTTTCAGTTTTTATTTCATAAGCACGAAGAATAATAATTCCGCCACCTCTTCCACCATTGGTTGAGACATTGTCGTTTCCTTCGCCGCCGCCGCCGCCGCCGCCCATAAAAATACGCTGACTGCTAATATAAGTACCTAAAGCTAAGCCACCAATACCTCCGGCGCTGCCACTGCTACAGTTGTAGCCTATTCCTCCATTTCCACCTGAAGTGAAGTTCCCTCCACCACCTCCACCACCATTGTGTTCGTTAGCTCCACCGCCTGCATTTAACATTCTGCCTCTGGCTTCAACCCAATTGGCGTTAGTATTTTTGTAAATGCTCTCACCTTTAGCAGCAAAAGCATTAGTGTTGGACGAAATATAAGTGCTTGTATTGCAGTTTCCGGAGGCACTTACATCTCTTGCACCGCCTCGAAAACCTTTACTACTGGCAATTAAATTGTGGTTTAGGTTAAGTGTGCTATCAACTTGGAAAGCTAAAACTCCGCCAATATTTCCATTCCAGCTCATAGCTTCTAAATTTTGAGTTGTACTGTAATGGGGAGTTCCTAATGCTGGGAAGCTGATAATTTGAACGCTGCTGTTATTTCCTATTCGATAAGTGTTGTTTAAGTTTTCTGCCAAAGTAATACTTGTAGGTACTCCACCGCTTTCCGTAATTTGAGCAATACTTCGAATTTCATAGAGACCAGCCGACCGAATGTCTCCTAAACTTCCAAAATTGCTGTTGTTACTTGTCTCCCCAATGACATTATCTTGCATTTGCATAATAACTATCAAGTCGTTAACCTGGAAGCTGTCATAGCGTTCATCAACATTTGAAAGACTTAAGCTTTGATTGCTAATTCCCGTAACTTTTGCATAGGCGTTAACGATTTGCTGAGCAAATATTGTAGAGATACTTAATAGTAAAAAACTAACTGTAAGTGTGTATGCTTTTGTTGCCATCTTAGCCATTTTATGAAACAGTTGGGTTGTTTATGTTGGCTCGTCTGTATACGGCAGTTGTTTAATTTAGTTGAGCTTTAATGACTTAATTTAATAGTTTTTAGACGAATGCAGTTTTATCGTCGATTAGAGTGATTAACCTATGTTTGAATGAAGAAGTTATTTCGTAAAATACTGATTGTCTTTTTCAAAAAGTTTATTGTGTTCCAATAAAAAATCAATGACTTTGATGATTTTATCCTCTCTATAGCCTTTCACTTGATAAACCAACTCTTGTAAACTAAGTGATTTGTCTTTTAGAATTTCTTGCAGTTGATTCTCAATTTCATCAAATTCCAGTTCACTTAATTCTAATTTGTTTCTTTCCAAGCATACATCACAAATTCCGCAACGGTGGCTATCTTTTTCTCCGAAATATTCTAGTAATAGCTGACTTCTACATCTATGATTGGTTGTGGAGTAATGAAGAACGGCTTCCATTTTTTCAAAAGCAGTTTTTTTCCTTTCATGGTAAACTTCTTTACTAATTCTCAGTGCTACTTGGTCAAAACGAGCCTTGGTGTAAGTGAGCTTGGGCAAATAGCTTTGAGCCTCGTAGTGTAAAATTTCCAGTTTCTCTAATCGATTTAGCGTTTCTACAACTACAGAACGTTTTACTTTAAGGTGATCAGCCAGTTGTTGCTCGTTTATTTTTACAAACTCTTCAAATAAGCCTCCGTAAGTCCTCAAAAGAGTTTTAATAAAAAAGTCGTATTTTTTATGAGATACTTGAAACTTATATAAGTCTTCTTTTTTTACAGCAATGTGGATTCTTGGAGGACTTGCAAAATTTTCAGAAAGTGCGATATATCCTTCTTTTTCTAAAAAGTGAAGACAATGATAGGCTTCGTAAACATTTAAATCATAGCGATTGCAGAAAGCTGCAATATCAAATTCAAAACTCTGGTTTTCACCACTGCCTATGGGTATTTGAAAGAAATTTCCCAAAGAGAGGTACACTTTTTTTATAGTAGCTATTTCCGGGAAACTTTGCTCAATTTGTTTTTTTAAATCAATGTCCATAGAAGGTGTCATCAGTAAAACAGCAAAGGCTTTTTTGCCGTCTCTTCCACCTCTACCGGCTTCTTGAAAATAAGCTTCTAAAGATTGTGGTAAATCTAAATGAATGACAAATCGCACGTTTGGTTTGTCGATCCCCATGCCAAATGCATTGGTTGCCACCACGACCTGACATTTGTTTTGAATCCAGCGATCTTGTTTTTGTCGTCGATCGATGTGATCTAAACCAGCGTGGTAGTAATCTGCAGAAATGTTATTTTCTAGCAAAAACTTGGCTACTTCTTTTGTTTTCTTTCTTCGGTTAACATAAACAATTCCACTGCCACCCACACCTCTAATTACTCTTAGCATTCGTTGAAACTGGCTTTCTTCCTGTAAAACTACATAGGCAAGGTTGTCGCGTTTAAAGCTTTTTTGAATACAGTGCTTTTGTTTAAACAGCAACTTTTCTTGAATGTCTTCTACAACCTTTGGTGTAGCAGTAGCAGTAAGAGCTAATATGGGAACTTCCGGAATGATTTCCCTCAATTGAGCAATTTTAAGGTATGAGGGTCTAAAATCATAACCCCACTGTGAAATACAATGGGCTTCGTCAACAGCAATTAAGTTGACTTTCATCTTTTTTAATCGCTCTTGAAAAAGCTCAGTTTCTAAACGCTCAGGCGAGACATAAAGAAACTTATAATCTCCGTAAACGGCATTGTCTAATCCAATGTCAATTTCTCTTTTGCTTAAAGCAGAAGTGATCGAAATTGCTTTAATTCCATTTTTTTGGAGATTATCTACTTGATCTTGCATAAGCGCAATCAGTGGAGAAACCACAATGCAAATCCCTTCTTGCGCTAAAGCGGGAACTTGAAAACAAATGGATTTTCCACCACCGGTAGGCAAAAGAGCTAAGGTGTCTTTCCCCTCCATGGCCGACAAAATAATTTCTTCTTGCTTCTCGCGGAAAGAGCTGTAGCCCCAATATTTGGTTAAAACTTCGTGTATTTTATCGCTTGTTGTCATGCAAGGATAAAAATAGGTTAAAAATAAAAAAGGCTTATTGAGTAACTCTTATTTCTTTCTTTGTGAAACCGTAACTTTGACCTCTCAGATAATTTTATGATTACGCAAGAACAAATTAAAGATTTAGATAAGCGCGTTGAAGCTCTTAAATCATACTTAAATATTGAAGATAAGTTGATTGAGATAGGAGAAGAGGAGCAACGTACGCAACTCCCGGAGTTTTGGGACGACCCTAAAGAAGCCGAAAAGCTGTTAAAGCAAATTCGCAATAAAAAGGTGTGGACCGACGGCTATGCCGAGGTGCGAACTGCGGTAGATGATTTAGAAGTGCTTTACGATTTTTACAAAGAAGAGGGAGCTACTGCTGAAGAAGTTATGGAGGCTTTTAAAAAGGCAGAGGAGCTGGTAGAAGGCCTTGAGTTTAAAAATATGCTCAGTGCTGAAGAAGATTCATTGAGTGCTGTATTGCAAATTACTGCCGGTGCCGGAGGAACAGAAAGCTGCGATTGGGCTTCTATGTTAATGCGCATGTATTTAATGTGGGGCGAAAAGAACGGCATGAAGGTAAAAGAGCTCGACTTGCAGGAAGGAGATGTTGCCGGAATAAAAACAGTTACGCTGGAGTTTGAAGGAGAATTTGCCTTCGGTTATTTAAAGGGAGAAAATGGAGTTCACCGCTTGGTTCGTATTTCGCCTTTTGACTCTAACGCTAAGCGTCACACTTCTTTTGCATCGGTGTATGTTTACCCTTTAGTAGATGATACTATCGAGATTGAAGTAAACCCTGCTGACATAAGTTGGGATACCTTCCGATCCGGTGGGGCTGGTGGACAAAATGTGAATAAAGTTGAAACCGGAGTTCGCTTGCACCACAAGCCAACAGGAATTGTTATTGATAACACAGAAACTCGTTCACAGTTAGGGAACAAGGAAAAGGCCATGCAATTGCTAAAGTCTCAGTTGTTTGAGATTGAAATGCGTAAGAGAATGGAAAAACGCGCTGAAATCGAAGCTGACAAAAAGAAAATTGAATGGGGTTCTCAGATTAGAAACTATGTAATGCATCCTTATAAAATGGTAAAAGACATTCGAACAAATTACGAAACATCGAATGTAGATGATGTAATGAATGGAGAGCTAAACGATTTTATTAAAGCTTATTTGATGGAGTTTGGGTCAAAAAATTAGAAAAATAAAATTATTTGTATGAAAATATATCACAATCCAAGGTGTGGGAAAAGTAGGCAAACACTAGCAATAATTAAAGAAGCAGGCATAGAGCCGGAAATTGTAGAGTACTTAAAAGAAGTGCCTTCGGCTGCTGAGATAAAAGATTTGCTAATGAAGCTAAACCTCAAAGCAACAGATATTCTCCGAAAAGGAGAAGCTGTTTTTAAAGAAAAATTTAAGGGTAAGGAGTTTGCAGAGGAGGAATGGATTCAGATTATGACTGAATATCCAAAACTCATCGAAAGACCCATTGTTGTAAAAGGAAATAAAGCTGTATTAGGCAGACCGCCGGAAAATGTGGAAGAACTGCTTTAGGCGAGTTCGCTTTCTTCGCCTTTGCTGCCTTTCATTTTTTCAATAACATACATTGTTATAGCATAAGGCAGAGCAAATGCAGAAAGAAACAACAATACCCAAAAGGCAAGAACAAAGATGGCTAGGAACAATAAAAAACCGGCTGTAAACATAACTTTGTGTTAAAATTTCTCTGCAATTTTACGCAAAATTTAATTGAAAAGTAGAATCATAAACCAAATAAAAAATCATGGAATACAGAATTGAGAAAGACACCATGGGGGAAGTGAAAGTTCCCGCAGACAAATATTGGGGTGCACAAACAGAACGCTCCAGAAATAACTTTAAAATTGGGGATAGTAAGCAGCAAATGCCCATCGAAATTGTTCATGGCTTTGCTTATTTGAAAAAAGCAGCAGCTTATGCCAATGCTGAGTTAGGAGTGTTGCCTAATGAAAAAAGAGATTTAATAGCACAAGTTTGTGATGAAATCTTAGCCAACAAACTAGATGATCAATTTCCTTTAGTTGTATGGCAAACCGGATCAGGTACGCAGTCGAATATGAATACCAATGAAGTGATTGCCAATCGTGCGCATGTAATTCAAGGAAATAAATTGGGTGAAGGAGATCGCTTTATTCATCCCAATGATGATGTAAATAAATCACAATCTTCAAACGATACATTCCCCACCGGAATGCACATTGCTTGCTACAAAATGGTGGTAGAAACTACTATTCCAGGCGTGAAAATGCTGAGAGACACTTTGGCTGAAAAGTCAAAGGCATATATGGATGTGGTTAAGATTGGACGTACTCACTTAATGGATGCTACGCCTTTAACCGTCGGACAAGAATTTTCCGGCTACGTTTCTCAATTGGATCACGGTTTAAATGCACTGCAAAATACCTTAGCGCATTTGTCAGAGATCGCTTTGGGTGGAACTGCGGTTGGAACCGGGATTAATACCCCGGAAGGTTATTCCGACAAAGTTGCACAATACATTGCCGACTTCACAGGATTGCCATTTAAAACTGCCGAAAATAAGTTTGAAGCCCTAGCTGCTCATGATGCTATTGTAGAAACGCATGGTGCCTTGAAACAATTGGCAGTTAGTTTGATGAAGATTGGAAACGATATTCGTTTGCTGGCGTCCGGACCAAGGTGTGGTATCGGAGAAATTAATATTCCTGCTAATGAGCCGGGCTCTTCAATTATGCCGGGAAAAGTTAATCCAACTCAGGCAGAGGCCTTAACCATGGTTTGTGCGCAAGTTGTAGGGAATGATATGGCGATTGCTGCAGGCGGCATGAACGGTCACTTTGAGCTGAATGTGTTTAAACCAATGATGGCTAAAAATCTTTTAGAGTCAGCCCGATTAATTGGGGATGCTTGTGTTTCTTTTAACGATAACTGTGCAGTAGGAATTGAGCCTAATTACGCTAACATTACTAAAAATCTCAACAATTCATTGATGTTGGTTACTGCTCTTAATACACATATAGGTTACGATAAAGCATCAAAAATTGCCAAAACAGCTCATGGAAATGGCACAACACTGAAAGAGGAAGCTATAAATTTAGGTTATCTAACTTCAGAGGAGTTTGACCAATGGGTTGATCCGTCGAAAATGATTGGCTCATTGAAGTAGATTATATATAAATTAGAGTTAAAAGGGGGGCGATAGTTTTTATTGACCCTTTTTTATTTTGTAAAGATTAACAGCCACTTAATCATAGATGAATTGCAGCTTTATAAGAATCATTAAATTTGCAGCATAAATAATCTTTATACTTTGCATAAGTTTTTTAAATATTTTATGTTGCTCATGACGGTTTATACCTTTATGGGACTTTCTACTTTGCAAAACATAAGTTATTTTACCAACTGGATGGGTGATGTAACAATTAAATTGAACATTACTGCTTCTGAAGAAGAATCCGAAACTTCAAATTCAAATGAAGTGAAAGAGGTAAAAGAAGTCCTTTTTAATCATCGGAATAAATTGGCAATTAGTCAGTACAACAATGTTTTAAACTTAGAATTTTCTAATCACAAAAGCCTTCCTGAAGAGGCATTCTCTGAGGTAATTACACCTCCTCCCGAATTGGTAGCTTAAGTCTACTACTATCTATTTAAGCTGGATACTTTTCAGCTAATCCATTGTTTCTGTAAACCAAATCAATGTATTTTCATTGTGATTGAAGTGTTTTTCAATACAGTGATTTTGCATACTGTAATAAAAAGTTGTTCTGATGAAAATTTTCGAAAATATTAAAAGTGATTTACCGGCAAGTATTGTCGTATTTTTTGTAGCCATTCCTCTTTGTTTAGGAATTGCATTAGCTAGTGGTGCACCGCTTTTTTCAGGTCTAATTGCCGGTTTTGTCGGCGGTATAGTTGTGGGATCTTTAAGTGGATCTTCTTTGGGAGTTAGTGGGCCTGCTGCTGGTTTAGCCGTAATTGTGTTGAATGCCATTAATGATTTAGGTTCGTTTGAAGTATTTCTTCTTGCAGTTATTATTGGTGGGCTTATTCAGTTAATCTTAGGCATCGCACGAGCAGGTATTATTGGTTACTACTTTCCTTCATCGGTGATTAAAGGGATGTTAACCGGTATTGGAATTATCATTATTTTAAAACAAATTCCACATGCCTTTGGCTATGATGCCGACTATGTTGGTGATATGGATTTTAATCAGCCAGATGGAGAAAATACCTTTTCGGAGATTTTTAAAATGATAGACTATATTTCTCCTGCTGCAACATTAGTGGCGGCTGTTTCTCTATTTATTCTATTGTTTTGGGATAATGTTTTAAAGTCAAAAGGTAAGTTTTTTACGGTTATTCAAGGACCGATTGTGGCGGTAGCTTTTGGTATTGTTTACCAGATTGTCACGTCAAATTACTTCCCTGAATGGGCGATTTCAAAAGAACATTTGGTGAGTGTTCCTGTAGCAGAGGACTTCAGCTCTTTTGTTGGACAGTTTACATTACCTGATTTTTCCGCTTTTTCGAATTCTGAAGTTTATGTGGTGGCAATAACCATAGCTATTGTGGCTAGTTTAGAAACGCTTTTAAGTGTAGAGGCTACAGATAAACTAGATCCGAAGAAAAGAGTAACTCCTACCAATAGAGAGTTAATTGCACAAGGTACCGGTAATATGATTTCAGGTTTAATCGGAGGATTACCAATTACACAGGTAATTGTTCGAAGTTCAGCAAATATTCAATCAGGTGGTAAGACCAAGCTCTCAGCAATATTGCATGGTTTTATGATTCTAATTAGTTTAATGTTAATTCCTGATGTGTTGAACTACGTGCCTTTATCTGTATTGGCAAGTGTACTTTTTGTTGTTGGGTTTAAGCTGGCCAAACCTAGCTTGTTTAAGAGTATGTATAAATTAGGGCCGAAACAATTTTACCCTTTTGTGGTTACTATCGTCGGTATTGTGTTTACAGACTTGCTAGTAGGTATTGGTTTAGGAATGGCGATTGCTGTATTTGTGATATTGATGAATAGTTACAAAAACTCTCATTTCTTACACAAAGAAGAAAGTAATGGCAGTACTAAGGTAAAAATGACATTAGCAGAAGAGGTTACTTTTTTAAATAAAGCAGCCATTCAAAAAGAACTTAATCGATTACCGGATAATATAGAGTTGTCGATTGATATGAGTAAGTCAGTACGAGTAGACTACGACGTTTTTGAAATCATAGAGAATTTTAAAAATAACGGAGCAAAAGATAAAAACATTACAGTAAATGTAAAACGTGGTACACCGCACTACGAAATGGCGGATTACTAAGAACAATTAATTATAGTTAACCAATTAGTTGAAAAGAGAAAGCCCTGCTGAAAAGTAGGGCTTTTTTATTTAGGTGGAATAGTTGGTTAAAGTTGAACTACTAAACAAACTTCTCTCCCTTGTTTAACTTAATATCCGTTACGAAGTCTTTGATTTTTTGCTCATCTTCTTTTTTGCAAACCAAAAGAGTGTCGTTGGCTTCAACTACAATGTAGCCTTCTAAACCTTGTAAAACGACGAGTTTTTCTTTGGGAACACTTACAATGCAATCTTTAGAATCGTAGAGCATTACGTTTTTGCCTACAACAGCATTTTTGTTTTTATCTTGGGGTAGGTGAGTGTAAATGGAGCCCCAAGTGCCTAAGTCAGACCAACCAATATCAGCACTAATAACATATACATTCTCTGATTTTTCCATGATTCCATAGTCAATGCTAATGCTTTTAGAAACCGAGTAAATGTCTTCAATGGCTTTGCTTTCTTCTGCTGTATTTAGTTTGCTTTCTTGCTCTTGAAAAAGATTATCGACCTCAGGAAGCAAATGGGCAAAAGCTTTATTAATGCTTTTTAAGCTCCAAATAAACATCCCGGAATTCCAGCTAAAGTCGCCACTAGCCAAGAACTGTTTAGCAAGTTCTATGTCCGGCTTTTCGGTAAAGGTTTTTACTTTTTTGATTTCTGCATCACTGCTATCGTCAAATTGAATATAACCATAACCGGTATCGGGTCTTGAAGGTTTTATTCCCAAGGTGACCAAAGCATCGTTCTTTGCCGTAAAGTCAAGCGCTTTTTCTATTACTTCAATAAAATGATCTTCTTTAAGAATTAGGTGATCAGAAGGGGCAACAATAATGTTGGCATTCGGGTTTTTCTTTTTGATTTTATGGTTGGCGTAAGCAATGCATGGTGCAGTATTTCTACGACTCGGTTCTAAAAGGATTTGTTCTGCCTTTACATCAATTTGCTCCAATACTAATGATTGGTACATTTCATTGGTTACAATCAAAATGTTTTCTTTAGGTGCTATTTTTAGCAGGCGATCAAATGTCTGCTGAATTAGTGTTTGTCCGGTACCTAAAATGTCGATAAATTGCTTGGGAAATGCAGTGCGACTCATTGGCCAAAATCTGCTTCCTATTCCTCCTGCCATAATTACACAGTAATTATTCTTCCGATCCATGATGTAAAATAATAGTTATTAAAAGTCAAAAATAAGGAATAATAGGAGCTTTTTATGCTATATTTAGTCATTAGTGAAATGATAATTTAAAATTAATTTAAGGAGGTATGTTGGTTGCATTTTGTTGATGCATTTGAGTGAAAAAACGCCCCGGAAGACCGAGGCGCTTAAAACCCTAATTGGCGAGATAAAACAACTTTGACAAGATTAACTACTAAGTTGTTTTAAAGAGATGATTACTCGCCAACCAAAGAACACTTAACCATTGGGACTAAAGTCCGCAGAAGTTTTACGCTGGTCAATACTCATATTTCGGTATTTTTGTTATGCTAAAAAATATGGCAATACATTTAGATACTATTGTCGACTTTCTAATTTTCTTTTTTATCTTCGCAGTCTATGGAGCGCATACAAATTGATGTTTATATTTCTGACTTACTCTACAGCTACGACTGTGTGATTGTGCCTGAATTAGGAGGCTTTGTGGCTAATTATGCGCCGGCTCAGATTCAGGCTGTTCAACATAAATTTAACCCGCCTTCAAAGAAAGTTTCTTTTAATAAGAACTTAAAAAACAACGATGGTTTATTAACAAATCACATTGCTGAGCGCCGCTCTATTTCTTATGAAGAAGCCGGAAGTTTGATAAGATCGTTTGTTAATCGTTCTATTGCAGGATTAAAGCAAGGAGATAAAATTCACATTGAAAAAGTGGGTACTCTTTATTTAGATCCTGAGCAAAACATTCAATTCAAAGCAGAAGAGAGTAATGATTATTTGTTAGATTCTTTTGGGTTAACTGCATTTAGAGCCATGCCTATACAGAGAGAAGGGCTCGAAGAAAAATTGGAAAAAGAGTTCAAGGAGAAGTTGCCTAAATTAAAGGAAGAGACAAAGAAGAGAAAGAAATATTGGCCGGCTGCGGCTGCCTTGGCGCTTTTGGTAGCATCTACTGTAGCTTTAAACTCTCAATTTAACTGGATAGAAAAGGATCATTTACAATATTCTTTTCTGAGCTTTTCTGATAAAGCAGCACCCAAATATTCTGCTAAAAGCGTTTCAATTGATGCCATTAAAGAAGACATTAATTACAAGCCTTCAGTGAGTTTTGCAAAAGGGATCGTTCCTTTTGTAACTTCAGATGGAGAAAGCACAGCGCTTTTTGTAGATAATAGAGAAAGTAATCTCAATACAGAGGTTGACAACACAAAAGTTGTAGATGAAAAGAAAAGCCAAAAGTTAGTTTTTCATGTGATGGGCGGTTGTTTTTCTCAGTATACAAATGCCACTTCGCTTGTAGAAACTTTAAAACAAAAGGGCTACAACGCTCAATTGCTTGGTAAGTATAAAGAATTACACGCGGTAAGCTATAGTAGTTTTGCCAGTAGAGAAGAAGCGGTTAAGCTATTGGCTGATATTAGAAATGGCGAAAACCCAAACGCATGGTTGTTGGTGAAGCCGTTTTAGTTTCACGGATTTACTTTTGCAATCACAGCTTACATTTTAATTACCTTTGCCATCCAAAATTTTGAATAGATGAAAGCTAGAAAAGCTCAAGAAACACTCGCGCAAACTTCTAAGATTGTTTTACCAAACGACACAAATGTTTTGGGGAATTTAATGGGAGGGCAGTTACTTAATTGGATGGATATTACTGCGGGAATTTCAGCACAACGCCACTCTCAAAGAGTAGTAGTTACTGCTTCAGTAAATAACGTTTCATTTAACCATCCTATTAAGCTGGGCGATGTAGTTTCTATTGAAGCAAAGGTTTCTAGAGCTTTCACCTCTTCAATGGAAGTTTTTTTAGACGTTTTTGTTGACTTACCGGGTGGTAAAAGAAAAAAATGCAATGAGGCGATTTATACTTTTGTTGCAGTTGACCAAAACGGCTCTCCCATCGAAGTGCCTGAATTAATCCCTGAAACTAAAGAGGAGAAAGAACGATATGATGCCGCCTTACGTCGCCGACAGCTAAGTCTAATTTTAGCCGGAAAAATGAAGCCCGAAAGTGCGACTGAATTGAAAGCCATTTTTGAGCATGTAGAAAATGCGGCAGAGAAGTAATGTGCTGTTATAGAGTTTGATTGAGTCTGGAGCGCGGATGACGCTGACCTTTTATGACTGGCGCGGATTGATCTTTGCGAATACTTGCTTAATATCACCCTTGTTCTATCCTAATAATGGAACACAATGGCACTGATTATTATAATTCAGGTTGATTGGTATCTGCGAAAATTCGTCGAATCTGCGTTATCAGCGTTCTATTAAAGTTTTGTTTTTCAAATTTTCTTGATTACTTCACTTTCATCAATCAACATCATACAATTAAAATGACCTTTTGGACATTTGTTGAATCCAATTTTGGAGCAAGGTCGGCAGCTTAAATCCTTTACTTCAAAAATAGTAGATTGATTTTCGTTTCCTTTCTTTAATAGCGGATACATTCCAAATTCGGGGACTGTATTTCCCCAAAGAGATATTACTCTTTTTTGAAAAGCAGCGGCAATGTGCATCATGCCGGTGTCGGGTGTAATCACCGAATTGGCTTGCTGGATGATATAAGCCGATTGATGTAAACTCATTTCTCCGGCTGTATTCCAAACTCTATCCGGAGCTATTAATTCTAATCGCTCGCCTAAAGCAGCATCGTCTTTACCGCCAATTAAAACAAAGTTTTCTGTTGATTTTTCTATAATTGACTTGAGTTTATTTTCCGGAATTTGTTTTGTAGCGTGATTGGCTCCTAAAACTAGAGCTGTGTAACCATTTTTAACTTTATTGGGAAGCTCAATTTGAGAATTAATATTTTTTGGTAAAAAATAATCTAAGCCTTCTCCATCGTATTTAATATCAAAAGCTTTTGCAGCGGCTAAGTATCGATCCACAATATGCAATTCAGGCATTTTGTTCCACTTAAAATTCACCAAAAGCCACTTGCGAATATTGAGTTTATCGAAAGTAAAACTCAATGCCTTTAGCTTTCTTTTTACTCTACGAGCTCGCATATTTTTATGCAAATCAATAATGTAGTCGTATTTCTCAGCTTTTAATTCTTCAATCACTTCGTTGGTGCTTTTCTCGATACTGTAAATTTTATCCAGATAAGGATTTTCAGCAAGCAAAGGCAAATACACTTTTTTTGTAATATAGTGTAGCTCAACATCGCCTTCTATTTGATTTTTTAAACAGCGAATTACAGGCGTAGTAAGCACAATATCACCAATGGAGCTAAAACGTATGATGAGAATTTTGACGGAAGTATTCACAAGGGCAAAGTAAAGAAACTAGATTATAACAACGAATGCCTTTTAAATAATCTACTAGTAATTTGTATTATTTTTTGCTGCTTTATCCTTATAAATATAAAAATTCCCTTTACTTTCTCCCAATTCCTCTGGATTTACATATTGACTAAAGTCATCGGAATCAAATGATTTTAAAAATTGTTGAAAGCGCTAGTAAGGAGTTAATGCTAAAAACTCCTTTTCTCTTCTTTCATTGTTTTCTTCTTTTGTTGCGAAAAATATTTCCTTCTTTGACTTTTTCATAATCTGAAATCAAAGTTAATGAAATCAAGGCTTCTCAAAGGCATGATAAATCCTATTTTTGCGGCATGGAGATGATCGATACACATACACATTTGTATTCAGAGCAGTTTGATGAAGATAGAGACGCTATGATTCAGCGAGCTTTAAATGAAGGAGTAAAGCGATTTTTTTTACCCAACATTGATTCCAATTCAATAGAAGGAATGAAAGATTTGGTAGCAAAATACCCAAACAATTGTTATCCGATGATGGGCTTGCACCCTTGCTCTGTAGGGGAAAATATTGAGCAAGAATTAGCGCTTGTGGAAAAGGAACTTGCTTCAAACAAATACATAGCTGTTGGTGAAATTGGCATTGACTTATATTGGGATCAAAGCTTTCAGCACGAGCAAGAAGTGGCATTTAAAAAGCAAATTGAATGGGCAAAAAAATTAGAACTGCCCATTGTTATTCATTGTCGCAAAGCATTTGATGAGATTTTAACTATATTGGATGAGGTAAATGACGAGCAGCTTAGCGGAGTTTTTCATTGCTTTACCGGAAGTTTGGAACAAGCAAATCATATTTTAAATTACGGTGATTTTAAATTGGGCATTGGTGGAGTAGTCACTTTTAAAAATTCAGGTCTAGATAAAGTAGTTGAACAGTTAAATTTGAAAGATTTAGTTCTGGAAACAGATGCACCATACATAGCACCGGTTCCTTTTCGCGGTAAACGCAACGAAAGTGCGTATGTTAGCCGTGTAGCAGAGAAACTAGCTGAAATCTTTCAATTACCTTTGACGAAAATTGCCCAACAGACAACTGCTAACGCATTAGAAATATTTAAAATCAATGAGTAATCCTTCTAAAGTTTTAATCATATATACAGGTGGAACCATTGGTATGGTGGAAGATCCCGAAACAGGTTCTTTACATCCATTTGATTTTGATCATTTATTAAATGAAATCCCCGAGTTAAATAAATTTGATATTGAGTTAGAGGCAATCTCTTTGGAAAACCCTATGGACTCTTCGAATATGGGGCCGGAAGGCTGGGTAGAGTTAATTGGAATTATTGAGGAAAATTACAATGACTTTCATGGTTTTGTAATTTTGCATGGATCTGATACCATGGCTTATACTGCTTCAGCCTTGAGTTTCTTATTAGAAAATGTAAATAAGCCGATTGTTTTCACCGGAAGCCAGTTGCCCATTGGTAAAATTCGCACCGATGGTAAAGAAAACATAATTACAGCCATTGAAATTGCTGCCGATTATGAGAATGGCAGGCCAATCGTACCGGAAGTTGCTATTTACTTTGAGTACGCTCTTTATAGAGCTAATCGAACAACAAAAGTAAGTGCCGAAAACTTTGAAGCTTTCCAGTCGCCAAATTATCCCCTATTGGCAGAAGCAGGAGTTCACATTAAATACAATCGTTTTGCCATAAGAAAGGCTGAGGATAAACCACTGTTGGCTCGAAAAGATATCGTTGAAGATGTTGCTAGTATTCGTCTTTTTCCGGGATTACAACACAAAGTTTTTAAAGCCATTTGCGATGTTCCTGATTTGAAAGGTTTGTTGCTTGAGACTTATGGTAGTGGGAATTCACCTACTCACACATGGTTAGCAGAAGAAATTATTAAGCTAAATGAAAAAGGAGTGATTGTGGTAAATGTTACTCAGTGTATTACAGGAAAAGTAATGCAAGGGAAATACGAAACCGGAGTGCATTTAGAAAGAGCCGGAGTATTAAGCGGTCAGGACATGACTTATGAAGCCGCCATGACAAAGCTGATGTACCTGCTTTCTTGTAAAGAGCTTAGCGTTGAACAGCAAAAGCAATTTATGCAAACTAACCTAAGAGGGGAGATGAGTTAAAAAGAAGTTTTTGAGAAAGTATTTTTTTGTAATTTGGCTGCCCGCTTATTTCAGGCGGGAAAAAATACTGGAGAGGTGGCCGAGTGGCTGAAGGCGCACGCTTGGAAAGCGTGTATACGGGAGACCGTATCGGGGGTTCGAATCCCTTCCTCTCCGCAGCTGGAAGTTAGTGGCTTCAGGAAGTTCTTTGGTAGAATGTAATTTATAAGTAAAGCGGATTTTGAAGGGTTCGAACCCCCGATAGTAAAAAAGAGGGTTCGTTCCGAGGAATTTCGCCCAAAGCGAAATGACGAACACACGAACGAAGTGAGTTAATCCCTGCCTGACGGAAGGCAGGCCTTCCTCTCCGCAGCTGGAAGTTAGTGGCTTCAGGAGGTTCTTTGGTAGAATGTAATTTATAAGTAAAACGGAATTGAAGGGTTCGAACCCCCGATAATAAAGGTCCGTTCGTTCCGAGGAATTTTGCCAAAAGTGAACTTATCTAGTTCATCTTTGTTTAAAAGTGGATTTGATAAAACTAAATTCTTTTACACTTAACACAATATTGAACTCAAAGCAATGTTTAAGGCATTATGAGTGTCATTGATTAAAGTTTTTTGAAAAAATTTAACATTCAGTTAATGAAACTAAGGCACTAAAATTTGCCAAAATTGAAATAAGTACATTAAATTCGCATCCTAATTATTTAAAATAACCACAAATCAGTAATTAAATCAGATTATTAATAATTAAATTATGAAAAAGTTATTCACTTTAATCGCAGTAGCAGCTTTCTTCACATTTGGAGTAAGCAATTATAGTTTTGCTCAAGAGGAAGCAGATAGCGCTGAAGCGCAAACTGAAATGGCTGACACTACTGCAACGGAAGCCGATACAACGCAGGAGGCTGCAGCAGCTACCACTGAAACTGCCTCAACTGAGGAAGCAGCAGAAGAGGAAACTGAAGTAGTTGAAGAAAACAAGTCATTCCACCAAATTTTGAAAGAGAAGTTTATTGAAGGTGGAGCTGAGTTTATGGGCATTGTATTACTTTGTTTGATTCTTGGTTTAGCCATTGTAATTGAGCGTATCATTTACTTAAACATGGCTACAACAAACACAAAGAAATTGTTGGCAAATGTTGAAGATGCGTTAGGTTCAGGTGGAGTTGATGCAGCTAAAGAGGTTTGTAGAAACACAAGTGGACCTGTAGCAAGTATTTTTTACCAAGGTCTAGATAGAAGTCACGAAGGAATTGAAATGGTTGAGAAGTCAGTTATTTCATACGGAAGTGTTCAAATGGGACTATTAGAAAAGGGAGTTTCATGGATTTCTTTGTTTATTGCATTAGCGCCAATGCTTGGTTTCATGGGTACAGTAATCGGTATGATTGGAGCCTTTGATGCAATTGAAGCAGCAGGAGATATTTCTCCATCTTTAGTTGCCGGTGGTATTAAAGTAGCACTTTTAACAACCGTATTTGGTTTGATCGTTGCGATTATCTTGCAAATCTTTTACAATTATATTATTGCAAAAGTAGATAGCATTGTAAACGATATGGAAAATGCTTCAATTGGATTAGTTGACTTATTGATGAAGCATGAGTTAAATAACAAAAAAGCCTAAGAAATTATGTCTGAGGGACTATCAAAAATATTAAACATAGTGCTCTATGCCCTTTTAGGGATTAGTGCACTGCTTGGAGTTCTGTTTTATTCAGGCTCAATAGAATCTGATACCATTATTTATTGGTGTTATGCTTTATTCGCATTAGGTGCTGCAACTGCAATTATCTTTCCAATCATTACCATGGTTAAAAACCCTAAAGGAGCAAAAAGTGCTCTTATTGGAGTGTTGGCTTTAGTGGTTGTTTTTGTTGTGTCTTACGCCTTAGCAGGAGATGAAATGTTAGATAAATACTACGATTTCATTTCAGGACCTGAAGCATCAAGAAGAGTAGGAACCGGATTAATTGCTTTTTATATTTTAGCAATTGGCGCTATCATAGCAACAGTTTACTCCGGAATATCAAAACTTTTTAAATAATTCATTGATTATGGCAAGAAGAAATGCACCGGAAATTAATGCAGGTTCGATGGCGGATATCGCCTTCTTACTCTTGATTTTCTTCTTGGTTACAACCACCATGGATGTAGATACCGGATTAACACGGAAATTGCCTCCACCATTAGAAGATCCAACTATGGATCCACCGGAGGTGAAACAAAGAAATGTTTTCCAGGTATTAGTCAATGCTAATGATGAATTATTGGTAGAAGGCGAGCCAATGTTGGTTAGTAATTTAAGAGAAGAAGCTAAAAAATTCATTATTGGAGACCCTACTTTTAGCGATCCGGAAATGCCGGAAGGTAAAATGACAGAGGTGCCAGTTTTGGGTAATAGAATGGTTTCAAAACAAATTATTTCGCTACAAAACGACCGCGGTACTTCTTATGAAATGTACATTAAAGTTCAGAACGAACTTGCGGGAGCATACAGTGAAGTAAGAGACGAATTTGCTCAGAAAGAGTTCGGGAAACCGATGATTAGGTTAGAGAAGGAGGCTGAGTCGTCTAAAAAAGCAGAAATGCAGGTAGATGCTGTTAAATCAGTTTATCCGCAACGAATTTCTGAAGCAGAACCAAAGAACGTAGGAGAATAAAGTTATGTCAAAGTTTAAAAAGAAAAAAGATGGTGGCCAACCGGCCATTTCTACCGCATCATTGCCGGATATCGTTTTTATGCTTTTGTTTTTCTTTATGGTTACTACCGTTATGCGTGAAGTAACTTTGAAAGTAAAAGTAGTTACTCCTAAAGCCACTGAAGTAAACAAGCTTGAACGAAAGTCTTTAGTAAGTTATATATACATTGGAGAGCCGGTAGATAGATTGCAAGGTCAATTTGGAACTGCTCCAAGAATTCAGTTGAATGATGCTTTTGCAACTAAAAATGATATTTTTCAATTTGTAGAAGCGGAGAGAGAAGAGACAAATCCGGCCGAAGTACCTTTAATGACTTTTTCACTTAAAGTGGATAAAGATGCTGAAATGGGTATTGTAACAGATGTTAAACAAGAACTTAGAAAAGCAAATGCATTAAAAATTAACTACTCTACCGGTAAAACGGATAAGATTGTAGATTAAATAATCTGACTTATTACTTTAAAGCCGACTTTATAACAAGAGTCGGCTTTTTTATTTTGGCTTTTTATCAGTTACTGGCTGCAAAAACCATCCATAAGTTAAACTGATTAAGTGAGTTCTTCCTCCCATTCCTGTGTAACCTCTATCCATAAATGGGTTAGCAAATCGGTATTCAAATTTTAGGTAGGAGTAACTCTGATCTTCATATACAAAGTACTTGTCTTGTTGATTTTGCTTTTGAATATTATAGCGCAAGCCTATTCCTGCATAATTGGTGAATTTTGCTTTAAAACGGACACCTTCAAAGTATTCTTCTCCTTCTACGGTGTTTGACATCGGTGCAAATGATGTTGTTCCTATTCCTGCAAATGGCAAAAATGAAATACGTCGATTGGCTAAAAAAACATAACCAATAGAACTCTCAAATTGGGTCATACTGGAACTTTGATTACGTTCCCACAAACGGTCGTTTAGTAATATGTCACGTCTTGGAGAGGTGAATCCCCAGCTTGTATTTATGCGAAGAAAATAATTTTGATAGTAATAGGCTAATTTGAAGCCAATGGCAAAGTGATCTCTAAAAAGCTGATTCATGTCTCCTTCTAAAGTGTTGTTGCCAATGTATACTGAAGCAGCGAATTTACTTTTTGTAGGGTAATAAATTTGTCTAAAACTATTTTCAACTACATAACGGTATTCACTTTCCGAATAGTTTTCCAGAAAACGGTCTGCTGCTTCATTAATTTTTTCTTGAGATTCAAACTTTTCCCCTATAAAGTAGCCAAGGGCTAAAAGTAAAAAGTCTTTTTCCTCGCTTGAAAGAACGAGATTTTTTTGAATACTATAACTTATATCAAAACGATCATTTCCAACAATAGCTAATAGAGCGTAATACAAAGTGTCATAAGGAGGCCAATTGATAATCAAGTCTTTTGGTGCGGGAGGCTGATGAATTAGATAGGTGAGAGGCTCAAATTCGTTCAACCAAAAGTGAAGCAGTATTTTTTCTTGATCAAAAAAAGCTAAACTAACAGAATCCTCTTGTAAAAGCAATTCATTCCTTATTTGTTCAACTTTAGCTTTATTATTGTTTTTTAATGACTGAATAATTTCCGTTCTCCCTTCTTTAACAGCTGCATTAAAAAGCATGTTTTTAACTGATCTGTGCCTATCATCTTCTTTTTCTTGTGCGTTAAGGTTGACAGAAAAGAGCGTCATCCATAAGAAAAGTAACAATCTTATTTTCATCTTGAATAGTTATGAAGGGAAAGTTAGTAAGAAATTATGTGAAGATGATGTTTGCTGATTTTTGAGTATTAGCTTGGTCAGTTTATGTTTAATTCCCAACTTTTGTTCTTGATTAACACAAGTTTTAGTCATGATCCCAAAAATCAAGGCTTTTAGAGCA
>DIAJ01000014.1:72452-72810 GCA_002415785.1 Flavobacteriales bacterium UBA5081
TTGCTCCTCCTCTTGCTCCGATAGCTATCGGAGTCGAACCATTTCCTATACAATACTATGTTTTTGTAAATAAAGTTATTGAAACCTTTCTTTGAGCTTTTTAATCATCTCAGGATATCGCTTTAAGTTTTCAATGTACTTTTTTGACTTCATTGATTTAATATGTTTTTCGATTGAAAATGCTTGTTTACTATATAAACTATCAATTACTAAGAAAAGCTTCCATGGAATTCCTGCTTTTGTGTATGCATTGTCATATTTTATTGAATTGCGTTCAATTAGTCTTTTTTCAGGGGAATCAGTTGTGCCTGTGTAATATCTGTTAGTTGATTTGGAGTGAATAATGTAAACAGAATAC
>DIAJ01000014.1:72925-88006 GCA_002415785.1 Flavobacteriales bacterium UBA5081
GGCAAATTAAACTAAAAAAGCCCGACTTGCGTCAGGCTTTTTTGCTCCTCCTCTTGGGCTCGAACCAAGGACCCTCTGATTAACAGTCAGATGCTCTAACCAACTGAGCTAAGGAGGAATTTTATTCCTTTTTTCAGGAATTGGAGTGCAATATTAGGACTAAGTTTTAAATTAAACAATATCTTTGCTGAAAATTTAAAGAAAGATTTTCATGAGCTTATTATCAATTGGAACTGTGGCTTTCGATGCCATTGAAACTCCCTTCGGCAAAACCGATAAAATTCTTGGAGGTGCAGCAACTTACATTAGCTTAGCAGCATCAAATTACATAAAAAATTCTCGAATTGTTTCTGTAGTTGGGGAAGACTTCCCTGAGGAGTATATTAAGATGCTTGAAGCACATGGAGTAGACTCAAAGGGACTGCAAGTGAAAGCAGGTGAAAAAACATTCTTTTGGTCGGGCAAGTACCATAATGACATGAATACTCGCGATACTTTAGATACTCAATTGAATGTGTTGGAGAACTTTGATCCGATTATCCCTGAAGAATATAGTGAGAGTGATTACTTAATGTTAGGAAACTTAGCTCCTGTTGTTCAACGCCAAGTAATAGAGCGTATGGCTAAGCGACCAAAACTTATTGTAATGGACACCATGAATTTTTGGATGGACATTATGATGGATGAACTTAAACAAACTCTGAAGATGGTTGATGTTTTATCGATAAACGATGAAGAAGCTCGTCAGCTTTCAGGAGAGTATTCATTAGTAAAAGCAGCTCAAGTAATCATGGAAATGGGTCCAAAATACCTCGTTATTAAGAAAGGAGAGCATGGCGCATTATTGTTCCATGAAAAAGAAGTTTTCTTTGCTCCTGCATTGCCTTTAGAAGATGTTTTTGATCCAACAGGTGCAGGAGATACTTTTGCAGGAGGTTTTATTGGCTATTTAGCTCAAACAGATGATATTTCTTTTGAAAATATGAAAAGAGCAATTATTCACGGTAGTGCATTAGCTTCTTTTTGTGTTGAAAAGTTCGGAACTGAGCGTTTAGTGAATTTGACTGCTGAAGAAATTGATCATCGCTTAAAACAATTTATTGACTTAGTTCAATTTGATATTGTTCTTGAAAATGAAACAACAGCATAAGAAGAGGTAATATATTCAACTTAAAAAAGCGGCTCAAGTGCCGCTTTTTTTTATCTCTCCACTTCAATCGTTCTTACACCCGAATCATTAAATGGTCCGGGAACTAAGTTGCCATTTTGGTCGATTAACCTTAGTCTAAACTGATGCTCTCCCTTGCTTAGACCTTCTACGAAATAAGGTTGCCAAGAATCAAGAATAAATTCTTCGCTATCAATAGTTAGTTCTACTTTATTGCCTTCAGTTGAAAGCTCAGAATTAATTAAGTAAAAGTCAACCAAGATGCGCTCAGCATCTTCCCCAGAGTACACTCCTTTAGGACGGCTAAAGAATAAATGTTGTGCATCGTAATCAAAGTCGCTGCTTGTGCCAATTGGAAAATTTTTGAGTACATAGGCTTTTCCATTTTTTATCCCTTCATGATATGAACGTGAGAGAAAGGCTAATACTACATTATTGCCTTCCACAAGTTCGGCTTCAAATTGCGGATCGTACTTTGCTTGGTAAGGACCGTTGTTTAAAATGAAATGAATGTGTTGTCCATCTGCTGAGTTAGCACAATGGCGCTCTTCAGCTCCTTCTGTTTGCTCCCGCAGCTGGTAGTTTTTTACCTCAAACTTAAAATTTACTTTACCGGCATTCACTTTTTCGTCTTCGCTTGGACTGCTCAAATGGAGTTCTGCATCCGGAAAAGTTTTTGCTATTTCTGCAGGATATAACTTTAAGTCTCCTTTTTCAATTGGTTCTCCACCGGCTTTTAATTGTGCTCTATGCGGTTCTTCCTTTGGTGTAGCACTTTGCTTTTCTTCTTTGTTGTTAGTTTTACTTGATTCACAAGATGAAAGGCTAATAATGAAAATTGAAGAGATTAATAATACTTTGAAAGTGTTCATGGTCTTGAAGTTTCATTTTCTCCAAATGTAGTATTTCTTCTACTTTGTGCCAATAAAAAAAGGTTGCCATCCAGCAACCTTCCTTAATTATTTGAAATGAGTTTTATTTTTTACTCTACATTAATTACAACAGTAGCACTCATCTGCTCTCCGTAACTTCTGTGAATTCCATCAGCGAACTGCATGGTTAAAGTGTGCTCACCTTTTGGCAATTCAATTTCTGCTTCTGTTTGACCATTACCATAGTGAATGTTTAATGAATCCGCAGGAACAACAGTGCCGGCAGGAATAAATTCACCATCGATTACAATGTGGTGGTGACCTGTACCTTCAACTAACTCTCCGGCAGGCTTTACATCCATACCTTCAACGCCAAATTCTATTTTTACTGGAGATTTGACTGCATCTCCACTTTGCAAATTTTTGAAGAATACTCTTGCATCAGCCGGTACATTTAATAGTTCAGGCTCGTTTGAAGATTTTTCGTCATGCATATCATGTCCTTCATGGTCAGCATGATCTTCATGGCTCACTTCTTCTTTCGCTTCATTGTTTTCTTCACTTTTATTTTCAGCTCCACCGCAAGCAGTCATAAAAAATGCCGCAGCAATTACAGTAGCAAATAATCCGATTTTTTTCATAGTTATAGTTTTTGTGGTTTAGGATTCAAATTCAATTAATAGTTGATTTTTTTCAACGGCTTGACCTTGTTCAATAGCAATGGCTTTTACTACAGCGTCGGTTGGAGATTTAAGCACATTTTCCATTTTCATAGCTTCTAAAACTACTAATGGTTCACCTGCTTGTACTTCTTGACCAGCCTCAACTTCTACTGAAAGCACTAAACCGGGCATTGGAGCTTTAATTTCACTTACTCCGCCGGCAGCTAAATCATCCATGCCGAGCTTTTGCAACAGCAAGTCAAAACGATCTTCAACTTTTAGCTGATAGTCGTTATTGTTAATGCGTATTTCAAAACTTTTCTCTGAATAATTTGCAGAGATTACTTCGGCATTGTACGATTTGTTGTCTTTTATGATGTGAAACTTGTCATCGGCAAGTTTCACTAAGTCAATGCTCTTTTGGTTCCCATCAACTGAAAACTCATTGGCTGAGCGACGCTCAATGGTATGAGTCGCCCCTTTCTCAATTTCAACTTTCAATTCACTCATAGTTGAGCAAAGATACATTTAATCATCTAATTCGCCAGCCTGAATTTATTTGTTATTATTGTGTTTTTATCTGAGCTTTGAAAATCTAAAAAAACAATCAAATGAATAAGCATATATCTTTCATTATTGCTATTGCAACTATCGCACTATCTCAGGCTTGTAAGCCAACCAAAGAGGCTAGTGAAGTACCTACTTCTTATGTGGATTTAGACACTGTTGAGGTTGAGTCTTATGATCGACCTGTTTACAACCCTTCTGAAACGAGAGTGAATGACTTATTGCACACCAAACTGGAAGTGTCATTTGATTGGGATAGCACTTACCTTTACGGGAAAGCATTTTTGACTTTCAAGCCTTACTTTTATGATACCGATAGCCTAACGGTTGATGCCAAAGGTTTTCAAATACATCAAGTTGCTATGTTGGATGAAGTAGGCAATAAGTCGCCTTTGGAGTACAGTTATGATAGTTCTTTCCTAAAAATTGATTTAGGTAAAACCTATAGCAGAAACGATACCTTCGAGATTTTTATTGATTATACAGCCATGCCCAATAAGCTGGATGCCGGTGGTAGTGCTGCCATTACAAGTGATAAAGGTTTGTATTTTATCAATCCCGACGGTAGTGATTCAAACAAACCTCGCCAAATATGGACTCAAGGCGAAACGGAAGCAAGCTCCTGCTGGTTTCCTACCATTGATTCACCCAATGAAAAAACCACTCAAGAAATATTCATTACAGTAGACTCAGCATTTAAAACACTGTCGAACGGAACCTTAATGTTTCAAACAGAAAATGCAGATGGCACTAGAACTGATTTCTGGAAACAGAAGTTGCCACATGCCCCATATTTATTCATGATGGCGATTGGCGATTTTGCAATAGTGGAAGACAAATGGAGAGACATTCCTGTAAATTATTATGTAGAGCCAAAATACGAGGAGTTTGCTAAAGACATTTATCCGAACACCCCTGAGATGATTGAGTTTTTCTCAAAGCAATTGAACTACGATTATCCCTGGGATAAGTATCATCAAGTTGTGGTAAGAGATTATGTTTCCGGAGCGATGGAAAATACCGGAGCCGTTATTTACGGAGAGTTTGTTCAAGGAAACGATCGTTATTTAATTGATAACTCAGGAGAGGATATTGTTGCGCATGAATTGTTTCACCACTGGTTTGGAGATTTGGTGACTTGTGAATCTTGGGCGAATCTACCGTTAAACGAAGCTTTTGCTACTTATGGTGAGTATTTGTGGAATGAGTTTAAATACGGAAAAGACGAAGCGGATTACAAAGGCTACAATGATTTGCGCGTTTATTTACAAACGGCAAGAATGGGCAAAGAAGAGTTGATTCGCTTTGATTATGGACATAGAATGGAAATGTTTGATGCGCATTCATATCAAAAAGGAGGGAGAGTTTTACATGTATTGAGGAGTTATGTTGGTGACGAAGCTTTCTTTGCGGCTCTAAATCACTATTTAAAAACAAATGAATACAAGCCGGCTGAAATTCACCACTTGCGTTTGGCTTTTGAAGAAGTTACCGGCGAAGACCTCAATTGGTTCTTTAATCAATGGTTTTTAAGCGCAGGACATCCTGTTTTAGAAGTTGAAAAAGAGTATATTGATTCTTTGAATTTGTTGAGAGTTCATGTAAAACAAACTCAGGAGGGAGACAATGTGCCGGCAGTTTTTAGATTGCCAACCAAAATTGAAATTTTACAAGCCAATACATTGTATTATGAGCAAAACATTGTTGTTGATCAAAGAGAACAAACTTTTGAATTTGAGTTTGATGAAGTGCCACTTTTAGTGAATTTGGATGCTAACAAGAGCTTATTAGCAGAAATTGATCAAGACTTTAATGTTGAAGAAGCAGCTATGTTGTATAAGCATGGCGGCGAGTTTTTAGATCGGTATTTTGCGCTTCAAGCATTAAAAAGAGAGAAGGATAGTCTTGCTTTGGCAACAATAAAAAGTGCTTTAAATGACAAACATTGGAAGATTAGATCTTATGCCATTGAAGGGATTAGAAATTTAGCGAAAAGTGAAACTGAAGAGACTTTGGCTAAATTGCAAGAAATGGCAAAAGAAGATGAAAAGTCAAATGTTAGAGCGGAGGCAATTCGTGCATTGAACAAATATTTTGAAGATGAGGTGAGTGTTGATTTGCTTAAAAATGCAACGGAAGATCGTTCATATTTGGTGGTTGCTTCTGCATTAAATGCCTTATATGAAAAAGATGCTGAAGCCGGATTAAAAGCTGCTAAAAAACTGGAAAAGGAAGACAGCCCCTCAATTATAACCTCTATTGCAGAAATTTATGCAGAAGATGGTTCAGCAGAACATTTAGACTTTTTTACTACGCAATTAAAAGCGATTAGTGGATTTAATATTTATCCTTTGAGCATGAGTTTTGGTGACTATCTCGATAAACAAGATGAGAAGACCATAAAAGAAGCGATGCCTCATTTAATCGAAATTGCCGGTGGCGAAGGTGCTTGGTGGATGAGAATGGGTGCTGTAAACAGCATTATTAAAATTAAGAGCAAGTATACCGACGAATCTAAAAGCTTGGAAAGCAAAATCAAATCGACAGAAGATACTGCGGAATTAGCCGATTTAAATCAGCGCAAGAATAAGGTGGATGAAATGAAAGAATGGATTATAGAGGAGTTGAAACAATTGAGTGAAGCTGAAACCAATGCCAACCTTAAGCGGATTTTAGAAGGGAGTTTAAATTAGAGAAAAGGGGGTAAAGGAGAAAAATTAAGGGACAAAGGATTAAGGATTAAAATGATTCAAAGTGCTCTAAGGGTTAAGGTGATCAGCAAAACAATTGAAAAGTCAACCAATCCCGAACTAATCACATAATTTAAGCTCTCAAGTCAATTCTCTCTATTTTCTTAGAATGGCATTTTAGATTTTAAATTCTCTTGATTTTAAAAGAGGGTTCCTTCAGATCCTTGGTTTTCAAAACCGTGGTCAATGGATAGCTTGGTGCCCTCAGCGGCTTTAACTGCCAATTGATCGCAGCGCTCATTGAGTTCATTGCCGGCATGTCCTTTTACCCAAACAAACTTTACTTTGTGTTTTCTGTAGATTTTTAAAAATCGCTGCCACAAATCAATATTTTTCTTTTTGGCAAAACCTTTCTTCTCCCAATTAAATACCCAGCCTTTTTCTACCGCATCTACGACGTATTTTGAATCGGAGTAAACGGTTACTTCGGCTTGAGGTTTTTTAATTTGCTCTAAGGCAACAATTACCGACAAAAGCTCCATGCGGTTATTGGTAGTTTTTCGAAAACCTTCAGAAAGTTCTTTGCGGTGTTTTCCCGAAAGTAGAACTGCTCCGTAACCTCCATTTCCGGGATTCCCCTTTGCTGCACCGTCGGTGTATATGGTAATTTCTGCCAAACTCTAAATTTTCAACGAAAGTAATAAGTTCTGTTCAATTCTTTTCTTCTGCTTAGTTTTGTTTTTTTACTTTTAAAGATGGCAAATTTCAATCTTTTTGTACTCAATCAAACCGATTATCAGGATGCTCTAACTATGCAAGAGTGCTTGTTTAACGCCCAATTAGAGCGGATTAAAAATGGAGAAGAAACTCACGATTACCTCGTTTTATTACAACATACTCCTGTTTATACTCTGGGCAAGTCCGGTGATGAGAGCAACTTAAAAGTGCCTATTGAACAAACCGATGCTAAATTTTTCAAGACTAATAGAGGAGGCGATATTACTTATCACGGTCCCGGGCAGTTGACCGGCTACCCCATTTTCAACTTGGCACATTTTGGTATTGGCGTTCGAGAATATGTTGAGTTGGTTGAGGAATGTGTAATTGATTGTATTTCCAATTACGGTTTAAAAGGTGAGCGTTTGGAAGGAGCAAGCGGAGTTTGGTTAGATGTAAAAGGAAATAAACCGAGAAAAATCTGCGCCATTGGAATTAAAGTAAGTCGAGGAATTACCATGCATGGTTTTGCATTTAACATAAATACCGACTTAAGCTATTTTGAAAACATCATCCCTTGTGGAATCGATGATAAAGGAGTTACTTCTTTGGAAAAGGAGGTGGGGGAGAAGATGGATTTTAAGTTGGTGCAAAAGCAGTTGTTGGAGTGTTTTGAGAAGAGGTTTGTTAAAGTTTAGCGTTTAAAACCTTATTTTTGAAGCTCATTCAAAATCAATTTGCAATGAGATACTCTTTAATATTTTTCTATTTTTTTGTGACAGTTCTGCTTTTTTCAAATGTGATAATAGCTCAAACAACCTTAGATTGGGTAGGGGCAATTAATGGAACAGATTCTAATTTTGGTTATGATCTTGATAAGGATCAAAATGATAACATTTATGTTTGTGGAGCATATGTTGGTTCAGCTAATTTCAATCTTTTAACTGGTTCGACTTTACAGACTTCAAATGGGTCATCGGATGTTTTTTTAGCAAAATATTCGAAAAATGGGGATTTAATTTGGGTGAAAGTTTTTGGAGGAGGAATTAATGACGCTGCTAGTAGAGTGAAAGTAGGTGTAAATGGAGCAGTTTATATAACGGGAACTTTTGGAGGAACAGTAGATTTTGACCCTACTTCTGGGACTGATAATCATACTACAGTTTATAGAGAAGATGTATTTGTATCAAAATTTGATACTGCTGGAAACTGGATTTGGACAAAGACGTTTGGAGGTAATCAAAATGATAAAGTCAATGCTCTGGAAACAGATAGTAACGGGAATATATACCTTGGAGGTGAATTTGAAGAGACCGTAGATTTTAACCCAGGAGGTGCTACGACTAGCCGGACTTCAACCGGAGGAGCTGATGGCTATATATTAAGTCTTGATAGTAATGGGTTGTACAGATGGGTGTCCGTTGTTACTGGCTCTCAGTCTTCAGATGAAGGAATTGGAGGAATAAAACTAAACCGCTCAAATGAATTGGTTGTAGCCGAGATAATTCGAGGGCAATTAAATTATGCAAGTGTCTCAAAATACAATTTGAGTGGAGCGCTTATTTGGTCCAAATCATTTCAAAATAAGTCAACTCAAGGAGGTTTCGTAATGATAGGAGATCTTGAGATTGATGTTAATAATAATATTATAGCAGTGGGTCAATTTTATAATGAAATCGACTTTGATGCTTCAAACAGTGAACTTATTTTAGAAGCTAATAATGGTGTTAATGGATATGTAGTTAAATATAATCAATCAGGAGGGTTAGTTTGGGTAAAAAATATCAATACGCAGAATATACCGTCAGTTACTTTTGGGATTACGGCACCATTTAAAGTAAAGACAGATCAAAAGAATAACATTTTAATTGTTGGAACTTATAAAGGCGGAACAGACTTAGACCCGGATACTAATAATATGGTGAAAATACAGTCAGAGAGTGGATCTGAGGATATTTTAATTGCGAGTTATAATCAAAATGGAGAATATATTTGGCATGAAAGCTTTGGAGGTAGTGATGACGAACGTGCTGTTAGTTGTGAGTTGCTAGAGAACAATAAAATTGTATCTATTGGATACTTTACCGGTGCTGTGGGATTTAACCCTAATGATAGCACTAAGGATGTTCTAACTACGCTTGGATCTGGCGGATATTATGATATTTTTGTCCAAAAACTTAGCTATTGCCCGTCTACTTATAAAAACTTAACGGTAACAGGCTGCAATGACTACTACGCCCCTAATGGAAAGAAATATACCACAAGTGGAATTTATACGGATACCATTTTAAATACTGAAGGTTGTGATAGTATAATTACAATAGATGTAACTATCTCACCCCTAGATACCTCAGTAAGCCGTTTGGGAGATCGATTGATTTCAAATGCAAATAATGCTTTTTATCAGTGGGTCGATTGTAATAATAATTTTGCAATTATTAATGGGGCAGATGAACAATCATTTACTCCTGAAAAAGGAGGCATGTATGCAGTAATTGTGCTTAAGAACAATTGCCAAGATACCTCTAGTTGTTTTCTGTCATCTGTAGGTCTAAACGAACTAAACTTTAGTAAATTGGTTTCTGTAAGTCCCAATCCAACGGATGGTATTAGCTTTATAAGTTTGCCTGAAAAGTACAGTTCTGTTGACGTAAAAGTTAGAAATATTCATGGGCAAGTGATATTAGAAGAGCAATATGTGAATACACAAAAAATAAAAGTCACACTTCCAAACGAAATGGGAGTTTACTTTTTAGAATTAAATACAGAGGATGGAAATCAAAGTGTAATTAAAGTTGTCAAACAATAAAAGACTATTGTAATTGCTCTAATTTACAAGAAAAATATAACTACAGACTCTAAGCATTTCTTTAACTTTAGCCACCCAAAATTTTTGACCGAAATATAAAATATTGATAAATGAAAGAAGTACACAGTTATATTCAGGAAAATAAAGATCGATTTGTAAGTGAACTGATTGACTTGCTGAAAATTCCATCAGTTAGTGCAGATTCAACTTACAAAGAGAATGTTTTTCAGGCTGCAGAAGCAGTACGAAGAACCTTAGAAGATGCCGGAGCAGACAACACTGAGCTTTGCCAAACTGAAGGTTTTCCTGTTGTGTATGGTGAGAAAATAATTGATGAAAATAAACCAACGGTTTTAGTTTACGGGCATTATGATGTTCAACCAGCCGACCCATTAGAGCTGTGGGACAGCCCGCCATTTGACCCGGTGATTAAAGACGGTAAAATATACGCTCGTGGGGCAGCAGACGACAAAGGACAAATGTACATGCATGTCAAGGCATTTGAAATTATGATGAAAACTGATCAATTACCTTGTAATGTAAAGTTTATTATTGAGGGAGAAGAAGAAGTTGGTTCTGCTAATTTAGAGGCTTTTATCAGCAAAGAAAAAGAGAAATTGAAAGCAGATATTATTTTGATTTCTGATACTTCGATGCTTTCTTTGGAAAATCCATCGATAACTACCGGCTTAAAAGGATTGAGTTATTTAGAAGTTGAGGTTACCGGTCCAAACAGAGATTTACACTCCGGTTTGTACGGTGGGGCAGTTGCCAATCCAATTAATATTCTTTGCCAAATGATTGCTTCTTTAACGGATGAAAATAACCACATTACTATTCCCGGCTTTTACGATAAAGTGTTAGAAGCAACTAAAGAGGAACGTGAGCTAATGGCAAAAACGCCTTTTGATTTAGACGAATATAAAAAGAAATTAGACATAAAAGAGGTTCATGGAGAAGCCGGTTATACCACTATAGAACGTACCGGAATTCGTCCAACTTTGGATGTAAACGGAATTTGGGGCGGTTATATTGGAGAAGGAGCTAAAACCGTTTTACCTTCAAAAGCCTACGCAAAAATTTCTATGCGTTTGGTTCCTAACCAGGATGATGAGGAAATTAGCCAATTGTTTAAAAAGCATTTTGAATCAATTGCTCCCAAATCGGTGAAAGTCGAAGTGAAGCCACACCATGGAGCAACACCTTATGTAATGCCAATAGACATACCGGAATACAAGGCAGCAAGCGATGCCATTGAAAAAACATTCGGGAAAACGCCTGTGCCTGTTCGCGCCGGAGGAAGCATTCCGATTGTAGCACTTTTTGAAGAAGTATTGGGCTTAAAATCTATTCTACTTGGTTTTGGTTTAGATACAGATGCAATTCATTCACCCAATGAGCATTTTGGAGTTGAGAACTTCTTGAAAGGAATTGAAACAATTGCTCATTTTTACGACTACTATGCAGATAAGAAATAAATTTAAGCTCCTAAAAGGAGTCGCTTTCATCGCTTTTATTAGTTTGCTTTTAAGCTCTTGTGTTAACTACGATGAGGTTGAAATTAAGGAAATCCAAGAAGTGAAATTGGTTAGCTTTTCCGATAAAGGACTTATTGTAGATTCTAAGGTGAAAATATCAAATCCCAATATTTTTGATATTAAAGTAGTGGGGTCGAAGCTGAATGTTATCGTTCAAGGACGCGCCATTGGCTCAACTAAAATTGATGGAAAGTTAGTATTACCTTCCAAAAGTGAAGAGTTTCATACTTTGCGTTTGAAGAGTAGCTTTGAAGATTTAGGGAAAGATGCATTAATGAATTTAGTGGCTATTACAGCTAGTAATAGTGATAAAATTAGCTTTAAGTTTGAAGGCTACATTGTAGGAAAAGTATTTTTTATAAAACGAAAAGTGGAGATTAGCCACGAAGACAGTACAAGGTTGAGGTTGTTTTAATTGTTGGAAGTCTATTCTCTCAACAAAGTTAAACTTCCTTTATAGGTTCTGTATTTGGAGTTGAAATCCAAAACTCTTATGGTGTAAAAATAAACTCCTGATTGAGCTTTTTTCCCTTGGATTCTTCCATCCCACTGAATGTTGAAGCTGTTGGAGAAAAACACCTTTTCCCCAAATCGATTGAAAATCTCAACTTCATAATCGTAAATTCCTATTCCTTTTGGAGCAAAGTAATCATTGATTCCATCGGTATTGGGGGTAAAAATGTTGGGAATAATAAATTCAAACTCATCATAAACGAACACTTCCGCAGAAGCGGTATCTGTACAACCCAAGTTATTTGTAAGTATTTGCTGAATAGAGAAATGTCCGGTATCGTTAAAGGTGTAGTTTAAATAATTACCGTCAAATTTTTTTCCATCTATTAAAAAATAAGAAGTTGTATATTCCAATCCTTGGGTGCCGTCAAATGTAAAATCAGCTTCTTTAATTGATTTTGTAGAGTCAGAGACTAAGAGCAAAGCAGAGGGCTTTTCTTGTACATAAATCACACTATCTAATGTCTTTACAAGCGTGTCGATGCAGCGTTCAGAGGTAATCATCATTAAGCCCACATCATAATAATCGGAGCGAGAATAGCTGTGTGATACACTGCTTCCTTCTGTCGAATTGCCATCGCCAAAATCCCAAATAAAATTGGCCTTGCCATCATAAGTTGCCTTTTCTGAAAAATCAACTTTCAGTGGCGGGCAACCAATCTTTGGATCCCATTCAAAATCGATTTTGTTATTGGAGAGCTCTAATGAAGTATAAATAGCGCTATCAATTTTAAAAGTATCCGTATCAATACATTTGTCGGTAGTTTCTATAATCAGAGAAACATCAAAATAGCCATTTTGATTATAGGTGTAGGAAGGGTTAATGGCATTAGAAGTATTTCCATCGCCAAATTTCCATTCAAAATTTGCATTGCTTTGCGGACTGGATAGGTTTTGAAAGTTGACCGGCAAAGGATAACAGCCTTCAGTGGTATCGTAAGTGAAATTAGCTATTGGATTGGGGAAAAATGATATGTTTTTAAGTACGGTGTCTTCACAACCGTTTTCAGAAACGATAAGTTGCACTTCCGGATTGAGATCATTAAAGGAAACATCAAAAACGGAGTCGCTTGTACTTCCACCAATTGATGCATTAAAAAACTCCCATTCAAAAGTGGCGTAAGGCTCAAACTGCCCGCTAGCTGCAAAACTTACTGAGTTGCTGTCTTCGCAAAGTCTTCCGAAATAATCAATGTCGGGATCAAGTAGTGGATAAACGCGATAAGTTTCAGTTGAGGTATCGCTGCAAGGATAATAAGGATTAGTAATTAAAGTAATGGTGTATTCTCCTGTGTCAGGATAGGTATAAGTGGGTTCTTTTAACCTTGATGTATCTGCTTGAGTAGTGGGATCACCAAAATTCCATAAATACAGCAAGGTATCTAAATCATTGCTTGATGAGTTGTTTTCAAAGTCAACTGTATAGCCCTCACAAAACTGCTCTTGATCTTGTACGGCTGTTGTAATAATTGGCTGGCAATTCTCTACAATAATTTGAATGTCTCTTCGTACGGTATTGATCAGTACATTGTTTTTGTATTCCTCTACACAGTAGCCAATAACATACTGACCAAGCTGAGTGGGTTGACCACTTAAAATACCATTTTGATCGATGCTAAACTGAGGGTTGGAAGGAATGGGGTTAGTTCCACTTTGCGGAGATAGAAAGGGCAATTCACTGTATGGTGGCGGATTTGCAGGATTTGGTGCAGGAACGTTTTTACTACTGTAATTTAAAGGTGCGCAAATAGAGTAGGCTAAAGAATCTGTAGCGTCTTGGTCGGTGGCAGAAAGATCGATGGTTAAACCAAAATCTTTGCAAAAGCTCAAAGGAGGAGGAGAGGTAAATTGTGGTGTGTGGTTGCAGTTCTGTAAGTTGGTGTAAGCCGGTACATTTAAAACATAAGTAACACCGTTTCCTTCGGGATTTGGAATGTTGTCGATAACGACATTTCTGCAACAGCGTTGATAAACAAATTTTTTAGGTTCGTCTGCATCCAAGGTAATTGTTGCTCTATAAGTTTCTTCGAGTGCGCATAGTGTGGTATCTTCAACAACGCAAGGATTGAAACTGCCATCCGGTATTCGGGCAATATTTGTTTGGCTTAAGCTTAAAGATTGTTCAGGTACATCAAATTCATTAAAGATGCTGATCGTTGCGAATAAAGGATTTGGAGAAGAACTTGGCCCGCAGTCGACATATAACTTAAGGGTTACTTCATAAGTAACCAGGCTGTTGTTGTTAGCCAAAGGACCAATGCATTCGTAACTTAAATATCCACCAATAATGTGACCACAATAAGCGCCAATGCCGGAGAAAACGAATAAAACAGTAAAAAAGAGATGTTTTGCTTTATGCATTTGATTGTAATTGAGACTCAAATCTACATAGAAAAAATTAATTGTAAGAAATAGCCTTGTTATTTATATCTTTGATTTTGAATTTTCAAGGGAGCCGTTTTTATACCGATTATGATTTTAAATGTCGCAAAAAATTGCTCCTTAAAATCCCTGCCTGTCCGGTAGGCAGGTATATCGGCCTGTTTGCCGACAAAGGCAGGCAAAACTATATGCCGCATGTAATTTCTAAATTGGTATTAAAAGTAAGCGAGAAATTCTCCCCATAGCCTAAAGGCGCATTGCAGCTTGCTATTTAATTAAGGAAGAAACTCTGTACATAAATTAGCGTTTGTTGATTGACCGAGAATTCAACCGATTAATTAAGCGTAAACACAAGAAAGTACTATGTTTTTGCGGATATTTACAAGTTGGCAAACATTATGAAACAAATACTTACACTTTCTGTAATTCTAATTTTATTTAGTTGTAATCAATCGACAAATAATGATAATAAAATAACGACAACTGTTGATAGTTCTGTTTCATTTATTCCTGATACTAATTATGTCGTGATTAAATACGATGAACGAAAACACGATTTCTTTATTAGAAATGGAAAAACGACAGAATTGACAATTTCCGAGTTAATTGAGATAGAAGGTATAATTGATAGTGCAATCAACAAACATAACTTAAATGTTGACTCAATGTTCCAAGTTTCCACTATTGGTTACAAGAGACAGTATTTGCCATACCTCAATGAAAAAGGAGACAAAGTAATTTGGATAAATTTCAATTGTGGCTCTTGGTGGAATGAAAATGATAAAGAAGAACTTGTTGAAGTTGTGGACGGCGGTAACTGCCACTTTGAATTGACTATTAACTTGACAAAAGGTTCATATTATGATTTTTATGTAAATGGGTATGCTTAATAAGAACGAGTTGCAAAATAGAGCTACAAATCCATTAAGTGATTCTACATTCATATAATTGCATTAAAAGTGAAAAAGTCTAGATTAATTCAAGGAACTTGTAAGTTATGTCAAAAGGAGAAAACACTTAATTTGGAACATGTTCCACCAAAAACAGCTTTTAATTCTCAAACAAGATATACCGAATTCTCATGGTCTGAAAAAATTCAAAAAGAAGACCCATTCGAAGTACCGAAAGGTCCAATAAAACAAGTGAAAGCTTCCCCTTTTTAG
>DIAJ01000026.1 GCA_002415785.1 Flavobacteriales bacterium UBA5081
ATTCACTGTAGCAACTCCACTTGCATCAAGGTAAGTTTCAATAGCCCAAACGCTACCTCCACCACCAAGGTAGTTATGTAAGATATTGTAATATCCTCCATTTCCTTGTGGAATTAAGAAGTCGATTGAGATACTCCACTTACCGCTTGTGTATGTGTCTAAGTTTGCAATTACATCAGAGTAACCTGAAGGTCCTGAATCGTGAATTTTCAATGAATTTGAACCTGAGCTTGCATAATCATTGCTAACTTCTGCATCTCCTGGAGCATTATCCCATCCTTCAATTAAGATCGATTGCTGAGCAACCGGTCCTAAAACGTAGTTGTCAAAGCTTTCACAAGAATCTCTTAATCCAAATTCAAATGAATCAGCCCAAAGGGAAGTATCACCTCTAGCACAAATTTCACGAACATAAATTTCATAGCATAAGTTTGGAGTTAAACCTCCTAAAATTACACTATCTCCACTTATCGTAGATGCTGTACCTGAACCTTGAGGGTCTCCACAATTAACAATTTCGATTTCATAGTCGCCTGCGCTAATGTTTCCATCCCAGGTAACAGTAACTGAATCAATACTGCTATTGTAGTAGGTAAAGTTCAACGGTCTTGGACAAGATGGAGGATCAAACTCATCTGCTCCGATATCTACTGTGGTAGAACCAAGCATTGGACGAGAGTCACCATCAATGTCTTCCGTAATTCCAAGTGTTGCATCAGCTTGTCCATCTACAAATGAACCTAAAATATGTAAATCTGTATTCGATACAAACTGTGGATTACCTTCTAATGAAGCCGTATTAAAGCTAGGCTGAACAGACTGATAACCTGCTAAAGTAGCATAACCTACTCCATCAATATTAATTAATACCGGACCATTTGAATTATACACATTATAATCCAGTTTAATAAATATAGTATCAGGCTCACTCGTCTCTAATGCTTCCGTATTCACTGAGCTTAATATGTTATTTCTAACATCATACTCACTTATAGGCGCGGAAGTACTTGCATTAATTTGCAATGCCGGAGTTACTGTTCCCTCAACATGTATTGAATTATGCCAAATATCTGCACGGTCAACATAATATAGATATAATCCATAATCCGACTCAGAGTAAATCATGTTATTTACAAACTGAGCTCTACGGGTAGATGCTGCATAGTTGCCTGTACCGGAACTTACGTAAACTCCATAGTCGCCCGC
Source organism: Flavobacteriales bacterium UBA5081 (assembly GCA_002415785.1). Classification (GTDB taxonomy): domain Bacteria; phylum Bacteroidota; class Bacteroidia; order Flavobacteriales_E; family Vicingaceae; genus UBA5081. Next base: position 1,207 of record DIAJ01000026.1, read on the forward strand.
CCAGACATAGTTAGCATCAACTCTTGGATTGTATGAATTTATCATATAAATACCATCTGCATTAGTGTTTGCTCTACTCAACATATTGATTGAGTTACCAACTACTTCTAATGAATCTTGGTAATACGTATATATTCCATAATAATAAGCAGAATCAATCTCATTGTTTAAAATTTGATTATAAGTATTCAAATTTCCAGTTGAGCCATAGATTCGAATAGCATAATAACCTCCAATAATGCGGTTATTTTGAACAACATTATAATTCGCATCAACACCAGTTGAATTTGATGTTGTACTTGATGAAAAGCTAATATTATAAATCGCCGAAGAAGTCGAATTTACATCAACTCTTGTAACGCAATTTGAAAGGGTATCATATCGCGAACCATTCGAAAAGATTACTGCATCACCTGAAGTACTAGTTTGCTCAATAGTCATGTTCATTACCTTAACATGCTGTACATCGTCAAAAGTTAAAGATGCATATTGAGATCCTTGCGAAATGATAGTTTGAGATGAATCACCACCGTCAATTACTAAGTAATTTGAAGAACTCGCACCCGGTATATTACTGATGTATAAATCATCAGTATAAGTACCTGCTGCAACATTCACAGTGGTTGGTCCACAGATTCCATAATTACTCAAGTCTTGCGTAAGCGCATCAAAAGATGTATAGTTTGTTAAAGACGCAGCTTGAGAAGGATCTAAGGTATAAGTTCCTACAAAACCTGCTCTTAAGCCATTTAGCTCTAACATATCATCAGATGGCTTTTCATCTGCTGATCCGTTTGGCAAGCCAGTGTAGAATTTAACGTTATAAATCTGAGATGCTGAAATATTTAATGTCGGTAAGGTAACATTCTCTGTTGTTCCACTACCAATAAAACCAATGTATTTCATAGAGTCTACAACTCCATTTACATCCCAATAAATATTTACAGAATCAATATCCGTTGTTCCTCCATTGAAAACCTCAATAACAGGGTTAATCGCACCTGCACAAAGTCCTGCACTTGGTGAAACAACTCTCGATACTCCGGCATTTAAGTTAGGCACACTATCTAAAATGATATCGTCTAGCGACATATCACTTTCAAATCCACTTCCTCTAACTCCTACAAACTTCAATCGTACTGAGCTATTATTATATCCACTCAAGAAAGTAGAATAAGTAACCCAAGGATCACTACCGGCAGTTTGTTGCTGCCCACTAATTGTCGTCACCGGAGTTAAGGTACCACCTGATTCAACATAAACTTCTAAGTCACCCATCTGAGAACCGTACATGTGGTAAGCAAAACTCAACTCCACAGTAGTAAATCGATTATCAATAAACACTGGCGCAGAAGATAGTGTATCACTATCTCCTAAACTTCCACCGGAAGTCTCAAGATACATATACATTCCGCCTGATACACCAAAAGTAGTGTTGTCATAGAACGGTCCGGTATTCAGTGAATTTTCATTCGCTCCGGATGAATTTTCAGACTCCCATCTTGGAGCAGTACCACCGGCAGTGGTTGTCCATCCATTTGGGAATGGGTTATTTGTAATTCCAGCAGGGAAGCTTTCGAAATCTTCTTCAAATGGAATTCCAATTGCCGTATTAAAGGTAAATGGTCCCATCCAAATGGAAGTATCTCCGGGCCCACAAATTGATCTTACATAGTAATCGTAAGTTGTACTTGACGCTAAACCACCTAAAGTAAATGGATTCTGAGTTGTAATAACAGAATCTCCACTACCAATCGAATAGCCGGTTGTGCCAAATTCAATTTGCCATTCCGTTGCAGAACCATTTTCAGTCCAGTCTAAATCAGCAGTAGATAAAGTTGCATTAGAAGCACCTAAATCAGTTGGTGCAGGACAAGTTACACAAGTATTAATTTCTAATTGATCTATTGCAATGTCACCAGTGAAGGTCGAACCAATCGTATATTCAAGTTGCAAATAAATCTGCTGACCAACATAACTGTCTAAACGAACCCCTACATTAACATACGGATCAGTTTCGGCTTGCTGAATTTCTCCACTTGTTGAGAAAATTGTAGTAAACGGCCCTGTTGGAGATGTAGAAACATTAACGTTAAATGTTCCAATAGTAGCTCCATAAGCATGCAACCAGAATGACAGTTCAGCAGAATCTTGTGCTGTACTTAAATCAATCATTGGTGAAACAATACGTGCTGTTTGTCCATAATTACCCGATGTTTCTACATAAGCATAATTTGAACCACTGTGAGCACCGGAAGGACCGGTATTTAATGACCCTGTTCCTCCCGTTCTTGAATTCCAGTCACCTGCAGTAGCTCCTGTACCAATGTCTCCTGTCCAAGTACTTAAGTCATCGAACTCTTCCGCAAAAGCAGCAGAAGGGAAACCTGTAATACAATTCACCCCTCTTGGAGGAGCAATTGAAGTACTAAAGCTAAATGGTCCTACCCAAGCAGATGTATCTCCCGGTCCACAGATAGAACGAACATAGAATTCATAAGGTGTAGAAGAATTTAATCCACTTACCACAACTGGTTTAGTTGCAGTAAAAATGGTATCTCCATTACCTAAAGTATATCCTGCATTTCCAAAATCAACTTGCCACTGACTAGCTGATCCATTCTCTGTCCAATCAAGACTTGCAGAACTAGCTGTTACATTACTAGTATCCAAGTTAGATGGCGGAGGACAAGTTATACAAGTGTTAATTTCTAATTTGTCAATTGCAATGTCACTTGTTAATCCATTACCAATAATATATTCAAACTCTACATAAATTTGTTGACCAATATAGCTATCCAAACGAACCCCAACATTAATAAAGGGGTCAGTTTCAGCCTGCTGCAATTGACCACTTGTGGTAAACACAGTTGTAAACGGACCAGTTGGTGAGTTAGCTACATTAACATTCAATGTTCCAATGTCTGCACCATAAGCATGAATCCAAAATGACATTTCTGCGGAATCCCGAGCAGCGCTTAAATCAATCATCGGCGATATAATGCTTGCAGTTTGTCCATAATTACCCGATGTTTCTACATAAGCATAATTAGTTCCACTGTGAGCACCCGAAGGGCCTGTATTAACCGATCCTGTTCCACCTGAATTTGAATTCCAGTCTCCTATAGTTGCACCTGTACCAATATCTCCTGTCCAAGCGCTTAAGTCGTCAAACTCATCGTCAAACATAGGGAAGCTAACACCGGTAATACAGTTTACTCCTGTAGGACCTGCAATTGGCGTACTGAAAGAATAAGGTCCTGCCCAGATAGAGGTATCACCTCTTGAACAAGCTTCTCTTATATAGATTTCATAACAGCTACTTGAAGTCAAGCCTGTAATTAAAATACTATCAGAAGTTGTAGTATCTACTGAACCACTACCTTGTGGAGCTCCACAGGAAACAATTTCATATTCTACTACACTTCCTAAAGTATTAGGTGTAAAGTAGGCAATTGCTGAACTTCCTTTAATAGAGTCCACTACAAAGCTAGCAACAGGTGGACATGTTGGTGGATTGAATTCATCCGCTCCCATATCAACTGTAGAAGATCCCGGCATTGGTCGAGTATCTCCTTCAATATCGACTGTTACTCCTACCGTATTATCACCATTGTCATTTACAAATGCACCAATAATGCGCATATCCTGATTTGAAAGAAACTGAGGATCCCCTTCTATAGAACTAATATTTAAAGAGGTGTTAGCTGCTTGATAAGCAGGCAAATCTGCATAAGCAGTTCCATCCATATCAAATAAATTAGTACCATTAGCTGAATAATAATCGTTAAAGTCAAGTTTATCGAAAATCGTATCCGGCTCATTTGTTCTTAAGGCTTCTGAGTTTTCTGATTTAAAAATATTGTTTCTTAAATCATACTGGCTAATAGGCCCGGAAGATGTAGCGTACAATTGAACAGCAGGAGAAGTTCCTTCTACACTAATCGAATTATGGAACATATCTACTTGGTCAACATAGTAAAGATACAATCCTAAATCACCTGATGAGTAAATCATATTGTTGATAATCTCAGTTCTTCTACTAACAGGCACATAACTACCTGTTCCTGTACTTATATATGCACCAAAATCGTCTGCCCAAATATAGTTTCCAACTAGCTTAGGGTTATAGGTATTCAAACTGTATACTCCATCGGCATTAATATTTGCTCTACTCAACATATTTATGCTGTTATCAACAATTTCAATTGAATCCTGATAATATGCATAAATTCCATAGTAATATGCAGAATCAATTTCATTATTTAAAAACTGATTGTAAGTATTCAAATTCGTTGTTGAACCATAAATTCGAATGGCGTAATACCCTCCAATAATGCGGTTGTTTTGAACTACATTATAATTGGCATCAACACCGGTTGAATTTGAAGTTGTACTTGAAGAAAAGCTAATGTTGTAAAAAACAGAAGATGTAGAGTTAGCGTCAACTCTTGTTACACAACTTGATAAAGTATCATACTCTGAACCATTTGAAAAGATAACAGCATCTCCGGATGTTCCGCTTTGCTCCAAAGTCATGTTTTTAACATGTACGTTTGGCGAACCGTTAAAGGTTAAAGTTGCATACTGAGCACTTTGAGACAAGATTGTTTGAGAAGAATCTCCTCCATCAATTGTCAAGTGATTAGCAGCATTTAATCCCGGAACATTATCTAAATAGATTGCTTCGTTATAGGTTCCATTAGCTACATTAATTGTAGTAGGACCACAAACTCCAAAGGTATTTAAGGCATAGTTCATATCCGCTATGCTGTTAAAATTGGCCCCACCTGTTGGGTTAGCAGGGTTCACTGTATAAACACCATTTAATGCAGGCCCAACCATAACAGTTGTCGTATCATTATAATTAACAGTATCTGCAACCCCATTAGGATTAGAAGTGTAAACTTTCACTTCTGATAAACCCGATGGAAAGTTGTAACTACCTAATGTGACTTGTGCTGTGTTTGGATTACTACCATTAACGGTGTCCAATAAGCCAATATATTGAAATGTAGGTTGAGCAACTCCGTCAACCTCCCAATGAACATCAACTGAATCTATTTGATTTTGGCCAAAATTCCCAATAGTTGCTACAATATTTTGACTACCTGCACAAAACACATTTGGAGAATCTACTGAAAGTACCGCAGCATTCTCTCCTCCTTGAACTGGTGGAATGTAATACAATTCGACCCGTGCAAGAGCGGCAGCTGTTTCTTCACTAACAGCAGTAGCAGCTCCATTAAATAATGAACCTTGATAGATTAAACGGGTTAATGTAACAGGGTTTCCTAAAATACTACTATTAAACGGACCTGTAGGAGTAGCATAAGAATTATTCATTGTAGCACTATTCCCTCTTGCACCTAAAACACCTATTATATCTCCCTGATTAACAAATATATTAGTAGGAACAATATTTGTTCCAGAAACACCATTAATAAACGCTAGATTAGTAAAACCTGTAGCAGTACCAGGAAAAGCGGGTGGTGTAGTATTAAACTTTACCAACTGGATATACTGATCATCTGTCCCAACGTCTGTTGGCACTTTTAGACCTGATATAATAAAGTCAGTAGGTGCTGTAAACCAGTATCCACGAGTTTGTGTAGCTGAATATGTACTACCATATCCCGGTAGTGGCATCATAGTTTGCGAAAAGCCATTTATGACGAAGAACATCATAAAAAGCCACAATAAGTTAAACTTTCTCATAATTAATAATTTAATCGGTTAAACATAGTTTTAAGTGCCTAAATATACGAATTTGTTCGTTTTATTAACATAAATTTTATTGATATAAGTAAATTTTCCTTAAAAATTTAATATTACCTTAACAATAAGCTCAAAAGATAATGTAAAAAAAAGGGAGCATGCGTTACATGCCCCCTAACTGCTTAACTAATTAAAAAAGATTACTTAATTATCAATTTTTCAGTTTTGCTTTCTTCTCCACTTTGGATGTTAAGGAAATAAACTCCTTTTGCCAAATTTTCAAAGTCGTAGTCTTTAATAATAGACTCGTTTACATTCAATTCTTCACGGTAAATTTCTCTACCTTGAATGTCTTGCAGCTTCAGCTGGAATTTTTGGCTTCCTTCAACATTCATTTGTAACTTAAACAAACCATTAGATGGATTAGGATAAATTCCAAAATCTGCTTTGGATAATGGTGTTTTATTATCTAGACCAATAATAACATTATCTGTCATAGATACATCATCAATAGCCACATCTCCTTCATAAGTTCCTCCACTAATTACTCTAAAGCGAACTGAAGTGTAATCAATTGTCGAAGTAGCTAAATGGTTTAAGTTCACCTTACGAACTCTAAAAGTGTCAGCATTTGCAGTTTGTTGCTGACCAACTAATGAGTCAACAGTAACCCAAAAACCTGCTGAGTCAACATCTACATACATCACATCGATGTTTGAACCATACATGTGATACCAATATTCTAAAGTAAGCACAGTAGATGCAGATGACAAGTCGTAACAAGTAGAAGTTAAAGTTGCTACATCACCTACTAAACCGGAACTTGCTTCGGTATACATATAGATTCCCGTTGAAGTTCTAGTTGTATTGTCTGCATCAGGACCTGTACCTGTAGAGCCTGTCGCACCGGCATTAGACTGCCAAGCAAATCCATTTCCTTCATTAGTTTCAAACCAATTGTTAGCAAAGGTTGGCCCGGTACTTCCTGTTGGTACATTTTCAAAATCCATTGTATCCGGAATACTAGCACTATTATTTGCCAAGTTGTTAAAACGGAAACCAATAATAGAATCATTGCTATTGTCGGCATCAATACCATAGTTTGTCCAAGCATCAATACTACTCAGTTGTCCGGCAGCTGGAATTGCTCCCAAAGTTGAGAAAGTATGAACATAAGTTTCTAATGGATTAATTACCGGAAGAGGATCTGTAGTTATAGCACCATTATTAATGCTATAGCTAACAGTTGCTCCGGATGTTGGAGAAGTACCATAGTTTTTCACTTCTACTCTAACAGAATCTGAAGTAGCAGAATAACAACGATCTGTTGGACTAACAATAGCACTTACACCAATATCATCAGAAGGTGCATCCATAATAGTAATATCATCAAATGCAAAACCATCGTAAGAATTAACACTTCCGTCAGATTCAAAAACAATTCTCAACCTTACATTCGGTTCTCCTGCTAAGCTATCTAAAGCATGTGAAGCGGTTACCCAAGTTCCCGAAGATCCTGCCCAACCTTCTTGTGATGGTTGTAAAGTTCCCATGCCCCAGATTGGACTAACATTATACCAATTATTTGGATCAAGATAGTTTCCAATTTGGAACCATGTAACTCCTCCATCTTTTGATGCCTGAAGTGCAGCACCATCATAATTGCCTTCACTTGCATACCAAATATCCATATGAATCTCCGGTAAAACTAGATTCGTGAAATCATAACAAGGAGAAAGCACATAAGACTCTTCATTGTTATTATAATAGGTAGTTAAATTTGTCATCCAAGCTTTTGTGCCACTTGAAGCAGAATTGATTATCATGCCTTGAGGTGTACCATACTCCCAAGAAACAGAGCTTCCTCCCGTTGTCCATCCTCCTGCATTAGATTCAAAATCCTCAGTATGTGGATATGAACTAATAACCGGAATATTTACAACCTCTTCTTCAGTAGTATCGTTCAATGCATTATTATCAGCAGAAACAGCTGAAGTATAAGCAGCTAAATCATAGTACCCACTTGCAGAAAAGTTTGCAAGAGTTTGGAATGTATGATCATAAAAACCACCTGCATTTAGCGTTGCTGAAACAGTCTCCGTAACTGGAGTTCCACCGTTTAAGGTATAACTAACATCAAAGTTACTCACCGACTGAGTTCCCATATTAAGCACTCGAACTTTCACAGTATCGATGCCTAATCCACAAACTCCACCTTGTGGGGCTAAAATTTGAGAAACCCCAATGTCTGTTCCTTCTACAGTATCAATAGCTACATCATCCAGAGCTATATTTCCTGTTAGCAAGCCACCATTGTATCCTCTAAACTTAACAGTAAGCTGCTTTCCTGAAAAGCCAACTAAAAGTATAGAGTCTTTATACCATGGATCAGATTGTGCAGTTTGTTGTTGTCCAATGATTGTTTGAACAACGGTTTCCACTCCATTAGTGTCCACAATTACTTCCATTCTATCAATGGTTGACCCATAGAAGAAATACCAATAAGATAGCTTAACAGCCGGCTTATCAATATAAACCTGTGGAGTAACTAAGTCTGCAGTAGCCCCTGTTATTCCAAACATCGTCATATAAGTGTAAATACCTAATGGCGTTCCTTGAGTATGATCATTCAAAGGCCCTGTTCCAAAAGTACCATATTGTGTCATTCCACTATTCGTTCTCCACAATGGATCTGTAGTAGTAGAAGACGACCAACCTCTTGGCCAAGGATTTCCGGTAATATTCGGCCCGAAAGTATCAAAAGTTTCTAAGTAAGGCAAACCATAAGTCGTTCTAAACTTAATCGGTCCGTACCATCCACTTGTATCACCATTTCCACAAATTGAACGAACATAATACTCGTAATCTGTACCTTGAGTTAGTCCACTTAATGTATATGGGTTTGTAGTAACCACTTGTCGATTTCCTTGTGATAAATCAAAAGATGGAGCACCAAAAGCGATCTCCCATTCAGTGGCAGTACCGTTTTCTCTCCATGCCAAATCAACTGTTGTTAAAGTAGCATTAGTATTTCTAAGACTATCTGGAGTTGTACAAGTTCCACAAGCACTCACTTCAACTAAGTCAATCGCTAAATCGCCATATAAACTAGTCCCAATGGTGTAAGCAAACTCTATGTAAATTCTCTGTCCAACTAAAGAGTCTAATCGAATTCCTACATTATAGTAGGGCTCAGTAGCGCTAGACTGAATTTGACCAAACTCACCTCTCCAGCCGTTCAACTCAGTAAAAGGCCCATTTGGAGATGTAGAGTAGCTCACTTCTAACTCACCTAAAGTGGAGCCATAAGCATGAACCCAAAAGCTCAACTCTGCGGAATCAGTTACTTTAGTTAAATCAATCATTGGAGAAACCATAGCCGTTCTGACACCATAGCTTCCGCTTGTTTCAACATAAATATAATTACTTCCACTATGTGGTCCTGAAGGTCCTGTAGTTCCGGTTGGTGTTCCAAAGTTGTACACATTCCAGAAGCCGATATTGGTTCCATTATTAATGTTTCCGGTCCATCCATTTAATACAGGCTCGTCAAACTCTTCTGTAAAAATTGTAATCGCATTATTGGTAATACAATTTACGCCTCTTGTAGTGTCAAAAAGTGTTGAAAATGAATAAGGTCCTCTCCAAAAAGATGTATCACCACGACTACAAGCCTCTCTGATGTATACATCATAACATTTAGCTGCTGTTAATCCATTTGCAATAACACTATCTCCACTTGTTGTAAAGATTGCTCCTCCACCAATTGAGGCTCCACAATCAACTAACTGTACTTCAACAACATTCCCAACAACCAAAGGACTAAAATAAATAGTAGCCAAGTTTATTCCTACGTCAGCAATAAAAACACTATCCACCGGAGGACAAGTTGGTGGATCAAATTCATCAGCTCCAATATCCACACTTAGTCCATTAGGGCTAGGACGAAGATCTCCATCAATATCAACTGTAATCGGATTATTTATAGTTGGTACTGCTGCATCACCTGCATCATTTACTAAACTGCTAAAAGAATGCAAATCCGTAGGAGAATAAAATCCGGGATCGCCTTCAACAGAATTGGAGTTTAATGCAGAGTTTGCTGTTTGATAAGCCAATAAATCTGCATAGGTAGTTCCATCAATGTATAATAAACTCGAATAATTAGTTGAATTATACAAGTTATAATCCATTTTAATAAAGATACTATCCGGTTCATACATCATTAGCGCATAATATGCTTCTGAATTAAAGATATTGTTACGCATATCATACCCCCCTATTGGCACAGCAGTTCCACCTGTAATATACAATGCAGGTTCACTTGCGTCATTAGCGCTAAATGTATTGTAAAAAATATCTAAAGAATCTACATAACCCAAATAAACAGGATCGCTATTTACTGAAGTAATCATGTTATTTACAATAGCATTTCTTCTTTGGTGAGTAGCATAGGTGCTGTAGTTGTACCAATAAAACCCATAGTCTTCTGCATCAATATTATTTGCAGAAACTTCAATATTATTAGAATAGTAAATATAAAGACCATCTGCATATTGATTTGATCGATTTGTCATGTCAATATTGTTTCCAATAATATCAACTGAGTCTATATAGTAATTATACATTCCATAATAATAGACAGAATCCATCTCATTATTTAGAATTCTATTTCCACGAGTAAGTTGTGCTGAAGATCCATACATTCTAATACCATAGTAACCTCCTACAATTCTTGTATTTTGAACTGTATTATAGTGTGTATTGGCAACTGTGAAGTTAGCTGTAGGGCTTCCTGAAAACGAAATATTATATATTGCAGAGGAAGTAGAATTAACATCAACTCGAGAAACACAATTACTTACTTCATTATAATCAGCTTCATAAAATAGAATTGCATCACCGCTAGTGCCTGTATGTTCAACAGTAAGATTTCTAACCGTTACATAATCCACATTATCAAAAGTTAATGTAGCAAATGCATAGCTTCCATTTTGTGTAATTATGGTTTGAGAAGAATCTCCCCCATCAATAGTTAGTGTGTTTGTAGCACTTAAGCCAATAATATTTGACAAGTTAAGCGCTGCATTGTACACACCGGGTGCAATATTAACGGTAGTAGGTGAGCAAACTCCCGATAAGTTCAATGCAGTAACCATACTTTGGATAGATGTAAAATTTGTAGTTGAAGCAGCTTGTCCCGGATCAACTGTATAGGTGCCACCTAAAGCCGGCCCTCCAACTTGCATTTTTAATGTATCATTAAATTCTACAGTGTCTGTTTGATTATTCGGATTAGCTGCCCAAAATTTTAAATCGTAAGGAGGTGTTCCGGCAAACATGTGCTTACCTAAGTAAATACTATCTGAAGCTCCAGGCGCAATTGCGCCGTTAAAACTAAAAGGAGCTTGTAAAACGCCGTCAATTGACCAGTTAATGTCTGCTGAACCAATCACATTAAAGCCCCAGTTCTTAAGCTCTACGGTAATATCTGCGGAATCACCTAAACAATAAGAAGGGATATGTGCATTAATTATTCCTGCATCATTGTACTGATCATCAAAATGCTTGAATAAAATATCTTCATAATATCCCAACTCAGTACAACCATTGGAGCAAGCAGCGTAAAAATCAACACCGGCTAAGACCTTTTGACCAATTGTACTAAATGTTTGATAAGTAAAAGGATGAGATGCTACCCATACGCCATCATAAAAAAAGTCTTGCATATCCCTATCCAGGTCAATTACATAATGTACATCTACCCACTCATCGGCAACAAATGGAATTTGATAAGTTACACCACCTGCTTGATAGGTAGAGTTGGCTCTATCCGGCCCTAAGTAAACTTCATGAGCCCACTCTAAACCTGTATTGGTCGCATCAATCTCATGTTGAAAATTCCAATAGGTTCCGGCTTGACCGTTAAAACCATCATTAGAAGGCACTAATACTTTAAATGTAAAAAGATACCTACCCCTGGTAGAATCTCCCAAATCTAAAATGACATCTGAGAGGGCTACGTTAGCTCCAGTTGGCATACCATCCCATATTTTCATTGAACTTGATCCGCTAAAAGCAGAATCCGTTGACACCAGTGTGCTGGTGACTGCATTTCCCCAGCCATTCCACAACGGACTCTGTGGCTCGAGAATCGAATCGGTAACATGACTTTCAAAATCATCTTGAAATATCACCTGAGCATGTAATTTGTGCCCCAGTAATACAAAAAGTGATATGAAAGCCAGTAACAGTAAGTTAAACTTCTTCATAAACTTTATAATTTTTGGTTTAAATAGAGCCCTAATTTAACACTTTTTTTACATATAATTAATTTTTCTTAACATTTTCTTTTAAACAAAAAAAGCCGCTCGTTGCTACGAGCGGCTTTTTCAAAATTAATTGGTTAACAAAAAGTGAGTACTACGACTTCACAATTTTCTTGGTAATTACCCCTTGATCAGTTTCTATCTTGATGAAATAAACTCCTTTCGAACGATTTCCTAGATTGAACTTAGTCGTTTGTCTACTCAAATTCACATTGGTGTGTTGTTCAATTAACTTACCATCAATACCAATCAACTTTACAGTTCCCACAACATCTGCTTGAACGTTCAACTCAATAAACACATCGTCAGATGTTGGGTTAGGATAAATATTAAAGGCTTCATTTAAGTATTCTTCATCAATGGAAACTGCACAGGCATCCACCGCCTTAATGGTTAAAGTATCTCTACCATTTGGCAAATACTCAGTATTCCAGCAACCTGAATCAGATTTAACTCTAAGCACTACCTTATAAATAGAACCATTCTCTAAATCATCGCCACTAACAATTACTTGTTGCGAAGAATCCTTTGTTTGGCTACCATCAGGAAGAATGAATGTCCAATCGTAGTCGAAAGTTCTACCAATAGCACCTCCGGCATTTAAGACTAATACACTATCAATACACACTTCCTTATAAGACGTATCAATAAAATACTTGTTTAAAGGCATGTTAACAGTAGCTGTTAATTTAGTACGCTCTAATTTCTCAGTAGCGTCTATTTGATTAAAGCCACCATCAGACCAACAAGTGATATTTGTTCTGTGCTCAATATCATTTGTAGTAGCCACAAACAAATCCAATGGATGTCTTAATTTATAAGTAGTATCAAAGCGAACGGTATCTCCATACTTAATAATGGTATCAATTTCCAATACTGCTTCCTCTCTGATTCTTTTGCTTACAGTATCTTTAGGATAATAATATTTAAAATATTGATTCCCATCAGTACTGTCATAAGGTGCGCCTTTTGCCAAGTAATTAACTCTAGCATCCCCTCGCTTTTGGTAAATGTAAACCGAATCAATGTTGTTAACTGCACCTATTCCATAGTAAGGCAACTGTACTTTCACTTCATGAGCTTTATCAAGTCCACAGTCTGCGGAGTTTATGGCTGTTCCTGAGAAAGGTCGGATTACCTCAATCTTAACCGGATTGGTCACTTCTTGTCCACAAACTTGTACTCTAATATCAGAGGTTGTATCCAATAAGGCGGCGTAAATAGAATCATTGTTCGGGAAAGAAAAGCCATTTGTCCAACTACTGTTGACATTTCCATCCTTATCGTGCATTCTTTCTTGCCATCTAATCTTACCGAAGAAGTTTTCTACCTCCATTAATAATGGTTCATTGTAACAAACCGTTTCATCAGGATCTACCGTTGCAATTTGCCCTGCCTCTCTTCTATGAACAACTGTTTCCATTGTTGTGTCATTAATGGTAATTACATCTCCATTTAGTTTAATTCTAATTAAGAAGTCGAAGCTTGCATCCAACTCAGACATATCAAATGTAGAATCCATTTTAATGTTACAGGTCGAATCTCTTGGCAGAGCACCAACTGTTTGATTTTGCTTATTGACAAACCAATTTTGAGTCACCCACTGACTAAGTGTATCCCATGGTTGTCCATCTTTCCAAATAAGCACTTCCAACCAAGCTGAGTCCTGAGTGAAATCAATATCTAATGCTCCATTATTTCTGATGGTAGCATAAACAGATTGCGTATCCGTATAGCAACTATAAATAAAATCAGTTGGTCTGGCTAGCCCGGCTGGTGTAGCATCTAAAGAAGGCAGGTCAAACAAGAAAATATCGTCTAATCCAATTATAGATGCAAAACCATCTCCTCTTATACCTGTAAATCTAAACTTCACATAATCTCCGGCATATTGCGTTAAATCAACTTGACGAATCTCCCAAGGTGCTGATTGGCGTCCTTGCTGCACCCCTTTAATACTATCTACATCATCCCATCCATAGTCATCATTAACCGAAACAAAAAGCTGTCCCATATGTCGACCATACATGTGGTACCAAAACTCTAATTCAGGTGCTTGTGCTTCTGACAAGTCCATACATTGACTTGTTAGAGTTACAAAGTCACCTAGGGCAGGTTGCATTCCTGCATCTCTTGGCATTGCAAAGTACTTGCCTTGGGCAGTCTGGAAAGTATGGTCAATAGCCGGCCCCGTTTGTCCTTGATCAACCGGGCGCGTACCACTAGTTATCACACCTTCTACATCTCCATTAGGTGCAATATCCATAGCTGCACCAGGTTCAAAAGGCGTATCAAAATCGACTACATAAGGAATTTCTACAGGAATTGGATGTAATATTTCATGCCAATCAATATGCTGATCGGTAGTATCTAAATCCCCCGGTAAAATCACTCGAACATCAAAGAAGTATCTTACTCTATGGCTCAAGTTAATTGAATCAGGCATAGTAATATTCATCTTCATTGCCGGTTGCAGTGCAGGACTTGTTGTGTACACCTTAAAGGTATCTTGGTAATAAGACGAACCTCTAGGGAAAGCTACTTCCTGCGTATCGATAGCAACAATAAAAGTTAATGAGTCTATATCATCTACACCAACATTTTGTACTCTAATCGTTAATGGCTCTAAGGTGTCGTAATAACATCTTCCATCCGGAGGACTTACGATACGCTCTGCTCTTACTTGCTGTGGTGGTGGAGGCACCAAACAAAAATCGTCGATTGCCACATAGTCACCATGTTGACGAGAGGTTAACTTAAAAGTAGTATAAGAGCCAATATAATCGGCCAAAACATAAGTAACTTTCGTCCAACCCGGAACTGACTTTCCCCATAGAGTATCAATGATTGCGTAACCTCCACCAGCATCACCTTCAATCAATACAAAGTGACGATCACTTGGAGCTTGATACCAAAATTCTAGGTTGGCTGCTCTTGTTTGAGTTAGGTCATAACAAGGTGATTCAATATACGAACTCATTCCAGGCATACCCCCTTCTACAAGCATAAATAAATCATTCTCTCCACTTGTATGACCTCTAGTAGGTCCGCCAACACCACCGGGTAATTGCATGGAGGCTTTCCATAAGTACATTTCTTGTGCATCTTTTTGAGCTCTCCAGAAGTTTGGCATAATACCATAACCTGCTCCAGGCTGCTCACCTAAGTATTTATTACCATTATCTCCGTATAGCAAGCCGCTAAAATCTTCACAGCTTGGGAATGGACGAGAGTTGTTAACTACTTCAGTAACTAAAGTATCGTTTTTAGCAAATTGATCTCCTTGAATCTCGCTCCAAACTTTTATACTATAAATACCGGGTTGTGTCATATCCAAACGATCGTTGAACTCGAATGTATAAGTCGCATAAGGTACAATTTGAGCAATGGTTGATGTTCTTTCTATAGGAAAAGTAGTTGAAGGAACACCTTGATACGGATAAGGCGTAAAAGTTACCTGATATGCCATCTCTACATTAAAGATATCTGTTGTACCGGTATTCTGAACAAACACTCTAACTCTTTCTTGGTTGTTCATCTCACAGCCGGAATTTGGTCTTCTTAGCTGCTTCACAGCTAAGTCAGTTTGCATTCTATCAAGAAGCATTATATCGTCAATTCCGATATCACCACCACCTATAGGTCCTATATAATCTGCTCTAAAGCGAATTAATCCATTTGAAACATTAGCAAATTGATCTAACTTAATTTGCTTTTCTCTCCAAGGCTCTTGAGGGCTTTGTTGCTGTGCTCCACGAATTACAGAAACACCATTCACCCATTGTTGTCCGTTGTATACGTCAACAAATAAGTCGCCGGTAAAATCACCAAACATGTGGTACCAGAAACTTAACAGTATTCTATTATTTTGAGATTGAGTAAAGTCTATACTATCACAAGTTGGTGTAGTTAAGTTTGCATCCGGTCTATTTCCATCAAATGTAAAATCAGATTTCAAAATCATGTATAACCCATTCCCATTTCCTAAATCGCTTGCAAAAGTGTGATCACCTGAAGGGCCG
This sequence comes from Flavobacteriales bacterium UBA5081, assembly GCA_002415785.1. Lineage (GTDB taxonomy): Bacteria > Bacteroidota > Bacteroidia > Flavobacteriales_E > Vicingaceae > UBA5081. Next base: position 17,276 of record DIAJ01000026.1, read on the forward strand.
TTTGGTGGTATTCCACGCATACCGTCACCGGCAACAAGTGGTGCTTGCCCTTGCCAAACTCTCCATGAGTGTTGGTTGGCATTATCAGGATTTCTACTCCAACCTCTTAAATCATTTGATGCAAATCCTGCTCCCATACCAAAATCTTCAAAATCTTGGAAGTAATAAGGTAAACCTACAGATTGATTGGTAACTGTCTTTTTTAAGTAATTATTGTAAGTTGCAGTATCGTCAGTTAAGTGAGCACGAACAATAATTTCTTGATCTCCTGTTCCCGATAAATCTACTGTATTACTAAATGTGTGAATGATAAAGCCTCCTGAAGGAATTGATTGACTAATGGTATCTTCAGTCAATTGTCCTCCATTGTTTGTGTAAGACAATACGAGCGAATCTACAGGAACGGCAGCAGAACCAATGTTATCCACTCTTACCGTAACATTTGCAGCATTCGTTAAATTACATCCATCTCCATTAGGCGCAGTAATTTCAGTGACAGCAACATCAGCACCTTTAATTTCATAAAGTGCAATATCATCAATAGCCATGTTTCCTCTCGCTCCTTTTTCTCTACCAACAAACCTGATTTGAGAAAAATCTCCGGCATAAGCTGAAATGTCTACGTTGGCATAAGTCCAGTCATCAGTAGCTGATAAATGTGTTTGCCCTGAAACAGACCAGACACTATCCCATACTCCACTAGCATTATCATACACCTCTAAATCCATTCTACCCATTTGACTACCGTATCTATGATACCAAAAGCCTACAGCTACATTAGTATGATTACTTAAATCTAAACAAGGTGAATTTAAGCGAGCTAAAGAAGTAGTTACTTCAACATTATTTATCATCTCTGTAACAGTAGTGTCATAAGGAGAAGGCGTTGGATCAGTATATAAAAAGTAACCTCTTCCGGTTGTATGGTCGCCTGCCGGACCGGTTGCACCCGTTGGAGTTACTCTATCATACTGACCACAAAGTGAACTTTGCAACTGCCAAGCATAAGCGGTGTAATCGGTAAACCAGCCATTTGGCAACACTTGTCCCATAAAATCACTACAAGAGGCATCTCTTGCCGTTTCAAAATCTTCAAAATAGAAAGGACTTTGTGTATTATTTTTAACTCTATACTGAAAAACAGTATCATTTAAAACATTTCGATCACCTGCTATTTCAACCCAAGTTTTTATGTTGTACTGCATACCTTGAATAGAAAGATCTGCCGGCTGACTAAAAGTAAATGTCGCTGTATTTTCAGACGCTAATTGAACATCAAATGTATCTTTTACTGTAGGAAAAGTATCTACCTTATAATACATATACATTGTGTTTGGCTGAATGTCCAAAGAACCGTCATTTTTCACTTCAACAGTAATGTATGACTGATCATTTACATCGCAACCATATACTGGAGCAATTGGACCGAGCAAATTAGCATCAACAGGAATTGGTTCAATAATACGAATATCATCAATTGCTTGATCACCTGTACAACAAGCAGTACTAGTACCTCTAAAGCGAACTTTAATTCTTCTGCCTGCATAAGCATTAATATTCACCTCATGATAAGTCCAGTCATCAGCCTCATTAGATTGCGGCTGTGCTGTAATCACATCAACATTTACCCAGTTCTTTCCATCGTACACATCTACATAAGTAGGCTGCATGGTTGAACCATATCGATGATACCAGAATGACATTCTTGCACCTGTATTTTGAGATAAATCTAGACAAGGTGACTCCATAACAGCATTTTGGCCTGTACCACTAGACTCTAAATAAGCGTACATTCCACTTCCAGTAGTATGGTCTTCACTTGGTCCGGTAGAGGTAGATGTAGTTGTACCTGAGTTAGCACGCCAACCAAAACTACCAGTACCTGTTGACACCGGATTTGCCGACCACCCATTTTGACCGTTAATGGATCCCGGAGTAAAGCTTTCAAAGTCTTCAGAATAAGGCAAAGTACCAGCTGCTACATTTGAGCTATTAGAAACCAGTTGATTAAACAAGGTGTCATTTGGAGTAAATCCATCATTTCCGTCAAGTGATCTTACCCAAACGGTAAGGTTGTATGTTCTAATTCCGGATAAGTTTGCCTTAATAGCATGAGAATAATTAATTAAAGTATTTGGCAAAATAGTAGTTGTAACCGTATCTCTTCTTATCCCTCCATTATCAATTCGATAAGCTACCTCGAAAGTATCCACAGGGTTAGCACCTTTGTTTTCTATTTCGAGAATAATGTTTTCATTAGTTCCGTATCCACACAAAGGAGCAGAGCCGGTAGAAGGATACACCATTTCATTAACTGCTAAATCAATCGGCTGAGGCTCTCTAATCGTTACTAAGTCCACACCAACACCTTCTAAGGTGGAAGAACCATCAGATTGAAGTGCGAAGCGTAGTTTCACTTGTGGCTCGCCGCCCAATCCAACTAAAACGTTTTCAACACTCAACCACGATTGAGAGCGACCTTCCCAAACCTGAGTAGTTGTATTACTATACCAGTTTAAAGGATTTGGTCCACCTGCAGGAAGTTTCGTCCAAGTAGCACCATTATTCAATGAATATTCAACCCAAAGAACATCAAATCGATTTTCAGTATCATAGTTTAATAAAAGCCCTAAAATCGGATCACCAATTGTTGCACCGAAGTCAAAACAAGGAGAAGTTAGGTAAGAGTTCTCAAGATTATTATAATCTCCATCTAAATCAGTCACCCAAGCTTTGTTACCTGAGCCGGCTGTGCTAATAATTGCATTATTTGGAGTTCCCCATTCCCAAGAAGCGTTTGAGCCGGTCACCGTCCAGCCGCCATCAGAACTTTCGAAGTCCTCGGTGTATGTTAAAGAATATGAAGTTTCATGTTCAACTGTTGTGGTTAGTGTATCATTCGAAAAATCACCATCAGTAGCTATTTGCGTATATGCCACTATTTGGTATGTTTTAACAGTACTAAGGTTTGCAGTTGTATTAAACACATAATTTATAGACCCACTTGCAGGCACTGTTGCGCTTACATTTTCTGTAACCACAGTTCCTCCGTCTACTACATAAGAAACACTAAAGTTTGATGCAGGATTGGACCCGGTATTTTGAATTTCAACTTCAATGCTGTCAGTTCCTGCAAATCCACATCCGTCAGATGGCCTAACAAGGTCAGCCACTTGCAAATCAATAGGAAAAAGAGAATATATTTCTACATTATCTAAAGCTACATAATACCCCCAATTATCATCATCTGAATATATAAATCTTACTTGAGAAGCTGTACTGTTATATGCGGAAATATCAATTACAGCATGAGGAATAACATTACACTGAGAATGCATATAATTTCCACAGTCATCACTCCCAAGTGAAAGTACTCTATTCCAGTTTGACCCATCGTAAACCTCTACATAAAAGCTATCATTAATTGTATTCAACTGTCTAAAGTTGTAATCAAACTCTAAATAGGTTTGTGTAGAAGTTGAGTTATCGAAAGTTGGTGTTAATAACTCAACGGTATTATTATTAGAAGAAGAGCCATAGCTATCATCATCAAAGTAAGCCATGTTTGTACCATCCAAGTTTTGATTTCCTGCATGCAAGTTAGCACCATCAATACCAAAACTCCACACCTGAGTCCCTGAAACGGCATTATTCGACCAGCCGGCAGGTAATGCCGCAGCATTAAAGTCTTCGTTAACATGATAATTTTGAGCAATTGCTTGCAAACCGCAAGCGATAAAAATTACGAAAGGCAGTATGTGTTTTCTCATAATTATGGGATATTAATTCCTTGTAAAATTTGAATTCGGAAAGTTAATAAAAATTAAACATTCCTCGAACATCTATTTTGACGTAGATGTTCAAAAAATGGTTGCAATTTGTAAGTGAATAATTTCAAATGTCAAATGTGAAGTTTGGAGGGTGGAGGATCAAATGCAAATTACGCACTACCATATATAGCGATGACCGTTTAACCTGACTTATTGCACATATCATATATACCTATTTTTTGAACAAAAAAAGCAACCCTAGAGTTGCTTTTTATACCTTATTATATAGTAAAATTAATGTTTGCCAATTTCGGTTAGGTAACGCTCGGCATCTAGTGCTGCCATACAGCCTGTTCCGGCAGCAGTTACTGCTTGTCGATAAACCTTATCAGCAGCATCACCACTGGCAAATACACCGGGGATTTTAGTTTTGGAAGTACCTGCTTGTACTTTTAAATAGCCTACCTCATCCATGTCTAACCAACCTTTAAAAATATCGGTGTTTGGCTTATGCCCTATTGCCACAAAAAATCCGGTTATATCTAGCGTTTGCTCTTCTCCACTTTGGTTGTTAAAAACCCTTACTCCTTCAACAGCCTTATCTCCCAAAACTTCTTTTGCTTCGGTATTGTACATCACTTCAATATTTGGAGCTTCCAAAACTCTTTGCTGCATAATGTTTGAAGCACGAAACTCATCACGACGCACCAACATAAATACTTTATTGCAAAGCTTTGACAAGTATGTTGCTTCTTCAGCTGCTGTATCTCCTGCACCTACAATTGCCACATCCTGTCCTTTGTAAAAGAAACCATCACAAACTGCACATGCACTCACTCCAAAACCATTTAAGCGTTGCTCAGATTCAAGTCCCAGCCATTTTGCCGAAGCTCCGGTAGAAATAATAACCGAGTCAGCTGTAATTTCTTTTTTATCATCTACCCAAACTTTGTGAACAGGTCCTGTAAAATCTACTTTAGTTACCATTCCAAAACGAACATCTGTCCCAAAGCGCTCAGCTTGCTTTTGAAAGTCAATCATCATCTCCGGTCCATTGATGCCATCAGGATAACCGGGGTAGTTTTCTACATCATTCGTAATGGTTAATTGTCCTCCCGGCTGTAATCCTTGGTACATCACCGGACTCATATCTGCTCTAGCAGCATAAATTGCCGCAGTATAACCTGCCGGCCCTGAACCAATAATTAAACATTTTACATGCTCTACTTCTTCTGTATGATTGCTTTTATTTTCGTCTGCCATTTTCAATATTTTTTTGACAAAAGTATTAATAAATGAGTGGAGTTTTTGTAACAAATGTTTCTAAAGAAGATTGAAGAAAGTAGCAAGAAAAAAGATGTGTGTACTTCCCTAAAATAGCGTTGACTTTGACAAAGCACTCATAATATATTAGCACAATACATTCAATTTAACCGATGTTCAAGAAAAACAAATAAAAGAACGCGGTGCTGCTCGATATTTAAACGACATTGGATAAATTTGCAAATGCTTTTCGGGATGTAGTTTACCCCGAAGACTTTCGGGACGGTTAAATACAGCTATCCCAAATCATACTCGGGATGTAGCTTAGTTCACGCAGAGCGTGACAGGCCTGTTACGCCAAAGGCGTAATTAAAGTGCGCTGCCTTCCTCGCAATTCTTCTTTTAATAATGTATTCCACTTATATTATTTTTAGTGATTCCAAGAAAAAATATTATGTCGGACATAGTTCTGACATGAATGAACGTTTAAAAAGACACAACTCTTATTTGGTTCAAAGTACAAAGTATGGTGTTCCTTGGAAATTAATCCACAAAGAAATCTTTGACTCAAGAGAAAAAGCAGTGCGTAAAGAAAAACAAATAAAAAAACGCGGTGCTGCTCGATATTTAAACGACATTGGATAAATTTGCAAATGCTTTTCGGGATGTAGCTTATCCCGAAAGCTTTCGGGACGGCTAAATGCAGCTATCCCAAATCATGCTCGGGATGTAGCTTAGTCCGGTTAAAGTGCGCGTCTGGGGGGCGCGAGATCGGTGGTTCGAATCCACTCATCCCGACCAAACTCAAAACCTGCTATGCCAATAGCAGGTTTTTTACTTTTCATGAACGTCAAGCTTGCTTGAAAGTGAAATGAAAAGTAAAAACAAAACGCGTTTAGCGTTTGAGGTTTTGAGTTTGAGGACACCCCAAAAAGGATGGCCGCAGGCAATCCACTCATCTCGACTTAATTTAAAGCCAATCATTTGTTTTAAAATGATTGGCTTTTTGTTTTCTTAAAAATGCACACAAAATGCACACTTAGGGTTTAAATAACTAAAAAGGTAGCTATAAAAGCCCCCAAAAAATAGTTATAGATAATCTAAGTTAAAATTTTAATTTATTGTTAGCTTATGAAATTTATTTGACTCGACTCCAAGAAATCCATCGGGCACCCAACCAGTTCCTACATAAGCAGTGTTATTAATAACAAATCCCACGCCACCTGCAATTCCACTCTCCGAATAGTCGTTTGTAGCCCTATTCCAACTATCTTGGTGTTTATCATAAACCCACACCTCATTATCAGCAGCGATAGAACCAGCACCTCCGACTAAGACACCATATCCGTCTAGTTCAAAGCCTACAGCTTGATTCCTTGGGTTACCAGGAAAGGTATCTTGTTTTGTCCAATTGTCATTTGTTGCATTATACTTCCAACAATCACCAAGACTACCTAAACCTCCATCATCATAACCTGTTGCTACATAACCTTCACTACCAATTGAAAAAGAGGCAGCAAATTTTCTAGTTTCTCCTGGGAAATTCCCCAATTCTGTCCATAAATCTTGAGCAGGATCGTATTCAAAAAACTCATATGAAGTTGTCAAGACATAAGCTTTGTTATTAGCAACAAAAACGGTAGCATTTTCTGTACCCCACTTCGGAAAAGTGGAGTTCATAGCAGTCCATGTATCAGAAGTTTCATCATACTTATATAAGTCCCGTAATTCTTCAAAACTGCCAACTCCTGAAGGACCTTTTCCCAAACCTAAGCCTACATAAGCAGAGTTGCCAATTGCAAAAGCTATAGCTCCTCTCCTAGCTCCTCCGGGAAAACTATCTAATTGTGTCCAAGAATTAGTTGAGGGATCATATGAATACATATCTGCGAAAAAGTCAGGATAATCTTCTCCAAGGCCAACATATCCTTTACCATTTAAAGAAAAAGCAACTGCAGCACTCCTACCCGGTCCCGGAAGATTTGGAATTGACTGCCAATTTGAACTTACGGTAGCACCTCCAGTACCACCTCCTCCAATTCCTGTTGTATCTCCAAAACCTCCTCCAATATCAGTTCCACCTGCATAATCTTCTGTTTGAAACTTTTCCATATCCTCATTTGGCGTTAAAGGATCTTCTTTTTTACAGCCATAAAAAATAATCGAAAAAATAAACAAAACCGACAACACGGCTAATAATGAGATCTTTGTATTCATATTTTTAAATTGATAGTTCTATTAAAATAGTATTGGACAGTAAATTTTGCATTTCAAATTTACTTTTTTCTAACGACTTCCCAATTTTACGCGATTAAATACACCTCGTTTTATGTAAGTTTCATCACCTTGACTATTGTAAACTGTAGCTTCAAAAGTGCCAAAAACATGATTTAAAACGGTATCTATTCGACTAACATTCACTATAACATTGGGCACCTTCTTTCCATAAGTTGATCGATCCCAGTTATTTCCATAAATAAGGTGTTCCAGTTTCACTCCATTTGAATCATTCGCTAAATACAACTGTTCCCTTAGAGAGGGAAGAAATATTTTTACTTCCCTATTGTTATTTTTCGCCCAAAAAACCCACCTTCCATGAACGCTATCAACCTGAGCTTGATAAGCCTCAAACTCCTCAAATCCAATAGTAGCAGCAAACAGACGATTTTTTTTCGCTTCGTATTCTTGATTTACAAAGTCGTTTATTTGCAATTCTTCCGGCTCTTCTTCACAAGAGGAAAAAGCAACTATTAACAGTACAAATAAAAGGCAATAAATTCCTCTTCTCATCTTAAAAGTTCATGTTCTTATGACGTTAATTTATAATATATCGTTGCCTAGCCAGCCCAACCTTCGCGGTCTAAGCTGCGGTACTGAATGGCTTCTGCTAAGTGGTCGGTTTTAATTTCTACTGAAGCATCTAAATCTGCAATGGTTCTTGATACTTTTAAGATTCTATCATAAGCTCTTGCTGATAAACCCAATTTTTCCATGGCGTTTTTGAGCAATTGCTGACCGGCTTCGTCAATGCGACAGATCTCCCGCAGCTGTTTAGAACCCATCATCGCATTTGAGTGCATGCCTTCATTTTCTTTGTATCTTTCCTCTTGTATTTCTCTAGCTTTCACTACACGCTCGCGAATGTTTGAACTTTTTTCTGCTAATCGTTTCTCGGAAAGCTTTTCAAAATCAACAGGAGTTACTTCTACATGCAAGTCAATTCTATCTAAAAGCGGACCGGAAATTTTATTCAAGTACTTATGCACCATACCCGGAGCACACATGCATTCCTTTTCAGGATGATTATAATAACCACAGGGACATGGATTCATTGAAGCTACTAACATAAAAGAAGCCGGATAATCGACGGTAAATTTTGCTCTGGAAATGGTCACTTTTCGCTCTTCCATTGGCTGCCGCATAACCTCCAAAACAGTTCGTTTAAACTCCGGGAGTTCATCTAAAAACAACACGCCATTGTGTGCTAATGAGATTTCTCCGGGCTGCGGAAAACCTCCCCCTCCTACTAGTGCCACATCGCTAATTGTATGGTGTGGTGAACGAAAAGGTCGCATTGTTATTAAAGAGGCATCAGACTCCATTCTACCCGCTACAGAGTGAATTTTTGTAGTTTCTAAGGCTTCATGCAGATTTAAAGGGGGCAATATTGTAGGCAGTCGTTTCGCAAGCATAGTTTTACCTGCTCCGGGCGGACCAATTAAAATCACATTATGACCTCCGGCAGCGGCAATTTCCAGAGCTCGCTTAATGTTCTCCTGACCTTTCACATCCTCAAAATCAAAAGTAGAATTACTCAAATTCTTGTAAAACTCATCCCTTGTATTTATCTGAACCCTTTCTAGTTCAGCCGTTCCATTAAAAAAGTCGATAAGTTCTTTAATGTTTTCTACTCCATACACTTCTAAGCCGTCTACAATAGCCGCCTCTCTAGCATTTTGTTTTGGCAATATCATTCCTTTAAATCCTTCTTTCTGTGCTTGTATGGCAATAGGCAAAGCACCTTTCATGCCTTGCAAACTCCCATCCAAGCTCAATTCTCCCATAATGATGTAATCAGAAATCTCATCAGGATTAATTTGCTCAGATGCAGCTAAAATTCCCATCGCAATAGTTAAATCATAGGCAGAGCCCTCTTTGCGAATATCTGCCGGAGCCATATTTACCACCACCTTTTTACCCGGAATTTTATAACCGTTATTTCTTAAGGCTGCTTCAATGCGTTGGTGGCTCTCTTTTACTGCACTGTCGGGCAAACCAACAAGCAAAAAATTAACTCCTTGTCCAATATTTACTTCCACAGTTATTGTGATTGCATCTACACCGTAAACGGCACTTCCGTATGTTTTAACCAGCATGAGAAAAGATTTTATGTCTTGCAATTAATATTCAGCAAAATAGGAGATTTTTCTTGAATTATGGAAAGAATTCTTTCAAAATTCACTTAAGTCCATAAAAAAAGCCGAGACAAAATGCTCGGCTTTTAAATCATATTGAAGAGTAATTATTTCACAGTAAACTTACCGTTCATCATTCCATGATGTCCGGGGAAAGAACACAAAAACTCATAAGTTCCTTTCTTTGGAGCAGTAAACTCAATAGTAACCTCTTCACCACCACCAATCATTTTTGTATTGGCAATTACATCTCCTTTGCGATCTGCCGGGATGTATCCATTGTCTTTTGCATTCATCGCCGCCATGGCAAAATCAGCACGGTCAACACCTTTTTTCAGCAATACCCAATTGTGTCCCATTGACTCAACAGGCATTTCTCCAACGTGCTTCAAAGTTAGTTTTACAGTTTGACCTGCATAAACTTCAATCTTGTCTAAGTTGAACTTCATCTGGTCATTTCCCTCAATTACCACTTCGGCTACTTCAGCTACCTCCTCTTTAAGCTCATCTTCCGATTTTGATGAGGGTTCTGTCTTTTCTTGCTTGGCAACTTTTGTTTCAGTTTTCTCTTTTTGGTTTTCTGCTTTTTTGTCGGCTCCTCCGGCACAACTAACGGTTATAAAAGCTAAAGCAATAACTGCTAAAAATAAATTTTTCATGGTTTAAAATAAATTATGATTAAATATAAAATTGCAATTCAACTAAAATTCACTATCTTCATTTCGATAAAAATGCAAGCTGAAATTTAGCATACAAATTTAAGCATTTACACCCTTTAATTGAGACTTTTTACTCCTAAATTATGACTCTAAAAACAAAACTGTTAGTACTCACTTTCCATTGTCTTTTTACTTTTGTAAATGCTCAAAAGGTAACTATTTTCTCCGACCAGTATTTACCGGCAAAACCTTATGGCGGCAAAGATGAAGTGCAACTTCTTTTTAACAATGCCTTAGAGTATCCGGAAGAAGCAATCCAAAATAAAATTGAAGGAGATGTTTTTATCAACTATCAAGTAAACACCAATGGTGAGCTTGTAAAAATTGAATTTGATCAAGAAAGCCCTGAAGTGTTGCAAAAAGCTGCTCTTGATGTTTTTAAGCGCATTTTATGGGAAAAGCACCCTAATGAACCGAAAAGTAGACTTTCTGATGAAAAGATAAAAGTGAGTTTTAGAATAAAAAAATATAATAAATTAGTAAAGAAAAGAGGCTATAAATCGCTCTCGGAATTAACCCCTTATGGGGTAGACAGCACACTAAAAGTATACAATATCAATCAAGTTGATGAAAAGGTGGGAGTTAAAAACGCCTCATCAGTCAATGATTTTGTTGCTCAAAATTTCAAGTTCCCCGGTATTGCTTTAGAACGAGGAATTTCAGGAAGAGTTAGTGTTGAGTTTGTAATAGAGCCTTATGGTTTTATTAGCAATGTTAGAATTACAGAACCATTAGCCGGTGGTTGTAATGATGAAACAGTTCGTCTAATGCGAACAATAAAATGGGAAGCTGCAAAAGTTGACGGCAAAGCTGTGCGAACACTTTATCGATATCAATTGAACTTTATTAACCCGGGAGGAAGCCTTTCTAAATAAGAAGGATGAAAGGTAAAACTTTCTCGCTGTCGCGACATAGAGTTTAGATTTTAGACATTAGACTTTAGACACACTGATTAGTCCTGAATTTAGTTGTTACATTTAGTCGCTAATAATTAATAATCAGATACTACATATTGTTTTCACCATTAAGAAGTGAAGAAAAATTAAGGGTTTTATTAAGGTAATAACTTTAAACTATAGTCACTTTTAACTTTCTCTTCTCTAACATCGCAGAGATCTTATTACAATATTCTAATCTCTAGAAAAAGGCACTTAACTTTAAGTACTTCAAACTTCAAGTACTTTAGGCACTCCTTGAAAACATGAAAGATGAAGACGGAAACATTGAAACTTTCTCGCTGTCGCGAGACTCGATTCTTTCTTCGCAGGCTTTTGTTGGAAACGAAAACCATGATTCTCTTTACCTTAAACTGCGCTCAATAAAGGCGCGCAACATTAGAGGTAAAAAATCTGCTTTAAACTTTAATCCTTTCTCCTTCATCCTTTCTCTAGCTAACTCTTTGAGAACTTTGTGCCTTCTTGGTAGTCTTAGCGGTTAAAAACTAACTTTAAACTATAGTCACTTTTAACTTTCTCTTCTCTAACAGCGAAGCGGTCTTTGAAAATATGAAACAGTGAAAGATGAAACTTTCTCGCTAAAGCGAGATTAGGATTTCACTTCATCTGATTTTGAACAAAAACAAATTTAACTTCAAACTTTAAGTACTTCAGTCACTTTTAACTCTCTCCTCCACATAGTGAATTAGCGAATGGATTACTTTAATGTGAATCTCCTGAGCTCTATCTGCATAATCAGACTGAGGTGCTCGGATTTCTATATCGCATAATGGTCCAATCGCACCACCATCTTTTCCGGTCAATCCAATTACTTTCATTCCATTTTCTCTAGCTGCCTCAATTCCTTTCAAAACATTTTTTGAGTTTCCCGAAGTGCTAATTGCCAACAAAACATCTCCTGCATTTCCCAATGCTTGAATGTAGCGAGAAAAGACTTCATCGTAGCCGTAATCGTTAGCTACACAACTTAAATGCGATGGATCAGAGATCGAAACTGCCGCCAAGGGCTTTCTGTTTTCTCTAAATCGACCGGTTAGCTCTTCAGCAAAATGCATGGCATCACACATAGAGCCGCCATTACCACAAGAAATCACTTTACTCCCCTTTTCAAAAGCTTGACAAAGCAAATTACCTGCTGCTTCAATTTTTTGAATATTTTCATCCTCCGATAAAAAACTCTCCAATACTCTTTTCGCTTCCAAAAAGTTAGCTCTTACGATTGAGTCTGCCATGATATAATTCAATTTTCAACAAAAATAAAATAAGCATTAGAATTAGCCAGCTTCCTAAAGTATATTTATTTTAGCCCTCAAAAAATACGATGAAGAAAATACTATTAGGATTTGCACTACTTAGTGCAATATTAAGCGTTAAAGCGCAAAGTGATCAAAACTGCTATCAGAAATATGCTAAAGTTTTTGAAGTTCGTGGCGCCAATGAAGTAAAAGACGGCACTCATGAGAACATAGTAGTTACCGTTCGCAAAGGGACTTTTGCTGATTGCTTTATTGGAAGAGTAAAAGTAAAAAACGGCATTATCGACCCCAACAGCATCGAGCTAACTTTTGTAGACGGTTCTTATGAAAAATTTGACAGAACTTATAAATACGATGATATTCCGACCACAATTTTAAATGGCATGTCAAAAACCATGGTAACGCGTGATGATGAACTCATAAACATCCTTTTTGTGGATGCAATTAAACCCAAAAAAAAGGCTTTGAAGCGAGCTCCTGAACCGGATTTTGATTTGTAACTGAAACATACTAAAAGCCGCCAATTGGTGGCTTTTTTGTTTTTTCGACAAGAATACTCCTAAGGCAGGCAGGTATACTAATTAATTATGCCGGAGTATTGCAATGCTGCGGCACGAATCAACAAGACCAGAAAGCAAGGTTATAAAAGTTAACTAACTCCAAAGTAAGTCAATAAATGTTTTTCGTGGTTTTTTAATTAACTTTGACTGATATTCCTGAAATAAGGAGTTTTAAGCAAATTCTCAACAAAATAAAAACAAGCGATGAAGGTATTACTAGATATAAAAGACAACAAAGCACTTCATTTACTTGAAGTATTAAAAAGTTTGCCCTACGTAAAGACAAAGCAACTTACCAATGAAAAAGCTCAACTAATGAGCGATATACGAGAAGCCGTGGAGGAGATAAAATTAATTCGTCAAGGAAAATTAAAAGGAATTCCTGCAAAAGACTTAATTGATGAGCTATAATGTTTTTGTCGTCCCTCAATTCAAAAAAGAATTAAAAAAGCTGGCAAAAAAATACCCTTCTATTAAAGATGATTTTACAGCTTTTATAAAAACCATAGAGCTGAATCCGAAGCAAGGTATAAGTCTTGGAAATAATTGTTATAAAGTTAGAATAGCAATTCAATCAAAGGGTAAAGGAAAGCGAGGTGGTGCAAGAATTATTACTCATTTCCTTGTAGACAAAGCTACTGTTTTCTTGCTTTCCATTTATGATAAGTCAAGTAAAAATAACCTAAGTAAGCAAGAACTTATTGAGTTACTTAAAGACATTCCAGATTAATGTTGCAATTGGTGGCTTTTTTTTATTTTCGACAAGAATCTTCCTAAGACAGAAAGGTATACTAATTAATTATGCCGGAGTATTGCACCTGTCCGCCCGGTGGAAATTCTGCGGAACACTTCCTTGCTCTACCTCTCTTCATGCGCCTTCAGCCCACAATCCAAAAAGTCGGCATACTCTTTAACGTCGGGTGTATAACCCACCGGTTTGCCGAGTAATTCTCCTTCGGGGCTTAGCATTACGTAATACGGTTGTGAGTTGTTGTTAAACACCTGCGTTTGAAAAGTCGCCCATTTATTTCCAATGGTTTTAATCTTTTTCTTTTTGGTTTCACCCCCGGCTTGGTACTCAAAAACACCTTGCTGTTCTTCAGGTAATAAAACTTTATCATCCACATAAAGAGAAACCAACACAAAATCTTCTTCTAATCTTTCTTTGATTTCATCTACTGTCCAAACGGACTCTTCCATTTTACGACAATTCACACATGCCCAACCGGTAAAATCAATTAAAAGTGGCTTGTCTTGCGCTTTAGCCTCAGCCATTGCAGTTTCAAAATCGGTAAATTCTGCATGAAAGCTTTCCTTCTCATACCAACTGTAAAAAGTAGGCGGAGGAAAACCGCTCAACAAATTATGATTCCAAGGACTGCTTTTCAATATTCCCGGAGCAATGTAAATGGTAAATGCTAAAACAAGAGCTGTAAATCCTAGTCTGAATGGAGAAAGTCGCCCAATGGGTGAATCATGAGGGAATTTAATTAAGCCCAGCAAGTAGGCTGTTAAACCAATTCCGATTACCGTCCAAATGGCGAAGAAGGTTTCTCTTTTCAACAATCCCCACTGCTCTACTAAATCTGCATTGGAAAGGAATTTTACTGCTAAAGCCAGTTCTATAAAACCCAAAACTACTTTTACGGAGTTTAGCCAACCACCCGACTGTGGCAGTTTGTTTAACATAGAAGGAAAAGTAGCGAAAATGGCAAAAGGAAGTCCCAAGGCTACACCAAATCCACTCATGGCTGCAGTAATCGGCCATGGTCCGTTTTTCAGGGCGCTCCCTAAAACAGTTCCCAAGATTGGCCCGGTGCAAGAAAATGACACCAGCGCCAGTGTAAGTGCCATAAAGAAAATGCCCAACACGCCGCCAACTTGTGATGCGGAATCTGCTTTATTAGTTAATGAGCTTGGTAAGGTAATTTCAAAATAGCCAAAAAAGGAGATAGCAAAAACTACAAAAACTACAAAGAAAATTATGTTGAGCCAAACACTGGTGGCTATTTCATTCAGCACTTCGGGATCAGTATTAAAGTGAAAAGGAATACTCAAGACGGCATAAATCGCAAAAATGAAAAAGCCATACAATACGGCTTTCCCAACGCCTTTCCCTTCACCATCTCCTTTGGTAAAAAAGCTTACCGTAAGCGGGATCATTGGAAAAACACAAGGTGTTAGTAAAGCGATTAAACCACCGATGAATCCTAAAAAGAAGATCGTCATCAATCCACCTTCTTCCGATTCTTGATCTTCGCCACAATCGGAAACCGGATTCTCTAAATCAACTTTCGGTAAGGCAGGAATCACTCCACTAACATCTAAGGTAGCTTCTTGATCTGCTTTTTCTAACACATTAATTCCTGTGCCCTCACTTAGGTTAAACTCCACTTCGATTAGTTCAGGTGGCAAGCACATTTTTTCATCGCAAATCATGTACTCAAACTCTGCCTGAACTATATTTTCAGTGGTTATTATTTTTTGAACAAAAGTGACTTCATTGGCATAAAAGTTCAAATCCATTTCAAAGTTCGGGTCAAAATCACTGATTAAGTCTCCTTTTTCTTCTGTTTCACCTTCTAGCTCATATTGCTGATCATCGTAATAAAAAGTGGTGGCAATTGGTCCTTCATCGCTTGGCAAGTGTTGAGAATACAAATGCCATCCATCACCTAAAATAGCTTTAAATTTTACTTCATAAATACCTTCACTTAACTTTTCAGCCGCATAAGTCCATCGAATTGCGTTAGCCGTTGGATCTTCATTAGCTGTTGTTTCTTGAGTTCCTTGGTTCAAAGAAAGCTTAGATTCCGCCAACTTCACATCTTTTTGTTCTGCTTCATTCAGTTTATCTTTTTCAGTGGTTGTTTTCGGCTCTGCACTTTCAATTTTATCAGGCATCTCTTCTACCACAGTACCGGAAGCAGGAATGGAAAAGTTTAAGTCTACAAATTCAGGTGGTAAACACTTTTCTTCATCGCAAACCATAAAATACACCTCAGCGGTTAAATCAAATGATTTAGGTGTTCGACTTTTAATTTTTTGTGTAAAAGTGACTGATTTTTTAAAAAAATTCAGATCCATATCGAAATTAGGATCGTATTCTGTAACCGGCTTAGGCTCTTTTACATTTCCAATTAACTGATAGCTTTCTCCTTCCGGAAAAGTAAACTCAGTGGCAATAGGCCCGTCGTCGCTAGGTAATTCTTGAGAATACAAATGCCAACCTTTATCGATTGTTGCCATCATTTGCAAATCATAGGTACCATCTTCATTATCGACTACCTTAGTTTGCCAACTTACGGGATTATATATTTGGGCATTGAGAAATTGATTGCTAAAGAGCAGAATTAATCCTAATACAAATGCTCGCATGAAAATATTTTTAAAAAAGTTCTCCCAAAATTAAGATTAATACTAAACTACCACCAACATAATTCTTATTAAAGATTTGAAAGTTGTAGCAAAGATGTTATCTTTAAAATTTAGATATTTAAACCCTAATCAAGAGACCAATTCCTAATCAATGATTATGAAACTACTAGCAAGTCTATCAATTCTATTACTTACTTTTAACTCATTTATCGTACAAGCTCAAAATGAACTTACAATTTACTTCGAAACTGATGTTTATGAACTCAATAAAGCTCAAAAAAAAGAAATAGACAATTGGGCTAATCAAAATAAGCTAAGCGAAAACATAAGTGTACGTGGATTTGCAGATCATACAGGCAGTGACCATTACAACCAACTTTTAGCGAAAAAAAGAGCAGAAGCTGTTGCACAATATCTACAACAAGCATTTAAGATCAAAATTTCAGCTGATTCTATTATAGGTGAAGGAGAAATTCTTAAAGGCGCCTTAGCCGAAAACAGAAAAGTAATCATTAGCAATATTAAAGCTCAACAAAAGCAAGCTCAAAACATCAAAAAAGTAGACTTTACAAAAATAAAGGTAGGAGACAAGCTGCAACTCTCTGAGCTCATTTTTGAAGGTGGAAGACGCTATCTTTTACCAAAATCCAAACCAGCTTTAGATAGCATTACTAAAATACTATTAAAACATAAAAACTATCATTTTGAAATACAAGGACATGTTTGCTGCACAAAGCCCACAGAAAAGGACGGCGTAGACCATGACACCGGAATAAGAAACTTATCGGTAATGCGTGCTTTGCAAATCTATAAATACTTTATTGAAAAAGGCATCGACAAAAACCGAATGACTTACAAGGGAATGGGTGGAAGCTTTCCACTTGGAGGTTCATTTGAAAAAAATCGTAGAGTGGAAATTGAGATTACCAAGATTGATTAATTTCAAGCAGTTTTATCGATCGAACTGTTAACAAAGGCAAAGCTGATTTCCTCATTTTCTTTTAAGCCGAAGTACTTCTTAATCATTCCTACAAAAAGATACATAAAGGGCGTATCTAGTGCAGCGACTAAAACTTTAAACAGAAATCCGTTGGCTAATAGTGGCCAAAACTTCTCCCATTCAATCGCACCAAAGGAACAGAGTAAAATTAGCACTGTAAAAGTATCTACAAACTGCGATGTCATAGTGGAAGCATTGTTTCTCAACCACAAGTGTCTTCCTTGAGTTAAATTTTTCCAGAAATGGTAAATGCGAATATCGATGAGTTGTGCCAACAAGTAAGCAATCATAGAAGCACTGACAGCTACACCTGTTAAGCCAAATACTTTTGTGAAGGTTTCATCTTGAATGGGCGACCATGTAGTAGCCGGCACAACATTAGCCGAATAAACAATCAACAAAACAAAAACGGTGGCAAATAGTCCTGAAACAACCACTTGATTGGCTCTTTTTCTGCCATAAATTTCAGAAATGATGTCGGTAATTAAAAAAGTAATGGGATAAGGTAAAATTCCCACCGAAATCTCAAAGGTATAAAATCCAAAAAGCGACCAATGAAAAAACTTCTGAAAAATAAGATTTCCCGCAACTAAAGAAGCAATAAAAAGCGCTGCCAGTACTAAATACAAACGCTCGGCATTTTTTGCTTTTTCTTTCAATCTTCCCACTGAATTTGCCATACACTTTTCGTTTGATCAGTCACTTTTGCATTCTCACTTATTCGTAAACCCAAAACGGCAATCAGTTGTTCGCCGGAAAGCAAAACATACGTTTGACTTTTTTGTGGAAGTGGAACTTTTTCATCAATCAATAGGTCGCTTACCAACTTACTTCCCTGCATCCCCAAAGGCTTTATTCGGTCTCCATTTTGCCATTTTCTAAGCTTTAATGGAAACTGCAATTTTTCTGCATCAAAATACTCTACCCCTTTCTGATTCCAATTAATTTGAGATTTATTTATAAATGAAAACTGCATTTTAAATGGTAATGTAAGTTGAGTTTCACTACGATCAATTAACAGTTCATCCGCATTATCTTTTTGAACTTCAGTAATGAGAATTTGCTCCCGATCAACAGTTATTTGATAACTTTCACTGAAAAACACTTTCCCTGATTCTGCTTTCTCAACTGCATCTAATAATTGCTCTACTTTCGTAAAATTAAACCCTAAGGGCTCAAAAATCTGCATTAAACTCTGCTTGGGCAGTTTCATTTTACGAATTTGTTCAAATGAAATACAACTTACTTCTGAAGGAATTTCTCTTAAATCAGCAATAACCATTTCGTCAATTACTTTTTGAGTTTCTTTCAAGCGCTGTATATTGGTTTTCATTGTTTGCTCAAAAGCGGGATTTTTTTCTTTCCAAAGTGGCAATAATTCATTGCGAAACCAGTTGCGCAAATAATTGGAATCCGCATTGGAAGCATCTTCTCGAAAAGGAATGTTTTGCACTTCAGCAAAGGATATAATTTCATTTTTTGTAAACTCTAAAAGCGGACGAAGTACTTTCTCTTTTGACTGAATTCCACTTAAGCCTTTTAAACCTGTACCTCGATCTAAGTTGATGAAAAAGGTTTCAATGCTATCATCGAGGTGATGTGCGGTGAGTAAATAGTCGTAGCTATGTACTTGCATCAACTCCTCAAACCAATTGTAGCGAATTTGGCGAGCGGCAATTTGGGTAGACAGCTTTTTAGTTGCTGCATAATTCTTTGTATCAGCTCGAAGCAAATGCAGTTTAGTTTTTCGTTTTTTAGCTTCTTTTTCTAAAAAAGCTTGATCTTTTTCGCTCTCTTCTCCACGTAATTGAAAGTTCACATGGGCTAAATCTACATTTAGAGAGTGACCTACCAACAACTCCCAAAGCACCATAGAATCAACTCCTCCGCTAATCGCCAACAAGAGTTTGGCCTCTTTAAGCTGAGGGTGTTTTTTAAAAAAAGTTTCAAACTTTTGGCGCATCTAGACTTCAATTTTGTTGGTCAAAGATAGCTTTTGCTTTTAATAAACACTCTTCGTATTCACTTTCTCCCTCTGCGGCAGCAGTAATCGCCCCACCAACGGTAAGCGACAAAAAGTTAGATTTTGCATTGTAAAGCAAAGTGCGAATTACCACATTAAAGTCAAACTCTCCATTTGGACTGATATAGCCAATAGACCCTGAATATAGCTCCCTTCTACTCTTTTCATCACGATCAATGATTTTCATAGCTGAAATTTTTGGTGCACCTGTCATTGACCCCATGGGAAATGAATTTTTAATGGCATCAACAAAGTGAAAATTCGGAGAAAGCTCACTACTAATGGTTGAAATCAACTGATGTACTTGTGGAAATGTATAAACTCCAAACAATTCTTCCACTTTTACTGAAGCCTTTGCTGCCGTTCTGGACAAGTCGTTTCGAACAAGGTCAACAATCATTACATTTTCAGTTTGCTCTTTCAAGTCATTGCGAAGGTTCAACTTAATTCTTTCATCATCTAATTCACTCGCACCTCTTTTTGCCGTTCCTTTAATGGGTTGAGAATATAATTTATTCCCTTTCCTACACAAAAAACGCTCTGGAGAAGCTGATACGGCATAAGCCGATTCATTTTTATAAAAAGCGGAAAATGGCATTGGCGAACGTTCGTTCAACTTAAGAAAAGCTCGGTATGGATCAAAGTCATTCAACTTAGCTATAAACTGCTGACAGTAATTCACTTCGTAAATATTCCCGAACTGTATTTCTTCTTTCAACTTATCAAAAGCTTTCAAGTACTCAGCTTTCGACATTATGGGCTGCATTTTAGGGAAGTGAAAGTCAACTTTTTCCTCTTCAATTGGCGAATCTAAGGATTGAACAAAGTCAACAAAAGGCCTTGGATCAACTTCCTCGTTTACAAAAGCTTTTACCACATTCATCCCCCGCTCTTGCAATAATAAATAGGCCGGCTCAAAA
This sequence comes from Flavobacteriales bacterium UBA5081, assembly GCA_002415785.1. Taxonomy (GTDB): domain Bacteria; phylum Bacteroidota; class Bacteroidia; order Flavobacteriales_E; family Vicingaceae; genus UBA5081. The sequence goes on from DIAJ01000026.1 coordinate 37,536, forward strand.
AAGCATAGTCCATTAAAGGCATGTTTTTTATCATGTTGAGAATTTAACTGCTCAAGGTCATTCTTTAAATCATAGGCAAAGTGTCCAAACAACCAGGATTTTCTTTGTTCATAGAAAGATTTCAACTGTGCAAAACAGCTTTCTTCGGCACTTAAAATCCGGTAAGCTCCAAAAGCCGCCAAGCATTCATACTTACCATAAGCATCAGTATAGTTATTGGATAACAATATACTTGCATAAGTAAAGTCCTTTGAAAAATCCGTTAATCTCTTTAGATTGATTTTAGCTGTCGGCAATTGAAACTCCAAAATCTTCTCCATGCAGCAAAGGTATTCAAAAGAGAAATGTGAGAATGAAAATTACGGCTAAATGGTTGAAACCATTTTTATCTTTGTTGCACTCATTCACAAAAGTTTTAAACCGTGGGTTAATAAGTTCAGGAATAAGCAAATCCACGACTTCAGTCTTGGGCGAGGAAAGGACACATGTAAATTAACCGTTTTAACGGTTAAAAAAACAGGCATAAACTCCTTATCAAATATTTCCAAGCAATTTAGGATTGCTTATCGTTGGAAAAAAATCCACTACCAAAACTTTCAATTTATCTTCATTAATTCGACAAATTATTTTCAATTCAAATAAGCGAGACTCTCTATGGAGAATGTATCTATAATCAGGCTTCACTTGTTCTTCTATTTGTCCTCATTTTAGGAAACTTCTCTAACTCACTTACTGTTTCAAGAATTGAGTTAAATACCTGCTGTGCTCTCGTTTCACTAAAATTCTCAACAACATAATGGTAGAATATTTCCTTAAGTTTTGTTTGAGCATTTAAAGATATGACTACTTCGTATACTGCTCTTTGATCCATTGAGTCATATTCTCATTAAAATCTGCTAATACAATAACTTTTCCACTATCGATATCACTTTCTGAAACAGAAACACTTTCTTCAATTGCGGTTTTTTCAAGTAATTCTTCTATCTCTCGTAAAGTAGCTTCATTATTTAGCTCAAAAAGTTGCTTAAGAACTCTTTGCTTTCTGTCAATTAAACTCATAATCATTATAAATGTAAGACTAAATTAAGAAAATATATCTAAGCCAAGACTCCAGTATTGATTGTCAGGAAGAAACTACCACATTAAAGCATATGGGAGCACTCAACCACCCAAGGTTAAAACCGTGGGTTAATGAGTTCATGGAATAAGCGAACCCACAACTTTATTCGCGGGAGCAGCAAACCCGCCAACAAATTAACCGTTTTAACGGTTTTCCACCCCCATCAAAAAGAAATTTCAATACCTTTCCAAGCTAAACAAACTACCTTGACAAAAAAACAAGTATTCGAACAAATCGAAACAGAACTGAAGGTCAAAATTGATGAGACTCAGCAAGAAATTTCCTCTTTGCAAAAAGAAATGAGTGAGGAGACTAAGAGCTCGGCCGGTGATAAGTTTGAGACTTCGCGCGAAATGATGAATCAAAGCATCAACCAGCTGCAAGATAATTTGCAACAGCAAAAAAAGCAGTTGCAGCAGTTAAAAGAACTGAAAAACAACAAGTCAACTGAAAAAGTTGACATGGGAAGCTTTGTGTGCACTGAAAAAGCCAATTTTTTATTTGGTCTGCCTTTTGGCAAAATCAATTCAGCTAAAGGGAATATCTTTGTGCTTTCGCTCAACTCTCCATTGGGGAGACTCTTTTTAGATAAAAAGGTAGGCGATACCGTACAAATGAACCAAAACAATTACACCATTAAATCGATTGAGTAAATGGGATCTAGAATTCTTTATTATCTTGTTATTTTGCCTATTTCTAAACTGCCATTTTGGATACTTTACGGCATTTCCAATTTTTTATATTTCATAATTTACAAGCTAGTTAGCTACCGAACGAAAGTAGTTCGTCAAAATTTAAAAAACTCCTTTCCTAAAAAAAGTGAGAAGGAGATAAAATCCATTGAGTCTAAATTTTACAAGCATTTATGTGATTTGATGGTAGAAAGCATTAAAGCTTTCAGCATAAGCAAAGAAGAAGCTCAAAAGCGAATGAAAGACCGAAATATTGATTTAGTCAATCAATATAAAAAGTCAGGAAAGCATGTAGTTATGGTTGGAGGACATTACGGTAACTGGGAGTTATTTGCGATTACAATTGGACAAGCTTTAGAGTATAAATCAATTGCACTTTACACGCCTTTAAAGGACAAGTTCATGAATGACAAAATCACGAAAAGTCGTTCTAAATACGGCTTACAAATGCTTTCTATTCAGGCGATAAAAAAGAAACTAAATGACCTGAGTGATGACTTATATACCATTATATTCGGTGCTGACCAGTCGCCACGAAAGTCACAAAAGGCCTATTGGATGAAATTTCTTAACCAAGAAACCGGCGTGCAATTTGGCACTGAAAAATTTGCAAAAGAATTTAAGGCTGTGGTTATTTTCGCCAATATCTACAAAGTAAAGAGAGGACATTACGAAGTTCAATATGATTTAATTTGCGAAGATGCTACCCAAACGGACTATGGTTATATCACCGAGACGCATACGCGAATGTTAGAAGATGTAATTAATAAACAACCGGAATATTGGCTTTGGAGCCACAAACGCTGGAAACATCAAAGACCGGCTGATGCGGAATTGCATTAAGCCCGCTCCTTCACCATATCTTCCAAGGCCTCAATCCAAAGCGGATGGTCGTTCAAACTTTCCACCAATTGCACCTCTTCACCTCCGTGTTCTTCAAAAATTTCTTGGTATTCAATGCCAATCTCAACGGTTGTTTCCAAACAGTCTGCTACAAAGGCAGGACTAAAAGCCAAGAGTTTTTTGTCGCCTTTTTTAGCGCGCTCTTCCACCACTTTGTCGGAAAAAGGCTCCAGCCATTTATCGTTTAAACGCGACTGAAAAGCAACGGTGTATTTTTCTTCAGGGATACCTAGTTTTTCAGCTAACAATCGTGTTGTTGCAAAGCAAGTCGCTTTATAGCAGTATTTATTATCCTCGGTAATTTCATGTTCGCAATTGTGGTCTGCGCAAGGTTTTCCATCTTCGTATACCTTATCCACATGTCGCTCAGGCAAACCGTGGTAACTAAAAAGAACATGATCGTATTCTTCAACATTATATTGCTTTCCACGAGCTACAAAAGCGTCGATAAACTTCGGATGATCCCAAAACTGGCTGATCATAGAAATTTCGGGTATCACCCACCACTTACTAATAATTTTCATGGCTTTTTCCATGGCAGATCCGCTACTTGCTGAAGCATAATGTGGAAACAAAGGAACGATGATAATTTTCTGATAATTCTGCATGCGCATTTCTGCCAACACCTTCTCCATGCTTGGGTTCTGATAGCGCATCGCTAAATGAACGGCATATTTATCACCCAATTTAGCCTGCAATTTTTCTTTAACGCTTTCTCCATAAATAATTAATGGAGAACCCTTTTCAGTCCATAATTCTTTATAAATCTTAGTCGAACCAGGAGCACGAAAAGGAACAATAATTAAATTGACCAACAACTTGCGAAACAACCAGGGAATATCAATTACTCTAGGGTCATTCAAAAACTCAAATAAATATCTTCTTACCGGACCAATTTTCGCATCATCCGGTGTTCCTAAGTTGATTAAAAGTACTCCTGTCTTTGCCATAATATCTAAAATAAAAACAGCAAATAGACGTGCTATTTGCTGTTTTGTTCAATCAAAATTCAATAATTATTAAATGTGAATTGCTCTTTTTCCCGTAGCATCCAAAGTAGCTTCTCTAAATGCTTCTGTAAATGTTGGGTGAGCGTGACTCATCCGAGAAATATCTTCTGCAGTAGCTCTGTACTCCATAGCCACAACGGCTTCAGCAATCATATCAGCCGCACGAGGTCCGCACATGTGTACGCCCAATATTTCATCGGTTTCTTTATCGGCCAACACTTTAATTAAACCATCGGTATCCATACTTGCACGAGCTCTACCACTAGCTTTAAAAGGGAATGAACCCACCTTGTAGTTTACTTTAGCTTCTTTTAGTTCCTCTTCGGTTTTGCCTACACTTGCCACTTCAGGCCATGTGTAAACAACACCCGGAATTAGGTTATAGTCAACATGTGGATGCTCTCCATTAATCACCTCAGCAACAAAAGTCCCTTCTTCTTCGGCTTTGTGCGCCAACATGGCACCGCGAACTACATCGCCAATGGCATAAATATGGCTCACATTGGTTTGCAGTTTTTCGTTTACCTCAACACGTCCTTTGTCGTCTACTTTTACGCCGGCTTTATCTAAGCCTAAATTATCTGTATAAGGTCTTCTTCCTACAGAAACCAAACAATAATCAGCATCAAAACTCACTTCTTTGCCTTTTTTATCGTCGGCCTTAACCGTAACTTTATTTTTATTGCGCTTTACTTCCTTCACCTTATGACTTAAGTGGAAGTTCATCCCAAGTTTCTTTAACGACTTTTGCAACTCCTTACCCATGGTTGAATCCATTGTTGGAATAATGCGATCCATGTACTCAATTACATCTACTTGAGTTCCCAATCTTGCATAAACAGAGCCTAGTTCAAGCCCGATTACACCACCGCCAATTACAATCATTTTCTTAGGTACATTGTCTAGCTCCAATGCTTCAGTAGAAGTTATAATTCGCTCCTTATCAATTTCAATAAAAGGCAATGAAGCCGGCTTAGAACCTGTTGCAATTACAATGTTCTTCGCTTCAATTTTCTCCTCTTTTTTGCCTGAAATTTTTATGGTGTTTTTATCTTCAAAAGAACCCATTCCGTGATATACGTCGATCTTGTTTTTCTTCATCAAAAAATCAATACCACCTACTGTTTGCTCTACAACTCCACGTTTGCGTTCCACCATTTGCTTGAAATTCACTTTCAAGTCTTTGAGCTCTATGCCATGTTCTTTAAAATCTTTTTCTGCTTGATGATAGTGCTCCGAAGAATCCAACAGTGCTTTGGATGGAATACAACCTACATTTAAACAAGTACCGCCTAAGCTGTCGTACTTTTCGATTAGTGCGGTTTTCATTCCCAATTGAGCGCAACGAATAGCGCCAACATATCCTCCGGGTCCCGAGCCGATAATGGCTACGTCATATTTTTCCATAGTTCTATTTTAATGAGCAATTTTATGGTTGGCAAATTTACTTAAAGTTCAATTGTCATTTAGAAAGATCTTTAATTATCCTCATAGGATTGTCCCAAAGAAGAAAGAATTGTCCACCAGTCTGCTTTTCCGCTGTTTTTCCCCAAACGAACAATAATCACATTTGAGTTAGGATTGACATAAATATACTGACCTAAAATTCCCTGTGCCATAAAGTCGCCGGTTTTAGAAGGCAGCCACCACTGATATTGATAAAACCAGGCGCTACCTTTGGATGTATCTAATTTTGTAGAGCGCTCCACCCATTCTTCAGAAATAATTTGTTCATTATTCCATTTTCCTCTGTTTAAATACAATCTGCCAATTTTAGCATAATCTCTTGCCCGGGCATTTATGCAGCAAAAAGTTTTCTCTAAACCTTCCTTCTTTTTGTCAATACTCCAGGTCGCTGAATATTCCATTTGCAAAGGCTTCCAAAGCTTTTCCTCCAAATAATTACTAACCGTTTGATCTTTTAGAGCCCGTTCTAATACCAAACCTAAAATTTGCGTATTACCGCTCAAGTATTCAAAGTCCTTACCGGCATCAGCTTTTAACTTCATTTTAGCCAGCTGTTTTCTTAAGTTTCTACCATAGTAGAATGAGGCGACGTCTCCAAAAGGATTAGAATAGCCTTCATTGTAATCTAAGCCTGAAGTCATTTGCAAAAGATGCTCTATATTCACTTGATCGAAACCGTTTTCCTTTAGTTCGGGGATGTAATTCGTAACAGGCTCATCAACTGATTGAATCAAACCATCGTCAATGGCACAACCAATCAATATAGAAGTCACCGATTTAGCCATTGAAAAAGAGGGAACAATCGAGGAAGCCTGATAACCGTCAAAATAATTTTCATAGTGAATGCTATCATCTTTAATAATCAGAAAAGCGACTGTATTATTCTCTTCCAAAAAAGTTTTAAAGGCAATTTTCTCCCCTTTTATTGTCAAATCCTTAGGAACTTTTTCATCTTTAGCATAAGGAAAAACAAAGGTGTTTTCAGAAATCTCTATTTCTCGTTTAGGAAATTTCTTATGGTCGTTGATATCGGCAAAGTTGAATATAAAAAAGCGGGCAACTTTGCAACTGGAGAGGGAGAGTAGAAATACAAGTGCAAAAAAAACATACACTTTTATTGAAAGCTTAAAACAAGTCATAGCATTCAAATATAAATATTTAAAGCAATCAAAATTATTTGAGAGAAAATCTTAATTTTAAACTATTCTAGCTATAGAAAATAGTCGCGAAATTATTTTCTATGCTATTAATTTGACTTTAAGTTATGAATAGAGAAAAACTAATAACCCAAACGCTTGATAGCTTATCCAAACTACCTAATCAAAAGATTAAAGAAGTTGCTGATTTTGCTGATTTTCTATTGAGTAGAATTGATGATCAAATAACGGTTGAGGGAATACAAAAATTGGCAAGTGAGTCAAAAACATTTGATTTTCTGGACGCTGAAGAAGACATCTATACCGTTGAGGACTTAAAAGAAAGATACAAGTGAAAAAAGGAGATATCGTTCTTATCCCATTTCCATTCACTGATCTATCCGGATTAAAAAATAGCCTGCTCTTATTCTTATTGAAGGACTAAACGATATAACAGTTTCATTTATAACTAGCCAAATAAAGTGGAAAGAAGAGTTTGATGTAAAGGTTAATCCATCTCCTGAAAATGGTCTCAAAAGAACTTCCTTAATTAGGTTAAGCAAATTATCAACGATTGATAAAGAGTTCGTAATTGGGAAGCTAGGTAAACTATCCAATGACAAAATAAATGAAATCAATAGCTCTCTTATAAAAGCTTTTAAACTATAAAGCTAGATTATAATCAATAATTTTTCATTTAACTTCTGAAGTTCTCCACGAATCTTCCTAAGGCAGACAGGTGCTCCAATCACTTCCTCCCCACTTTCAAGCGCTGCTCGGTTTTGTTCAGTGTTTTCACAATGGTTAATAAAACCAATAAAACAGCCACAAAAGCTGCTATGCGACCGATATAATCTCCGTATTTAATATAAAAAGTGATCTCATCGTTCAGTTGAACTTTGCCTTTAAGGGCAGTAGGCACCCACCATTCGGTGCGTTCTACAATTTCGCCGCGGGAGTTTATAATGGCGGAAATTCCGGTGTTTGCCGAGCGAACAATGTTTCTTCTTCCTTCAATAGCTCTTAAACGAGCATAAGCTAAATGCTGTTTATAGCCCGGCGAATTGTCCCACCAACCGTCGTTGGTAATGATGGCGTAAAGCTCAGCTCCGTCTTTGGCGTATTTATTTACGTATTCTCCATAAACTGATTCATAACAAATGATTGGCGCTACTCCACTAGTTTTATTTTCATTGAAAAAGACTGTGGGGTGTTCTTGAGATCCATAACCGCCGGCTGCTCCTCCTAAATTGATAGAGAGCTTTTTCATGAGCGGAATGTATTTGATAAATGGCACTTTTTCAACGCCTAAAACCAGTTTCGACTTTCGATGAAAAGGAATCATTTCTGTACTGTCCAATTGCATGGCAGTATTGTAATTATCGTAATAACCAATATCTCTTAATTTTCTTGCTGTTGGAGGCAGCTCTTCATCTTTTAAGAACAAACGTGAGGTAGACAATCCTACAACCACCCTCATTTGCGGATAATCATCAATGATTTTTCTGAGCTCTTCAGTACCGTACAAAAACTCCACTTCGTGCTCCCAATAAGCTTGCGGAAAAGCAGTTTCAGGTAAAACCAATAAATCCGTTTTTTCATCGACTTTTTCACGAGCTAATTCCACCATCAAGTCAATTTGATCCGACTCTGCCATGCCGCTAAACTTATCTTTGTAAGGATCAATGTTGGGCTGAACAATGACCACTTCCATTTCCCCTTTTGAATCTTGTGTGTAATTCTTATAAACCGATTTTGACCAAAGCATTGGAACAAATACAAAAGCTAACATAAAAAGCGTCATGAAAGCAGATTTCACCCAATTTTTGCGATAGGCTCCTAATTGAAAGAAGATTAAGTTAGCGATTAAAATCCAAAGTGTACCCCCTAAAACTCCTGTGTATTCATACCACTGAACACTTTCAGGTGAATTCGAAAAAACATTTCCCAAAGTCAACCAAGGCCAAGATAAATCCCAATTTAAATGCAAGTATTCGAAGGCAATCCAATAAATAACTAATGAAATGTAGCCTTCTTTTCTTCCCACTTTTTGCTTGGTAATGTGAAACAACCAAAACACCACCGCCATAAAAAGAGAGTTGAACACAATAGCCGCAACCGCCCCCCAGGCAGAAGCATAATAAATCCACCAGGTGGTAATTAAATTAAAAATCAGGAAGCTTAAATAAGAAAAACCAAAGACTGCTTTTCCCGCTTTTTTATGTTCTTTAGATAATTTACCTTCAAGCTTTAAAAGTGGCGATAAGCCTAAAAAAATTAAGGCAGTACTTTCAAAAAAAGTTTCCGGCCAAGAAATAGCCAAAACAACACCGCTAGCAATCGCAAGTAACCAAGATTTAATATTTTCCATACAGTAAGTTCATTCGCACAAAAATATTAATAATTAACTTTGCAGCTTAAACGTTAATTATGAAGAATTTATTCACCCTGCTCCTATTTCTCCCATTTATTGCAAATGCGCAAATTATTATTACTCAACCTCAACAACTAAACTTTGGCAACGTAAACGTCGGCGATAAAGACAGTTTGCAACTAACAGTCTATAACAGCAGTTCACAAAGTTTAACGGTTACCAATGTTAAATTTTATACGACTTATAATGATTTTCCTTTTTCAGCATCGCAAACTAATTTCAATATTCCGGGGAATGGTAGTCAAACTATTTGGGTGTATTTTGAACCCGTTCACAATATTCTTCATAATTCTGAGCTGGTTATTCAACACAATGCAACATCTGGTGTAACTGCTGTGGACTTGCGCGGACAAGGTGTTTTTCCGAACGCATACTATAACAGTACTCAAAACCTATCAGAGCAAGCTTTAAAAAATGCTTTAAATACACGTTTAGGTCAAGGGTATAATCAGCGCAGTTATAGTCAAGCGAGAGACGCTATGTTTATGACAATTGACAATAAGAAAAACAACGGACAAAATGCAAGTGTAAATACCATTGAATGTGTGTATACGGGCTACAATAAAGCTAGTTATACTAGCCGTTCAGATGCTCAAACCACAAGTCCAAATTTTAATACAGAGCATACCTTTCCTCAAGGCTTTTTCAATCAAAATTTACCAATGAGAAGTGACATTCACCACTTATTTCCAACAACAAATAACTCAAACTCTCAAAGAGGAAACAAGCCTTTTGGCAATGTGGTAAATGGCACAGCAGTAACTTTAGGTGGCGGATCATTTTACAACAACAATATGTTTGAGCCACGCAATGCACAAAAAGGCAAAACCGCTCGTGCGATGATGTATTTTGTAATTCGATATCAAGATTACAGTAATCATTTTTCGGTACAAGAAGCAACTTTGAGAAGTTGGCACAATACTTATCCGGTTGATTCCATAGAAATTCGCCGAAACAACGACATTTACGCAGTACAAAACAATCGAAATCCTTTTGTTGATTATCCACAATTAGAGGAGCGAATTACGAATTTTGTTACAAACTCAGTAGCTCCTCAAATTTATGGCTTAGACATTTTGCAAACCTCCATCAACTTTGGTACGATTATCAGTCAAACACCGGACACCTTTAATTATGTGTTGGTCAATCGAGGAAATCAAGATTTGATTTTTAGCAATTTTAGTTTATCAGACACTTCTTTTCTTTCTTTCGGAAGTGGTTCGGGCGTCAACGACACTATTCCTCCAGGCGAGGACATCAGCATCGCTGTTATTGCGGAAACACCCACTACTTTTAGTTTTAGCGAAACATTAGACTTTAACACCAACCTAGTCGGACCGCAAAGCAGTTTATCGATTCCGATTAACGGACAGAGTGTTGTAGTTGGTTTAAAAGAAAACAGCTTAGAACAAAACTTAGAGATTTTCCCTAACCCAGTTCAAGATCGATTGTTTGTTAGAAGTCAAGCAAATGAAACTTTAATGGTTCGTTTACTTAATGCTCAAGGGCAAGAGATTCAATTCAATGCTATTCAAGAGTCTGTAAATAATCTAACATTTTCGACTGAGCATTTAACAAAAGGAGTGTACTTTTTGGAAGTGACTGATGGAAGTGAAAGGGTTGTCAAGCGATTGGTGAAGTAGGTTATTTTTCTTCTATTAAAAAAACTAACCACAGAGGCACGAAGTTCACTAAGAACCACTCTGTGCACTCTGTGTCTTTGTGGTGACAAAAAAGTCGCTAAAGGAGCAAAGACTTATTACTCCCAAAAACTCACTCTCAACCCAATACTATTGTAAACTGAAGAATAAAAATTACCGCCAATACCTTTAACATCAAAAAAAGAAACGCCAGGCTGAAACTCATAAAAGAGGCTAGTATATCTCCAAAATTCTTTCTCTTTCGACAATCGAAAATTAACTCCTAAAGGTAGCGACATCATAAAACTTAAGCCAATTCCATTATTGCTATGATATTCAACATTGGTTGATTCATCCCATTCATCAGAGTAAGTTTCACCCCCAAATCGTTCTAGGCCTTCATAACTGTAGCTACTATAAAACTCAACTCTTGATTTTGCATTATAATTCATTCCTACTGAAAGTCCAACACCACCGTAAATACTCCATGTGCTTTTAGGGTTACTACCGATAATCAAAGCGGCATTAATCACCAAAAAGTTAGCATCGTAGTTCAATGTATAAGTTTCGCTTCTTACTGAGTCAATAAAATACTCCTGCCCATTTCTACTGGAAACCAGTGTGTCAACTCTATGGCTTCTAGTCCGATTTAAACTACCATTCATAAAATTGGCTTTTCCGGAAGTGAATCCAAATCTCAGCTGCGGATGTAAACTTTTCCATTTATCGTTTTTACCATTCCAATCAAAAGTAGAATGTATACTAAATGTGCTATAAAAGTCCATTCCATTTTTAAAAAACGTTTGGTCGTAATCGTCAAAATCTTGATCTAAAAACCCGGAATTCGGACTAAGTGACTTAAACTCTTCTAATGACCCACCGTAATTGTTACTTATTCCATAGTTCCCTAATTGGATAGAAACTTGAGACAAACTTAACGGCTTTGCCTCTTCTGATTGAGCCTGCAGCTGTGATAATCCGCTCAATAAGAGTATTAAAAACAAAGATTTTTTCATATAAAAATAATTAGACAAACCATCCTTCAAACTGTTAACTATTGAAGTTTATTGTACTACAAATCGCAATTAAGCTTTACATAAACAAATAACATTATTCAAGCAGAAGTTCATTCAATGAGCTCAGGTGATCAGTTTGAATAATATCAGGATTTGTTCTCAACAGTTCAATATTCCACTTTTTCCTTGCTCCTCCAAAAGTTATAACCTGAATCCCCAAATTATGCCACCTTTCGCTAAGTTTTTGGTCGAGTAACTTAGGTTTAATAGTAACGTATTTAATTCCGGCTGAATGAACTTTGGGAATCCAATTATCTACTTCAGTATTTATTTCAAATGATACGTCCACTCTAGCCTCTTTTCTCATAATGTAGTTACACAACTCAAAAGAAGAGGAATTTAGCAACACATTTTCCAAAGGAAAGGTATTTCGCATTAAGCTTTCTAACAACTCATCTACAAGCTGATACATCCTCACTTCATTCTCCTCAGCGCTTAAACAATGGCTAAAGTGCCTTATATCTATATGTATAAGTGGAGAAAGATTCGTGGCTTTAACATAAGTCAACAAGCTTTCAAGATCAATAATTTTCTCACTTTGAAACCAATCATAAGGAATTCCAAGTTTGTACTCTGTCCCAACAATTTCATCATAATCGTAATTAGAAACACAATTTTTCAAGTGAGTTTTACTGTCTAAATAGTTGTCGTGATACAACACAAGTTTATTGTCCGACGTCATTTGTAAATCCACCTCAATTCCATCTGCTTTATATTCCTCAAGTGCAAGCTTTAAGGCTTTAAAACTGTTCGCCGGATAAGGGTTAAAAGGATACAATGACACAAAGCCAAGTCCACCATGACCAATTCTAAGCACTTTTCCATCGTTCAAGTTGTGCACTTCATCAGGATAAAACCTTTCGCAAGACTGTCCAAAAACAAGTATACTTAAAAGTAATAGAATTAAGCTGTTCGACTTTTTCAATTGATAACTATTAAAATTGAATTTAAGTATTTAGTGTACGCTTCCACTTTTTTATTACCAACACCATAAGTGCTATTAACATTGCATCCACTATTAGCAAAAGTAAATAGTACAAAAAAGTATTAAGTTCATCTACTTTAAATTGAACTTTTTCTTCAAGGATATTATTACTATCTACTCTAATCACCGGATTAAAATACAATTTTGTATAAGTATTCCATGGTCTTGAAATAAATGCTTCAGCGCGTACATAAGTATTTGTTGAGTCTATTTTATATTCTATAGAACTACTGTTAGTGGCTGTTTTCACCGTTTTACCACTATCTGAAATTAAAGTAATGCTATCTGCTTCTGAGCTGAGCAGCAATTTTAAAGTATCATTGATTACTTTCATCTCTTTTAGTTCGAGCATATCAATACCTTGCCAACCTTTTACAAAATATGATGTCCCCATTTGTAGCCTCCTGAGGATGGTATCATTATTTATATCATTGGTATTAATTTTATTCCAGACTACCCCACAATGACTGTCTGTAGTATCGTGAGAGTCGTCGTTGCCAATTCCCCAAACAACTTTACCGGCGCTTAGTGCAGCATCCCAATGATTTAATGATTTCTTGCGAACACTTACAACCTCCATCAAATCGTAATTTTTAAGATAGTTGTAATCTTCTAAATTGTAGCCCCACTTAAAATCGGGGTGAGCTAATGCAATCAAACTTCCACTATCTTTTAATTCATTTATAGTCATCTGTTTTTGACTAAGGTTTTGAAATAAAGGAAAGTCAAAATAAGTAGACTTGTCTGAATTAAAAACTAACTGGTGAGTAAATCCAAGGTTCATTCCATGCTCGTAAACCGTGAAAGATGAATCCTTCCTGCTCTCTTCTGTAATACTGTTATAATTAGATAGACTAGCAATATCAAAATTTAACGATTGATACTTCTTCTTCATTTCATCCTCGGTATTCTCTCCATTAGTTAAGCCTAAGAATAGTTTTGAATGAGCATGAAAATTTGCTTTTAACCAAGAATTTGAAAGGTTTGAGTAAGGATTGTAAAACTGATCTCCGCTAAATGGTTCACTTTTATTAAAGTGATAAATTTTAGTATTGTAATAAGGCAGCGATGCGAGCAAAGCTAATCCTAATGAAATTAAAATAGTCGCATATAAAATGCGCTTTAGTTTATACATAAAAGCTATAATCAGAAAAGGTTTGCAACTATATTTTTCATTGGGCTTTAAAATTAAGTAGAATTCTAAATAAACCTCTATTTTTACTCCTCCTAATCATCGTGCCCGATAAAACAATTGCAAATATATGAAGTCTGTTGACAACCCTAGTTTAAACAAAATTACAACACTAGGTTTCGTGATTATCTGTATACTAACATTTATACACAATGGAACAGTAAGCCTTTGGGATCAGGACGAAGCGGCTTATGCCGGATTTGCCAAAAACATGATTGAAAGTGGCAATTACCTTATTCCCGAATTTGTTTGGTCTGAAATCCACCGCAAGCCCCCATTACATTTTTGGTCAATTGCTTTATCGTATAAAATTTTTGGAATTAGTGAATTTGCTCTTCGCTTCTTCTCAGCCATAGCGATTTCCGGAGTTTATTTTCTCATCTGGTTTTGGGGCAAAAAACTTTTTTCTCCAACAGTGAGTAAAGTAGCCACAATTATTCTCGGCACTTCTTTGCTTATTCCCTTTCTAGCCAAAGTTGCAGTTACAGATGCTTTGATGCTTCTATTTTCAACCATTTGTGCTTTTTCTTTAATTTCAATATTAAACCAGCCCAAAATAAAATTTGTCCTTTTGTTCTGGTCTTCTTTTGCACTTGGTCTACTAACAAAAGGCCCACCCATTATCATTTTTACATTCAGTTTTATTTTTTTACTATTTATTTTTGACAAAAGAAGAAAGAACTTACTAAAACTAAAGCCTTGGTTTTTTCTACCATTAGCGCTTGCTCCTTTTGCTTATTGGTGTTACCAAACTTACTTAATTGACGGAGGAGAGTTTTTAAATTGGATGCTCGACTGGTACGTACTAAAAAGGATTTCCGGAAGTGTACTTGGGCAAAGCGGACCTCCAGGCACGCATTTCCTCATCATTTCAGGATCTTTCCTGCTTTACGCAATTAGCTTACCCAAAGCATATATCTCTGCTTTTAAAGCAATAAAAAAACGCCAAAACAACGACACAATGATTCTCGCACTCTGGTTTGTTGCTGCATGGCTGATTTATGAGTTTTCACCTAGCAAATTGCCGGCATATTGCATTGCCGCACATGTTCCGCTCTCCATTTTAATTGGCAAAGAAATGATCAACTTATTAAATAACGAATCTAACCTTTCCCTAAACTGGCAAAGGTTTCAATTTACATTACCGCTTATTATTTCAATTCTAATTTTAACTGCTGCCATAATCCTTCGTTTACCTTTTACCATAAACTTAAGTGCTGCAATTCTAGTAATCTTACTACTCTTGAGTTCTTTCTTTTTATTAAAACGACTTCCATTTAGTAAAAGGCTTTTATTGACAAATACCCTTTTTATTTCCTACCTAATCGCAATTATTTACCCACAGATTGATCAAGTAAAAAATAGCAGTTTTTTAGTAGCCGATTATATCGAATCTAAGGGAGTAGAAAAAGATGTTATTTATATTGGCAACAGCAAAGGCAAACCTCCAAGCTTGCCTTTTTATTGCGAACAAGTTGCTAAAAAAGTAGTGGTTTGTAAAGATCAGAATGAACTAATTCAATTATATCAAGACTCTAAAAATATTGCCTTTGTATTAAATGAGGAACAAAAAAAAGCGTTTGAAAATAACTTTGCCGGAATAGAAATTAAACAGATAAGTTCTTTCTATGTAGACCGAAAAGGAACTGCAGATTACTACCTTATTCTAAATTGACTTCAAGAGGAATAAAGAAAAAACAGACTATCGATTGGACTAATTATCTCAGCAAATACATTTTCCCAAACTCCTTAGTGAAATACTCATCTACTTCAGAAGAACGATGTTCTATGGAATTTCCATTAATACGCATTTTCACTCGGTAAAGGTAAATGCCATTTGCCAACTGATCGCCAAATTCATCTTTTCCATCCCAGGCAAATTCGGTAATGTTATTGCCAATTCTAATCGGACCAAGTTCATACTGATCAATCTCCCGAACCACTTTTCCGGTAATGGTCATAATTTGAATTTGCATTTGATCCGGAATTTGAGAACCGGTGAGCGTAAAAACAAATCGCGTAGAAGTGGAAAATGGATTCGGATAGTTTAATAAATGAGTCACCGTTGACTTGTTGACCACTTCAAACTCTACTTGATAGTCATTCTTTCCGGAAGCGTTGCCACTTGCATCTTTTGCCTGCACACGTAGTCGATACATGCCATCTTCTAATAAATTAGGCTGAAAACGAACCTCAGCGACGTTCTCCGGCAATTGTGCAGGTATAAAGTCCAGCTGACCTAGCTGAGAGCCCTCAAAGTTTACCAACTTTTCATCTCCGCTTGGTAGGCGTAAGAATATTGAAAAGGAAGATGTATCTTCAACTGCCAAAAACTGATTATCATCTTCCAGCCTCATTCTTATTTCCGGCTTGGCAGAAACCAGTTCGCCGTTCATTATGTGTCTTCCGTCAAAAGTCACATCCAAAAGGGGATTCAATCGATCATCTTGAACATAAATGCTAAACTCTCCTCGATTATTAAAATAATGACTTTCTTTTATCATTCTCTGAGGATTGAGTTCTAAGCTAACGTTTTGCCTTCCTTGCAATTGTAATGTAGGAATCTCGAGTTCAACTATTTTGAAAGTATCTTGAAGAGTATGTGTAAATACAAAAGTGCTATCCCATTGATTTTGCGAAGCACTATTTCGCACACTCACTCTTAAATCAAACTCATTAACAACTTTTGGAGCAGTATTTCTAACTGCTATTTTAATCCTAGCATTTTGACCTTTTTGCAAAGTATCGGCACTTAATTCAAAAAAGTCGGCGGGACTTAAGGCTAAATCAGCAGCTTTGTTGTAAACCAATTGCCAATAATTCAGTTGTGGCGGCGTAAAATTCTGCTCATCGGCACTCCAGACACTAAACTCTAAAGTTTGTGCATTGGAAGGAATTAAGTTAGTAATATTAGTATCTAGAACAAACTGATGCGAGTTCATTACATTTGTTCTGCTGCCATTTTCTGCCACACTACTCAAATTAAATACTAAACTATCTTGACTGTTAACTTCTTCCTTTTTAAAACGGTAAGCTAAGCGCTGCCATTGATCACCCGGTCCAATTTGTGCTGTGAACATTTGTCCGAAATTTGCCGAGGTCGTTAAAGTTCTTCGAATTTCAATATTGGCACTTGCTGAGTCTCCGGCAATTTCATTGACACTGTTGGTTCTTCCTTTTTTTACGGTAAAAATAAAAGGCTCTCCATTTTCTAAAGTTCTTATTTTACTGCTTCCCAATTGTTCAAAAGCTAACAAAATAGAAGAGTCTTGAGCCCAAATATTATCGTAATTTATATTGAACCAAGTATAAACAACGATATAATTGCTGTTTGGAATCTCATTTAGCAGAAAATCACGCATAGCCAACATTTGAGATGAATCATTTTGACGAAAGAGGAAGTGGTTTTCACTTCGCTGCCGATCGGGTGCACAATAATTATCTTTATTCGCTTGACCAAAGTCGTTTTGAGCATTCTCCCCAAAGTAAGGTGTTTTCCAAGATTCTAAAGTCAAAGAATCTAAAACTGCAATTAAAAAAGCCGGTGTTCCTCCACAGGCACTTCGCTCTCGAACATCTGTATCTAAACCATATAGAATCTCGTTGGTTTCAGCAATTGTTGGAGACCCTTTGGTTCGCACCAATAGCTCACTGCTTCTGTCGGTATATTCAAACTTGCGGTTACTCTCATTTACTTTTAAAAACTGAAAAGCATTTTGCTTAAACTGACCAATGTGCTGCTGACTCCAACCATTTTTGCCATTAATGTATTGAAAAGATGCTGTTCTCCAATTGTACGGTTCGCTCCCTTGCGTTTGTCGGCTTACACGCCAAAAATAAACTGTGTTATCTTGCATGCTCTGCAAAAGTTGTGGCGACCATTCCAACACTCCTCCTCTATCTGTTTTTGAAGTACTTTCTTTAATTGAGCTGTTAAAGTTTGGAGTAGTATCTATTTCAAAAACATAGGCTCTTTCCTCTTCAAAAGCATAAACGGTAGAGGCTTTTAATGCGATAGACTGACTACCCACTAAGGTAAAATGATCAGGAAAAACAGGCACTATTTCACCGGCTCTAATCTCTACTGAAAAATCCAATCGATTGTTTAAGACCGAGAGTTCATCAATTTGATTAAAAGGATCGAGAAATAGCGAAAAACGATTCTCTCCGGCAGAAGTAATGGCATCAATCGGCAAGCTAAAGGTCAGTTTTCTTTGGTAAAAGACCGGAGCAATCAATCGACTGTAAGCCGTATCTGCTTTACCCTGAAAAGGAAAATCGTGTGATAAGCGAATCGCCAAGGAATCATTTACTGCCCTGCCAATATTGTCAATTTGTATGCTAATACGAAAAGAATCTAAATCAGTACTAATGTCTTCGGGAGTGACCTTAACATCTTCCGCCAAAACGGTATAATCCGGTTTTTCTGCTTGGTACATTTTTAAAGCAGGATCGCCTTGCAGCGTCATTTCCAGGCAAACGCTTTTTAAACTCAAATCATTAAAATCGTCTTGAATTTCTTGAACTGCCAATCGCATATTTTCAGCGATGGAAGCATTGTAGTTTTCATTCGCCATTTTCTCATAATAAGCGCCTGAATACAAACTCAAGGGATAAGGCAAACCTAAATTTCCGTTGGCAATAAAGCCAATAGCGCCTTTGCTTCGCTCTAAAACGTATTCTTCTCCGGTGCTCATCACATTAGGCTGATGATAATTTCCGGCAAAGCAAGAATTGGCTAAAATGGTTGGATATTTCCCGCGGTTGTTCAACTTATCCGGACTGTCGATGCTGATGTCAAAATTCCCTGTTGCCGAAGCATGTCCAAAAAAAGTCATGATGCCCACTCCATTATTAATCAAAGTGCGAATTGAGTCCGAAAGGGAAGTTTGGAAGGGCGAAGAGGAGCTTTTTCGGAAAGTTTTTACATCCCCACCCAAGGGAATTTGTTGAAAATCGTTGGCAAATCCATTTAAGTAATTCTCAAAACGATTGGTTTCAAAAAGGGTATTTCCTCCGGCAAAATGCAAAGCTTGTTTCATCCACAAAGCCTGGGGTGCGTTTTCGTATTCCACTACTTTGTCTAAGTAATTTCTTATGTCCGTTATGTTTTTCGCACTTAGTCGACCTTGAGGAATTAGCGGCTCAAATTTGGTGTTTCCCAAGCCGGCAGTAATTAAATGATCTGCCGCCGGATTGCCCATGGTGGGCACCAAGTTTTGTTGATAGGCTATGGCATTTTTTCGATGTGCTTTTGCGGAAACAGATTTGCCAAACAAATATAGATGCGTGGCTTTGTGTGACCAATTTTGATGAATTTGATTGATAAAGTTTCGAATTGCCAATGGGTTTTTTGGAATTCCATAAGCGTACTGATGATACAATTGTTCAACATCTACCAACAAAACATCGAGCCCTTGAGATTGTCGGTACGCTCTATAATTAACAGCGCCTTGCATTAACTGAGAATGACTTACCATCAAATAAAAGTCCGAACTGAGTTGACTTTCATAGTCTACAAACTGAGCATTTGCACCTACAGCATTAATCGCTCCCACCGACTTTATTTGATTCACTGCCGAAAGCACCATTTTTTTCCGCCCATTGCCATTAGGAACAATCGCTCGGTAGTTTCCCACGCCTTGTACTACTCTAATTTTTTTTGCATTGCTTAAATCGTAGAGCAATGGCTCCGCACCACCGTTAAAATTATCTATTTCCAAATATTGCGCTTGCTGCGATTGACTATCATCTATCCAAAACTCTTCATAATTTGCCGCTGAGAGATTTAAATCGTGAGGATAAGTAATGCGCAAATATGCCAAAGCCATACGATCAACTCTTCCTTGCTGATTGCTTAAGTCGTCGATGCTTTGAATGCGAACAATGTTGTTTCCATCGTTAATCTCGCTTGTTGAAAGCGTAGTATCTAAGTGAATGAGTTGATAGCCTTCAAAGATTTTATCAAAAGAATAATTTCCCAAGCTCACTCTCAAATGGTGGTCGCCATTGTTTAAGCCTGCCCAGTTTGAAGCTCCTGCCACCTTAAAGTCAAACTCAATATACGGGCCTGCAGCATAACGATTGGGTGTTGAAATCACTTTGTTCCTGCTTTGTCCAAGATTAATGGCTACATCCATAAAACCTTCTGTGGAAACATATTCCGGATCGGTAGCTTGTGAAGAAAGAATTTCACCATCGTAATAATTAGAAGTGTAGGACTCCACTGACTCTTTCCAGACAAATGGGGCGGGAAAGTAATTGCTAAAATCAACTGCATTTTCTTCTTGAAAACGCAAATTGTTCGTTTGATTGTTCCAAGTCAAATAGTAGCTAATCGTATCGTTGATTAAGCTATAAAAAGGGTTAGGTTGATTGTTTTTCCCTTTGTAAAAAACGGTGTCGAGCCAACCGTCGTTTGCTTCAGCATAGAACTCAATGTAATCCGTGGCATTAAAAACTCCATCTGCTTCGCCTTTTAGGTAAATCGGCTGCTCTTTTCCTTTGGCGAAAAGCTGTATGTTTTGCGGATTTATGGTAGAAAGCGGAATATTGGCATTGAGTAAATCTTGATAAGTAATGCGGTAAAGACCGTTTTCGGCTATTTTAAAATGGTAGTAAGATTGAGAATAATTAATCCACTCATTGCCGATGCTTTGAGCTGACAATGCAAAGGAGGTAATTGTCAGTATGAGCGCGAAGAGTGTTCTCACTGTTTCTTATTTAAATCCAGCCGGAGTGAAAAGACGTTGGAATAAAGTGCAATCGATTGATCACCAATATCTGTAAATGCATAATCGATGCTAATGTAGTTAAATTTAACGCCTACTCCAAAGGTGGGTTGAAAAGTAGTTAAACGGTTTCCGTCGATATCGGTGGTAACTTGCACATTTCGAACTCCTGTTCGCAAGAAAATCAAATCGTCGTAAGAAGCCTCAAAGCCCAAGGTAGGATCCATAGAAATTGGGTCGGACTTGAGGATGGTGTTTCTTTTGCCGTCGAAAGTGTTAACCAAATTCAATTCTGCCAAAAAGTTGATTCGATCGTTTACCACAAAAGCTCTGTTTACTGCCAAAACCAGTTCAGGCAAGGTAATTTCCACTGAATTGCCGGGAATTTCGTTTCCGGTGGCTTCAAAAACAGCTTCAGTTTCTTCATCTAAGTTAGCGCTCCAAGCGTTAAATGTGGTGGTTACATCTCTTCCCATGGCGGCAAAAGTCCACTGATTTTTTTGGTATTGAGCACCTAAATCAAAGCCAAAGCCCCAAGCATCTGCAAAATCGCCCACATTACGATGAACAATTTTAACATTACCGCCATAGCTCAAACCCTCAATTTCGCTCTGACGCGAATAGCTGATTAATCCGGCATAATCTGCAGCAGAGAAAGTAGTAACTCGATTAAAATCGATGTTTCCGTTTTGGTCGATGAGCTGAGTCGTATTGGGAATATCATCCACCCCGAAGCGAATAAAGGAAAAACCCAAAGCACTTTTCTCGTCAATTTTGGTGGCAAAAGAAGCGTAATCATAGGCTGCAATTCCAGCAAAATACTCTGAGTGCATAAAAGAAAACTGAAAATCGCTGTTCATTCTGCTCAATCCGGCGGGATTCCAATAGCCGGCAGTAACGTCGTTGGCGTTGGCTACAAAAGCATTGGCCATGCCCATGGCGCGAGCTCCCACACCAATTTTCAAAAATTCGTTACTGTATTTAGGCGCTTGAGCAAAGCTTTGAGTTACACCGATAGAAAGCAAAACACAAAGTAGTACAAAGGTCTTCTTCATAAATCCTTGTTAATAATTCAAAAGTAAAACTAAAAAGCCGCTTATTTATTTTCTAAGCGGTGAAATTAATTTTGAGAAAAACAATTACCAATGCTTAATGACTAATTGGTCAAATGGAATTAATTTACGAACTGAGAAATCAAAAGAATTTCAAATTCTTTAAATAGCCGTTTTTAACCCCTTAGTAACGGCTACCTCCACTTTACTCCATTGAAAATCATTACTCTTTGTTCTTTTTGGGTATATTTGTGATTGAATCTTACATCCAATAAACAAGTGAAAAAGTACTATGTTTATGGGGATGTTTATAAGTTAGCTAACATTTCATCAATACCTAAATGAGTAAAAAAACTAAAACACGCTTTGAAAAAAGTATCCAATACCTTGAAGAAACTTTACCTGAATTTCAAAGGTATAAACCTGAAGATGTTTTTGATGTAAGGAATGATAGTGAAGTTCATATTCTATTTCCTTACGAGCATGACGATGAAGATATTATTCTAACAAAACAAGAAATAATTGAGCAGATTGAAGAATTCAAAGCGTATAAAATCGATATAGATGAAAGCAGAATTGAGACGCCGAATGCAATCTACTTTTTAATCTCAGGTCATTCATTTCAAGCCAATGTAATTTTTAGTCAGCAAATTAAAATTGAATCTAAATACAAGAATGTAGATATTAAAATTGATTACAAAAAGCGATTTCTATTGGGGCTAATCTCTCTAAAATTATCAGCATATGATGAAGATTATCAAAGCCCTATTTATGAAAGAAATTTACTAAGCCTAAAATATCCTAATTTCCTTAATAAGCAAAATTTAACTCTAGAGAAAGAGGCTATAAATTCTTTTCTCTTTAATTTGTATTGTGACAATCAGTTAAATTTAAATTTAATGAGTTACGAATCATACATGTTCAAGTATGATGAAGAATTACAGGAATTAGAAGATGAGGATGATTCTGAGGAAATCGATTCCGAACTCAAGCTTAAACCCCTCATAGAATATGATGATGGAATGAAAATGTTGCTTTCTGCTCAAACAATTTTTGATACCAATTTTAAATATTTAAGTCTCTATAAAATATTAGAACATTACTCAAGTACAGCCTTAAAAGTGGATGCCTACGAAGAATTAGCAAAGAAATTAGATTCTCCAAAATCTCTCAATCCTGATAGCAGATACTTAAACTCTATCTTAGAGCTAGCCACCTCATTCGAATTAAGAAAAAGAGATAAAGAATTAATTAAAATCGTTCTGAAGAAAAGTGTAGACTTAATGGATGTAAAGGAGCTGTTTCCCTTGTTTATTGAAGACAAGCTTAGTGGCTTAACTATTAACTACGCATCAAAGAAATCAGAAATAGACAAATTAGTAAATACTGTTGCTGAAATTTTGTATTCTACAAGAAATCAGTTGGCACATGCCAAAGCAAACTTTACCGAGACAGGCTACGAGTGCCCTTCTGACCAACTTGATTCGTTAAATTCATTTACTGAGGCAGTAGCCATTAGAATAATTAGATGGTATGCAAGATTACCTTATCATATGAAAGAAAAAAACGTTAGCTAATCGAGTAGACAGCTCCGCCCCAAAATAGGAGCGGAGTTCGCCCCTGCCTCGTTGGCAGGCAGGAGTCCAACACTCTCAGCTGTAAAAACGGTGATACATTAAAGCAAAATTTGTTTTGTACGGTTATTTGACGTACATTTGTTGATAACAAGATTATCATGGAAGCACAAATCAATAAAGACGAAAGAATGGAGTTAAGAGTCTCCTCGACAGACAAAAGAATTTTCAAAAAAGCCCAAAAACTAAGTGGTGATAAATCATTTAGCAGCTTTGTTGTTCGAATTGTTAAAAAAGAAGCAGAAGCAATTATTTCTAAAAATGATCGAATAATTGCTACGGAAAAAGACCGTCAAGTTTTTTTTGATGCTGTTTTTGGTAATCTAAAACCAAATCAAAATTTAGTAGAGGCGGCTAAAAGATACAAATCAAAGAATTCTTAACATTGAAAATTTCAATCCTCGATAAAACGCACAATCGAAAAAACTTTGAATGTGAAGAAAAGTCACTTACGGACTATATTCAGAAGCAGGTTAGTCAAGACGTAAAAAAAAGACTTGCGATTTGTTTTGTAGCCTCTGACAGTGAAAATAACGTTAGAGGATATTACACTCTAACTAGTGAAAGCCTCGGAAGAGAATTAATCCCTGAAAAATACCTCAAAAAAGTTCCTAAAAACTATAATGCCCCAGTAATTTTACTTGGTCGATTAGCTAGAGACCAAAAGGAAAAAGGAACGGGTTTAGGAGAGCACTTGTTGCTAGATGCCCTTTTTAGAACTTTTACATTATCTGAAGAAAGCATTGGTGCAATGGCTGTGGTTGTGGATCCGATTAATGATTACGCTATAAAGTTCTATGAAAAATATGGGTTTGAAAAGCTTCCAGATAGTGAAAAAATGTTTCTACCAATGAATACTATTAAGCAAATTGTATAAAACAAAACGCATCACAATCGACTAAGTAGGGACGAAAACCTTCTGCTTTTTTAAATACATCAACTCAACCCAAAATGCGAGCTTGCCATTTCAACAATATCTTCGCCAATGGCTAAACAAGCAGTGGCAGCCGGTGAAGGAGCATTGAGCACATGAATGCTGTTGTTTTTGTATTCGATTTTAAAATCATCAATCATTTCCCCGTCGGGACCAAGTGCCATGGCGCGCACTCCCGCTCTACCCGGTCTTAGGTCGTCCATTTCCAAAGAGGGAATCAATTTTTGCAAGCGATTTAAAAATAAACGCTTGCTAAAAGCTCGTTTGTATTCATCTAATCCAAACTTCCAATGCTTGGCAAAAAGCTTCCACGTTCCACCGTAAGAAAGAGCATCAGCTGTGTCTTTTAAATTAAAGTCCGTTTTACCGTAGCCTTCTCGCTTAAATGTAAAAACGGCATTAGGACCACACTCAATATTACCATCAACCATGCGCGTAAAATGAACGCCCAAAAAAGGAAATGCAGGATTGGGTACCGGATAAATCAAATGTTTAACCTTATGTTTGGCGTGATCTTCCAATTCATAATAATCTCCTCTAAATCCAACAATCTGCATTTCGGAGTCCACTCCGTCATTTTTCGCCAAACGATCTGACTGCAAACCACCACAAAAAATAAAATGTTTGCTGTAATAGGTGTTTTTGGAAGTTTTAAATTTGCTTACTTCCCCTTCCTCTAACATATTTTCAAAAGCTTCACCCAACACCACTTTAGAGTTCGGTTGAATGGCCAAAGCCAATTCCGCCATTTTCTCGGTAGCTCCCACAAAGTCAATAATCCCGGTGCAAGGAACGCGAATCCCCGCAATTCCTTCACAGTTGGGCTCTATTTCTCTCACTTGATCACCACTAATTTTCTCAATCCCTTCGGTGTCATTCGCCAAGCCATTAGAAAATATTTTATCTAAATGCGGCAACTCTGCTTCATCGGTAGCTACTACTACTTTGCCACACACATCGTGTTTCACATTATTCTCCTGTGCAAATTTCACCAAAGCCCTTCTTCCTTTTACACAGTTAATGGCTTTTTTTGAGCCGGGTTTGTAGTACAAGCCCGAGTGAATAACTCCGGAGTTGTGTCCGGTTTGATGCGCAGCTAAGGCATCTTCTTTTTCAATTAAAAGAATTTTTAAGTGAGGATATTGCTTTTGCAATTGATAAAAAGTAGCCGCTCCTACAATTCCTCCTCCAATAATCGTGATATCGTAAACTTCTTTCTTTTCCAAAGATCTTCAATTTTAGTTACACAAAATTACTTGTATTTCGCCCATTTGGGACGAATTGCCTCATGTTTTGGAACAAATAATAAAAAGAATAATCCAATCACAAAAAACAACAACAAAGCAAAGATAGAGTTCCTCATGCTGCCACTAATTCCTTCTATCAGTCCGTAAGAAAATGTACCGATGACAATT
This sequence comes from Flavobacteriales bacterium UBA5081, assembly GCA_002415785.1. Classification (GTDB taxonomy): domain Bacteria; phylum Bacteroidota; class Bacteroidia; order Flavobacteriales_E; family Vicingaceae; genus UBA5081. The sequence goes on from DIAJ01000026.1 coordinate 62,957, forward strand.
CCCAACTTTTCGAGAACATCGTAAAAGCTAAAAAAAGAGGCGTGATCAGTGGTTTCCGGTAGGATTTTAGAGTAGGTAGATCGTGACAAAGATTGAACTCCTCCCATAACAAAACCAACAATGGCTGCAATAATATAAAACTCCATGGGTGTATAAATAAAATAGGCTCCAACGCAAATTCCCACCCAAATCAATAAACTCAAAGCAATTGCTCGAATGTTTCCCCACTGTTTAGAAAGCCATGAAAAGAAATAAGCTCCTCCAATGGCAATAAACTGAATGATCAAAACCGAAACAATTAAGCCGGTTTTGGCTCCATCGGTTCCCCAATCCACCTCCTTGGCTGCAAACAATGTAGCCATGAGCATTACTGTTTGCACTCCCATGCTATAGACAAAAAAAGAAGCCAAATAGCGTTTTAAAACCGTTAAATGTTTCAGCTGCTTCCATACTTTTTGCAATTCGCGCCAACCTTTCGTGAACTTATATCCTTTTGGTTTTTCGCGATACACATTGTTGGGTAAATAGCGGTAAGTAATCTGGCTAAAGCCAATCCACCAAAGCGCTACAGACAAAAATGAATATTTTACTGGCATATCAAAACCCATAATCAGCACTAAATTGATAATAAGCAGAATTGAACTACCTATATAACCTAAGGCATAACCTTTAGCAGAAACTTTATCGTGATACTTAGCTTCAGCTATTTCAGGTAAATAGGCATTGTAGAAAACCAAACTTCCCCAAAAACCTACGGATGCTAAAAGCACTGGAAGCATGCTCCACTCAAGGTGATTTACATCGAAAAAATACAATGCTGCACAAGAAATGGCACCCAAATAGCAGAAAAATTGCAAAAAGCGCTTTTTGTTATCTGAATAATCGGCAATGCCCGAAAGCAAAGGTGACAATGCAGAAACAATTAAAAATGCCAAAGCATTAACATAGGAATACAAAACTGTATTTTTTAATTCAAAACCCCAAAATTGAACAAGGTCAGAAGTATTCCCACCTGCTAATTCAGTTGTTGTAACTGCCTCATAAAACATCGGAAAAATAGCTGTGGTAATGACCAAAGGGTAAACAGAATTCGCCCAATCGTAAAACGTCCACGCATTTATAATTTTCTTATTTCCCTTAATTATCATTGGCTTTGGATTGACAGCTTTCGCAGTAAAGTTCTTTAATGGAATAATCAGCTAGTGCCTGAATCCCTCTTTTCTTCTTAGTGAAAAATTCACAAAACAATTCTTTATCAATTTTAGAAAACTTTTGCATCAAACTCAGATACAATTCGCTATCAACTTCATTAGAATAATAAATAGCAATTTGCAAAAAGAAACTCAAGAGTTCTGCTTTTACTTCCTCTTTCTTTACTTCAGGTAAAAGTAAGTTGATAGCCCTGTCAAATTGATCTTGGTAACACAAAAATCTCCCCAGTTCTAATTTTTCTTCTTGATTCAAATCTGCTAACTGAACTTGCTTCATCAATTGATCAAATGCTTTTCTTCTGGCGTTAAAATCTTTTTGCTCATAATAAAAATCAGCAGCAATGGCGTAATAGTTTAATGCAGTTCTAGCAAATGTTTTTTTAGTAATTTGATCTACAGAACGTAATTTATTAAAGTTCTTTTCCCAATCGTCAATTTGTTTTACAGATGATGGTTGGACTGCCCAAAATTTCACTTCAGCCAAGAGTTTATTATAGCTAACTATAGTTGGCTTAGCAACCAAATAAACTTCTAAAAAAGCCAAATGTAATGGATTACCTTTGAAAGTCTCTTTGCCCAATTCTGCTGTTAGCACAATTTGGTTATTGATTAGTTCAATAAATTCAGGCTCTTGATGGTAAAGCCGATTGAGTAAATCAGAATGTTTCTCAGGCGCATTTTGAATCAAATCATTTTGTAATTTTAAGGCTTGCTCAATTTTATGATTCTCTACCAAGCGGTCGAGCATCTGCATTTTGGCATTGGCATTTTGAGCAGCATCTATAGTTGCCTCGCCAATTAACTCAACTTCCAATTGATTCAATTGTTCTAAATACTCAGCCAAACTACTGTCTTGAGTTGCTTCTTTAAGCAAATATTTTTTTAACTCTTCGCCACTTAGGTTTTGCACATCTATGGCGTAAACTGTGTTTTTTAAATGTTCATTCAACGCTTTATTTTGCAGCTCAACTTTCTTATTAATGGAATTGGTATCGAGCAAATCACTCAGCTTTTGTACAAGCACTTGCTGACATTTCTTTACGCTACTTTGCTCTTGAGTTGGTGAAAGCTTCCAATTTAAATTGACTTTATTTGCTTTAAATTCAAACGCATTAACATAAGTCATTATCTCCTCAATAACAGAATCTATAAAAAGAGCTCTGTTTTCCGGAATTTGAAAACGCTTGATCAAAGTATCTTGCCAACTAAAACTCTCCTCTGAAGGTTTTCCCGCATAGAGAAAAGGCAAGTTCCAATCACGTTTATTTTCAACTTTTACTTGATTGTAGGGTATGTCAAAGCAAATGTGATTATCTTTTAAAACAAAGCCATTCAACTCAAGCGGAATTCCTCGAAATTCAGCAGGTAAGTCAGCCATTTTTAAGCGCACTGCTCCTTTTTCTTTGGCTTCATTAAGCGCCGTAAACTTTCCTTTTTTAGCAACAGTTAACAAAAAACCTTTTTGATCTTCTCCGGGAAACAGTCGGTTAGGTTCATTACACTCAAACTGGTAATCACCCACTAGCTCAACGGCAATTCCATCTGCTGCATCAGATAAAATCGCATCAACGGTTGCCAAGCTATGGAATTCAAAATAAACTTCATTTCCTTCTACTTTAAAAGCATCTGAAAACAGTTGTGGAATAGTACCGTGATTTTCTACAACATCTCTACACAACTGCTGATTATAAGGTTGTAAATTAGTCTTCACCTTATTTAATTCATTGCCATTCGGTAAGGTGTAAGGCAAACCAGCCATTACCACAGCCAAAATCAAACGATCATCTTCTTTCACAACTGCTGAACCAAAATGTCTGAACAATGGGTCTTTCAGGTTAAGTTCACTATCACCTCCATCCATCCAAAACTGAATGGCTGCTTTAATCGCTTGTTCTTCCGTCTCTATTATTTCTTTTTTACCAGACTTGTCTACAGTTGTTTTAGCACCCACACTCACTTCAGCTAAATTTTCTCCAGCTTCAGAATAGAGAGCAGCATAATAAATCAAACGATCTTTTAAAGTCGCTTTTTTCTTGTCCTCTTGAGTATGAAGTAAGCGACTCTGATTCATTAAATAAGCAGCTTGATCAAATGCCGCAGCATCTAACTCTTCAATCGACTCATAAGCTACTAAATTATTCTCCAGTCTAAAATCGTTGATTGAGGACTTTAATAGCTCATTTAAACGCTCCTCTTCAAACTCTACTTGAGCAGAAAGAGAGAAACTGAAAATGTAAATCAATAAAAGTAAAAAAGGTTTCATTACTTAAAAATAAAAGGCTCAGTTTACAATAAACTAAGCCTTATACAGTACTAATTATTCAACTATTATTTTAAACTAAATGTTACTCTTTGATTTTTTGGAGAGTTTCCGCTTTCAGCCGGCTCCTCTGTTTCTTTACTTACGTAAGAAATTCTAGACTCTTCTATACCCATATCCATCAATTCTTTTTGAATCATGAAAGCTCTTCGTTTTCCAATAAAAGCTACTTCTTTTTCCGACACATTCGCATGACCTTGGATCTCTATTTTTTGCTGTGGGTTGACTTTTAAATACTCTGCCAATTGGTTAAGCTTAGCTAACTCCTCTGCTGTAGGCTTAAACTTTTTGGTGTCGAAGTAAACCACAACATCCTCAACCGACCATTCGCTAGCGCTTTCTTCGTTTTCTTTTTCAGCAGAGTTCCCATCTTTATTTCTAATGGTTTCTTCTGCTCTGGTTCCATCTGAGTTCACCAAATAAGTTTTTTTCGCTTTTTTGCGTTCTTCTTCATCGGTTCCAAAAGTCTTGCTTTCTACTTTCAATGTTCCTCCGGCAATGTTGTCGCAACTACAGTCGCCTTCGCTTAAAACATCCATAGGAACAACAGAAATATCATCGATAAAATAGTATGCATTCATTTCCTGACGTCCGCTAAACTCTCTAGACATGCGTACTTTGTCGTGAATAGTCTCTTCCTCTTTTTCAAAGTTTCCAATAATAATGTGCTCCTCACCACCTTGGGCTACATAAATACGACAAATATCTGTCCACAAATATTGTTGTTCATGAATGTCTTTAGTTATACTTCTCACCGGTGCATCGTACTCCAACACTTTAGCAGAAGGCTCTACTACAGAGTCTTTAGTCACATACATAGCAATATTATTAATCGCATACTTGGTTAAGTCTGCCATGCTTACGTGCATTTTCATACAGTACTCTCTACCTTCAGTTAATGGTTTTTTAAGTTGAACGCCCAAATAATGTCTCGGCATTCTACCTCTGTAGCCCATAAATGACATCCCTGCATAATTGTTCCCTGTTCTAGCTGGCTCTTTACCATATTTATTTTCGGGAACGCGCATGCTTTTGTCTTTAGCATCTGCAGAATACAAATCCACCGGTTCAGCAGTAATCGATCGCCAAGGAGTTGCCAATTCGATCATTCCGGCACTTTTAATTTTGCCGTCTACCTCCTCAAAGCTGGGGTTTGGCACTAAATTATGTTCACTTTCGTGTTGTTCTTGAGCTACTAATGTAGCCGTAAATAATAGTGTAGCAAGTACTAATCTTGTCTTCATCTGTCTTTGTTTTAGTTTATTGAATTCATCGAATTACTCGATAAACTCCCTGTAATTTTTGGTTTTTGTTTCAAAGATTGTTCCGAAATTAGAAATAATTCTCCAAAGATAAAACCATAAAAAAAGCCCCACCCTTTTAAGTAAACTTAAAAGCAATGGGACTAAAGAGTTATAAAATTATTTTTTATTACTGCTTACGAATCATATTTAAAGCAGAACCTGCCTTAAACCACTTAATTTGATTTTCGTTGTATGTGTGATTCACTTTAATTTCATCTGAAGATCCATCTGCATGAGTAATGCGAATGGTCAATTGTTTTCCTTCGGCAAAATCCTCTAAATCGATAAAGTCAAAGGTATCATCTTCTTGAATCTTATCGTAGTCTGCAGGATTTGCAAAAGTAATCCCTAGCATTCCTTGTTTTTTCAAGTTAGTTTCGTGGATACGTGCAAAGGATCTAACCAATACGGCAAAAACACCTAAATGTCTTGGCTCCATAGCTGCATGTTCACGCGATGAGCCTTCTCCATAGTTTTCATCACCAACTACAATGGTTGGAATACCTTCTTTTTTGTAGTGTCTTTGCACATCCGGCACAGAACCATACTCTCCGGTCAATTGATCTTTTACGCTATCTGCTTTATCGTTATAGTAGTTAATTGCACCGGTTAACATATTGTTTGAAATGTTGTCCAAATGTCCTCTGTATTTCAACCAAGGTCCTGCCATAGAAATGTGATCGGTTGTACATTTACCTTTAGCTTTAATCAACAGTTTAACTCCAGTTACATTCTCACCATTCCATGGTTCAAAAGGAGTTAACAACTGCAAACGATCGCTATCTTCTTTAACAACAATATCTACATGACTTCCATCTTCAGCTGGCTCTTGATAGCCGTTATCTTCAACTGCATAACCTTTTATCGGCATTTCAATACCTTGTGGTTCTTCCAATCTAACCTCTTCTCCATTTTCATTGGTTAAGGTATCTGTTAATGGATTAAATGCTAAGTCACCTGCAATTGCCATAGCTGTAACAATTTCAGGAGAAGCTACAAAACCGTGAGTATTGGGATTACCATCATTACGCTTCGCAAAGTTTCTATTGAAAGAAGTAATGATACTGTTTTTTTCTTTTTTCTCAGCACCATGTCTTGCCCACTGACCGATACAAGGTCCGCAAGCATTGGCTAAAACTACGCCACCGATATTTTCGAAAGTATCTAAATAACCATCTCTTGCAACAGTGTAGCGTACCATTTCTGAACCGGGAGTAACAGTAAACTCAGACTTCGCTTTTAAGTTTTTATCTAGTGCTTGTTGAGCAACAGAAGCCGCACGTGTAATATCTTCATAAGAAGAGTTGGTACATGAACCAATCAAACCAACTTCCAACTTCTGAGGCCATCCGTTTTCTTTAACTGCTTTTGCAAATTCAGAAATTGGAGTAGCTAAATCCGGTGTAAAAGGGCCATTAATGTGTGGCTCTAGCTCAGAAAGGTTGATTTCAATTACTTCATCGAAATACTTTTCAGGGTTAGCGTAAACTTCTGCATCTCCTGTTAAGTGTTCTTTCACACCTTCAGCAAGCTCAGCAACATCAGCTCTTTCAGTTCCCTCTAAATATTCTCTCATTTTTTGGTCGTAGCCGAAAGTAGAAGTTGTTGCTCCAATTTCAGCACCCATATTACAAATGGTTCCTTTTCCTGTACAAGACAAGCTTTCAGCTCCATCGCCAAAATATTCTAAAATTGCTCCGGTTCCACCTTTTACAGTTAAAATTCCGGCCACTTTCAAAATAATATCTTTAGAGGCAGTCCATCCACTTAAACGACCGGTTAATTTCACTCCAATTAATTTTGGAAACTTCAATTCCCAAGGCATTCCGGCCATAACATCTACTGCGTCAGCACCACCAACACCGATTGCAACCATTCCGAGTCCTCCGGCATTTACCGTGTGCGAATCGGTTCCAATCATCATTCCACCCGGGAAAGCGTAGTTCTCTAATACAACTTGGTGAATAATTCCGGCACCCGGCTTCCAAAAGCCAACGCCATACTTATTAGATACAGAGCTAAGGAAGTCAAAAACCTCTTTATTTGTATCTTTTGCTCTTTCTAAATCTTTTTCCGCGCCTACTTTAGCTTGAATTAAGTGATCACAATGAACGGTAGAAGGCACAGCCACTTTTTTCTTACCGGCTTGCATAAACTGCAAAAGCGCCATTTGAGCTGTTGCATCTTGCATAGCAACTCGGTCTGGCTTAAAGTCTACATAAGCTTTACTGCGCTCCAACTCTTTAGTTGCTTCACCCTGGTCGAGGTGAGAGTATAAAATCTTTTCTGTTAAGGTCATTGGTCGGTTAAGCACCTTACGTGCCGCCTCTATGCGCTCCCCCATTTTGGAGTAAACGTCTTTTATCATATCAATGTCAAAAGCCATAAGTATTGCGGTTTGTTAATTTATAGTTCTATTTCATTCGGATTGCGAAATTAACGATTTTCAATATAATTATAAAATATGTTCTTTTAAATAGAGTAGCTTCTGCACCCTTTCGTAGAAAGCAATAGTTTTATATTGATGGAAGTTCAACTAATCTTCTAACCGTTCATCCCAAAAACGACAAATCTTCAACATAGCTTTCGTAAAATTGCATTGTGATACAATTGTATAAAGAAAACATTCGACAAGCAATGCGCTCTATAAGGAGTCAATTGCTGAGGACTACTCTAACCGTTATGATTATAGCAGTTGGTATTACAGCGCTTGTTGGCATTTTAACTTCAATAGACGCCATGAAGAGCTCGATTACCGAAAGTTTTAGCAGCATGGGAGCCAATACATTCAACATAAGAAACTACGGCAGTTCATTTCATGTAGGACGCAGCGGAAGAAAAGCTAAAGTATTCCCATCTATTTCATATAAAGAGGCAATAGCGTTTAAAGAGCGTTTCAATTTCCCCGCACTTGTCTCGGTTTCTACCAGGGCCTCATCCTTGGCTACATTAAAGTTTCAATCCGAAAAAACTAATCCAAATATTTTTGTCTTTGGAACTGACGAAAACTACTTAGCAACAAATGGCTACGACCTATCTAAAGGTAGAAATTTCACAAAGCAGGATGTCAACTCAGGCAATCCGGTAGTGATTATTGGCAGCGATATAGAATCGCAACTATTCAAGAATACTAACCCTATTGACCAGCTAATTACTGTTGGAAGTAGTAAGTTTAGAGTAATTGGAGTATTAAAAAGCAAAGGTAGCAGCATGGGGTTTAGTGCTGATAAAAATGCTTTTATCCCACTAACATCTGCAAGACAGTATTTCCCAAGCTCAAGTCCCAACTTTATAATAAATGTAATGGCTACAAATCCTGATCAGCTGGAAACAGCTATTGGTGAAGCTACCGGTTTATTTAGAATTGTTCGTGGAGACAAAATAGGAAAAGAAAATAGTTTTGAAATTAGTCGCAGCGACAATATCTCCCAAATGTTGTTTGAAAATTTAAGCGCTGTTACTATTTCAGCAACAGTAATTGGGCTTATCACATTACTTGGAGCTGCTATTGGATTAATGAACATTATGCTGGTTTCTGTTACTGAACGAACAAGGGAAATTGGCATAAGAAAAGCAATCGGAGCGAGTGCGGCGATTATTCGGAATCAGTTTATTATTGAAGCAATTGCTATTTGTCAAATAGGCGGCGTGGTAGGAATTTTATTAGGAATCGCTGTAGGAAATGGAGTTGGCAGTTTAATGGGCGGTGGCTTTATTGTTCCATGGGATTGGATTTTGCTAGCTGTAGGTTTATGCTTTGCAGTTGGTCTAATCTCCGGAATTTATCCTGCACAAAAAGCAGCTAAGCTAGACCCAATTGAAGCCTTGAGGTATGAATAAGCGATGTCATTAAGTGTATTTATTAGTCTAGCTAATCAGCACTAAAATGATATTTTCAACTACAATTTCCTAACTTTGCACTTAAATTATTTATCAAATCATTATGAAAGTAGCTCTTTTAGCAATTGTACTATTAGCACTTGGTTTTGCAGGCATAGCGGTTAAAATACTATTTAAAAAGAATGGCAAATTTGCAGGAACTTGCGCAAGTAACAGTCCAATATTAAATGAAGAAGGTGCTCCCTGTAGTTTCTGTGGTGCGCAGCCAGAAGAAATGTGCAAAAAAGAAGATTAATTTGAATCTTCAACTTGACTTTTTACATTCTCACTTATGAATGTTTGAAGCTCGCCTTTGGCATTAGCATAAATTAATATTGCTCCTAAGTCTTTTCTGTTTGATACAAAAGACTTACATCCTTCATAACCTTTAACCATACAAGCGGTTGCCATGGCGTCTGCAACAGCTGCCTCAGTACAAATAATTGTTGCACTTAATAAACTATCCGCTGTTGGAAAACCGCTTATTGGATTGATACTGTGGCTGTATTTTTTTCCATCAACTTCTACAAACTTTCGGTAGTTTCCGGAAGTAACCATTGCTTGATCTTTTAAATTGACAATAGCACTCAGTTTGCGTTCCAAGTTTTGACCCTCCGGCTTGTCAATTCCAATACGCCAAGCCACTGAATCGCGGTTTAAACCAGAAACAATTACTTCGCCTCCTAATTCAACATAGTAGTCTTTTATACCTCTATCTTTTAATAATTGGCCAATTAAATCAACACTGTAGCCTTGAGCAATGGCATTAAAGTTTAGCTTAGCTTCTTGGGTCTTTTTATGAAGCACATTTCCTTCTAGTTTAAATTGCTCAAAACCACAAAGCTTCATCAACTCATTAATTTTATTGGTATCCATACTTTTTGCTTCAGCAAAATCGAAGCCCCAAGCCTCAATTATGGGGGCTAATGTTGGATCAAAAGCGCCATCCGTTTCACTATTAATTTTCTTAGAAAGTAGGAAAACTTCCATAAAAATGGGCTCTATTATTGCCGAATCCCCATTGTTTAATTTCGAGATGGTGGAACTTTCAACATAAGTCGACATAGAAGCATCAATCGCATTTAATAGCGAATCAACTGCTGTTGGTAATTTAGCTTGCTCAAGGCCTATGTATTTCACTGTATAGCTTGTACCCTGTGCTTCTCCACCAAAAGACTGCTCACTTCTTACATTTTTGTGATCTGCGCTACATGCGAATAAAAAAACTGAGCTAATAAAAATCAAAAACCTCACTACTCTTCTCACTTTTCAATAATTTGCCAGCTATGATCACCCATTAGACGAGCAGTGGCTATAAACTTCTTATATTTATTTCCTTGTGACCACTGTTTGGGTCCTATCATGGAGAGCACTTTTGTTCCGTCTTCCTTTTCATACAAATGATAAGTGTGACCGGTCAGTGGCTTAAAGCCCATTTCTGCAGTGTATATCTCCTCAGAAATTTCAACTCTTTTTTTAAGATCATTGGCCTGATTCACTAGCAGCTCCATCTGATCGTATATTTGCTTCATTTGCATATTCGTTTGCTCCACCATAGCTGCCATGGCATTGCTCTTTATGCGATCCTTGTCATCCGGAAAAATAATTGCACTGCCTACATTATGCGCATAAGGCAAATTGTGCGGATTATCCGTAATCTTATCTTTATCAATCGGATTAAAAGTTCTTCGCTCTTCTTTTTTATCGTCTTTTGACATAAAGCAAATTTAATTGGATTGATTTTCTTCGCGAGTAAACACTGGCTTCTTAGCTGTACTTAGTTCTGAATTATAGCGGTAACCTCCATAATCAAACCCTTCTAAGTCAGCAGCCCTGCTAATCTTATTTTCAATCATATACCTACTCATTAATCCTCTTGCTTTTTTTGCATAAAAAGCAATGATTTTATATTTCCCATTTTTCGCATCTTTAAATTGAGGGCTAATTATATCTCCATCTAATTCATTTTTCTTGACAGATTTAAAGTATTCATTAGATGCCAAGTTAATAATCACTTTCTCTTCGTGATTTTTTAAAGCTTCATTAAGCTCTTTAGTGATTTTATCTCCCCAAAACTCATACAACGACTTTTTATTTCCAACTTTTAGCGATGTACCCATTTCTAAGCGGTAAGGTTCAATAATGTCTAGCGGTTTTAACACTCCATACAAACCCGATAAAATCCTCAAGTGACTTTGAGCGTACTCAACATCACTTTTGCTTAAAGTTTGCGCTTCCAAGCCTTGATAAACATCGCCGGTAAAAGCAAATATAGCTTGTCGACTATTATTTGAGAACTGTTCAGCTCCTTTCCATTGTAGGTATCGTTCATGGTTTAGATTACCTAAATTTTCACTAATTGACATTAAGTCTTGCAGCTCTTTAGAAGTCTTTTTCTTTAAAACATCAATTAACTTAAAAGAATGCTTTAGTAAAGTTGGAATTGAACTTTCTTTAATCTTTAAGTCAGTTTCAAAGTCTAATGATTTTGCCGGAGATAAAATGTGAATCATGCGCTTGATTTTTCTTTAATAAACAAGAGTACAAAGGTAATGTTTGTATTTAAAAATAATTAAATGTAGAATTGACGTCTACTTAAAGAACAAAAAAATAGCCACTCAGTTTTGAGTGGCTATTTTATTTAAAATTAATGCTTAGACTATTTTTTCTTCCAAGCTTTTATGTTCTCATCATTCATTTTAATGTATGCATCGTAATTTGCTTTTTCTGCAAGCGCTTTTGATTGCTCAGCAACTTTAATGGCATTTTTATAATCGCCTTTTGCTGCATATATTTTAGACAATGTGATAGTGTTCCAGAATTGAGCAGAAATCTCAACTGATTTTTTTGACCATGCCAATGCTTGATCCAAGTCTTTACTGTGCTCTAAATAATATCTCGCAGCTGCATTGTATGCACCATAAGAGTTCTCTATTTCTTTGATTTTTTGTTCGATGTTCTTCATCGCCATTTCATCGGCTTCAACTTTAATCGGCACAGACCATTTGCTCTTTTCCCATTGAAATGTTAATTCAGCCGTATTTTCTGTCAAATTACTAAACGTAATCGTGAAAGTTTCTGTCATTTCGCTTTCAAGCACTTTAGCTTTCACTTCAATAACATTATTATCAGCATTAAAAGAGCCTTCAGATGCATTAACGTCACTATTAAACATTACTACAAAAGTACCTTCTTCTAACTGAGTAAATACAGAATAAGTCCCTGCCTTTACCTCTTCCCCACCAACATTTGCATCAGTACTAAAAGTAATTTTTGTTGAAGCATTTGCTCCAGTTCTCCATACTTGGCCCCACTTTAACAAGCCACCAAAAATTTTACGTTCTTTAACTCCTGGGCGAGAGTATTCAACTTTAACATCCGTCAAGCCTACTTTTTGCATTACTTCAGCGTAAGGACTTGGAACCGGTAATTCTTGAGCTTGCACTGTAAACACTGTTGTTAGTGCAGCCAACATAAATAATTTAAATTTTTTCATTTGTTAGTTTTTTTAAGATTTTTGACAAACATACTTTATAAATAAGGATAATGAAGAATTTCACTTCATTAAAAAATGTTATTTATTATCCTTTAAAAATTCATACACAAAAAAGCCCGAAGTAAAAAAATACTTCGGGCTTAAAAAAAAATGGCGATGACATACT
>DIAJ01000028.1:0-8194 GCA_002415785.1 Flavobacteriales bacterium UBA5081
CTATAATGGATATTATGTCTGCGTTTCATTTAAGCTTTTGTAAGCTTTGCTTTCAGCAAAACCAACAAATGCTAAAACTCAACTTGCTTGGCTCTTATCAGCCAAGTAAATTGCTCGCACAAATCCACGCTTCTTTTAAGAATAAAATGAAGAACATTCGTTTACTTTTGTCCTATAATTAGTCGTTATGTCTCCGCCCGTTTGGCTAACGGGTCTTCGCCTACGGTAAATAACCGCTCAAATTGATTTAATTTTCTTTTTGCCGCCCCTATAGGTTTTTCTTGCTCTACCCGGTGAAATAAGATTTGAGCCTATTCTTTAGAAACATTTTACCATAATGTGTTTTCAGATACTTTTCTCTTTTCAATGCATCTGCCTGTCTTAAACAAGCTTCGTAGTAAATTAATTTGAAAGGTCGTCTATTCATAGTTGATTCTACCTGACCTTTTTGGTGTTGCTCAAATCTTAAATCCAAATCCTTTGTATAGCCTGTATAAAGCTTACCATCCTTTTCGCTTTGAAGTACATAAGTGTAAAACATAATCAAATGTAAGGATTGGATTTATTTCACGGGGCTAACGCTAAGCAAATAAGTTTTCATCTTTGCCATGGCTAAAGCCTCCCAATAAAGATTTCAAACACATTTGCTTTTTCCTACGCTTTTTTTCAATTTATATAGAATTTGCGTTTGAACTATGAAAATCGATAAAACGAGATTGTTTTAATTTTTAAATCGGTCATATCCTTGTTTACGAAGGTATCGCTTCGGGAAATTCCGAATAAATAATAGTCTTAAATTGAACCTATTATTTATTTTTCTTTTTTCCTTTGATGAAAAAAGAAACAAAAAAATCAAGAAAAAACAAAGCTTCCACGCGCTCTTTGTGGCTTGCGCTGCTATCGCATCGCTATTCCGCTTGGGCGGAATAAAAACAAATCCAAGGACGATTGCTATTTGTTTTATCCACAAATTCACGCCACCGCCGTCCCGCTGTTTTTTCGTGCCGACGCTCTTTTGCATTTCGTTATTTAACATAATATGTAGAAATCATTAAATTATTTCTATTTTGACTTTATGGGTTTTAAATTCATACAAGTAAAAAAGATAAGAGCTAAGTCCAACAATTCCAACTACGTTGAACTTAACTCAAATATCAAATTTTTAATCTTCCTTTATTACCAAAGCATACACACATGGAATAACAATTAAATTTAGAACTGTTGCCGAAAGCAAGCCACCTAAAATTACAATTGCCATAGGGCTTTGAATTTCATTTCCTGCCTCCCCTCCTTTTAAAGCTAACGGAATTAATGCCAATCCTGTGGTAAATGCCGTCATTAATATTGGGTTTAAACGATCAATTGCTCCTAACCTCAATAATTCAACACCTCTTAATCCTTGAGTTCGCAAATCTTCATATCGAGAAACCAATAAAATACCGTTACGAGTAGCAATTCCAAACAAACTAATAAAACCAATTGTAGCAGCAATGCTGATAATGCCCGAAGTAAAATAAACGATTAAGATTCCTCCGATAAGTGCCAAAGGTAAATTGATGAGAACAATAAAGGCAAGTTTCACATTTTTAAATTCATAATAAAGCAATAGGAAGATAATCAATATGGCTAAAAATGCGGTTATCAATAATAATTGCGATGCTTTAGCTTCGCTTTCAAATTGCCCTCCATATTCAACTCGATAGCCTTCCGGCATTGTTGTCGTTGAACCAACAATATCTTGAATTTCATTTACTACGCTTCTCAAATCTCTGCCTTGAACATTTGCTGCTACTACAATTTTTCGTTGTACATCTTCTCGACTAATTGTATTTGGCGTACTTATGGAAGCTATGCTTGCCAATTGATTCAACGGTATTTGACCACCGTTTGGTAAACTAATTAATGCAGATTCAATTTTTTGCATTTTATCTCTTGAATCTTTTTGGAAACGAACCACTAAATCAAAATACTTTTGACCCTCATAAATTTCGCCTGCTTTTTCTCCTGCAAAAGCAACATCAATTTGCTCCATTAAATTACCAACCGTCATTCCATGAGAAGCTAACAATTGTCTATTTGGAATTATTCTCAATTGTGGTACTTCTACTTGTTGATCCACAGCTACATCTGCAATTCCTTCAATAGATTTTATATTATCTTCTATATTTTTTCCAATCTCAAAAAGCTTTTGCAAGTCAGAACCAAAAACCTTGATGGCAATATTGGCACGAGTACCTGATAGCATGTGGTCTATTCGATGTGCAATTGGCTGACCAAGGGTTATGTTAACTCCAGGAACTACACTTAACTTTTCTCGAACCTCTTCAAAGTATTCTTCTTTGCTTTTATCTTCTAAAGTAAAAGGGACGTCAATTTCTGCTGCATTAACTCCTTGAGCATGTTCATCTAATTCCGCTCTTCCTGTTCTTCGAGTAACAACATTTACTTCAGGCATTTCTAACAACAACTCTTCTACTAATTTACCTGTTTTATTGCTTTCTTCTAAAGACATTCCGGGAATACCAACTACACTAATCACCAATGACCCTTCATTAAATTCGGGTAAAAAACTCCTACCCAATTGACTAAAAAACAACAAACTAATAATGAATACTCCGATAGTTGAACCAATAATTAGTTTTGGAAACTTTAAGGATTTTATCAAAGTGACAGAATACTTTTTTTGCAACCATCGTTCAACTTTTGTTCCTTCGGCTTGCTTTTCCAATACCTTATCACTTTTTAGTAAATAGGAACACAAAACAGGCGTAACAGTAACTGCTACAACTAATGAAGTTAGCACTGAGGTTATGAATGCAATTCCTAAAGGTTGTAATAGCCTCCCTTCCATTCCGCTAAGAAAAAAGAGAGGTATAAAGGAAACTATAATAATTAAGGTTGCTATTATGATAGAACTTCTGATTTCAATAGAAGCATCTTTTACAACCGTTAAAATGGGCAATCTATCTTCTTTAGGCTTTCGTATATTTTCTCTTAATCGTTTGAATACGTTTTCTACATCTATTATTGCATCATCAACTAAAGCACCAATTGCAATCGCCATACCTCCTAAACTCATGGTATTAATAGTATAGCCCAACAGTTTTAAAACTATTATTGTAACCAACAAAGAAATGGGTATTGCCAATAAGGAGATTACTGTGGTTCGCCAATTCATTAAAAAGATAAACAACACAATTACAACGAAGAACGCACCTTCTAACAAGGTTTGATTCAAGTTATCAATCGAAGATTCAATAAAATTCGCTTGTCTAAAAATTTGATTTTTAATCTTAACAGTTGGTGGCAGTGTTTTCTTTAAATCTGCTATTGCACCATCTAACTGCTCAGTTAATTCAAGGGTGTTTACATCAGGTTGTTTTGAAATTGTAAGTATAACAGCAGGAGATGAATTTAAAGAACCGTCTCCAATTTTGTCAGCTGCTCCTACTTGAACAGTTGCCACATCTTTGATTTTGATGCTTTGACCGTTTACCTGTTTTAAAACAGCTTCTTCTAAATTATCAATAGAATAAGCTCTACCACTCCCCTTTATTATATATTGCTTGCCATGCTGATTAAGTATGCCGCCGGGAGCATTTACATTCGACTCTTCTACTTTTTGTAGTAAATCTCCAAGACTAATATCATAATACTTTAATTTCTCAGGATTTGCCAAAACTTGGTACTGCTTATAATCGCCACCTATTACAATCACATTTGCAATTCCTCCAATTGATTTTATTCGTGGTCGAATAGTCCAATCAGATAAAGTTCTTAATTCCATTGGCGATAAGCTATCCGAAGTAACACCCAAAAGCATAACTTCACCCATTATGGAAGAAATGGGAGCCATTGTAGGAGAACCAACTCCTGTGGGTAAATTCTCCCTTACCATTGGAATACGTTCACTTACGATTTGTCGTGCTCTGTAAATGTCAGTTCCCCATTCAAATTCAATCCATACGATGGATATTCCTGCCGCTGATGAAGACCTAATTCGTCTTACATTGGGCGAACCATTCATTGCAGTTTCAAGTTGATAAGTAACCAACCTTTCAACTTCTTCTGATTCCATTCCATGAGCTTCAGTTAAAATAGTAACCGTAGGTGCTGTGAGGTCGGGAAAAACATCAACATTCATGTTTTTCGCTATGTAAATCCCCGATAAACTCAGCACCAATGCACCGAACAAAACCATTAAACGGTTTTTAAGTGATATTGATAATATTTTATTTAACATCTTATTTCATTTTTAATGATCATGACCATGAGCAGGAGCTTGTCCTGACATTGAAGCCATTTTTACTTGATACGCTCCGGTTGTAACCACCACTTCGCCTAACTGTAAACCATTGATTATTTCTACATTGTTGCCATTTCTCTTGCCGATGATTACGTCTCTTCGTTCAAAACTCTCACCTGAGACTTGCACAATTACCGAGTACTTTCCATAGTCTTCTAAAAGTGCTGCTTCAGCAATGCTTAAAACTTCATCTGATTGACCGTAAGTAATTTGAACATTAGTAAAACTTCCTTCGGGCATTTGAACCAATTCATTTACTTTGGCGAATACCGAGATTAATGGTCTTTTGCTATCTACTTCCTTTCCGACCGATAGTATTTCACCATTATTGGCTTTTAAACTTGACCATTCTCCTGCTTTGGGCTGATACCAAACATCTTTGATTAACTCCTTATTTAACGCAAAATTGGAACTGACCTGAATCTTTAATACGCTTGATTGATGTTTGGCCATAGCTAAAATTGAAGCACCTTGTTCAACAAAATCTCCATTTCCTACACTAATAGATTTAATAAATCCGTCAAAAGGAGCAATTAGCTTTTTACCTTCATCAGAATAACCTGCACTTAGGGTTTGAAGGTTAGATTTTGCAACAATAAATCTTTCTTGAACTTCTTCAAATTCAGATTTGGGAACTATTTTAGATTCATACAATTGCTTTTTTCTATCATATTCTGATTTCGCTTGTTCGAATACTGCTTTTGCTTTTTGTATTTCAGCGCTCAAGTTATTCGTATTCAAATCAGAACTATTCACTGTAGCAATTAGTTGCCCTTTTGATACTTCACTTCCCTCTGTTAAGTTGGTTGATAAAAAATCTACAATTCCATTAGTTGTTGCAACTATTGTTTTATGGTCTGAAGGTGCAACTTCCCATATGCCTGAGGTATTAATAACTTCATAAACCTCATTCTTAACTACCGGAGCGGTTTGAAAATCAATTTTCCAAGCTTGTTCTTTTAAAAAAGTGATAGCACCAAGTTCTTGTTCTTGATTTTCTAAAGCTTCAATTGCTCGTTCTAAATCTTCATAAACCATTACATTGCGAATGACAATAGTATCAGAAATTGTTGGTGTTTTTAATTCAAATTTCAACTCATGAATTCCGGCTTGCTGCGGAATTAAAGTGGGTTTAAAAATTCCAACTGATGCAGGACTATCCACTGTTTGTCGAATGCCCTTTTTATCTCCAATTAAACTGACTGTTAAGCTACCTTCAGTTACAGCTTTGTGTTTTTCAAGGTAAGTGAAATGAGCTGCAAACCTACTTTCTTGCCCTACTATTAGGGCAGGGAATTCAACAAACAATTCCATTTTATCTGACCAAACTGTATGTACTATAGAGGGTGTTTCAGCTTCTAAATGATTTCCTTCTTCATCATGTTCATGCCCTTGTTGATTAACTGACTGACAGGCTGTAAAAGCCAAAGTCATTAATATTATTATATATTTCATTTTATCAGATTTTAATGGTTGTGGTTATGTTCATTGTCATGACTATGTCCATGATCATCGAACTTGGATTTTACTCGAGTACTAACAGAATCTTCTTCTATGATAAACTCTTCTTGTTCTACCTCTTGATGTTTTACATCATCGCTATGCGGATGTGCATGTTCTTCATTCTTATGCTCATGACCATGGTCTTTTTCCGCATTGTTAGATGAACAAGCAACTGTAAATAAGATAATAAGTATTAAACTGATTTTTGATAATTTCATAATTGTATTTTTAAATGTTATAATTTATATTTTAGAATGTCAGCCTTTTGCTGATGAAGTTGTCTTTCCATTTCTACCATTGCATTCATTGCATCTTGGTAAAATTTTAATTCGATGTAGTATTCCATAAAGGATATTTCACCCAATTCATAAGACTTCAATAACAAAGCATCACTATTTAATCCACTTAAGGTTTCTTGATATTCTTTAAATTTTGATAGTAGTATTTCATATTCATTGTACTGTTTTTCAAAATCTGAATAAAAGCGTAACACTTGACTATTCGTATTTAATTGCTGAAAGTTATAGCTTGCTTTTGCTGCTTTAACTTTATTTCGATTACTCCATAAGGGAATTGAAATACCTCCGTAAACTCCTGAATAATTAGAATTTGCAACGCCCTGATAATTAAATCCTGCGGTTAGATTAGGTAAACCTTTTTGTTTATTAAGTTTTACATTTGCAAGTGCTATTTCTTCCTCCATTTGCAACTGAAGAATTTCAGGGTCTAATTCTTTCTTTTTTTGCCAAACTGAGTCAACCGAAGCAATAAAAAGAGAGTTAGAATAGCCTGTTTGGTTAAAATTTAAAGCAATATTTCCATTTAAGTTTTTGAGCAATAGCAATAAATTCTTTTGCTCAACCTCAATTTGCGACACTTTAAATTGCTCTTGCATCCAAGCTACTTTTGCTTTGTTGTAATCTAATATTCCAACTTCTTCTTTTTCATAAAGCTCTTTTAGTTGATTAAAAACTTGCTTTGCTTGCTGAACTCTTTTTTGTTCAAGGGCTTGTTTTTTATTCAAATAAATAAGTTCCAAGCAACGCTTTTCGGCTGTTAATAAAATAGCTTGCCGCTTCGATTTATATTCTAATTCAAGTTGAGTTTGCTGCCTTTTTATTAAACTTTTTCTTGAACTATAAACCGTTGGAAATTCAAAGGTTTGAGAAATCTGAAATTCAGAATAATCTCCTGTATTGTGGTCTCCCCATGGCAAATAAAAAGCACCTAATTGAGGGTCAGGTAAATTGTTAAGTGATTTTAATTCAAGCTTTTTACTTTCAATTAGAGATAAAAAAGCCTGTAATTCTTTGTTGTTTTTTTCAACTTCTTGCAATACCTTTTCAATCTCGCTGTTTTGGGCAAAAAGACCAAACGAAATAAGGTATCCACAAAAAGCAAATACTATTTTTTTGTACATGATTTGTGATTTAGGATGAATCAATGATTATCCAACGAAATAATATCATTGGGCTTTAGTGAGTATTCACCAAATATGGTTATCCTAAAATTGGAGGAGCCCTTAAAGGGCAGTTGAGCAGTTGGTGTTCCTGCTTATAGTCTTGTTGATATTTAAAATATTCCTTTTTCTGAGTAAGTTTAGGAATTTTAGGTACTTGTTGATTCGTAGAGAGAGTAATAACAGGTAAATCTTTTCCAAATAATACCTTATTAAGACTCAGTAGAATTTCAGAATCTTCTTCAACTTCTGTATCATGAGCATGACTTTCTAACAGAAGTGTCAAAAAGAAATTTTCTTCATCTTCTGATTGTTCTTCACTTTCGTGATGATGATGATGGGTATCATGAGAATGATGCTCAATTTCTTCGAATGCTAATTCTTCTGAAGTATCATGGGAATGATGAAAATGGGGCAAAGTATTGTGAATCGTAATTATTGAAAAAACGATTAATAAAAAGCTGCTTTTTATTTGAATATACTTTTGCATTTGAATTTTCAAAGATAATTAAATTTAACAACCTAATTGCAATTGAATAATTATAGTATTCCCTCCCCCACTTCACACACTTTCGTTTCCGCTGCGCTACACCAAAAAAGTGTTCCGTCCTACCCAAAAGAAAGAAAGAAAGAAAAACCTTCCCTCCTTTTTTAAAAAGAAATTAAATCAGCTTCCCGAATAAAATTTTGTCACGAATTTTGGAAATTGAGTGAGGAAATTCCCGCCAAAATTTAATGCTGCGTTATTTAACATAACGCAGTACATTATAGGACAAAAGCAGTAATTTCCGTAATACGAGCCTTAGCGAGTATTTACACATAATAGCAGTTCTTGGACAGTACTCTGTACAATAACGATAGCTATTATGTTAAGGAAATTACTGCATGTATTCTAAAGGGATTTATAATTCTATGCTTTTGTCAAC
>DIAJ01000028.1:8440-42888 GCA_002415785.1 Flavobacteriales bacterium UBA5081
CCGCCCCTATAGGTTTTTCTTGCCAACGCTAATCAAATAAGTTTTCATCTTTGCCAACGCTGAAGCCACCCAAAAAGATTTCAAACACATTTGCTTTTTCCCTCGCTTTTTTTAGATTTCGGTTGCTATCAAATTTTCGTTGATACTATGAAAATTGATATAACGAGATTGTTTTAAATTTTAAAAATTCATAGCCTTGTTTACAAAGCTATCGCTTTGGAGAAACCGACTTTAGGAGGTTCACGAACACATTTAAAATATTATCAAGTCGTGAGTAAATCCGAATAAATAATAGTCATATACTCAACCTATTATTTATTTTTCTTTTTTCCTTTGATGAAAAAAGAAACAAAAAAATCAAGAAAAAACAATGCTTCTTCGCTCTCTTTGTGGCATGCGCTGCTATCGCATCGCTATTCCGCTTGGGCGGAATAAAAACAAATCCAAGGACGATTGCTATTCGTTTTAGCCACAAATTCACGCCAACGCCGGCTCGCTGTTTTTTCGGGCTTACGCTCTTTGCATTTCGTTATTTAACATAATATTTAAGATTGACTCATTGCTTACAGATTATTATGTGTTAAAAAAGTACCTTTGAAAGAATTGGAAAGTTAATTTATTTAGAATCAGCATGAAAACAACTTATATAGGTGCAGGACTTTTAGCAGCAATAGCTTCTTCCCTATGTTGTATAGCACCTTTGATTGCGATTGTTGGAGGAATTGCAGGAACTGCTTCTGCTTTTTCTTGGATTGAACCTGCCAGACCCTTTTTAATTGGCGTATCAATTGTTGCTTTAGGATTAGCTTTTTATCAGGCTTATAAACCTGTAGTAGTTAATGATTGCAACTGTGAAGTCACTGAAAAGAAGAACTTCATAAATTCTAAAGGTTTTTTATGGATAATTACTGTTCTTTCGATTTTGATGTTTTCTTTTCCCTATTATTCTAATAATTTCTATCCTCCTATGACTTCAGAACAAAGGGTCTCTGACAGCACAAAAACGGTGCAATGTATCATTGATATTAAGGGAATGACTTGTGCAGGCTGTGAAAATCACGTGCAAACCGCTTTATTATCAATGAATGGAGTTACGGAAGCAAAAGCATCCTACAAAGATGGAAATGCAGTTATTCAAGTAGATACTTCTAAAATCGCAATTAGTGAGCTGAAAATGAAATTAGAAGATGAAACAGGTTACAAAGTATTGGGTCATAAAATCGGTAAATAATGGAAAAAACGATTGAATTAAAATCAACGATTACTTGCCCAAAATGTGGGCATCAGAAACAAGAAGTTATGCCAACGGACGCTTGCCAATACTTTTATGATTGTGAGAATTGTAAAACCGTTTTAAAGCCAGTTAACAATGATTGCTGTGTTTATTGTTCTTACGGGACTGTCCCTTGCCCTCCTATTCAAGAGAATGGCAGTTGTGGTAGTGATTGTTGTTAGTTATCGCTGTAAATTCAAATCCAAGAACGATTCCTATTCGTTTTAGCCACAAATTCACACCGTCGCCAGCTCACACTTTTGCATTAGTAGTTTTATTTAACATAATATCAAAATAGTTCTTTTTTCCAAAATTTTACTTACCTTTGCCTTTGTGAAAATTTTCGCAGCAATTTTAGGTATTTTCTTTTTGTGCTTGGCAGCAATGCCATGTGCCGATGCTGCCCCTTCTGAAGAAACAGTGATTGAATTAAGTCAAGAGCATAACCACGAAGGTGATATGGCCGACAACTGTGCCCCACTTTGTTATTGTCATTGCTGTCATGTTCATGTTACTATTTCAAACGATTATCCTAAATTTTCTGCCATTACGCTTTTAAATGAACATACTAACTTTTATTCTAAAGCAGAGCCTGAAGCTCTAACCTACCCGCCATTTCGTCCCCCAATGGTTTAATTCAACTTTAATTGGGTAAGCACACCTTACCCCTTCTTATATCTTTTAAAAACCTATGGGTTTAAGGTATAATACGGAAGTAATAGCCGTTTTTGTTACGGATATGCTATCGTTTAAAATCAGCATGGTATTAACCATTTGATTTTCAATTTATCGTTGAATTAAACTTTTAAGTATGATTAATCAAATCATTTCTTTCTCAATAAGGAATAAATTTATTGTGGGCTTGCTTACGCTAGCTCTCATTGGAGTTGGAATTTATTCTATGAATACGGTCAATCTTGGATCGGTTCCGGATATTACCAATAACCAAGTACAGGTAATGACTGTATCACCCAATCTGGCTACAGAGGATATCGAGCAGTTCGTCACCTATCCGGTGGAGTTGGCCATGGGCAACCTTCCGGGAGTAGATGAGATTCGCTCTGTTTCCAGGTTTGGTCTATCTGTCGTCACCATTGTTTTTGAAGACGATATGGGTACCTATCTACCCCGACAGCTGGTACAGGAAAAACTGAACGAATTAAAGGAGACCATTCCTGAGAAATTTGGAAGCCCATCAATGGGTCCTATTTCCACAGGTTTAGGGCAGATTTATGAATATACTATTCATCCTGAAGAGGGTTTTGAAGAAAAATACTCTCCAACAGACTTGCGTACAATTCAGGATTGGATTGTTAAAAGACAATTGACTTTGCTTGACGGTGTGGTTGAAGTAAACTCTTTTGGTGGCTATATCAAGCAATACGAAGTAGCCATCAACCCCGATAAGCTAAATGCACAGAATGTAAGTATTTCTGAAGTATTTGAAGCTTTGGCTAGAAATAATGTTAATACAGGCGGTGCATACATCGAAAAAAACCGAATGTCCAACTTCATCAGAGGAGAGGGACTGATCCGAACATTAGATGATATTCGAGCTATTGTTATTAAAACAGAAAATGGTATTCCGGTGACGATTGGCGATGTAGCCTCAAAGGTACATTTTGGACATCAAGTACGCTATGGTGCATTTACTCAGGACGGTAAAGAAGCTGTTGGAGGCATCATCATGATGCTAAAAGGCTCCAACCCAAATGCGGTCATACAAAATGTGAAAGAGCGAATGGAAGAAGTGGAAAAATCCCTTCCTGAAGGACTGGAAATCAATACCATCATAGACAGAAGTGACCTTATTTCCAGAACTACTAGTACAGTACAAACTAATCTGATCGAAGGAGCACTCATCGTGATATTTGCGCTGGTAATATTGTTGGGAAGTGTTCGTGGGGGTATTATTACTGCTACCACTATTCCACTTTCCCTATTATTTGCCTTCATACTCATGAAGCAGTTTAATGTATGGGCCAACCTGATGAGTTTGGGTGCCATTGATTTTGGAATCATCATTGACGGGGCCGTGATTATTATTGAAGGAACGGTCTATGAAATTCAGAAACGTATCCGATCAGGAAAAATCAAGTTCAATCAGGGTGTGATGGATGAGGTGGCTTATGATGCCGGGAGCACCATGATGAGTTCGGCCTTTTTCGGTCAGATTATCATTCTTATCGTATTTGCACCCATATTATTCCTTACCGGTGTGGAAGGCAAAATGTTCCAGCCGATGGCCTACACTTTTGGATTTGCCATGATTGGTGCCATTTTCCTTTGCCTGACGTATGTACCGATGATGTCGGCCTTATTCATGAAGCCTATTCAAAATAAAAAGAATTGGTTTGGTAGATTTGAACGCGGTTTAGAGAGGGTAAGCGATAAAATTATTAATGCAATTCATAATGCCTACCTACCCCTATTAAAGGGGGCTTTACGCTTCAAAATGCTTGTTATTATCTTAGCAATTGCTTTACTCGGAATTGCAGGTTATACATTTTCTAAAATGGGAGGTGAATTTGTTCCTCAGTTAGATGAAGGTGACATTGCGATGCAGGCATTGATACGACCTGGGAGCTCGCTAACTGAGTCTAATGAACTCTCTATGAAAGTTGAAAAGCTTTTGCTTGAAAATTTTCCTGAGATCAAAACGGTTACAGCACGAATCGGAGTGGCTGATATTCCTACAGATCCCATGCCTATGGACATAGCGGATATGTACCTCATATTGGAAAAAGATAAAGATAAATGGGTTTCAGCTGAAACCAAGGACGAGCTAATTGATCAAATCAAGGACAAACTTGATGAACAACTCGTAGGTGTCAACCTGGTCTTTACCCAACCCGTAGAGTTGAGATTCAACGAATTGCTCGAGGGAGTCAGAGAAGATATTGCGGTAAAACTATACGGTGAAGATTTGGAGGTTTTGGCCACCAAGGTTCAAGAGATGGCCGATATTATTTCTACTGTGCCGGGAGCCGGTGATGTAAACCCCGAACGGACATCAGGACTTCCCCAAATGACTGTTCGTTACAATCGGGCTAAAATCGCACAATACGGTCTTAATATTCAAAAACTGAATGAATACGTGAGCTCAGCTTTTGCCGGCGGAGTAGCAGGAGTAGTTTTTGAAGGTGAAAAACGATTCGATCTTGTGATCCGCTTTGATGAAGCTCATCGGAAAAGTATTGATGACCTTCGCACCCTTTATGTTGATCTTCCGGATGGTACACAAGTGCCAATTGAAGAAGTGGCTGATATTAGCTATGTCCCGGGTCCGATGCAGATTTCTCGTGATAACACCTATAGAAGAACTTATGTTGGGGTGAATACGCGAGGAAGAGATGTAGAATCGGTTGTAAAAGATATTCAAGACAAACTAAATGCACAATTGGACTTACCACCCGGTTATTATATTACCTATGGTGGAGAGTTTGAAAATTTGGAACGAGCTAAGAACAGGTTGGCTATTGTTGTTCCAATAGCATTGTTTCTGATTTTCGTCTTACTCTACTTTGCCCTAAAATCATTCTCTCAATCCATTATGATTTACATTGCAATTCCACTAGCAGCTATTGGCGGTGTGTTTGCCTTATGGATGCGAGACATGCCCTTTAGTATCTCCGCCGGTGTAGGGTTTATTGTATTATTTGGGGTTGCGGTGCTGAATGGCTTAGTCTTAATTAACCGCTTTAATTCTTTAAAAGAAGAAGGAGTAACCAAAATCAAAGACCGCATTTTTACCGGAACTAAAGAACGGATTAGACCTATTATGCTTACGGCAACAACCGATATTTTCGGATTTCTG
This sequence comes from Flavobacteriales bacterium UBA5081, assembly GCA_002415785.1. Classification (GTDB taxonomy): domain Bacteria; phylum Bacteroidota; class Bacteroidia; order Flavobacteriales_E; family Vicingaceae; genus UBA5081. The sequence continues at coordinate 13,531 of DIAJ01000028.1, forward strand.
CCAATGGCATTTTCAACCTCAGCAGGTGCTGAAGTACAACGGCCATTAGCAACTGTAGTGATTGGAGGAATGCTGACAGCTACTTTACTGACACTTGTAGTACTGCCGGTTTTTTACACTTTCGTTGAGAAACGCAGGGAAAAGAAAATTGGAAATCAGGGGAATAAAACAGCTCTGAACACCATCGTTCTGCTCATTGGTTTAGTTGGTTTATTCAGTATTCCTCAATCTGCAACCGCACAGAATTTAAATCCAGATACCTTGGAGACTATTTCCCTTAAAAATGCTCAACAAAGGGTTGTTAAATTTTTTCCGCAAGTGAAGGCGAAAAGATTGCAAATAGAAAGCGAGGAAGCCCTGAAGAAAACAGCCTGGGATTTTGGCAATACTCAGATCTTCACAGGAGCAGAAGAAATAAGCAACAATACTGATGGAGTTTATACGCGGATAGGGGTTCAACAACAAAATATTGATGTTTTCGGAATTGCCCCGCGACTGCGTTTGCAAAAGGAACGGGTAGCCCTTGCCGAAAGCGCTCTCGATCTGTCATTAACAGAGCTTAAACGAGAAGTGAAGTTGGCCTGGGGCCAGGTTTACACCGCTAAAAACACCTACCAGGTGTACAACCGTTTGGATTCGCTCTTTACCGATATAGAACGAGCGGCAGATGTGAGATTGGAAGTAGAAGAAACTTCTAAACTGGCCTATTTGGCCACTAAAAACCAGGCCAATGAAGTGCGCATCCAAAAGGAACAGGCCTATCGCGATTACCTGGGCGCTTTGCAGCGGCTCAACTTATGGCTGGTCAGCGATACCCTTTATACCGTACCGGATGTGCCCAGTGAGCAATTGACCGGAATCCTTAATTATGACTTGGATTCCCTAAGTACTCACCCTTTGCTTAATGTGTATCAACAGCAAATAAAAGTGGCCGATGCTCGAATAAAGGAAAGAAGATCGGAGTTTTTGCCCAAGTTACAAGGACAGTATGGCTGGCAAGAAGTTGGGGGGCAAACCGGGTTTTACACCTACCAAATAGGCATACAAATCCCCTTGTTTTTTGGGCCCGAGCTGGGCCGTACGCAAGAGGCTAAAATCCAGCGCGAAATTGCCACGGAAAATCTCAGGCAAAATCAGCTACAACTCAATGCCGAGTACCAATCCATGCGGGAAGAATACCTGAAATGGCGTAACTCATGGATTTACTATCGAGACCAGGCATTGCCGCTGGCACGCGAGCAAAGACAAGGTTCGATAACGGCTTACCGAGAAGGCGCAATAGACTATGTAAGTTTTTTGCAAAACATAAGGGACGCTATCCGCATAGAAGTGGATGCTTGGAATGCCCTGGGCAATTACCTGGACAGCCGCTATGAACTCGAATACTATTTACAAACAACAAACTAAAACCGGTAACGGATAAAAATAAACGACATGAAAAATCAGATCATAAAATTATTTGCACTGCTATTTATAGCAGGTTTTGTTTCGGCCTGTGGCAACGAAACCGATGGCGATGGGCATAATCACGAGGAAGGTGAGCAGCACGAATCGCACGAAGGCCACGGTGAAGAAGACGGCCATGAGGGGCATGGCGATGAAGAAGGCGGGCACGAAGGCCACGGGGAAGAAGGCATGGGCGAAGTTCATTTGTCCAACTTAAAATTTAAGAGCCTGGGGATGAAAGTGGACACTATGCCCACTCGCCCCATATCGGGCGTGGTAGAAGCCAATGGCCAGTTGGAAGTGCCACCACAACACGAGGCCACCGTTACAGCGATAGTTGGAGGCAATATCACTTCCATCAAAGTGATAGAAGGGGATAAGGTCAGTAAAGGCCAGGTGCTGGCCTACCTGTCTCACCCTGATCTAACCGAGATTCAAACCAAGTACATCACGGCCTACAACCGCAGTGAATACCTTGAGCAGGAATACAACCGGCAAAAGAAGCTGTACGAAGAAGAAGTAGGTTCCGGCAAAACCTTTCAGGAGACCAAGTCTGACTATCAATCCATGAAAGGAGAAGTAAAGGGCTACGAAGCCCAACTGCGCCAGTTGAACCTGAATGTAGAGAAAATCAGGAATGGCGATGTATATGAGCAGGTGCCTGTGGTAAGCCCCATAGATGGTTATATCGAGAACGTTCTGATTCAGGTAGGTCAGTACATTCAGCCGCAAACGGGAATGTTCACAATTGTCAATACCAAACATATTCATGCTGACCTAATGGTATTCGAAAAAGATGTGTACAAAGTGAAAGAAGGGCAGAAAGTTTCTTTTACTGTGGAGTCCGTGCCCGGTTCCCGCCTTACTGCCAAAATTTATTCGGTGGGTAAACAATTTGAACAAAACCCAAAGGCGGTTCACGTCCACGCAGAAATTGAGCAAAAGAAAGAATTCCTGATCCCAGGGATGTACATCAACGGTAAAATCCACACAGAAAGTGAAGCTGTAAAAGCCCTGCCGGAAAGTGCTATTATCGAGGAAGAAGGCAAACCCTATATCTTCATTGCCGAACAGCACAATGAAGACGGTGAGACGGAATGGGCCTTTAAACCGGTGGAAATACGAACCGGTATTGCCGATGAGGGTTGGGTGGAAATAAACCTGTTGGAACCACTGCCCAAAGGAGCTAAAGTAGCCTGGAACAATGCCTATTACCTGATCTCAGAGATGAAGAAAAGCCAGACATCGCATAGTCATTAATTATCTTAAAATTAAATACATACCATTATGAAGACGAGTTTTTTAAAACTGTGGATTGCTTCTTTCATAATAGCCGGAGGCTTTATGGCTACCGGCTGTAACTCGAAGCAACAGGAAGGCACACACCAGCACGAAAATAGCGAGGAGCATGGGGAGTCAGAAGAAAACCATGAAGGCCACGACCATTGAGAAAGCCTCTTGAAATGAATTTAGCAGCGCATTGGCAGCAGGCCAATACCGGTTTTTTTCCAATGCGCTACAATCAATAAAAATAAAGGAATTATGAAAGAAATAAAAGCATTTATCAAGCCCAAGCGGGCACAGGTAGTCATTGAAGCCTTGAGCGAGGCTGGTTTTCAAAGCATGACTATCTCACAGGCAGAGGGTACAGGAGCCCACAAAGCAAAGGGCGCCTCACCCTCTCTTGATTTTCATGTTACCGATAGCCCGGTGGTAAAGCTGGAGCTGGTCTGCCAGAATGAAGAAATGGATAAAGCGGTACAGTTGATAATAGGCAAGGCCAAAACACCTGAGCCGGGAGATGGGATTATATACGTTTCGGAAATTGAGGATGCGTTTCGGATAAAAACGGGTGAGTCGATCCGAAAACAGGTCTAAAGCGATTTTAAGATGTTAATGCGTCCAGTTGAAATGAAACACCGGTATGTGGAGGAGGGACATGCTGCAAACAACAATGATTTGAACATAAACAGACTTAGAAACCCATGAACAATTAGTAAGATGATGCAGATAATGGAAACAAAAGAGGAAAACTTGATTGCCGCTAAAATCAGCGGTAAAATCTCCAAAAAAGACGTGGAAAGATTCCACCCGCTCATCCACAACACTATTGAAAAAGGCCAAAAGGTAGATTTCTACTTTGAACTGGAAGACTTTGACGGCTACGAGTTGGAAGGTTTATGGGAAGATTTAAAAGTAGATACCACACATCTATCAGATTATGGAAAAATGGCATTTGTTGGAGATAAAAAATGGCAGGAGTGGGCGGCCAAAGCCACTGATTTTTTTACGGATTCAGAAGTCAGATTTTTTCACCTTCAGGAGAAGAAAAAGGCAAAAGAATGGATCAGTCAGTAGAAAATAGTAACTCCCAATTAGCATATATCAGAGAGACTGCCCGTAAGTTTCTGGACAGGGAGACCACCGGAGGATTGCTTCTGATTGGCGCAACCATTATTGCCCTGGTGCTGGGCAATTCCCCTTGGGCAGATGCTTACCACCACTATCTTAAAGATGAATTTCTCTTTGAACTATCCGAACATTTTTCTTTTGGTCTGACCATCAAGGAATGGATCAATGACGGGCTGATGGCCATATTCTTTCTGGTGGCCGGCATGGAACTGAAGCGGGAAATAATGGTGGGCGAATTGTCGTCCTTCAAAAAAGCTTCTATGCCGCTCATGGGAGCAATCGGAGGAATGGTTTTACCCGCACTGATTTTCGTAAGTTTTAACTACGGTACCGAAAATATCAATGGCTGGGGAATCCCTATGGCTACCGATATAGCCTATTCTTTGGGCATCATTGGCCTGTTGGGGAAGCGGGTGCCGGCACAGCTTAAAATCTTTCTGGTGGCGCTGGCCATAGCGGATGATTTGGGGGCAATACTCGTTATTGCACTCTTTTACAGCAATGAGCTTAGTGGGCTGTACTTAAGCGCTGGTGGAGGTGTATTCATCCTATTGTTACTGTTAAACCGTTTTGGGGTAAAAAACCTCTTCTGGTACATTGTGGGAGGAGTCGCTTTATGGTATTGCTTCCTGAATTCAGGCATTCACCCGACCATAGCAGGGGTGCTTTTCGCGGTTACCATACCTATAAAACCCAAATTGGACAGTAAGGTATTAAAGGAGCGTACCGCTCATAATATCAAAGAATTAGAAGAAACAGATATTGAAAACCTTGACCCCATGCAGGATAAGCGTCAAGGACAAATACTGAAAACCATTAAAAAAGACACGGAAAACGCCAGACCACCGTTGCTCCGGTTAGAAAACAGATTAATTGATTTTAATGCCTTTTTCATTATCCCAATTTTTGCCATTGCCAATGCAGGTGTAAAACTGGATGTCGGGTTTATGGAAGTGGTTTCGGGCTCTCTTGGACTTGGTATTTTATTAGGGCTTGCCGTGGGTAAAGTTGCCGGTATTGGATTGTTTGCATTTATAGGTCAGAAAATAGGTATTGCAGAACTGCATCCTTCATTGAAATGGCGGCATATTATTGGTATGGGCATGATAGCCGGTATAGGGTTCACTATGTCACTGTTTATTACCAACCTGGCATTTGACAATCCTGAGATTATCAAGGTATCCAAAATCAGTATTTTAATGGCTTCTCTGATTGCTGCTATAGGTGGTGTCATTACTTTGGTAATCGGCACGAAGCAGAATAACTATAAGGAGACTGAAAGTTATAATCATTCTGAAAATGAATAATCCCGATGTTTTCAATGTCCCACTATACCAATCCATGGAAATACTCCGGTATATTCAACATTTAATTGAATTATAGAGATTAAAATGCAAGAATTTCTAAACAGACTATACAAATTCAATCATGAAAAAACTACAAATAAAAATACCCCTTATACTGCCCGAAGTACCGGACGATAAGGATCGATGTGTGCAAAAACTCATTCAACGTCTTGAAGATAAAGAAGGCCTTGAAAAAGTGCATGTAGCAGACGAAACAGACAATGGCATACCTCAACTTTGTTTTCACTACGACCCGGAGTTGATCTCTATAGACCGTATCCAGTCGCTGGCAGAGCAAACCGGGGCGGAAATCACTCAGAAATTCGGACATAAACTCATAGAAGTAGAAGGCATTCGCCATACCCGCCACGCCCGTCATATTGAGCGTGACCTTCGGGGGATAGCCGGTATTTTGGAGGCCTCCGTATCGGCATCCGGCATGGTGCGGGTAGAGTATGATACGGCCAAGGTGGATGAGGCGGAAATCCTGAAAGCCCTGAGAAAAGAGGGACTTGATATACCCGATACACAGGTGAGTGCCGAACGTTTTCTTGATAAAGTAAAAGAAACAAAAAAAGGCGAAGAGCAAAAAAAAGAAGCTGACAAGGGACATGACCATGAGGAAGGTGAAGATGATAAACATTCGCATGGCGGTATTTTCGGTAAAAATACAGAGTTGATCTTTTCCATTATCTGCGGAGCATTATTAGGTATTGGCTTTGGGCTTACTTATATCGAAGCTGTGCCTTCATGGGTAAGTCTTTCACTTTATATCGGAGCTTATTTCTTTGGAGGCTTTTTTACAGCCAAAGAAGCCATTCAAACAGTGGCCAAAGGCGGCTTTGAAATTGATTTCCTGATGCTGGTAGCAGCCATTGGAGCGGCTATTCTTAGCGAATGGGCGGAAGGCGCCTTATTGTTATTCCTGTTCAGCATGGGCCATGCACTGGAACACTTCGCCATGAACAAAGCTCGTAAGTCCATTGCTGCTTTGGCAGAGCTCGCTCCTAAAACGGCATTGCTTAAGAGAAATGGTAAGACCGAAGAAGTCGGTATTGAGGAATTGAGCATCGGTGACATCATCGTGGTGAAGCCCAATAGCAAAATCTCAGCCGATGGTGTGGTTGTCAGCGGATCAAGTAGCGTGAATCAGGCGCCTATCACCGGGGAAAGTGTGCCGGTAGATAAAGAACCGGTGGATAATCCCGATAAAGACTGGTCACAGGAAGATGATATCAAAGATGAGAACCGTGCATTTTCGGGTACCATAAATGGCAACAATACGCTGGAAATCAAAGTGATTAAAGTAGCAAAGGACTCTACGCTCTCCCGTTTGGTAAAATTGGTGAATGAAGCTCAAACCCAGAAATCACCTACACAACGGCTCACCGACAAATTTGAGAAGTATTTTGTCCCGTCCGTATTGGTACTGGTCGTGTTGCTCAATTTCGCTTTTCTGGTCATAGATGAGCCTTTTAGTGTAAGCTTCTACCGAGCAATGGCCGTATTGGTGGCTGCCAGCCCTTGTGCTTTGGCCATTGCCACCCCAAGTGCAGTGCTAAGTGGAGTAGCCCGGGCAGCCAAAAGCGGAGTGCTTATTAAAGGTGGTCGTCCGCTGGAAGACCTGGGTGTACTCACTGCCCTGGCATTTGATAAAACCGGAACGCTAACAGAAGGTAAACCCAAGCTCACCGAAGTAATTGCTTTAGGTGATGTAAACGAGGACGAGCTGTTGAAAATAGCAGTAGCTGTAGAAAACCTCAGCGACCATCCTCTGGCCAAAGCTGTAGTGCGGGATGGGAAAGAGCGATTAAATGGTGCTGATGTGCTTGAAGCGAAAGATCTGGAAGCGGTGCTTGGTAAAGGGATAAAAGCTTCACTGGGAAATAATAAAGTGTACATCGGCAACCTGGACCTGTTTGAATCCCTGGATGATAATAAGCCAGAGAAGGAAATAGAAGAAAAAGTGAAGTCACTGGAATCGGATGGAAATACCACCATGCTGATCCGTCAGAATGACCACTACATTGGCATTATTGCCCTGATGGATACGCCCAGAAAGGAAGCAAAAAATACCCTGGAGCAGCTCAAAAAGATTGGTATCAAGCGTATGATCATGCTAACGGGTGATAACCAGAAAGTAGCCGATGCAGTAGCCAAAGAGATTGGCCTTACAGATGCCTGGGGCAGTTTGTTACCAGAAGAAAAGGTTGAAGCCATTAAAGAACTTAAGGAGAAAGAATCCAAAGTAGCGATGGTAGGTGATGGCGTGAATGATGCCCCGGCCATGGCAAATAGCACAGTAGGCATTGCCATGGGAGCAGCTGGCAGTGATGTAGCCCTGGAAACAGCTGATATTGCCCTGATGGCTGATAAGCTGGAGACCTTGCCTTTTGCAATCGGTTTAAGTAGGAAGGCCAAAGGTATTATCAAACAAAACCTCTGGGTTAGTTTGGGAATAGTAGCATTGTTAATACCTGCCACGGTTTTCGGCTTTGCTAATATCGGTGTTGCGGTACTCATTCATGAAGGGTCAACTCTGGTAGTTGTGTTTAATGCTTTGCGTTTGTTGGCTTATGAGAAGTGAGAAAATTGAATATGTAAAGTGTTGAAAGCTAAAAGGAGTTAGCAAAAAGTCTTAGGAAAAGCAACAGGTTGGGGTGCCTGAAAACTGAACCCTAACGGCTCAATGGTCAACTTTAATTTAAAAAACATACGAATATGGAAAAATTTGATGTAACTATAATAGGCTCTGGCCCTGGCGGGTATGTAAGCGCCATTCGATGTGCTCAATTAGGATTGAAAACGGCAATTATTGAAAGGTACAGCACGTTGGGAGGCACCTGCCTTAATGTGGGCTGTATCCCGTCAAAAGCCTGGCTTGAAGCCTCTGAGCATTACTACAAACTCAAACATCAATTTGAAAATTTTGGGATTGATGTAAAAGAAGCCAATGTCGACATCAAAAAAATGAACCAAAGGGTACAGGATGTGGTACAGGAAATCATCAATGGCGTTGACTATCTGATGAAAAAGAACAAAGTTACCGTCTATGAAGGCCACGGCACCATCAAGGACAAAAACACGATTGAAATTAAGGGCGAAGATAAAAATGAAACCATAGCAACCGATAAAATAATCATTGCCACAGGGTCCAAACCCGCTTCACTGCCCAATATTGAAATCGATAAAAAGCGTATCATCTCTTCTACGGAAGCCCTTGCCCTACGCGAAATCCCCAAGCATTTAATGGTCGTTGGCGGTGGCGTTATCGGGGTTGAGATAGGTTCTGTTTTTGCCCGCCTGGGCTCTAAGGTGTCTATTGTGGAATATTTTGATAGCCTTATTGCCTCTATGGATGGCGCACTGGGACATCAACTGCACCGTTCCCTAAGAAAACAGGGAATTGAGTTTTATTTGGAACATAAGGTGACAAATGCAACAGCAACAGATAACAAAGTGGAATTGAAAGCGGAAAACCTTTCCGATAAAGAAGAAATATTGTTAGAAGGAGATTATTGCCTTATGGCCATTGGCCGAAAACCATACACCGCCAATTTGGGCCTTGAAAATATAGGAGTGGAAACCAACGAGAAAGGACAGATAAAGGTAGATGAAAACCTCGAAACCAGCGTACAGGGTGTATATGCCATAGGAGATGTGATCCGGGGAGCAATGCTTGCCCATAAAGCCAGTGAAGAAGGCGTATTTGTAGCCGAACGGATTGTTGGCCAAAAACCACATATCAATTATTCGCTCATCCCAAATATTGTGTACACCCAACCCGAGGTTGCAGGAGTAGGTTTGACAGAGGAAGAATTGAAAAAGGCCAATAAAAATATAAAAACAGGATCTTTTCCATTCAAGGCCAATGCAAGGGCAAAAATAAGTATGGATACCGATGGCTTTATCAAGGTAATTGCAGATAAGGAAACAGATGAGATATTGGGAGTGCACATGATAGGCCCACGCATCGCGGACAGTTATACCGAAGCGGTGGTAGCGATGGAATTTCGGGCAGCTGCCGAAGACATTGCAAGAATGTCACACGGGCACCCCACATTTTCCGAGACCTTTAAGGAAGCTTGTCTGGCCGCTACAGAAGACAGGGCATTGCATATTTAATATTTACAATAACCGGCACAATAAAGAATAAAAGAGATGAAGAAGCTTCAGCGATTGACCAAGGAAATTAACGAATTGACATTGAGAATTGAGCAGGAATACCCCGAACTATACCAATATCTTGATGAAAACCCTATTACAATCCCTGATTGCGAAACACCCGAGATTTCCGTTAACTCGTTCGTGGACTATTTAGATAGCCTGAAGTCACTCTTGGAAAGATATATAGAATCGCATAAATAAATGAAGTACAGATGGACGAATTTAAAATAAGATTCAACAAGCTCTTGGTCAATAAATTTGGAATACATCCGAATCAAATAAGACCGGAAGCGAATTTTACGAAAGACCTTGGTGCGGATATGTTGGATATGGTCGAATTGATGCTAGAGTTTGAAAACGAGTTCAATATAGCCATTCCAGATAATGAGGCAGAAAAATTAAACACCATTGGCCAAGCCGAGACATACATTAGGGATATGATTAAAAATACGGATTCGTAACAAAAAATTAAAAAATTAGCGCTTCCAATAAAGCAAAAAGAATCATTAAATAAAATTATCTAGTAACAAATAATAATGAAAAAAAGCACTTTTATAATAACTAAAATGGACTGCCCTTCAGAAGAGCAGATGATTCGAATGAAGTTGGAGTCTTATGCTCAAGTAAAACACTTGGATTTTGATATTCCCAATAGAAAATTAGAAATATATCACGTGGACGGTGTTAAAGCAATACAAACGTCTATAGCCAGCTTAAAACTTGGGGATTCCTTTGAGGGAACCACAGAAGCCGAAACACCCGTAATGGAAGACCAATCCAAACAAAAAAGAATCCTTTGGTGGGTCTTGGGCATCAACTTTGGATTTTTCGTTATCGAAATGACCACAGGTTGGATTTCCTCTTCTATGGGACTTGTGGCGGATTCCTTGGATATGCTGGCAGATTCCATCGTATATGCGTTGAGCCTATTCGCAGTAGGTGGTGCCATTTCAAGAAAAAAGAAGGTGGCAAAATTCAGCGGATACTTTCAGATGGCATTGGCAACACTTGGGTTTGCAGAGGTCTTGCGAAGGTTTTTCAGCGAAAGCGAAACACCGCTGTTTCAATGGATGATAGTTATAGCAATTCTGGCCCTTATCGGCAACTTGGTTTCCCTATGGTTGATCAATAAAGCCAAAAGCGATGAAGCGCACATGCAGGCCAGCGCTATATTCACTTCCAACGACATTATTGTTAATGGCGGAGTGATCCTGGCCGGTGTAATGGTTTATTTTCTAAACAGCAAATGGCCTGACCTGTTAATTGGTGGAATCGTGTTCGCCTTTGTGATGCGGGGCGCTATTCGCATTTTAAAACTTTCTAAATAATAAGAGAATTAAGCAAATAATATGAAACTCAACACCATTATGCCTGCCAGGTTACAGCCCTACTTCGAACAGGAGCTTAGAGCATATCGGGCTGCCCTGGAAAAGAACCAATTCAGCATTGCCTGGAGACACCTTGAACGGGCACATATAATAGGCCAGGCTTATCCCTGGGAACACAGCTATGTGCATTGGAAGATGCTTTTGTTTGGCATCAAAATTAAAAACACAAAAGAAGTAGTCGGGCAGATTCCAAGATTAGTGTTTGGTGGTATAAAGTCATTCGTAGGTACTATTCCGGTAGGCAATACAGGCGGAGCAAACGTTCCACCTCTTCGTCCCTTGCCAATTTCAGAGGAAATTCAAAACATATTTAAATTAGCGGGAGTTAAAAAGTAATGCAATATGGGACATAATCATTCACATGAAAATGAATCCGGTAAGAATCTAAGAACAGCGTTTTTACTTAACATATGTTTTACCATTTTTGAAATAATTGGTGGCTTTTACGTCAATAGTGTCGCTATTATATCCGATGCCGTTCATGATTTGGGAGATAGTATTTCATTAGGCATTTCATGGTATTTGGATAAAAAATCGAAACAAGTAGGAAATAAGAAGTTTTCTTTTGGTTACAAGCGATTTTCGCTCTTAGGAGCATTAATTAACTCCTTGGTTTTAATTGGTGGTTCGGTTTACGTAATTTATGAAGCGATAAACCGATTAATTGAACCTGAACTTTCAGATGCTAATGGTATGATTGTTTTTGCAATAATTGGAGTATCTGTTAATGGTTATGCCTCTTGAAAATTGAGTGGTGCAAAAACATTGAACGAAAAAGTAGTTTCATGGCATTTATTGGAGGATGTTTTGGGTTGGGCTGCGGTGCTTGTAGTTGCTATAATTTTAAAATTTAAACAAACCCCCTATTTAGACCCTGCTCTTTCCCTTTTTATAACTGCGTATATTTTATTTAATGTAGTCAAGCGACTAAAAGAAACATTAGTCATATTTCTACAAGGCGTTCCAGACGACATTAGTATTGATAAAATTGAAATCGCATTAATTGCAATTGAGAATGTGGATTCCATTCATCATACACACATTTGGTCTCAGGAAGGAGAAAGCCACGTTTTTAGCACACATTTAAAACTGAAGAATATTCAAAATTTGAATGAATTATTGAAATTGAAAAAAGCAGTAAAAGAAAGCTTAAAAGAATACCACTTCGATCATTGTACGGTAGAAACAGAATTGGATAAAGAGAGTTGTGGAATAGAATAAAAGGATAATGAAGAAATCAATTTTCAATATTGCTCAAATGGATTGCCCGTCCGAAGAACAAATGATACGGATGAAATTGTCAGAGTTAAATGGAATTCATCAACTTGAATTTGATATTCCCAATAGGAAACTGACCATAGTTAATGAAACAGATTCTAAGTTAATTCTTGATTCTTTAGAAGATTTAAAACTCAATACCACTTTAATTTCTGAAGAATCAATTAAAGATTATGTAGCTGAAAAATCAACCAATGCGAATGAACGTAAAATGTTGTGGGCAGTTCTCATTATCAATTTTACCTTCTTTTTGATTGAATTGATCTATGGTTGGCTTTCAGATTCAATGGGGTTAATCGCTGATTCATTAGATATGCTTGCTGATTCTTTGGTTTATATTTTGAGTCTGATGGCAGTTGGAGCAGCTGTAGCTAAAAAGAAAAAAGTAGCACGTTTAAGTGGATATTTTCAAATGGCTTTAGCAGTTTTAGGTTTAGCTGAATTAATAAGAAGAGTTTTCGGAACGTCTGAAATTCCTGAGTTTCAGAATATGATTATCATTTCAATTTTAGCCCTAATTGCCAATTCTGTTTCGCTCTACCTCATTCAGAAAGCCAAAAGTAAAGAAGCTCATATGCAAGCTTCAGCTATTTTTACTTCAAATGATATCATTATTAATTCGGGTGTAATTGTAGCAGGTGTTTTAGTCTACCTGACTGAAAGTAAGATTCCCGATTTGGTAATTGGGTTAATCATTTTTGGAATTGTATTAAGAGGTGCTTTTAGAATATTAAGATTAGGAAAATAATAATATTGCCTCCCCTACTTCACACACTTTCGTTTTCGCTGCGCTGCACCAAAAAAGTGTTCCGTCCTTCCCCAAATTGAAGAGAAAGAGAAAAACCTTCCCTCCTTTTTTAAAAAGAAATTAAATCAGCTTCCCAAATAAAATTTTGTCATGATTTTGGGGAATTGAAGGGTTAAAATCACGCCAAAATTTAATGCTGCGTTATTTAACATAACGCATGTACATTATAGGACAAAAGCAGGTTTTTGCTTTATTCTATTAGGTTAACCTTTTGATCCTATAATGTATATTATGTCTGCGCTCCGTAAACTACGCTTGCTTTGCTTTTGGCAGCAAAGTAAATAGTTCGCACTTCCTTCCCAATGATTCTAATGAACATTTCGTTTGCTTGTGTCCTATAATTAGTCGTTATGTCTCCATTCGCTTGGCTAGCTCATTACGCCTAATCGGTAAATAGCCGCTATTGGCTTTATATGATACTCATGATTGATTTAAGCTGAATATGATAAGGAAATCTTTAAAATATTTCGTTTAAGCCAATCCAACGCCTTTTTAAAATTTATTCTTGCCCGCCCCAAAAAAATTATGAGGAAGCTCGCTTGCATGCAAAAATGCGTTTTGCCTTAATATAATAAGGCTTTTTTAGCATTTTCTTTGCTTAACGCTCGCTGATTGAATTATCTGCTCTTTTTTCTTGATAAAAAAGAGCCAAAAAATCAAGAAAAAACAAAGCTTCCGCGCGCTCTGTCTAAATGCAAGTAATTCTATTAAAGTAAAAACGACAAGCGCCTTTAATGAATTACTAAGCATTTGTCCATTCACAGCTTTCGCCGGCTCGCTGTTTTTTCAGGCCTGCGCTTTTTTAACCCAACAAATTATTATGTTAAATAATAGTTTAAGTAATTAGCAGTATTATCAATAAATCCTCTCACAGCCATCAGTTTCAACAATGGTTTTAGCGAAATCTTCCAACTGCTTTTTAAATTTTTGTGCAACAAGTTCTCCTTGTTTTTTTAATGCCTGCATGTTTTCCTCACTAGCATCATCCATATCATGGTTAACTGTGTTTGGAAGTGGTGCATCTACCCTTAAATAGTTAGATGAGTGTTCAATGGCATCATAGATTTGCCTTACTTGATAATCTACCGTTTCTGCTACTCCACTCATCATAATATCGATAATGGGTTTTACCCATTCTGCTTGCCCCCAATTCTTAGCTTTTTGATAAGGGTATGTTTTTTTGTCGTTGCCTGTGCCTACTGATAAGATTAACATATCGGCAGCGGTAACTGCTTTTTGAGTGTCCGGTTTCTTGAAAAGTGAACGAGCTTCTGCATAGGCACATAAAGTAGGATTATTGGCATACACTCCCCCATCGATTAAAGCATAGTCTCTTTTTAAATCATCTTTTATGTTAGTACATTCAAAATAAGTAGGTGCTGCAGCTGTACTCCACACTGCATCACGGACTAAAAAGTTTTTACCTTTTTGTTTGGCATCTTGTTGAGTAAAAAAATGTGCTTTTCTTCTTTCAATATCATAAGCGGTAATTAATGACGGTTTAATTAAGTCACTCATCCATGTATCTCCCATGTACTTTTTCAATGTTTTCTTTAGTCCTTTGGCGGGATATTTTTCATCTAGTATCCCTCCTGCTGAACGTATCTTATGAAAAAAAGGTCGAGCAAAAATTTCTTCTCCATGCTGAAAGTATAAGTCTACTATCTCTGCTGCTGAGAATTTAGCTTTTTGGCTCTCTCTACTTTGTGGTAGTAGATAACAAGCACTTAAAATTCCGCCTGTACTTGTTCCTGCCATTAAATCAAAATAATCTGCCAAACGAGCATTTTTGTTTCCACAGATTTGTTGAATATTTTGTTCTAACACTGAAAGAATTACTCCGGGAATGACTCCTCGTATGCCACCGCCATCAATGGATAGAATACGTACTTTTTTTCTTTGATTGGCCATAATAATATTTTGATTTATATCGGATAAAATTTATTCAAATACTCACGAATCAATAAGGTTGTTTCAAATTCAGTTATAATTAGTTCTCCCCGTTTATGCACCCCATTTCTTTTCTCAAACTGTTTGTATTGGCTTTGAAGCGCTTTAATATTTTCAGAGTCGCCATCTTTCAAATAACCTAAAATCTCAAAAATATCTTCTAATGTTCTAAAAACTTTTTGCTTTTCTTCTGCCTTATAATTTAAGTTAATAGAACCTGAATAATAGCTGATCATGTCTCTTAATTTCGAGATTTTACTGTAAAAGCTTTTTTCAATTTGCGATAAACTCAAACTACAACTATCTAATTCTTCTTCTAGGCTTATATTTTGTTTCTGAACTTTTTTGAGCTTCACTTCTAAATCAGGGACACGAAGGCTTTCTTTTAATCGTTCAACTATAAAACTAGCTTCTTCAACTTCATTGTTAAACTCTTTTTTTATTTCAGCACTTTTTATAACTGCTTTTAATTGAATACTCTCCTTATTAAAATCTATTCCTTGAAATACGGCAATTACAGCTATAACGACCTCAATGATTAACGTATAAAATAATTTATCTAAGTACTTTTCTCGAATTCCTTTAATGATATTAGTAATTCCCAATAAGGTAATTATAGCAGTAATTGAAAAGATGGTTATAAAAATCCAGATAATTGTTCTTATTTCCATAGGTCACTTTATTACTCAATGAACTTTAAAAATAATAAAAAGTTGTCTAAGTGGTTAATTATGTTCGTATTTCAACCCAGAAGTAAAGTAGTAAGCAAGCATTTAGCATAACAAGACTTTTTGAAAAACAAATTGTTCTTCGATTCAGTCGCTTTAAGTGGGTTCTAATAGTCAAGTTTTTACGTTCAATGTGATTAGTCTTTATAAACGCTTTAGAATGAATTCTCTTTGGAATTAGGTTTGGATAAACATTCAATTTATCGGTATATATCTTTTTGGGTTCCAATTCAAGAATAGAATCGATTAGTTTCTTCAGATTGGATTTTGTTCTTCTACCGACAACAAAATCAATTACTTCTTTCGTATTTCGATTAATGGCATAGCAAATCCAACATTCATTCTCTTTTTTTCCTATAAAAGTTCTCAACTCATCAACTTCATATTCTTCTGCACTTTCCTTTAAGGTAGGTTGCTTAATTTCTTTTGACAAGGTGAATATGAGTTTACTTACAGTTGATTTTGGGATGTTTAACACTCTTCCAATGGATCTTATTCCTAAGCCTTCATTATTTAGCTTTATTAAGAGCTCAGTATCATAGCTTTTTAAACTATTTCTAACATAGTTTTGCTTTTGATAGCTATAGCAAACAGGACATTGGTACTGCTGACGACGATTTCTTTTTCCTTTTTTATGACACTTTGTATCACAATACTTGCATTTCATTTTAGCAACAAAAATCTTCATTTGTTACTAGCCTCAAAAGCACTTCAAGCAATTTTAGGTGACGTTGTGGACACGACAATATCTTTGGCTTGATATTAAACGCTTAGCGGGCATATTTTTATTAGTTGATATATCATTCCCATTTACCGCACTTATTCAAACCACTAATAATTAGTCAAATAAAAACAATAATTTCAAAAAGCTACGTAGTGGACACTACCGTTTATTTCTACTTAGAAATGTGCTAACCTAATTTTAGTTGTCTATTCTCTTAACTTTATTTATTTTAATTTTACCCTCTTCTTTTTTTAGACTTATTAATAAACAATGGTTGCTTTTATCGAATTGTACTTTAAAACAGACTTGATAATTATTTTCTCCAATTTTAGATTTTTTAATTTTTAAATTTTCGGCCCAAGTTTTATCATAATCTTGAACATCTAAAAAAGGATCTGCTTCTAATTCAGAATTTTTCAATTCTTCAAGTAATTCATCTGTACAATAGATGGCTTTTATAGAATCAATTTTTTGAAAATCTAATTCATTTTTTGCATTTTCCATTATGTAAGAGCTATAAAACTCTCTAAGGGTTTTAACTTCATCAGATACGGTGTTTTGAGAATCGCACGCACTAAAATTGAGTATTGATAGAAATCCAAGTAAAATTTTATTGAACTGTTTCATTATCTATAAATTGTATATTGAGGTTTTGAGTTTCTGTATCGACTTCCTGGCCAAAATCCATTTTGCCTGAAATCAGATACCCATTGCTTACCATTGTACATTTGAATATGTCCGTGTTTACTTCCCCCCTTTGCAGGTTGAAAAACAACTATATCACCTTTTTGAGGTTTATAGTCTTCCTGATTAACTTCTTTGAACCCTAACTCGTTTAAATATCCTTTATAATCTTTTGCCGATACAGGATTATTTGGAGTTTTTATTCCCCCTGCGTTGATAGCTAATCTTACAAACCTTGCGCATCTATGTACAGAAGCTGATTTAGCATTGGTATCCAATGTTTTAACAGCTAAATCAACATTAAATGAAGTATTTCGAGCATAATTTCCCGCAATTTGAGATATAAATTTGTCAAAAGAGTAGTCTACAACTTCTTCAATGTTTTCAGACTGGGTAGCGGCAAGCGGAGGATGCCATTCCTGTTCCGATGAATTTGTAGTTTCCTTTTTCTGTTCAACTATATTTGCATCATCTGTCTTTATACTCTTTAGCGTATCATTAATTAATGGTAGTTTTTTAGTTGGGAAGTTATGAGTTACCATATAAACTTTTTCCTTGTTCGCTGTTGATTCAGAAATAGGTCCCACAGGCTCTTTACTTAAAGAGTGTTTTTTTATTCCACCCTCCGCAGAAGCTATCGGAATTAACTCAGGTTTCGTATTGCCATGCACTTCTAGGTTTGTGATTTTTGTATTTGTTTCTCCTTTTTGTTCTAGGGTTGGTAAGCCACCGCTTGGCGTTTGTTGGGTGTTGTTGTTCTGATTCCCATCAATATCAAAATCGTTTATAGGGTCGTTATCAGCATAATTATAAGGCGTTAAATGTGCGTAAGAGCTCGCCATTTTATCCACCGATATGAACCTGCACATCCAACTTGAATAATAACGTGCCGACCAATAATGCAAACCACTCTCTGCATCCTTTTCACGCCCGATGAATTGATAGCGTTTTTTACTATATGTCCTCAAAGAAGTATCTCCGAAAGGATAGAATTCTTGTCGGTCAATTACACTGCCTGTTGCACCTAACCTCGTTGTTGAACTTCCAATATGGTCATCCAAAACGTAATTAACTTCCTCAGCAATGTCGTCGTTAAATTCAGTGCCAATTCGTACTTGTGCAATACGAGCTGAATCATCCATTACATGAATAATATTCTGCTCTTTATCTGTACTATCTTCTTGTTTTAAGCGATATTCAAAAATGCCGTCAATGTATACCGTTACTTCTTTATTACCTTGCTGATCCCAAACAATCTTCTTTAATCTGTTACCGCTTGAGTCGTATAAATAATGCGCATAAACACTCGGTCCGCCTCCGGCATCTATTTTGAAAAAGGCTAATTGGTCTTTTTCATTCCATTCATAATGTCTGCTACTGCCACTGCTAATTAAATTACCATTGTCATCATAGTTGAATGAAGTAGGCGTGCCGCTTACTATAATGTCATCTAAGGTATTATCTGTATATTCAAATTCTCTTGTAAATGCATTGCTACCTGTTTGTTGCAAGCTTTGTATATTGCCAACTTTGTCGTAAGTATAGTTCCTCGTATAGGTTTGGGTATTATTGGCATTTGGGCTTCCCGCCACAGGAGCATCTGCCCAACGGTGACTTTCATTATTGGCATCACTTTCTCTGCCGCTTGCACTTAGCAAACGGCTTATGGCATTATAAGCATATTGGTTGTCTAGTGCATCCACACCTAAGGTACTGCCGTTAATACCACAATCAGGAGTTCGGTTCTTTTTCTTTAAAATGTTGCCGTTTAAATCATATTCATAGGCCAAGTCCTGGCGGTTTGTCCCGCTGTTATAGGCATAGGTTCGCTCTGAAGTGGTTTCTGAAAAGGTATATTTTTCGGCTTTCGTTCGTAATAAACGGAAGTTTTGAGGGTCGTAAGTGTAGCGATTCATCACTTATTTAAAATCTAATAACTTAGGTTTAATTAAATTACTTATTGTTGTTGTTAACTTATGATGTTGATTTGGTTTTAATAGAATTATTTTGAAGCTTTCAGAATCTTTAAGAAAACATATTTCAAATTCTATGAATCTATCTATTCCCAATTTTAGAAGATAGTCAAAGTTTGAATTATAAAGAGCTACTCCATTCGATTTTAAATTTAGGATAAGAAAATTATTTCCCCTTAAATGATTTTGAACTTCTGATTTTTCATCAAGATTTACACTAATCTTTTCTGCTTGTAGATTCTCCATTTTTGAAGAAAGTGTAACTTGTGGCATTCCCCAATTTATATATCTATTAGGATTAAAAACTATTTCATCAAAATTGTCAACATACCCTACCAATAAGCTATCCATTTGAATATTTTGAAAGCCTTTTATATTCCAAATAAAAATATCACAATCATTAAATGAATTAATAGAAATTTGCTCAAAAGCATTTCCAAATGAACTTTTTATAATCAATTCTTTTTGAATTTCAGGTTTGAACAATTCTTGAAATAGAGCCTTTTTGCCATAAGCCTCATAGCCATACTCTAAAGATTCAGTTAAAAACTTCCTATTTACTATCAAGTTAATAACAAATAAAGATAGAATAAGTAGTACAACTGCTATAATTATTTTACGAAAACGCTTCTTCATGAATTAAATTTTAGGTGCTTTAAATTTAGGCATAGCTTTAGGGCTTCTTACAGGCAATAGTTGGAAAAATAAACCACTTGGTTTCCAATTAAACTCTGTTCCTGACTCTACACCATCCCGTGTTGAAGAACCGCCAACTGTAATTCCTTTTGATAATGAAACTCCAAGTTTTACTTTATTTGTAATACCTATTGAAATACTAAATCCATCAGGTTTTAAGGTTGCACTACCTATTCCAAGTCCTGCGTTTAATGAAGGACCTGAAGCTACCCCATTTACACTATTTATTTGTAAAGCTCCATTTCCAATTTTTGTTTTAGTGTAACTAATTGTTTCTGTTGTTCCTAAGGGGTTGATAATTACACCCATTGTTGATTGCTGTTTATCAGTAATCGAAAAAGTTCCTGATATACTGTTGGTCACATTATTCAAAAAATTCTCTTTTAGATTGCTAAATGAATCTGATAAAAAACTACTACTATTCTCTGTACTTTCTTGGGTTGGTTTACTCTCTGATTTCGTTACCAAATCTCTCGGATTGGTAGGTGGGGCAACCAAACTTTTATCTAAGCCACCCGAGTTTATATTTTCATTTGCACTTGGAATTTTCAATTCTTCCCCAATATTTATTTGGTCAGTTTGTTTTCTTCCTTGTGTTTGTGGATTTGCTTCTCTTATTGAATCTTGACTTACTCCATACTGTTCTGCTAAACCCGAAATTGTATCGCCTTTTTCTACCGAATGAACTTGTGTTTTTTCAGTAGTAGTATTGCCTTGATTTGGGCTACCTGCCAAATCAGAGTCCACAGGTGGAGGGTCGCCACCGCCTCCATTGTCCAAACCACCATCAGGGTCAGTAAGATTAATTGGATTATTTTGAACGTAATTGTAAGGCGTTAAAGAACTTCGTTGCTCTTTGGAGGGGTCAACTGAGATGAAGCGACAGAGCCAAGGACTGTAAAAACGTTTCCCAAAATAATAAAGTCCTGACTCTGAGTCTTTTTCTTTTCCAAAATATCTATACCTCTTTTTGCTATAAGTTCTAAGTGAAGTATCGCCAAACGGATAATATTCTTGTCGGTCAATTACACTGCCTGTTGCATCTAATCTCGTTGTTGAACTTCCTAAATGGTCATCTAAGACGTAATGAACCGTTTCAGATATATCGTCATTAAATTCAGTTCCAATTCGTACTTGTGCAATACGAGCTGAATCATCCATCACATGAATGATATTTTGCTCTTTATCAGTACTGTCTTCTTGCTTTAAGCGATATTCAAAAATGCCGTCAATATAAACGGTTACTTCTTTGTTTCCTTGTTGATCCCAAACTATCTTTTTTACTCTATTTCCTCCAGAATCGTATAAATAATGCGCATAAACACTTGGTCCGCCTCCGGCATCTATTTTGAAAAATGTCAATTGGTCTTTTTCATTCCATTCGTAATACCTGCTACTACCACTACTTACTAAATTACCATTGGCATCATAGTTGAATGAAGTAGACGTGCCGCTTACCGTAATGTCATCTAAGGTATTAACTGTATATTCAAATTCTCTTGTAAAAGCATTGCTACCTGTTTGTTGCAAGCTTTGTATATTGCCAACTTTGTCGTAAGTATAGCTCCTCGTATAGGTTTGGGTATTATTGGCATTTGGGCTTCCCGCTACAGGAGCATCTGCCCAACGGTGACTTTCATTATTGGCATCACTTTCTCTGCCGCTTGCACTTAGCAAACGGCTTATGGCATCATAAGCATATTGGTTGTCTAATGCATCCACACCTAAGGTGCTGCCGTTAATACCACAATCAGGCGTGCGGTTCTTTTTCTTTAAAATGTTACCGTTTAAATCATATTCATAGCCCAAATCCTGGCGGTTAGTGCCGCTGTTATAGGCATAGGTTCGCTCTGTAGCGGTTTCTGAAAAGGTATATTTTTCGGCTTTCATTCGTAATAAACGGAAGTTTTTAGGGTCGTAAGTGTATCTATTCATCACTCCATTACCAAAACTAATCAATAATCGCTGTCCTTTGGCATTGTAGGCTATTTCTTTAACATACTCTTCTTCACCTAAGGTTACTTTACTTAACGCTCCCGAGCGGCTGTATGTAATGTATATTTTTTTATGATCGCCGTCCACATCCTCAGGCAAAGCGTTTACTACCAATCTATTTAAAGCATCATAGCCGTAGTTAGTCTCAAATACGGCTCCTGTATCATTATTGGGATTATGCGTGTTTAGCCAATCTACTTTAAATCTCGAGGTTCCTTCCAATAATTCATCATTAATGAATCGATGCTCTTTTTTTAATAAATTTCCTTTAAAGTCGTAATCGGCATTATAATAAAAGCCACTTTCATCAAAAGAATGAGTAGGTCTGCCTACTTGATTATTTACTTTCTGGCTAGTATTTCCATACCTGTAAAAGCCTGTTATCCTATAGTCTTCATTAACTGCTGCCATCCACGTCCTTTTGGGCATTCCTCTTTCTTCATATGCCCATAAGGTTCCGCTCTGTTTTGCATCAATGCTTTCAATAAGTTGAGAACGGGCATCAAAAACTTGTTCTGTTACACCGCTATCTAGGTGGTTTATGCTTAATGCTTCTGCTTCCGGAGGTGTTTGCTTATTTCCTTCTCCTTTTGGAGCAGCAACTGTGGCATATAAATAAATAAAATTATCTCTACTTAAGGGGTCGGTTACTTTAGTTAATCGCCCTTGTATGTCGTATTCATACTGCATGACAATGTCATTCGCAGGAGTGCTATCCAAGCGTTGTATTGTTTTTATGGTTCTACCCAAGGCATCTATTTCGCTACTTTCAGGCGTATCCCAATGGCTACTGTAACTGCTGCTCTCAGTTGGGTGAGTTATTCCGCCTAGATCATTGGCGTCATAGGCATAGGTTTCCCAAGGTGTGGGCGTATAATCTATTTTTATTCGTCCGCTTGTTGCTTGCGTAAAATTAGGGCTTGCAGCAGGTGTTCCGTAAACGCTTAATTGTGCAGTACCATCGGGGTTTAAGGTTTGGGTGGGGCGGTCAAGTACATCGTAAAATAAGCGTATTTTTTGTCCCACCTGCACCGGAACAGTATAATCATATCCTTTGTCAAAATAAGGCTCGTATTGCTCTACTATCTTGTTCTGCAACATTAACATCAAATATCTTTATTTATCCTTAGTCCTGCATGCATTTCAAGCGAATTAAGGTGACTTTGTGGACACGACTATATTTTTGGCTTAATAATAAATGCTTTTAGCGCATATTTTAATCAATTGACATATGAGTGCTATTTGATAAAGTTACTAAAGTTTCTGATTATAAGGTAAATAAAATCAATTATCCTAAAAAGTTACTTTGTGGACACTACCATTAACATCAAATATCTTTATTTCTCTTTACTCCTGCATGCATTTCAAGTGATTTAAGGTGACTTTGTGGACACGACTATATTTTTGACTTGATATTAAACGCTTAGAGCGCATATTTTTGTTAGTTGGTATGTGGATGTCATTTACTTCAATTATTCAAACCGCTAATAATAAGTCAAATAAAAATAATAATTTCAAAAAGCTACTTTGTGGACACTACCCAAGCGGTGAACTTGGGTTTAGAACAAGTTATTTGCTTATAATCTGTACACATTGAAAAATGAACACCAAAACATAAATTAGTTTCAACCTTATAAAGTTAAAAGCAGGTATGAATACTTGCTCTAAAAATTTGTTTGAAAGATTCATGCTTTGAATTTTTGACTCAAATATTGATAGCATAATCGAACTTCCAAAGTGAAGCACAATCAACGACAAGCTAAAAAATAATAAGTTCTTGAAAGTGTTATTGGTAATTAATTCAGTTGGCGGTGACACAAACTGAATGAGAATTGCCAAGACGAATAATAAGGCTAAAACTAGAATAGCAACTTGATTTATCTTAATTGCTTTCGTAAGTACTGCTAAAATGTAAAGGTTTAGCAATCCAAAGAACAGGCAATAGGCGATTTTTATTAGCATAGCTTGGATTATTTATTTCTCAATTTGAAAGCCGAGTTTGAAGCCTGCCCCAAAACCGAAGTGAAGTTTTCCTTTAACTGTGGTTGTTCCTTTGGACTTGTCATAATAACCACCCAAACCTGCACCTGCATGGGCACTACCTAACGACCCTCCATAAGTTACTCCTATTTTGAACCCAAAGACTGTAATGCTTGGGTTAACTTCTCCAACCAATCCATATGCACCTGCTTCTGCACCAACGTATGCTCCCGTTTTATTATCTTCTCCTGAAAGAATACCTACTGTTGCATTCGCTTCAGCCTTAAATACACTACCCTCAGCAGCCAAGGCTACATTATAGTCCTCTGTCCCTAATCTTCCTCCTGCACTTGCATCTAATGCTGCTGCCTTAACTCCCGCATCAACAGCTAAATTATACTTTCCCGTACCTGTTTTATTCTCAAAACCTGCACTAAATCCTGTTAGCTCGCCTTCAACTTTTCCAAATTTACCTTCTGCCGACCCTCTAACAATATAGCCCGCAACTTTGGTTTGTGAGGAATCAGAAATTAGAACCATTGGCTCTGCATAAAAATCAGTTTTTATGTTATCAGAACTTCCTACTTCTACTGTGGGTAAATCATGGACTTGCTTAGTTATATCTCCTTGACTGAACTGTACTTGCTTTCCTTCGGGTACTTTTACTTGACCTGATTCTATTACATTAGGATTATTTGTAGGGTTCGCTTGACTGTTGCCATTCACTTGTGTTTGAGCTGTGGTTTGGTTTGGGGCATTTGTTTGTGAGTTACTGTTTTGCTGATTACCACCGCCCCCATTATCGACTTTTTCATCTCCCGTACTTTGCAGCCCGTCAATATCCTTGTGGGTTATAGGCTTGTTTCCCGCGTAGTTGTAGGGTGTCAAATATGGGTAGTCGGCAGCGAGCTGATCGACCGAGATAAAACGACACGTCCAAGCACTGCAATACCTTGCACCATAGTAATACAGTCCACTTTCTGTATCTTTCTCTTTTCCAACATACCTATATCGTTTCTTATCAAAAGTTCTTAATGAGCTATCACCAAAAGGGTAATATTCCTCTTTATCAATAACTCCACCGGAAGTATTCAGCCTTAATGAACTACTTCCAATTTGATCTTCCAAAGTATATGTAATACTGTCTGAGATATCATCGGGAAATTGATCACCAATGCGCACCATTGCAATTCGACTTTTATCGTCCATTATATGTACGTAATTCTTCTCGTAGGTAGTGCCATTTTCCAAAACGTGGTATTCAAAAATACCGTCAATGTATATTGTTCTTTCGTAAATGGGTGTAGCTGAAGTGCCGGTTCGTACTATTTTACTTAGCCTATTTTGTCCTGAATAATCGTATTGAGCAAAAATAGTTGGGTCACTACTTCCTACCTGATTATAATAGGTGATTAATTGATTGGCAGCATTCCAAACGTAGTTTCTAGTTGTTCCCGCAGTAATTTGATTACCTGCATTGTCATAGCTGAATGTTTGAATTGTTGCATTGCTACCATCTTCAATTTCTGCTAAGGTATTTACCACTGAGTTATAATTGAAGTTTCTGCTAAAGCCATTTGTCCCCAATTGTTTTAATTGTTGAACATTACCTAATCGGTCGTAATTGTATTGTCGCGTGTAAGCTCTCACATGATTTGCATTTGGATTGCCCGGTACAGGCGCATCACTGTAAAGGTAATCATTCTCATTTTGGGTATCGCTCTCTCTTCCTTTTGCTGAGTTAATACGATACAAAGGATCATACTCAAACTCTCTGTCTAATGCATCGTTACCTAATGCGCTTCCTGAAATTCCACAGTCTGTTGTACGGTTCAAAATTTTCAGAATGTTTCCCGCTAAATCAAAATCAAAAGCATCATCTTGTCTTTTTGTTCCTGATTCGGGAGTATAAATATGGGCATCTCCAACTTGGGAGTATGTATATTTCTCACTTTTTTGTCTTAGTAACCTAAAAGTTGTAGTGCTGTAGGTATATCGTGTCATTACATCATTTCCAAAAGCAATTAAAAGCCGTTGTCCCTTGGCATTGTATGCTATGTTTTTCACGTATTCTATACTATCGTAATTTACTTTTTCTAAGGCTCCTGCTCTGTTGTAAGTTGGTACAATTTCTTTTCTCTCAGAGTTTACATTTTCAGGTAATGTAATTTTAGTAATTCTGTTCAACGCATCAAATTCTGTGTTGGTTACAAATTCCTGTGTTCCTAAAATGTTAGGTAAGCTTGTCCAATCCACTAGGTAAGTGCTATAGTTATCCAGTGCACTTTTTAACTCAGCACTGCTGATTAGCTGTTGTTTTTTAGTAATTAAATTGGCTTTAAAATCAAATGCTTGCGTTTCGGTTTTGCCACTTTCATCATACTGTTGCCAAATTTGTCCAAGTAAGTTGCTGTCTTTTGGGTTAGTGGCTTCTTCTCCATAAATAGCATGTGAGGTTAATCTCAAGGTACCAGAACCATTGTTTTGTGACCATCCGTAGGAGGGACGTTGCAAAGTGTCATAAGCGGTGAGTGAATGAGCATTTTTCGCATCCCAACTTTCAATCGGTTTTCCACTTACATCATACAAAACTGCACTTATCCCACTGTCGATATGCTCTGTCCAAAGCGGAGGCAAAGCTTGTTGTTCCCCATTTTCATCTTTTTGTGGAGCTCTCAAATCATATACATATTCAAATACTTTTCGGTCATAAGGGTCTATTACTTCCAACAAGTTTCCCCGTATGTCATACTTATATTTCATTACAACATCTTCGTACTCTTCCGTATCTGCATTGTAATGCGCTTGATGTTCTGTCGTTTGAATCGTTCTCCCAAGCGCATCTACCAAACTGCTCTTAGGGGTGTAATAATGTGAACTTGGCACATTACTGCTCGGATTGGTAAGTGGAGCAAGGTCATTGGAATCGTAGGAGTAATTTTCCCATGGAGTGGGCGAAAACTTTTTTAACTGTTCCAATCCCTGAGTCGGCTTTCCGTAAATTATTCGTTCTTCGCTGTCATCGGGCTTTATTGTTCTTACTACTCTTCCTAAAGAATCATAATATATGCTTAATTTTTCTCCTTTTTCACTTTTTTGTGCCGCTGCATAAGCAAAACCTTGTGAAAAGTAGGGTTCGTATTGCTCTACTATCTTGCCTTTGTTATTGCAGACCTTATGTCCGCTTACCACAACATTTAAAGGGTCTTCTGAGCTTCTCTCTATTCCTGTTGCAGCTGCATTTGGTGCCTCTTGGTCTGCATCTAAAGCCGAATTCTCAAAAATTACATCTTCTGCTTGTGAACGTGTTTGTAGCAATCTACCGAAGCCATCACTATATTCCACTTTTTCAATCGTTGGGCTCGTTTCTTCATCTTGGTAGTGCTGCTCTCTTTGAGTCGTTTTTACCCATATCGGCTGCCCTTGATTGGCAAAAGCATGAAAGTCATACTCCATTATTACTGAGGGAGCATATTTATCATAAAATCCGCCTGTGCTGCTTTTATAATCTCCTTCTGTTCCTTTTCCGATAAGTGCAGTAGCTTTCAATAAGCCTAAGGGAGAAAAATCAACAACAGAAATGTTATCGTTGGGGTCGGTTATTTTAAACGGTTGTAAGATCCGGTAATCGTATTCGGCAACAGTTTCCAAATAATCTGTTGCATTCAGCCATTGCTTGGCATTTACCGTCATCAATCCGTAGTCATCATATTCAACAGTAGAACGGTTCTCAAAAACATCTTTACTTTCCAAAGTTAAACCCACGGGATTTGAAATACTTCCTTCTTGAAAATCGTATTTCATTCGTGCTACTTCAGCATACCATCCGGGCGTATGATCGGGAAGTCCGGTTCTACGGTCTTTGTAACCTAAGCGTTCGTCGCTGTTTTGTAATTCTCCCTCAAATGCAGCCGGATAGCCGTTACTATCACTCCAATCGGGAGTAGTTTTAAAACATTCGGGCACATTAGCTCCGTAGGCATCTGAAATTACTTCGTCGGTAATCAAGAGTGTTTCACTTCTTACCAATGCTCCATAATCACCAATACTTCCCAATGCCAGTCCGCTAAATGCATTGCCGTCGTAATAATTCAGTGCATGAGCAATGACACTTAAAGTGGCTGTATCATTCAAAATAGAATCCCGTAGCGCAAAAACGGAAAGATTGCCGTCATTAATCACCTCAAAGCCTTTTTGCTCGCTTAAACGGTCACAAATGTAGGTGTTGCTCTCATCTTTGTGAATAAAACTGCTTTCTGCATAAGTACATAAGTAACCACCCTCATGGTGTTTACCGCTTTCAGTGCTGCTTAAATTGTTTCCTGTTAGTGGATCTTTCCCTCTGGCTACAGCTATGCTAATTTGTTTTTGAGCTTGTCCGTAAGCATCATAATCAGCGGTAAAAGAAAAAGAAGTTTTGGGTTCTGTTCCTCTTTCCCAATTGGTAGTGCGGGATGCTTCGGAGAAAGAGAAGAAAATAGCTTTTGCATTTGTCATACTGAGCGGAGACGAAGTATGAACAAATGTTTCTTGCCTGATTCCAAAAGCAGCTTCGGTTACGGTAAAGGGTTTTTGAGCCAAGGGAGAAGAAAAATCGCCATTGGCATCGGCGGCATACAATTCAGTACGCAGTTTGGAGCCTCTCCATGCACGATAGGCATCCCTGCGGTCGTGGGGTGCTAAACTTTTTAATAAGTCTTTTGTGGCTTGTGAGCGTTCCAATAAACTATTGTCGCCTTGCCAATATTCTTTAGAGAAATCAGCTTCATAAAACAATTGTCTATCTGCAGGGTCAGGATTATTAATGCCACCCAAATGAAACCAATTAACTGTTTTAGTTGGCGGACTGTAGTGCAAAGAACTTACTGCCTCAAAATTCCCTGCATTTTGGGCATTGTATCCTTGAAATGTTTCCGTATCTCTTTGTTCTACTCTACCAAACCCTCTGAATTCTCGCTCATACCCATCCCAATAACCGTGTGAATAACGGTATTCCGTTGCCAGTTTCCCTTTAGATAATTGGTCAATCACTTCTGTTTTTGCCACCACCTGCACCGGGAAGGGTAAGGTGGTTTTCCAAGGTCTCTTCTCGACTTCCTGCCCGTCCGGCAGGCGGGCGCTCGAAGTGACATTGTTGTTTGTATTATCCTTTATCCAAGACTTTACCGAACTTTCATAAGTTACCTTGGTTATCGCCCCCATTTGATTGTCCATTTGGTTCATCACATAGGGTTTTGTACCGGAAGTAAAGTCCAAAAAATAGGCTCTTTGGTTTCCTATTCCGCCTTGGCCTTGGTTATAGGTAAACAACAAACCGGCAACTCCACTGCCTAACAAATCAACTAAGCGCACGGCATCCGGCTCAAATACCGCTGGAGTTCCTTTTATGCGGATTCGCTCGCTCCATTGGTTACCGCTTTGGTTAATCCAAAGGTGAACTTCGCCATTCTGCACATAAATCAAATCAGCTTGTCCGTCGCCCACTACATCGCCTAAAATCACTAAGCGAGGATCCCATTGCTGCGGAAATTTTAAACCGTTACCCCCTTTCATTGTGCGACGTTTCCCCCATTTGCCATGTCCCAAATTCGGCCAATAAAATATACTCCCGTTTTCCACTTGAACGATGTCTTGCATGCCATCACCATTCATGTCCGCCAATTTTATTTTGGGGTTTGAAAAACTTACATTAGGGAAACTTTCCAATTGTCCGCGTAGGCTTGTATTGGCTTTGCTCCAGCCCTCAGCTTTTAATGTGCCGTTTGCGTAACTGTTTTGGTAAA
>DIAJ01000028.1:42955-133624 GCA_002415785.1 Flavobacteriales bacterium UBA5081
GTAACTGTTTTGGTAAAAATTTTCAAACTTCCCTCCACTGCGCAATACATCCGTTACTCCATCTCCGTCTAAGTCCAACAGCTTTACTTCCGGGTCGGCAAAACTAAAAGAAGGGGCATTTTTATAGCGCTTCATGCCTTTGCTGTCCCATTTTCCATTGTGGTTTAAAGGAAAATAACCGTTTTGAGCAGGCTTACTAACAACTAAGTCAATCCGACCATCGCCGTCAGCATCCATTAATTGTACTTCCGGGTCAGCTAGCGAAAAAGCGGGAGCTTCTTTCATCATTTGTGGTAGAGCGAAAGAACCATTCCCTTGGTTCTTCCAATAACGAACTGCTCGTCCGTTCATTTCAATAAAGTCAGGCAAGCCATTGCCATCCAAGTCGGCGAGCTCTAATTCAGTGGCTGCTAAAGATTGCTGTGGCAAGGCTTTGCCTTTTAAAGGAAAGAAGTCGCGGCTAGCAGGATTGAATTCGGTGTAGCCAAACTTTAAAGCAGGCATGCTTTCCGTTTCATCGGTGTTCGCATCATAAGCAAACACTTGAATTTCTTCCAATAATGATGCTCCGTTTAAAGGTAATTCAGAACGATACCGAAGTTCATAGCGTTTTTGTAATAATGAATTTCCTTCCACATTAGGTGAGTAGCCTTCCGGCAAGTCTGCATCTTGTGGGTGAGTGAAGCTTTCTATTTTAGAGCAACGTTTTGTGGTTCTCACCTCAAAACCCGCCCTTCCTTCAGAAAAAGCATCCGGACGCTCTTCATAAGTAAAAAGTAAGCTACAAAGAAACTTTTCCGTCCCGTTATCGTCGTAATTTACATACTTTATGTTTTTTAAGTATTGCTGTGTCGCCAGATGTTCTTTGTCATCAATGAGCTCTTTTTCGTAAGTATAAACAATGCTATTGCCAAAAGGGTCAACGGTTTTGCAAAGCTTCCAGGCAAAAATATTGTCAACTACGGCGGGGTTGTTAAGCAAATAATCTTCTTCGCTATTATCAGGATTGCCGTAATAAGAGATCAATCCATCTTTAGAGCGTACTTCCCAATAATCTTTCCCATCAGAATATTTATGATGTATGATTCGGGCAAACAGCCCTTCCGTTCTTGGACGGTATTTCCATTGAATGTGCGTAATATCATTTTCGGTTTCAGAAGTCTTTTCAATTGGCACCAAATCCTCGGCACCGGAAAGAATAAATACATCTTTATCATCATCATAAAGTGGTATCCCTTTGTTGGTTTTTCGCATTACTCCGGGCACACTTATCCCCCACCCCATGCCAAATGAGCTATTACCATTTCCCGTAGAATAAGCAAGATTTAATTGTGGCTGAAAGCCGTTTCGTCCGGCAGGTACGGCAATGGGAACGGAGAAGTTCCCTGTTCCTGTAAAAAGATCAGGTGAAAAGGTTTCTCCCATACCACTTTGTGCTCCTCCTCCTTGGGGGAGAGATATCACATTATCTGTTATGCCGGATTTGTTGCTCATGTTCTTAGAAATTAAAGGTTATACTTAGGAGTAGTTCCACTAAAGGAAATGACCATTAAGACATCAGACAACTTTTCTTCTTCAATCATGTTTCTTAAAGCGATTGTATCCTCTAAGGCTATAGTAAACTTCCCATCAACCGGCAAACCAGTCGCAGAAACTCGATACTCTGCATTTACAGCTTCATCATTTACTAAATCAATTAGTTTAGCTTCTTCTGTATCAGCATAACTGAAACTTGCAATTTTAATTAGTTTTCGATCATCATCTTTTTGAGGGAAATAAACTAATATTCTATTCATGACAACATCAGCCATATTAATCGGGAAATTATCCCTTTCAATATTGAAACTTACAGAGAAAGGCGAAGTAGTTTGGTCTGGGTTCATTAAATCAAACCATTGATCAGGAAGGTTTTGTCTGAAACTAATCGGAAGCATTGCTTCATAAGTATCGCTTTCATTAAGTCGACTTACAACTCTCGCCTTATAATCAAAGCTATTAAGAGCTTCGTATTCAATTGTTATCAAAATATCTGCTATTGAGCTATAATCTATGTTAGGATTAGCTCCTCTTTCCATTCTGAACTCCCAAAACATTTCTACCCCACTACCTTCAAATGGGCGAAGCAATTTATTTTCTTGTTCCAATGGAACAAGTCCTGAATCACTATTTGCAGAGCTAAGTGTCATAGTTTCAGGATTTCGACGGATGCTTTGTTCCTGAAATAGAGGCCCTCCAGTAACCACTCGCGACAAGCCCAAACCAGACAAGCTTGCTTTTACACCGTCAATAGGTGGAACTAGTGCAATTACAGATACATCCACTTTTTTGATCAACCTTAAATAATGACCCGGATAATCTCGATCAAATAATTCCATATCAGTAGCAAAAGTGATAAGTCCACTTTCTTTGAATTGCTGAAATTCATAGGGAGCCAAAGTAGATAGAGATATGGTTTTGGTTAATCGATGTTTTCTATCATCTGTCTGTTGAGCATACTGATCAAGACGGTATATATCTTGCAAAAGACGAGCACTACCTGTTATTCCTTTTCTATCAGGAGCATTTTCATTACTATTAGCTGAATGGCTATTTTCTTCATTAACAACCCAATAATCTCCTTGTATAAAGTCAGGAATGTTTTTTTGACGTTCAAAAGCTAATTGATTTTTTGCCAACTTAGCCATTGCTGAAGCTTCTTGTAAAAAATAACTATACACTTTTTCTAATACATCAACCATAAATTCATACAAAGCTTTGTTCGTGAATTGTCCATTTAATAAAAAATCCAAAGTAGCCTCATTATGATCTTGTTGGAGTAATGAAATCTCCTTTTCTTGATTGACAATTCGTAGACGGTCTTGAGCTAATTTCTCCTGTTGTCTACCAATCTTCACATCTTGTAAAGCGATTGAGCGCTGATAATTCCACTCTTGTTCTCTTCTTGCTTGAGCCGCTCGAATTGCAGAAGTATTAATTAACTTCTGTGCCTTAGCAGAGTTAATTTGATTCGCTGTTTGGAGCGCAATACCAGCAGCTCCTAAAATTGTTGCAACAGCTGTTCCTACACTTTTTGTCAAAGCTTCTATAGGGTTCCCTTCTGCAGCGTTCATAGCTGCAAATGTTAAATTAGAAGTTTGTATCATAGACCCTCCGACAATTGCCTGAATATTAAACCCTAAAAGCTGTTGATATAATCCGAGCATTCTAGCTTCATATTCATTAAGACCGGATGCAATCATATCACTTAATCCATCAACTTGAATTTCGGCTCTTCCAGTTTGCAGTTCAGCTAATTTTATTCCACCTTCCGCTTCGTCGATCCGTAAATCTTGTAATTTCACGGTAGCTTTAGCGGTTTCAATATCTTGCTTTGCTCTAATCAAACTATACGTTTCCTCATCAAGCTTTTCAAGTGAAGTTAAAAATGCACTTTCAATATTTTGTGAAATATTGATCAACTCTTTGGAGCGTTCTATTAAGAAATCATACCGATAAGGACTGGCTTGCTGAATAGGTAGTCCGCCTGTCGAAATAAAACCATCAACTCCAATAAAAGGTACGCCTGTAGTAGAATCTGTGGGAGCTGCAAATGGAGATAAGCTTCTTTGTATGCCAGAAATATTCATGCAATTATGAATTTTGTATAAGTTCATTTTTACATGAAGTTCAAAGGCTTTAACAATAGGATTGTGAGCCACACAAAACATTGGAGTACCAATTTTTATATCAGAATGTTGTCGAAAATTTAATTGTAGAATTTTCTCAGGTTCTTTTTTTGACTTTTCTCCATAAGTTCCATCCGTATCCGGATTAACTGGATCTTGAGTATATAACTCTTCGAAAGTTGCTTCACGTCCTTCTTGTTCTAACATTGAAGCTCCTTTATTTTCTAAGAAACCCATATCGATCTCTGTAGCTTCAATGGTGGTTTCTTTAAACCCTGTTGTTTCAAGAATGGCAGACTCAAACTTTTTTCCTGTTTTTGTTGCAATACTTTTTGCACTACTCCCGCTTGAATCATTTCCTGCAACTAATAAAGTTGCAGAATCTAGTTTTTGTTCAATTTGCGCCACTTGACTATTCAGTGATAAGCTTGATGGATTTGCTTCTATGGCTGATTGAATCAATTGATCAATATCAATCATTTTCTCCATATCAGTTGATCCGTCAATGTCATTCCATCGATTATCTATTTGGCTTATTAGAGACTGCCGTGCAGCCTCTGTCTGTACATTAAGTAAATCTCCTTTGACTCTTGTCCAATAGTTTCTAATATAAGTTTCTGTTCCATTATCAAATGGAATATCATAAGTAATCTCACAATCAGGTAAATTTGATTGTACTAAATCAATTAAATCTTGGGCTTCATAATATAGTTGACGAGCTCTAGCAATACTTTCAACGGTGTCTCGAGAAAACTCGTGATTTGCATAACTAATAAAATAATCAATAAGCTGAAGATAGAATGAACGTTTTAGTGTGCCTTCACGGCTCGCGGCAATATCATGAGGGTTTAATGGACTTTCTGCCCAATTGTCATCAATTTTTATTGCACTTATATTGTCTTTTATACGATAATATATCGGTACATTCTCTTCAAAATCATAGACTATAGAAAAGTATTTCTTTGCTTCATCAAATCGTTTTCTTTTAATGTGATACCTTGCTATAAATAATGGTAAGTCATAAAAAAACTCATTTACTATTCTAATGACACTTTTTTTACTCCCAATATGTTCAAGTTGAGAAGATTTATTTTGAAAAAATAAGTTCAATTCCGATATATGGAAAATTTTATTGCTCAGATTTCCAATATTAAAGCGGTGCAACTCTAATTTAGATATAGAGTAAATATTGAATAAGTTATTATCTACTTCATAAATGGTCTTAAAAAATGAACCACTTTTGTGTTTTAATTTAAATAAAGAAAGTCCTTGTCCAAACTCTCCTGTGATATATTTATCATCCATTTCATTATAAAGATGATATAATGGTTTTATTCCTGATAATGGATTAAAACCTATAGACATGTTCATGCCTTGTCCGGGGACATTAGCTATGTAATATCGTCCCTCTTCAAACTCATTAATTTCTGCAGTTTTCTTTTCAAGTAAAATGTTTTTTATTTCACTCGAATCGTCAATTAGAATAGGAAGAATCTCAGAACTTTCGTCAAAGTTCGAACCATACTTTACAAAATTATATTTCTTCCATGTAGCAGTGGGATTAGTAAGGTTTGTAACTCCACTACTTCTTTTCACATACTGCTTACCAGTTAAAATCCATTTAACCCATTTATTATCAAACTCCTCTGGCTCAGGGTAGATAAACCCATCTATAGATTTGTAATATAAACCTGTAAA
The DNA here is from genome assembly GCA_002415785.1 of Flavobacteriales bacterium UBA5081. GTDB lineage: Bacteria > Bacteroidota > Bacteroidia > Flavobacteriales_E > Vicingaceae > UBA5081. Next base: position 48,319 of record DIAJ01000028.1, read on the forward strand.
CTCTTTAATATAAGCAATCAAAATAAATTCATCTAAATAGTGGTCATAATAAAAATATTTTGGATACAGTGGAGTTTTAATAGCAGCAGGAGCAAGTCTATAAAAATTTTGACCATCTTTTTCATAACTCCATGTTGAATCATCAGTATAAGCATCCATCATCTCATTCCATAAAGAACAAGTCGCAGAAATTTTATCGATTTCAATTGGATCATTATCTACTTGAAATTCATAAGCTTTCATATAATACCTATTTCCATTTTCTTGAACTCCGAAAATCAAAGCAGTAGGAGAAATATTTGGATTATCAGATTGATCAACAAAGACTTCAATTTCTTTTACTTTATTTGGAATTTTTATCGAGTCATTGATAGTCCAATTATTAGTATTGACATCATAAATTATGCAGTCCAAAATTGATGTCTCATCAACTATGTTTAAAGTAAAAATTGTAATTATTGATTGAGAATTGGTTTTAAAAGTTGAAAGTCCTTTAAATTCACCAGTTAAATCAGGGGGGGCAGATAACCAGTCACTCTCTAAGATAATACTTGTTGACTTTTTTTTCTTAAGTTCTTGAATATAATATCTACTTGTGGCTGAACTTTGAGCTATTATAAAATAGCTTTCATTTTCAATTTCTCCTCCTAAATCTGATTCGCTAAATGAATCGTTCCTCTGAATTAATTTACCTTTACTTTCTAAAATACAAGTACCTTTTACTATTAGATTTCCATAATCTTCAATTTTATTGAAATGACTTATATATATATCTTTAACAGATTCATCCGAACCATCATTCTGTAACGACTTTAACTTTTCTAATGATTCAACCATTAGTGAAGTTTTTTGTGGAAGCAATTCAGACAACATTAAGTTCTCTGGATACAGTTGCACAAACATAGCAGCTCTCCATGTTGCATATGAGCCTAACCATTTCCATTCATTTTCAAAATCAGGAGCCTGTAATTCTATATTTTCAGTTACTTCTTCGTCTAAAATAACTTGATTATACATCCCCCAAAGTAGAATCTGAAGAGCTTCTATTGCCTGTGTTACTCTTGTTGTAGGAGAACAACATTCCATTTCGGAGCTTATTAACAAGTTGCGATTTATATAATCTTGAGTTTCTTCAAAAGTCATTGATTTTTCACCTGCTAAATGTCTAATTAACGCATCGCGGGTTGGCACTAAAACTACCTTTTGCGTGTTCTTTAATGCTCTTTGAATTTCTTCCTTATTAAGCTGTAGAATATCACTTCTGCTCTCTAATCTATTCTTCCATTTTTTAAATTCTCTTGAATCAAACAAATATCGTGGATCATCCTCTTCTACTTTAGGAGGAAAATCGATAGGCTGCATGGGCATTTCTCTAAAATAATCCACGCTCAATGCAAATGGAACAGTAGCATTCAAATCATTGTCTATTCTTTCTTCTTCATTCCACTCCCCAAAAAATTGTTTTTTATAAATATCTGTTAAAATATTGGCAAAATCAGTTTTTTCTGCTTCAGTAAAAGCATTATCTCCTTGGCTTTCTGCAAGAGCTCTTAAATTATATAGGCGTTCAAATGTCTCAAAAGATAATCCTAATTGAGCTAAACGCAATCTTACATTAACTCCTGCTTCTTGTTGATCCTTAATCAATAAGAAATTATCAATCGTAACTAGTAAAATAGTCTCTATCTTGGAGTTAATCGCATCTAACAAGTTGGCTCCATCAATTGCAGTTAAAGTTGAGGTTCTAACTGTTTCCATGGCATCTCGACGATCATCCCATAATTGTAAAGCACGGTTAGTAGAGCTAAGCGTTGTCCTACCTTCTCCAATGTCTTTAATGAAAACCGGATTAATGAGATATGGATCAATAATTGGTTGTCTGCTTTGAAAAGAGAGCTCGTCTTTCCATTTATTGCGAATTTTAACATTTGCCCGCCATTTAGGTAAAGTTGCTTTTCTTAATTTCCATGTCAAGTTATTAGAAGCATAAAAGTTACTCGCTTCATGTGACAACCAGCCCGGATACAGATTTATTATTTTGTATGGAGTTAAAAGATCTCCATAAAGAGCTTCCCATTCATCATCCGTGGGTTGATTAGCGGGATCTACCTCACTGGCCTTTTCTCTTACTTTTATTAACTCAGTAAACTGTTCAACACTCAAATAATATTCATAAATTATTTTTTGTTCTGCTTGATAGTATACATTTGGGTCATTTGATTCTAAATCTGCATTTGTATCCTCAATTGCGTTATGTAGATCTGTTCCATAAACATATTCCATCAAATCACCAAAACCATTATCCGATTTTGACTCATTCGAAGCTCTCTCTGACCTAATATCAGACTTTGCAGAGGCAATATCTGATTTCCTTGAATTATACAAACTAATACCTTCACTTCCAGCAGTTATGTCCGGCAACTCATTTTTATTCACTAACTCCGGATCGATTAAAGGCACAGCATTACTTTGCAAAAAGTAATTATCATGTATAGGAAATGGGCTTTGTCCAACTAAAGGAGAAGTAACACTTTGCCAAAAATGCTTAGGCCCCAGCCTTAATGCCTCACCTGATAATAGAGTGCTTTCTTCATTAGTCCATTCATCATAAAGACTTCTTTTAATTGCAACAAGTAATATGTCAATCACTTCACCCCATTCCTCATCAGTAAGCATGGGGGCATCATCAGAACCATTGGCTATCTTATTCTTTTCATAAAAAGCATAAAGTCTTAAAAACTCATCTTCTTCTAGGCTAAAGGCAGACATTATTGCCGAAACTGTAGTATTATAACTTTGATGATTTCTTAAATTCGAATAGAAGGTATCAAAGTAATCTTCATGATTTACTCCAGAAGGAAATTCCCATGGAGTATAGTCAGTTCCATTGTAAGTAAAGGTTTCCTGCATTCTTGAAAAAATGCTTTTTCTACTTGGTATGCCTTCATCTTCATAATCGGTAGACAAATCAAATATAACCAAACCTCCTTGCTCAAAAGTAGAACCATCAATAGTTAATAAGCTGTCAGACTGAAGTAGTGAAGGTGGCTTCTCATCCACTGTATAAACTGTTTCCCCATTAGGTTGATACTCTTTTTTTATAGGAGTTAATCCAACAGTTACTCCATCTGCACCTATAACATCAACGTTATCAGGAAGAGTTTCAGAAGGTGGAATTCCTTTTCCAATTATTTTTTGACTTTTAGGAAATGTGGATAATACTTTCTTATGCTTACTTAATTCATTTGCAGCATATGAAAGAAAATCAAATCTTTGTTGCCATAAACCAAAGGGATTATCATTTGGATCAGGGTTCCTAAAATCATCAGGAGATACTATGTCCGGATCTATTATTGGTAAACCAAGTTCTTCCGTGTAAGGTCTGCTAGGAAAATCCTCATTGTGAAACTGTTCTTTTAAATAATTCTCCTTATATATTTCTAGTTTTGACTTTGGTGTTTCAACTAAAGCATTGGCCTGATCTACCGTTTTATAATTTCTAGTCGTATCACGATATCCAAAAAGCTCTTCTAAAATTACATCATTTATTTGATCATTTGTAGACGAATGATCAAGGATAAACTCATTTAATTTCTCTTCGGGAATTCCTATTCGAGAAGCAAATTTTATTCTCTCTTCTAATGGTGCTACTCGCATTTTTCGCATCTCTTCATATGATGTCCCCAACTCTGTCAACAACAATTCATAGGTTCTTAAACGAATATTTTTTAAGTCATCAGCAGTAGTCAGGTCATTACTACCAGTTATCGTAGTTCCATTAAATAATTGAGTCCAAAGTACCTCTATACAAACCCTAATTTGACAAACATTTTCATTCAAAGAATTACATTCCAAGGGCAAATCTGCAAATGGGTGTTTAAACATCTGCTGAAGATCAGATAAATTTAATGAGGAATAGCTTTCAGGGTCTTCTTCTACAACCTTTACATTCCTTAATGTATAGTTAATTAAATCTACTAAATAAGCTAACGGACTAACACCAGACTTACAATCGTCACATTGACATGGATCTTCAATTAGACCTCTAAGTGCAGCTTGAATATCAGGGTCGGTTTCGTAATCTTTAAAGTTATTAGTCTCTCCTCCAGTTAACTTATCTTTCACAAATCCCATTAATCCTCCGGCTTGTTCATAGGCTTTACCTGCACTATATTGTCCTGTATTACCAGTTTTGGAAAAAACTACTTTTGCTTTTTTTACAAAATCATGTCTACTTGTTGCTGATATTTTTCTAACACTTGTAAAGCCATTATCAATAAGTTCTGAATTTTCAGCTATATAATTATTTTGTTCCTTTTCCCCTTTAATCAATTCCAAGTTTGCATGACTATCCAAGCGTGCTGCTACTGTATCTGTTCCTGCAGGTAAATCACCTTTGGTTGCCAGACCTCCAAACTTTCTAACATCTTCTAGTGTATCAAGCTCATTGCTGCTTAAGTAGGCACTTAGGTCTGTAAGGTCAATATTCTCATCCAAGCTTTCGACTAAAGAAAGCAAAGCCGAGTCTACAATAACATTAACATCAATTGAGAATACTACGGGAGTCTTAGGGTCATTAGGGTCAAAGTTTTTACTCTGTTCTACTTCCTGACCTGTTTCAGGATTAATTAAGGTGAAATCTAATTGATAAGTTGATGACAACTCTGTATATGTCCAAAAATATACTTCAAAGTAGCCTTTATTATTCGTATTACTAGTCCCCAAGTTATATTCTCCATATTCTGCATCGTTAAGGTCAATAGCATGCACTTGCCATGAACTCAAAGGAGTGCTTTCTGCATTATTTTTTACTAGTTGACCAATAAAACGATATTGAATTGAAACTTTCTCAGCAACTTTTGCAATAGCATTTAAATAAGAATTTGAAAATAAATTAAAAAACTCTATAGTGAACAAAGCTCTTAATCCTGATACCTCCATATTAGAGAGTTGATAAACCGTATCTAAATCACCTTCATCTCTTAAAAATTCAATTGCAGGCTGTTTAAGTTCCGGAAATGCAATGATAAATTGATCCCATATGTCTGCATTTTGATCTCCTTCACCAAAATTCTGGTAAGTTAACTTAGCCGTTTGTATCAACGTTTCTGCCAAAAAATCACGATAGCTGTCCTCTGAGCCAAAGTCTGAAATTGTTTCGGCAATTTGTTCAGAAGTAAATTCTTGAAAAACCCTAAAGCTATTAATGTTTACTCCCCCTACATCTCTAATATTTTCGATTAAAAGCTCAATTTCTCTATCTTCTACTCTGAAAAAATGCAAAGCAAGTCGATTCCATATATCTACTCCTCTTACAGCAACCATCATACTAGCAAATTTTTCAAAGAAACTACCTGCTGAAGCTTCAGTATAAATCTGTGCCGCTAATTGAGATATCTCTACAGTTTTAAAACTTTCAAAATCTGTGTATTCATTCTCAAGAAATGAAATAAGCTCATTATAATGTAATTGATCTTCCTCCAGCATCAAGTCGCTCATTTCAGAAAAAGCCCCTTCTCCACTTGCGTAGAAATTTGCATATTCTTTTAAACTATTTGCATACTCTATAAAGAACGGGGAATCATTTGTTAAACTCTCCAAATCTGATTGAATTGCCTGAGCAGTTTTAATAGTGAATTGCTCGTAGCTCACTCCTTCAGAAGTATAATAATTCCAGATTTCTTGAATAACGTTTCGGTATCCGAATGATACCGCTTGTAAATAAGAAGACCAATTTGACATAAGGCTATTTAGTTTAAGGGTTCCCACAATTAATACGGCAGAATTAGATACCTCGCTGCCGCAACTATTACTAACAACACAATCGTAATTTCCTGTATCTGACTTAACTGTATTACTTAAAACAAGAGAGTTTGATGTAGCTCCACTGATATCTACTCCATCTTTTCTCCACTGATAGCTCAACGGTGTATCACCACTTGCAGTAACTTGGAAAGTATGTTCTCCATCTACCGAAATTTCTGCTGAACTAGGTTGGTTCGTAATCTCAACTTTTTCTTTTACAGTTAGGCTTGCTGATTGACTTGTCCGGTTTAATCCAGTTGAAATGCCAACTACGCAATCATAACTTCCTACATCTTGTGAATCTACATTCGAAATGTTTAAGCTACTAGAAGTAGCACCTCCTATATTTGAGCCATTTTTTCTCCATTGATAACTAATTGTTCCACTACCGCTAGCACTTATTGAAAATGTTGCATTTCCTTCCTCACAAACATTTTGATTTGAAGGTTGAGAAGTAATTTGAAGCATATTTACCAATGTATTAACATACTCACCGATGCTCATTAAGAATTGCTCCCAAAATCCGGGGATTTCATAAATGCTCGCAGCTCTTATATTAATTTCAAGTTCGGCAAATTGCTCTATAGTTAAGCTCGGAGAAAATTCACTTACAATAAAAGTAATGTAATATTCAGCTTTAGAAGAGAATTGCTCAGAGAAATCAGTCCAATCACCACTTGTTGATGCTATCTCTCCAAGCCAAGTAGATAACGACAAAACAAATGGGTGCGATTGGTTTAAAACATCTTGCAGTAAACCTGCATCAATTCCGCCTCCTAGAAATGACGACTCAAAGTTTTCATAATCACTATATCCAAAATCATTAATCATTAACTCACCAAATGAGTCAGCCATTTCACTTTCATTCGGTGGAAAAATGGCGATAAAGTCGTTCCATTCTGCTGTTTGTGCCATAATAAATCTATTTGTCGTTATAATGGAAATGCATACATCAACTTAGATGAATTACATTCTTAATTTTTTTAAAAGAACCAAAGATTAGCTAAGGATTTAGACTAATACTTAGTTTAAAATTACTTGTATACTACAGGTGATTTTATGTCTATATAAAACTACTTAGCTTGTGAAATATTATGCTAAATGAATTTTTAACATATTATTAAATCTTATAAGTAGTTTAATAAATGAATATTACCCAAAAGTAAAGGAAGGTTTTAATAAAAAAATACCGAAATTTGAGTATTTTTTATGTATTTTATTATGGTTATAGCACAACTTTATTCTCATACAGTTTATCTAACGAATTAACACATGATTTTAATTCGGTTTTTGCAGCTTTAATATATCTAAATGTCGAGTAAAAACTCTTATGACCTAATATCTTTTGAATTGTAAACAGATTTTCGCCTTCTTCTGTTAGCATGGTTGCAAATGAATGTCTGAAAGTATGAGGTGTTATGGTTTCTTTGGTATTTAGAACATGCTTTGCATTTCTAATAATTCTATTTACTGTAGCTCTGCACATTGGTTTCTCTTTATTTCTAGCGTAGAATATGAAGTCCTTTGGAGTATATTGCTTGTAATAAGCCTCTAACTGTTCTAACATCATTGGACTTAAAGGAACATAACGATCTTTTTTACCTTTACCTCTATCAATCCTAATTGTCATTCGAGCTTCGTTTATATGCTGTCTTTTTAAAACAGTACACTCCCCTACTCTAATTCCTGTGGAATATAGCAGTTGGATAATTATTTGATCTCTAAATTTGGGAAGGGATTCAATGAATTGATAAACCTGCTGTGGTGAAAGTACAAAAGGAACCCTAGTCGGAATTCTTGGACTTCTCAACTGTTTCACTCGTTCAGGAGTTCTTAGAATGTTACAGTAGAAATAAGTGAAACTAGCTATTGCTAGATTGATCTTATTTGGGCCAAAATGCTTTGTTGTGGCAAGGTAATAAAGATAGTTTTCAAGTTGTTCTTCTGAAATGTTTTTTGGGCTGCATTGAAAATAACAACAGAGATGATTGATCTCTTTGACATAGTTCTCAACTGTATATTTACTGTAATTCCGATATGAAAGATGCTTTCGCATGCTTTCGATGATTTCGAAATCTCTCCCTAGATATGTTGTTGCTTTTTTATCATTTTTTTAATCTATAAAATAGAGCTAAAAAATCAAGAAAGAAAGAAAGAAAGAAGCTTCTGGCACTCTGATCAAATAGGGAAGTATGTTACTATTAAAGTAAAAAACAAAGTTCCCTTTAATGAATTACTAAGCATATATCCTTTCATAGCTCTAGCCGACTCGCATTTCTTACAGGCTTGCGCTTTTCAAAACCTTATTTAACATAATATTGCAAATCAAAATAATGGTTTAACTTTAGGTTCATTAGTGTCTTTTTCATCGACTATAATTACTTTCAGATCCCTTAAGTTCTCCTTCGTTTGTTCCGAAATTTGTTCTAAACATCCTATACATAGTAATTCTTCAGCCCTACTAAAAGCAACATAGCCTATTCTTGGATAATCGGTGTCCTCCCTCCCCCTTTTTGTTGCACGAGTGGGTTGATCTGTTGTAAGCCAAAGTTTTAATTCCTCTTCTGTTTTTGCAATTGCTAAAACTGCTTTTGCCTCTAACCCTTTCACTTGGTGTATATTTCCAACCAAAGTGAATTCCTTAAAATCAGTACTCTCTACTCTATATTTAAGACCATTTATTTTAATGGGAATCCCCGTTTTAACTGTAATTCCAAATTTCTCTGTAATAAATTCTAGAAATGAAGTTTCATTCGTAATTCTACCGTCACTCAATGCAATCATTGTTTCAACACAATATTGTCTCAGTTTCATATTACTGCAATCATTTTTTTCACAAAACTCAGACTGGGTTAATTGGGCAGATGAGAGAATAGTATCTTTAATGGCATTCAACGGTGTAATAGCTCCATTTTGGTTTGGAGATACATATCTACCTTCCAATACACTCTCAATACGTCTTATTACATCATTTTTTTTAGCAATTATGCAACGATCATTTTCTTGTATATCAAGGTCTTCACAAATTGCAATAAAACAATCAACAATTGGTTTTGTATCAGCATGTTCATCTACAAACATAATGTCATGTCCTTCATCGTTACAATGCGGTAATTGTTCGAATAAATCAGCACCGTATTGGCGCTTATTAAAATTATTAAGGAAAGTTGTAATTTTCTTAGAACATCTTCGGTTTGTTTGATTGATGGATAAATCATATACGTTTGTCCCTGCAGCTCTAAGTATTGGTATCCGTGTGTAATTCTTAATACTAGAATCAAAACTGGTTATGTATTGTTCTGGATCACCTACAATATATATATATGTTTTCTTCTGCTTTCTAATAATCTCCAAAACTTCATAAACTTTATTATTGGTATCTTGAAATTCATCAATGAACAAATACTGTAGCCTATTTGCAACTAATTCAGCAATTTCCTTTTTTGCCATTGATTTAGTAGCAATATTTAAAGATTGATCAAAAGATACATATCCCTGTTTATTTAAACTTTTTCTTATTCTTGATTTTACAATTCCGACTTCTTCTTTAGAGAATGTTTTGCCACTATTTTTTTTATATTGTTCAAATACATCATCCAATTGACATTGAATAAACCGTTTCTCCTGACCCACTTCTTCTTCAGAAAAAGAACCGAACGGAATTACAATAAACCGATTCATAAAAGCATGAATTGTTCCTATAAATAGATTCTCAGGTATTCTTATTTTCTTGGAAAGTCTTTTTCTAATATTATTAGTGGCAGAATTAGTATAGGTTATAACAACCATGTATTTAGCTGGAGATAAATTTGGTAATGCTTCAATTATGGTTTCAACCATATTATGAGTTTTACCCGCCCCCGGACCTGCTATTACTAATTTGGGTTTTGGGCTAGGCATTAGTTGAAGATTTGGGTCGCTCTAGGAAATCAAAACCATCAATAATATACTTTGGAACAACAAAATCATCGTGTTTTCCTGAATCGAGTGTTACCATTAATTCATAAGCGAAAGAAGATTTATGTTTTTCGATAAGCCCAAAAAATGCTTCAACATCAATTAAATCACCATCATTTAAACTTTCTACATAAACTTTACCAGAATTGGGTCTAACTTTTTGAATTACTAACTTCAAGCATTTAGCACCATTTCCATCTTTATTAGCTTCAATCAGATCTTTTTCAAAGGTTGAAAGTGTAGTCTTTTGAACATCTATTTGACTTACATCATTGTAATCCTTAATCAGATCATCCGCTCTGTTTTCAGTTTTTGTGCCTGTATCACTATCAGTTAATACAAGACATTTTTGAAAATAACCATTCTTCACAATTTCAAGAAAATTTCGAAAAGCAAGACCATTTACATTAATGAGACAAATACTTTTTGCCTCCATTGTTTTTCTAAAGTGTAGTTTATGTAACGCAGGTATCACTAACTGCTCCGAAATACCTTCTACCAATAGAATCTTCCGAGAATAAAACATATTAGTGTTTATAGCATCGAAATACTTTTTGAGATATTTTAATTCTTTCGCTTTTTTACTTGTGAATCCACCTAGAACATAATGTGTTTCAACCTTATTACCCTCTTTATACAATGCTACAGTATTGTCAAAATCAATTTTGGTCGTTATATGTGTGGAATGTGATGTAATTATTACTTGAAGATCCTTTCTGGTTTCTTCGGCTTTCTCATCTTTCATCAAGTTTTCAAAATTTTGAGCAAGATGATTCTGTAAATTTGGATGTAAATGAGCCTCTGGCTCTTCAATACCTACTACGCGCCAATAGACTTTCTTCGATTGATTACTGTCCTCTAAGTAAGAGAGCATTAAAGACATAAATAACAAATTGTTTCGGCCAGTGCCATTATAGTCTATCAAAGTTGCCCCGGAACCATATATTAAACTCAACTTCTTTAGCAAATCCGAGACATTCGGCATTGAAAAAAGAAAGTCTACTAAGTTATTCTCATCTTCCGTTTCTAGGGAAATTTTGTCGAGTTGAGTAGATATACCCGCTTTAATATCCTGCAAGGCTTGATTGTTGTCAATTGCTGATTGTAGGTTAGCTAACTCTGCTTTCAATTCTTGGTACTCAATTTCCTCCTTTGAATTAAGAACTCTAAATAATAATCTTCCATTACTACTTGCGCTCAATTCCCTTTTAGCATCTCTTAATGCATCGAGTAATTCAAATTTTAGTTGATTAAGATGATAGTTACTTGCTTGACTGCCTCCTTCTTCTCCTCCCGAAATGCCATAATAATATTTAGAAATCGGAAAATTGATAAGATTCAACTTTTCGTTTTTACCTAAACTTTCATATACGGATTTGCCTTTATCAGCAATAAATTTTGTAATAAATCCTCTTTGTTCCGTTACATCTTCTACAGAATTGAAGTTTGAAATAGGACTAAAGTTATATGTCAATTTAGCCTCAGAGAAAGCACCACTTTCGCTTTGAGCGCACATCCAGTCGCCTATAACTGAACTTTGTTCAGGTGTCCAATCTTTTAAAGTTGCCTCTACTCTTATACTTGGATATTCAATTTCATCAGGAGTAATACTAAAATCTAAAATCTGTTCTTTTAAGCTTTTAACTATATCTGTATTAATATCAGACGTCTCTAATGATCTCTTTTTGAAAAATGAGACATCTTGACTAAAAATTAAACCAATAGCATCTAATAAATTTGACTTGCCAACATTGTTTTCACCTATTATTAAGGTTAATGGTTTTAATTCAATTTCAAACTCCTTAAAGTTCCGATAGTTTTCAATTTTCAGTTTTGAAATATACATAATTCATCAATTAATTTTAAAGCTAAAAACTTTCATATAGTTTGTATGCTGGGCGTATTTTAAAAAGTTTATCCGTAAAGTTTCCAGAAATTTTGATCCATTATTCTCCATTCATAACCTTCTTCACCTCTTGCTATTGGAGATCCCTCACTATTTTCATAAATAAGACGCAAGGGTAATTCTTTTGTCTTTTTATAATTGTCCTCTATTACATTAACACGAATAATAATTTCACTAATTGCCGGAGATTCATCTTTGATTTCAATTAACTCAAAAGAATCTAAAACAAATGGGGAAAATTGTTCACGTATTTTACCAGCCAATTTACCTTGATTTTCTTTATGTGAACTTCTATGGTCCAGGTATGAGACCATCTTTCCAAAATTCTTCTTCTTCCAAAATTCAATAAACTCAATGGCACATTTTTCAGGGCTACCAAATATTAATTCACTTGAAATCGAATTTGCCTGAAAATCTTCACCTAATTTCATATTGCGTGACTTCCAATCTCCTATTTTCTGCATAATTACTTTATGCTTTCTCTTATGTTCCTTATAGTCTTTGTAGGTATCAACTATCCCTTTTAGACTGTCAATAAATCCCGATTTTGATTCCGGTTCTTGTGGCTGCTTTCCATTCTTTCTGAGTGCTACAGCCCAATCTCGAATTGCAAACATTGCAGCCCATGCTTTAGCAGCGACCTTTTTGTTTGCATAACCTAAGTCCCTTCCATGTAGTATTCCATTTCTATAAGGAATTGATATTTTCTCTTTACTAGTTTTATTTCTTCCAACGGTAAAAATATCTTTCAAAACGTTGAGTCCACTTGAATGACCCGCAATAGAATCCCATGCTGTTACTTCTGTCCCTTCTGCAAAGAAACCTTTGCTTTTTGTTATATCATTAACAGCTCCATCAGTTAACATTAAAACCAGTGGTACACATGAATGGTATCTTTCTTCTTTATAATCATCAAATGCTTTTAAAATTAAATCATATCGAATTTCAAAAGCATCTTCATTTTTTAACCAATGTATTTTAAACTTCATATTTTCCGGGCTATACTGATCAATCAAAACCTCTTCTCCTTCTTCTATTTTTCCACTCTCAGCAAATTTGACAGCTTTCTTCATTGAATCAAAATTAATTGATTCATGAGCAACCCAACCACGTTGCGCATAGTATTCGTTAAACTTATCAGGAGTTGTAGATAATTCTTCTAATTGATTTTTCAATTCAGGAAATTGTTTCTTTACTTCCTTCCACTGTTTTCCACCTAGACCGAATAACCCAATGAAATTAGAAAGGGTGGAAAATCCTTTCATTTCTTCTCGCATTTTAGCGTATGAAGGATTGTCTTGTATTTTTTTGTTTTTAGCCATTTTAGTCCATAGTAGCTAATGAATATTTTGAAATTGCAGCTTGATCTATCTGATCTACAACATCGACCAAATATTCGAGTTTAGTTAATAATTCTTCAATAGTTAATTTATGTTCCTCATTAACTGCAAACTCCCCTGGATAATATTGTAAAAACTTCTCATCTACCCTACCATTTTTATGAGCATACAAATGCCTAATTTGTAAAAGTTTCTCAATTTCATTCTGCTGCTCTTCATTGATAATATTCAAATCACTAATCTGCTTGTTATCTGAAATAAATCCTTTAACGCTTCCTCTTTGCAGTTTGCCTAATTTCTTCTTAGCCCAGTAAATAACAAATTCCTGCATGTCTTCACAGCTTAATACTTCTTTTATTGTAATCTGTTGATTGGATTTTAATGAACTTGGGTTCGCTAAGTATATTTCGTATAATAAATCTGATAGGTAAGACTCGAAATTATCAGCGCATGATGAAAATAAAATTCGAGTTAATATTTTCCCTTCTAAATTTTCAGTTGGCTGAGATGGAGACGAAGGATAAAGTATTCTACTTAAGTCATCAATAATGTTTAAAACACTTTTGTAATGATCAATATATTTTGACTTGGCTTCTGTTGCAGCTGCTTGTATTTGAGTTAATTTTTCAGAAAATTGCTCTAATCTTGGGAATCGTTTGGCTCTATGCTCAATTTGAGAACTTTCTTGTATAATAGATCGATCTCCTTTTCGTATATGCAATTTCCCATCTACCGTTATCTGCTCATTAGCCTTATCAACTTTAATTACATATAATCGTTTTCCGTTATGAGCAATATATTTATGTACCACTTCCGGTTTGGGTGACATTATATTAATTGCTTTATCAACTATTCCAGTGGCATTAAAATCCTCACTCAATCCAACAACCTCAATCTTACCATTTAATTCTGCAACACCGAGTACTATAAAACCGCCATTTGTGTTAGCAAAAGAAGATATGATTTTTGCAATACTACGAGAAGGTGGTAATACTGCCTTGTATTCTAATTGTTCACTTTCAGGTTGACCAATTAAATCTTGTATGTCTTTTCCTATTCCATTCATTAAATTGGAAATTTTCTGATGTTAGCTTTCTTCAAAATATGACCTAAGGTTATTCGTTTTGGTTCACTACTGCCGTCATCTACCCAGAGTTCAGCTTGCTCATAATCGAGTGTATTTTGTTCTGATCCGTAGTAAATAATCACCTGACCTTTATGAGCAGGGCGAACCACAACATATATTTCTTGTCCCTCCTTCTTAATTCCGGCTAAAGTGGTTGGAGCTATTTCTTCACAGTCAGAGACATCATATTCCTCAAGTGTTTCAAGGTGGTCAATAACTGCTTGTTTAGCTTTGTTTATAAGAGTGTGTACATAAACAAATAGATCGGTGTCAGGAACAGAATCATGTGAAAATAATGCAGCTAAATCCTTGTCTTTTATTGCTTCATTCCATTTATCTATTGATGTTATTCCCATACTTGCCAATATATCTTCAGTAATAGGAAGCAAGCTATTTTCACTTTGGCCTTTTTCAATTAAGGCTTTTAATTGAGTAGGGCTAACTACATCATATTCAGTTAATAAGTCATTAAGCTGTTCGGCCTTCTCCATATTATCAACTATAACTTCTTCATCATAAAGAATATGTTTTCGCTTATACAAATCCGGAAATAGGCGTTTTGCATCATCAGGGTTTTCACGAAACCAAAGCAAGAGTTTTTGGAAAGCCTCCTTTGTGTTGGAATCAGGTTCTTGTTCATTAGCCTTTCGATTAGCAGTACCGGCTATTTCTTTGACAACATATTCCTGATTTCGAGTTTCATCTTCAGGTAAATTCAATTTTATTTCAGATGCTGCTAATTCGTTTCTAATATCATTTCCTAGCAAAGTGAGAATATCTTTAAACTCATCCTTGATGTCTTCGAAATCTTGCCACAAATGATCTTTCTTACAAAACACCCCATTCTGATTGGGGAAAATGGATTTGTTATTTATGATAGAGTCATACTCTTCTGTGTCCAGTTTCAATAATTGATAAAATTCATTCAGCCATTGGAAAACATTTTTTTCCTTAATATTTTCTGCCAGTTCTTCAACTGTTTTGCAGGATTCAACAAATTCTGCAAATTGTTTGGTTGTAAGCTGACCGCAGTCTCTCCACACCAATTTATACCATATTTCTACATCTTCTTCTCTTGGTAAGCAATGAGGAAACCAGTCATTAGCTAATTGCCAGAGTTTATCTCGAATGGCCTTTTTAGTAGAATATGGAAACCAGACATATTTTTTATTTTCATCATCCAATATTGCTAATGGGGCTGAACCATCTGCTGGATTAACAATTTTTGCTGTAAGTAATTTGTTTCTGATTGGTTTCAGAATATTTGTTTTAAACCAATCATCCGAAACCCAGTAAAGGCTTTCTTTCAAGGTTCGTATTTGGGCTAATAGATGAATCTCTTTCCAATTTTTCTCAGCAGCAAATTCAAGAAGCTCAAAATACAACTGAATAGCGTCTTTAATTATTTCTGTATTTTCTTCAACTTTTGTATTTGTCCTTTCAGAATGGGCAAGGAATATACCATCTCTTGGATCGGTTGGGTTGAAATGTGGACTATTGACAATAACTGGAAAGGGAAACGACTCAGTACCTACTAATGGAAAATCACAAAACAGTTTTGGAACACCTTTTTCAATTTGTTCAATCGTAATTGTTCCATCATCTGATACTAAAACAGGAAGAGCTATGGTGGTATATCCTTTTGCTAGCGAGACAATTTTACGCTGATTTGTTCCAGATAATATTGTTATCAACTTAATTTCTTCAGTTAAACTCTCTTCCGAATTATTAATGCAATATTTTTGATCATAGGGAAGAACTGTAATAGTTCCAAGTTCATCAAGAAATGCTAATGTATATGGAAGGCATTTTTCCAAATCTTTTAGCCCTTCTTCCGCTACCCTTCTACTTAAATTATCTTGCAATTCATAATAAAAACATGTGTTAAATTCACCTTCTACATAATTAGTGAAAACAGGAAGTTCATCTAGGTTTTCTATGGATCTTTCCGCCTTTTCGACAGCTTTAGTGATCTCTTCCGGATCATTTCCACTTCGATCCAGTTCTAATTCAAATTTGCGATAATCCAGTTCGGGTTCTTTTGCGATAGCTTTCACTTTCACTTTTTCAGAAAGAAGATGCGTAGAAAGAAATCCTGTCCCGAATTTCCCAGTAGCTTTCCTTTTCCCATCTACATCTTTCTCCCTATCCTTGCTCGATACCTGTTCAATAAGAAATCGAATATTATCGGCTGTAAATGGTTTACCACTATGTGAAAAGATTATTCGTTCTGTTCCTGGAGTTTGATCATATTCAATTTTGATATTTACTCCACTACCATTATGAACATCCTTTGCATTCTGAATTAGCTCCCATATCCACCTTCTTGCCACAGATTTAGTGTTCCCAACACTTGATCTTAAACTGTCCATATCCCGGAGAATTTTAGTGGCTATATTCTTATAATGAGCCTTATCTATCGATCCTTTAAATTTATCTTTATATGTTACTCCTGTGGTCATTAAATACGTTCATTACTTTTTATCAAATCCTTGGCATCTACATCCAAGATTTCGGCTATTCGAAATAATACTTCCAAACTTGGCTGGCTCCTATTCTGCACATAAGAGTTAACCATGTTGTAACTTTTTCCCAACTTTTCAGCTAACCATGTTTGCTTAATTCCCTTTTCTCCTAACACTTCTTTGATGCGATTCATCCACCTAAATTTTTCAGTGAATAAAATTAGTGAAAAACTTTCTTGATTATCTTGAAATTTGAGATATTTTTACAGAATAGTATTGTATATTTGAAGCATCAACTTTCGATTGGAAGTAGAGTAAAAAATTATTTTAGGTTTGAATAAATGGAATATTAAGAAACTGTAATACTCCATCCATGTTGAATTATTCTCAATTTGCCCAAATTCCACAAGTACTCCCAAAGATTTTAACTGCTCTTGGGGTTATTCAGAACAAGAGGGTATTAATTAAAATAGATAATACTCCTGATTACGATATATCGGAATATCTGAGAGAAATTGATACAGATTATTATTTCCATAATCATTGGAGTTTTGAAGACCACTTTCAATCCATTGTAGAAGCACATTTTCTAGAGCAGTTTATCTTTCACTATGATGGTTTGAAAAGAGCCAGTGAAGAACTAAACCTATCCTTTGACACCTCAGATCACACTGAATTTATTAATCGGATTTATTCACTTAATCCAAAAAAACTTCCTGAATATAGCTTTCCACTTGAATGCGATCAATTTGAGTTTAAGAACATCCGCTTAGCTTCGATTGACAACATTGATAAAGAACTATTTTACGAAGGTGCCTTCTTCGGCAATTATGAGACAATAACTCCTCTGGATTGGAGTGTGTATTCACTACTTGACCTTATAGGTGTTTCTTTTTCAAACTTACCCTTTTACAAGCAATTGCTGTCAGAGTGCTATCTGTTAAAAAAGGAAAGTAAATACAAACTTGCTTTTTTCTTGGCTTATTCCGCGCTTGAGAGCTTTGTAAACTCTGAATCTGGTACAGGTAACGATGAAGAACGGCTTAAGGATAAAGTTACTAATTTGTATAGAGCTCGGTTCCCGGAACTTGAAAAACATCAGATGTACAGTTCGGTAATGAACCAGTATTATAAGTTTAATAATGAACGGAATGACATTGCTCATGGAACTCAGCAAATTGATGTATCTGAAGATGATCTTGATTCCCTATTAATGTTTGTTTTAACAATGATTAGCTGCTATGAATTTAGCTTGAATAAATTTGATGATTTATACGCCAAGATCACATCATAGCCATTTAACGAAAATGATGAGGAACAGCAAAATGTATGAACAACTATTTGATCTAATTGACGACTTTACAAAGTCTAAAACTGGCAGACTTATTAAACGAAAGTCATTATTAGATGATCTTGAAGCATCGATACAGCCTTCTGGCAAAAATTTCTCCGTTACATTTGATTGGGACAGACGCATAAAAGGAGGGAAACAACTTGATGTTGGCCAACATTATAAGAAAGTCGAACTTCAGTTTAAAGATCAAAGCTATATTTTAAGCGAACTGTTTTTGGGAACTCACTCCCCTCCCCAATTCACTGGACAAACGAGTTTTCTATACACTAAGGGATATTCATTCAAAAAGAAATTTTACTACCGTTTGTTGATACCATTAGAACGAGAGCTTAGGTATCATTACATTCTAGGAACGCGATCAAGCGAAATTAATGGTGATTCTTTAATTTTCAGAATTATTCAAAATGATAAGAAAAAGTACTTTCTCATAATTGAATCTGAATTCAAGCAGTCTTATGATGAATTCAGTGAGAAAACCTTTGCATTGAAGAATGCTCTTGGTTATTTGACTGGATATTTAGCAGGCAACGGAGGTTATTTCTTTGCCTACACTAAGAAAAAAATGGAAGCTCCCGCACATATTTACCGCTGTGAGTTTCGGAATACGATAATTAGTGGTTATGCTCCCCTTAATTCCAACCCTTATAGCTATCTCCATAGCAACAAAAAACTGGCAAAAAAATATTACGATAAAAAGTTACTTAGGACGATAAATCAAGATGAATTTTCCCTTTTATGTCAGAGGCTTTATGATTCTGTTGAATTATCATCCGCCATTATATTAATGCTCGAATCAAGCGTAGCCAGCCTGCTTTTCATGCCTGGTGGATATGCTATTGTTTTAGAAACATTAGCAGACATTATTAAACCGAAAAAAAAGCAGAAAGTCGCACCTATGACAAAATCACTGAGCAAGAAAGTGAGACAAGAATGTTCAGCAGTGATTGAAAAATACAAAAACGAATTTTCAAAGGATAATCATCAAGCTCTTTTAGATCGAATTAGTTGGCTCAATCAAGCCACTAACAAAGCAAAACTTCGAGCGCCTTTTGATTATCTAAAAATTGATTTGTTAGAAGAAGATTTGGATATTCTCCAAGCTCGAAATGATTTTTTACATGGAAGAGTACCCGACATGACCAAAGGAGGAGAAGTCCGTTCTTTAGATAGACAAAACAAAGACCTATATTATGCTTCCGTTCGCTTCTATACTCTTTTAAATATCCTTATTCTTAAATGGATTGGATATGATAACCGTGTTGTAAACTATCCAAAAATCAATGAGGCATTTACGGAGATTAAGCTCAAAGAAGAACCTTACAGACAGATTTAAAATCATTTTCTGGATTAATTTGTATTTGTCACTGTAGTATAAATGATATAGGATCAATAGTCTGTTCCTCAATCCATTGATTGTTGTCAATTAATTTTTTAATTAGGTTGATTTGTTCCGGTAAAAAAAGACCATAATCAAGACCAGAGAATTCCTTGGACTTCCATGTGCTATTGTGTTTACCTGAATCTATAGGTTTATAAGTAGCTGTATCAGCATCAGGCGTAACAAGATTTACTTCCCTGCCCTTTTGTATAAAGCTACGTTTGACCCGGCTGTATATGTCCATTCCATGATAGTCCCAATCACCAACATAAAAAAGTTGTAAATTGAGGTAACGTTCAGAAATTCTTTCAATTACAGGTGTATTATTGCCCCCTGCATACCATAGCTCAATATTATTAGCTGAAAACTCCCACCATGCCTTAAGAAAGTCCAAATTTTCACAAAGAAGAATATACTGAGGATTTGGACAATCCACAACAAAACGCCATTGGTTTTCTTTGCTTGAGTTGGCTGGAAACTCTTTTACTTTAAGCAAAAACAACACATCATTCATTAATCCCGGACGGCTCTCTAAATATTTGGAATCTTTCAGCTTAAAAACATTGGAACTGAAAATACGAGCTGTGGTAAGGTTATTCCGTAGTTCTTCACTGTTCTTAAATATAAACATTAGTGTATGCAAATCGTAACGGTCATATCTCTTTAACCCACTAGCTTCTATTCCTGATTCATTAAAAAACTTAGCATAATATTGATATTGTTGTAACAGTTCCTTTTCAAAAAACTCATTGAATCCTGATTTAGTAACAATAATGTCTTTATTTCCAGATTTATAATCGATCAGTCTCTTACGTTGAGAAAGTACATTTTTAATATAAGCATTGTTCATTAGCTTATTGCGTACACTTTGCTCTTTGTAAAGTTTATATAGCCCTTTCAGATATTGCCAATCAAGTGTTTCCCTCATGCTTCCGTACTTAAAATGGCTATTGGGTGATGGTTTACATACTCCCGCTCTTCAATTTTGTATAAACGGTAGATATGCTGTTCGCCTTCATTAATGTGATTTAAAGGAATCGACAGTGATAGGATTTGATAACCATATTTTCGAGCGATACGCTTAAGCATATCAAAATTAGAACCTATACCAGCGGCTTCATCAATACTCATAAACCGTAGACCAAGTTCTTTTATCTGCTGTTCTTTTTGTATCATGGAAATTTTAGCAAGACATAAAAGAGCCATTGCAGTATAGGTTTGACCAGTACTACCAGAATTTTTCAGATCACTTGCAGTTCGGATGCTATAATTAAGATTATAATAAGAAAAAGGAGATAATAATTGCTCAATAGCTACTTGTGGCAGAGGATGATCAGTATATCGTTTATACCCATCAATAATATGATCTTCAATAGAAACCTGCCCTTTCTGTTCAGCTTCGTTAAAGTATGCTTGATTAGCAGGATCAAACAAACCTTCATTAATTGCAGGCATTTTATCCAAAAAGTCTGATATCCATTTAGCTTGTATGCGTGTATCTTTAGCGTCTTTCAGAGATGCTTTGAGTCCCCCACTGATTTGTGCTTCTTCCTTGTTTAGTTCATTATCGATTATCCTGACAGCGTTAGTTTGTCTCGCAACTTCCTTGTGGAGGTCCTGCATTAGATCGCGAATATGTACCAGTTTATTTTTAGTAATCTCCGCATTTTTTCGGTTGATTTCATCAAGGTATTCGCTAATCTTTTGCATTACCTCCGATTCCTCAAAATTCACTTTTCTAAATATACCTGGCAGTACATGAGTAACAAGTGTTTTAAAGTCTTTGGTTTGCTCGAGACGACTTAAATCATTCTCCACTATATTAGTATTGGCAATCAATTTGCCGAAGGCTATCGCATATTGCTCATTTTTTTCTTCAAAATCCTTTCTGGCTTCATTAACTTTTTCCTCTGAGAAGCCTTCCGGCTCAACTTGTTCAGGGTTTAAATCTCCGGCTAATTCGAGTTCTGTTAATTTACCTTCAGTCTCTTTAAGTACTTTATAAGAGTTCATAACTTCGTGTAGTACGTTTAATCCAGCAAGGGCTTTTCCATGAAATTCCTTAAAATCTGCATAATAGGCATCCTCATCAAAGTTAGGTGCATTTTCTTCTGATAATACCAACTTATAACTGTCATATAACTCCTGTAATAACGGATCGATAGGTCCAGGTTCTGTAACAACAAATCGTTCTAATTGCTGCTGCAATAATTCAGTACTTTTAATAGAAGCAGTTAATTCATCTCTTTCTTTTTCTGCTTTCTGGTATTCGGTCAGCCTTTTGTCTTTGTCACGATATACTTGTAGTGACTTTTGGAATTGTTCTTCGTTTTGAGATAAAAACTCATTATCTAAATCTATTGATTCATATGTCAATTGGTCTTTAACTTTCCAAGCCTCCAGTAAATTTTGTACTTCCTTATATTCCTTAAGAAAGGAAAACAAATCACTTTCCGTTTTGATAGCTAATTGCAGTTTAGCAATGTTCTTTTGCAACAATTCCCGATTTTTATTGAACTGGTTAATTATAGTTTGTTCATCTCTTCCATCGAACAGACGTTGGTCAGGATCAGGATAAGTGAAAAAGGTGTAAACACCGCCAAAATCAGCCCAAAATCCATTCTTTGTTTTATGCAAAGAGGCTTTTAATACTACTTTAGGCTCAGGGATGTACAGATCACCAACTTTACTGTCATCACTTTGGGTTGTTTGAATGCTCTCATTTTGATAGTATAATATTATACTTTCCTGTTCAGGTGTGAGTTGTGGTTGGTGATTTAAAGCCCAAAATATTAAAGAGTTTGGATTATCAACATCATTGCATGCTAACAAGGCTTTATGGATTTTTAGTTTACCTTCTTTAGTGGAGATATTGGATTGGATTTCAGTTAACAAATTACCTAATCCCAATGTATGGTCAAGTGCATCAAACTGTTCTATTAATCCTTTTTCTTCTAAAACAACTTTTCCCTGTTGTAATGCTTTGTATAGGATCCTATCCATATTGAATTTTTTGTAAAAAGAAAATATGGCTTTTTCATCATCTAAATTGTAGACATTCATTAAGTTTTCAATAGCTCGAATATCACTTATCATTCCATGAAGTTTATTGACTTCTTCTGAACGAGTATTTTGAAGTTCTTGCATGATTGGTAACTCATTCTTCACCGTGTCGATCTTTTGAGTTTTCAATTTTTTCAATACCGACAATATTGAACGGCTTACGAAGTATTTCTTCACATTAGTTTTCAGCTCCTTCTCTAGCTCGGCTTTACGCAATGAAAGACTATGATAATGAAGGTGTTGCCAAGTAGTTTGCGAAATACTTAGCTGCTTTCTAAGTGCATAAAGCTCTTGAAGGGCAATCTTCTTTTGTTCTATTCTATCAAGGTCTTCACGATTAGTGCGATAAGTGGAAATATCTTCTTTCATATCTGCCACAACGTCTTCATATTGTTTATGAAAATGATTCCGCCAATGTTTACCAAACAAAAAGTCCTGTAAATCTACTCCATCTTTGATGTTGATATTTTTCCGGGCAAATGTCTGAAGTATCTTTGCATAATCTTTCAATGCGCTTGCAGTGGTAACATCCAATGGTAACAATTTATTGGAATGTAGCACTTGATGATATTGACTAAATCGTCTAAATTTTTTAAACCCAATATCTTTCTCATCATTAAAATAAAGGTCCAATTCATCAATAGGTAACCACTTGCCCTCTTTTTCAAAAGAATCAATAATAACAGGTTCAGAAAGAGGTGTTAGAATGTCACTATCAAAATCAAGGCTTTTTTGGATTATAAATGCCTGAGATAAATTCTGGTTACGGGCAATATAGCTACCAAGTACAAAATATTGATTAGGATTTATTTCTACATTGATGTATGCGTAACCAAAGTCAGTATTATCGGTATTCTTTAGAACCAATGTGTTGAAAGGTCGATCGTCTTTAGATTGGGTAGAAGAACTATACTCAGTAGAACCAATAAGAATAAGTTGAAGTAAATCTGTAATAATACTTTTTCCAACACCACTATCACCCACAAAATCAGTTCGAAATGGATGGAACTCATAGAAAAACTCCTGATGATGAATGATATTAATGGTACCTAAGCTATGTATGCGAGGAAATGGATTTGGATTCATTGGTATCGTGCAATAATTTCATCTATATTTTTAATTACGTCTTCATACACATAAAGCAGTCGCTGAAAAGAGGCCAATAATTCAAAATGATCCTGTTTACGATAAAGCCAGCCAAGTTTTTCAAATTGGCGTAATGCTCCTTCTACTTCTTTGTCAATTTGAATATCATCTTCATTCACTCTTGCACTGTCACTAGATTTGGCAATTAACTTTACTAACCCTTGTTCATATTCTTCATAATCAAGAGTAATTTTTTGTTTAAGTTTTTTAATAGAGTTTAATTCAATATTCCCATCAAAAAAGATTATTTTATATATTATCAACCCTATAATAATATGTTCGTTTTTAAGGTTATGCTTGTGAATTTCAGGAATGCCAGAGCGTTCTACAGAATGGTAATCAAGGAAAAAATATTGTTCATCCCCCTCTCCTTTTTTCTCTAGCCGTACACCAAATAATTTCTGATAATAAGGTTTTAATTCATGTTCATAGCGTTCCAAATAAGTATACAATTCCGGATCAGAGCCGTTTCGTTGTAAATGTACACCGTCTTTTAGTGCATAGTCCAGCTTACTAAAGACCTGCTGACTGTAATCACTCAACAAAAAATCATAATTTATGCTTTTTGAATCATTATTTTCCATAATGCTGATGGTTGTTGCGATTGGTGAATAATTTCTCGTGGTGAAATATCGACATGGTATTTCTTCTCATGATGCACACGTTCAACCAGACCAAATAGAACCCTTGAGGCAGTGGCAAAGTCATGATCTGAAGCCATAACTTCGAAAAAGGATTGAGATGCATCAAGACGACCATCTTTTTGTAACTGTGCCATTAGTTGGTTAATCCAACCTTCTACCCTTTTAAAATTATCAATCTCCTGCTGAATTTGTTCCCTGCTTTCCTCTTGAAAAGTTTTGTCGACAGGATATTTTTTTCGGGGTCGGGCTGGTGGTGGAAATAATGTTTCATCACGCTTAAATACAATAAGTTTAGGTTTCGTACTGTGAATAGAAACCGACTTAAGCTCTATAGGGAATAGTAGTTCTTTATCATTACCACCTCCCTTAACCTCAGAGTATTTTAATAAAAAATGAATAAACTTTTCTGTGTTAGCGGCCCACTCTGATTGTCTCAGAATAGCAAAGAGTTGTTTGATTTTAGGTTGAATTCGGTTGAGTCGTCTATCAGTACTTCTAAGCTTGCCCTGTATTCGAGAGAAAAATCCATTAGTATCACCTATATTGCGAATAATTTGGTCATTTTCTGTTTCAATGTTAATCAACATTGAATCGATCTTATTAGTGTCCTCAAAAGCGATTCGTAGCTCTTGGTTCTTTTGTTGAATATTAGTTAGATCGTCTCGTACCTTTTTGAGTAATTCCAAAGGTTCTTTTTCTTGATCCAAAACATCTTTTCTGAGTTGACTTACCGCTTCATCAATCTGTTGATGTAAAAAATCTGTTTGCTGTGCAAGCTTAGTTTTATATGCTTCAAGTTTTACATTAAACCAATCTAATAATGCTTTATCATTTCCAAGAGCATCATTAAGGTCATCCATAAGATCCCGGCAAATTACTTCTATCTGTGTTGGCACAAGTGTACCCTTAAGAGTTTTTTCAGATAATTCACAAAATGCTCGAGCATATTCCTGAAAATAATAAAGTCGCTTTTCTTCATCATAATTCAGAAAAAAACGAAGGAGTTTTTTGATCTTGTTTTTATTTATTGATCTCTGATAGTATTTATCCCCCGAGTTCCCACCTTTTTGTAATTTAGCAAATAAATCGTGGATATCATCTTCACTGAAAAAACCATTAGGATATCGACCTGTCTTTATTCTTTCATACAGTGAAATAATTACCATTCCTTCAATTTCGTCAGGAAAAAGTAATTTGTATGTTTTCGGTCTGCCTATAGCATCCAGAAAATTAAACTTCGAAATGGACTCTTCGTTATTCAAAATTTAGTTTTGATTTATAGTCTTTAAAAATACAGTTATTCTACTGATACATCTTAAAATTCAAGATGTTTTTATTAAGGCAAAGTAATTCTATTAGGGCGTGCCCCTCCTCCACCTCGCTATAGCTTTGCAAAGATCGTCGGGTCGGGCTATCCGCTATATCTTTCTGTTAAGGACAGAAAGGATGCCGCTTCTATCCCTCACGCAGCTTCAAAATAAGTAAAGCTAAATGGTGGTGTGATGAAGAGCATTTACAGGAATGAAGATTCGTAAAAATAAAGCTTTACCTATTTTTCGCTAAAAAAGCGGTAAGCAAGAGTTGACCTTTTACTTGAATTGGAGTGAAACGGAAATCATGAACACCTTAATATGAAATAAAAATGAGTGAATAAATGAAACGTAAAAGTCCAACACTTGCATGAATTTGAAGTAACTAATTTTTTGCTCTCCCCTTTTGAAGAATAAATTGTTAAAAAGCTGTGCTATTTAACATAACGCAGTCCATTATAGGACATTCTTTGGCAAGCTCAGATTGACAAAATTATTAATGAGTAGTGATTTCCGTAATACGAGCCTTAGCGAGTATTTACACAATAATAGCAGTTCTTGGACATGGTTCCTGAGCCTGTCGAAGGACTAATAACGATAGCTATTATGCCTGAACGCCTTTTGGTGGTTTAAGGAAATTACTGCACGTAAGCAGAGTTTGCTTGCACCTGTCTTTTGGAGGTAATGCTTTGAAGCAGAGGAATGGCAACTATTACTTTTACGGTACTTTTTGAAGTGAAATAGATTTGGACACAGGCATTAATGAATCATCAATGTATTATAAAAATGGTATTTTTGAATCTATAATAAGGTAAAACGACCTACTATGAACCCCCGACTAAACATAATCAGCCTAAAGTTATCTTTGACATTCCTATTTATATTCACTTCTCTAACCTGCTACACTCAAGGAACTAAAGAGTTAAAGTTAAATTGGGTCATTTCAAGTGGCAGTGCAGGAAAAGATGTTGTTAGAGGTATAAAAGCATTGCCTTCAGGTGAAGTTTATACAACCGGATTCTTTGAACAAACTGTTGACTTTGATCCAGGATCAAACAGTTTAAATTTATCCTCTTCGGGTGGTAAAGACGCATTTATTTGTAAGTACTCGCCTCAAGGAGGTTTAGTTTGGGCGGTTTCGCTTTCCGGTTCTAATGAAGTTTATGGAACTTCTCTTGACTATGATTCAATCGGTAATATATACATAACAGGAACTTTCGTAGGAACCGTGGACTTTGACCCTAGCCCCAATACCTTTAATTTAGTCTCTAATGGATCTGATGATGTATTTCTTGTTAAACTTGATTCTCAGGGAAACTTTATCTGGGCTAAAAATTTTGGAAGCAATGCTATTGACAAAGGACAGTTCATAAAAGTGCAGACTAATAACATGATTCTTATCTCAGGTCGATTTTCCGGAATCGTTGATTTTGACCCGAATTCAGGAACTACAATTGTAAACGGTTCAAACTCATCAAATATATTTGTAAGTGCCTTTGATAGCACTGGTAATTTAATCTGGAATAACTCATTTATAAGTGCTAACAATTCAAGTTTAAAAGCTAACGCTTTTGAAATTGATATTATGCCTAATAATGGCAATCACATTATTGTTGGAACGTTCTTCGGAACTGTTAATTTCGATGGTGGTAGTGGTACAGCCAACTTAACCTCTAATGGACTAGAAGACTGCTTCATGGCTGTTTACGACACAAACGGTACACACTTATGGAGTACTTCATGGGGAGGTGTAGACGGAGACTTTTGCAATACAGTTAAAGTTGATAGTAAATCTAATATTTATGTAGGGGGTGCTTTTAGAGGTTCAGTTGATTTTGATCCGGGAAGTATCAATATGACTAAAATTTCAAGTGGATTCTCAGACATGTTCATCAGCAAGTTTAACAGCTCGGGAAATTTGATCTGGAATAGAACCATTGGAGGTTCAAATCAAGAAATAGTAAATAAACTATCTGTAGATCAAGATGGTTTTGTTTACGCATGTGGTTACTTTTATAGCAACTCTCTTGATGCAGACCCTTCTTCCGGCAGTTCAAGCATATTACAAAACTCTGGTAATAGTGATGGCATCCTTTGGAGTCTTGACTCCTCAGGTAACTATAATACTGCCTACGCCATTGGTGGAAGTAGTTTAGATAATGGTTTACAAATGACATTTAATCATGTAAATGAGATCTTTATTGGTGGGTTGTTTTCTTCAACAGTAGACTTTGATCCAAGTAATGCTAGTTACTCTTTGTCTTCTAATGGAGGAAATGATCTATTTGTTCAAAGCGTCAAAATTTGTAAAACAGCATATGATAGTATTAATGCCTTTGGGTGTCAGTTTTATCTGTCACCCGGTGGGCAAGTTTTAACAACTAATGGCGTATATCAAGACACTATCTTGAGCCAAAACGGTTGTGACAGTATAATTACCATTAACCTCATATTAAATCAATTAGACACAAATGTTATTGATAGCGGAACTATGCTAAAGGCTAGCACATTTCAGAATGTAAGTTACCAATGGTTAGATTGCAATAACGGTTATAGTGCTATTTCAGGAGCTACTCAACATAGCTTTACTCCTACAGCTAGCGGAAGTTACGCAGTTGAATTAAGTCAAGGGGCATGTAAAGATACTTCTGCCTGTAAACAGATTACTCTGGTAGGTCTGAGTTCAATCATAAATGAGTATGAAACTACTAAGGTGTTTCCAAATCCCACAAATGAAAGGATTTGGGTTAGAGGCTGCAAAGAATTCAATATAAAATCAATAAAAGTTTACAACTTATCCGGTCAGTTATTGATCGAAAAAAATATAGTTGATAACGATTGGCACACGAATAACTTTAGCTTTAAAATCAATGAACCTTCGGGAGTGTATATACTTGAGTTAAAGTCTGATGATAAAATTACTAGGCATAAAGTTATTAAAAGATAATTGTAAACTCATAGGTAAGCTCGCCTAATGAGCAACGGCTTTCATGCACTGGGCTGACTCCTATGCATGTGGGACATTAGTCCAACAAGTTTAAGCCATTCACTGGCTCACACTTTTTTATCACTAATTACAATGGAATCAACAAAACAACATGACATTCCTTGGATCTTTAACAATCCCAATTACCGTCAAGAACTTAATGAATATTTTCAATATCCTTTTAGAATTAGTGAGTACCCCCTCCAACCTGCTTATAAAAGTGAGATTGAGTTAGGAGTGCATGCCGGCTATGAAATCAGCAAAAAACTTTCTGTATTTATGGAGATGAATGCTGTGCAATTGGATTATGAGCAACTTTTTACGGTGACCATAGAAGATCCTCGGAATCAATCGCCCGATCCTGTTTATGAGCAGATTCCAATCATTGGGGAAGAAAATCGATTTCACTTAAATTTTGGAGGACAGTTCAACTATTTTCAAAACGAAACACAAGCCGCCTACATTTCATTTTTCGGCAACATCAACAATGTGAGCATGCGTAGAAACTACATCGTCATCAATAATATAGAATACCCCATTCATCACTTTGATGCAAACCGACCTGATTTGCGTCCCGGCGGTGTCGGCTATGGTTTGGGAGCAGGATTAGGTTATCGTTTCCTGCTTTCAGAGCATATTTTAATGAATCCCTATTATCAACTTTATCGCACACAAATAAACATGAGTGAAGAAATACAGCCCACCGGCATTCATCATTCTGTTGGGATAAGGATATTGTGGAATTGATAATTTTTTAGATTTTAGAATTTAGACATTAGATTTTAGACTACTGATTAGTTGATTAGTCCTGAATTTGGTTGTCACATTTAGGAATTATTAATTGGTAATTAGCAATTACACTTTGTTTTTAACATTAAGAAGTGAAGGCAAATTAAGGGTTTCAATAAGGTAAGAATCTTCAACTTTTAACTATAGCTACTTTTTTACACTCTCTCATCTTACAGCAAAGCGGTCTTGACTCTAACAGCTCAGCGGTCTTGCTTCTAAAAGATCCGATTTGTTAACTTTTCGTGAACTTTTGTATTAAGCTTAAAAGTGAATGCAAAAAAGTACTATCTTGCAATATATTAATGAGTAAATTATGAGAAATCTACTACTAATCGCAATCTGTTTTACTACTTTGTTTAGTGCTTGTGTGAGCTACTACGAAGATGGCGGCGAAAGTGTGCAACCGATTAGAACGAACGATTATGAGCCTGTTGAATACGCTAGAGCTGACCTTGATTCTTCCATACAATTGCTCCCGGCTCAAGAAA
Organism: Flavobacteriales bacterium UBA5081; assembly: GCA_002415785.1. Classification (GTDB taxonomy): domain Bacteria; phylum Bacteroidota; class Bacteroidia; order Flavobacteriales_E; family Vicingaceae; genus UBA5081. The sequence goes on from DIAJ01000028.1 coordinate 78,076, forward strand.
TTGTGAATTCCGGTAAAATTTACGTAATCAACAACTTTTTATTTGTCAATGAAGAAAGAAAAGGGTTTCACGTATTTGACAACTCCGACCCACGCAACCCTTCTAAAATCAAGTTCATTCAGGTATTGGGCTCATCGGACTTAGCAGTGAGAAACAATATGCTCTACATTAATCAGGCAACTGATTTAATCGCCCTGCAATACGACCCATTGAGTGACAAAATAAGACTAATGAAGCGAATTGAAAATGCCTTTCCGGAATTACTTTCTCCGCAAGGTTATTACAACAGAAGCCATAAAGACAGTCTTACAATTGACTGGATTGAAGTAAAATAAAAGATCAGATGATGAAACGTACAATATTCTACTTATTCTTAGCTCTTACTGTCTTTTCATGTAGTGAAGACAGTTCCTCAGATAAAATGATGAACCCAATGGCAAATGACGGTCAAGGGGGATCTTTGGCCACATTTGCATTAAAGGGAGATTACCTTTACGTGGTTGACAATAACCGATTAAATGTATTTGACATCAGCGAGGAAGGGAAACCGGTTAAAGTAAACAGTGTGATGGTTGGTTTTCAAATAGAAACCCTGTTTAGCCATAAAGATTACCTCTACATTGGCTCGAGAAACGGAATGTTTATTTACAGTTTAGATGCTCCCGAACAGCCGGTTGAGCTCTCCAGCGTCAACCATTTTACCGCCTGTGATCCTGTGGTTGCCAACGATTCTCTGGCGTTTGTAACCTTGCACAGCAACACAAACTGCGGCAATGGAGTCAATTTATTAGAAATATATGATGTTACTAACGTTACTCAACCTCAATTAATAACATCTAAACAATTAGCCATGCCAAAAGGCTTAGGCTTGTATGGCGACTACTTATTTGTTTGCGACAACACCATTAAGGTTTTTGATGTCAGCTCCCCTGCTACATCATTAAAAATGGTAAGTTCGATAAATAACACTGCATTTGATGTAATTATTAGGAATAACCTTTTAATCGCCATTGGTAAAAGTGGTTTATATCAATACGAACTGCGAAATGACTCCACAAATCTTGAAATTGAAGAGTTAAGCTCTGTTGAAATATGAAATAGGAAAGTTGAAAGATGAAAGTTTTCTCTCAAGTGCGAGAATTGGTTCATTCTTCGCAGACTTGTGTTGGAAAACTTCTTGTTTCTTGTAGCAAAGCGGTCTTCTATCTTGCTTCTTTTTCAACATTAAGAAGTGAAGCAAATTAAGGCTTTCATTAAGGTAAAAATCATTCACTCTCAACTCTCTTTTCTAAGTTGAATTTGTTTCAAAAAAACTTAATGACTTCCTTAAAATCTTCATGTTCTTTAAGTTTTGTGGCTTCGAGTTTAATCTGCGAGAATCAGCCAAAACTGTGTTATCGGCGTTCTAATACAAATAACAACCCCGATTAACATCATTAGGCATACCTTCCAAGCTACAAACAGATGCTGCTCTGAAACTAGTTCAGATAGATACATTCGTTTTGGCAAGACGCGTCTTCGGTAGGTATATTCGTTTTGGTACAATCCACTCCTTTAGGACATTTCGTTAAAGCAGAATGCCTTGCTGTTAATCAATTGTCCATTGGTATGCACCTTTCTCCTTCATCCTTAAACTTTCATCCTTTATCCAATATACTCTAAAAAAAACTCTTAACTGTATTCACCATTCGTTCACTATAATCATTCAGTTTATAATGCTCCGGCGACCAACCTCTTAAAAAACGCACAAAATCAGCCCAAGCATAAGGATAAAGAGCTCGCCATTCGACCTCTAAGTCCTTAAAATCAATGATTTTATGATTTATATCTAAAGCAGATGACAATTCTTTAAAATAATATTGAAGTATTTCTTCCTCGTACAATTCACATTCTTCAGCACTTAAGCAACTGCTCATTAAATAAATGAGGTCTTTCATACCACAACCTCCACCAACATACTGAAAATCGACAGCCGCCACCTTCTTCATCTCATCCGAAAAACAAAAATTCGCCACTTTAGCATCGCCGTGAACTAAAGTTTGAAAGTTAGCTGCTGAAAGCTTTTGGTCAATTGCTTTTGCATTTGACTTTAACCAACCGCCCTCCATCTTTTCAAGCTCCTCAGGACGTGTCGCTAAATGCCAATATGTGCCCACCTCCCAAAGTTCATCAGCATTTACTTGTATAAAAGTTGCATGAAAATTAGCCAACCAACTTAAACAAACTTTTAACTCTTCTAAACTCAACGATTCTCTTCTCTGAGCATATCCCGATTCATTTAAATCCTCTAGAAATAAAAGCTGCTCCCCTTCTGCCCTTTTTACTTCATAGCACTTAGGCACTGCGCAGTAGGCATTACAACTTAAAGCATAGCCTTCATAGAAATTCATTTCAATTTGGTATGACTTCATCTTTCTATTATGCGAAAAACTACTATTCCACCCTTTGGGATGATGCTGCTGAGTAGGTGCTTGAATCTTTTTTACAATTACAGACTTTATGTCTGCTCCAGTGAGTTGCCATCGACTAATTTTGCCGTAGCCGCTCCATAGCGATTGTACAGTCTCAAGCTCTTCGGCTGATTGAGCAGAGAAAGTATTTAACAAAATCGACTCTATGTTTTGGTTCATAAAACTACTCTTCCAACAAACTCTTCAAAGCTCCAAGGTTATCTGTTTGAACAACATCGGGATTTAACTTCAAGAGTTTTCGGTTACCCGACTTGCTTTTTGCTCCAAAGGTTACTACCGAAATACCGGCTTCATGAGCTGCTTTACTACGCTCTTTGGTGAGAATTTTGGGCTTTACGGTAAAAGACTTTACCTTATTGTTAATGGCCCAATTTAAATCTTCTTCAAAGTCGCCTGTTACCTCATAGCTAGTCGGATAGTCACAATTAAACTGTTCAAACAAATCGAAAATTCGCTTATCAGTACTTATTAAAAGCACTTTATCTTTAGGTACTTCTTGAGCGTTTAAGAAATTAGTTAGCTCCCTCACAAAACGACTGCGGTAAAGCTTACTTTCTTCATTATTTAAGCATTCAGAGCTAGTTCTTAAGTCGAGCTGTAAGTAAGGGAAGTCACTCAAACTTTTAAAATACTCAATCAGCTGCTGTAGGCTAATTAGTTTTTCATTTTGGAATGCATCAAAAGGGTAACCAAGCTGATAGTTTAATAAAATAACATCTTCAAACTTATAATTTGAAATACAGCCACTAAGCGCTGTCATGCTTTCCAGCTTATTATCGTGATAGAGTACAAACTTCCAGTCTTCCGTCATTTGAAGGTCAACCTCTATGCCTTCAGCACCTTCTTCTTCTATAGCTTTTTTAATGGAAGTGAAGCTATTTGATGGATACGGGTTAAATGGGAACCAACGGTGAAAACCCAAACCTGCATGCCCGATGACGACTACTTTACCCTTGTTTAAGTTTTCGATTTTTGAAGCGTCGAAATTGTTGCAAGCCACTGTAGTGGATAGTAACAATATGAGACAGATAAGTGGTTTCGGCATTTTTTATTTTTAGTTCTTCAAAAATACGTAGGCATTCAATGAAATGGCAATTAAAAGCCAAATAAAATAGGGAAATATAAAAAGCGATTTAAACTTAAGCGTTTTAGCGTATTTAAATAAAAAGTAGCTAACTGTTATTGCCAATAAAACAATCACAATTAAAGCAATGCCTACACTATGCCATGCAAAGAAAATAGGGTTCCAACTGACGTTCAAAATCCATTGTAAGAGATACAAAATGATAAACTGCTTCCAACTTACAGTTTTTGCTAGAAAGGCCAAATAAACTGCAAAGCAAATCATGATGCTCGTCCATGCAAAGCCAAACACCCAGCCCGGGGGCGTCCATGGTGCACGATTAAGGTTTGAATACCATTCGAAAGTTGGTCCGGCAGATTGAGCGAAACCACCAATTCCTAACGCTATAAAGTTGGCGATAAGAAAGAGAAAGAAATATTGCCAAAAGGTAAGTGCTTTGCTTTCCATATTTTGAATGCTCTAGTTTTATCAAAAGTAGTGTTTATTTGTTTTGAGATCAGAAACAAGATTGCTTCGCTCTATGAAGAAGAGTAATTTGGTTGAATTAATTACCAATGATTAATGACTAAATACTAATGATTAATTACTAAATGATAATGTTTAGCAAATACTTAATTTTGAATTCATTTCCATAAAAGAAAATTAAGAAAGTGTTTAGTCGAATTCTACAAAATTCTTAATTCTAAACTCTTAATTACTATCTGTAACTTTTCCTTAACTTGCTCGTCTCACTAAAAAAGAATTTGTGATTTATAAACGACTACTTCCTTTACTGCTTTGTTTTTCATTTTTAAATGCTCTTGGGCAAACATGCGACTTTAAAGGGAAAATCGTCAATGCGAAAGGTGAAGAACTGCCTTTTGTGAGTATTTACTTTGCTGATGCCGGAATCGGCGGTATGAGCAATGAAAACGGACACTTTAAGCTTAAAGTTCCCTGCGGAAAGCAAGAAGTAAGTTTTCAATCCTTGGGCTATAAAACTCAAACAATGAGTTTGGATATAAATGGCAAAGAACAACAAATTGAACTAGCCTCTATCGCTTATCAGATAAAAACGGTAGATGTTGATCCCGACAAGGAAGATCCGGCCTACAACATTATTCGGCGAGCTACAGTAATGGCGGAATTGTACAAAAAGCAAATTAACGGCTATACCGCACGGCTTTATGTTCGCAGCTACCACAAATTCAAAGAAATTCCGTGGATTTTTAAGAAAGCAATGGAAGAAGATGAGCTAGCACAGGAATTGTCAGGAGATGTACAAGAGTCGATTGTGGAATACACTTTTGAAAAGCCCAATACGGTTAAAGAGAAAATTATAGCTCGTAAGACAGCCAGATTAGATACACTAAAGCAAGCTTCGAATTTCTTAAACTTAGACTTCTACAATTTAGGTGGAACCGACATGATTAACCCTTTAAACCGCGGTGCTTTTAGTGTTTATAGGTTTGAATACCAACACTCCTATTTCGAAGGTGAGCAAGAGGTTCACAAAATTGAAGTCATTCCAAAGCGAAGAGGAAATGATTTAATGCGGGGGTATATCTACATTAACGATGAGCTATTTAACCTCAATCAAGTTGAAGTTCAGTTTGATCAAGATCCGATTGCCGACATCAACTACTTTCAGCGCTACCAAGAAGTTGAAGAAGGAGTTTGGATGCCGTTTAATCATAAAATTGAAATTGCCATTGACTTTATGGGCGTAGAAACGGATGTTCAGTACTTAGCCAATATTCAAGAAATTGATGTAACACTAGACTCTCTTATCCATCAAAAGATTAAAGCTCAATTAATTCAAAATGCTCCTTACAAATATGGTAATGATAGTGCTAAAGTATCTCAAAAAGATACAGTGCAAACAGAAGAGTTGAGCAAAAGAGAAGCTAAGATTCAAGAGCTGATACAAAAAGAGGAACTAAATAATCGCGAAACCTTTAAGTTAGTACGTTTATTGAAAAAAGAAGCGGAAGAGTCTGCTGAAAATGAGCAAAAAGAAGAAGATTACAATCTTAAGAATCAACATCAGCTGGAGTATGCCGAAGATGCTTTTAAAGCAAAAGACAGTTTGTGGCAAGAAAACCGCTCTGTTCCACTGAGTGAGACGGAAATGGAAGTTTATCAGACCAATGATTCGCTAAACAAGATTGAAAGTGGAGACACTGTTGTGAATGAGGATAGAAGTGCATTTGGAAATATTCTATTTTTTAATGGAACACTTAGGGGGAAAAATAATAAGCTCAATTGGAAGCCACGAGGTCTGCTAAGCGGCCTGGGTGTGCAGTTTAACACGGTTGACGGATGGTTAATTAGTAAGAAATTGGGTTCTTTTGAATGGAGAGATTATAAAAAAAGGAAGTTTTTTGAAGTTGAGCCAAAAATTTCCTACGCTGTTGATCGTGAGAAATGGATGGGTGAAATTAATTTCGACAGTCAGTATGATCTGAAAAAGCAAGCCGGCATTTATGGAAGTGTGGGCAGAAGGAGCCGTGACTTCAACCAAAGCAACGCTATTCAAGCTTGGGTAAATACTGTTTCTACACTTCTCTTTACAGCGAATTATGCGAAACTTTATCAAGAGGATTTTGCTACTATCGGTCACCGTTGGGAACCGATTAACGGCTTTAAAATAAATGTTGAAGCCAACTATTCCCATCGAAATCCGCTTAAAAACAACAATCTTTACAAGCCGTTCGACTTTATGAATCGGGAATACACGCCCAACTTACCTATTAATGAAGTGCTTGTTGAACAGAGAGATTTGCTTGCTCCCAATAATGCTTTTAGCACCGGAATTAATCTAGCATATACTCCTCACTCCTACTATCGTTTTTTTGGCGATAAGAAAGAAGCGATTAGCAGCAATTACCCTACTTTTGAGTTAAATTACAAACAAGGAATTCGAAAGGTTTTCGACAGTGATGTTGACTACAGCTTTGTGAGTTTCTCACTTCATCAATCTCAAAGTGTTCGATTAATTGATGATATTAGCTATCATGTAGAAGCCGGTAAATTTCTCAATAGAAATAAAATGTACTTTGCCGATTTTAAAAGCTTTACAACCAACCCTACCTACTTTGTCAGTAACAATCAGTCTAACTCATATTACTTATTGGATTACTATGCTTTTAACAGCAATAATTATTATTTGGAAGGTCATTTTTCTTTAGAAGACAACCATATTTTACTCAAACACCTTCCTTTATTCAACCGAACAAACTGGAAAGAAAGTTTGCATTTCAATTACTTATGGACAGAAAAAGAAAAGCACTTTTACGAATTCGGATATGGCTTAAACCGCATGTTCTTATTGGTAAACCTTGGCGTTTTTGCTGCTTTTGAAGATCATAAATTTGAAGCAGTTGGCTTTAGAATAGGGCTCAACATCGACTAGCTTAAACGCAACAATCGCTCTTTAAAAACAAAGTACAAAATCGGGCCTAAAATGGGTGCCCAAAACATAACTACAATCACTAAGATTTTGGCAATGTCTGAGTCAAAGGGACTTCGAATGGCATCTACTACTGCCCACAGCCACAAAGCCAATGGAATAAGAATGATTAGTGCAATCAACCAAGCGCCAACTGAAAACATGATTTTAAATTAAGAGTTAAGAATTTAAAATTAAGAATAATGATCTAATTTTATATGATAAATTAAAGGTAGCATAGGCAGTGCCTGGTATTTTATACTAAAATCAACAGCTAGTCGTTTTTAGGGTATACAACTTAAATATCAAAATCAACACAGTAAAACACAAGTAAATAATATTAAAAATATAATGGAACTAACTCACATCATTTTATCAATTGAGTTTTATAGAGGAAAAGTTCATGTAAGTACTCATGAAGAAGTGTTCTTCTATTACTTTTTGTTTAGTTGCTTTTTTATTCTGTCATGGCCATTATACATTACCGCTAAAAATTTTCGAGCAAAATGGATTCGAGAAATTTATAGAAGCTTGATTATATTTCCTCTCTTTTACTTTTTACCTATTCCAATTTTTATTTTACAGCTATATTTAGGAATTAATTTTGTCTATGGATTCTATATTTACTTTGGATTATCAATCTTATCATTCATCCTTTTAAGAAAGCGACTAATTAAATGGTTGTTTTAAATGGTGTGACAAAATATTATCGCCTTTGTTAGAGTTTTATATTCCGTAATGACAATAGTTCACATCATATTATCAATGGAGTTTAATTTAACGAAAATGGAAACATTCCATTTCATGTTGTTCTTTTTATATCTATCTATAGGAATCTTTCTGTTTATAACATTCCCCTTTTTTTTAATAAGAAGGAACCATGGTGAAGAATCTCTTAATCAGTTGTTTAAAAGTTTAGTTATATTCCCATTTTTTTATTTCCTACCTATTCCACTTATTATTCTGGAGGCATATTTAGGAATTAATTTTGTCTATGGATTCTATATTTACATCGGATTATCAATTTTATTATTCATCCTTTTAAGAAAGCGACTAATCAGGTGGTTGTTTTAATGTAATGACAAAATATTTAAACTATTACAACATTTATTTTTAGCACAGTTTAAAAGATTATTAAGTTCAAAGGCATATTAAACAATATACAAAACACTATATATCAGCAAAATGACTAATAGACTATTAATTTACATAAAACCTTATTTGAATTTCAAGGTTCTATCGTTGATTTTGTACATAGTCGCTTACTTTTCTGACTTCTTTTATGTTGTTGAAAGATTATTTGATTTTCATGATACCTCAATTATTAAAGGAAAAGATGCATTATTGGGAGGTTGGATTGTATCTAAAAAGGCATTTGTTCCTTGGGTATCTAATCTAATTTTTTTCTTTCTTATTCTATACAAGAAACCTATTCCTCTTTTAAAAACGATCTTATCAATTTTAATGGTTTGGTTGGGCTTTCATATTTTTAAATTGAAAGGATACACAGAGTTTAAATGGAAAGATACAATTTACATATCTCTTTACCCTAGAAATGGAATTTATATTTGGTTGATTAGTTACTTTTCATTAGCAATTTATATTGTAATTGAGGAAGTTAAATTCATTAAACGTAAATTATTTCACAATATCCCAAAACAGTGACTGTTTCGAAAAATAAATCGAAGAAAAACTTGAAAAAAATAAAGCAATATTATTTTATAATTGAGTTTATTGCGGTAACAGTTATTACCTTTTTAATAATATTTTTACTTGAAACTTTTAACAAGCCTAAGTTTAATAGTAATGATTTACTACCAGGTTTGGAAAATTCCTTTTACCCAATTATTGCTTGGCTATTATACATTGTTATTTTAGTAATTAGGATAGCATTTATTACATTATTACTTTCAACTAATAACTCTAGAGCTAAGAGTCACTACCCTTCAATATTTTTTATTTTAATTTTATTCTTTTTGTTGATGACTGTTTTGTTTTAGATTCAAGACAATTGTCAATTTTGGTAAATAAAAAAGTACCCATACTAAAAATGTCGTGGATATGAATTTCAAGATAAGCTTTAAAAATTCGATAAGAAAAGCCATAAAAGTATTTGCATTACTACTTACGCCCTATACAGTTGCCGCTCAAAATGTTAATCTAAAAACAGATAAATTAATCTATGAGTTTAATGATGAAATTTTAGTTCAAGCTTCTGTAGATGCAAAGTTCGATTCAGTAAAAATGTCAGCATTTGACAATGTGAAATCAATAAGTAAAGCACAGTTAAGTTCTCAAAGCTCTTCAATTAAGGGGCAATTTAAAATAAAACAGACCATTAGTTATAGATTAAGACCTCTAGATAGTGGAAGGATAGAAATAAAATCTCCAACTTTTTATTTCAATGGAAAAGAAGTAATCGGCGAATCAATATTCATAACAATTAAATCTTCAAAATTATCAGAAAATGATTTATTCGAAAAAGCATATAAGGAGTTCATTGAAGATGATGTAAAACCAATAAACTCAGTTAAAGTAGTTTTCTCTGATAGTCTTGGATATATAGAGCGCTATAATAAAGATGGTTGGAGTTTTATCCGCAGATTATCAGAAAGAGAAATAAAAGAAATTAATAAAATAATAAAGTAAGTGCTAGTCGGTGCAGCGTTCCAAATTTAAATGTTGATAGGGTAATTTCTTTGTAATATTTTTCTTCTTTTCAATTGAAAGTAAATGATCGAACCAAGAACAGGAACCAAAGCAATAAGTAGAATGAAAAGTGCTTTTTTTCTAAATTTCAGCTTATTGTTACTTATATCTATTAGTGCCCAGCTAATTAAAAAAGCGGATAATAGGTAAAAGCCAAGAAATAAGTCAAGTTCAAATAATTCCATAATTCAAAAATAAGAAATGTTTAATTCATTAATTTAGTATAAAATTTAGCTATGACTTTCCAAAGTAGAAAACTAAAAGCGATAGACTTTATCCTAAGTTTAAAAGATGAATATCTGTTAAACAAAATTGAATCAGTAATCAAAACTCAAAATAACGAATACAGTAATCAGGAATTAAATCCTTTGACAGAAGAAGATTTAATTGAACGAGCTAAAGAATCAAATGAAGATTACCTAGCCGGTAGATTTAAAAGCCAAGAGCAATTAGAAAAGGAAGCCAAAAACTGGTAATAAATGACAATATTTTGGTCAAACTTTGCTTCAGAAATGGTGAAAGATATCTACAACTACTACAAAACTAATGCTAGCCCTAGAGTTGCTAATAGAATCAGGAACCAAATTTTTTCAGCTACAAATCAATTAAAAAAATATCCTTTTTCCGGACAAGTTGAAAAAAGCCTTCAAAAATTAAATGAAGGACACAGATACCTCGTAAATGGAAATTATAAAATTATTTACAAAGAAGTAAAAGAAGGTATCTTAATAACTGATGTCTTTGATACTCGTCAAGATCCGATTAAAATTAACAATCCGAAAAGAAAGACCTAACGCTACTTCACACCCACAATAACAAGCTAGCCATAAACAGCAGTACAATTACTTTAATCCACTTGGTGGCTTTCCAAAATGCGGGTTTTTGAATTAGCCTTCTTAGCTGGTGCGCCAAAAAAGCAAATGAAGCAAAGGTGATGAATCCAACAAGCATAAAAGTGATTCCCAACAACACAAATTGATGAAAGACTGACCAATTGGCCTCTTCTCGGACAAATTGCGGTAAGAAAGCAATAAAAAAGAGAGAAACTTTTGGATTTAATAAATTCATCAATAATCCGGTACGATAAAGCTTAGTGGCTTTGTCTTTTTTAGATGAAGATGCTTCTGCTAAATTCATCGGCTCTTCCTTCGCTGCTTGATAAGCCAAATAAAGTAAATAAGCCACACCTAAGTAGGTAATTGCTAAAAATACTTCATCCGATTTCTTTAACGCAAGTGACAGTCCGCTTGCCACTGCTATAGTATGAACCAACACCCCACTGTTTAAGCCAAAAGCAATCCACAAACCGTTGCGCTTGCCCTTTGCCAAGCTCTCGGTAACCACATACAAATTATCCGGTCCGGGCATGAGCGCCATTAAAAAGGCTGCTAAACAGAAAGAAAGGTAGAGTTGAATTTCCATTTTTAAAAATCAATTGCCAAAATTGCCATTTTTTTTTAGAGACAAGATGCAAGATCGCTTAGCTGCTAGAGAATAGAAGTTTGAAGTGCCTAAAGTACTTAAAGTTTGAAGTTGTTTTTTATAGAAAATAGAGGTTTAATGATTAATAATCTGTTAACGGATATTACTTTATGATGCGATCATCCATAAGCATTACTGTCTAATGAATACGCTCATCACTATAAGAATACACCTAATGGAACCGTGTCATGCTGAACTCGTTTCAGCATCTGTAACAGCCTTGGAAGTTGCTCCTAATGAAATAGGTTTGAGTAGCTGCAGACCCTGAAATTAATTCAGGGTGACACGTCTTCGGTTGTTACATTTCGTTTTAAGGTTTCATCTTTCGAATTTCAAATTTTGTAAGCTCTCCATCTTCACTTCATTCTGAATCAAATCATGGTACTTCATCGATAATTCACGTCCATTTTTCACTACTGAGGTAATTGAGATGGTGTGTACAAAATGATCTTCACTGAGTTTAATGGGAGCGTTATCATTTCCGCCAAATTGGTGAAAGTTTACCATTTCTGATGCAGTAATTTGCTCATTGTCGTGGAGGAATTTAGCAAATAACTTCTCCCGCTCCAAGCGAATGTGCTCCGGATACAAAGGTGCTGAAGAAAAAATATGTGCTTCATTGGGATTGATTTCCTTGTATGAGATGGACTTTCCATCCCAACGCAATACTTCCATTTTTAAGTGACTTTTATAATCTAAACCAACTAAGGTAAAAGGTGCAATATTGTCGAAGTTGTAATCATAGGCAAATTCCTTCAGTTCATCATATTCAAAGCTTTCTAAAAGCACTATTCCCCTACTCTTTCGGTAAGGTGGTTGATGTTTGTATTTTTCCCAAGCTCCGTTCAATAAATTCACCAAACGCTTATTGCTCGAGGCAATCCAACTGCCAAAAGCATCTCCATCTTGCGGAAAAAGTACTTTCTGCTCATTTATTTCTTTGTAAGCCGGAAAGCTAGCAAACTTTCTGCTCTTGGCTTCATCTCGATTAGAGGTGAGGATAAAGCCATCTTTTTGGGGAATGTATGTTAGTGTACACATATAATTAAGAGAATTAAACCCTATTGATTCGTATAGCTACAAACGTCAAATTTTATTTTTAGTTCAAAGTTGTTTTGCAATAAAAAAATAAATCGTCTATTATATACAAAACTTCAATAAGAAAACGCATTCAAACCAAGTCAGTTCGCAGAACTGAACAATGCCTTTGGAGACAATCCTGCTTTTTTCAATACAAAGCTTTAGTGAGACCGGAAAGCTCCTGAGGAATGAAGGAGATCATCCGGCCGAAGTTAAGCTTTGTGAAGGAAAAAGTAAGGATTGAATCCAGGCTCGCCTTTTTGTTTTCCTTTTTGGCGAGCAAAAAGGAAAGAAAATGATATAAAACTCATAAAATCAAAAAAAAACATTCAATCGATTTTTTTATAATTTTAAGTATACTGTTTAGCATTCAAATAAGTCTCTAAAAAGTGTTCTAGCTAAAAAATAGTCTATTTACCTTGAATAGTCTTACAATTCACACAATTAAACTTTCAAAATGATTACTTTTGCGCCCTCAAAAATATCAGCATGATTGAAGTTCAAAATGTCTCTCTACAGTTCGGAAAAAGGGTTTTATTCGACGATGTAAACATCAAATTTACAGGCGATAACTGTTACGGAATTATTGGTGCTAACGGTGCCGGAAAATCTACTTTTCTCAAAATTTTATCGGGTGATGTTGATCCCAATTCGGGCTTTGTGCATTTAGAACCGGGTAAACGTATGGCTGTTTTGAGTCAAAATCACTACGCTTTTGACGAAAACCAAGTGCTCGACACCGTTATTATGGGACACAAGAAACTGTGGGACATCATGAAAGCCAAAGATGCCATTTATGCAAAAGCAGACTTCAGCGAGGAAGACGGCATCAAAGCTTCGGAGCTGGAAGCGGAATTTGCCGAAATGGACGGATGGAATGCTGAATCAGATGCTGCTTCGCTTTTGAGCGGTTTGGGAATTGAAGAAAGTGAGCACTATAAGTTAATGAAAGACTTGAGCGGTAATCAAAAAGTGCGAGTGCTATTGGCGCAAGCGCTTTTTGGCAATCCGGATGTCTTGATTTTAGATGAGCCGACCAACGATTTGGACGTTCGCACCATCAGTTGGTTAGAAGACTTTTTATTGGATTTTAAAAATACAGTAATTGTCGTTTCTCACGACCGTCACTTTTTGGATACGGTTTGCACCAATATTGTCGATATCGACTTTGGCAAACTGACTGTTTTCTCGGGAAACTACACTTTTTGGTATGAAAGTTCACAGTTAGCATTACGTCAGCGTCAATCGGCTAACAAAAAGGCCGAAGCCAAGAAGAAAGAATTACAAGAATTTGTCGCGCGCTTTAGTGCCAATGCTTCCAAGTCGAAACAAGCCACCAGCCGAAAGAAAATGTTGGAGAAAATTAATGTAGACGAAATTCAGCCTTCTTCCAGAAGATATCCGGGTATTATTTGGAAACAAGAAAGAGAAGCCGGTAACCAATTACTGCACATTGAGAACCTAAGCTATACTGACGATGAAGGGAATACCCTTTTTCAAGATATAAATATCAATGTGAGTAAGGGCGACAAAATTGCATTGGTTGGGAACTCTCGAGCCATTACCGCTTTATTTGAAATTCTAAACGGCAATTTAAAAGCAACTAGCGGCACTTTTGAGTTTGGACAAACCATTTCAACCGCCTATTTGCCTAACGACAACTCTAAATATTTTGATACCAAAGAAAACTTGATCGATTGGTTACGTCGTTACACCAAAAACGATGAAGAAAAAGATGAGGTCTTTATTCGCGGTTTCTTGGGCAAAATGTTGTTTTCCGGAGAAGAAGTACTCAAAAGCGCTTCCGTGCTGTCTGGAGGAGAGAAAATGCGCTGTATGCTTTCTAAAATGATGCAAGCTGAAGCTAACTTTTTGATGTTCGATGAACCCACCAATCACTTGGATTTGGAATCGATTACAGCTTTAAACAACTCTTTGATCAGCTTTGAAGGAACAATCATGTTTACTTCGCATGACCACACCTTTACTCAAACCATCGCCAACCGAATCATCGAAATTAGCCCCAACGGCATGTTGGACAAGGTAACGACCTATGATGAGTATTTAGCAAGCGATAAAATTGCCGGACAAAGAGAGGAATTGCAGGCTTAGGGATAGGTTATTGATTTTAATGTGGTGACGAAAGATTGCACCTGTCCGCCTATGGAGGAAATCCTTCGTAGCGATTGTTGAGTTTTTGATAATCACTTATACCGCTCCACCGCTCCGCAGGGTTTCAAATCCTGCAGAAAAGAGATATCTATAATCAGACGAAGGATTGCATTTATCCACCTTTGGAGGAAAACCTGCGGGGTGTTAGAATTTTTAATGTGGAGTTATTAGTTTAAATCTTCGACGGGTTTTAAAACCTTTGCGGAGAGATACAATTATGTTCACTTCTTATGGTCGACCTTTAGTCAAGCATATCATCGAACAATCAAATAAAAAGATATTATGTAGTTTTATAGCTTCATTCTCCATAAAGTACTATGAAAAAGATTTTTTGCCTTCTTGCTTTAGTCCAATTTTCTACATTACTCTTTACACAAGAAAAGGATACTATTTTTCATCAAAATGGAAATATATTTCAGATTATAGAGAGGTTAGCCGATAAGACTCGAAAAATTACATTTAACTACGGTGGAACCAAGAAATCTGAAGTAGAATATTCTGACTCATTAAAAAATGGCGCATTTATAGAGTACTACACTGATGGCAGTACAAAAATTGAAGCCACTTACCAAGACGACAGGTTGGTTGGAAATTATATTGAATATTCAACACAAGGAGAAATCACTAAAAGTTTACACTATAAAATTTTTAAAAATAATGGAAATATAAGAAGTGCTTTAGATGGGAAAGCTGAGTATTACAACAAAAACGGGATGCTCTTAGCAAAAGGGAAGTACAAAGAAGGCGAAAAAGACGGCATTTGGTATGACTTTGATGCCAGCGGAAGGCTTAGCCATAAATTTACCTATAAAAATGGCAAAAAAGCCGGTATTCAAGAGAGTTATTACCCCAATGGTCATTTACGGTTAAGATCTGAGATCTATGAAGATGTTGTAGTTGATGGAGTAAATTATCCTACTTTGGAAGTAGGTACCAGGTTAAGCTATTATGAAAATGGAGTGAAGCAGTCTGAAATAGAATTTGAAAAGGGAAAACCAACCGGAGAAAGTAAAAGATGGAACAATACAGGTCATTTATCTTCAGTGAGCACAATGATAAATGATAGTATAAAAAAGACGGAATATTTTGGAGTTAATGAAAATACAAGCCTGATTGTACATGAGGTAAAAAGAATAGAGAACGGCTATTTAAAATACCACAAGCAAGGAAAGACTATTCACTACTATGAAAATGGCGAAATAAAAAGCGAGGAAAATTACGTCAACGGCAAGTTAGAAGGAAGCTTTGTAAGATACCACCCCAATGGAAAAATATGGGAAAAAGGAGAAAGAAAAAATGGAGAAATTATTGGATCATTTGAAAGCTACTATGAAAATGGTCAACTTCAAACTTCCTACTTAAAAACTGAGATAGAAACACACAGTGGATTTAGTCGGATTATTACAAAAGGCTGGTCGAAAAAATATGAGGAAAATGGAGAAATAAAAAATTTAGAATTTTATGATGATAAAGGAAGAAAGCTTTTTTTGACCTATGTGAATGAAGGTAGCCAAATGAGAAGCATTGTTTATGAAATGGGAAATATTCAATGGATTCAGAATTTTTATCCTAATAATATATTGTATAGTGACCGCTTTTCTGCAACTCACTACAACCGAACCGAGTGGTATTATGTTAATGGCCAGCCTTTTCGACTCATCATTGATCCTTATGACTACAAAAAAGAAGACATGCAAGTTACACTAAACTTTAAAGGGGGACTAGAGTTCTCTTCTTTGAGAAACAATGACTTGTCTCCTGAAAATTATTTATCTGACCTTGATGCTTCTAAATACAGTGATGCGAGTTTACCCAAAGAAGGGGAATTTGAAATTCTCTATTTAAACGGCAATCCCAGAGTGAGCTATTCACTCAAAGACTATTTATTTCATGGAAGTTTTAAACGTTTTTTGCCAAACGGAAAATTAATTTACGAAGCATACTTTAAGGATAAAGGTTTACTGGATTGGTCGTGTTCTATTTCTGAAAAAGGAGATACAATGCAGCTAATAAAAATCTTAAAGAATGGTAATCACTACCGAATGCGTGTTGATCCTAATAATTCACTGCAAAAAACGATAAGTGATAGCAATGGAGAATATATTTATAAGTATGAAACCTACGAAGATCGGCAAGCTAAATCATTATATGATCGTTCAAAAGGTATTTCTAAAAGTTGGTACAAGAATGGAAAACTGTCTTCTACCGACAGTACCATAACCTTCAAATCAGGTGACAAGCAAAAACAAAAAGTAATTAGAAAATATTTTTATGAAAACGGACAACTAAAGAATGTTTCAACAAAGGTTGACGGCAAGTATGAAGAGAAGTACCTAAGCTATTTTGAAAATGGACAGTTAGAGGCAAGTTCAGAGTATAAAAATAATTTGCAGCATGGAGAGTACATCAGGTATGCAGAAAATGGCGACCTAATGATGAAAGGAAAACATGTGGATGGGAAAAAAGAAGGAAAGTGGAAAATAAGACGAGAAGATAAATTGGAAACTGAATATTACCAAAATAATCAACTTCAATTGGAAGCTCCAAGTGGGCTTTGTGAATGTCAAGACACTACAAACCCTTTAGGTAGAGTTTACCCAAATATTTTAGCTAATTTATTTGACTACAATGTATATTGTCAGCTCAATTTTTCATTTTTAAAACCAATAGACTCAAGCAGCTATCATAAATTATATTACCGAACAAATGGAAGCCTTGGACAGTATAATGGCTATCTAACGCTAGTGTTATTCCAACCACTAAAAATACATTTTAAAGGAAAAAATTCAGGGAGTTTTGTGTTGAACAACTGCTTTACAAATGGATACTATAGCAAAGTTAACTTTGGTTATGTAATGCGTAATAATCCTGATAATAGATTCTTAAGTTTTCGGAATGTAGACTTAGGATTTGAGTTTTACAATCCATTTTTTAAACAATTAAGTCATGATTTAAAGGTAAGTTTAAAGACTGAAACATTAGAAATAAATGAAAAAGAACATTTAAATTTAGCGGAAACTTTCACTGATTTTTGTTTTGAACCCATTAAGAGGGACGGTTGGCAGTTGAATTCTACTAAAGGAAGATTGATTGCCAGCCAAAACTTTGAAAGAATCAAATATTTTACAGAGTTATCAGATATTTTGAACATCGATTCACTAATGCTTGACTCCCTATCCCACTTGAATGAGCTTGTGGGCATTTCTGTAACTGAAGGAAGTGGAACTTTGAAAATTGGTAACAATGATTTTGACTTCAAATCTAAATTATTGATTATAAGCAACAAGCTAAATATGGGCAGCTTCACCATTGCCTATAAAAGTATGAAAGGAGAGAGTTTTGGAATTATTAATCATAATGGGAGTGAAAAGTTTATAGCACTATCTGAGCTTGAAAGCAACCTGTCAAAATTTGGATTTTCAAATGTTAAAACTGAAGTTTTAACCGCACAGAAAAGGATAAAATTTAGCTTTATAAACCTATAAGTACTATGAAAAATCTTCTTTCTTTTACATTTTTTATCGTTTTATCCTTTCAAGTATTTTCAATTGATCAGTTTTTATTTGACCCTATAAAAAAGGATAGCCTTTTTTATTCAAATGACACTAAAGACATTTTCATAGAAAATTTGAATACATATAACCCAATTACAACTACACTCTTCACTTTAAGTAATCTAAACCTAGAAAAGAAGAGACAAGAGTTAATTTTTCCTTTTTTGAAAAATAACTGGGGGAATGTTAAGCTGGAAGAAAAAATGATTGAAAAGGGAGCTAAACACTTAAAATTTCTTCAAGATAAGAATCAGTTAAGACTAAGAGGCAATCAGCCGATACCAAAAGTTTTAACTAAATCAATTGAAGTAAAGCCGGTTTCGTACTTTGACAGTGTACTTACCTTTGTGCAAATTGTTGAATGTGAGCTTAGCAATTATCGACACGAATATAAAATTGTAAGTTATTACTATTGGGATCTGAAGTCCGGCAAGTTGCTAGAAGAAGCACAATTGAAAGAGCAACTTGTGAAAGATGAATTAACAAAACGACTTCAAAAAAAATGGGAATACATTAGGGAAAGCCTGCCTACAAAAAACATTAAATTTGATCAATATATGGGATTTAGGCCGTTAATTGATAGCACTGAAACAGACTCTTTTTCCCTAGATGTTTTTGCTAAAGTTAATGCTTATCTCAAAAATCCAAATTGGGAGGATGCATCCATTTATTGGACGGGTAACGGTATATTGGTAAAGTTTAAAAATGTATCGTCCCTTACACTCCATCAGTTTGCTATTTTCAACCTATTTCTAGCACCAAGAGATTTAGGAGTAGTTTTTCATAAAAACTCTATTTATGCCGCTTTAAATACTTTTGAAAGCCATCAGCTAAGCACCACTAATTTTAAACCTAACTATAGCTCTCAAAATTATTGGCAGCTTGGAGTTGGGATGCATCAATTTGACTTCAAGAAAATTGATAATCCAAAAGTTAAATCGATTGATGTGTGGCAAGTATTTGAAAATAAAGCCGACTCTCAATTACAAAGAACATACTTTTATCAAGACAAAAGAATAGAGAAAATTGTCCATCACCAGAGCAAGTTCGAAAGAAATTCTCATGTTTTCTGGTTGGATTCAATGATTAAGTGGGTAGCCGATATTGAGAAAAAAGTAAATAGAAGTAGCTATGATCCAAGGAAAGTAATTGAAAATGGCAAGATCATGGCGGTGGATTATGATGATAAAGGGAATTTGCTATATTCTGCAAGGCTTGAAAGCTTTTTTTTTATGAAAGAGTTTTCTTATATAGATTCAATTGTCGGGGAGTTTGAATATATGGTTTTTGAAAAACATATTGACGATGAATCTCTTCCCAGATGGTATCGCATCACAAAAACAGGCTTTTGTTTTTCAGCAGGGAATTGTACCAAGATTAAGGAAAAAAAGATTTACAATCTGGCCGGTCAAAACTACCTATATAATACTAAAGGACAGGTTATTCAAAAAATTAATAATCAGAATGGCTTTGAGCTTTTTGAATATGACAAGTCCGGTAGAATGACTGAATCAAAAAGCTATGGAAATGCAAAATTATATCATAGTTTTCAATATCAATATTCCGGTTCGTCGACCATTCCCAAAACAATAATATGGAAAAGAAAAGCAACTAATCAAGTATACGACTATAAACTAAATTTTTAACTACCCTTTTTCGCATCCGTAGTTTTTTTCTTTTAGTCCGTTTAATTTTTTGTGGGTTCTGTCGAGTATCAAAAACGTCAGTAATTTTTATATAACCATTTTCTATATCTACAGAATAAATCAATTTGTAGTTTTTAAATACTAAATAACGATAAAGAATTTCTCTTTGTTTTAAAAGCTCTTCTTCTTGTCCAATTAATGGTGAGTGTATTAACTTATTTAGTTCATTAATAATTTCTTTGAGAAGCATTTTGGCAATTCTAGGGCTTGCATTCTTTTGATAATACTCATATATTTCGTCTAGTTGTTTTTCTGCAAATTCAGACCAAATAATTTTTAAAATCATCATTTGTATTTAGCTGCAAGTTCAGAACTGTTTTTAAATCGATTATTTCTGAAATCAGATTCAGATTTGTCAATTCTTTCATTCAGTTCATCTTGAGTCATTGGTTGAATTAGTCGTTCTTTCGAAGCATTTTTCTCTTTGCTTAAAATTTTTTCAAGCTCAGAGACTACCTCTTCACTTTGAAGTTTTAAAAATTCTTTTACAAATTCGATTTTTCGAGCTTCTAAATCCATTTTATTCAGCTTTTTATCAAAGGTACAAAATTATCTAGTTAAATAGATTTTTTTGTAGGTGTAGCCATTAAATACTAGTTTGAGGTATTAATTAAAACACCCTCCCCGCTTCCTGAATGGCTTGATCCAGGGCATCCATATCTACCACTTCTTTTTGGAGTACCTCATTAAAATAGCCAATCATCTTTTCGGTGGGCATGTTTCCGGTTAAGTCGTCGGCTGCCATGGGACAACCTCCGTAGCCGGCAATTGCGCCGTCAAATCGCCGGCAACCACTATCGTATGCCGCTTCAACTTTCTCTTTCCAACTGTCAGGCGTGGTGTGTAAATGTGCTCCAATCTCTAAGTCAGGGTACTCGGGAATTAAAGTGCTAAATAAACGGTTGATAATTCCCGGTTCAGAAACGCCAATGGTATCACTTAAGGCAAAAATGCGAATGTCCATGGCTTTTAACTTGCGCAACCAATCCGCCACGATGTCCTCATGATAAGGATCGCCATAAGGATTTCCAAAACCCATGGAAATGTAGATCACTAAATCTTTGTTGTTCTTTAAGGTTAAGTTCTGAATACGAGCTACACGATCTAGGGATTCTTCGATGCTTGCATTGGTATTTCGCTGCTGAAAAGTCTCTGAAATGGAAAAAGGATAACCTAAATACGCAATTTCTTCATGTTGAACAGCATCCTTGGCTCCTCTTTCATTGGCGATAATCGCCAAGAGCTTGGTGTTGCTTTGTTCTAAATCAAGTCCGGCTAATACTTCCGCCGTATCTTTTAACTGAGGAATAGCTTTGGGTGAAACAAATGAACCAAAGTCTAAGGTGTGAAAACCCACCTTCAATAATTGGTTTAAGTAATCAATCTTAACTTCCGTAGGTATAAATTCTTTTATCCCTTGCATTGCATCTCGTGGACACTCAATAATTTTCAATTCACTTTGACTCATAGTACTTGATTAATCCTTTGTTGATTCGTTTCACCATTTGCGGTCCTTCGTAAATAAAGCCGGTATAAACTTGCACCAAATCAGCTCCGGCTTCCAGCTTTTCAATGGCATCTTGAGCAGTAAAAATACCCCCAACGGCAACAATGGGAAAGCTTTTATTAGACTTAGCCGAAAGGTATTGGATTACCTCTGTGGAGCGCTGACGAACCGGCTTACCACTCAACCCTCCGGCTCCAATGCTTTCCACCTCTTTTTCAGCAGTTTTTAAGTTTGATCGATCGATGGTGGTGTTGGTAGCAATCACACCATCTAATGCAGTAGTTTGAATAATTTCTACAATATCATCTAGCTGACTATTGGTTAGATCCGGTGCAATTTTGAGCAAGATGGGTTTGCGTTTGCTTTTCTTATTGTTTTCTGCTTGTAAAGCCATCAATAGTTTCGTTAGTGGCTCTTTTTCTTGTAACGCTCTTAGATTAGGCGTATTGGGCGAACTCACATTTACTACAAAGTAGTCCACATAATCAAACAAAGCGTGAAAACATTTCAAATAATCGTCTAATGCTTCTTCATTAGGCGTTACTTTATTCTTTCCGATGTTCCCCCCAATGATCAGCTTCGAATCGCGCTTTTTTAAGCGATTAACAGCTGCCTCTACTCCTTCATTATTGAAACCCATTCGGTTAATCAGAGCTTCATCCTTTGGCAAGCGAAACAAGCGAGGCTTAGGGTTTCCGTCTTGTGGTTTTGGGGTAAGTGTTCCGATTTCAATAAAACCAAAGCCAAAACAAGAAAGCTCCTCAAAAAGCTTTGCATCTTTGTCGAAGCCTGCAGCCAAACCTACAGGATTGTCGAACTTTAAACCAAAACACTCTCTCTGCAATTTTGGATGTTTTACTTCATGTGACTTTCGTACGATACTTCTTGTCACTTTGCTTTTTAAACTCATTCTTAGCCAAGAAAACACTTTATAGTGAGCCTTTTCGGCTGGCATTTGAAAAAGCAATGGCTTGATAATGGAACGGTAAATCATAGCCTGCGAAATTAATCTTTAAATGACATTTAGGAAAGGTAGAACACTTACTTTTGCAGCGATGAAAAAAACCAACGCTCTATATCCTGATTTCCAATTAAGGCAGAATAATGAAAACTTCTCAGTACACAAACACCTTAAGATGAACCTACTGATGGTGGTTTTTCATCCTTTCAAGACGATTGATGTAGAAGATGCAAAGCATATTGAGCAAATAGTGTTGGAAAACGCCGATGAGAAAAAAGACATTTTGGGAATAACATTGCCCTCAAAAGGTGCAAATGTAGATAGCACAGCGCGAACTTACTTTGCCAATTGTGAATTGTCGATAAAATACACCAAAGCAATGGCGGTAATTATTAAAAGTATGCCGCATCGTATGCTATTAAACTTTTACATGCAGTTTAACCGTCCTCCGGCAAAGCATAAAGCTTTTGAAGAAGTAAATAAGGCGATGGATTGGTTGAAGAAGGTCAATGAGAGTAAAGAGGCTTAATTGAAAATTAACGACTCCTTTATCTCAACGACGAAGTAAAATTTAACTTATTTCCCATAGATTGAAAAATATAGATTAGTAGTTTGTAAACGAAAAACCATTTCTTATTAAGATTAAGGTTGACTAATCACAAAAAAAGCGCTGATCAAATCAACGCTTTTTTGGGGAATAAAAAGTTCAAAGTATAACTCTTATCTTTCTCATTTTATATTTTTGAAGCTCTTTTTCGATCAGTTTCGTTCAAAAGTACTTTTCTAACTCGAATTGAATTTGGTGTTACTTCAACGTATTCATCTTTTTGAATATACTCCAAGGCTTCTTCTAAAGAGAATTTAATCGCCGGTGCAATTTTTACTTTATCATCTGCTCCGGATGAACGCATGTTAGACATTTTCTTGGTTTTAGTAATGTTAATTACCAAATCCCCGGCTCTGTTATTTTCACCAACTACCTGACCTCCATAAATCTCTTCATTAGGGTCAACGAAGAACTTACCTCTATCTTGCAAATTGCTCAATGAGTAAGGAATAGCTTTTCCTTGTTCCATAGAAATCAAAGAACCGTTTTGTCTTCCCGGAATCACCCCTTTAAAAGGCTGAAACTCTTTGAATCGGTGAGACATGATTGCCTCTCCTGCAGTTGCTGTTAAAAGTGCATTTCTCAAGCCAATGATTCCACGAGAAGGAATTTCAAAATCCAAAATCATTCGATCACCTTTAGGTTCCATGTTTAGCATTTCACCTTTTCGCTGATTCACCATTTCAATGGCTTTTCCGCTCACTTCTTCAGGTAAGTCAATGTTTAATTCCTCAATCGGCTCGTGCTTTACACCGTCAATTTCTTTAATAATTACCTGTGGCTGACCAATCTGCAATTCATAACCTTCTCTACGCATGGTTTCAATTAAAACGGAAAGATGCAAAACACCACGACCGAATACATTAAATGAATCTGCAGAACCGGTATCTTCAACTCTAAGCGCCAAGTTACGCTCCAACTCTTTTGTCAAGCGATCTTTAATGTGTCGTGAGGTTACAAATTTTCCTTCTTTACCAAAGAAAGGAGAATCGTTAATTGTAAACAACATACTCATCGTTGGCTCGTCGATGGTTATACTTGGCAAAGCCTCCGGATTTTCCACATCAGCAACAGTATCGCCAATGTCAAAGTTTTCCAAACCAACAACAGCACAAATATCTCCTGCTTGTACTTCTTCTACCTTAACTTTTCCAAGTCCCTCAAATAAGTAAAGCTCTTTTATTTTAGCCTTTTGTTGCTTTCCATCACGCTTCATCAGCAATACTTGCTGTCCGGTTTTTAAAGTTCCTCTTTGCAAACGACCAATGGCAATTCTTCCAATAAATGAAGAGTAATCCAGAGATGTAATCAACATTTGAGTATTTCCCTCTTCGGGTTTAGGAGCCGGAATATGCGTTAATATTGCTTCCATTAAAGCGGTAATGTCTTCCGTTGGCTTTTGGTAATCATCACTCATCCAACCATTTTTGGCTGAACCGTAAATCGTTGGAAAATCTAATTGATCTTCAGTTGCTCCTAAATTAAACATCAGGTCAAAAACCTTTTCTTGAGCAATATCCGGAGTACAGTTTTCTTTATCAACTTTATTGACTACCACAATTGGCTTTAAACCTAAGTCAATTGCTTTTTGCAATACAAAACGAGTTTGTGGCATAGGTCCTTCAAAGGCGTCAACCAAAAGCAATACGCCATCAGCCATATTTAATACACGCTCTACTTCCCCTCCAAAGTCGGAGTGACCGGGAGTATCGATAATGTTAATCTTAGTGTCTTTATAAAAAACGGAAACATTCTTCGATAAGATTGTAATCCCTCTTTCTTTTTCAATGTCGTTGTTGTCCATAATCAACTCTCCCGGAGTTTCGTGGTCGCTAAATAGCTTTCCGGCAAGTAGCATTTTGTCAACTAAGGTAGTTTTACCGTGGTCAACGTGGGCGATTATGGCAATGTTTCTAATGTTCATGGATGTTGAATTTGAGGGCGCAAAAGTAACTCTAATCTTCGACTTGAGCGTTTATTTTTACATTTAGCTTAAAATTCTTTACTGATTGAAATTAGCTATGTTTGTAATAAAGCAAAAAAGTGGCAAAACGGCAATAGCCACCTACTTTCTAAAACCATTATTTACCCCAAAATGAATCATTTATTTTACGAGGGAGAAGGCTTACTTTTGCCTACAGAGTATGAAAAAGAGGCTCATTTCGATGAAAAAGTATTATCGGATATTAAACAATGGATCAGTCAACAATAAAGAATGTTTAAAGATTTAAAACACCACTACCCTGCTACAATTTTAATGTTCGTCATTTTAATTTGGGGCAGTTATTACTTGTTTAACCAAAGCATGAGTGAGTATCCGAGCTATGTTCACGCTTGGACACAAAGCGATCGCTTGGCTTTAGCGATGAATTTTCAGGAGAACGGATTTGATTTTTTTCATCCTGCAACATACAACTTACTTACTAAAGATGGGATTACTCAAGTAGATTTCCCTATTCACGACTACTTGGTGGCTGTGATTAGCAAAGTATTAAATTCCGACTTGGTTTTTACTTTTCGACTATACAATTTACTTTATGCACTAATTGGACTATTTTTCTTTTTTCGCTTGGCTTTATTACTTACAAAGTCTGATCGAAGAGCCATTTGGGCAACTTCATTTCTTTTTACTCTGCCGGTTTTGGTCTACTATCAAAACGGTTTTCTTCCATCCGTTCCTTCTTTCGCCAACTTTATCATCGGGCTTTATGCTTTTGCACTATACCTTAATAATTTTAAACTGAAACACTTTTACCTTTCAATTGGCTTTCTCACCCTAGCAGCACTCAGTCGTTCACCATTTTTTGTCTTTTTATTTGCTTTACTTCTCCATAGAATTGTCATATCATTTCAATCTAAAAAATGGAGAATAAAAGAGTTGTTTGCCTCTTTACTGGGAATTGCTCTCTTTATAGCTTACTTCGCCTACAATCAATCATTAGCCAACAAGTACGGCAGTATGTTTTTAACGGAATTACTTTATTTTGATTCAATTGACGCTTTTACCAATGTAATCAACACTGCTGTCGACCGTTTTGGAAAGGAAATTTTAAGTCCATTTCACGCGATTTTACTTATTGCCTTGCTTGCAGTAGCTTATGTTCAACTTAAAAAAGGGCTAAAAGTGACTTTTTGGTGGAGTTCTATGAGTTTATACTTTTTAATTAGCTTAATTGGTGTGGCTTTGTTTTTCTATTTAATGGGAAAACAGTTTGCCGATCATGATTATTACTATATAGATACTTTCTATCCTCTTTTGGCAATGATCTTATTACTCTGCTTGAGCAAAATTGAGATACCTAAAAAATGGTACACTCCAACAGCAGTTGTGAGCGGCATTTTCTTCTTTTACTTTTTTTCACACGCTAAGGATATTCAAGAAAAGCGCTACACTCCTCCTTACAACGATAGAATTGATTACGCTTATGAAGTTTACAAAAGGGCTAAAAGTGACCTTAAAGATTGGGGAATCGATAAGAAAGATACACTTTTAGTTTTGGATGCCGTTTCTACCAATATGCCTTTTACCCTTTGGCAAAACCGCGGATATACTTTGCTTAACAGCGGGGAAGAAACCGTCAAAAATGCCCTTGATACCTTAGATTTCAGTTATGTTGTTCTGTTAGATAGCAATTTTGTAACCGACACTTACAAAGATTATCCGGAACTAATTAAACGATTAAAATTAGTCCATCACAATGGTGAATTAGGACTTTACAAAAAATCTCAGGAGAATAATCCTGTTCACTTTTTTGAGCATTTTCATTATTTAGCTGAAGACGATTTCGATGGACAGTCTACTTTAGATAGCGCCACTTTAGCTTGGGCTAAAATTGAAGAAACTGATTCAATTTATGGAAAAAGCTACTATTTGCCATTTGATTATGAATACGCCTTAACTGTAAAAAAACAGTTCAATAATTTAAACTCAAATATACCTTTAGAGGTTTTTGTATTAGCAGATTACAAACCATTAGGCGATACCGCTCAAATTCAATTAGTATTGTCACATGGTGACTTTTACGAAGCTCAATATTTAGAGAACTTTATTACTAAAGTAGATGAGTGGCAACAAAAGTTGTTTCGATTTAAGGTTCCTGCAGCTAAGCTTAATTTAAATGAACCAATAAGTATCTACTTTTGGAATCCTGAAAAAGACAATTTATACATTGACAACTATAAAATACTGATATACCAATGAATGAAAATCAAGAATATAAAGCATTTGTCGTAAGAGAAAATGCAGACGGAAAATTTAGTAGAGGAATAGAAACAAAAAAGATTTCTGATTTACCTCAGAATGAAGTATTAATTAAGGTGAAATTTGCAGCCTTAAACTATAAAGATGCTCTTTCAGCCTCAGGGCATAAGGGAATAACCAGAGAATACCCACATGTCCCGGGTGTTGACGCCGTTGGTGTGGTTGTAAGTTGTAAAACAGATGACTTTAAAGAGGGCGATGAAGTAATTGTTACCTCTTATGACTTCGGCATGAATACTTCCGGTGGGTTTCAAGAATATATCAACGTTCCTGCTGCTTGGCCGGTAAAAAAGCCTAAAAAATTGAGCATGGAAGAAAGCATGGTTCTTGGAACCGGTGGATTTACCGCAGCTCTTTCTCTATATAAAATGGAACAAAACGGACAAAATCCGGAAATGGGACCAATTTTAGTTACCGGTTCAACTGGTGGTGTTGGCAGCATGGCAGTATCTATTTTGTCGCAAAACGGTTACGAAGTAATTGCAGCCAGTGGAAAAAAAGAAGCCCATGATTATTTAAAAAGCTTAGGGGCTACAAAGATTATCAGCCGCGAGGAAAGCAATGACCAAAGCGGTAAACCATTGCTGAGAAGTCAGTGGGCAGGAGCAATTGACACCGTGGGAGATAACACCTTAGCGACTTGCATTAAAGCTTGTGGAAGAAACGGAAATATTGCCGTTTGTGGATTGGTTGCTTCACCAAAATTAGAAACTACAGTCTATCCTTTCATTTTAAATGGTGTAAACCTCTTAGGCATAGAAACCGCCGAAACTCCTAGAAATATTCGTTTAAAAATATGGGAACTATTAGCTGACTCTTGGAAACCTAAACAACTGAATGAAATGAAACGAATCATAAAGCTAGAGAGTCTCGAAAATGAAATTCAACAAATGTTAGAGGGAAAGTCTAAAGGTCGTGTTGTGGTTGAGTTTTAATGTTAAATCTATATTTTGTTTAATATTTTTAAATTAATATTGAACAAAACAAAGTACTAAAGGTTAACTTAACATTAACTTTAAAAACTAAACAAATGAAAAATGTAAAATTTCTAGCCTATTTATTTTTAGGAATCAGTTTAAGTGCTTCAATTGTCGCTTGTAGCGATGATGATGACGATGTTCAACCAATGACAAGTAACAGTAATACACAAAACAACATTGCAGAAATAGCAATTGCAGGTGATGAAACCGACAGTTTAGTAGTTGCTTTAACGCAAGCTGGTTTAGTAAGCACATTTGAAGGTAGTGGAAACTTCACCGTATTTGCTCCTTCCAATCAAGCATTTGCTGACTTTATAGCGGCCACTCCCGGAGTGAATCAAATTGCGGACATTCCGAATGAATTGTTGACAAACACCCTACTTTATCATGTATTAAACAATGAAGTAAAATCAGCTGATTTAAGTGATAATTTATACGCTCCAACTTTAAATACTGAAGCTCCGGATAATGAATCTGTGGTACTTAAAGTAAATACAGCCAATGGAGTTACAGTAGATAATTCTGCTAATGTTTTACAAGCTGATATTGATGCCTCCAATGGAGTTATTCACTTAATCGATGCAGTTATTTCACCGAGAAATATAGTTGAATTAGCAGTAAATGATAATCGATTTGACAGTTTGGTAGTAGCTTTAACCCAGCCGAGTTTTACATTCGTTAATACTTTAGAAGGAAACGGACCATTCACCGTATTTGCTCCAACAAATCAAGCATTTATTGACCTGTTAGCAACAAATGCTAGCTGGAATAGAATTTCTGACATTGACCAAACTACTCTTTCAGCAGTTTTACAATACCATGTAGTTAGTGGCGCCAATGTACAATCGGGAGCTTTATCTCAAGGACAAAATATAAGTACACTTAGTGGAGGAAGTTTAACAGTTGACTTATCTAATGGTGCACAGCTAATTACTTCAGATACTACTCAAGCTGCAGTTGATATTATTATTACAGACGTTCAAGGAACTAATGGTGTTATTCACGCAGTTGAAAGTGTTTTATTGCCCTAAAGGTTAATATTGAACTCACCTTTGTAAACACCTCGAAGCTTCAAGTTTCGAGGTATTTTTTTGCTTATCTAGTCAGGTGCTTGAAAAATTAGGGAAAGTTTTATTTTTTAACGATATTCGCTACTAAAGAATTCACTTAACCCTATTTGGAAAAAATCATGAACATAACAATCTATAATGCAACGAACAAACCTACCGAACTTGAAAAAACTAAAATTGTCAATTTTCTTCATAAACATTTAGGGCAATATGGTGATCCAAAAGAAGATATTTTAAATTGCTTGAGCTTTGCTTTAAAAGAACGAGTTTCATTTGGTGGTTTTGTGGTGATTGCAAAGGAAGATGATGAAATTGTTGGTGCTGTGATCATCAATAAAACAGGCATGAACGGATACATTCCGGAAAACATTCTCGTATACATAGCTACTCACGAAGAGCACAGAGGAAAAGGAATTGGTAAGAAATTGATGGAAAAATCCATTAGTATGGCTAGTGGGGATATCGCTCTTCACGTTGAGGCCAATAATCCTGCAAAGAAGCTCTACGAACACTTTGGATTTACCAACCCTTACCTTGAAATGCGTCTGAAAAGATCGTAATTATTAATGCACTGGATTGACCTAGGCATATTTATCCTTTACATCCTGGCGATGCTGGGAGTTGGACTTTATTTTTTTCGAAAAAACAAAAGTGATGACGATTATTATGTTGGCGGCAGAAATATGTCTGCCGGTCATGTAGGACTTTCCGTTGTGGCTACTGATGTTGGAGGAGGTTTCTCGATTGGTTTGGGAGGTTTGGGCTTTACCATGGGACTTTCGGGAAACTGGATGTTATTTACCGGCTTAATAGGAGCTTGGATGAGCAGTGCATTTCTCATCCCTAAGGTGTTTGGAACAGCTAAAAAGAAAGGGCTTTTGAGTTTCCCTCAAGCATTAGAACACTTTTATAATCCTCAAGTAGCTCTTATAGCAGGAATTATCTCATTGATTGGCTACATTGGTTTCACCAGTTCTCAAATACTTGCCGGAGCAAAATTGGCTTCAGCTACTTTCCCCGCTTTAGAAATTTCACAAGGTGTATTAATCATGGGCATTGTTGCTGTGGTTTATACCGTAATTGGTGGAATTAAAGCAGTTATTTACACCGACTCAATTCAATGGAGTATTTTATTAATTGGACTTGTTGGCATTGGAATACCATTGGGCTTTTTAGAAATTGGTGGATTTGAAGGTTTGAGAAAAATACTTAAGCCTGAAATGCTAAGTATCACAAATGTAAGTTTTGTTCAATTAGTAAATTGGGCAATTACCATTATTCCCATTTGGTTTGTTGGAATGACTCTTTATCAACGTATTTACGCTTGCAAAGATGAAAAAACAGCCATTAAAGCATGGCGAATCGCCGGTCTTTTTGAATGGCCGGTAATGGCCTTTATGGGAGTACTCTTAGGTTTATTTGCTAAAGTAGCTTTAGAGCAGGGAATGTTTGTCGATTTAGGGTTTGGACCCAATACTGAAATTGACGCAGAAATGGGACTCCCGCTTTTTCTTAGAGAAATGCTTCCCATTGGTTTAATGGGCTTGATGCTTTCCGCTTATTTTTCAGCTATTATGTCAACTGCTGACAGCTGCCTGATGGCGGCCTCAGGGAATTTCATCTCAGACATATTAGGTCGCTTCTACCCTAGTTCAAAAAGTCAAATTATAAATTCTCAAATAGTTACCTTTGTCATTGGAGCCTTGGCAGTAGTTTTGGCATTAAGTATGGAAAACGTTTTAGAATTAATGCTTCACTCTTACGCTTTTATGGTTTCCGGTTTGTTAATTCCCGTTATAGGAATGTTGTTCATTAAAAAACCTTCTGCTAAGGCTGCAATTTTAGCTATGGTATTGGGAGGAGGAACAACACTAACTTTAATTCTTCTGGACACTGTACTTCCATTTAAATTAGATCCTAATTTCTTTGGTATATTAACTTCGGCTTTGACCTTTATGATTGTTCAACAGCTCGATAAATCCAACTCAACTAAAGATGGCATTTTTAACCCTCGATCGAAATAAACTAGAAAAGAATTTTCGTTTCTTACAAAATCTCTTTGAGAAGCATAATATTAGGTGGACCATTGTTTCTAAGCTACTTTGTGGCTACAAACCCTACCTTGAAGTATTACACGATATGGGTGTAGAACGTTTATGTGACTCCAGAATTTCTAATCTTAAAATGATTAAAGAAATCTCCCCGGATATTGAAACTTTTTACATTAAACCACCCGCTCAAGGAAATGTGGACGATATTGTAAAATACGCTGACTTGAGCTTTAACACTGAAATAGAAACTATTAAAGCACTTTCCATAGAGGCGAAAAAGCAGAATAAAGTACACAAAGTACTTATTATGATTGAAATGGGAGAATTGCGTGAGGGTGTATTAAGAGAAGAATTTCTCGACTTTTATGAATCTGTTTTTGAGTTGCCCAACATTGAAGTAATTGGCATTGGTACCAACCTCACTTGCATGTACGGTGTACTTCCCTCCCACGATAAGTTAATCCAATTAAGTCTTTATGTTAAAGTCATTGAAGCTAAGTTTAATCGAAAAATACCATTCATATCAGGAGGAACATCTGTAACAATACCACTTATTTTTCAGAACTTATTACCCGCCGACATTAATCATTTTCGTGTTGGAGAGTCCTTTTTTATGGGAACGGAGCCTTACCATAATGAACCCATTGAAGGGATGTGTACCAACATCTTTGAACTAAGTGCTGAGATTATTGAGTTGACAGAAAAACCTGTTGTCCCGGATGGCGAACTGGGTGAAAACCTAAAAGGTGACACCATGACCTTTAATGAAGAAGATCGAGCTAACACTTCTTTTAGAGCAATTTTAGACTTAGGAGTGCTAGATGTTGATGAAGATCAAGCGAGACTTCAAGATAAAAGTATCGAGATTGTTGGTTCTTCATCTGATGTACTTGTTGTTGACTTAGGCGAAAACAAACAAAATTACAAAGTGGGTGACTACATTAAATTTGACCTTGGCTACCTTGCTATTTTGAGAATTATGAATTCTAGATATATTGAAAAACGAATAAAATGAAGAAAAAAGTAACAGGTATCGGAGGTATCTTTTTTAAGTGCGAAGACCCTGCGAAATTAAAAGACTGGTATAGTAATAATTTGGGATTAATTACCAATGAATATGGTGCTGTTTTTGAATTCAGAAAGGCAGACGGCAAACAGGAAAAAGCCTATTTAAACTGGAGTCCGATGAGTAAAGACACCAAACATACAGAACCTTCTAAAAAGGACTTTATGATTAACTATAGGGTTGAAAACATCGAAAGTCTTGTTGAAGAGTTAAAGGCAAATGGAGTTACTGTTTTGGATGAAATTGAAAGTTTTGAATACGGTAAATTTGTCCATATACTAGACCCTGAGGACAACAAAATAGAGCTATGGGAGCCAATAGATAGCTGTTTTACTGGATTATATGAAGGAAAAACAGTGAAATAATTTTGCATGAGTCATCATAAAAAAAAGCCGTTTCGCAATTGAAACGGCTTTTTATTAATTATGAAAAAAGAAACTTATTCTTCAATCTTAAACAATCCTTCTTCTAAATCAGGATTAACTTCAACTTCGTTAACCGTGATTTCCATTGATTGTGGACCTGCGTTTTGTTTGTAGGTGTGAGGAAACTTCACTTTATTCACAGCTTTGTAATTTTCGTAATGAGTTTCTTGAGTCATCATTCCCATTTGAGTTTCTACCTCCTGAGTTGACAAAACCAACAAACCACTTTCAACTGAATAGTAATTCATTTGCTTTTTGCCATTTGCTTTAACAACTTCAACTGCATATACTTTTTGGTCTGCTTTAGTATCAACTCCCTTTAAATTTACTTCATACTTATCAGTAAAAAATTGTAATTCAGGAAAAATCACTGCTTCATATTTCATCGCTTCTAATTGCTCTCCTTCTAACATTTGATTTCCTCTAGGGCTTTCAACTTTAGCTTTTTCCCCATCAAAAACTTGCTTTGAACTTCCCATTGGAGTACTTGTCTCAGATAAGTACTCACCATTTTCACCGAAATAACTATTCATCTCGATTTCGAAGCCTTGCATGTTCATTGACATTAACATTTTTAATGACTTCACTTTATCAAGATTTTTCTTGCCACCAATAGCTTCAATGTATTGATCAATTACCGTTTGAGCAGTTACGCCTTCCGGAGCTGGCTTTAAAGTGGTTTCTTCAACTTCATTTCCAAAAGGATCATAGAAGTTAATTTTACCACTAGGACTGAATTTTTTAATTTTTTCAGCTACCTCTTCTTGATTGCCAACTACCAAAATATAGCCGTTCATTGGGTTGATGTACTCTTTAGATACCTCTTTTACTTTATCCAAAGTAACAGCGGCTATTTTCTCTAAATAAGTTTCGTAGTAGTCTTCAGGAAGGTTATACTTATCAATATTAATTGCAAATCGAGCTTTTGTTTGTGGATTTTCTAAGCTATAAGCAAATGTACCCGTACGGTAGTTTTTAATGGTGGTCAACTCATCTTGTGTAATTTCTCCTTTGCGCATTTCCATTAGCTCATTTAACATTTCTGTTAAGGCACTATCAGTTACTTCATTTCTAACTTTAGCAGATGCGTAAAAGTTTCCAACTAACTTATCAGAGTTAATCGAAGAGCGCGCCCCATAGGTGTATGCATTCTCTTCTCTTAAGTTTAAGTTCAGCTTAGAGATGAAGCCTCCACCTAAAATCCCATTGGCAATTGACGCAGGAATATCGTCTTCACTACCGGGTTTTAAATCAATCGTATTAAAAACAGATATTACTGATTGAACAGCTCCCGGACGATTAACAAATGCTACTTCTGTAATTTGAGGTTGTGAAGGCATTTCAAACTCTTGGTTTGGCACTTCGCCTTTTTCCCAGTCACCAAAATGCTTTTTAATTAAAGGCTTTACCTCTTTTACTGTTACATCACCAACTACTGCTAGATAAGCAATGTTAGGTCTAAAGTAAGTCGAATAGTACTCTTGAATATCTTCTAAAGTAATATTTTCTAGCGTTTCTTCGGTAACCACTTCTCCATAAGGGTGATCTTTTCCAAATAGCAATGCCTTTCTTACTTTTGAGGCAATTGCATCCGGATCATTAATTTCTGTTTGTAAACCTGAGATGTATTGCTTTCTCAACTTTTCCAACTCTTCTTCATCGAACTTAGCATTTTTAACTACATCGGCCATAATGTCTAATAACTTCTCTTGATGTTTTGTTAGAGAAGATGCATAAACACCCATACTATAGGTATTCAAACGCGCTCCGATGTAATCAATACCAAAGTTAATTTCCTCTTTGGTTCTATTCTCGGTTCCTTTAGAAAGTAAATCACCTGCTAAGTCAGCAGTTCCTGCCTTATCACCTTCTAATATTCCATCAATATTTAAAGATAAAGAATAGGCAACTTTTGGTAATTTATGATTTTCAACCACAAAAACTTTAAGCCCATTATCTAAGGTAAAAGATTCGGTTTTTCCCAATTCAATTTTGGGAGCAGGACCAGGTTCCGGCATTTTACTTCGGTCAACTTGTGCTATAGTAGTCGTTGCAAATGCAAGAGCAAGCGCACTTATAAATAGTTTTTTCATTTCTTCAATAATTATATGTTTGAGTCATTTTACTTTAAAGTAAAAAACTTAATTCTTTATTAATTAGACTTTTCTGATTTATCTTCTCCTTTTGGTAAATAGTAAAGAACTACGCGATTTTCTTTTTTAAAGTACTTGTTCGCTACTTCTTTAATGTCTTCTCTCGTTACTTTCATATAACGATCAATCTCGGTGTTAATCAAGTTAGCATCTCCAAAATAAACATGGTAATTTGCTAAGTTTTCAGCTAAACCTCTAACACTTGAGTTACCACTAATAAAATCATTTTCTACTTGGTTGCGAAGCTTTTCAAATTCTTTTTCGCTAATTAATTCTTCTTGAGTTCGCTTAATTTCTTCATTCATGGCTGCTTCTAAATCATCAGCAGTAACTCCCATATTAGTAATTCCGAACATTAGCGCCAAGCCGGGATCTTCAGTTGGCAATGGAAAAGCTCCAACTGCAATGGCTTTCTCTTTTTCATCTTTAACTACTTTTTGGAAACGAGAGCTTTCTCCTTGTGAAAGTAATTGAGACAACATGCTAACTGCATAAAAATCTTCCTCTCCTTGAGCCGGCATGTGATAGCCCATTACTACAGCCGGAAGCTGAATATTGTCGTAAACTGTATCTCTAACTTCAGCTGTTTTCTTCGGCTCTACAATATCAGGACGTGGAATTTCTTTTGTTCCTTTAGGAATACTTCCAAAGTATTTTTCAACCATTTTCTTGGTCTCCTTGATATCAATATCTCCTGCTATAGATAAAGTAGCATTGTTAGGAACATAGAAAATTTCGTAAAACTCCATGAACTCTTCCAAGCTTGCTTTGTTAATATATTCAGCAGAACCTGCAGGTGTCCATTGATATGGATGCTTTTCATAAGCATGTGCAAAAGTCTCCGGCAAAATAGTACCGTAAGGCGTATTCTCATAGCGTTGCTTTAACTCCTCTTTTACAACACCTCTTTGTGTTTCAACACCTTTCTGATCAATTTTTGCATGCAACATGCGCTCAGACTCTAACCAAAGTCCTAATTCTAATTGATTTGAAGGCAATACTTCGTAGTAAAAAGTTCTATCAAAAGAAGTGTTTGCATTCAACACACCTCCATTACCTTGAACGATTTTAAAAAATTCACCACGCTCAATATTTTCAGAACCTTCAAACAGTAAATGTTCAAAAAAGTGAGCAAAACCGGTACGATCCGGATCTTCATTTTTTGAACCAACATGATAAAGTACCGATACAGATACAATTGGCGTTGAGTGATCTTCGTGTAGAATAACGTGCATTCCGTTATCTAAGTCGTATTCTACGAAATCGATTTTCTTCGCTTCTTGAGCTTGCAGCGCCGTTATTCCTGCAAAACCTAATGCGAATAATAAGTTTTTCTTCATAATTTGTTTTTTAGTTGAAAGTTCGAAAATACAAATTATAGAATAAATATCACAAAGAAATTTTTCTACGGTAAAATGAAGTGTTGAATGGTTGATTGGATTACAAGCCAATCTCCAAACCATCATAAGCCAGCTTAACTCCATCAGGAAGTTCTTGATTAACTTCATCATGCTTACCCATTAAGTGACTAATGTGTGTTAAATAAGCCTTTTTTGGCTTGAGTTCTTTAATTATTTCAAGAGCTTCGCTTAAGGTAAAATGAGAAATGTGCTTTTCTTTGCGAAGAGCGTCTAAAATAAGTACATCTAAGTTCAAAAGCTTCTTCTTTTCTTCTTCTGAAATGTAGTTTGTATCGGTTATGTATGCAAAATCCTTGATTCTAAAACCTTTTACCGGCATTTTATAATGCAGTAAATCTATGGGCTGTACTTCAACGCCTTCAACAATAAAATTTTCATTTTTAATTGTATGGACATTTAATTCAGGTACTCCGGGATACTTATAATCTGAAAAAACATAAGAAAACTCTCTTTTTAAAGCTTGCTGTACTTGCTCAGTCGCAAAAATGTTCATTGGCTGACCGCCTTTTTTGAAATTAAATGCTCGAATGTCATCTAAGCCGGCAAGATGGTCTTTGTGTTCATGGGTAAACAAAACAGCATCTAAATGTTGAATGTTTTCTCTAAGCATTTGTGCTCTAAAGTCAGGTCCGGTGTCAACTACTAAATGAACTCCCTCCACCTCTATGTATATTGAACAGCGTAATCTTTTGTCTTTTGGATTTTCGGATTGACATACATTACAATTGCATGCTATTACTGGCACTCCTTGAGATGTTCCACTACCTAAGACAATTACTCGCATTCTACTTATCGTATACTCTTTTTAAAACTTCAATACACTTATCAATATCAGCAATGGTGTTAAATCTTCCAAATGAAAAGCGAACTGATGGACGATCCATAGGCACTCCAATAGAAGTCAACACATGCGAACCTATGTTTGTTCCCGACGAACAAGCACTTCCACCTGAAGCACTAATTCCTTCTATATCTAAATTATATAAAAACATTTCATCCATATCTGAAGAAGGAAAACAGACGCTAAGAACAGTGTACAATGAGTCCTCAGACGCTGAATCACCGTTAAAGCTGATTCCTTGCACTTCATCTTTCAAACGCTTTATCATATAGCTTTTGAGTGACTGTATGTGTCTTTGATGCCCTTCTAAATTATGATAAGCCAATTCTAAAGCTTTTGCTAAACCAACAATTCCATAAATATTTTCAGTTCCTGCTCTCATATTGCGTTCTTGAGCACCACCGGTTATCATTGGGTTGACTTTTACATCACTGTTTAAGTATAAAAAGCCTATCCCTTTAGGCCCGTGAAATTTATGTGCCGAACAAGTTGCAAAGTGAATATTTAACTCTTCAAAATCAAAGGCGTAATGCCCCATTGTTTGAACCGTATCAGAATGAAAATAAGCATTGTATTCTTTGCACAGCTCCCCTACTCTTTTTAATGGCAATAGCGTAGCTATCTCATTATTAGCATGCATCAAGCTTACCAAGGTTTTTGAATTATCCTCTTTTAAAAGTTCTTCAAGATGCGATAAATCAACTTGACCTTTTTGATTGACTTTAACTGTTTCCATGCTCACCCCTTTTAACGCTAGCGCTTCCGCTGTATGTAATACCGCATGATGCTCTAAGGGCGAGGTGATAATTCTTTTCACAGCTAAATCTTCGACAGCTGTCCGCAAAATCATATTGTCTGCTTCGGTTCCTCCTGAAGTGAAAAAAAACTCAGATGGACTAGCATTAAAATAAGCAGCAATTTGTTTTCTCGCTTTTTCAATAACCGAACGCGCAACTCTTCCATGTGTATGAATTGAACTTGGGTTTCCGTAAACGTCTCTTAATACGGGAATCATCTCTTCTATTACCAAAGGGTCGATTGGTGTAGTTGCCGCATTGTCTAAATAAACATTCATCAATTCAATGATTTAAGCTTTGATAAACTCTCTAATGTCACTAATAATTTTTTCTGCTAAATGTTGTGCTGTACTCTCCGATTCGCTTTCTGCATAGATACGGATAATGGGTTCTGTATTCGATTTTCTCAAATGCACCCACTCTCTATCGAACTCAATTTTCACACCATCTATTCTATTAATTGGCTGCTTTTTGTATTTTTTAGCTACCTCTTCCAAAATTTGATCAACATTGATTTCCGCTGTTAACTCAATCTTATTCTTAGAAATATAGTAATTGTTATAGGTAGACCTTAACTCTGAACAAGCTTTTTGAGATTTACCATTAAACTTTGCCAAATGAGATAAAAACAAAGCTATTCCGACTAAAGCGTCTCTACCATAATGAGAAGCAGGATAAATTACTCCTCCATTTCCTTCACCACCAATAACTGCATTTACCGCTTTCATTTGCTTTACCACATTTACTTCTCCAACAGCGGAGGCAGTATATTCACATCCGTGCTTTTCTGTTACATCTCTCAAGGCTCTGGTGGATGATAAATTACTAACAGTTGCCCCTTTAGTATGCTGCAAAACGTAATCTGAAACGGCAACTAAAGTATATTCTTCACCAAACATTTCTCCATCTTCGCTTATTAAGGCCAAACGATCAACATCAGGATCTACTACAATTCCCAAATCGGCATTGTGCTTTTTTACAGCTTCAGAAATTTCCAGTAAGTTTTCCGGAAGTGGCTCCGGATTATGTGGAAATTCTCCATTTGCCTCACAATACATTTCTACAATATCTTTTACACCCAAAGCCCTAAGAAGAGCCGGAACAAATATTCCTCCGGTAGAATTCACCGCATCAACAACAATTTTAAAGTTTTTAGACTCAATGGCTTTTTTATCAACCAATTCTAAGGCTAAAACATGATCTATGTGTTTTTTAAGGTAGCTGTCATCTTGAGTATAGCTTCCTAATTTCCCAACTGTTGCATACTTTGCTTTTGAATCATGAGCAATTTGCAAAAGTTTCTCTCCATCTTCTGCTGAAATAAACTCCCCTTTATCATTCAATAATTTTAAAGCATTCCATTCCTTAGGGTTGTGGCTTGCGGTTAAAATTATCCCTCCTTGCGCTTTTTCCATAGGAACTGCTAATTCTACGGTGGGAGTAGTTGAC
Source organism: Flavobacteriales bacterium UBA5081 (assembly GCA_002415785.1). Classification (GTDB taxonomy): domain Bacteria; phylum Bacteroidota; class Bacteroidia; order Flavobacteriales_E; family Vicingaceae; genus UBA5081. Next base: position 117,353 of record DIAJ01000028.1, read on the forward strand.
AAACCGAGGTCAATAACATCTATTCCCAATGCTTGAAGCGTAGCCACAACTAAGCGATTAACCATTTCACCGCTCATTCTAGCATCTCTACCCACTACTACTTTCACTTTTTCTTTAGGAGAATTTGCCTTAAGCCACTGACCATAAGCAGATGAAAATTTAACAATGTCTTCAGGACTAAGGTTATCGCCGGCTTCTCCTCCAATCGTTCCACGAATACCGGAAATTGATTTTATCAAGGTCATAATTCTGTAATTTTGCCAGGCAAAAGTAGCCATTTTGATTACTTTGAAACTGTTAATTTCTTTGTGAATAAGAATAAGTCATTTTGTAATTATCAAAGCTATTTTTTTCAACCTTTGTTAAACACCCACTCTAAAAATATATGAATAGCGATTTTAGCTTTCAAGACGAATTCTTTCCGGAAGACAATACTGTCAAACGCTTCGAAGATATGATTCGCAGCAAGAAGGATTTGTTTTTCGATGTAGATGAGTTTGAGGATCTAGTTCAACACTACAGTGCAGTGAATGACACTGCTAAAGCATTAAAAGCCATTGAATATGGTTTATCTCAGCATCCACAATCTGCTGCACTAATGTTAGTTTGTGCTCAACTATATTTATCTGTTCACAAACCTCAAGAAGCACTTAAATATATACGCAAGGCAGAAACATTTGAGCCTTTTAATCTTGATTTAGCACATAGTAAAGCCGTAATTTTTAGTCAGCTTAGACAGCATGACAAAGCCATTGAACAATTTAAAAAAGCGGTTGACTTTGCCGATGCAGAAGAGAAAGAAGATATGTTATTGCAACTGGCTTTTGAATACGAGAATGCCGATAAATATCCTCTTGCCATTGAAACCTTAAAAAACATTCTTGAAATTAACGATGAGAATGAAACTGCGCTCTATGAGTTAGGCTACTGCTTTGATTTAGAAAACAAAACAGAAGAAGGCAAAGATTACTTTCTCGCTTTTATCGACCGTCACCCCTACTCTCACATTGCTTGGTTTAATTTGGGGATTACCTACAGTAAATTGAGTCTGTACGAAAAAGCCATTGAGGCTTATGATTTTTGTATAGCCATTAAAGAAGAGTTTAGCTCTGCATATTTTAATAAGGCTCAATGTTATATCAGTCAAGATTTATACGAAAAAGCACTGGAGTGTTTTAATGAAAGTTTAATCATCGACCCTCATGACCCACTAGTTTACAGCTACATGGGAGAGTGCTTTGAAAAATTAGAAACTTACGATCAAGCAATTCATTTCTACAAAAAAGCAGTTGAAGAAGATGATTATTTTCCTGAAGCCTGGACTGGAATTGCCTCTTGTTTTTACGAATTAGGGATGGACTTAGAAGCTTTACCTTATGTTAATAAAGCCATTGAAATCGACAATTTGTATTGGGAAGCATATCACCTAAAAGGTGATATTTTAAGACAATTAGGTCGACAAGAGGAGGCGCTTTTGGCTTATGAAAAAGTCTATGAGTTTGACGAAGAAAATGAAAATATATACATCGACTTAGCCTTAACTCACGATGAACTTGGCAATAGCGATGCTGCCATGGATTACTTTAAAGAAGGATTGGAGGAACAGGATAAAAATGCCAAGTTATTGTATAACTTTGTCGCCTTTCTTTTGAAAAAAGGACAAACAATGTTGGCCATGTTTTATCTGGATACTGCATTAAAAAACCATTTTGAATCTCACCATGAGCTCTTTGAAGCTTATGATGATGCACAGTTCGATACTGAGGTGTTGGACATGATTGAATTTCACAAAAAGTAAAAAATGAACTTTACACTCCCTTATATCCCTGAAAGAACTCAGTCTCCAAGAGACAATGGACTTACCATGATGATGGACAAAGGTTTAAGCTGGCGTCAAGCTGAGAATTTTGTAGATTCTTGTGCTGATTATGCAGACATCATTAAAATGGGTTTTGGAACCTCCTACCTAGCTAAAGACTTTAAAAAGAAGTTAGAAATCTACAAAGAAGCTGGTTTAAAAACATACCTAGGTGGAACTCTTTTCGAGGCCTTCATAATTCGTGGAATGTTTGATGATTACCGTAAGCTTCTAGACAAGTTTGGACTTAGTATGGCTGAAGTGTCCGACGGTTCAGTTGTGTTAAACCACGAGCTCAAATGCAAATACATTAATGAGCTAAGTAAAGACTTTACGGTTTTATCAGAAGTGGGCTCTAAGGAAGAAGGCATATTAATTAGTCCTAATAAGTGGATTAATATGATGCAGGCTGAACTAGAAGCCGGTTCTTGGAAAGTAATTGCCGAAGCCCGTGAAAGTGGAAATGTAGGTATTTATCGACCAAACGGAACAGCTCATGTGGCGCTTGTCAACAAAATTATTTCTAAAGTATCTATTGAAAATGTACTTTGGGAAGCGCCTAAAAAAGCGCAGCAAGTTTGGTTTATCAAACAGTTTGGGAGCAATGTAAACTTAGGTAATATTGCTCACGACGAGGTAATTCCACTTGAAACACTTCGTATTGGGCTTAGAGGCGACACTTTTCACGATTTTTTACCTGATGAAATAGCTAAACAACCCATTGGATAATGTTTGTTGAAATTGAAGCCGAAGAGTTAAAGAAAAGGTTAGCGGATCAGCAAAAACCTTTTGTGTTAGACGTTCGTGAAACTTACGAATTCGAAGATGGAAGTATCGCTGATATAAATATTCCCATGGCCGAAGTGCTTCCGAGAGTAAAAGAAATTGAACATCAAACTGAAATTATCGTTTGCTGCTTAAGCGGAAAGCGCTCTAAAGCGGTAGCCTATCATTTAGCCAAAAAGTTAAATCACGCAAAAGTTTATACACTAAGTGGTGGTTTAGAATCGCTTAACCTATAATCTCAATGCAAAGATCAAAAAGAGAGAGTATTCAACTAGCCCTTAAAGGAATGGCTATGGGTGCAGCAGATATTGTACCCGGAGTTTCAGGCGGTACTATTGCTCTAATAGCCGGCATTTACGAGGAATTTGTAGATGCATTAAAGTCTTTTAGCTCTGTTTTGGGAGTTCTAAAGAAAGAAGGATTAAAAGCCGCTTGGAAACACATTAATGGTTCTTTTTTAATTACGCTTTTCAGCGGAATTATCATTTCCCTCTTAGGCTTGGTTCAGTTCATTAAATTCGCTTTGGTCAACCACCCCATTTTACTTTGGTCATTTTTCTTTGGTTTAATATTGGCATCTTGTTATTTTGTTGGTAAACTCGTTACAAAATGGAATATACTTTCTATATTAGCATTGATTGCTGGCACAGTTTCCATTTACTTAATCACTACTTTTAGTCCTGCAGAAACAACTACAGCACCTTGGTTTGTCTTTATTTCGGGAATGATTGCTATTTGTGCCATGATTTTGCCCGGAATTTCAGGTTCATTTATTCTAGTATTACTCGGCAAATACAAATACATCATTGAATCTTTAAGTGAGCTCAACGTTACAGTTATTATCACTTTTGCTGCAGGCTGTGTGGTCGGCTTACTCAGCTTTAGCCACCTGCTTTCTTGGATGTTAAAAAAACATCACAACTTTACCATGGCTTTACTTACCGGATTTATGATTGGTTCTTTAAACAAAATTTGGCCATGGAAAAACACTTTGGAATGGGGTGTTGACCGACACGGCGAAAAAATTGCATTAGTGCAAGACAATGTGCTTCCTCAACATTTTGTAGAAGGTGAAGCTCAATTATTAAGTGCTATACTATTGGCTTTATTTGGCGCAGTTTTAATAATTTTACTCGAACTGACAGCCAAGAAAAAGTCAGCGGCATAATGCAAGAATTTGGATTAATCGGTAAGCCACTCACCCACTCTTTTTCTCAAAAATATTTTGAAGAAAAATTTCAAAAAGAAAAAATTAACGATTGTAGTTATCATCTATTCCCTCTTTCTACAATTCATGAGCTGAAAGAGTTAATTCAGAACAAGAATCAGCTTGTCGGCTTAAACGTTACTATTCCCTACAAAGAATCAGTTTTACCGTTTTTAGATGAAATTGATCCCATTGCTAAGGCTGTTGGTGCAGTAAATACCATAAAAATTAATCGTAAAAACGATGATATCCAATTAATAGGATTTAACACAGATGTAATTGGATTTCGACAAAGCTTAAAGCCTTTTTTAGCCAAAGAGCATCATAGAGCATTAATTTTTGGAACAGGGGGAGCATCAAAAGCAGTTGCATTTGTTTTAAAACAACTCAATATTCCTTACTATAAAGTAAGCCGAAAAACAAGCAACCAATTACAAACCATTACTTACGACGATTTAGATGCCAAAGCTATAGAGAGTTTTCCTTTATTAATCAACACAACCCCACTGGGCATGTATCCCGAAATTGATAAACTTCCACCAATTAAGATAGAAGGAGTTGGAAAAAATCATTTGGTTTACGATTTAATCTACAACCCAACTGAAAGTTTATTGCTAAAAAAAGCCAAAGAAAATGGTGCACTATGCGTAAACGGACTATCGATGTTGAAGCTTCAAGCGGAAGCTGCTTGGGAAATTTGGAAGGATGAGAAAGTTTAATTCAACTCCTCAACAGCTTTCATAATATCGCGCTGACTAATTTGACCAACGAGTTTGTCTTCATTGAGTACCGGAAACCTTCTTAGTTTCATTTCTAGAAATTTTGAAGCAACATCCCAAACTGTATCATTGGCAGCAACTGTAATTACAGATTTCACCATCACTTCTTCAACAAGCGCACTCATCGTTAAATCATTATTGTAATGACCTCTCATAATTTCCTTTAAGCAGTCGCCTTCTGAAATGATCCCAATTAATTGACCATCTTCATTAATTACCGGTCCTCCTGAGATATTCCTGTAAACTAAAACATCTACTACTTCATTAACAGTTTGTTTAGGAGAAAAGGTAATCAACTGCTTTGTCATATAATCTTTCACCAAAGCAGGGGTGTAATCTTTTTCCTCTTCTTTGCGAACTCCTTGATAACTTTTAACCATAGCTTGAAATTTTTGTGTTAAGGTACAAAAAATACTTGATTCTCTGTTAGAGAATAAGCATTAAACAAAGTGCAAATAGAAAAAACTCCTGCTCTATGATTGCTCTTGTATTTTTTTAGGTCTTTCGTAACACTCCATGCAACAGTTAAAGCAAGCATTGATGTTGTCATACATTTCATTTGCTTTATCCATAGCTTTAAAGCAGTCATCATGAAAACCCAAAGCTAATTGGTTGTCTTTTTTAGGCATGCGATAACAGTCGCTTTTTTCTAGGTGAACATGTCTCTCTCCGTCCTTGTTCGTATCATATTCTAGAACATAATAAGGCATTCTATTAAGGTATTTGTGATGGTGCTGTAATATTAAGAATAAAGCTTTTAAATACCTTAAGTAATCCACCTATAAATATTAACTAAGTATTGTGGAAATAAAAATACTATGCGTCTTTTTTCACGAAAGCTTGGCGAATTTGAGAGTTTAAGCGCCGCTTATAATCGTCTTCCAACCAATTTAAATAATTTTTGGTGGTTTTTATAGTACAATACGAATAATGCTTAATTCGATCGCGAATATCATCTTCCAACAATTTGGCTAAGTCTAACGCATCCCACATATCTTCTGCATTCTCAACACACATTTCTACATGTTGGTCGATTGATTTTTGAATAACGACTTTAGAATGTTCCATTTGAGCCATTGCTTTCTTATACTCGCCTTCAACATCAAAAGAAATGTCTTCTGAATTGGAAAACTTCTTTCTCAATTCGTCCGGCATTTGATAAACAAACTGTCGCTCAATATTTTCATCAGATTTCAAATCATCATAGTACTGATGAGGCGCTTGGAAAATATGATACCAATCTACAGGCGACTCCCACAAACCAAAGCGGTGCAAGTTATTACCAAGGTCAATTACGGTAAATTCTTTCTTATTCGGCAAAATTCTGGAGCCTCTACCAATCATCTGGTGATACAATGCCAATGAACGTGTAGCACGATTTAAAATAATGGTTTCTACTGTAGGCTCATCAAATCCCGTGGTTAAAATACCAACGGAAGTTAATATGGCATCCGGTGTTTCTTTAAACCATTTCAATATATCTCTTCGCTCCTGCTCTGTGGTGTGATGATCTAAATGTTGAATTTCATAGCCGGCATTTCTAAAAGTATCATAAACTCCAAATGATGTTGAAATACCATTATTAAATATTAAAGTCTTTTTTCCTTGAGATTTTTCTTCATAGGCTCTAAGTAACTTCTCCTGCATCATGTAATTTCCGTAAAGCTGCTCAGAAGACTTTACCGTATAGTCACCGTTAATTCCAACTTTTAAGCTATCTAAATGAACATTATAACTAAAGGTTGTCGCCCTAGCCAAATACCCTTTTTTAATCAAGCTGGAAATGGACTCACCTATCACCAATTCTTCATAATTTTCATTCATTGGCAGCTTAATGCTAGAACTTAATGGTGTAGCTGTTACTCCAAGAATATTTACATCCTCAAAATACTTAAATAACTTTCTAAAACTATTGTAGTGAGCTTCATCAACAATAACCAGACCTACATTATTTACCGTCACTTTTTCATCTTGCAAGCGATTATTTAAGGTTTCTACCATGGCTACAAAACACATGTAGTCGTTATTATCAGAAACGGCTTTTACCTTGCTGTTGATGATTTTGTTTTTAACAGCAAATTCAGTTAACATTTTAGAAGTTTGCTTGCATAACTCAATACGGTGAGTAAGAATAAGTACTTTTTTACCGGTTGATTTAATGTATCTTCTGGCAATTTCTGAAAAAATCACTGTTTTTCCACCACCAGTAGGCAACTGGAAAAGTACATTGTGATTATCCTCAAGTTCATTGAGTTTAGTTGAAATTTTAGCGATAGCCTCCTCCTGAAATGGATACAATGACTTTCCGTCCTGGCTTTCGTCTACTTCTGTAAGGTCAATGGTTTTTGTGTCGCTCATAAAGTTTTGCAAAAGTAGCCACTTTTAAATGTTTAATTAAAGTATTCAGCCAATTGATTAATAGATTTTGTAAGCTTTTGTCTTAAAGTTTTGATATTTTAACAAATAAAGGTTAAGTTTGAGTGTTTATCAAAAGTCATTTCGTCATGAAAAATAAATTATTAGCTCTACTCTTTTGTCTTGGATTCTTAATGAATAACTCTTCTGTTGCTAATGAGTTGAAACAAGAATTAATTGAAATCAACAAATACTGGAAGTTTCAAACAGACCTTCCTGAAAATTTTTACGAAGTCGACTTTCCTAAAAACGAAAAGTCTCAAATTCAATTACACTTAAAGTTGGTTCATCAAGTTCTTAAAGAGCGCTCAGTCCACCACCTCAATAAAAAACAAAAGAAAAACCGATCTACTGCCTTAACTATTTTAAAGCAGTATTATCAAAATGAGCAATTTCCAATCAATTTACATCACTCTTATCGAATTCCTTATTTTATTGACGACTTTGGGACAGCCTGCGCAGTTGGACACTTAATCATCGAAACAGGATTTCCCGAAGTATCGAAAATGATTGCTCAACAAAATAATTACTCCTATTTAGAAGAAATGAACTATCCTGAAGTTGAGCTTTGGGCGAAAGAGTTTGGATTTACTATAGATGAGTTAAAATGGATTCAACCGGGATATGCTCCATACTGTGCACCGGGTACCAAAAAAGATCCTGTTTGCCACGATGGTCCGGGTTGTATTAATCCCGACTTTGCTGCTGACAGTTTAATTCCTCCTTATAACGTAACTTATGAATACAATGATGGTAGTGGGTGGGAAGTTGATACAGTAGGCTACATTCACATGTATGGCGCTAGAATTGGTCAACATAAAGTAACTTGTATTGATTCGCTTAATACGACTAAAGTTTACTATTATACCATAAACAATGTGCCGGATATCAGCATTCAAGCAAACATCAACCACCAAACGGACTCTACTAATTGCAATGCAGTTTTACACGTGCAAACTTCGGTAGACCCACCCTACCAGTTAGATTTAATAAGAAGTAATCCTAATCAGGCTTTTTCAGACTCAAATGGATATTTTAAAAATTTATGTGCCGGGAATTATACGATTGTCGTTTATGACAGTAATTATTGTCAAAAAACCCGGGGAGTTCAAATTTATAATTTGGCAACTTCATTAAATGAAAAAGAAATCGGCTCTATAAAGTTATTTCCAAACCCATTTAGTGAAAATTTTATGGTAAGCTTTGAATCTAACTCCTCATTTGAGTATAAGATTTATGACTTAAGTGGTCGGCTTGTTCAAAGAGGCAGAGCTAAAAGCGATGAAGAAATCAACTTGAAATCTGCCGAAAAAGGAGTTTACTTTTTAGAAATAATCAAGGATAATGAGCGTTACACTGAGAAAATTGTAAAAGCATACTAACTCCCTTTTTCCTAACTTTGCCCGCTTAAATTGCGGATTGAATGAGTTTACAAGAAGAAATTAGCAAACGAAAAACCTTTGCCATCATTAGCCACCCGGATGCCGGAAAAACCACTTTAACGGAGAAGTTTTTACTCTTTGGAGGTGCTATTCAAACGGCCGGTGCGGTAAAAAACAACAAGATTAAAAAAACAGCTACTTCCGATTTTATGGAAATCGAGAAGCAAAGAGGTATTTCTGTAGCTACTTCTGTAATGGGTTTTGAGTATAAAAACAAACTCATTAACTTGTTAGATACGCCCGGTCACAAGGACTTTGCCGAAGACACCTACCGAACGCTAACTGCCGTAGATAGCGTTATTTTGGTTATTGATTGTGTGAAAGGAGTGGAAACGCAAACTGAAAAACTCATGGAGGTTTGTAGAATGCGCGATACGCCGGTAATTGTTTTTATCAACAAATTAGATTTAGAAGGTAGAGATCCTTTTGAGTTACTGGATGAATTAGAGGAAAAGCTTCAAATTAAGGTACGCCCTATGAGCTGGCCAATTGGCATTGGAGTTACATTTAAAGGAGTTTACAACTTAGAACAAAAGAATGTAAACCTCTTTCAGTCTTCAAAAACAAAAGTGACTAAGGATGTTGTTTCTATCAATGATTTAAACGACAGCAAACTAGATGAATTAGTTGGTAAAGAGGCAAACCAATTAAGAGAAGATGTAGAGTTAGTTGAAGGCGTTTACGATGAATTTGATCGAGAGGCTTATCTAAATGGTGAAGTTGCTCCGGTTTTCTTTGGTTCAGCGGTAAATAATTTCGGTATTCGAGAAATGCTGGACGAGTTTATTGAAATTGCTCCTACTCCTAAAGCTCGAGAAACAAATGAAGGAGAAATTGATCCTGAGCGGAAAAAGTTCAGTGGTTTTGTTTTTAAAATCCATGCAAACTTAGACCCCAACCACCGTGATCGAATTGCCTTTTTAAGAGTATGCAGTGGTAAATTTGAACGCAATAAGTTTTTTCACCACGTTCGCTTAGATAAAAACTTGCGATTTAACAACCCAACCAGTTTCATGGCAAAGGAAAAAAGCCTTATTGATGAAGCTTTTCCAGGCGATGTAATTGGACTTTACGATACTGGTAATTTTAAAATTGGAGATACCCTAACAGAAGGCGACAATTTTACATTTAAAGGAATTCCTAGCTTCTCACCTGAAATTTTTAAAGAAGTAATTAATAATAACCCAATGAAAGCGAAACAGCTGGAAAAGGGAATTAATCAATTGACTGAAGAAGGTGTAGCACAATTGTTTACTGCTCGAATGGGCAATAAAAAATACATTGGTACTGTAGGAGAACTTCAATTTGAGGTTATTCAATACCGTCTTGAGCATGAATATGGAGCTTCTGCAAACTTCCAGCCGCTCAATTTTTATAAAGCTTGTTGGTTTACATCAGATAATAAAGAAATGATGGAGGAGTTTATTCGATTAAAGTCAAATTATATTGTGCATGACAAGGATAAAAACCTGGTGTTTTTAGCTCAAACTGCCGGAATTTTACAAATTACAAAAGACAATTACCCGGATATTGAATTCCACTTCACCTCAGAGTTTAAAGGTAAAAAGGAATTAGCGTAAAATCTCCGTCATCCACTTTTTGTACTTTTTCATCGTTTGCATATCGTTGTGAGTTGCTCCTTTTATAGCAATAAACTTCATGCGTGGATTGATGCCCTTGAGTTTTTCACCCAAATAAAAAGGAACTTTGCGATCTTCAGTTCCATGAAATACATAAATGGGAACTTTTACCTCTTCTAAATAGCGATTGGTTCTAAAGTAATACTTACTGATTAAATTGGCCGGCAAATAAGCTTTGTGATAATTAACTAACTCTAAGAAATTATAGTAAGGAGCTTCTAAGATCAATGCTTTCGGCTGATTTCTACTCCCTAGCCTAGATGCAATACCGGTGCCGAGAGAAAACCCATAAATAATGATGTTTTTTTCATCATATTCTTTGAGCATCTGTTGGTAGAGAATTTTAGTATCTCTTTGCAGCATTCGCTCACCCTTAATTTTACCGTCGCTTTTTCCGAAACCTCTAAAGTCAAACATAAAAACATCGTAATTGCGCTTTAAAAAGAAAGGTGCAAACTCTCCCCAATACCTTAAATTGTCGGCATTTCCATGTATATAAAACACCAAGCCTTTGCTTTCTTTAGCTTTAAACAATAGGCAACTTAAGTCAACTCCTTCGTCAACTTTGTAAAAGCGCTCCTCAAAGTTTTGGGAAAAAGGAAATTTATAATCCTTTGGCAAACTAATTGGATTAAAAATGAGTCTTTCCTGCAAAAAATAAAAGGAATATAAAATACCGACTACAATGCCGGCTAAGATGATTAAAGAAATTAACAACCAACTTAAAAATTCCATGTTTGAAAAATACGAGAAAAATCAGACTATAAAACTAAAAGAACAAAAAGATATTGTTAAGCTTTTAGATCTTTTACAATTGAATAATATTCGTGTTTAACAAGCATTAACAGCTCTTGAAATGGCTGAAATCGTATTTTTGAAACACTAATTTCTAAAATAATAAATACTAAATATAAGCTGATGAAAAATTTCGCACTGATTACCCTTTCATTTCTGTTTTCTTTCCAACTTTCAAGTCAAGAAAGTAAAGGTTATGAGTTAAAATTTCAGATCAAAAATTACCCGGACAGCGTCGCTCACCTCTCCTATTTTTATGGAAAAGGACAGTTTTATAGAGATACTGCGCTCGTAAACAATAAAGGAGAATTTGTTTTTGAGGACAAAGAAGATACCTTGGAGCATGGAATGTATTCTGTTTTAAGTACGACAGGTAAATTATTTGACTTCGTAGTCGATGATCAGCAATTTAGTGTCAGCAGTAATCACGACGACATAGTACAGTCATTAGAAGTTGAAGGAAGCAAAGAAAATAAAATATTCTTTGAGTATTTTAAGTTTTTAAATAGTCGTCAAAAAAAATCTAAGGAGTTAAGAGATAAGTTAGAAACTGCTGAAGGCAAAGAGAAAGAAAAAATTATTGCTGAATTAGATCAATTAGACGAGGAAGTAGCCAACTACTTGGAAGACTTCCATAAGAAAAATGCAGGAACGCTTCCAAGTAACTTTATAAAAGCAGTGAAATATCCCGAAGTGCCTGAAAATCCAAACCCAAGCGACAGCTCTTTTGCTTACCGTTATTTCAAAGCTCACTTTTTTGACAATTTCGATTTTACAGATGGGCGATTAGTCCGTACTTCTACTTTTCATGAAAAAATCATGTATTACCTCGATAAGTTGACTTATCAACAAGCGGATTCTATCATCAAGTCAGTGGATTATATTTTGGAAAAATCTAAACAGAGCCCACAATTATTCAAGTATGCCTTAAGTTTTTTAACATCTCATTATGAACGATCTGAGCGTATGGGAATGGATGCTGTTTTTGTGCATTTAGTAAAGAACTACTTTGCAAAAGGCATGGCTGAAGAGTGGTATAGTGAAAAGAACTTGAAAAAGTTAGTTGAAAAAGCAGAGACTTTAGATCCTTTGTTAATTGGCAAAAAGGCACCCAATATTGTCGTGAAAGACACGGCTCAAAAGAAATTTTTACAACTTTACGATGTGGAGGCAAAATACACCATTGTTTACATTTGGTCACCTGACTGTGGGCACTGTAAAAAAGCTACCCCTGAGTTGCTAAAAATGTACCACAAGTACAGAGATATGGGAGTAGATTTAAAGGTTTTTGCCGTAGGAAATGAATACGAAAATGAAGCTTGGATTAACTTTATTAATCAGCATAAGCTAGATTTCATTAATGGTTCTGATGGAGGCGATTTCACAAGCAATTTCCGCCAACTATATGATGTATTTTCTACTCCTCAAACTTACCTTTTGGATGAAGATAAAATCATTCTAGCCAAAAAAATCAGTATTGAAGGCTTGGATAAAATGATTGAGTTTTTGATAAACAATGAAGAGAAGTAAATAATGAAAAATAAACTTGCCCTTATTGTTCCTGCAGTTATTTTGGCTATTGGAATTGGCATTGCCTACCAAATGATTAAAGCCGGGAGAACTTTGCCCATTTATAGCCCGGCAATGCTCAATCCTGAATTGGTAGATGAAAGCAAGCAAGACGTCAGTAAGAATCATAAAATTGCTGATTTTAGCTTAATCGATCAGAATGGAGAAAATTTCAGCACAAAAGACTTAGAGGGGAAGTATTATGTCACCGACTTTTTCTTTACCACCTGCCCTACTATTTGTCCTGATATGAGTTCTCAATTAGTGAGAGTTCAAAATGCCTATAAGGACAATTCTGACTTTATGATTGTTTCCCATTCTGTTACCCCGGATATTGATACACCAAAAGTACTTTTAGAGTATGGCGAGCGTTATGAAGCTGATTTTAACAAATGGGTGTTTTTAACCGGCGACAAGAAACAAATTTACGATTTAGCCCGTAAGTCTTATTTTGCAGCCACTACCGAAGGCGATGGCGGACCGGACGACTTTATCCACACCGAAAATTTTGTTTTGGTAGACAAAGAAAAGCGGATTCGCGGCTTTTACGATGGCACAGATGCAGAAAGTGTAGATCAACTGATTACCGATATTGAAATTCTGGCGCAAGAATATGAAAAGTAAAATCTTAGCTTTTATGGTGTTTTCTCTCCTGCTTACTGTGGGCTGCAATCCTTATAAAGGGTTTGAAGGAGTGAGCAGAAAAGGAATGAAGTACAATACTACACCAAGCCAAGAATTACACAATAGCTATAAAAAAGAAACAAAACGCATGAAGCGTCAATACAAACGCGAAATGAAACGGCGTAAAAAGCGCATGGGCTCGGAGGATTAGTAATTACTGCTATGTAAACCTCAGTAAATCAACACAATACTCGCAATCTAGTTATTAAATAATTCTTTTATGGATTGAGGCGAACTCCATTGCTATATAGGGCGGAGCCGTCTACTCGATTAGCAGTTCGGGCATTTTGTTAGTATAATCGTTGTAAAGTCTCTGTTTACAATGTCGCCTGTTTTACTTTTTATGGTTTCTGTCTGTGTGTCTGAACCGACCGTTTGAAATGGTGTTGTGTCAATAAGTTGATTTATTTTTTTGTTGTCATATAGAGTAAAGCTGAATTGTGTAAACGGTAACTGTTCCATAAAATCTTGTTGAGCAAAGGTTATGTTCAGTATTCCGTTTGGTTTTAATACACGGAACAATTCAGCTAAAAGCAATTTTGGGTCAGTCCAAAAATAAATGGTATTTACCGTAAAAATTTTATCGAAATGATTATCCTCAAAAGGAATATTCTGTCCGTCATACATATAAAAAAGGGCTTGTTTGCCTTCAATGAAACGTTGATTTACTCGTTTCGCTTCATTGTTCATCAGTTCAGAAATTTCAAGTCCGTAATATGTCAGTTTGTTTTTCTGTTTGAAGACATAAGAAAGATGTTTGCAGTTGCCGTGTCCAAGTTCTAAAATATGGTCATTGTTGGATATGTCTAAATGGTCTATGGAATGAAACGTCATTTTAATATTGGTCTCATTCATATTATCGGCAATTTCGATGCCTTTAAGTCCGTCTGGTTGCCTCAACTGTTCGGCTAATGTTTTTAATTCCTCATTATTCATTGTTGCGAATATTTTTGTATTTTACTTCAATAGTGCTGTCGTACCGTTTCAAATTTTCCAAAAATTCAGGAATGTTTTCTATGATTTGGTGTATATGCCTGACACCATTAGAAAAGTTATTCTGTATTACATAAAGGACTGTTTCAATGGCTATGTATGCAGTTGTTTTCCCTTCGCCTTTCCCCTCAAGGCTACATTCATAAATTTCGTTTGCTGTGTTTCCTGCTACGGCTTTTACAGCAAATTCATCGCTTCCTATTTTCATTTTTTTGAATAGGTAAATACAAATATTTTGAAATATTTTATAGTTGAATATTTTGGTTAAACCTGATTTTCTCAACAAAGCAACTAAAGAAGTCAGTATTGTAGAGTCAAAAGCCATTCTTGTCAATACTTGCTTTGTATTTATCGTTTTTGTTTTACCGCTATCATTAATATTATATGACGAATGTATATTGTCAAAAGTCCAACGATATGCAGCATCTCCGTGTTTTTCCCCAATACCTAACAATATAAAAATATCTATAACAGTGGTTTCAGAAATCTGATTAGCACAATGCTGAGCCAAGAGATTGGTAATGCCCGGTGCAAGTCCTATACTCAAAGCAACTATTACGTTATTTGATTTTGCTTTCTCATCTAACAGTTCTACCTTGTCAATAAAATGCTGATTAGCTGTGATGTCAATATAATGCACTCCTGTTTCTATACACAACTCTACAAATTTGGTATCTTTTTGGTCTATACACATAACGACCAATTTTGTGTTTTCTAAAACGGCATTGTCAGTTTGAGTATCTATATCTAAATGATATGGAATGACATTGTGGTCAAGTGTTTCAGACAAGATTTTTGCTTTTTCAAAACTTCGTCCTGCCACAATAGTTTTTTTAGGATAAAGTTCGGCTAAATGTCTGCTTATGATACTGCCTACTTTGCCATAACCTCCTACAATAAGAATGTTGTCTTTCATTTCGTTATTCTAGTTGGTGCAAAATTGGCAAATCTATCAGTAACAGATGTTATGGAATTTTGGGAATTATTTATAAAATTTATAACTTTTCATTTGTCTGTGTTTAAGGTTTCATTGTTGTAGGTTGGTAGGTTGTTTGTCTGCTGTGCGGCAACGGTTTGCGTATATGACTTGTGGCGGTTTTCAAAGCACTTTCTTGTCCGCTTGCAACAAATTTACTTAAAAGCACTAAGCCTGAATTTACCACTTTCCCCGCCATAAGTTATATACGCTGTTATGCAACGGCTTTCTTTTTAATTATTTCATTTCCAAATACTTTCAATATTAACGGACTAAAAATCAATTCCGGTAAAATTGCTGGCAAATAGAAAAATAAGAACATAATGTCAATCGGTAAATGCCAAAATGCCCAAATAAAATACGAGCTTATGACAGTCAGTATTCTTGTCAGTATAATAACCGAAATACTTGTCAGCAAAGACTTTTTGTTCTTGTAAAGTACATATCCTTGGAAAATCGCTCCCAATAAAAACGTTATCGATCCTAAAAATAGAATCAGAACTAAAAGTTCAATTATTGGTGTCGGTTCCTGCTCCATTACTTGTCGATAGTCAAATTTGCTATGTAACTTTCAAGTTCTATTGTTCTTTTTCTTGTCAGGTCGAGTTTTTTTTGGGCTGCAACAGGAATCCACATTGTTCCTTGCATATCGTAGTAGAGTTGGTTTGAAAATTCAATCTCTTTGTCTCGATATTCAATCCATTCTCTTTGAGCGATTTTTAGTTTTTCTTTTTGCTCAGTTGTCAGCAAGTCCAATAGCTCTTTGTATGCTTTGTTTAATTCAGTGTCCCATTTTTCTGTTGCCGTACTCACACAGTCGGTCATTCCTTTAGTTGTGTAGTTTTCACTTGAGTTAAGACAATCTTGAAGTTCCTTGTCAATTTGGTATGTGCTGTCGACCTGTCCGTAAGTGATTACAGAGAAAATGGTCAATATCATAGTCAGCAAAATTTTCATTGGGTACGTTGTCTTTTTAGCTGTTGCATAACTAGTAAATATCCGCATAAACATAGTACTTTTTCACATATTTATTGGATACAAGAATCAATCACAAACATACCAAAAAAGAACAAAGAACAATGATTTTCAATGAAGTAAAATAGGGATTGAAAGCTTCCCCTTTTTAGT
>DIAJ01000029.1:0-769 GCA_002415785.1 Flavobacteriales bacterium UBA5081
CCGTTTGCTGATGTTTCTCTACCATTGGCAAAAATATCTAAACCAAAAGGTGTTGATGGACTGTAACCCGAAGCACTTATAATTCCGTTAGCGATGACAATATAAGTCTGATTTGAATCTAAATTTACCGTTTGTCTAAACAAACCACTAGTTGTATCAACACTATTTGAAGGTTGAATGGTAATATCAACGGGAGTGTTAGATGGTAAATCTAAAAAAGGTGTTGCCGTTCTGTAATTAAAGTCATCTATAGCTAATGTGTTGTTAAGCCATACATCAACAGTTGCTGCTGCTGTATCTGATGAATTGTGAATTACCTGCACTCTGGCAGTTTGTGCATTTACCCAGCCAACGCTCAGTAAAGCTAGGTTTAATAGAAGTAGTCTAAAATTTTTCATAATGTCTATTGTTTAAGGTTAAAATATAATCATTAAACAAGACACAATGAGTTTTGTTTAATCTTTATCGAAAAAAAATGAACAAACATAATTGTCAGACAGATAAATAAACATAGGCACTAACAACTATTAGAAAAAATATAATTAATGCTAGGAACTTAATAAATGGAACTAACGATAATACAGTAAAAGCAAAATTGTTGGTTTGACTAGTAAAAAAGCTTATATAAATTAAACAATATCTAACTAATAGTCAATCACTCTACTTTTAATTCTCTCAACCCAATTACTTGAAATAAACATTCGAATAAAAAAGGCTAAAAGAAAAACCTCAAGCAAGACTACTAAATAAGCTAACTCTTCGCCCACTG
>DIAJ01000029.1:898-12132 GCA_002415785.1 Flavobacteriales bacterium UBA5081
CCCTTGCCTATTAGCAGGTTCAGATAATTTAAAAAAATACAAAAAACAAAAGCCTATCGTTGTTGCAGACAAGGTAATCGCAATTGTCGTTCGATTGATTAGGAAATCAAATATTGAGTTTTTAAAAAGCATGTAATAAAATATATAGTAGGCTAGTGAACCAAATATACAAAGATTAATTGATACAAGTTTTGGAACTATTTATAGAAATTAATTCAACAAAATAAGATACACTTGACTTGTCTGTAAGTAATTAAAATAGTCCCGGTACTATTGAGGGGCGCAGTCTTATAGTCGATGAGCTTGAGTTATTTTTTCTAGTGTTCAATAATAAGATTAACACAAATCGATTAAAAACCAAAAAAAACACTCCTTGTAATCTAGTTCATCGCATTTGTCCGATCTGTAAAAAAGGCAGTTTAACTACTTTGGTGAGTTTTAGTGGTCGGGCTCCACCAAAACAATTTATAGAAAAACTCATAAAGAACAACGTATCAATGAACTAAAAAAGAACGACATGCACGTATGGAAGTACTATCACATAAAAACAAGAAAGTGAGTATAAATCAGCAAATCAGAAGGTCTATACAAGTAAAAAAGACTACAAATTGTATGAAATGCTGAAAAAATTGCTCAAAAATAAAGGCTGCCGGTTCTAAAAAATCACTCCACAAACAAAATAAAATCATCGAAAAACCCATACTGCGCTTCTAAACAATCCTCCGATGGTTATCGGAGTTATAGTCAACAGCGCATTCATGTTGGGTTTCCGATCTTTATCGGAACCGACCACCCCGTACATTTGGTCGGGGAATGCTTAGTTATTAGCAACTGTTTTTTTAATTTTTAATCATCATGTAGTCAAACCCAAGTTTTGAAGAATAACTGCAAACCTTGATGTAATGACCTTGCCTTTTATCCTTCCAATAATCATAATCAGAATATACTTTTTTTATATCGCCATTTAGATTAATTAAGAAAGCATAGTAACTTGGTTTGAGATATCCATGCTCTTGGTAAGTTTTAGATAAAATCTGATGAGAGTCACAATCTTCCGTAGTTGATAGCAGTTTATTAGTCTGGTTGAAAATGAAAAGACAGAAACCAACAGTAGCAAAAACAACAAATAGTGAAAGGTTTGAAACTTTGTCTTTTTTTAAAGCATTCCTGTAGAAGAAATTTTTACTCTTTTTCCAAATCAACAGTCCAATGAGAAGGCCAAAAGTTGCTACAAGAATTGAAAACCAATATGGACTGGAATAGTTTTTTATATCACTAAAAGCAATAACCGCTAGAATAATGCTTCCAATTAGAAGCAAAAAGGTCAAAAGTGCCAATAAAATTGCCTTATTTTTTTTGGTCATCATTCAATTGTTGCTAACGTGTCGCAGCTAAGAGACGTGGGGCTTTTCGAAGTACTTTCCTGTCCGCCCGTGACAAAGATAGCCACGAAGAACGAAACTTGCGAAAACCACCGACCGCCCCATGTTTTCTTAGGTGCTGTTGGCATTAGTTTTTTTAATCTACAATCCACTCACTTTTTGTCATACAAAAGAGTTCATCGTCAATAAAGATTAATGAATAAGAGTCATGTCGGTCTTTTATTCTTTTATCCCACACGGTCAATCTACAAAACCATATTTTTTTGTATGATACCATATCCCAAATTCCAAGTTTAAATCTTGAATTTTTATTTCGATTTTCTACTTCAATAAACTCTGATATATTCATTGGAGTCAAACTTCTATTACCATTATTAAAGAATTCTGTGATTAATTCAAAAGGTATTCCACAACGATCTTTAGTTCCAAAATAATCAGCTGAATGAATCTTTCCGTTTGATATTGAGTCAATGAATATATCTGAAGAATACTTAGTGAAAATTGAGTCCTCAATTGTTTGAAACAAAGTCTCAAAATGCTTGTCTTGAGCTTTCAGTCCTAAATTAGCAAGTATGAATGTAAATATGATTAGCTGTCTTTTCATAATTAATGCCAACGGCTTCGCTATGAAACGTGTCCCGAAGGGCATGTTTTATAGCGATTGTTGTGCACTGGCTTTTTTCTTTTTAATTATCACGTTTCCAAATAGTCTCAGAATCAATGGACTAAATATCAGTTCTGGCAAAACTGCTGGCAAATAGAGAAACAAAAACATAATGTCAATCGGTAAATGCCAAAATACCCAAATAAAATACGAGCTTATGATAGTCAGTATTCTTGTCAGGATAATAACCGAAATGCTTGTCAGTAAAGACTTCCTGTTCTTGTAAAGTACATATCCTTGAAAAATCGCTCCCAATAAAAATGTTATCGACCCTAAAAATAGAATCAAAACTAAAAGTTCAATTATTGGTGTCGGTTCCTGTTCCATTACTTGTCGATAGTCAAATTTGCTATGTAACTTTCAATTTCTATTGTTCTTTTTCTTGTCAGGTCTAGTTTAGTCTGAGCTGCTACAGGAGTCCACATTGTTCCTTGCATATCGTAGTAAAGTTGATTTGAAAATTCAATTTCTTTATCTCGATATTCAACCCATTTCCTTTGAGCGATTTTTAGTTTATCAGTTTGTTCAGCTGTCATGAGTGTCAACAATTCTTGATAATTTTTATTAAGTTCTTCGTCCCATTTTTCAGTTGATCGAACAACGCAATCAGTCATTCCTTTTGTCGTATAGTTCTCATTTGAGTCAAGGCACTTTTGCAAGTCAATGTCAATTGGATGTTCCTTTTCAGTCTGTCCAAAAGCAAGATTTAGAAGGCAAAATAATATGGCTGTAAGCGTTAATTTCATTCTGTAGCTATTTGTTTTTTTAGCTTTTCCACTGGCTTTTTTATTCTAGTTTCAAATTAAAGTCTCTTTTCAGTTGTTCCAATCTCTCTTTGGGTTGGAAGATTTTTTCTTTGTCCCATAATATTTTACCCGATGAATAGTCGAAAGATTTACATTCAGTCAATCCGTCCATTAGGTAACCGCCTCTTCCATTACTAGGGTCTACAGTAATGACACTCTCCTTAACTTCAACCAACTCATATTTTTTGTCAAACGCTGTTGGTTTAATAGCAATGTTTTCAAACGAGAGTTTGTCTTGAACACTTGGATAATAAATGGCTTCTACAGAACCGTTTTCAAATTCGTTAAATATCTTACTTGAAAAGTATGCACTAAAGACGTAGTCAAGATGATTATTTGAGGTAATTCTCTTCGAAAAAGAGTCAGCAATAAACTTGGACAACTCCAAAATCTGTTCTTTGATATTAGTTGGGTAATCTTTGATTAGCTTTTCGAATTCTTGATTAATCTCAAAAGTTCTTGGGTTTAATAGGTCTTCACCTGGTTGATTCAGAAATATGGGACAAAATTTTAATGTTTGTTCATTCTTCACACGCCAAATGGACTTTGTAATGAGGTCACCGACACGTGGTTTGAGTTCATTTAGGACTGTCATTATTCCAAAAGCAGCATAAAGAACACTTTCCTTTGGTTGGTTGCATCTCCCATATTTTGT
The DNA here is from genome assembly GCA_002415785.1 of Flavobacteriales bacterium UBA5081. Taxonomy (GTDB): domain Bacteria; phylum Bacteroidota; class Bacteroidia; order Flavobacteriales_E; family Vicingaceae; genus UBA5081. The sequence continues at coordinate 4,406 of DIAJ01000029.1, forward strand.
AACCAAGTCCTCAGGTGGGTACTTCAAATACTTGATTTCGTTTACCCGTTTGTTCTCGCCAAAAATCCTTTTGTTTATTGTCAGTCGATGGATTTCGGGAAAGCTATCTTCCATTACTAAATGCGAAAAGAACTTTAAAGAGTGTCCAAGCATCAGTTTTACCTGCTTTTCAATAATTGGGGTCACTCCATCGTTCGAAAGTCTCTTCAGAAACTGAAGAAGGTGCCGAAAGTTTTGTACTTCTATTTCATCTATGTCAGCGATCTTCATTTTTTAGCTTGTGCACAACGTTTACTGTATGGTGCGTTGTGGATTTGATAAAGATACAATTTCAGTTTAGCACTTAGCAAAAACCGCTTTGCGGTTTTGTAAATTGCTCTTCAATATAAAATCCGCTAGCGGATTTTGCGAACTTCAAATAGCTACTCAACTTACCAAACCGCCTTACCCACAATGCACTATACAGAGTGTTGGCAAATCGTTTTTATTCTATTTTTCTTCCTTCGGTTCTTACTCCATTCATCCAATAGTAGTATTTACCATTGTCTTCTTCGACTGTAAATGAAGGTTTGCCTTTTGAAGTATATGAAGTGTCCTCTAAAAAAGTCCTAACTCCATCTCTAATAGTCCATAATCCAACTCCAACAGTGTCTCCTTCCTTATTGTAGGATACCATTAGACCCATAGGTAGCCCATCTTTCCAATAGGCTGTTGTCTCTAATTCTCCTGAACAATAGAAGACTTTATAAGGCCCTTCTTTAATGTCATTTTGATAAGTATATTCAAATCTCAAACATCCGTTGTCTTCATAAATTTTCCATTTACCGTGCATTTTTCCATCCTTGTAGGTTCCTTCTTTAGTTGGAAGTTTGGCAGGACTATAATAAATAGCATAGCCGTCTAATTTTCCATCTTTATAATTTACTTCTTTTATAGTCCGTCCATAATAATATTGAACTAATCTTCCATTTAATTGGTCATTTTTATACTGGGCTTCAATCTTCAGTTCACCATCGTCAAAGTAAGTCTTACCAAGTCCTTCTTTCTTGCCGTCAATTAAAGGAACTTCAAACTTTAACTGTCCGTTTTCATGAAATTCTTGATAAACATCTTGAGAATTACAACTAATAAAAAAAGTAAGAAGTAGGAAAGTCAATATGTATCTCATGTAATAAATGTTTGCCAACAATTGGCTAAAACACACTAGTGTGCTTTATTTACCTTATGTCTGTTTAAAATTAATTTTTATTGCCCTGAAATTCAGTAGCTAATTTTCAGCTTCAAACATACCAAAAATTTGAACAGCTTTAATGGAACCATTAACATTAAATGTTTACAAACATTTATTAAATACTTATAAACGAAAAATTTAAAAATCGATAAATAAATACTTCACTTCCGCCCCTTCACCTTTAATCGGGAAATGATTGGTTATTGTGAAGAGTTTTTATTTCCTTTTTATAGTCTTGTATTTCTTCATAATCTGTGATGCCAAGAATATCGATCAACCGTAAAAATGACATTAAATTCATAGCATATAGATATTCTAAAAATGGCTTCAGATATTTCTGTTGATCTTCATACATCCTTTGAAACTGAATACTTCTTTTTGTACCATCTATGTAATTTAATTTTAAGAAATTATTTGTTCCATTTTCTCTCCAAGGATAAATTATTGGAGTAGTGTGATGAATAAATTCAGAATAGTATGACCCAAATTCAAAATCAAGTTTTGTCAAATTATTAATATCAATTTCTTCATCATTAATTTTTAGTCCATTATTACTAAAATATATCCAACCTTCGAGTCTCCCATGATAAGGTTTTACTTTCCCTCTGACTATGGCAGCTCTAAGAAAGAATGAAAGAAAGCCAACCAACATAACTGTTGCAATAATCTTATTAGAAATAAAGTCAACAGAAAAATAGTCAAGAATATAAATCAGTATTGACAAACCTATGAGAGAAACCAATAAGGTATTGGTAAATGGAAATGATTTGCGCTTCTCTGGGATAAATATTTGAAATTTCAAGTTCATTTTAGTCAATGCAAAGTATACAAATATCTTATAAACCTGCTAATAATCTATCAAATACCAACAATCACCCACAAACATACAAAAAAATAAAGCAGATTTATTTTCAACAAACTAAAGCACAAATAGTTGACAAACTGTCTCTCTATAAAGACAGTTAAATTTAGTATGATTTTCGTAAAGAATAAGATCTCTAATTATGAGATTAAAAAAATAAAACTCAGTTAATTATTTGTGACTATTCTTTTGTAAACATCAGAGGTATAATATGTTTCTTTAAAAATATTCTCCCACTCTTCGTCAGTTTTTTGATTCTCTTCAGTTTCAAAAAATGAAATAACATCAAAATGTGGAATTTTTATTTTTTTATCAAATAAAATAATGTATCCATAAGTATAGATATATTCCTCACTTTTTTCTTTTTCAATAACTATTGTATTTACAGCTTCTTTAAATATTCTATTTAATTCATCTTGATTAAATTTTTGATACAGCAACTCTACTAACTTACTCACAATAAAACTATTGTCAGACAATCCATTATTAAACATTTCAGGAAGCAAACAATTAATTGCCGAGTCTAATTTACCTAAGCCAATATAACAATCTGCATAAAGTGAAGTTATAAAAATGTTATTGGCTGCAATAGCATTCCCACAAAAATGGTTGTATGAATAAACAGAATCTGCTAACGAGACATATTTAAGTGCTTTTCTATAATTTTTGTTATCAAGATTTATTTCTGCTAAATATTTACAAGCTCTATGCTTATATAGTGCATAAGGTTCAGCCATTATTCCTTCACCCGGTCCTCCCATTTCATTCTCTTCAAACTTGCCATTCAAGATTAGTTCAAAATACTTTCGAGCACTAGTAGTATCTTCAATTATTGAATATATATGTCCAATATTATATAAAACTCTTGGATAAAGCTCATGTCTTTTATCTTGGGCAATGCTAAGAAACATTTCAAGAGCTTCTTGGTATTCTTTATTCTCATAATGTTCCTCTGCCCGACTAAACTTATCTTCAATAGTTTGGCTATAAGTAACCCCATTTAGAAGTATTACAATTAATAATAATATAGACTTAATCATCTTTATGCTTTTCTAATCCAAACTTAGCTCTTTTTAATTTTAAAATGAATAACATGCACAACAAACTATTCTAATTAAATCAATCTCCATTAATTTTTCACATAAATTTCTAAAAGTACCTTCTCGCTTTATTCAGATTGCTAATTTTGGTACCCACATTTTACATTAAAGGCGCATGAAGAATACCTATTTCGACCTCATTGACCAAACTTATTATTTCCCTCAAGAAGGGTTTGATATAAAGAACAATAGCTTAACTTTTCACGGCATATCGCTCAAGCATTTAATCGATAAATACGGCACTCCTTTCCGTTTTATTTATCTGCCTAAAATTGGTGATCAAATCAAAAAAGCGAAAAACTTATTTAATCGAGCCATTAAGAAAAACGGCTACAAAGGGTCTTATAATTACTGCTATTGCACCAAGTGTAATCACTTTTCGCACGTTATTTCCGAAGCACTTAAACACGATGTGCATTTGGAAACTTCCTCTTCTTTCGACATTGACTTGATTTTAAGTTTATACGAAGAAGGTAAGATCGACAAGAAAAGAACCATCGTGAACAATGGCTACAAAACTGATGAGTACCTTCAAAAAATTGTCGATTTAATTGAAATGGGCTTTAACAATGTGATTTTAGTGCTCGACAGTATTTCTGAATTAGATCGTGTAAAAAAACTAAAATGCTCTAAAAAAATTAAAATCGGCATGCGCATGGCGATTAACGAAGAGCCACAATCCTCTTACTACACTTCTCGTTTGGGCATTCGCCAAAATGAAATCATGGAATTTTTCCGCAAGGAGATTAAAGACAGCAAAATTGTTGAACTAAAAATGCTTCACTTTTTTGTGGACTCCGGCATAAAAGATAGTTTATATTATTGGGGAGAATTTAAACGCGCATTAAAGCTTTACACCGAATTAAAGAAAGAAAGTAAAAGCCTTACTGCCTTTAATTTAGGTGGAGGATTACCAATCAGAAACAATTTGGGTTTTGAGTATGATTACGACTACATGATTAACGAAATCGTGAAAAATATAAAAGAAGGATGTGAGCAAGATGGTATTCCCGAGCCGGATATTTACACTGAATTCGGAAAGTACACTGTAGGAGAAAGCGGCGCCATTATTTTTAAGGTGTTGGAACAAAAAAAGCAAAACGATACCGAAAGTTGGTACATCATCGACAACAGTTTAATGAATACGATTCCCGATGCTTGGAGTATTCACGAGAAATTTATTTTGCTACCCATTAACAAATGGAAAAACGAATACCAAAGAGCGAACATTGGTGGCATTAGTTGCGATCATTCTGATTATTACAATTCAGAGGATTTCAACCAAGAAGTATTGCTGCCAAAATACGAAGATACCGACGAAGAGCCGCTTTACTTAGGCTTTTTCCACACCGGAGCTTATCAAGATGCCATTAGTGGATACGGCGGCATTAAGCACTGTTTAATTCCTTCGCCAAAGCACATTATTTTAGATAGAGATGAGCAGGGAAATATTGTGGATTACGTTTATCGTAACGAACAGTCTGTTAACGACATGTTTAATTTATTAGGATATAAAAAATGACAAAAGTTTTTGCCGGAATAGAAACGGAAAAAGCCAACGAAAAAGATGCTGCCGTTTATTTGCAGTCCATCCCTTACGATGGCACAAGCACTTGGGGAAAGGGAGCTGATAAAGGTTTTGAGGTATTTCTCGATGCGCTGGAAAACATGGAAGTCTATGACATAGAAACGGATTCTGAAGTTTATCATAGAGGCGTTCACATTTTGGATAGCATTACTGAGAAAGAAAGTCCTGAAAAGGTTTTTGAAGCGGTTTATCAAAGTACTAAAAAGCTCTTAGAGAAAGACAAATTCTTGACCTTTTTTGGCGGTGAGCACTCCATTAGCATTGGCATTATCAAAGCTTTTTACGAAAAGTATAAAAACCTTACCGTTTTGCAGTTAGATGCACACACTGATTTGCGCCCTGAATATCATGGTTCTGCCTACAATCATGCCTGTGCGGTTTACGATGCTTCAAAAAATGCCAACCTTATTCAAGTTGGAATTCGTAGCATGGATATTTCTGAAAAGGAACATTTAAATGCAGAAAAATGCTATTTTGCAGAAAACATTTACGGCAAAACCGACTGGATGCAAAAGTCAATCGATCAAATGACGGATGATGTTTACATTACCATCGACTTTGATGCTTTTGACCCTTCCATCATGCCTTCTACCGGAACGCCGGAACCGGGAGGTTTGCTTTGGAATCCAACTTTGCAGTATTTGAGAAAAGTAATTGAACAAAAAAATGTAGTCGGCTTTGACTTGGTGGAACTAGCGCCCATCGAAAATTTTAAAGCACCTGATTTTTTAGCTGCAAAATTGTATTATAAGCTATTGAGTTATAAATTTGAACTATGATGAATAACAAAGGAAAAATTAGCGAATTCATGCTAGAGCATTACAAGCATTTTAATGCTGCTGCTTTGGTAGATGCCGCAAAAGGATACGAAAAACATTTAGCTGAAGGAAAGAAAATGCTCATTTCATTGGCAGGAGCTATGAGTACTGCCGAGTTGGGCAAGTCGCTTGCCGAAATGATTCGAAAAGACAATGTGCAAATTATTTCTTGTACCGGCGCTAATTTAGAGGAAGATTTAATGAATTTGGTGGCGCACTCTCACTACAAGAGGGTACCAAACTACCGCGATTTAACTCCTCAAGATGAGTGGAATTTATTGGAAAAAGGGCTAAATCGTGTAACCGACACTTGTATTCCCGAAGAGGAAGCTTTTAGAAGATTGCAAAAGCACGTTTTTAAGATTTGGAAAGACGCTGAAGATAAGGGTGAGCGCTATTTTCCTCATGAGTTTTTATATAAGTTATTGCTTTCAGGTGTACTGGAGCAGTATTATGAAATTGACCCTAAAAACTCTTGGATGTTGGCTGCCGCCGAAAAAAACTTACCTATTGTAGTTCCCGGTTGGGAAGATTCTACCTTGGGGAATATTTTTGCCTCCTATTGCCTTAAAGGCGAATTAAAACCTTCTACCATGAAATCCGGTATAGAGTACATGACTTTTTTGGCAGATTGGTATACCGAGAATGCTGGTACTGAAGGCATCGGCTTTTTTCAAATCGGAGGTGGAATTGCCGGAGACTTTCCAATTTGCGTGGTTCCAATGTTATATCAAGATATGGAGCGAACTGATACGCCATTTTGGAGTTATTTCTGCCAAATTTCAGATTCTACCACCAGCTACGGTTCTTATTCAGGTGCTGTACCCAATGAAAAAATTACTTGGGGGAAACTGGATACTGAGTCTCCAAAATTTATAATTGAGTCGGATGCTACCATTGTAGCTCCATTAATTTTCGCATATTTGTTGAATTGGTAATAAAGAAAAGATAAATTAGAATGAATACTCCATCAAGTAAACCCAGAGTAATTACTGCATTTGAAAAACTGAGCAAAGATCTTCAGGAACAAATTAAATTAGAAAATCCCGAAGGTTTTAGTGAAAACTTAATCACATTCAATAATAAAGACGGTGATAAAATTTCAGCTTTGCGCTTTGAAACAGATGAAAAAATCTACTTGGTAAAAATGTCGAAGATTGTTGCTCAGCAGCTTATTGAAGATGATGATGACTATGATGAGGATGGCAACTTAACCGATGATGCTCGTGAGTCTTATGAAGATAAATACGATAGCGACTTTGAAGGGGAAGATGATGATGAGGATGATAATTAATTTCATCTAATACCAATTTAGTAGTTATATGCCGCATATAGTTTATAAGGTATTATGCCGATATAGATTTTAAGGAGCAATTTTTTGCGACAACCTGTCCCGACACATCGGGATTTAAAATCATAATCGGTATAAGAAATTCATAATAACCATAAAATGTTTTTTCGCCGGATAATTTTGTTCTTCTTGCTTTGCCCCTTAACGGCAATAGCACAAAGTTTATATCCGCTGCATCCGGTGATTGGCGATACGCTTGAAGTAATTGAGAAAAGAGACTATTCACTTTTTCCGAAAGTCAGCAACAAAGCTTTAAACTATTGTTTGATTTATCCGGATTCAAATCAGCTGAAATTAAAAGCAGTTTATGAAGGTGATTCTACCGCTACTTTTGATTTAGAACACAGCGAAATTGTAGAAGCACAACAAATCATTGAAAAAGTAAACGAATACTATAGAAGTAAAGACAAAGCGACTGATGATTACTCTAGAAGTGTGGTCATGAAAAAAGAGTCTTCGACTGCCACTTCTCCCCTGCTTCAGCAAGGTGAAATGAATAAAAAAGCGCAAAAAGATGCGCGCATGCAATTGAGAATTGAAGCTGACCGACAGCGAATAAAAGATCACGAAAGGGGTTTGCGCCCAAATAATTTGCACATCGAATTTAAATAAACCACAATGCACTAAAGAATATAAGTTGAAATTCAAAAAAACAATGAACAAAGTAGAGCATGAGTATTAAGTAATGATTAACTGAATGTCTGGAATGATAACTAAAACTATTTGAATATTATCTATATTTTGTCTAAAAGGACGGCCATTTTCATAATTTAAGTT
>DIAJ01000017.1 GCA_002415785.1 Flavobacteriales bacterium UBA5081
ACTCAGGTTGTGAATCGCTTTCAAATTGTAATTTAGCACAACGTTGCGGTATTTAGGTTTCCGTTAATATTTGTTGTGAATCGCTTTCAAATTGTAATTTAGCACAACACCTCTCTAGGATATTATCCCGCAGAATTAGTTGTGAATCGCTTTCAAATTGTAATTTAGCACAACGGCCGCCAAAGCAATGATGAAAAGCTAGACGTTGTGAATCGCTTTCAAATTGTAATTTAGCACAACTTATTTCTTTCTAACAACCTTCTTGCATCGGTTGTGAATCGCTTTCAAATTGTAATTTAGCACAACATGTCCTATTGATTCAAGGTAGCCAAAAGTGTTGTGAATCGCTTTCAAATTGTAATTTAGCACAACTTTGCCTAAGTCGTCCGTTCCCTCAAAGAAGTTGTGAATCGCTTTCAAATTGTAATTTAGCACAACAAACATAGAGGAGCAGACGACAGCTTACATGTTGTGAATCGCTTTCAAATTGTAATTTAGCACAACATAAGTCTGTCCTTTAAGAATTTTGGAAGTGTTGTGAATCGCTTTCAAATTGTAATTTAGCACAACGCAATGAAAAAAGGGACTACGTTAATCTACGTTGTGAATCGCTTTCAAATTGTAATTTAGCACAACGGGTAATGTAGACAATACTGCAGATGCTAAGTTGTGAATCGCTTTCAAATTGTAATTTAGCACAACATGAGTAGAAAGGTAAAGATACATGAAGGAGTTGTGAATCGCTTTCAAATTGTAATTTAGCACAACAGCCCTCTAAATAGGGGGCTGTTTTTGTGTTATTTAAGCTCAAACTTTTCTCTTACATTTTTAAGCAATTATTCATTTTACAGTTCTTTTATCCCTTTTCTAGAAAAAAAGACAAGCTTTTCTGCTGAAGTCCGCAGTAAGACCTTCGAGGTTTTAAAAACCTTGAAGGTCTCTTTTAACTTTTAAAAAAGTTCCAATTGTTGATGAATTTCGGGGGTATCTTCCTTCTTTCGAGATAAGAAAACTTCCATCATCCCAAATTGCTTATCGGTTAAATGTAAAATACAAACATGCCCTTTAGGCGGCAACATACTTTTTACTCTTTTAATATGTACATTAGCATTGTCCATGCTCGGACAGTGCCGCATAAAAATAGACCATTGAAACCGATCGAAGCCATCTTGCTCCAAACCCTTTACAAACTTTCGATAGTTTTTTGTATCGGTTTTAGTTTCGGTTGGTAAGTCAAAAAATACAAGTACCCACATAATGCGGTATTGATTAAAGCGACTGCTTAATGAAGCCATGTCGGTAATTTTAGTGACTTGCTCTCTTTCAAAAAGCATGCCGCTAAAGATGAAGTACTTTGTTGAACAGCTATCATTAAAGGGCTTCTTTTGTTTCGAATCATAACATCTAAAGTTGGTATTTGAAGCAATTGCTTTTTATGCCCCATATTTAATTCCTCACCTGCTCCCCCATCTTCTTCTAATACTTGTAAGACCAATCGATCTACGAAAGGTCGATAAGCTTCCATTAGATCATCAGCTAAACAATAAGCATTGTATTTATTGTGATGATGAATACCTAAAGATGGATGCAAACCCGAACCAACTAGTCCACGTGCTACCACAGCTCTTAATATCGCATAACCATAGTTTAATAAACTGTTGGGTAAATCATCATAACGACCACGAACAAATTCAACATCAAACAACTTCCGCCAATAATTCGCAGCAGCTCTGGCTTCCATATTTTCAGGGTCTCCGTTTTTAACTTGTTTTGCCCAATATTGCATGTTGGTATTTTCAATCTCACAATCTGCTAAAAGGCTTGCTTGATTGGAAATCTTATGCTGAATAACTTGTTTCCACAAACGATCTTTTACCGCTTCTGTAGCTTCAATTTGTGCACTTAAATGAGCTTGCTGAGTATAATGTCCATCCAAGTTTAAGAACATACCGTGCGGAAGATGTCTTTCATTGCAAGAAATTACAGCTACATTGTTATCCAATAAATTGCTTAATAATGGCTGAGTAATGGTTAACTGGTAATGGTCTAAGAAAAGGATTCCAATATCTTCTATGGGTAAACTTTTTGTCTCCTTATCTTCAGGATAGTTAACGATTAATTGCTCATTTTTTACTGATAAGTAGGCTGCACTTCCAAAATACAAAGTTCTCTTAATCATGGCTTTTAATTTATCTTATAAAAAACCTTCAAGGTCTCATCTATACTTCAATTCCACTCATAGAAGGAGGAGTTTGATGACAAAAAATAAAATTGGACTTATTTTCAAATATTTGTAACACTTCATCTCTATCCAATTTAGTTTCAGAGACTGACACTAAGGCTTGATAGGAAGAGTATTTCCAATCCTGAACTTTCTCTACTAAGCCCGATTCTACCGGGTTATAATGAATATAGTGTATCAACTTTCGTAAATATTTCTCATCTGATATTCTTTTGCGCTTGAATGGCTTCATAAAAAGTGTCCCTTTTCGCTGATGTACTTTATTGAAGGCTTGCGTATAAGAACTAAAAAAGTTTGCAAATTTTTTACTTACTGCTAAACTATAATTGAACTCTGCCAAAGTTTGGAACTTTGGCAGAGTTTGAGGTTCCCATTAATACTCTCCAACATGAACGATATTACCAATGTGATTTATTCTCACCTTTATAACTCCTGCAAGTGCATTTGGGTTTCGTAATCTTTTATATGTGAACTCTAAATTATTGGTTATCGTTGTTTCCAAATGATGTCTAAACCAATAATCCTTTTCACCTATCTTTTGTATTCTAAAAAGATTAAAACTTATCTCTTTTTGGTTTTTCTTATCGAATAAATCAATTTCTGTTGGTTCAAACCCTTGTTCCTCGTTAGGGAAAACAAACATTTCGTTTTGTTTCATGGTAAACTGAAATTCCCAACCAAGATGTTTATTGTAGTTTTTATCAATTATTGGCAATTTTTGATTTACTCTTTCAACTGCTTCAAAGAAAGACACTACCTTTTCCTGCAGCTTTCCTATTTTATCTTTATATATGGCTACATGGTGATTATTCCCAGTGCTAACATAATCGGATGGAATTACATTTTGATCTTTATCGATCCTATTATTACCAAAATGGTCTTTGGCTGTATGCAATGGTTCTGCATTACTCACTCCTCTAATTGTAGTTCGTTTTATCGAAATACCTTTTTCTTTGTTTAACCAAATTGGATTTTCATCCAGATCTGAAAAAGCTTCTTTAAAATTGCCGTTAAACTCTACCACTCTACTTTTCAGAATACTCCTAACCTGATTATCTACAACTTTATCTAGTTGCTTTTCATTACTAAAATTGTCAGAAGAGATTTCTTTTCGAATTGTAAAAACATCTTCAAAACATAAAACTTCTTTTAAAGGCTCATCATTAAAGATTAGCGGTTCTTTTTTTAGTTTCTTCGAATCAAAAGCCAATTCCGGTATATTATCGTGTTTTGCCAAATGTGATAATATCAATTCTCTTTTTTGTTTATCAATAATCTGCTTAGCTTCATCCAAAGTAAATCGTTTACTGATTTTAGTAGGTTTATTCTGAGGTAATTTTATTTTACCATAAACTGTTTCATTGTGTAATTGTCCTCTTGGTGTTAACTGCACTTTTTTATTGAATTTGTGCCCTCTACTTTTAGTTTTATTAATGTTGTTTGTAACTACTTTATTCTTGTTTTTAAAAGAGACTAAAATTGACTCTATATGTGATTTAGCTTCAACCCTAAAGTTTTTCATTGGAGCAGTAAACGTTCGTTTTCCGTTTTTACTTTTCGTAATCTTCTTTTCAATCGCAATTATATTAGAATAGATGGCATGACTTTCATCCTTTCTAGCATTCAAATAGTTTAAATATTGTATATGATTATGCGTAGTAAAAGCCACTGTTAAAGCATCCATTGCATGATGGCGATGGTCATTACGTTTACTCCAGTCTTTAATAACCTCTACTTCTTTCTCTTTTTCTTGTCCACTATCCCAACGCCTTTTTACCTCAGTCAATCCCAACGATTTATACTTTGGCATATTTAGCTCTTTCATGACATTTATTAAATCCCAATCTTCACGAAGTTTATCTGTAATGCTACCTGTTGTTGAAACTACTTTTCTAAATACTTCAAAAAGCATATATTTTGCCTTTTTAGCGATGTATTGGCTATTTCTTAAATCACGTTCAATAAAACCATCAGGCAATTCACTTTGAGACATTAATAGTTTATTGTGCTTCGCTCGCGTTATGCTTCCGTTCTTTAATAAGTCCTTTACTCTTAGTTCGAACCCTTCTATATCTTTATTATAATCTTGGGAAACAAAGTCGTAAGCAGTACGATTTGCCTTTTTGAGGTTATCCTTTCTATAGGCTAAGGTTTTGTTTGAAAAAGAGTCATCAAATAACAATGCTTTCGGAATAATATGTTCAATATCTATGTTTTTACTGAACAAGTCCTTACTTTTTATCTGAGTATTGGTAAAAATATCTTTGTAACCCCTTGGTTCAAGTTCCTTCCATAACCTATATCTAATTACATCATTTTTGGTAGGATTTATGATACCAAAATCTTTCTGTATTTTCTTTTTAAAATCTTCATTACGTTTAGTTGCATCAGCTATTCCTTTTGTCATTTCTGAGCGTTCTTTAGCTGACTTCTTTAGCTCTCGCGCTAACTCTATTCTTATTTCATCCGGCTTGCCATAAGCATCAATAACTTGATTGACAACATTTACCATTTGATTTAAAATTTTTTCAACTACCGGATTTCTTAAACTATTCTTTTTAAGTAAATCAAGCTTTGGTTTTAGTGCTCTTTTAGCTTGTTCCTCTGATGTTAAACTGTTAGAGTGATTATAGCCTGCCAAAGCACAAGCTCTTGAATAAATGCTACCTTCTTTTAGATAAGGAATAATTTTTCGGATTGCTTTAGTTGATAAGTTCCCATAGTCTTGTTGCAAAGAAACATTAGCTAACATTGAAGCATATTGTGGTTTGAATCCATATTTTGTATGCAACTTTCTCTTCAAGGCAACGCTTGAGTTACCATACAGTATTTTATCCTCTTCGCTTATTTTATAATCTTCCTCTGCAGAATATAGAAGATGCCACAACTGATAACTCGATTGTCCATCAAAATTATCGTCCTCAGCATCAAAGCTTAAAATTGAAGCGTCTACCCCTATTTCAGGGAAAACTGCTTTTAACTCTTCATTTATTTCTCGCGCAGATTTTTTTGCCCAATCAATACCATATCCTTCATTATCTGCAATAAGTTGATAAACATTATATAAAGCTTGGTTGGTTCTATTGCCCTCAATTTTCTCAAAATTACATTTCCATTGAGACACCTTACCAATAGAAATATAATTGGACAATAATTTTAAAACTTCGTTTGGTTTTAAATCACCTCGTAGGTTCAATTCATTAAAAACAACTTGTTTTATTTCATCTTCAAGCTCAATGAACTCAATCTTTTCGTTCTTATCAGAATTTCTAAATTCTAAACTATTTAGGTTTTGCCAAACTTTAAACTCCTGAAATAATGGAGAGGACTTTGGAATTACTTTACGACCAACAATTCTAGTTTTAGATTTACCTGTTTCTTTTTCTACAAAATCTTGCTCCCAACTTTCAAATTGACAAAAGCTAATCAGAGATTTTTGAGATTTAAGTTTACGTTGATAAAAGATAACAACATCACGAATCTCTTCCTTTAAGTTTTCAGTCAGTTGAGGATAATATTTACTTTGTGTGTCCCATATTTGTTCAAATTCATCAAGGTAATCCTGTCGATAAAACACTTGATTTTTTAAAGATGTATGAGGACTTTTTAAAATTTGCTTGTATAAGTTTTCTCCAACTGTTTCTTTATTAAAAAATAGTTCCTTGCTCCTATCAGAGATAGCTCCAAGGTAACCACTGGATTTATTAAGGTCATTGTTAATTTCTTGCAACACAATTGCCAAATGCTCTAAATCTAACTTTTCGGATAATCCATCAGCACGCCACTGATAACGTTCCTTTCTTTTTTCCTTTGATGTACCCTGTTGCTTTATTCCTTCAATCTTAAACGGCTCTTTGCAAATAGCCCATGTTTGCGTCTTATTTTTCTCTTGTAGCTTACTAAACAGGTCTTCTGTCAAAATTATTGGATAGAACACTTTTTGTACATCCCAAACACTCTTAAACTCCATTTGTAAGTCTGAACGGTAAAAATCAGGAATGTATTTTTTATTTTCATTTAATAAATTCAACACGTACTGTCCCGGTGTTAAATTTTCTTCATAAAGCTTTTTTGCTACATACATCCCATCAATAGCTTGCCCTTCATCCTCGCTACTTACTTTTCGGCTACTTTTATACCCTCTTTTCTTATTAATAGCTAAAAAAACTTTTGCTAAGTCATCTAAAGCTATTTTCTCTTTTGCAGCCTTTGCTCTTGAATGTAAGGTTTCGTGGGTTGTTCCTTTACCAGATTCTGCCAAAATAGTATTATCGTCAATTATTTTATTTTGCTTTAAAATTTCAATGAGATTTTGTCTTCTCAACTTGTAACGCTGTAAATTTCTTCTTGCGCTTCGTTTTAAAGTTCGGTCAGCATTTGTAGATAATGGACGACCTTTTTCAAAATTTATTTTTTCATCTACGGTCAATGGATTAACCCTTACACCAAGTTTTACAATTTTTGACTTTTCACTGTTACTTAAATCCTCTTCTACCAATGCCCATCCAATTGAGTTAGTTCCCAAATCCAATCCTAAAATTCTTTTACTTGCCATTTGTTATATTTTTTCTATATTTACAAAACAATTTGAAAGCGATTCACAATAAGGATTATTCCGTTGTGAAAACATTTAAGGCGGGGTAACTCGCCTTCTTTTTTTTATTTCGCTTATTTACCGCCCTCTAAACTAATTAAAAAAATCATTATATATAATTTTTAGCATTCAATTTCAACAAATTAAGTTAAAACAACTCTCTAAATATTTTTCATTCCGAACACTCCCACTTCAACTGATCCCCTTTGGCTGAATTATTTTTCCAATGCAGTGGCTGCAGATTTTCCAAGCCGTCTCCTCCGCCTTTTGAAACCGGAACAATGTGGTCGATTTCCCAACCGTAATTAGACAAACGATTCCCGTGTTCAGCCCATTTCATTCGCTTTCCACAAACATCTAAGCGCCAAACTTCTGGGGAATGCCCGGAAACAAGTCCACCCATGCTCCAAACCGTCTTTATTGTTTTTTCTGACCATCTGTTTCCTTCTTTGCTTGTATTTGGTTTCCTTCTCATCCCTTTTTAATTACTAGTCCTCACCCGAGCAGCCCGGTACTCTGATGAAAATAAATTCTGATATTTTTTTCTCTTATCCACTGTAAGCCTATTCCTTTTAATGTTGATGTATAAAGTTTACCACTCAGCATGGTACGCCCCCTTTTTACTGTCCTTCAAGTCACACCAAATTGAAAGTGATTGAGGCTTTTCCATCACATCATAGCGATCCCCTTCATCGTCTTCAAACTGCCTCATTCCAACTCTGTAGGATTTCCCGGACTCGAATGTAAATCCTTTTAAAACATAGTTATCATTGATTTTAAGTTGTGTATTAGCATAGTCGAAACTGTCCTTATTTATAATTACCAACTGAGTTCCTTTTATGCTGACAGTTGCATTAAGCTTAGTCGTCGCTTCTTCCCTAGCCGAATCACAAGCGAAAAAAACAAAAAGGGAAACAGCCACTACTACAAGTTGATTTTTAATCATTAAAAATGGATCTAAAAACAGCTGTCTTTTCATACTTCAATCATTTGAATTTCACTTTCTAATCGACTTTCATCTTCATCCTTGAGTTTTTCAAAAAAATCTTCCTTACTGAGTGCTTCCAACTCATCTACAGTAAGCTGATAGTCTTGCAAACTTCCACTGTACTCCTCCATGGAATTATTCATGCGGAAAGCATACATACTCATGGAATCCGGATAGAAGGCAACTTTGTAAAGCTGATCCGGCACGCCCACTTGGTTCTCGCCAATGGTTTTATGGCCTGCCTCGAATAAACTTCCGGTAACTACATAAGCCGGACAGTTACACTGCAACACCCTTTTCCGAATGGCAGCTTCCAAGTATTTCCATCCATAGCGGTTCAATTCTTTGAACTGCGGAGAAACATTGGAATAGGTAAAGGTCTCATCTTTGAGTTCTTGGCTGTAAACAAAGTCTCCGGCAGGCACATAATGCCCACGATCATAGCCGCTTTTGTAATAATCCGATCGTTGAGCCGAATATTCCCTGACTCTTTCGTCTACTTTAAAATAATCGCTCCGTTGGGCTCTAACTCCGTTGTTCTCCTGCAACTGCTCCGGTGTAATGCGATGAATGGTATAGTTCGGTACTCTTTGCTCTTTGCTAAAAGCCACCACAAAACCTTCATAAATAACAAAGTTGTCAATTGGATTCGCTTCAAAACGAAGGTGAGGACTAGTCGTTTCTTTCTGCTCAGAAGTGTTCCGCTCTATAAAGCAAGCCTCTAGAGATAAAATTAATATAATTATTACTGTAAACTTTCTCTTCATGATACTTGATTAGCAGCTATTATTAGCCATTCTCCATTTTTGAACTTAAATTCATACTCTTCCATTGGTAAAAAGCCATAAAATTCCATTTGCCTTACCTTATAACCTTCGGTTTGAGCCGAACACTCCAGCTTTAGTCGAATACTCCGAATATTTTCTTCAAAGGAAATATTGGCGGAATAATGATTTTCAGCATGGTATCGTGGCTGATTTATTTTAAAATTGATTGGCTTACGGTTCACCATTACGTATTCTAGTTGATAGTTTGGAAAAGTGTTGCTTTTTATTAAATAGATATCGCAACTATCAAATTGATGCTTTCGATAAGGATTGAGCTCCTCAGCGGCTGTTATACCGGCAGCTAAAAGATTCTTTCTGAACTCCAATTCTGTTTCAATTCCCTTGTATCGAAATTCATTGCGGTAATAAGTGTCTTTGAGTTCAAAAGGACGGAATAACCGTATCAATTCATCCATAGAAATGGGATCTTTCATCTCCCATTTTAAATAATTTCCCTGCATTTCTTCCTCAAACTGCTGAGTCCTGCTCTCCACTAAGTTGGCAATTATTTTTTTACTCATTGGAATTAAAGTATCCTCAAGATGAACTTCCATAGTTGTCTGCTTAATTTGCCAATAGAATGAAGTATCAATCTTTTTTGATTGTATGGCAACCAACAAAGAGTCTATTTCTTCCCTATTTTCCCAACGAAGCAAAAATTCTCCGGAATGATTACTCAGTGTTTGAAAGTTATTTTGAGGCAGACTAACAGTCGCATTACTCAATGGGTCATCGCCTAAGAAGACTTTGCCATTGACATGAGCGTAGAAATTGCAGTGATCTGTTTTAGTTGTAGAAATTGGGTTTGCGAGATAAACTGATAAAAACAAAAAAAGTAGCAGTGCTAATTTAATTCCCATCCTACCTTCATTCCACTTGCTAAATATTGATGCAAATAAAGCGGTAACTGCAATGGCAATGGCAGCTCTTAAAACTGCTGATTGTTCACCGGATGGACACTCAAGCAAAAAAGTAACCGTAGAAATAAAAATAACTATTATTCCATATACAACAATTGCCCACTTATAATCTACATTTCCCAAAGGATGATTAACAATATGGGTAATAATTTTAGTGTACTTTGTCTTGAGTTTATCAATTTTCATCATCCTGGCTTTGAGTTCCGTAATAATGATTCTGAATCTGAGGAGCATGCTTTGACTTCAATTGCCCAATCACAAAGCCCTGATTGTGCCCTACCTCATTTTTAATAATGGTCTTATTGAATTGCTGTTTAGTTTTGCTCTTCTTCTTTTTTTCGGACTTTCTTTCAAGAGCAATTAGCAATTGAATCAATAAACACAGGTCATCTCTTAACTCATCTAAGAACAATTGTTTGTCTACATCAACAATTTGTTTAAAATGATTGATTTCAGAAAGTTTATCGGTCAACCAAACAAGTATCGTGCTGTTTTCGCGATTGTTTTCTAAGGTTTTGTAAAGCGATTTACTTTTAAAAAAGGCGGGAGGAATAAACCAGACGAAAGCAGTTTCTTCTTGGTTTTGGATTAATCGTTCCTCCCACTCTTTAGTATCATCAAAATCCTCAACTCCATAACTTAGTTCCTGACCGGGATAAAAACTGTTTTCTATCTTTTCCAGTAATTTGTTTTTACTTGACTTAGGAATTAAGAATTGCCACTCTTTTGCACTAAAATTGAGTTTATCAAGCTGTTTTTTTACTTTCTGATACTGTTCTCTAAAACTTTGGTAATCCTCATACCCCAAATAGGTGAGGTATTCGTTCAAATAATCTACACTTACTTTTATCTCTTTTTCTTGCCTTACTAATGCGTTTGCAATCTTTTCATTATGAACATTATACAGATACTCATTCTTTTTCTTGGTTCTATTCTGAATATCTTGCTCGTCTTCTATTCGTTCTGAAAGTTCCCTTAAGCCTTTATATACTCTGGGTAACTTAGCCTTCACCAGCATTAAATCAATAAGTAAAGAAATTTCAGATACGGGATACTTCATAGACGTTGAATTACATCCCGAAATAACGAAGGCTATTTCCCTTCAACAAAAAAACTTTCTGAACCGGCTGTTTTTCTTTCTGAACAGGGGTATTTTCTTTTTAAAGCCGAAATAGATTATCTAATGCACAGATCTGCTTAGACCGTTTGAATGTGTTCAAAAAGTAGATCCCGATAGGTATCCCCAAAAGTGAATTCTTCTCCGGCAACGAGGACTTTATTTCCGGAAATGGATTCCACCTTTTTTATATTAACTGAAACAGATCTACTAATGCGAATGATATTGTTTTTACAAAATGTGGTTTGCTGCAAATTTTCCAATACAGTACCCATCGATCTTGAAATAGTCCACTTACTTTCTTTTGTTTTCAGCTCACAATAGGAGCCGTCTGCTTTGAGCCACTCGATGTCTTCCAGTTTGATGGAATACAAGCTATTCCCTTCCTTTAACATAAAATGTTTATGAAATACCTTACCTCCCTTTAAAAGCTCATCACCCTTTTCTTTTTGCTCCTTAAAAACATGAATAATGGCAAGTTCAATACTTCTCTGTAGCGCAAGCGCTGTAACCGGCTTACTCAAAAAAGCATGAGGATGAGTGTCTTTTGCACGTTCATAAGTTTCTTTATCGGACTGGTCCGTTAAGTAAATAATGGGAATATCATAATTACTGGCTAATTGTGCTGCTGTTTCTATTCCATCCATTTCACCTTTAATTCTAATGTCCATAATAGCTAGGTCAGGCTGATTTTTAATCACCTGCTGGATGGCCTCTTTTCCGTTATCTACAACAGCAGTAACTTCGAACCCTATTTTTTTAATCTGCTCACAAATATTCTCTGCTGCGAGAAAATCATCCTCAACTACTAATAATTGTATAGCTGCCATAAGTATTGTAAATTGCGAGACCAATTTAAGTTTTTTAGCGAAACAAGATGAGAAAACGACTTCTTATTATCATTAATCTGCTACTATTAAGCACATTCAATCTACTAGCCAATAAAGATTCAAGTATTTCAGTTCTTGAAAACAAAGCTTATACTGCCTTAGTAAACAATCAACCGGATATTGCCCGAACCTATTATTTACAGTTAATACAAGAAAATCCGGACAGTGCAGAGCTGAGAGCAATGTGCTATAATAATCTGGGGGCAATTGATATTAGAGAAGGTTTTAAAGTACGAGGTCTTGATTTCTTGCAAAAGGCAATTGAAACTTATGAAAGTGCCGGAAAAGATACGCTCTTGGCTAAAACTTTATACAATACCGGCAGAAGTTATAAACTACTTGGGCAATACGAAAAAGCCACTGAATTGCTTCTGGACGCTTTAAATGTCTTCGAAGAGTACGAGATGAAAGTTGATTTGGCAGAAACCTATAATGTTTTGGGTAACTTAAATGGCGACTTAGGTAATCTTGAAACTGCTCTCCGTTACCACGAACTCGCATGTAAAATAGCTATTGAGGGGAAAGACTCAATTCGACTAGCGATGTATTTAAACAATAAAGGAAGCACTTATTTTGAAATGGAATTTTATAAGGAAGCCATCACCGACTTTCAAAATAGTTTGACGATAAAAAATAACTTGTTAGAAAAAAGCTATTTAAATCCGGAGAAAAAAAAGACAGTAAAACGCTCGATACCCTACACTTATTATAACCTGGGTGAAACTGAACTTCAAAGAGGCAACATTGATAGAGCAATTAAAAACTTTAAGGTGGCTATAGATTTGCACTCACAATTCAACAACGAAAGAGGAGTTGCTTATTGTGATAATTTTTTAGGTCGTGCTTACTTTTTAAAAACTCAGTGGGATACTGCAATCACCTATTTTAATAAAGCTTTAGAAAGTGCTAAAAATCTTGAAATTAATGATCTTTTATTGAACAATTATCTATTTCAATATGAGCTTTACGATTCAATAGGCAATAAAACTAAAGCACTGGAATACTACAAACTGTATTCTAAAAAACACCAACAAATACTCAACCTGGATAAACAAAAAGCGATTAATGAATTCCAAATTAAATATGAGGTAGGAAAGAAAGAACAAGAAAATAAACTTCTTTTTCAAAAAGCAGAAATTGACCAATTAAAGATAAAACAACAAGAAGCTTCCATTCAATTTTGGCAGTTTTTCACGGTCATTATCATCATTCTTATTTTGTTCGCTTTGTTTTTAGTTTACAAGTATTATCGTCTTTTCGGTAAAGAAAAAAAGTTAGCAGAAAAAGAAAAACAACTCAACCGGGAACAGCACCACAGAATTAAGAATCACTTACAAACACTAGCCGGATTACTTAGTTTTCAGCAAAGAAAAATTGAAGATAATGTAGCTAAAGAAGTTATTCAAGAGAGTAGCAACCGAGTAGAAGTGATTAAAATGCTTCATCTCCATTTTTATCAGAGTGGCGACTACAACAGCCATACCATACAACTTCACAGCTACTTACAAGAAATTATTGAAAATTTAGTCGTTTTATTTGACAAAACAGCTATTCAAGTAAAAAAGAATATAGAGGCTGTCTTGCTTTCGCCGGAGAAAGCTTTGCCAATAGGGTTAATATGCAATGAGATTATTAGCAACGCCTTAAAATACGGTCTAACCCAAGATGCAAAATCTGAATTAAGCATTTCTCTAAAAAAAGAGAATGAAAAAATTACCTTGATAATCAAAGACAACGGTAATGGAAACATCGTTCATGAAAACAATAGCTCAATCGGGCTTGACCTCATTAATCAATTAGCCAAACAAATCGATGCCAAAATAGATCGAGACTTTACAGAGGGAGTGAAGTATACACTCATCTTTTCAACTAAGCAATAAAATAGGAGGGATAAAAACTCCCTCCTATAATAATGCAACTAAAATTTATTCTTCCTCTAAATTTAATGTTACAGGGTTATTGTCCGGAAAAGTATAAGCACTGCTTTGTAAGAGCTGAAAACCTATTGCACTTACTTTAAATGCATAGTCTCCGCTATCTCTTTCAAATTCAAATTCCCCTAAAGTATTACTATAAAAGGTATCAATTGGGTTCATTAAAGATTGATCAAATAAGATAACCTCAGCATCTTTAATAGGATCACTTGTTGTAGCAGATTGAACAACTCCACGGATGATAATCCAGTTCTCTTCATCACCACCTCCACCATCTTTATTTTTATTTATGGAATGGGTTTTGAAGTCTTGTTGATTAACAGCTGCTGGTTTTACACTTTCCTTTTCGCAGCTTGCGAAAAAAATAACTGAACACAACAATACGGCTATATTTATTTTAAAAGTTTTCATAACTTAAAATTTTATGACCCGGTCTTCCCCTTTAGGACATAGTTTTCCTGTTCCGGAAAAACCGGGTCGGGTTAAAAAATGAATGAATTATGTGCGGCCGCACTGTTGGGAAGTTGATGAAGCAAACACCTTTTCTGACAGCATTTTTACTTCCCTTCGGTCAGAAGAAGTGAAGGTTCATCATTTGTTATTTGAGGCGACTTAGAAATTGTTACTTTTCAAAGGCTCATCCTATTTTTAATCTATTTAATGAAGAGCTTAACAAGTTCTACTTTGCAGTCTTTAGCTTCAAACAACAGTTCAAAATTCCTATGAAAGTAAAGGATAGAAGTTCGGGAGCGCTCGAGAGTTAATCGAGAGCAACAATTAAAAAAAGCGCATAGAAAAGCGCTTTTTTGATAGTTAAGTAAAAAATAAGGTCTTAAAGAGAAAAGATGTTAGACTAGCTATAGAAAAATAAATAACGGTAGTCTAATTATTCAACTCTTCCGGAAATCGCAGTTTACCCATTTTCATCTGGTTGTATTGATGCGCCAATTTTGCCATCAATTTGCTAATGTGCTCCATAGCCATTTTAGTACCTTCTGCAATGGGTTGTTTTTTGAGACGCAATACCAGCAAACCGTATAAGCCATTTATGCAAACGGCAATTTCATTGGCTTTTAGTGTGGGGTCAGACTTCTGTTTTAAATCATTTAGCACATTGGCTGCTTGCTCGTAAAGTGACTGGTATTCTTTATCTTGAAAAGTGGTTAATAAGCTACGGTGCAAGACGTTTAAGCCATTTACAATCTCATTTAACTCTTCAAGGTGTCCATTCTTTTGAATTCCTTGAACTTCCATTTTGTCAATCAAATCAGCATACCATGCTTTTATCTCAGCCTTTACTTTATCATTTTGATCGTATTGCTGAACAATGGCTCGGTCAATTTTTTCTAAATCAAATTGAAAAGATCGAATTATATCCTCAATTTGATACATGTACAAAACGTACTCAACAATATTGGTCTCTTTTTTTACTCTAGCAATCAGCATTACTTCTTTGTATTCTTTTGGTTGTACTCTTCGTTTAGACCTTTTAGTACTTCCTGAGTTAGGTTTAATGAATCATCAATCATTAAAACCGAACTACTTGTTGAAAAATCGAGAATAACATCAACCTTCTCGTTTCTGTAGCGCTTCAGATAAGATAAAATACTTTTTCTTAAATCGCGCTTCATTTTGTCTTCCATTTCCATGAGCTTAACAGACAAGTCTTCTTGTAAGCGAGTTAGCTCCTGCTCTTTGGCTAACAATTGTTTTTGCTTTTCTTGCCCTTCAAACTGACTCATAGTTGGAGCATTTTGTTGAAACTCCATCACTTCTTTCTCAAATGCTCTTAGTCTTCTCTCCAAATCGTTGCGGTACTCTTCTTGCTTTTTTGAAAGATTATCGCGCATTTCATCTACAAATAGATAATTACCCCAAATGGTGTCAGAATTAACATATCTAACTTGCAAAGGCTCATCAACCTCTTCAGTCATTTGCTCTTCAACTACCTCCTCAATGTCTTTTGCTGATTCACCTTGTTGACTTTGAGTAAAAAATAAATAGCCAATTCCTAGGGCAAAAACTACGTTCAAAGCAATTTGTATATTTTTATTCATCTGTTTAATTATATTTAAGCCTACAAAGTTGCGATTATTTAATGAAAGAACCATGAAAATTAACGTAGCTCACTTTCCAAGTATTCAATGAAATTCAGAGTTTTGAATTAACACAAATGGCAAAAGATAATTTTCAAAAACAAATTTCACAAATAGCTGCTATAGATCAACCTCTAATTCAAGACTTAATTGCTTTGCTTTGGAGCGAAGAGGTTTATCAAGCAGAGTTTCCGAGTGAATTTTACTTTCATCAAAAAAAACAATCTGTTTCTGATTTAATTGAGTGGTCAAAAAAAATAGAAATTGATACTGACTTTTCAAAGTTCAATAAGCTGCCACTTGGTAAATATGCAGAAAGCTTACTGATTATCTATTTTAAAAATTGCAAAGAGTTTGAATTGCTCGCCAACAACATTCAATTAATTAAAGAAAACAAAACCATAGGTGAAATCGATTTTCTATTAAAAGATCTGATAAAGGAAGAATACATTCACCTTGAATTTGCTCTAAAGTATTACTTGAAAGTGAAATGGAATGGACAGCTTACTTTTCTTGGTCCTAACGTTAACGATCAACTCAGAAAGAAAAAAGAAAAACTTCTTGGACAGCAATCTCGATTGTTAAACCGACATCAAAATCTGTTGGATGCTGATTTTCAAAAAATCAACTTTCAACCTAAAATATGGATGAAAGGTGTTCGATTTTATCCATTCAACATTAGCGAGAAATACAGTCACACAAAAGCTTGGTGGCTAAATTATGAAGACATAGATAATCTAACAAGCAAGAACATTTACTTTGAAGCAGTTCCGTTAAAAAAAGATTGGATTTTTCCTTATTTTAGAGAAAAAGAAGTTGATTTCAACAGTTTAAAAACAAAAGCAGAACACTATTTTCAACAGAAAAAAAACGCACTAATGGTGGTTCGAAAAGAGAGCAACAAAGTAATTGATCGAGGGTTTATAATGCGTAAAAAATGGCCTAATTAAGACTTACACTCTTATGCAGTTTTTCGTATCCTTTGAAATTAAAAGGTATGCCAAGCATTTGAGACAAGTCTTGTCCCATTTCCAAAATATCTTGATCTTTTTCTCTGTATAGCCAATTTACTTTTAAGTGTCCACCTTTTTCTTCAACATCCTTTAACTTAAACAAAAAGAACAGAAAGCGCTTAGTTGAAGCTAGATTATAATACTCTATATCAAAGGTAAACTCTACTTCATTAGCCGGCGACTTTTCCAAAAACTCATCCATCCAATTTAAAAGCGGACTATAAAACTCTTGAACGTTTTCCAAAACCGACTTCCCGGCAATCATAAACTTTGCCTCTTTGGGATTAAAAATTACTCGGGGAGATTTATATGTTGGTTCAATTTCTATGTGCTGCATTTCTCTTGTTTGTTCAATCCTGCATAAAGGTTACGATTTTTAACAGACTTTTGAAATTTATTATACTTAGCTTACAAATCACTTGACCAATTACAGTTAATCTTCGACAAAAAATCACAGACTCATCATATCTCTAAGTTTGGCAGCTTGCCTTCTAGAGATCTCAATCTGTTTACCATCTTCTAAAGTAACACGCAGTCCACCATTAAACCAGTTCTCAATGTCTTTCACCCAGTCTAAGTTGATGATAAATTTGCGGTTTGCTCGAAAGAACTTTTTATCGTCCAATCGCTGCTCTAAACTATTTAAAGACTTTAAAATTAAAGGCTTGTTTTTATCAAAATATACTCGCACATAATTCCCTTCAGACTCAAAAGCACTCACCTTTTTCAGCTTCACAAACCAACAACGATCTCCGTCTTTAACAAAAACTTGATCTTCTACACCTAACTTTTTCTCACCTTCTGCTTGTACATCTTGTTTGTCTTTTCGCTCATATTCCGAAGAAAGCTTTTGTAAACTCTCTTTCAATCGATCCCCTTCAATTGGCTTCAACAAATAATCAAAAGCATTTACCTCAAATGCCTTTAGAGCATATTCATCATAGGCCGTTGTAAATATTACCTCTGGTATAAAAGAGATATCTTCCAAGAGCTCAAAGCCATTTTTCCCGGGCATTTGTATATCTAAAAAAATCAAATCCGGTTGCTTTGATTCAATCGCTACTTTTGCTTCTTCAGCATTTGAACACTCACCAATTACTTCAATCTGTTGATGTTCATTTAAAAGATTGATTAGCTCTTTTCTAGCAAGTCTTTCATCATCAATTACAAGTGCTTTCATTTGTGCTAAATTTAATTTTAAACTACAGCTTCTTTGGGTCTTTCACTTTCGAAACCGTTTTGATTTATGTTGTTTGGAATAACTATTTCTGCAATCACATTCTTCTTGTCTTCGTTCTTTATACTAAACCTAGCTCTTGAGCCGTAAAGCAAATTCAGTCGTTGTTTGGTATTGATTAAACCAAAACCCACTTCTTCACTTTCATCCTCCTCTAATTGCCCGCTATTCTTAATTGTTAAAAACAAACATTCATCAGCTGTTTTAGCCGTTAGGTGTAGAGTACCTCCTTCGGGAATTTTACTTATTCCGTGTTTAATGCCATTTTCTACCAATGTCTGTAATAGCATAGGTGGCAGAGTATAATTTTTAGCTTTCTCTTCAATATCACAAACAACCATTAATCGTTCTTCATACCTTGTTTTCTCAAGGTTTAAATAATCATTCACTAAACTCAATTCTTGTTCTAAGCTTATTACTTTTTCTCTTCCCATCCGCAGTGAACTTCTCAAAATATTCGCCAAACGAGTAATCGAATCTTTAGCTTTTTTAGGGTTTTCATCCACTAAAGCTCGAATACTATTCATAGCGTTAAAAATAAAGTGTGGGTTCAATTGCGATTTTAATTTATTCAGCTCAATTTCATTTTGCAATGCTTGCCACTGCAGGTTTTTAATCTCCTCTTTTCGATAGTTTCTAATAAAGTGATATAAAAAATACAGCAGAGACCAGAGCATAAAAATGACCGCCAAATTCAGAGTAAGCTGCAGTATTTCCAGCCAATTAAGATTAAAGCGATCGCCGGCAATTAAAATTTCTGAAACTAATGTGTGAATGAATATAAAAAGCCCTCCAAAAAGAATTGAAGCACCAAAAACCCTAGGAATTAACTGAACAATTTTGAGTTTTAACCAGTTGAGTTTTAAAATTAACTCTCTGTAAAGGTGAGATGAAACTACGCCTAAAACAAAGGTTGTAAACAAATTAAGGAAAACAGTAAAACTAAAGTTTGCTCCATCTAGTTTATTCAATATGGCCATTAAAACCACATAGCTAAACCATCCGCTAAGCTGAGAGAACCAATATAACTTTCTTTTTGTGCTCATTTCAAGCCGAAAGATAAAACAATGTTTGCTTAATTTTACTTTTTTTCAAAAAGAAAGGAGGCGCTTACCTCCTTTCTCCAACTGTTTAACATAAAACAACTATTGCTACTGTAGTTATTCTGTACCAAATTAAGCAGAAGGAGTTAAACAAAAACAGATATTACATCAATGGAAAAATGGAATTATAGTCGGAAAATAAAGAGTAATTTGAAGCTTAATTGCTTTGCAATACGACTCCTTTTACTTTTCTTATTGATTTTTACATTATTTACAAATGGGTTTAGTCAAGCTCGAGAGGATAGCGATAACTCTTTTGCCAAAAAACCAAAAACACAAAAGAGAGGATTTGATAGCGACAAACTGAGATTTGGCGGAAGTTTTGGAGCTGCATTTGGAGAAATTACTTTCGTTGAAGTTTCGCCGACAGTAGGGTATTTAGTTAAAGATTATTGGCTCGCCGGCATTGGTGGTCGCTATATGTTTTACGAAGATAAACACCCATATTTCTATTACAGAACCAACATTTATGGTGGAAACGTTTTCAATCAATTTTACTTGATGGAGAAGTTTATTATACACAGTGAGGTTGAAGTGCTCAATTTAGATGATCGGAGAAACATTAATGAAAGGGCAAATGTGACCAGCATTTTTATCGGCGGAGGTTATCGCTCAATGATTAGCGATCGAGCTTTTGGAAGCATCTTAATTCTTTACAACATAAACGACTCCTATAACACGCCATACACCAATCCTGTTTTGAGAGTTAGTTTTGGTTTTGGGATTTAAGCAATTCATTTGAAGGCACTAATAGCCTTTCATTTTTCCAATTCCCTTCCCACAGCTTTCTTGGTATAGGTTCATCATATTCATTCAATGATTCACCTTTTAAATTCATTTTTACAATTCTCAACTCACCAGCGTAAAGTTTCTGTTTTACACAAATTAAAATTGAGTCAGCAGTACATTCCTCCGAAATTTTCGCACCGACAGCATTATTATACAAGTCCATTTCTATCGCAACTGAGTCCGGTAAGGCACCTTCCTCTTTTCTACCCTTTTCAAAATCTTTTCGATTTTTCTTTTCGTGCGCAACTCCCAGTTTAAGTGCTTTCTTTACTCCAATCTCTTCCGCTAATAAAGCCATCCACAAAGCATGTCGGAAAGCATCTTTTTCACCACCACTTTGTCTATTTGGAAAATTCTCAGCCTTTGCCACACTATCGCTTAGCTGAATTGATCTTTGAGTAATTTCTTTGGACTTTTTAGCAACAAAAATGTGACTTACTACCCACCATCTTTCAGCACTACCTAATTTAAAAAAGCTCATTTTTTGAGCTTGTAAGCCAAAAGAAATCAACAGCAAAAAAATCAGAATCAATTTATTCATACCAATGCTGAATGATTGAAGTGCCTCCTAAATTTCGCATTTGCCTTTGTACCCAAAACTGTCGATTATACATATAGGAAGATGGCTTGTTTAGTTTATAAATTTTGGGATTGGGAAGTGCTGTTGCAATTAAGGCAGCCTGAGCTGAACTCAATTGCTTAGGACTCTTTTTAAAAAACTGTTGAGATGCCATGGGCACACCATAAATGCCTTCGCCCAATTCAACTACATTTAAGTATACCTCCATTATTCTCTTTTTTGACCAGATTAATTCAATCAAAACAGTATAGTAGGCTTCAACACCTTTTCGCAAAAAGTTTTTTGAAGGAATTAAAAACAAATTCTTAGCTAACTGCTGACTAATGGTACTTGCACCTCTTATTCGCTTACTTTCTTTATTTCTTTCTAGAGCCGTTTGTATCGCTTCCACATCAAAACCGTGATGTTCTAAAAACTTTTGGTCTTCTGAAGCAATTACAGCCAAAGCCGCATTTGGACTAATATTCTCTATATCGTGCCAGTCTTTTTGAATTGAAGTAATATCAGTAGTAAAGTACTGATAAATCATAAAAGTAGTTATCGGCGGATTAACGTAAGCCAATATCACCACTTGTAAAATGGTGAAAACAACAATGGCTAAAAGTAGTTTAAATAGCCGTTTTAGTATTTTTCTAAAGAGTTTTTTCAAGATCTTAATGTATACCATAAAACTAAAAAATCCTGCCGCAAAAACGACAGGATTTCAAAAAATATATTCTCATTATTGGTTAACCCAAAATAGTCACCGGGTTTTCCATATAAGCTTTAAATGTTTGTAAAAACTCAGCACCTAAGGCACCATCCACAACACGATGATCACAAGATAAAGTAACTTTCATACGATTACCTACCTTAATCTCTCCATCTTTTACAACAGGCTCCTGACGAATAGCTCCTACTGCTAATATACAAGCATTTGGAGGATTAATAATGGCTGTAAACTCTTCAATTCCAAACATTCCTAAATTTGAAATAGAGAATGTACTTCCTTCCCAATCTTCCGGTTGCAACTTTTTATCTCTAGCTTTTTGTGCATAATCCTTTACCTCAGCAGTAATTTGCGACAGCTGTTTTTGATCGGCAAAGCGCACTACAGGAACCAACAAACCTTCGTCAACTGCAACAGCTACACCAATGTGTACATGATCATTCTTACGTATTTTATCTCCCAACCAGGCAGAATTAACCGCAGGATGCTTTTTCAATGCTGCTGCAGAAGCTTTAATAACTAAATCGTTAAATGAAACTTTAATATCCGGTAGCTCATTGATGGCTTTTCTAGCTTCAATGGCTTTATCCATATCTAAATCAATGGTTAAGTAAAAGTGAGGAGCAGAGAATTTACTTTCACCTAAGCGCTTCGCAATGGTTTTACGCATTTGACTTACCGGCTTCTCTTCGTAGCTTTCGGCAACGCCACTTACTGCTTGTGCAGAAGCAGAAGAAGCTTTCGGCTTAAAGTCTTCGATATCTCTCTTAATAATTCTTCCACCGTCACCGCTTCCTTCAACTTGGTCAATATCAATTCCCTTTTCATCGGCCATTTTACGCGCTAAAGGAGAAATTTTTACTCTACCATCGGCTGATGAATGAGACTTTCTTTCTTGCTTTGGCTTTTCATTACTGGATGATTTTGGAGTTGACGCTTCTTTTTTATCTTCTTTCGCCCCTGAAGCAGTTTCCTCTTCACTTCCTTGCTCAAAAGCCTGAATAAGCTTTTTGTAATCAGCACCTTTTTCACCAACAATGGCTAAAATTGAATCTACAGCAGCTGACTCTCCTTCTTTTACACCATGGTAAAGCACCACGCCGTCTTCAAAAGATTCAAACTCCATCGTTGCTTTGTCGGTTTCAATTTCCGCTAAAACTTCACCCGACTCAACTTTATCGCCTTCATTTTTATGCCATGCAGCTACAGTACCTTCTTTCATGGTATCGCTAAGCTTTGGCATTTTAATAATCTTCGCTTTAACGTCTTCTGTATTCACTTTTTCAGCAGAAGGTTCGCTTTTCTTTTCTTCGGATTTTTCTTCCTTCTTTTCAGAAGAATTATCATCTGAAGACTTCGCTTGACTCAATAAATCATCAATATTTTCACCTTTCTCTCCAACAATTGCTAGAATGCTATCCACCTCAGCGGACTCTCCCTCTTTTACTCCTTGATGAAGCAATACCCCTGATTGAAATGATTCAAATTCCATGGTAGCTTTGTCTGTTTCAATATCAGCCAACAGCTCGCCATCTTCCACTTGATCTCCTACTTTTTTATGCCATTTTGCAACTACACCTTCTTCCATAGTGTCGCTCAATTTGGGCATTTTTATAATTTGGGCCATGCGTTTATTTTTTTTAATGATTAATCAACCAAAAAAGGATAGTCCTCTTGAACATATACATCTTTATAAAGCTCCGATGCATCCGGAAAATCCGATTCCTCAGCAAATTGAATAGATTCATCAACTTGCTTCTTCACCTTTTCCTGAATTTCCTTTAATTCTTTTTCAGTTGCATATTTATTTTTCTTAATCACCTGTAGTGCATTATCAATTGGATCTAAAGACTTGTACTTTTCCAATTCATCTTTTGTTCTATATTTTGCAGGATCTGACATTGAGTGACCTTTATAGCGATATGTTCTCATCTCTAATAAAGTCGGCCCCTCTCCCTTTCTTGCTCTTTCAACAGCTCTTGAGATTGCTTCATGAACCGGTTCACAAGCCATACCATCTACCTGCTCATTCGGCATATCATAGCCATCAGCCATATTGTGCAATTCTGTTACGTTTGAAACACGCTCAACAGAAGTTCCCATAGCATAATTGTTATTCTCTATGATGAAAATAACCGGAAGCTTCCAATTCATCGCCATGTTCAAAGCTTCGTGAAAAGCACCTTGACGAACGGCTCCATCTCCCATATAACACAAAGTCACTTTATCTTCACCTCTATATTTATCGGCAAAAGCAATGCCTGCTCCAAGGGGAATTTGTCCGCCAACTATACCATGACCTCCAAAGAAATTTCTTTCGTTGTCGAACATATGCATAGAGCCACCTTTACCTTTACTACAGCCTGTTTCTTTTCCATAAAGCTCAGCCATTACATACTTAGGATCCATTCCTAAACCAATTGGATGAGCATGATCACGATAAGCTGTAATCATATTATCGGTTGGCTTTGTTGCAGAAACAGCTCCAGCAACCAACGCTTCTTGCCCGATGTACAGGTGACAAAAACCTCTAATTTTCTGTTGAATATATAATTGTCCTGCTTTCTCTTCAAACTTTCTCATCAAAAGCATGGATTCATACCATTTCAAATAAGTTTCCTTGTTGAACTTCGACTTTTTTGATGTCGACTTCTCTTTTGAAGAGCTCTCTTTTTTTGTTGTTGATTTCTTTGCCATAGTGCCAATTTTTCCGTGAGCAAATTTATGATAAAACAATTATTTTATCGGCTGGTTTTTTATTTTTTCGTCGCTTTGAATTTGAACGCAAAAGGCAGTAAAAGCTGAGAAGATTTCAATTCCCAAACTTTTCCGTTTCCATTCATTAACAGTACCCTTAAATCACTATCCTGTTTTAATTCGTATTCGCTCATAACTTGTCTGCATGAGCCACAAGGTGAAATTTGATCTCCTTCTTCAACAGATTGTTCTGCATAAATAGCAATTGTTTTCATTTTCACATTCGGAAAATTTGCTGAAGCTGCAAATAGGGCGACTCGCTCAGCACACAAACCGGAGGGATAAGCTCCATTTTCTTGGTTACTTCCTTTAACAACTTCCCCATTTTCAAGTTCTACAGCTGCTCCAACATGAAAATTAGAATAAGGTGCATAAGCATCTTTAGAAACTTCTACTGCTGCATAGAGCAGCTTTTGATCAGCTACACTCAACTGATTCAGGGAAGCGTAAACTTCATAATCAAAACTATAGTTTCTCTTTTCCTTCATTGATTTAAAATTAAGTTTTGAAAGTTAAGCAAAGCGATTGAAAAAGAAAAAATGACTGAATCTATGCTTTGTAAATTAAGACGGTAGCATAAGCAGAAACCCCTTCTTCCCTACCTTCAAAACCTAATTTTTCAGTAGTCGTTGCTTTTATTGATAAATCCTCTTCCTCGATTTCCATGCAGCTACAAAGCACTTGTTTCATTTGAGGAATATGTGGGTTAATTTTGGGCAACTGGAGTGCTATTGTGCAGTCAATATTCGAGACTTCATAACCATTTCTACGAATAATCTGCATCACTTCTTTCAGTAGAATTTTGCTATCTATTCCTTTGTATTGATCATCAGTTGGAGGAAAGTGATACCCAATATCACGTAAATTGGCAGCACCCAATAAAGCATCACAAATCGTATGAATAAGCACATCTGCATCTGAATGCCCAACAGCTCCTTTTGTGTGAGGCACTTTTATTCCTCCTAAAAAGAAGTCTTTTCCTTCCTCTAATTGATGTACATCAAAGCCAAATCCAACTCTTATTTTCAAAGCGATAAGTTAAAGTGATTATAGATTTCCTTCTTGATTCTGCTGTTTAAAGTCGTCGAAATTAAACTGCAAAGAAAAACGAACGGTATTAGCCAATGGATTTTGTCTAGCATTCCCAACCAAATATGAAATATCGAGAGAAAAAACGGTTAGCTTTAAGCCTAAGCCCATGGTAAAATACTGTCGATTCCCTTTCGTTGGATTCTCGTAAAAGTAGCCCATACGAACAGCAAACTGCTTATCATACCAATACTCCATTCCTCCTGAAAGAGTAACTTCATTAAATTCCTCTCTTCGGATGCTTCCCGGCTCCACGATGGCATTTCCTGCAGCATCAAAGCCGGTAACATTTCCCGGTGCGTCAGAAAATGACTGTAAAATACCATTGGTTACACTCACATCCGGATCTTTCCCGGAAGCAATAACCGGTTCACCGTTTTCAAAAACAATTTGTCCGGAACTATCTCCCATATACGCAGGAGGTGTTGGTACAAGCAACTTATTTGCTTCACCTGTAAACATAATGGTGTTGTATTCATCAAGCTCAAGCTCTAAGGAAGCTCCTAAGCGAAGATTTGTCGGCAAAAAATCACTTTGATCATTATCGGTATAAGACATTTTTGCCCCTATGTTTGAAATGGCAATCCCTGCTCTAAAAGTGGCATCATAATCACTAATTTCAATATCGGGGTTTTGATAAAATGCAGAAACATCTGCGGCAACTGATCTGCCCGGACGAGTATCTGTATTATTAACTGTTAGCCCTTGAGTTAAATTAGAGTTAATGTAACGCAAAGCCATTCCAATTGAGAACTCATCTGAAAGCTGCATTCCATAAGACACATCGAATGCCCATTCATTTGGAGTAAAATTTCCAATATTGTTGCCATTCACATCAGTAAAAGTAATTTCTCCCAAAGAGAAGTAACGTAAAGACGCCCCCATGGTTGACATTCGATTAATTCTTTTGTAGCCGGAAATATAAGAGAGGCTAATATCACCAACCAAATTTCTCAACCAAGGCGAATAGCTCATAGAAAACCCCGCCTCATCTTCAATAAAAGCTAATTTAGAAGGATTCCAATGATTTGAAAAAGCATCCGGTGAAGTAGCTACACCTGCATCTCCCATTGCACCAGAACGAGAATCAGGTGAAATCATTAAAAATGGAACGGCTGTTGTAATTGTATTGAGCTGCAATTGACTCGCCGTGTTCTGGTTATTTGGAGTAACTACTTGCTGAGCTGTTACAACTCCGCTAAACAAAATACCTAAAGAGGCTAATCCTTTGCTTAAATACTTCTTTTTTATCACACTTTTATTTTATAGGATTGCAAATATAATAAACTTACTATCGGGAAAATGGTTTACAGAATGACTAGTTTTTCTATTTTTTCGGCAGTAGAACCATTGCCTGAGCGAATTTTCAGCTTGTAAACATAAACTCCTTTGGCAATACGGTCGCCAAAATCATCTCTTCCATCCCATCGAATATCTCTCGATAAGAATCCTTCATTAACAATAATTTGATCAAAAGACTTTACAAGTTTACCGGAAACAGTAAATATTTCCAATTTTACATCCAACGGAATTCCCGGTTGATTATGCTGGAAAATAAATTCGGTATTAGTTGTAAAAGGGTTTGGGTAGTTTACTAAGTTCTGGATCTCTACATCTTTTTCATTAACTACATTAAACTCTATAGACTTTTGCGAAGAATTGTTTGCTACATCCCAAGCCTTAAGAGTTAAGGTATGTTTACCTTCACTCAGCTTATCTAATGGAAAGCGAATTTCTCCGGCTTTATAATCATCTACATTCGCTTCATAATAATCATTTAAAACAATTGTATTTTCGGTATCTTCATCAATAATAGCAACTATGTCGTGACCAATTCCATTTCCAACCGTATTCAACCCTAGTTCATCTGACAAATCAGCCAATAAAACAGGCTGATCATTAGTAATACCACCATAGACAAAGGAACGGTCATTTAAATATAATTCAATCTCAGGTCCATTATTATCGGCAATCGCTGAATCATTACTACCACCGATGACGAACTCTTTAAACTCTCCATTAGCTGACTGGTTATTTCTTGATGAATAATAAGTCAATTTCCCGTTTCCATAATTATAAGCTATATCCTTTGGAACAATAAACTTAAATTCAAAATCCCCATTATTTACAGTAGCTTTCCCCTTAAATATTCTCGACTCATAATTACTGTATGACATAGCCGATTTAGTTTGCCCTAAAGTTTTCTTTTGAACAGCTTTATCAAATACAGTTGAATATAAAACCCCATTATAATTCGACAGCTTACTGCCCTGGCTATTCACAAGATATCCTTTTACTGAAACCTCTGAAAGCGCAGAAACAGTATCTTGCTGGCTAATATCATTATTATTTATATGAGTAGTTACTACTTCAAACTCCGGCATTCTCAACCTGAGAGCAGGATCTCCCAGTAGTGAAAAATTTCTAGTATTATCTTGGCTAGCATTATTATTTTTCACTTCTCTTGCTACATCTCCAAGCCGTTTATATCCGCCGTCGACATTTCGCTCAAAAAGTCGATTATAAAAACTGTAGTTTAACCAGTAGTTCTGATTGGCATAAACCAAACGAGTTGTTGTTAAGAGAGCCACCCCTCCTCCATTTGGGTTTAGTAAAACCAACTCTCCAGCAGACGTTCTTAAAGGATCATCAAAGCGGCTAAACTCACATGTAGCTGTCACGAACAATGAGAGTTTATCTAAATTATCCCAAGATAATATTGAAGGTATATCAAGAACACGCTCTGCAGTCCAGCCGGTCTCCCCCCCATGCCCCGTATAATTCACGATAAAAGAACCATTTAAAACAGCTCTATCAATAGCGCTATTCATATCAGGACACCTTTGACCAGCAGGAGTTGAAACTTTTTGATATGCATCTAAGAATATTTTATTAAAAACGTACCCTTCCTCTTTGGACTCCACTAAGTTTGCTAAATTATTTGCCTGAATCATATGCAAATTATTATCTCCATCATCAGCTGCAAATGTTATTGTGTTTCTCCACTCACCTGCTGAGCCTGCGGAATAGTATGCCTTTACTTTATTTAATACAGCATTTGCTTCTGTAGAGTTTCTTACCGGAAATCTTCCTACTCCTAGGTCAATTTTATCCCGCTGACCACTTAGCAACCACTCTCCTTCATCATCATCGAGCAAAGCCATATAGTCATCTGAAACGTAAGACTTAACCGGCTCCAAAGAATTTGGCGACTGAAAACTAACTACAAAGTTTGTATTTCCGCGTATCCTATCTTTAAAGTCATAAGAAGCATCTCCAAAAATCAATAGGTATTTTGGCATTTCAGCTTCATTAGCTGCTCTATCGTAAAACATTTTAGCAAATGTTCTAATGGCAATTGGATCTTGCGCACCCGATGAGAATTCATTATAGATCTGTTCAGCGGTTACCACATTTACGCTTAAGCCCTCATCTCTGTGTATGTTTGCCAACTCTTCAGACTGACTAAGGAAAAGTGGGTGAGTAACAATCAACATATCTGCTTGTGACATTGCATGTAAATTTTGATTAGGAACTCTTCCCTTGGCATAAACATTAGAAGAGTCAAGTTGGCTGAAAGCAACAAACTCTTTCAACTCCTCTGTTTCACTCACTATAATTAATTGATTGCCATTTCTATTTACTGTTTTCTCTTTAATATTAAACTTATCTGTCAAATCCCACACCTTCAAATCTCTAATCGATTGAATGTTAAACTGACTAACATTTCCATTACCAACTGAACGAACATCTCTAAAAAAGAGTTGATTATTTTCATAGACAAGTGAACGTCTTACACTAACACTTATATAATCCAACCAACCTCTTGCAACAGCTTGAGGCTTATTATAAGCAACTCTTATCTGAACATTATCATTATTTGGAGTGAAATTTAAAATAGTGTTTCCATAATTTGCATAGGTAGTTTGGTAGTTATTTAAAATCACCCAACCTACATTTAGGCTCTTGCTGCTTCCGGCTGAAGAAATAGTGAAGACACTATTTATATCTCTCCCTGACCTTCCAACAACTCCTACTCTAACTGATGCTTGCTCTTGTTGATCAACATTAGGAAAGCTGAACATAAAATCACGAACAGTTTGATTGTCGAATGTTTCTCCAAACCACATTATACCAGACTTTAAAAAGTTTACCTGATCTTTCTCGTGATAAGCATAATCATCAAAGCTATTTACCTGTGTATTTGGGGTTATTGCACTGGATTCAATATTGATTCGTTTACCGTTAGTCTCGTTTACATTGATAAAATAATAAACTGAATCTGAATAATTATGCTTTTTATGATTAAACCTTGCATTAATAGAGTCATAAGTCCATTGAACTTGTTCTTCTCCATAAAAAGCAACATAGTCATTCTTATTAAAAACACCATCATTTTCACCTTTCACATAAATAGCCATTTCTTGTAAATCATCAGGTCTTTTTTTACTGTTAGCAGCAGGCAACATTCCTCCGCCATAACCAAAAAGCCGAATACTTCTTGGGTCAACTGATTCTACATCTATACCCAATTCCTTTAAAAAAGAACTATTAAGTTTATATATTGCCTGTTTAGTTGTTGCAATTTTGTACCATTCACCAGAGCTTAGTTTAGATTGACTCGCATAGCTAAGCGATTTATTCCTCTTAAATGCCACTTTTTCATACTCAACCTCTATAGTAAAACTATTAATTCTAAACACACTCCCGGCTGCATCCCTAAAAAACGGAGATAAGTACAGATAAGAATGGTTTTGTTTTCTCACCACCCCATTCTCTACCTCTACTTTAATCGTAGTAGGTATTTTTTCTTCATCAATAAGCGAAACCTCCTCTGAAGTAAGTCGACTTGACTTATAATCAACAATATTGATATTTTCAGCAAATGCCCCTTGAGAAATTTCTAATTTTTCATAAAAAAAAGGCAAATTATTAATTGAGTAATTATATTGCGCCCCTTCAAAAAACAAGCACTTCTTCTTTTCTTCACCCTCTAATCCATATAGAATAGGGGATTCCCACTTTATAGTATCGCTAAATTGGGCTTTTTGCCCAAAGGCGGAAACCATAAAAAAGAAGTGAAATAACAATAAAAATATTTTTTTTTCTAATTTCATATTGACCCTGTTTTATATCAACTTAGCTTGTAAACGAACAACAAAAGTAGATATTGTTTTTGCAGATATATATTAATAACAATCCAATAATAATCAAGTTTATTTATATTTGCGACCGTTGCTGAAGAATTTATTAAGTGTTAAAACGATTTTTATACATCATACTTATTTTATGTTGCTATAGTGAGGGATTTAGTCAAGACCCGACTTTCTCCCAATTCTATGCCAACCGACTTTATCTTAACCCCGCTTTTGCAGGAACAGCAAACTGTCCAAGATTAAGTCTCAATTATAGAAACCAATGGCCAGGTATCGACAATAGCTTTATTACATACAATGCCGGTTACGACCAACAGGTAGACGCACTAAGTGGCGGAATTGGTGTCTTGCTAATGCATGATCAAGTAGGTGAAGGTGTACTTAACACTACTTCAGCAAGTTTAATGTACTCCTATCAGTTTTCAGTAAACAGGAAGTTTTCAATACGAGCCGGCTTTCAAGGAACATTTGTACAAAAAGCTATAGACATTAGTAACCTTCGCTTTGGTGATATGATTGATGCGCGAAGAGGTTTTGTTTACCAATCTCAAGAACA
Source organism: Flavobacteriales bacterium UBA5081 (assembly GCA_002415785.1). Lineage (GTDB taxonomy): Bacteria > Bacteroidota > Bacteroidia > Flavobacteriales_E > Vicingaceae > UBA5081. The sequence continues at coordinate 30,598 of DIAJ01000017.1, forward strand.
GATTCAAACCGACAAGGTTCTCTACCCTGATTTCTCTTTTGGTTTATTGGGTTTTAGTAAAAAGACTTATTTTGGCATTGCCATTCACCACCTAACATCTCCAGACGAGGGATTAATAGATCAATCTATTTTACCCAGACGTTATACTGCTCATTTTGGAGGCAAGTTTTCATTTGGTTTAAGAAATGAAGATATGTCTTGGTCTCCAAATGTTATTTACCAACAACAAGGTGAAGCACAAGAAATAAACTTAGGAGTATATGTCTCTAAAGGACCTTTGGTTTTTGGACTGTGGAATAGAATCGGTGACGCATTTACTGCAATGTTGGGAATTGAACAAGACGACTTTAGAATTGGATACAGTTACGATATGACAACAAGTGTACTTTCTGATAAAACAGCAGGTTCTCACGAAATCTCATTAAGCTTTATCTTTCCTTGCCGTCCTAAAAAGGTTAAATTTGAAACAATAAGTTGCCCATCTTTTTAGTTAGTAAGGAAAATTCTTTATTTTTGGAAATTAGTTTTTAACTCAATGAGTGATGAAACGACCATAAGTTAAACATTTACAAACAAGACAACCAAACATTTAAATGTAACTTTGGGAGTTACAAGTGACTTTAATAAAACAACTTGACACATGAAAAATAAATTAAATATTTACGGATCACTTCTTTTAGGGGCAGTCTTGGTTTTAAGCTCTTGCTCCAAAGAACGTTCAAGTACAACAGGCTGGGCATATAATGACCCCGACAACGGTGGATTTGAAAAAGTTCCATATATCGAGCAAGAAACAGGTCCCGGACTTGTTCTTATCGAAGGTGGACGTTTTACTATGGGAAGAACCGAACAAGATATATTTTACGAATGGGACAATGTTCAGCGTACCGTAACGGTATCTTCTTTTTACATGGATGAAACCGAGGTAAAAAATATTGACTATAGAGAATATCTTTACTGGACAAAAAGAGTTTTTGGTCTCGACTATCCTGAAGTATATAGAAAAGCACTACCAGATACACTTGGCTGGAGAAGCAGAATGGCTTTTAATGAGCCTTATGTAGAATACTACTTAAGACATCCTGCATACAACGACTACCCTGTTGTAAACGTAAGCTGGTTGCAAGCTACTGACTATGCCGCATGGAGAACTGACCGCGTTAATGAAATCATCTTAATTAGAGAAGGTTTATTCGAGCACAACCCAAATCAATACGCAGAAGACAACTTTAATACTAAAGCTTATTTATTAGGTCAATATAATAGTGGTAAGCGAATTGACGGTATTCCTGATTTAGACCCCAACAAAGATGTAAGAAATGTTCGTGTTGAAGATGGTATTTTACTTCCTGAATACAGATTACCAACTGAAGCAGAATGGGAATATGCTGCATTAGGTTTAATTGGCAACTCTTATGGAGAGTTAATTGTAGAGCGTAAATTCTACCCTTGGAATGGACACGGTGTTCGTAATGCAGACGACAAATATTTAGGTCAAATGTTAGCCAATTTCCGTAGAGGAAGAGGAGACATGATGGGAGTTGCCGGTCAATTAAATGACAATGCAGAAATTACCGCTCCAGTGTATTCTTATTGGCCTAATGATTATGGCTTGTACAATATGGCAGGTAATGTTAGTGAGTGGGTAATGGATGTTTATCGTCCAATGACTCCTCAAGATGCTGATGATTTTAGACCTTTTAGAGGTAACGTATTTAAAACACTCGTGAAAGATGAAGAAGGCTATTATGCTGAAAAAGATAGTTTAGGCCGAATGAAATACCGTGAGGTTAATGCTGAAGATGATAACTTAGCAGAAAGACGAAACTATAAAAAAGCTGATGTCATCAATTATGAAGATGGTGACTTACGTTCTTCTCTACAATATGACAACGAACCTGAGTACCAAGAAAAAGGAGGCACAAATGCAATGTATGATTTTGCATCAAGCACCTTAATTAGCGACAGGGCTAGAGTTTATAAAGGTGGCTCTTGGAACGATAGAGCATATTGGATGACCCCCGGAACTAGAAGGTTTTTACAAGAAGATAAGTCAAGTAGTGAAATTGGGTTTAGATGCGCTATGATTAGAGTAGGTAGCCCAACCGGACTATATTAAATAATAAAGAACAATTTGTTCATTAATTAATTTCAAAAAAGCCTCGCAATTGCGAGGCTTTTTTATTTTAGCAACACTTTTCAAGCAAAAAAAATGGATAAAATACTAACTCAAGACTTATACAAAATCTACAAACAACATCCTATCATCTCAAAAGACAGTAGGAAAATCATTCCCTCTTGCCTTTATTTTTCATTAAAAGGTGAAAGTTTTGATGGAAATAAGTTTGCAGAACAAGCTTTAAAAGATGGAGCTGCTTATGCGATTGTTGATGATATCAATTATGTGACAAATAAAAACTGTTTGTTAGTTGAAGATGGTTTAAAAGCTTTACAAGATTTAGCTATATTTCATAGAAAACAACTAAATATTCCTTTTATTGGAATCACCGGCAGCAATGGTAAAACAACCACTAAGGAACTAATTCATCAAGTCCTAAAAAGTCATTATAACTGCTATGCAACCGAAGGAAACTACAACAACCACATTGGAGTACCCTTAACAGTCCTATCCATTAAGAGCAGCCATGAAATGGCAATTGTTGAGATGGGTGCAAACCATCAAGGAGAAATTGATTTTTTATGTTCAATTGCACAGCCAAATTATGGTTTGATTACTAATATCGGAAAAGCCCACTTAGAAGGTTTTGGGGGGATTGAGGGAATAAAAAAAGGAAAGTCTGAATTATATCGCTTTTTAAAGAAAAGTAATGGCTTAATTTTTAGAAATGGAGATGACCAGGTGCTTGCTGAGCTAGCTGAAGGAATGAAAGCGATCACTTATGGCTCAAATAAAGAAAACAACTGCATAGGAGAAATAATCAACGCTAAACCAAACATTGAATTTAAATGGCAATATAAAAATGAAAGTGGCAAAGCTAAAACACAGCTTTACGGAAGTTACAATTTTTATAATATGTTAGCTGCTGCTTGCATTGGCAACTACTTTAAAGTTCCTTCTGAGAAAATCACTACTGCTCTTGAGAGCTACCAAAGTCAGAATAATCGCTCGCAGTTTATTAAAAATAAAAAAGGTGAAATTTATTTAGATGCCTACAATGCAAATCCTACAAGCATGCTCGCTGCCTTAGAAAACTTTAAGTCTAATAAAAAAACGACGCAATTAGTTATTTTAGGAGATATGTTCGAATTAGGCGAAGATGCTTATAACGAACATTGCGAAATAATTAACCAAGTGGCAAAAATGGATTTTGAAAAGACATGCTTTGTTGGAAAAAACTTCTATGAACATCATAAAAATCATTCTGACTTTGTGTTTTTCAAATCAACTGATGAAGCAAAAGCATGGCTTGCAAAACAAGACATCAACAATCACCAGATTCTTATAAAAGGATCACGAGGCATGGCTATGGAAAAACTATTGGACTAATTCACACAAAAAAAGAGGCAACTTTTCAGCTGCCTCTTTTAAAATATATTCAAAACTCCTTAGTCCTTAAGGATTGCTCTAGAAATTACAATTTTTTGAACTTCTGTTGTTCCTTCATAAATCTGAGTAATTTTTGCATCACGCATTAAGCGCTCTACGTGGTATTCTTTCACGAACCCATAACCTCCATGAACTTGAACTGCCTCTACTGTTGTTTCCATGGCAACTCTTGAAGCAAAAACTTTAGCCATTGCAGATTCTTTATCGAAGTTTTTACCCTGATCTTTCAAGCTGGCCGCTTTTAAGCAAAGCAAACGAGCTGCTTCAATTTCCGTAGCCATATCAGCTAACTTAAACGCAATTGCTTGGTGCTTGTGAATCTCCTTTCCAAAAGCTTTTCTTTCTTTAGAATAAGCAATCGCCAACTCCATAGCACCTGAAGCAATTCCCAACGCTTGAGAAGCAATCCCAATTCTACCACCGGATAAAACCATCATAGCAAACTTAAATCCAAAGCCATCTTCGCCAATTCTATTTTCTTTAGGCACTTTTACATCCGTAAACATTAAAGTATGTGTATCAGAACCGCGAATTCCCAATTTATTCTCCTTTGCTCCTACGGTAAAACCGTCCCACTCTTTTTCAACAATAAATGCATTAATTCCTTTATGTCCTTTCTCAACATCAGTTTGTGCAATTACAATATAGTAAGAAGCTGTACCACCGTTGGTAATCCAATTTTTTGTACCATTCAATAAATAATGATCTCCTTTATCGATTGCAGTTGTTCTTTGTGAAGTTGCATCAGAGCCTGCTTCCGGCTCTGAAAGGCAAAATGCACCAATTTTCTGACCGCTTGCCAGTGGTTTTAAATACTTTTCTTTTTGCTCTTCGGTTCCAAATTTCTCAATTCCCCAACACACTAAAGAGTTGTTTACTGACATACAAACTGAAGTAGAAGCATCTACTTTTGAGATTTCCTCCATGGCTAAAACGTAAGAAACGGTATCCATTCCACCGCCACCATATTTTGGATCAACCATCATTCCCATAAAACCTAATTCTCCGAGTTGTTTAATCTGCTCGGCGGGAAAAGTCTGGTTTTCGTCGCGTTCAATTACTCCAGGTTTTAATACATTTTGAGCAAAATCTCTAGCGGCATCTCTTACGGCAATTTGCTCTTCTGTCAATTCTATATTCATTTGTACAAATTTTGTTTTTGGTCTACTCAATACTTATTTCAAAGCTTGAGGGATGACTTAAATTTTACTTTTCTTTACTTTGCAAAAATAACCTAATTACCCCTTTGAACAAACAAAAAGATTCATACACTGTAGTTGGACTAATGTCCGGCACATCTTTAGACGGATTAGACCTTTGTGCTTGTAGGTTTACCTATGATAAACAATGGAAATTTGAAATTGTTGAGGCGGAAACAAAGGTCTATTCTTCAGATTGGGAAAACATATTATTAAAAGCCGAAAACTGCTCAGCAAGAGAGTTAAATAAAATTCATTGTGAATATGGCAAGTATTTAGGCAAAACAGTTAATCAGTTTATCAAAAAACATCAACTTAAAGTTGACTTAGTTTCCTCACACGGTCATACCATTTTTCATCAACCCGAAGATGGTTATACACTGCAAATTGGCCACGGAGGTTTTATTTGCGAAGAAGTTAAGCTTACTACAGTAGTTGATTTTCGCTCGCAAGATATTGCAGTTGGCGGACAAGGTGCACCTTTAGTTCCTTTTGGTGAAAAATATTTATTTCCCGAACATAAACATTTTTTAAACATAGGAGGAATTGCCAACTTGAGTGTTCATGAAAAAGATAAAAGCATTGCTTTTGACGTTAGTGCAGCCAATATGGTTTTGAATTACATTAGTAAAAAATACTATAATAAAGAATACGATAAGGGAGGAGAAATTGCTGCAAAAGGCAAAACGAATGAATCTTTGCTCCAACAGTTAAACAGTCTAAATTATTTTAAAAAAAGCGGTCCGAAATCCTTAGGAAAAGAGGATGTTTTTAAATGGATGATTCCCATATTAGACTCATCCGGCATATCTGCGGAAGATCAACTAAACACTTTTATCACTCATTTATGTAATCAAATAGAAGGTTCAATTAAAAGCGTAGGAGCAAACAAAAATGAATCAATATTAGTAAGTGGTGGTGGAGCTTACAATCACTATTTAATTAAAAAGCTCAAAAATCGACTTAGTATAGAAATTCCCACTAATGAAGTCATCGATTATAAAGAAGCATTGATTTTTGCCTTTCTAGGCCTATACCGATTTCTAGGTAAAAAGAATACATTAAGTTCAGTAACTGGCGCTAAAAAAGCAGTTTGCGCCGGAAGCATTTTCACACCTTAATTTTAATTTAACATTGGCGATTGAAGCCAATACTTTTTGATACTTTTGGAGCAAAATTTGAACATGGAGGATTTACTGAGAACTTACGAAAATAAGCAAGCTGAAATTGTATTCGAATGGAAAGACTCAGAAACTGAAGCAGAAGGTTGGGTCGTTATTAACTCTTTAAGAGGGGGAGCCGCAGGTGGTGGCACAAGGATGAGAAAAGGACTTGATAAGCACGAAGTTACCTCACTTGCCAAAACCATGGAAATCAAATTTACCGTTTCGGGTCCTCCAATAGGCGGTGCTAAATCGGGTATTAATTTCGACCCAAATGATCCGAGAAAAAAAGGTGTTTTGGAGCGCTGGTTCAAGGCGGTTTCTCCCCTATTAAAAAGCTATTACGGCACTGGTGGCGACCTAAATGTTGATGAAATTCACGAAGTAATTCCCATTACTGAAGAATGTGGTGTATGGCATCCACAAGAAGGAGTTTTTAACGGTCACTTTAAACCCACTGAGGCCGAAAAAATCAATCGAATTGGACAGCTTAGAAACGGTGTTTTAAAAGTTATTGAAGACAAGAACTACAGTCCTGACCCACAAAGGAGATATGTTGTTGCTGATATGATTACCGGCTATGGTGTTGCCGAATCCGTAAAACATTATTACAATATTTATGGTGGCTCTCTAAAGGACAAAAGAGTTATTGTACAGGGTTGGGGAAATGTTGGCTCTGCCGGAGCATATTATTTAGCACAAAGCGGTGCTAAAATTGTAGGAATAATTGATCGCGAAGGTGGATTAATAAATGAGGAGGGGTTTTCTTTCGAAGAAATCAAAGCACTTTTCCTGAATAAAAAAGGCAATCAGTTGGCAACTGACAATATGCTATCATTTGAGGAAGTAAACTCAAAAGTTTGGGATTTAGCTGCAGAAGTTTTTATTCCTTGTGCGGCATCAAGACTTATTACAAGGGAGCAAGTTGACAGAATGGTTAATGCAGGAATGGAAGTAATTGCCGCCGGAGCAAATGTTCCTTTTGCAGATCCGGAAATTTTCTTTGGCCCCATTGCAGATTACACAGACAATAGAATAAGTGTAATTCCCGATTTTATTTCAAACTGCGGTATGGCAAGAGTTTTTGCCTATTTAATGCAAAACAAAATTGAAATGGATGATCGTGGGATTTTTGAGGATACTTCAAATACGATCAAAAAAGCAATCGAAGAAGTACACAGTAAATCAACAGAAAAAACAAAAATTGCAAAAACGGTCTTCACTATAGCATTAAACAAAATCATCTAATTATTAATTAAATACCATCCTACCATGTATACTTTAATGGTTGTCATCTTTATTTTAGGCTATTTAATGATTGCCTTTGAACACCCTTTAAAGATTGACAAAGCTGCTCCAGCTCTACTAATTGCTGTACTTGGTTGGACAGCTTATGTTTTTGGCGCAGAAGAGATTTTAGCCGATAATGTTCGCTATTTAGACTTCCTAGCCTCCAATTCAGAAGGCAATTATGGAGAATTTATTGTTCATGAATTATCGCATCATTTAACCCATCACGCTGAGATTATTTTCTTCCTTATTGGCGCTATGACTATAGTGGAACTAATTGATGCTCATGAAGGATTTGCCGTAATCACTGACCGAATAAAGACAACCAATAAAGTAAAGTTACTTTGGATTGTTTGTACATTAACATTCTTCTTTTCAGCTGCACTTGATAACCTTACTACTTCAATTGTAATGATTTCTCTACTGAGAAAATTAATTGCCAACAAAAAAGATCGATGGTTTTTTGCAGGAATGGTAGTAATAGCAGCTAATGCCGGTGGTGCTTGGTCGCCAATTGGAGATGTTACCACTACTATGCTGTGGATTGGCAAACAAATTACAGCTCAAAATATTATTGTTGAGCTTTTCTTCCCAAGCTTAGTTTGTATGCTCGTTCCTTTAATTTACCTAACCTTTACACAAAAAGGAAACATTGAGCGTCCGCTTGTTGTAAAAGAATCAGAACACATTAAAAACGAAACAACACCTTTTGAAAGAAACCTTATTTTCTTTTTAGGTGTAGGGCTTTTGCTATTTGTCCCGGTTTTTAAAACCGTTACACACTTACCTCCATACATGGGCATGATGTTTGGTTTAGGAGTTTTATGGATTGTAACTGAAAGAATACATCGGGCTAAAAACCATGAAATAAAGTCAGAGCTTTCAGTGATTGGCGTATTGAGAAAAATTGATATTGTTAGTGTCCTTTTCTTCTTGGGAATATTAATTGCGATTTCGAGTTTGCAGTCTGCCGGACACTTAACTGCTGTTGCAGGATTTTTAGATAAAGAGATAGGCAACATATACACTGTAAACATTATCATTGGTTTATTATCTGCCATAGTTGATAACGTTCCATTAGTTGCTGCGGCGATGGGAATGTACCCTATAGAAGTCTTGTCAAACATTCCTGCAGCTGAGATGGAATATGCAAAGCATTTCATACAAGACGGAAACTTTTGGGAGTTTTTAGCTTATTGTGCCGGTACCGGCGGAAGCGCATTAATTATTGGTTCTGCAGCTGGAGTTGCCGTTATGGGAATGGAGCGTATCGATTTTATTTGGTACCTAAAAAACATGAGTATTTTAGCCATTATAGGCTATGTTTCAGGAGCTGCATTATTCATTGCTCTTTTCGCTTAAAAAGAAAAACAACGCTATTTTTCTAATAAATGTAAACTAACATAATACTGTTCACAAGTTCACGTTTGTGTGACAACTTGTAGTAGCATTTATTATAATTTAGTAGCAGTTATTTAACTTTTATATTCATGGTGCCAAACTTTATTATTAATCAAATCAATGTAGCAGAAACGGCTACAGACACTTTAGCTCAAGCTGAAGCGCCAACCGAAAAGACACTTTCTGTTTTAGAACTTATTACATCAGGTGGCGTAGGTGGAATTATTATTATGATCACCCTATTTATTCTTTCAGTAATTGCCGTTTATATTTTTATTGAAAGATACCTAACCATAAAAAAGGCTGCTCAAGAAGATCAAAACTTTATGAATGAGATAAAAGACTTTATTCATGATGGTAAGTTAGAGGCTGCTCGATCACTTTGCAGAAGTACGCCAACACCAATCTCTCGAATGATAGAAAAAGGAGTTAACCGAATAGGCAAACCTTTAAGCGATATTGCTGCCGCAATCGAAAACACAGGCAAACTTGAGCTGTTTAAACTAGAAAAGAATCTGGCTACTTTGGCAACTATTTCCGGTGCAGCTCCAATGATTGGTTTCTTAGGAACTGTTATTGGAATGATTTTAGCTTTTCATGAAATGGCATCTGCGGGAGGAAATATTGACGTTGAAATGCTATCTGAGGGAATTTACACAGCCATGGTAACTACAGTTGCCGGTTTGATTGTTGGTATTGTAGCATTTATTGCCTACAACTTATTGGTTGCTAAAGTAGAAAAAGTAGTTTTTAAAATGGAAGCTCGCACGACAGAGTTTCTTGATATTTTGAATGAACCCGCAAAATAAATATTATGGCAATTCGTTCGAGAAATAAGGTTAGCCCCAACTTCAATATGTCGTCAATGACAGACATCGTATTTTTGTTGTTAATCTTTTTTATGCTTACTTCTACTCTAGTTAGTCCTAATGCATTAAAACTACTTTTACCCAGTAGTTCGAGTAAAACGCTAGCACCACAAACGGTTTCGGTTTCCATTACTAAAAACCTAGAGTACTACGTAGATAGAGAGCAAGTAGAATTTGAATTTCTAGAGCCAATTATTAAAAAGAAAATGGGCAATAATCCTGAAAACTCAATTATTCTTCATGTTGATAAACAAATTGCAGTTGAGGAAGCGGTAAAAGTAATGGATATAGCTAGCAGGAATAAATACAGAATGGTATTGGCAACTAAACCAAAATAGACTTTTAGAAGTGGATATCATTGCAGAAAAAAATAAAAGAACAGGACTTATTACCACTGTGTTAGTTCACATTGGATTACTCCTTATTTTTGCTTTTTTCGGAATGACTTATATGGAGCCACCACCTGAAGAAGAAGGGATTACAATCAACTTTGGCTATTCAGATGTGGGAAGAAACAACAATGAACAAAATAATCCCACACCTACTCCTACTCCACCCACTGAAACACAGCAAGCGGAGCCAACTCCTCAAGAGGTAGTTGAGGAAGAAATAATTACTCAAGATGTTGAAGAAGCACCTGCTATACAAGAAGACAAGAAAAAAGAAAAGGTAGAGGAAGTCCCTGAACCAAAAAAAGAGGAACCTAAACCCGACAAAAACTTGAGCGAAGCCATTAATAAGTGGAAAAACACCAAAAATGAAAGTGGTGGAGGCGACGGTGAAACTGATCAAACCGGTAATCAAGGAAGCCAGGATGGAGACAAAAACAGTAAAAACTATACCGGAGGAGGTGTTGGTGATGGCATCTCATTTTCTCTTGAAGGCAGAAGTATGGTTGGCAAGCCTATTATTAGGGATAACTCACAAGAAGCAGGAAAAGTTGTTGTTGATATTATCGTAGACAAATATGGTAAAGTAGTTCGAGCAACTCCCGGGGCGAGAGGATCAACAACTGCAAGTTCTCAATTGTACAAAATTGCTAAAGAAGCAGCACTTAATACCAAATTTAATGCAAACCCAGATGCAAGAGAAGAGCAAAAAGGTCAAATGACATTTATTTTCATCTTAAATTGATGGATTACGATAAAGCCTTAGAGTTCCTTTTTAAGCAACTACCCATGTACCAGAGAGTGGGAAAACAAGCTTTTAAAAAGGATTTATCAAATACACTCGCACTTTGTAAAATCTTAAACCAACCTCAAGATAAGTTTAAAAGTGTTCACATTGCCGGAACAAACGGCAAAGGATCAGTTTCGCACATGCTTGCTGCTATTTTCCAAACTGCCGGCTACAAAACAGCTTTATATACTTCCCCTCACCTTAAAGATTTTAAAGAAAGAATTAAGGTAAACGGAAAAATGATTTCTAAGGAAAAAGTAATTCGCTTTATTGAGAGTTACGAAGATAAATTTAGTAAAATCAAGCCTTCCTTTTTTGAATGGACGGTAGCCTTAGCTTTTAAGCATTTCGAAGAAGAGAAAGTTGACATAGCGATAATAGAAACCGGTTTGGGTGGTCGATTAGATTCAACCAATGTAATCAAACCAGAATTAAGTGTAATAACAAATATTGGTTTGGATCACACTGAGTTTTTAGGAACAGATTTAGTTTCAATTGCCAAAGAGAAAGCAGGCATCATCAAAGAGAGTACTCCCGTAGTTATTGGCAACTCATCAACTGTCAGAAAGGTTTTTGAAGAAAAAGCTAATTCAACCAAAAGCAAAATTTACTTTGCGGAAGACTTTGAGTACGACTTTAAACTAAATTCTGACTTAAAAGGGTATTATCAAGAGGAAAATATTAATACTACAACATTAAGCTGGTTCGTGTTAAGGAAGTTAGGCTGGAAAATAAGCTTTCCTCAATTAGAGTTTGGTATTAACAACGTAACTGCTATAACTGGTTTACAAGGTAGATGGCAAATTCTTAAAAACTCCCCAAAAGTAGTTGCTGATACAGCTCACAACCATGAAGGATTTATATACATTTTAAAGCAACTTTCTGAAGAAAAGTACTCTAAACTTCACATGGTATTAGGATTTGTAAAGGAAAAGTCTATTGAAGAGCTATTAAAAGAATTCCCAAAAGAGGCAACATATTACTTTTGTCAAGCAGACATTCCAAGAGCTATGGATAAAAATTTTCTTTTAGAGTCGGCAAACAATGTTGGCTTGAAAGGAAAAACCTATAACAGTGTAAAAGATGCGTACTCAAATGCTTTGAACTCCGCTTCTGCAGAGGATTTTATTTATATAGGGGGAAGTAATTTTGTTGTTGCAGAAATTCTATAATTTTTTTCATAAAAGTGTTGCCATAATAAACAATTGATGTATATTTGCACTCCCAAATTCAAGGGGCGATTAGCTCAGTTGGTTCAGAGCACCTGCCTTACAAGCAGGGGGTCAATGGTTCGAATCCATTATCGCCCACATAAAATCCAAAAGCTACAAAAATATTTTGTAGCTTTTTTACTTTCTATGAAGTTCTAC
>DIAJ01000030.1 GCA_002415785.1 Flavobacteriales bacterium UBA5081
TCATATTTCACATTTCATATTTTCAAAAGACCGCTTCGCTGCTAGAATCAAGAAGTAAGAGGTTTTGCATCAATAGACTGCGAAGAAAGAACCATTTCTCGCGAAAGCGAGAAAATTTTCATCTTTCACCTTTCACCTTTCATATTTTCCTACCATTCATGGCTATCATCATCGAACCATTTGCCTTGCAGTCGCATTACTTGTTCTATAAGTTCTCTAACGCAGCCTTCGCCGCCATTTTTAGGAGAAATGTAGTGGCAAATTTCTTTGATTTCAGTTGCGGCATCTTTGGGACAAGCAGCAAATCCAACTTTTTTCATCAAGCGGTAATCTGGGATGTCATCGCCCATGTAAAGTATTTGCTCGTCTTTTAAGTCGTAGGTGGATTTTAATTTTTCAAAGACTTCAACCTTGTTTTTACAAGCTAAATTCACCTCACTAATTCCCAATCCTTCTAGGCGTAAGCGAACACTTTCCGACTTACCTCCGCTGATAATTGAAATGTGGTAACCTTTTTTTACCGCATGTTGTAAGGCATAACCATCTTTAATGTTCATGCTGCGCAATTGGTCACCATCGGGCATGGTGATTACTCTGCCGTCAGTTAATACGCCATCAACGTCAAAAATGAATGCGGAAATCTTTCGAAACTTTGCCTTGAGGTTTTCTGCCATTCTCTATTTGTTCTTTTGACTTTTGTATATGTCCTTGGTAATGATGTCGTAAATTTCTCTGTAATCTTTGTTGTTGTCCAAATACTTTAAATGCTCATCAATTACTTTTCGGTCATTTCTAATGGCAGGACCGGTTTGTGCATTTATTGGTTTTTCATGCTTGATTTTGTCGGCTGTCTTTTCAATTAGTGGGCGAATAATTTCAAAGGATATTTTATTCTGTGCCAATAACTCATGCGCAATGTGAAACATGTGATTAGTAAAATTATTAGCAAAAACCGCTGCAACATGTAGCGCCTTTCGTTTTTTGGAATCTAAAGAATATACCTTAGAAGAAACCGAACTTGCTAAGCTTAGAAATAAATCTTCATTCTTCACACTATTTGCTTCTACGCAAATTGGAATAGGGGTAAGGCTTTCCGTTTCGTGTTTTGAAAAAGACTGTACCGGATAAAAAATTCCGTATTTCTCAAAGCCTTTTCCTTCAAAAACCTCAATAGGAGTAGAACCTGAAGTATGTAAAATGGGTTTGTCCTTATGCGGGATTTGAGCAATTACTTCTTCAATCACATCATCGTTTACGGCAATGACAAACAAATCCGTTTTGTCGGTTAGTTGTTTTAAATTGGTGGTAAAGTTGCAGTTTAAGGTCTGACTTAACAGCATGGCAGAGTTTTGCGTTCTACTGTATATTTCAGCGATTAAGTATCCGGCTTGGCGAAAAGCAAGTCCGAAGTTGTGACCCACATTTCCCGCACCAATAATTGTAACTCTTTTGATGTGATGTTTAGCGTTCATTTATTTATCTTTTTTTTGTCTTGATTGAAATCTATTTATTGCGGCTACTAATGTACCTAAAACCATTATGATGCAGCCTATCCACAATACATTAATGTATGGAAAAACCAAAGCTTGCATAATCACAAAGTCACCGGCATTTTTGTTCTTCTCGGAAATGAGGATTTCCAACTTATCTACTTCCGGTTTAACTCCGCTAAAGCTGATTTTTACTCCTAATTCCTCAATTTCATCATCGATGCTGAAAACGCGATTTCCTCGAATCACCATAATTGGACTTGCTTGATAGGTTTTACCATCTAGCGTTTGTGCTTCAATATTAATGCCCAAAGCAATGTCATCAGCCAGTAAATCTAGGCTGTCTTTTTCAACATTTCTCAACAAGCTTTTAAAGCGAAGTATTGAGTTACTGATAAAAACAGAGTCTCCCACATTCATATAAAGTGTGTCCGGCTCGCGGTATTCTTCCTGAGATGCTGAATCAAGGTTATTTAAATCCGCATAAGTGATGTGAGTAAAAATATCTCTATCCCAAAAATGCTTGGTAGAAGGTTCAGGCACATTGCCCATTTGATCGTTGAGCTGCACAAAAGGATTGAGGCTGAATTGCTTTTCGTACTTTCCTTTTTCGTTGACTTTCAAATAGTCCATATCGAAATACACAAACTTGCCTTCAACTCTTCGGTCTGTATAAGTAACATAGTACGGATCCATCAAAACCGTATCGCCCTTAATCAACATGATGTTTTCTTCATTCGCATCTTTGTTGTCGTCGAATTTGATGTTAACCGGTGTGCGGTTTTTGGAAATAATATCTGTGTGTCCGGCAGACAATAAGCTTCCTAATATAATTAAACCAAAACCAATGTGTGCCAATGCTGCACCTCCTTTTTTCACTTTCCCTTTGGTCATTCTAATAAAGTAATCCAAGTTGGAAAGCACGGCAAAAAAGGAAGTAAACATTAATAAATTCAAGAAGAATTGCTTTGTTTCAAGTTGATAAGCCATGCCCATGGTAAACAAAAGTGATAGAATAACCGAGGGTGCAATATTTTTTATGAACTTCTTTGGATTCGTTTTCTGGTATTTTAACCATTGGCTAATACCGATAAACAAAGCAATTAAAATACTCAATGGTATTTGCCAAGAATTGTAGTGTTTGATTGGGTCGGCAGGTGGCGCCATGTCGGTGCCAAACAATGCGTTAATTACCGGAATAGAAGTGGAAAGCGTAATTTGGAAAGAAGAAATTACTAGGACCAATGAACCTAAAAAGATCCAAAACTCTCTCGACCAAAAGGCATCGTCTTCGCTCTTTTTCAAAAATTTCCACGCACGGGCAATTAAAAAGTACAAAGCGATAAAAAGATAAAACAAAAGGAAAATAATCAACTGTCCCGGCATTCCATCGGCAAAAGAATGAACAGAAGTTTCTCCTAAAATACCGCTTTTTGTAAGGTAGGTAGAGTAAACCACCAAAAGAAAGGAGAATAAGGTTAATGCAAAGAGTGAAAATACTGAACGCATTTTGTTGCGATTAATCAGCATTAAGTGACCGGCAGCCACTAAAATCAACCAAGGCACTAAGGAGGAATTTTCCACCGGATCCCACGCCCAAAAACCTCCAAAGCTCAATGCTTCATAAGCCCATGCGCCGCCCATTAATACTCCTAAGCCCAAAATACCAATGCCAAAGAATGTCCAAGGCAAAGCCGGACGAATCCAGGCTTGATATTCTCTTTTGATGAGCGCCGTTAAGGCAAAAGAAAAAGGAATAAGGGTAGAGGCAAAGCCAAAAAATACCGTAGGCGGATGTATGGTCATCCAATAGTTTTGAAGCAGTGGGTTTAATCCATTTCCCTCAACAAACTCCAAATAATTAGGGTTGGTGGTAAAAGGAAGGTTAAACATGTCTTTGTGTTCGCGCAAAAGCACGAAAGGATTGCTGCCGATTTGAATATCGAAAATGAAAATCCCCAACAGCATGGCCGATAAAAAAGCTTGAACTGAAGCGAAAGTCATCATTACGCCACCTTCCCATTTTTTTGCGGTGTAAATGAGTGCATTCCCCAAAACTACATTCCAAAATGCCCACAACATGGTGCTGCCTTCTTGTCCTTCCCAAAAGCAAGACCAGATGTAGCGCATGGGGAGTTCTGTTGAAGAGTGACGCCAAACGTAATAATACTCAAATGAATGGGTGTAAATTAGGTAAAAAAGTATGGAGATGACTCCTAAAAGTGCTACGGAATGAATGTGGTAGAAAAGTCTACCTAATTTTTTCCACGAACTTAACTCTAAACTTAAATCGGAAGATTTAAAATAAAATATTGCAGCTAAAATACTGCTCACAAAAGAGAGGGCAATCAGCAACTCTCCAACTTGACCGGCAATCAAGTTTTCTCCTACGTAATCAATCATCTATAAATTGCTTTCTGCGGTTATTTCTGTCAGTCCGTCGGCATTACCATCGTTGTATTTAGAAGGACATTTCATTAAAATTTTGTCGGCGTAAAACTCTTCGCCTTGCGCTGTTCCGGTGATCACCACCTGCTCTGAACGCTCAAAATCTTGCGGTTTGGCACCGTTAAAAATCACCTTCTTTTCCATGCCGTTGTTGTCTAACATATAAAAGCTAAACTGATTGGCATTTTCTTCAGGATTATACTGAATTTCTTTTTCTTTGTTAAGAACTCCAACCACTTGGATCTCTTTTCCTTGCATTTGTTGAGCCGTCTTAAAGTCTGCATAAGTAGCCGCATCGGACACGGTGCTGATGATGGCTCCAATGGCTACTGCAATAACAATAATGGCGATAATGTGTGTCTTTTTCATTTATTTAAAATTTTACTGCAGTGGTGTAAAATGCAGTAAAATTTCTGCATACATAGAACCGCTGCGCTTTCACATTAAATTTTTTAATCAACTTAAAAGTTAAGAATAATAAACTTAATGTTCGTTTCATGACTTTGTCTTTTGTTCTTTTTCCAATTTTTTGAGTTTTCTGTCAATGCTGATCAAGTAAATAATCATGCCCAGAAGTATGGTGACTAAGACAGCCACCACCACGTAAATTTTTCCGTTGGCGCGCATTTCGTCGGCCATTGGAACGTCTTGAGCTGAAAGACTAAAACTCAATAGTAGAAAAAGAATGTTTAGAAAATGTTTCATTTTTATCTATTAATTATCTAATAATTGCTCCTTTAAATTGGCCATTCGTATGCGAATGTTACTCACCCACAAACCGAATAAAATCCATCCAAAAACTGCGGGATAGAAAACCAGTTTCATATTATTATCTAAATCGTAATTGTTAAAACCGGGGTTTCCTCCATTACCGGGGTGCAGTGAATCAGTCATGCGCGGTAAAATGCCAATGAACACCAAAAGAAGCACAAAAGCAAAGATGTTGTAAACGGCTGCTATACGAGCTCTTTTTTGTTCATCTTCAATGGATCCGCGTAAAATCACATAGGCTAAATAAATAAGCATGGTAATGGCTGATCCATTTAACTTCACATCATTTGTCCAAAAAGCACCCCAAGTAAATTTTGCCCAAATGCTTCCGGTGGCTATTCCCAGTACGCCAAAAATAATTCCGACATTCACCATTTCAATGGCTTTTCGGTCGTCTTTTAAATTAGATGAAGACAGGTTTTTGATGCTGTAAATCATCGAAATAAAAAAGAGGGTAATCATGGCGAACCACATGGGAACGTGAAAATATAAGTTTCGAATACTTTCGTAGAGAATTACTTGTTTGGGAACTTCAATTAAAAATCCGCCAATGATGCTATAGACAAGTAAAATTATCGCTAGGGCTTTCCACCAATTTCGCATTGATAGTGAGTTGTTTAAAACTTTAATAATAAGCTAAATTAGCTTCTCCAAAGGTAGGGAAATAAAATGTATGAAAGGGCGATTATTACTACATTAATCAAGCCCATTAACATTATATAATCTTTGCAATCTTCCCAACCAAAACCCAAGCCACAAAGTACACTTGCTTTTACGGCGGTTAAAATCATGGGCAACAATATGGGGAATGCTAAAATGGCAGTGAGTGTGGAGTTGTTGTTGGTTTTTGCTGCGATAGCAGAAATTAAAGTTAGAATGCCGGAAATCCCCAAGCTACCTAGTAGCAATACTACTGAAAAAAGGAGGTTATTTTCGAGCGGATTACTAAGCAAGACTGTAAAAAATAACCAATTGATCAAGGCGATGAGCAAGATTAAAATGGCATTGAAAAAGAGCTTAGAAAGAATAATAGCCTGTGGACTGCAAAGGCTGTAGTAATACAAAAATTGCCGATTACTTTCTGCTTTAAAACTTTGAATACTGGCATTGGTAGCGGCAAAAATTAACACAATCCAATAGAGTGCAATCCATGTGGTCATTTCTTCAATTTGATTGAAGATTAAATAGGCTACAAAAACCGTGGAAATGACGTAGAGGAAAATGCCGTTAATAGCTGATTTTTGGCGCCATTCAGATTTTAAATCCTTGTGCAGTAAAAGTCCTATGTGTTTTAGTGTTGTGATTGTGGTTGATTTTTTGACAAAAGTAAGGCTTTCAGATGTTGGAATCGGAGGAAAACTAAAAATAAGAAACAAGAGTCAAGAGACAAGATTCAAGAGCGGAAAGAGTAATATTATTAAGTTTTTAAAAGTGTAAGTTGTAAATTAACTTCAAAAAATATACAACTCTAACTTCTAAGGTCTAACCTCTAAAGTCTCTTTCTTCATTTCCAAAACTCATCTGACCATGTCAAGCAAAAGTCGGCTTCGTTTAAAACTTCCTCTAGCTTTTGAAGTTCCTCGGCGGTGGCTTTTTCTTGAATTTCATTAAAAAGTTGTCGCTCTTCCAGGCGAATGTGGCCTTCCAGCAATTGCTTGAACTCAATGAGCTGTTCTTCCTGAATGCCGTGCATAGGAGATTTGACAAAAGCTTCAATTTTTCTGTGTTCCTCTAAAGCTTGCTGAACTCCCGGATGATCATCATCCAAAATGGGAAAAGCATATTTTTCCTCGGCTTCAAAATGACTTTTTAGGTAATGACTAAAAAACCAGTCGACGTACTTTTTAATTCGGTTGAGCGCAACGCCTTTTTTTAGTCCTTTGCCCACTTTCATGGCGAGCAATAAGCCTTGGTGATGTTCGCGGCTTAAGGGTTGCAGTGCTTCGTGTCGTTTAATGGGTTCACTCATAATTCGTAATCTTTTGCCCAGTTGGCTTTTTCTTCTTCCGACCAAATGTTGGGAAAAAACTTGCGTTGCTGATACATGGGGTGTAGGTATTTTTTCCACTCCGAACCACCGGTGGCCGCTTTGGTTTCTCCTTTTTTATCTAAATAATGTTGTGCGGTATCTAAGTGAATCAGCGGCCAACGAATGTTGTACACTTCATCTAATTTTTTTAAGGCTGAAATTAACTCTTCAGAAGGATTGTCCATTTGATCAATGCGCTCCTCAATGGTATTTCCCTCCATTTTTTTTGCCAATTGAATGAAATCTTCTAAGTACTTCTCCTCAAAAAGCTCTAGGGTTTTGCTTCTTTTGCCCGTTTGGTAATTCATTCCGGCATCGCGCCAATAAATGTTTGCAAAAAGCTCTTCTAAACTAGGGTTTTCACTCAAACGCTCTTTTCCTTTACTGTTGATTAGGTTTTCTACCCGCGTAAAATACAATTCAATAAAACGAAACTGTGCCGACTGAAATCCACTTGCCGGTGCTAAAGTCATGCGGAAGATGTTGTAATCGTCATAGTCCATTCCGTATTTCATAATGTCGAATGAATCTGCTAAAATGTATGTGTAGCGGTTGATTCGCTTGACTTTGTTAAGCACAAATTCCTCGCTCCAGACTTTTGCCTCTACCAATTGTTCTACCTCATGGCGAATCAATTTTAAATATAGCTCAGTAATTTGGTGATAAATGATAAAAATCTCTTCATCTTTAAAATCAGTGCGCGGTTTTTGTAAAGACAGAAGCGTATCCACTTGAATGTAATCCCAATAATTAATGGGTTTGGCTTGTAAAAGTCCCGCTAAGTAGGTGTTGGGGTTTTCACCCTGACTTTTGTATTTTTCTTCTAGTGCATCAATTAATTTCTGATCAATCATGGATGAATATTTTGGCTTAGTTTATTGTATTAGTGATGAATGATTGTTTTTGTAATACTCAATTTTGTAGTGAAACATCTCTGCCATTTTGTTGGCTCTCCACTTGGCTTCATCGGCTTTTTCGCCCTCAAATTGCTCATCGATGGTTTCAAAAAACAAAGAGAGCCAACGCTCGAAATGTTTTTTCTCCAAAGGCATTTTGGCATGAGGGGCAAAGGGTGCGCCTTGATAAGTGTGTTCCTGCAACAAAACCGTTTGCCAAAAGCGATACATTTTCTCTAAATGTTCCGGCCAATTGTCTTGAATAATGTTGTTGAAAATAGGCCCAATCAAGTCGTCTTTTTGAACCTTTGCGTAAAAAGTGTCCACCAAGTTTTTAACTTCTGTAAGCGTGGCAATTTCTTTTTTCATATTGAGTGGTATTTTAAACGCTTGCAAAGGGTTTTATGCTTTGGCAGTTTTGTCTAATCGCTTTAAAAAAGTGAGGCCTTCATCTAAAGAATGAGCCATTTGGTAAACGGTGGTGTTGTTTAGCAGGGCAGAGAGCTCGTCTCTAATGTGCACAAAATGGTAGTGCAGGGGACAAGGGCGTTCTGCATCGCAAGCCGACAAACCCATGGCACAACCCACAAAAATATCGTCGCCGTCGATGGCTTCTACAATCTTGCGCAAGGGCATTTTATTCATTTTTTGCCTTGAAATTTCAAAACCACCATAAGGACCTTTAATGGATTTAACCACATTGTTTTTCGCCAATTGCTGAAGTATTTTGGCGGTAAAGGCTTCCGGAGAGTCGATGGCTTCGGCAATTTCTCCTAGGCGAACGCGCTTTTTACTTATTGAACTTTTGGCAATAAACAAAGTAGCCCGAATGGCATATTCACAAGCTTTTGAAAACATTTATTTTATTTTGATACAAAAATAAGTAAATGAAATTTTAATTTAGGAGTTTGGAGTCCGAAAAAGGGGTGGTATAGAATATTTATGATGGAATAGAGAAGTGACATTTGAGATTATTCATGAATGACCTTAATCAGGTTTTGTGTCTTTTCTAAGATTTAAACTTATAAATGGCAGATATTTAAATAGCTTTCGATTTGAGTGATTAATATTTAATAGACCAATTTGAACTCCTTTATGATTTTTAGATAAGTTTAATAGGCCAATTTTCAATCCTTTACTTTTTTCACTTTTGTTAATTAATGAAATACTCAATCCATTCGAAATTTCCGAATTGTAATACAATCCAGCGATCATAACACCACTATCTATACTATCAGAAACTATAAAACCTGGTGTTATTGCAAGTCCTGTAAATTGTGAATTTACAATATAGAGTCCTGAAATAACAGCTCCTTTAGAAATGTTTGAATTTAGCTGAGCTAATCCACTAATGTTTATTCCATTAAAGTCCCAAGTGGTTCCAAATAAAAGAAAAGTAGCCAGACCGTTTAATTCATTTATTTCTCCACCTAATGCAAATCCTAACCCTCTACATTTTTCAATGTAAGATAATAGTGTAATATCAATACCGTTGATTGTTTTGTATGATTCAAAATTGTTGGATAATGATACAGAAAGACCATTTATTTTACATGTTTTATCTATAAGTGATAGGTTTAGGCCATTTAGTTTATTTAAACCGCCTAGACCGATTCCATAATTGTTAATAGTTAGTTTGAACTTTGAGATTGGTTTTTGGGGAGATATGCATTCAATTTCATTTTGTCCGTTACTACTGGAAATGAATAAAAAGAAAATAATAGAAGTTAAAATAAGTTTGAATGGATGAGCTAAGAGGTTACAATTTGCCATGTTTTAACATTATTTGTTCTTCAGAATGTAGTGTGAATTGTTTTGCTCTTGAAAATACAATGCTGAACTTATATTTCTGATTTGTTTCTATTAATTCTAGATGTTTCAACTGTCTTTTGGGTTTGTCGAAACTAAATTTCTAACAGTTGTTGTAAATCGCCTCTGAATGTATGTTCGGTTGCATTTCCTTGCTGATAACGCTTATTGATGTTTTCAATGTATTGTTCTAGTGCATTTATTTTTAGGCTAATTTCTGAGCGCTAACAAAGTGCGTATAATTAGTTATATGGAGTTGTCTTATCATCTTTTAATATTTTTACTATAGGATAGGTTTTATCCCATTGAATTTTATTGTCAAAATAATATTCTTTAGAAATATCTTTCTCCAATTGTTTTATGAAAGTATCAACCCATTGATAATATTGCCAACTTTTACGTTTAAAAACTGAACTAAAATGAAAATTTATCTCAACTTCAAAATTCACATGATAGACTGTTCTTTTTGATGAATAATCAAAGTTTAGGTAATAAAACTCGAACCCATTTGGCAAAACAGTGTTAATACCACCGAAATGAGTTTTAAGAAAGAGAGTAAATCTTTCAGTAATCAAAGCAATTGATCCATCTTTCTTTCTTTTTAGTTTGCTGTTTTTAGGAAGTATTAATTCAAAATGGTTAAACATTGCTCCATTTGAATAGCTTGTTATTACTTTACCTTCGACTTTGTTATTTTCATCTCTTGTGAATCTATGTACTGAATTAGCCTCTTTTTTAGAAATAAATGACTCTCTTTGATGCATTGGCTTAGAGAATAATTCTAATAAGCGATTATTTAAAAGAACGTCAGGGATGTCATTTCTTTCGTATTCAACTAACTCTTTCCTATTAACGATTTGTTCATCAAAGTACTCTGAAAGATGAGATGATAGTTTCTCTAGCAAATAATATTCTGTTGCTTCATTTATGATTTTTAAAAAATCGGCTCCATTATTATAGATGTTATCAAAATCAATATTATTCCAAATTTTGAATAAAGCTTTATCTTCGTTAAATGCATAGATCAAATTTTGAGATAGATTGTTTACATAGTCATAATTATCAATCATTATAATATCCTTAGCTTCATTATCTAAAATAAAAAATGCATCTATTTTTTTTAAAAAATTTCGTTGTCCGTATATTTTATTTAAATAATATAGAAAGCCAACAAGTGAGAGTAAAACTCCAAAGATTAAAAATAGTGGAATCTTGTTTTCAAATTGAAAGAAATCAAATAAACTAGATGCAATAAGCTCAACACCGAAACCAATTAAAATAGCAGCTGCTAAAAGCTCAATCAAACTTTTTTTCTGACTAAGAATACTTTTTAAAAAATCTGAGTTTTGTTTATCCATTCTTGAAAGTTCTTTTTATCGTGACCGACTTATAAGTATTTGTCTAAACTACCACTTTTTTACTTTTTACCCATGTCTTTAGGTAAAATATGGCAAAGTTGATGGAGTTAAAAGATGCGAACTCTTATACTACATAGGGGCGGAGACGTCTAGTCGATTAGCAAAAGATTTTTTCATTTTAAGACTTATTCCAAGATTGAGAATGAAGTATTGTTATCAGACCATTTATACTGTTGTACTGAAACAAAATGATATATAAGTATTTTACTTACTTGTCAATTACAAGTTCGTTAATAGCTATGCCAATTATTGCTATGGAAACTAAAATAGGAAAAACAATGCTGTAATACTTTCTGTAATCACGAACAACTTGAACCTGATCACTGAATTTTGGAATCGTGAAATTGATTTCATTAAAATTTTTCAAATTTTTGAATGAGTATAAAAAGTCTTTTAGACCAACTATTGGAAATGTGCGGTATTTAAATCCTCTCAAATTCTTGTTCTTTTTTATGTATTCATCCATAAGTCTAAGGTTTTTTATATCACGGATATAGAAATTCAAGCTAAAAAAAGAAAGTCCTCCAATAACTGCTAAAATTGGAACTCCAAAATTTTCAATGTAATTATTCCAAAATAATTCAAATGAACTCATTTATAGTCTATTAAATGCTAATAACTTTGTAGGTTTGAATTTTTGATTTTTTCAAGATGTTGATTGTTTTTGATATATCCAATTATCTTATGATATGATGGTTCATTTTTCAGAAACTCAACCTTAACCTTATCTTTGACTTTCATACTTCCACTATTTATGGCAGTTGCTTTGTAATTGGCATCATATATTTGATTTTTGTACGAAAAACTATAGTAAACTCTTTGATTAAAGCCTCTTCCTCTCATACCATAAACAATTGCAATTGAATCAATCTTTGCAAAAGTTGTATCCTTTTCCGAAAAAATCCATTTTGGGTTAACACTTAAAAAAGACTTAGGCGAAACCCAAAGAAAAGCTACAATAATTAATATTGGAATCGCTAAAGTCCAAGGATTAAAGTTATTCATTTTTTTCGCCTTTTGTTTTTTTAACTAAAACACACTTTGGGTTGCGTTATCTCACCAAAAATAAAGAAACTAAAAAACAAAATGTGATTAAATGCTTACTCAATTTCAGCATTACAGTCATTGCAATAGTATTTAGGTTTTAGATTTCCCATGGGAATAAATGCTAGAAGGGAAAGTAATACCGTCCATATTTTAAGTCCTTTTTGATTACCAAGTCCTAGTTGTAGATTTTTTGATCCGCATTGTGGGCAAACAACTTCCTGCGTATGAGGGGCTATTTTATCAATTAGCAATTTTCTTGCTTCTTGATAGTCGTTTTCGCTCACCATTACCTGAATTCCCGACCCAAGCATATTATTATAAATTGGTAGTAAGGTGGTAAAGTGCTGGTTAGTTAAATAGCATGCAATCCCATAATTTTCCAATCGAGCTTTTACTATTGAAGCTTCAGTTAAGTTTTCGCAAGTAAGTATTTTTTTCATTTTGATTGTGGAGCTAAAAATTGAATATCAACAATTGGATTTAAAAAAAACTAAAACTTGGCAATTATACCTGTAGTTTGTTCCTAGTGTATAAACATACTCTTTTTCCTCTTTTCTCCCAAGTGTTTAGGTAAAATTGGGTAAAGTTGATGGGGGGGAGAAAGAGTTTTTGATTGGGAAGAAGTTCGGTTTATATGAGGGTTTGTAGCTATCTTGGTAATCTACTTTTTAGAAGGTTAATTTTTTGGGATCTTGACGACTATCAAAAAGTCTAAGAATCTCAATGGAAGCCCTTTTTTCTCGATAGTATAGGGTGTTTTGTTTGGTAACAACACATTTTCTAATTTGAAGTTTGGAATTTATTATTGGAAATATTTTAGGGTCTTCAATAATTAATTCAATGCTATCATCAACTTTATTGATAAACTTTCGAATGATCTGCTTATTCCATTTTAATGTTAAGTATTCGAGGATGGATTCAAAGTCTTTTTCAGCTGCAGGCGACCAAATGACTTTTCTAGTCATCTGTATATCGTTTTCTTAGATCAGCCATTACATCCTTATGGCTTCTACCTTCACCTTTGTCTAACTGCTCAACTCCTAAAAGAATTTCTTCTTGTTGTTCTTTGCTTAGGTCTTGCCATTCATCAATCTCATTTTTGCTATTGATGAAGTTTAATAGCATTCCATAAGCCTCTTCTAAGCGTTTTCCCTTAAGCGAATCCAGCTTTCTAAACAAGTCTATTTTAATTTCAGATGCGTTCATGGTTATGCTTTTTGTAAAGATAAAAAAAATTACATCGACTCGCTATATCGATTTAATTCTTAATTTTTGAATTAATCAGAAATAGCTTGTTTTGGAGAAACCAATTTTGTTTCCTTTCCCTCAGGTATTTATGTGTTATTAATGATTCTTCCATCTTCCAATTCAATAATTCGGTCGGTGCGCTTTGCAAAATCATGATCGTGCGTAACAACCAATAAGGACAGCTTCTTTTCTCGACTCAACTGTTTAAAAATGTCGAATACTTTATCGGAGTTTTTACTGTCTAAGTTACCGGTGGGTTCATCGCCCATAATTATTTTGGGATTGTTGATTAAGGCTCTCGCAATGGAGGTTCGTTGTTTCTGACCGCCTGAAATTCGATAGGCTTTTTTATGCGCTTGATCAGCTATGTCGAGCATTTCCAAAGTTTCTAAAGCTCTTTTCTTTATGGTGCTTTCACTTTCCTTACCTAATTTAAGTGCAGGCAACATTACATTTTTCAATACAGTAAATTCAGCTAAGAGGTAATGAAATTGAAATACGAATCCAATTTTTTCACTGCGTATCCCGGCTAGTTCATTTTTGCTGAGCTCAGACATGTTTTGACCATCTATAATCAATTTACCTGTATAGTCTGTATCCATGGTCGACAGTATGTAAAGTAGGGTAGATTTTCCGCTACCTGACTTCCCCATAATGGAAACAAACTCGCCTTCTTCCAATTGCATGTTTATGTCTTTTAAAACATGAAACTTGGTAGGTTCTAAAAAGTATTTATCGATATGTTCGGTATTTAAAATGCTACTCATGGTTTTATTGTCCTCTAATGATGTCTACCGGATCAATGTGTTGCGCTTTTTTCGCCGGCAAAAATCCGGCAAGGAAAGTAGAAACTAAGGCGAAAATAACCCCCGAAATGTAATAGTTTATGTCGTAATTAATTGGGTATGTTTTAATAGTGGGTAAAGCTTCTGTGACAAATGGAATGGTATCAATATAAGCAGAGATCGCATAGCCTATTGTAATGCCCAGCAATCCGCCAAAAAAGCCAATAATTAAGGCTTGAGAGATAAAAATGAACATAACATCTTGAGATGTAAAACCCGTAGCTTTTAAAATGGCAATGTCGTTCATTTTTTCATAAATAAACATATTTAAAATGTTGTAAATGCCGAAACCAGAAACAATTAATAAGGTGATTGATACCGCATAAGAAATTAGATTTCGAATATCGGAACCGGTATCAAATTGGGCATTGGCACTTTTTATATCCAGAGCGCTTACATCGTAAAAACTTTCGATGGTTTTTGCCATTGGAACAGCATGGGCTATGTCATTGAGCTTAACGTGTATTCTACTGATGTAGTTATTCCCAACACCCATGATTTTTTGAGCCATATCAATGCTTACAAAACTTTGAACATCATCTACTTCAGCAAGGCCACTTTGGTATATGCCGCCAATGATCAAATCGTGAATAGAGCCATTGGTACTCATTACTTGAATTTTATCACCTACTTCTAAACTTAATTTTTTGGCAATGCCTGAGCCCAAAAGTATGCTGTTCTTCCTTTTTAAAAGGCTGTTGGGATCTCCTTGAACGATGTAATCTTTAAAATTAAATAAGCGAATTTCTTCTTTGAGTTCAATGCCGTTTAAAACGCCATTTAATTTATTGGAGCCGGCCATGTAAAACACTTTAGCGGTAGTTTGTGGAGTGGCTCCCATTACTTTTGTGTTTTTACGAAGTTCAGCTAATATGGGTAATGCATTGTGAATGCGTTCTAATTTTACTTTGGGTTTAATGGAGTGGATCAATTGTAGCTGATCTTCAAAAGTTGAGCTGCTTTCTATTGGCTGTATTGCTGTAGGTTCAATTTTGTTGTATAGTTGAATGTGTGGAGTTCGGTTAAGTACAAGGCCATCTAGCAGTTGATTTAAACCGGTCATAAAACTCATGAGAATAATAAAAGTACTAATGCCAAAGGTGACGCCAAGAGCTGCAACAACAGTTTGTTTCCTCTTGGCCATCAAGTGAGTTTTGGAGATGTCTAGAATTAAGCGAAAAGCGCTCATTCGTTTTCAGGTTTTATCAGAGCAGTGGAAGTATCGATGCCCGAAATTACTTCCACAAACTCCAAATTGTTTAATCCTATTTCAATCGTTTGTTCCCCATTTTCAGTTAATACTGTATTCGGACTGTTTAGGTATTCAGTTGGGATGGTGATTACATTGTGACGTCTGCCTACTATAATGTTTGCTTCTCCGGCTAATCCGTTGTATAGTTTTGGAGGCGGCTTGGTAAATTTACCTTCTACTTTAAAGGTAAGGGTAGTGGGATCTTTTTTCGGATATATTTTTTGGATTCGGGCGATAAACTCACGCTCCGGATAAGCATCTAAACGAATAATGGCAGTATCTCCTAACTCTAATTTAACGATATCTACTTCGTCAATTTCCATAGTGATTTTGTAGTTGGAAAAGGAGCCTATTTCACCAAAAGGCTCTTGTGGGTGTATTAACTCACCTTCTTCTTTAAAGATTTGATATACTTTGCCTTCAGATTTTGCTTGAACCTTGTACTCTTTAAGTGTTTTACTTTGCTGATCTAAACGATTCAACGCTTTTTTGTAATTATTGGTAAGCGTTACTTTTGTTTGTGCATATTGCTTTTGGAGTGATTTTACTTTAATAACTGAACGCTCAAAGGCTAACATAGCATTTTCATATGCTAATTGAGAACCGATGTTTTGCTTCCACAATCGGTTTTGTCGTTTAAAGTTGATGGAATCTAACGCCAATTGTTTTTGAGCTAGATCGAGCTCTAAGCCTAAGTTTTTCAGTAGGCTTTCTTCTCCACCTAAGTCTGATTGCGCTTTGCTTAAGTCTAGTTCTGCATCTTGCATTAGGTTTTCTACTTCAACCGTTTGAATGCTAAAGAGCAATTCATTTGCTTGAACAGTATCGCCTTCGTCGATATTTATTTGATCAATAATTCCGGTTTTGTTAGCGTAAACCTTGTAGGATTCATCCGGACTAATTTGAACCGAGGCATAGACAGATTCAACAATGTTATTGACTTCAGGATAATACTTCTCATTGTTGCTGTTGCAAGCCATTAAAGCCAACAAAATAAAGGGAAGATAAGCTTTCATTTTACTTCAATTTCTTCTCTGAAAGTTAAGACTTTGTTGTTAATTAAAGGTATGATAATTAAAAATATATTGCTATTCCCTTCAAAGAAATTATTAAATATCAAACATAGGAGGAAAACATTTGTCCTTTGGAGGAAAAAATGTTTCTTTTTTAGATTCACTTTCGTCTTTACTATTTAACCACAAAGTCCGCAAAACTGCCTTAAGGACGGCAGTCAGGGAAGGCACAAAGACCGCAAAGGATAAAAATTGATTAAAGATGAAGGGTGAAAGCCGAATAAGATGAATCTATTTTCTTTTTCAGCATGAAGATTTGTGAATAAATAAATTTTATTGCGCTTGCATTAGTAAAGTGTGGAATTGCTAGGTGGATTGTTTAGCAAAATCACTTTTATTCTTTTTCACTTAATCTTTTCAATTTTTCGGACCAAGCGATTATTATCTCTTTTTGTTTTTCATAGTCATCTCCAAATGGACCACAAACAATTTTTAATTCTGTATAGCCGCTTTCTTGGTCTTCCAAGAGCAGGAATTTCTCTGAATAGTGCAAAGAATCATAATCATTTTGTGCGTAGTGATTTCCAAATAAAAGGTTTGCGTAAGCATTAGTTAGTTTACCTGAGCCCGAATAGTAAAAATTTACTTTCGACGTTTTTGGCCATGCTTCATTTGATGAATTAGGGATTAAGCTTCTTGTGTGTTCGGGCTTGAGTAAAACTTCCCATACTTTTTTTGCTTTAGCATTTATGTTTAAGTCTAAAACTACAAATTGAGCTGAAGAGGGTAATTCGATTTCATTTTCCTTTATAAAGCTCACTTCATTGATTCTTGCGCTGCCGTTTCCTCCGTTTAAGTATCTGAAGCCAAGTATAGAATCACTACCAACTACTAGCGCTTGGATGACGATAATTATTTCTTCACGCTTAGTATAAGGACTTTCATAAATAGCTAGTTGAGGTAAGTTTATTTTTAAGGCAGATGCATTAGGGAATTCTGTAGAATCCACAAAAATCAAGGAAGCACCTTTTTGCGTTTCCTCTTTGGTTGGCATTCTCCCACTTACTACCGGAACGCTTTTCCAATCTTTAAGATTAACCGCAGGAAAGCCGTTTAAATTATCGGGACAATACCATCCACCAAAGTTGTGGTGGACTGTTTTACCTTCTTGTTCAGTAGCTTTTTCGGTCTTTTTATGTTCATTTTCTTGATTTTGAGAGCAAGCAATTAAGGAAGTTAAGCATAGCGCTAGTAGTAAGTTTAATTTTCTGATTGTCATAATTTTTAATTTTAGATTTGTCCGGTAAAAGTAGATGGAGGCTAATCATGAAAAGGTTATAGAAGTGTAAATTAATGTAAATCTTGTGTAATTTTCTGTTAAAGTAGTTCGCCGCAAGGGATATTCAAATAAGTTTGTTGCATGAAAAGGCTCAAAATAAAAAAGCAGTGGTTACTTATATGCACTTCAATCTTTCTCTTTTCAGTTTGCAAAGCTGAAACGAAGGAACAATTGACTAAAGTTGCCCTTCGAGCCATTGGACATGAATTTCTATTGCAAATCAACGACAGCACTTCCCGAGTGCTCCCCATTCAAAAAGAGAATGACCGCTATGCTGTTCGATTTGAAAATAACTTCTCTTTTGAGCCGGAGATTCTTTCTTCGACTGTCCTTAAAGTAATCGAAGAAATGAATATAAGCAACAGCTATATCGTAGAAGTTGAAACTTGCGGATCAAAGGCGCTGGTTCATAGTTTTAAAGCAAGTTTAGAGATAGCCGACAGTGCGGTTGCTTGTAAAATGAGGCGATTGCCCGAGGATTGTTATGTGATTTATTTTACGATTCTGCCTTCAGTTCAGGAAACCACTTCCATAGAGACGGCTGAAATTGAGCAGGTGAATTTTATTTATTTGCTGATGCCTTTGTTGTTAGGAGGTGGAGTAGTGGTTTATTTAATCAAACGGAAAAGCAAACAAAAAATTGAAGCAGAACTCATTTCCATTGGTCAATTTCAGTTCGATCAAAAGAGAATGCTACTCAATTTAAAAGCGCAATCCATAGAGCTTTCTGCCAAAGAAGCAGATTTACTCTTTCTTTTATACTCCAATGAAAATAAAACGCTTGAAAGAGCCTATATCTTGAATCATATTTGGGGCGATGAAGGCGATTATGTCGGCAGAACCTTGGATGTTTTCATCTCAAAGCTGCGCAAAAAATTAGAAGCAGATCCCGCTTTAAAGATTATTAATGTAAGGGGAGTGGGTTATCGATTTGTGGTGGGGTAGTGTGACTTAAGGGGTTGGTTTTACCTCCACACCGGACTGCTTTGATACAATGTATCATTCGTTAATTGAGTGATGTTAGCTCCATCTTTGTCCATGACATAAACTTCTTCATAATACTTACCTAAATAAGAACTAAGCTTTGGCGTATCTTTATTACTTGTAAAAGCAATTTTACTTCCATCCGCTGACCAATTTAAGTTTCTGATATTTGTGGAATGCCCGGATGGAGCACGGTTAAATGAAGTTAGTTTGGTTAAGTTTCCTCCATTTGCATCGATTGAATATATGTTGCCATTTATATCCGGAGCCGTCTCATTATATCCAATAAAGATGATTTTTGAGCCATCGGGAGAGAATTTCGGATAATGGGGATTTAAGGTGCTGTCTAATATTTGAGTAAAACTACTACCGTCGGTTTTAATGGTAAATAAGCCATCCTTACGACTAGAATCTTGATAGATTACATCAGCTCTAAAAAGAATTAAACTATCATTTGGAGACCAATTAAGGTAGCCTGCAAAGTATCCTAAAATAGTAGAAGGGAAAGAGATGGTTTTTTCATTACTTCCATCAGAGTTCATTATTTTAATATCACCGGAAGTTACGCTATCATTATAATAAAAATATGAAATTTTCATACCATCGTTTGAAAAAGCAACACTTTGTATTTGGTTTGATTTGTTTGATAATTTACTAAGGTTTGAGCCATCAGGGTTTGAAGTGTAAATTTGAGGCCTGTTGGAAATAACGCCTTGATTGCTGATGTAAAGTATTTTGTTAGTAGACCTTGAGTAATCAAAATCGATTTCAGAAATTTGTTTTACATAACATAGTCTACTTTGATTGTTCCCATTTTCGTCAATGGTATAAATACTTGAGTCCGATGGTGAATAATACATCAGTTCTCTACTGTTATTAGTATTTGTTTGCTTTTCTTCGGGTTTTGGATCGTCTTTTTTACAGGAAAAAAGAAAAATTAAACTAAGTAGGGTTAGGGAGTAAATGGGTTTCATTTTGTTGATTTGATTAAAATTATTTTCTAAAGATTTTACCTCCATACCGGACTATTCTGATACAAAGTATCATTCGTTAATTGAGTGATGTTAGATCCATTTTTGTCCATGACATAAATTTCATAGTACTTGTCTGGTTCAGTACTTAAGTCGGGTCTGTTGAAGTTCGATGCAAAAGCAATTTTACTCCCATCTTCAGACCATGAGGGCAATTCCGTAAAGATGTTGTGTCCGAATGTAAAAGTAAAGTTAGTGAGTTTATTTAGGTTTGTCCCATTTAGGTCAATTGTAAATATATTGTAGTTTCTATTCTCATATCCAACGAATGCTATTTTTGACCCATCGGGTGAAATTTGAGGGTAGTCTGGAATTAAAGTGCTGTCTAATATCTGAGTTAAATTAGTACCATCAGTGTTTATTCGAAATAATCCCTCTTTACGACTTGAGTCTTGAAATATTACATAGCCAGCAAAAATGAACATACTGTCATTTGCTGAAAAGTCAGGATTATACCCCCAGTATTTTGAAATATTTGACGGAAAAGGTATGCTTGTTTTGTTGTTTCCGTCTGAGTTCATCATAATAAATTTACCTAATGAGTCACTTGTGAGCGAATAGCTGTATATTAAAACCTTACTGCCGTCAGTTGAAAACGTGGCACCGTGCTTTTCTAAGTTATTGTTGGTTAGTTGAATAATATTAGTGCCATCAGGATTTGATGTGTATACTTGAACCATGTTGGAAAGCACGCCTTGTTTGCTGATATATAGTATTTTGTTTGTGCTTTTAGAGTATTTGAAAGTGTTGGTATAAATCTGTTCTATATAACATAATCTTATTCGATTATTCCCATTTTCATCTATAGCATATAAAGATGAATCATCTACTGAGTAATACATTAATTTGCGATTGAAGCTTGGATTCTCTTGCTTTTCTCCGGGTTTTGGATCGTCTTTTTTACAGGAAAAAAGAAAAATTAAACTAAGTAGGGTTAGGGAGTAAATGGGTTTCATTTTGTTAAATTGATTTTTAGTTTGTAAAGCTACTTGTCTTTTCACAATAGAATATTTTTTTCCAACTCTAAACAAGAAATACCTTTAAATTCTTCACTTTTTAAGAATAACTCAATAGTATTTTTATTATGCATAAATAAGTTGACTAATTCTTTTGTAGAGAGGTTTCCTGAACGGATCCAAATGATCTTTGGAGGATGTCCATTTATAAGACTAATGTCATAAAAGTCAGAGTCAAATGTAATAATTGAATAATTATTTTTTTGGGCATATTCCCAAATATCAGAATCGCTACAGTCCATTAACCCACAATCGGATACATGTTTGCAAGCAGGAAATTGATTAGTTAACTTTTTTGAAACTCGAAATGAAATATTTTGATCAAAAAGAAGCTTCATGAGGCATTTTGTAATTTGTGCTCTCTGTCAGCAGCATAAGCTAAGCATGCTTTTATATCGTCATTTGTCAATTCAGGAAAATCGCTAATAATTTCATCATAAGTCATTCCAGATGCTAACCACCCAAGCACATCAAAAACTGTAATTCTAGTATCTCTTACACAAGGTTTTCCAAATCTCTTATCTGGGTTTCTTTTAATTATTGATTTATATTCTATCATATTATATGATTTTTTATAGAACTAATTTTTAAAGTTACTTCTAAATTTTTAATTCCCATAGTTTATTGTTTTTTAGTGTTTATTGAATTTTAATTCCATATTGATCCAGTAAACCTACTACTTCAGGTAAGGAGAATTTAGCTCCTTTAATTTTATTTACCTCCGGATTGATGGAATAGTTAATGGAGTGTGAGAGGTCAGCTTTTTCGAGATTCGTATTGTCAAAAATGGCATTCAAGAGGTCGCAATTTGTGAGGTGAACGTTGCTTAGATCGGCTTCTGTAAAATCAACTCCTTGCAATTGACAGTTGTTAAAAGCACTCTGTCCTAAATTAACTTGATAGAAAACGGAGTGGTTCAGCTGACAGTTCTCAAACGATATCGAAAAGCCAAAAGGCTTAGACTGATCAAAGTGCAGACCGAGCATTTTACAGTTATAGAATTTAACGTCCTGAAATGATACTTCTAAGATTCCTGCATTACTCAGATTACAATCAACGAATTTGGTGTCAATAAATCGACTGCCATTTAAAGAGCAATTGGAAAAATCGCAGTTTTTAAAAATACAGTCTTCGTATTCCATTTTTTCGAGGGACTGACTGGAGTAATCTACATTCTCGATGCTTTGTTGGTAAAGGAATTGGTCGGGCATTATGTGGGATTTATTTTAGATCAAAAAAACACTTTATTGTTGTTGTATACAAGCAATAATACTTTCTTTGTATTTTAGAGTACCTTAATTTAACTAATCAAATGAAAATCATTCCCTACGAAAATAATCACCTAAATGCCTGTTTAGAATTATTCAATAGTAATGAACCCACTTATTTTGATGAAAGCGAAAGAGCGCCTTTTGAGAAATATTTGAAGGGTGATAAATACTCTTATTGGGTGTTGATGGATGAAGGGAATTTGTTAGCTTGTGGTGGATTTGAAATTGAAAAGCCCGGAGATGCGAGAATTGTCTGGCTTATGGTCGAGCGAAGTAAGCAGGGAAAAGGCTATGGTGCAACACTTATGCAACACTTTGAACACCTAATTGTCGATTCAAAGCAGTTTAATAAAATCAGCTTGATGACTGCCCAAGTTGTTAATAAATTTTACGAAAAGTTAGGCTATAAAACGTTAAAGTTCGAACCCAAATATTGGTGTGATCGATTTGATTTGTATTATATGGAGAAAGGTATTTAAATAGATAATCGACAATTCTCTATGACTAAGTAGTTAAAAGTTAAAAATTTGTTTAGAGTTGGATTGGCAGATTCCGCTATTGTTGATTTTTTCAAGTTGAGTTGAGCCTTTATTAGTTTGACACATCGAGCAGTTACTTTATAGCTTATCATATTTATAGCGCAGACTTTATTGCTTGTCATGTCGAGCGTAGACGAGATATGGCAAGTGAGCTTTATTTTTTTTCAAATTTTTTGTCTAAAAAAAACTTCTTTCCACTTTGACTGTTTTACTTATTTATGAGCTTTCGTGTACAGAAAGCAATTGGTTAATTTGTAATACCATTTAAACCCCAATTCGATGAAACGATTATTTGCAACTTTACTGATTATAACAACTTTATTCAGTTTAAACTTAAACGCACAAGAAATGAACTTACACAGTTTTACCGTAAAAGACATTAATGGAGAAAATTTTGACTTGAGTCAATTAAAAGGCAAGAAAGTATTGGTGGTTAATACCGCCTCCGAATGTGGATTAACACCACAGTATGAAACTTTAGAGGAAGTATATCAACAGTATGGAGGAGATGACTTTGTGATTATCGGTTTTCCGGCAAACAATTTTGGCGGTCAAGAGCCGGGAACTAATGAAGAAATCAAAGGGTTTTGTCAGAAAAATTATGGAGTAAGTTTCCCTATGATGAGTAAAATTTCAGTTAAAGGTAGCGATCAGCATGAACTGTATAAGTGGTTAACCAAAAAGTCGGAAAATGGAGTAGAGGATGCTGAGGTGAGCTGGAATTTTCAAAAATTCATGATTGATGAAAATGGGAATTATGTTGGCATGGTAGCTCCTAGAGAAATCCCGGATTGTGATAGAATTATTAACTGGATTAAAGGCTAATTCAACTTTTTTCTTTGGTCAAACCATTTTTTGATCATTAACTTTGCCTGTATGAAATTAGATATTTTGGCAATTGGCGCACATCCCGATGATATTGAGTTGGGCTGTGCAGGTACAATTTTAAAAGAAATTAATTCCGGAAAGAAAGTTGGCGTGCTTGACATGACTGTCGGTGAACTTGGAACCAGAGGATCCGGTCCACTCCGATTAGAGGAAGCTAAAGTTTCGTCTAAGATTCTGGGTTTAAGCTGTCGCCATAATTTAGGCATGAAAGACGGATTCTTTAAGAATGATGAAGACCACATTCGCTTGATGATTCCATATATTCGAAAGTACCAGCCGGATATAATTTTGGCCAATGCCGTAAGCGATCGTCATCCTGATCATGGAAGAGCTGCTAAACTTATAGCAGATGCTTGCTTTTACAGCGGACTTCGAAAGATTGAAACTACAGATGGTGGTGACCCTCAACAAGCTTGGCGTCCTAAAGCGGTATATCACTATATTCAAGATTATTTTATAAAGCCCGACTTCGTAGTTGATATTACTCCCTTTATGGAGAAAAAAATGGATTCCATAAAAGCCTTCTCTTCTCAGTTTTACAATCCGGAATCAAAAGAACCTGATTCCCCCTTAACTCAAAAGCACTTCTTTGATTATTTAAAAGGAAGAATGGCTGATATGGGACGCTATATCCAGGTAGATTATGCAGAAGGATTTACAGTAAGTCGCCCGGCAGGGGTAGAGTCTTTAAGAGATTTGCTTTAGAACTTAAAACGCTTCTATCATTTCGTATAACTCCTTCACCGGAAGGCCCATTACATTGTAAAAAGAACCTTCAATCTTTTCAACTCCAATGAATCCAATCCATTCTTGTATGCCATAGGCACCTGCTTTATCAAAGGGTTGAAAGCGGTTAATGTA
This sequence comes from Flavobacteriales bacterium UBA5081, assembly GCA_002415785.1. GTDB lineage: Bacteria > Bacteroidota > Bacteroidia > Flavobacteriales_E > Vicingaceae > UBA5081. Next base: position 24,196 of record DIAJ01000030.1, read on the forward strand.
ATAGTCGATTTCCGTTTCTGAAAGCGTTTTAAAATAGACTTTTGTGCTTACAGAAGTGCTTTCTTGTTTACTTAGTGAAGTTAAACATAAGCCGGTAATTACTTCATGGGTTTTACCGCTTAATTGCCGGAGCATTTCTTTTGCATGTTTAGCCTTAGCAGCTTTTTCTAATAACTGATTTTCCAACAAAACAGTGGTATCGGAAGTGATTAAAAGTTCACCTTTATTTAATTCACTTTTAAAAGCCTCGGCTTTCTTTTTACTTAAGTATTCAGCAACTTGGTTTAATGGTAGGTTGTTGGGGTAACTTTCGTCTGTGTCTTTACTTTTTTGCTCAAAATCATACCCCAAGTGTGCGATTAACTCTTTTCTTCTTGGCGACTTAGAAGCTAATATAAGTTTATAATTTTTTGGATTGAGAAAATTGCTCATTGTTAGTTGTAGAAATAAATAACTAGAGTGTAAAGAATTCCAAATAGCATACATATTTTTATGCTTTGGCTGATGATAAAAAAGTCTTTTTTCTTCTTAGCTTTAAATAGTCGGTAAAGAATATAAATTAAAGGAAAAGTAATAAAAACTAAAAAGTAGCCAAATGAAATCCAATCTCTTGAAATAATTTGTATTGTTTCTAAAGAGGCTATTGCAGACAAAGTAAGTAGGGTGATAAAAATGGCTATTTTTTTGGTTTTGCTAATTCCATAAACAATTGGAAGTGTTTTACAGCCAACCTCTTTATCGCCTTCTATATCTTCCATGTCTTTTACAATTTCGCGAATTAGTGTAAGTATAAAAGCAAACAAACTGTAACCAATTACCCAGTATAGAAGATATTTTATGCTAAACAAAAGTGAACCCAAATTGAGGTCATAATCGCTGAGTGAAGCAACTTTATCGAACATGACAGCCACCTCGTAATAACCGGCAGTAAAGGGGACCAGTGCTGTTAGTGAAGCAATAATTACATTGCCAATGAGAATCTGTTTCTTAAAACTAACTGAGTAAAACCACAACAAAGCAGCACTCACTAACTGAAAAAGCACCAATAAAGGATGACCAATAGCAAGTGCTACATAAGCTGCAATGGCTAATCCTACTATATTTATTACTAAATGAAGCGCCATAGCATGTCGCCGCTTTATGCTTTTGCCTACAACCAACTGTCGCGGACGATTGAGATAGTCTACTTTTATGTCGAAATAATCATTGATTATATAACCTGAAGCAGCAATTAATACAGTAGCTAAAACCAGTAAAGCAAAGAGTTTTTCCGGCATAAATAAGTCCATTCCTGCCTGACTTAAAAATGGATAAATAATGCCAAAACGAATGGCGTATTGCGTTAATGCAATGATAAATAGATTCGGAAAACGAATCAAGCGCAGAAAGTCGATTAATTTTGCCATGACTCCCCAAAGGTAGATAAAAGCGACTTAAAATAGATGCTTTAAAATAAAATTATCCTTGAATTGATTTTAAATGCCTCTTTGCCTCCTTAACTTTACAAAATGGACTATACATTATCTTACTCTCAAGCATCTTCACACTATATTGATATTAAGGTTGAAGCAAAAACCGATGGCAAAGAAAAATTACAGTTTCAATTGCCAGCATGGCGTCCGGGACGTTATGAACTGGGAAACTTTGCCAAAAACATTCAGCGGTGGAAAGCTTTTAACCAAGACGGTATATTGCTTCCCTTTAAAAAACTAACCAAAGATTTGTGGGAAGTAGAATGCCAAGGAGCTGATCAAGTAATTGTTGAGTATAATTATTTCGCCCATGAGTTAAACGCCGGTTCTACTTATTTAGATGAAGAACAGCTTTATGTAAATCCGGTTAACTGTCTTGTATATCAGCCTGAAAGGGCAGGAGAGGAGTGTTTAGTCAACTTAAATCTCCCCGAAGATTACAATATAGCGATTGCTCTTGAGGAAGTTGATGATAGAGTGTTTAAAACGAAGAATTTTGATGAATTGGCCGACAGTCCATTTATTGCATCAGCCAATTTGCAACATCATGAATTTAATGAAAAGGGAACCACTTTTCATTTGTGGTTTCAAGGTTTGTTTAAAGCAAATTGGGAGAAAATTGAGAAGGACTTTCGTGCGTTTGCGGCAGAACAAATTAAGTTTTTTGGAGACTTTCCTACTAAAAACTACCATTTCTTGTTTCAAATTCTTCCTACCTCGTTTTACCATGGTGTGGAGCATAGCGCCTCAACGGTAATTGTTTTAGGACCTTCTTATGCCGTTTTAGATGAAAAAGGACGCTATGAAGATCTTCTCGGTGTGAGTTCTCATGAATTATTTCATACTTGGAATGTAAAGCGTATTCGACCAATTGAAATGTGGCCTTACGATTTTTCAAAAGAAAATTACAGTCGACTGGGGTATTTATCTGAAGGAGCTACTACTTGGTATGGAGATTTGATGCTTTACCGCTCAAAGGTATTTACTGATGCTGCTTTTTTTAGGACTTTTAATCAGTTGTTAGATCGACATTTTAATAATCCGGGAGTAGAAAACTTATCTGTTGCAGATTCTTCATTTGACACTTGGTTAGATGGTTACAATATTGGAGTGCCCAACCGAAAAGCATCGATTTATACTGAAGGCGCATTAATTACCTTTATGTTAGATGTAGAAATAAGAAAAGCGACGAATAATGAAAAGTCATTTGATGATGTAATGCGCAGTTTTTATAACAATTATTACAAGCAGGGGAAGGGGATTTCCGAAGCAGACTATCAAAATGAGGTTGAGAAACTTGTTGAAAAATCAATGAGTGAGTTTTTCGAAAACTATATTAATGGTACTGATGATATAAGTGAATCATTAGCAGAGGCGATGGATTATTTTGGACTTGAGTACAAAAAGCTAGCTTCCGATGAATACTTCGAGGCTTATTTGGGAATTAAAGTTCTTGATGGCAAGGTCTACAGCGTTTATCCGAATTCAATAGCAGACAGAGCAGGCATTACTTTGAAGGACGAAGTTTTAAGTATTAATTCTATAAAAATTAACAACGATCTTTCGGCATGGTTAAAGTATTTCAAAGAAGATGATATTTCGCTTCAACTCATTGATGGCAATGGTTTTGTGAAAGAGGTTTCCTTAGAGCCGAGGGCAGATATTTACTATGGGAAGTACGAAGTCAATTTTCAAAAAAATAGAAACGCTCAACAAGAAGAAGCCCTTGAAAAATGGAGAGGATATTAATTGTTTAAACATTATTGCTTCATTTGACTTTATTCTGTTCCTTTGCGAAACAGTAAGTTATGCCTAAAAAAATCCTTTTCATTTCCTACGATGGCTTAACCGATCCACTTGGTCAGTCACAGATTTTGCCTTACTTAATCGGCTTGGCAAATAAAGGATATGAAATTCAAATAATCAGTGCGGAAAAAGAAGAGCGTTTTCAAGCCCATGAGATTGAGATTCGTGAGAAGATTAAGAATGTAAATATTCATTGGGCCTACACACATTATACAAACCGACCGCCGTTACTTTCTACTTTTTTGCTAATTAATCGAATTAAGATGTTAGCACATAATTTTTATTCCATAAATCACTTTGATATAGTTCACTCTCGTTCACTTATTCCGGCAATGATTGGGCTTTCTTTGAAGAGGAAGTACAAGAGTAAGTTGATTTTCGATATTCGAGGTTTTTGGGTTGATGAAAGAGTAGAAGGAGGTCTGTGGAATTTAAGAAACCCTATTTTTAGATTGTTATATAACTTTTTTAAAAAGAAGGAGAAACAGCTTTTTCTTTCGGCTGATGGAATTGTTTCACTAACGAATAATGCTAAAAACTTTATTCAAAATCATTATAAAACAGAAGCGCAGTTTGCTGTTATTCCGTGTTCGGTAGATGTGAATCACTTTGACTTTTCCTCCATTTCGATTGACAGCAAAAAGCAACTTCGTGCTTCATTAGGGATTGAGGAAAGCGATTTTGTACTCATTTATATTGGATCATTAGGTACGAGGTATTTACTCAATGAGATGATTCGCTTTTTTAAAGTGCTAAAAAATCAGCGAGAAAATGCAAAAATGCTTTTTGTAAGTAATAGTCCCAAGGAGCTTATTTTGAAAGAAGCAGAAATTGAGAAAGTAGATATTGAGGATGTTATTATTACTTCTTCAAACTATCAAGAAATACCCAAATTTATAAATATTGCAGATGCGGGAATCTTTTTTATCTATACCGGTTTTACCGGAAAAGCAGTTTCTCCAACCAAACAGTCGGAGTTGTTGGCTATGGGAGTGCCAATTGTTGCAAATAAAGGTGTTGGCGATATTGAAACGATATTGCAAGATCAAGGATTAGGAGTTGTATTAGCTGACTTTGAAGATAACAGCATGGCAGCTGCGGCTAAACAGCTTTTGCAAACAGATTATAACCGAGAAAACATTAGAACTAAGGCAAAAGAGTTATTTGCCTTGGACAAAGCAGTGGAGACTTATTCTCAACTTTATGCAAAACTTTAGTTCTTTTGCAGTCAGTTAAAAATAAAGCTGTGAGTAAGAAAAAAATATTATTTATTGCCAACCATCGTTTAGGTCGTTCACCAGGTCAACGATTTCGTTTTGAGCAGTATATTTCTTATTTAGAGCAAAATGGCTTTTATTGTGAGCTTTCTCACTTTATTTCTGAAGAAGACGATAAAATTCTTTACAGTCCCAAAAAGTGGTTGAATAAAGCTAAACTAGCCCGAAAAGCATGGGACATTCGAAAAAAAGACTTAGCTAGAGCTAATGAATTTGATGTCATTTTTATTTATCGTGAAGCATTACTGACAAGAAGTACCCGTTTTGAGCGACTTTTTTCAAAAACCAAAGCAAAAGTAGTTTTTGATTTTGACGATGCCATTTGGCTGCCCAATGTTTCTGCTGCCAACCAACGCTTGCAATTTTTAAAGAACCCTTCAAAAATCAATAAAATTCTTCCCTTAGTAGATTTGGTTTTTGCAGGAAATCAATATTTGGCAGATTACGCCAAGCAATTTAATCAAAGAGTGGAAATTGTTCCTACAACAATTAATCTGAATTACCATAGAACAAAAGCCTTTGAAAAAGAAAAAAATCAAATTTGCATTGGATGGACAGGAACACAAACTACCTTGCGTTATTTAGATGAGTTAATTCCGGTTTTTAAAAAGTTAAAGAATAGATACGGTGGTAAATTAAAGCTTAAGGTGATTTGTGATACCCCGTGGATTAGTAGCGAGATAGAGGTTGATAATGTGAGTTGGAGTAGCGCGGACGAGATTCTTCAATTAGATGAAATTGATATTGGCATAATGCCTTTAACAGATGATAAATGGAGTAAAGGAAAGTGTGGGTTTAAGGCACTTCAGTTTATGGCATTAAAAAAAGCAGTTGTCGTTTCTCCTGTGGGCGTTAATGCAGAAATTGTAGAAGATAAAAAGAACGGCTTTTGGGCGAAAAGTAGCGAAGACTGGTTTAGAAGTTTATCTTTGCTGATTGAAGATAAAATGTTGCGAAAATCATTTGGCGAAAACGCACACAAAACAATAAAAGAAAAATTTTCGGTAGATGCTTGGAAGGCAATTTACCTTAAACAACTAAACGAACTGATAGAAAAAAAATAGAAAAATGAAACAAACAGCACTAACAAAAGTACATAAGGAATTAGGCGCAAAAATGGCGCCCTTTGCAGGATATGAAATGCCGATACAATACAGCGGTTTAACCGATGAACACATGGCTGTTCGCGAAAGTGTAGGCGTTTTCGACGTTTCTCACATGGGTGAATTCATGGTTCGTGGTCCACAAGCTTTGGATTTAATTCAAAAAATTAGCACGAATGATGCTTCTAAATTAGTTCCGGGAAAAGTGCAATACAGTTGTATGCCTAACGGAAAAGGTGGTATTGTTGATGATTTATTGATTTACAAAATGGCTGATCAGGAGTACCTTTTGGTTGTAAATGCTTCAAACATTCAAAAAGATTGGGATTGGATTCAGCAAAACAACAATTTTGATGCTCAATTAGAAGATATTTCTGAAAACATAACCCTTTTGGCAATCCAAGGACCCAAAACAGCTGAAGCGATGAAGGCTTTAACAGATGTAAGGCTCAATGAAATGAAGTATTACACTTTTGAAAAGGGAACTTTTGCCAGAGTAGATGATGTGATTATTTCAGCAACAGGTTATACCGGATCAGGTGGTTTTGAGATTTATTTCGACAACGCTCATGCTGAAAAAATTTGGAATGCTGTAATGGAAGCAGGAAAAGGGTATGGCATAAAACCTGCCGGACTAGGAGCTAGGGACACTTTGCGTTTAGAAAAAGGCTTTTGTTTATATGGAAATGATATTGACGATTCTACATCGCCTATTGAAGCCGGCTTAGGTTGGATTACTAAGTTTACCAAAGACTTTATCGATTCCGATAAGTTGAAAAAGCAAAAGGAAGAGGGAGTTGCGCGTAAACTTGTGGCATTTAAAATGATTGATCGTGGTATTCCGAGAAAAGATTACAAAATAGTTGATGCAGATGGAAATGAGCTTGGAGTAGTAACTTCAGGAACCTCTTCACCAAACTTAAAAGTAGGAATAGGTATGGGCTATGTGAAAATAGAAAATGCTAAGGTTGGTGAATCTATTTTTATTGAAGTAAGAAACAAGCAGTTGAAAGCTGAAATTGTAAAACTACCATTCGTTTAGTATTTTGGAAACTATTGTAAAAGAACATGAGCGCAAGGTGGAGATTTGTTATTCACCTGCGCTTTTTCCGGTTTATTATACCAATAAAGATTGCGTAGTAGTTGTAATTGACATTTTTAGAGCAACTTCTGCCATTTGTACTGCTTTTCAGCACGGTGTGAAGCGAATAATCCCAGTCTCTTCTGTAGATGAAGCCAAAGAGTATCAGGCGCAAGGTTATATAGCAGCGGCTGAACGTCATGGTGAAATTGTAGAGGGCTTTGATATAGGTAATTCACCTTTTAGTTATATGAACCCTGCCTTTAAAGGGAAGGAGGTTGTATTAACAACTACCAATGGTACAAAAGCCATTGAAAGAGCTAAAGCAGCGGATCATATAATTGTCGGTTCCTTTTTAAATATCGATGCTGTTTGTCGCTACCTAGAGCGAAAAAACAAGAACGTTATTTTACTTTGTGCAGGTTGGCGAGATCGATACAATATGGAAGACTCGCTTTTTGCAGGAGCAGTAGTTCATCGTTTAAAAAAGAATCCAATTTTTAAAGGATTAGCTGATTCTTCTTTGGCTGCAGACCATTTGTATGAACTTGCCAAAGGAAACCTAAACGATTTTTTAAAGAATACTTCACATAGAAACCGATTAGCGCGTCTAAATTTGGAGGAAGATATTTCTTATTGCTTGCAAGAGAATACGATGGACTTAGTTCCTGTATACAAAGGCAATGCTTTGGTAATTGAAAATGAATAAACCTAAAAACATAACTGTTTTTATTGCTCTCATTGCTTTGGGTGTACTTTTTCAGTCTTGGGGGTTTTATGGTCATAGAAGAATTAACAGAATGGCAGTTTTTACACTTCCACCTGAAATGATTGGATTTTACAAGGCCAATATTGAATACGTTACCGCTCATGCAGTTGATCCGGATAAACGACGTTACGCAGTAGAAGGTGAAGCACCAAAGCACTTTATTGACATTGACCATTTTGCTAAAGAAGGAGAAGATCCATTTAAAGTAATGCCAAAGTATTGGTATGAAGCTGTCAATAAGTATTCAGAAGATACTTTACAAGCTTATGGAATAGTTCCTTGGCATGTAGCTAATATGACACGTTGGTTAACCAAGGCCTTTGAAGAAAAAGATGCCAATAAGATTTTATACTTATCTTCAAATTTAGGACACTATATTGCCGATGCTCATGTTCCATTGCATACCACCGAAAATTACAACGGTCAAATGACCGGACAAAAAGGAATTCACGGATTATGGGAGTCAAGAATTCCCGAATTAACTGCCGACGACTACGATTACTTAGTGGGCAGAGCAAAGTACATAAAAAGTCCATTAAACGCCATTTGGAAGGCTGTAGAGGAAAGTCATTCACACTTAGATTCAGTACTTTTTATCGAAAAAGACTTAACTAGAAAGATCCCTTCTGACCAGAAATACGCTTTTGAAACTCGTGGAATGTCTACTGTTCGACAATATAGTCAAGAGTTTGCCTTAACTTACTATCGACGAATGGGCGATATGGTGGAAAGTCGTATGCGAAAATCCATAGAGATGGTGGGAAGCTTATGGTATACAGCATGGGTAAATGCCGGACAGCCAAATTTAGATGAACTATTAGGAAAAATTGATCACAAAGAGCTTCAGGAAAAAGAAGAGGAAGAACGTAAATTGCTAGAAGAGAAGAAGGTGAAGAGTAGGGAGCATGAGGAGTAGTTACTTTCCGATACAAAAACTCGAGAAAATGTGTCCTAGAATGTCTCTGTCAATTTCGATAGTCCCTGTAATCTCACCTAAATAGTGCAGCGACTGACGAATATCCATTGCCAAAAAGTCACCGGTTATATTTGTATTTAAACCTTCCTGAACTCTTTCGAGTGATTCGGCGGCTTTTTTTAAAGCTTGAAAGTGTCGCACATTCGTTACCACCAACTGATTGCTTGATTGCATTTTGTCTGCGGCAATTTCTTTAAGTAAATCAGTAAGTTGCTCAATACCTTCTTTTTTTAATGCCGAAAGTAAAATCAATTGACTGTCTTTTGGAAATTTTTGACGAAAGGCATTTTGATCTTCTTCCAGTTTGTCGATTTTGTTAGCTACAACAATCAGTTGTTTGTCTTTCCCCTCAATATGTTTACTAATCTCTTTAATCATTTCATTTACGGCCGATTCATTAGCTTCAATTGAATCGATTAAATACAAAATTATGTTGGCCTTTTCCACCATTTCAAAGGTGCGTTTGATGCCAATATTTTCAACAACATCTTCCGTCTCTCGAATTCCTGCAGTATCAATAAAACGGAAACTAATGCCTCCAATTTTCACTTCATCCTCAATACTGTCTCGAGTAGTACCGGCAATGTCTGAAACAATGGCTTTATCTTCATTCAAAAGTGCATTTAGCAAAGTAGACTTACCAACATTCGGCCTTCCAATAATGGCTACTGGAATTCCATTCTTGAGTACATTTCCGGTTGCAAAAGAGTCAATTAGTTGGCGGAGCATTTTAAGTATTCCCGCGACCAGCTCTTTTAAGTCATCTCTGTCGGCAAATTCCACATCCTCTTCGGCAAAATCGAGTTCCAGCTCAATCATAGAGGTAAAGTGTATTAACTCTTCTCTTAATTCTCTGATCTTATCAGAGAAACCGCCGCGCATTTGATTTAAAGCTACATCGTGAGCGGCTTTGCTTTCTGAAGCGATTAAGTCAGCCACGGCTTCCGCTTGAGTCAAGTCCATTTTTCCATTAAAAAAAGCTCTTTGTGTATATTCTCCGGGGTTAGCCATACGAGCACCTTTGTCTAATAGCAACTCTAAAAGCTGATTGATAATGTAAGGAGAACCATGGCAGGATATTTCAACTACATCTTCACCGGTGTAAGAATGGGGAGCTTTAAATAGACTTAATAAAACTTCATCTAAAGTTTCATCACCTTTTATAATCTCACCAAAATGCAGTGTCTGACCTTTTTGTTTTTTTAAATCTTTGCCCTTAAAAATAGACTGAACAATATCAATTGATCTTTTTCCTGAAAGTCTTATAACTCCTATAGCTCCCGAACCTGAAGGAGTTGAAAGTGCACAAATGGTATCTTCCGACTGTATCATTTTGCAAAAGTAAAGAAAGGGAAGAAGTTCAAATATAAAATACAATCTTAACATCTAGTTAATATTACATATTGACCTTCGCTTTAAATTAATTTATGAATGAGTAGACAGAAATACGCTGATTTCCTTGCACTAAGAAATATTGTCTTAGAGCTTTTTGACTTCTTTAAATCAGAAAAGAAGTTTTTAATGTTAGTAATAGCATTAATTTTAATTGCCGTTTTTATTGCACCATATAGTTCAGCAGCCATGTGGTTTGGGTTTTTATTGGCGGCTTATTCAGCAGTAGCTAACGACAGTATTCAAACTATTGGAACTTTTATTGTTTCTAATAAAAAGCAACCCTGGTATTTGTTGTGGGCTTATATAGGAGCTATTTTCGTGATTACGGTTACTTACAGTTACTTCGTATTTGATGGAGATGTGTCTTACCAAAGATTACATACTCCAGGTCTAGATCAAGCACCCCAAAGCTTTACATTTTTGCAATTACTGGCGCCAATAATTCTTATTGTGCTTACTCGAATGAGGATGCCGGTTTCAACTACTTTTCTATTACTTACCGTTTTCTCTACACAGGCGTCTACTATTTTTAGTGTATTAACGAAAAGTGTATCCGGTTATATTGTTGCTTTTTTAACTGCAATTGTAGTATGGTTTGCCATTCGTAAATTGGTAAAAGCAAAGTTTAAAGGTCAGCCACATTTTTTATGGTATGTCTTTCAGTGGATTACTTCCGGTGCTTTATGGTCGGTTTGGGTAATGCAAGATGCTGCAAATATTGCTGTGTTCCTTCCTAGAACACTCGATTTAGGACAATTTGTAATTTTTACTGCAGTAATTTTTTTCGGTTTAGGATTACTTTTTTATCTAAAAGGAGATCGAATTCAGAAGATTGTCAACGAGAAATCGGGAATATCAGACATTCGGTCAGCTACTATGGTTGATTTTGTATATGCATTGATTCTAATTTATTTTAAGCAAATTAGCGAAATACCTATGAGTACGACTTGGGTCTTTTTAGGTCTTTTAGCTGGAAGAGAATTGGCTATTTCAATCACAAAAAAGAGATATAATAAAAGGGTAATCAGTTCAAAAAGAACATTTGTAATGTTATCGAAAGATTTGTTAATGGCGGGAATCGGACTTTTGGTAAGCTTGGTGTTGGCAATTGCTATTAATGAAAAAATGAGAGATGAATTTCTTTCACTTTTCTAGAAGCAAGTAGAGCGCTATTGAGTATTTTTAACCGATGAATCATTTAGCGCACTTATACCTTTCACAAACCAATGTTGACTTAATGGTGGGGAATTTTATTGCCGATCGAGTGAAGGGAAAAGACTTATTAAATTACAGTGAAAGTGTTCAAAAAGGGATTGAAATGCATCGTGCAATAGATACCTTTACTGATGAACATGCGGTGGTGATGAAAAGTAAAAAGCGTTTATTTCCCGTATACCATAAATATGCTGCTGTAATTGTAGATATGTTTTACGACCATATTCTAGCTAAAAACTGGGAGGAGTATTCGCCAATATCTTTAAAGTTGTTTGCACAAAACACCTATAAAGTTTTACAGGCAAGGGTAGGGGAAATGCCAAAATCTTCACAGCGAATATTATTTTATATGTCAACCGGAGATTGGCTAACAGCTTATGCTACTGAAGAAGGCATGAATCGTGCCTTAGGAGGTCTAGCTAGTCGTGCAAAATTTGATTCTAAAATGGAGTATGCAAGCATTGATTTAATGAGAGATTATGCGCTTTATGAAGAAGAGTTTACAGCTTTTTTTAAAGAGTTAGTTGCCTTTAGTGCTAGGTATAGTCGCAGTGACGATTGACAGTAAAAACACTCTAATAAATTTTAAGGTTTTATATACGATTCTTTTAAAGAAATAGTATCATCATAAGTAGTATATTGTTCATAATGAAATTATCTCATTTTTTGAGAAGCAAAAATTTATTTCATATTTCTAGTTTCGTATTTCTGATTTGGATGAGTTTTAGCTTGCTTACTTTTGCATAAAAACAGGAACTATGAACATTCCATTGGCAGAGAGAATGCGCCCAAAAACGCTAAAGGACTACATTGGACAGAAACATTTAGTTGGAGAAGGTGCTATTTTGCGTTCGCTTATAGAAAAAGAAATGGTTCCTTCAATGATTTTATGGGGTAGTCCCGGAATTGGGAAAACAACATTAGCTCAAATTATAGCCAATACAGTTAAACGACCTTTTTTCACTCTAAGTGCTATAAACAGTGGAGTAAAAGATGTTAGAGAGGTTATTGAAAAAGCCAAAAAACAACAGTTTTTTGGCACTAATAATCCCATATTATTTATCGACGAGATTCATCGCTTTAGCAAATCACAGCAAGACTCATTGTTAGGAGCTGTTGAAAATGGAACCATTACTCTGATAGGAGCAACTACTGAAAATCCATCTTTTGAAGTGATCTCTGCTTTATTGAGCCGATGCCAAGTGTATACTTTAGAACCATTAAGTAAAGAGGAGTTACTTAAGTTAGTAGAGGATGCCATTAAAAAAGATGATTTTTTAAGCAAGCGAAATATTCAAATTGAAGAAAGCGATATGTTGCTTCGACTTTCCGGAGGTGATGCACGTAAGTTGTTAAATCTTTTGGACTTAGTTGTAAATAATCAGCAAGGAGATGTAATTATTAACAACGAGAAGGTTAAGTCAATTGCACAGCAGAATATCGCTCAATATGATAAAGACGGAGAGCAACATTACGATATTATTTCTGCTTTTATCAAGTCAATTCGCGGCAGCGACCCTAATGCAGGAGTATACTGGTTAGCAAGAATGATTGAAGGAGGAGAAGATCCTAAGTTTATTGCCCGCCGATTAATTATTTTGGCTGCTGAAGACATCGGAAATGCAAATCCAACGGCTTTGGTAATCGCCAACAATTGCTTTCAAGCTATAAATGTGGTTGGTTGGCCGGAATCGAGAATTATTTTGTCGCAATGCGTTACTTATTTGGCTTCTTCGCCAAAAAGCAATGCTGCCTATATGGCAATTAATAATGCTCAAGCAGAAGTGAGAAACAGTGGCAATTTAAGCGTTCCTTTAAACCTAAGAAATGCACCTACCAAACTGATGAAGGAACTGGATTATGGCAAAGATTATAAATACAGTCACGATTATCCGAACAATTTTGCTTTCCAAGAGTTTTTACCTGAATCGGTTGAAAATAAGCAGTTTTATAGCCCCGGAAATAATGCGAGAGAGAATGAAATGCGCAAACGACTTAAGACACTATGGCAAGAAAAGTATGGATATTAAAAAGAAAAAAAATCTGCCTTGCATCTAAAAAGTCAAAAGCATAATTTTGGAGCCCATTAATAAGAGAAAATAAACCACGAAATTCAATGAGTGTATTAGTAAATAAAGATTCAAAAGTAATTGTTCAGGGATTTACCGGAAGTGAAGGAACTTTCCATGCTGAGCAAATGATTGAGTATGGAACCAATGTAGTTGGAGGTGTAACTCCCGGAAAAGGCGGTCAAACTCATTTAGATCGTCCTGTGTTTAATACAGTAGAGCAAGCTGTGAAAGAAGCTGGAGCAGATGTTTCTGTGATTTTTGTTCCCCCTCCATTTGCCGCAGATGCGATTATGGAAGCTGCTGATGCCGGAATAAAAGTAATCATTTGTATTACGGAAGGTATTCCAACTAGAGATATGATTCAGGTGAAAGAATATTTAAGCGGAAAAGATTGTCGCTTAGTAGGTCCGAACTGCCCTGGAGTAATCACACCAGGAGAAGCAAAAGTGGGAATTATGCCCGGCTTTATTCACAATCCGGGTAAAATCGGAATCGTTTCTCGCTCTGGAACATTAACTTATGAAGCAGTTGATCAAGTAACCAAAGCAGGTATGGGACAATCTACTTGTATTGGTATTGGTGGTGACCCAATTATTGGAACAACTACTAAAGAAGCTGTTGAGTTGTTGATGAACGATCCGGATACTGAAGGAATCATTATGATTGGTGAAATTGGAGGTTCTATGGAAGCTGATGCAGCACGCTGGATTAAAGAAAACGGAACAAAGCCTGTTGTAGGTTTTATTGCCGGTCAAACAGCACCTGCAGGAAGAACAATGGGACATGCCGGAGCCATTATTGGTGGAGCTGAAGATACGGCTGCTGCTAAAATGGAAATTATGAGAGAGTGTGGTATTCACGTTGTGGAATCACCTGCTGTAATTGGTAAAACAATGGTTGAAGCTTTAAAAAAATAAGTTTTTCATTTTTTTATTTTAAGCCTCACTCAATTTTGAGTGAGGCTTTTTTTATTCCTCCTCACCACCAAACAATTTTTTAAAGAAGCCCTTTCTTTTCTTTTTTCGCTCTGCTTTGTTTTTGGCTTCTTCTAAGGTAGATTCCTTTTTTTCAAATGATTTAAAGAACTTTTTTAGACCTTTAATTTCGCGAAAATCTTCACAGTCTATTTTATTTGTGTGATTTAAGCCTGCATTGTACCAACTAAATGTGTTACTCTCTTGTAAAACTTTCCCAACAATTGGCAATGCTAACTTGCTACCGGAACCTAGGCTTCCTTGATTAAAATGGATAGAAGGGAAGGAGGCGCCAACTCGACTGAGCATAACAATTTCATTATTATAACTGACAAACCATGCATCAGCGTAGTCCTGTGAAGTTCCTGTTTTTCCCGCCCATTCGCCTCTAAGCCCATAGATTCCGGTCAATGAAGCGGCTGTTCCTTCTTTTACGGTCTTAATTAATATTTCATTTATTTCTTCACTCACTGTTTCCTCTAAAACATCTTTTTGTTCCTCTTTGATGTGTTCGTAAATAACTTCTCCATTTGCTGTTGTAATTTTTTCTATGCCATAAGGTGTGATAGACTTTCCTCCATTGGCAAAAGCACTATAAGCAATTGCCAGCTCATACATGCTTACAGAAGAAGTGCCTAAAATGCTGGAAGGCTCTTCTTTCAGTTCTTCAACAAAACCAAGCCTGTTCCATAAATCACTGATCTTCTCCCAAGGAGTTTGCAAGTATAAGTGAAGCGTAGGGATGTTTTTTGAATAAGCTAAAGCTGCTGCAAATGAGTATTCCCCACCACTCTCACCATCGTAGTTTTGTGGAGACCAATCTTCATAGTCACTTAAAACAATAGCTTCATTGCTTAAGTAGTCACATGCACCTAGTCCACTTTCTATGGCAGCGGCATACAAAAAAGGTTTAAAAGTGGATGCCAACTGTCGCTTAGCCATTATTTGATCGTAAGGATAGTGTTGGAAGTTTATTCCACCTACCCAACTGTTTATAGCTCCGTTTTTGGGGTTAATGGCAAGAAAACCTGCATGAAGCTGGCTTAGTGTATGTTTTAAACTGTCAATTATACTTACTTCTTGATTAGATTCTGTTTCATTCCAATAGAATAGAAATCGTTTTTTCAGTTCTTCACTTTTTAGATTAATTCCTTCTTGTTTTGCAATTTTATCAGCTAATGTGGATAGTTTTTTAGCTTCAGAAGCAGCTTGATACTGTTTTCTTAATAAAGTTTGCATTTTACTTAAATGCTCTTTCATGGATTGACTAGCCAATAGTTGAAGCTTGCTGTTAATGGTGGAATGAATAATTAGCCCATCGCGTTCAATGTCAAGTTTTGTTTTTCGTTTACTGTTAATTTTCTCTAGAATTTGATCTGCTTCTTTTCGGAGTCTAACTAGAAAATAGGGGGCAGGATTATTTTTTGATAAATTGGTATAATTAATTTTTAAGTCTAAAGCCTGAAGTGAATCTTTTTCAATTTCTGAAATATAGCCGTATTTGTTCATTTGAGCCAAAACAACCTGTCTTCTGTTTTTGGCGTGATCAGGATTTTGTCTTGGGTTATAATAAGAATTTGCCTTGAGCATTCCTACAAGCACGGCAGCTTCTTCAATTTTTAATTTGGCTGTAGAAGAATTAAAGTATCTCTTTGCAGCAGACTCAATTCCATAAACGTTTTCTCCAAATGGAACAGTGTTAAAATAAAGCTGAATAATTTCATTTTTTGAAAAAACCTGCTCAATTCTATAGGCCAAAATAATCTCTTTGAACTTATTGACATAAATACTCACTTTTCCGTAGTTCTTTCTTCCAAAGAGGTTTTTAGCTAACTGCTGACTAATGGTGCTACCACCACCGGAACTTCTGTTGCCAAGAACAATTGTTTTTAATAAAACGCGAACCATACTTCTTCCGTCAACGCCTTCGTGTTCATAAAATCGAGCATCTTCAGTAGATATTAAAGCATTGATCAGCTGTGGAGGGAGGGAGTCAAAAGAAATATTGGTTCTGTTAGAAGCAAAGTATTTGCCAATCAGTTTCCCATCATTGCTGTAAACAAGTGATGCACTTTCATTGTGCAGATTTTTTAACTCTTCTTGTGAGGGAATTTTTCCAAAAGCTCCTAAAAATAATAAAGTGAAAAAAGTACTAATTGCTGCTATTATTGCAATTATAAAATAGACTGTAAACTTAAATAGTTTGCGTTTTTTCATCGAAGCATTTCGTCTTAATTACAAACTTAAGCTTTCAAAAGAGTTTTTACGCTTTTTTATCTTTCAACAAATCTCGTATTTCAGCAAGAAGTTCAATTTGTTTTGGAGTTGGAACACTTTTGTTTTTATTGTCTTCTGCTTTGTTTTTTAGTCGGTTAAACACTTTGATAACAATAAATACAGTAAGAGAAATTATTAAAAAGTCAATTGTAGTTTGAATAAATGAGCCGTAGGATAAAGCGACTAAATCTTGAATAATTTCACCATTTTCACTTTTAATTTCTTCTTGAAGGGTATAGGAAAGGTTTTCGAACCTTACTTTTCCGATAAGCACAGCAAATAAGGGAAGTATTATATCTTCAACTAAAGAAGAAACCACTTTATTAAAGGCCATTCCAATAATAATTCCGATAGCCATATCGAACATATTGCCCTTAATAGCAAATTCTTTAAACTCTTTTAAAAACTTCACTGGCTAAAAGTTTGATTACAATAACAACTCTCCAATTCCTTGTCGAATAATTTCTAT
The DNA here is from genome assembly GCA_002415785.1 of Flavobacteriales bacterium UBA5081. Taxonomy (GTDB): domain Bacteria; phylum Bacteroidota; class Bacteroidia; order Flavobacteriales_E; family Vicingaceae; genus UBA5081. The sequence continues at coordinate 41,082 of DIAJ01000030.1, forward strand.
TTCACCTTTGCTTAAGTCAACAACTGTTGATGCTTCGTTGTTTCCAAAACCTCCGTCGATTACCATATCTACTTGGTTTTCGTATTTCTCAAAAATTAATTCCGGGTCGGTAGTGTATTCAATAACTTCATCATCATCGTGAATTGAAGTAGAAATAATTGGCCTTTCAAGCCGTCCAACGATACTTCTACAAATGGAGTTGTCGGGAATTCTTATACCTAGCGTTTTCTTTTTATTTCTAAATAGCTTTGGAATACTATTGTTTGCTTCCAAAATAAAGGTAAAAGGACCGGGTAAATTTCTTTTTAAGATTTTGAAGACAGAAGAATCAAACTGCTTGGTATATTCAGAAATATGACTCAAATCGTAAAAAACGAATGAAAAGTCAGCTTTATCAGCTTTTACATTTTTTATACGAGCAACCCTTTCAATTCCTTCTTTGCTAAAAATATCGCAACCGAGCGCATAAACAGTATCGGTGGGGTAAATTACCACCCCACCGTCTTTAAAACATTCAGTTACCAACTTTAAGTCCTTAGGGTTGGTATTTTCTTCGTATAATTTAATGTATTCAGCCATTTTATCTTATTCATTTTTAGCGTGATCAGCCAAAAACTTCTCTAAACCAATATCTGTTAAAGGGTGGTTTAGTAAAGCTGTAATAGCACTTAATGGACCGGTCATTACGTCTGCGCCAATTTTAGCACACTCAATAATATGCATTGGGTGACGAATAGAAGCGGCTAGTATTTCTGTTTCAAAAAGATAATTGTCGAAAATGGTTCTGATTTCATCAATTAAATTTAAGCCATCTGTTGAAATATCATCTAATCTTCCTAAGAAAGGAGAAATGTATGTTGCACCCGCTTTGGCAGCTAGTAAGGCTTGACCTGCACTAAAAATTAGGGTGCAGTTGGTGCGAATTCCCTTTGAAGAAAAATACTTAATGGCCTTAACACCTTCTTTTATCATTGGAACTTTAACAACAATTTGCTCATGTAAAGCAGCTAAGGCTTCCCCTTCTTTTATAATTCCTTCATAATCTGTAGCTATCACTTCTGCACTTACATCTCCATCAACAATATTGCAGATATCAATGTAGTGTTGCTTCACTTTTTCTTCTCCTTTAATGCCTTCTTTTGCCATTAATGAAGGATTAGTCGTTACTCCATCTAAAATCCCCATGTCTTGGGCTTCTTTAATTTGATCGAGATTGGCTGTGTCAATAAAAAATTTCATCTGTGGTATAAATGTTTAAATGTTGGTTTGTAGTTCAGTAGTATTAATTGTACTGTAAATTAAAATAGAATTTAGCTTTACAAAGGTAGTTAGCAGAGGGTGTTCAAGCAAATAAAGATATAAACAAAAGGGCAAAAAAAATGGGTAAGCTACATGTATCGCACCGCTACGACCGCCTACCCTTGCTACCTTCCGGTCCTGGGGGATTCAGCAGGAGCTGGTCGTACAAGACTTACCCACGGCAAAGTTACCAATTCAATTTCGGCTGATGCAAATTTTATTCTAAAATAATTGAAGTATTAGCAAAGTAGTTTTTATATATTTGTTGCACTTCAAAATACATGATAAATTATGGAAAATTTTCAAGAAAATAACCCTCCGTCAAAACTTAAAAGCGCATTAAACTTTGGCGCAATTTTGGGTTTAGCATTAACAATAATTTCTTTACTTACCTATGTTTTAGAGTTGTACTCTAGTAGTTGGATTGGATGGTTGAGTAACCTTATTCTTATTGCAGGAATAGTTTGGGGAATTAAAAGGTATCGAGATGTTGAGTTAGGAGGTTACATTTCTTACGGACAAGGTGTGGGCTATGGAACATTGGTTGGACTTTTTGCCGGAATAATCATTTCATTTGTTACTTATATCTATTTAGGTTTTGTTGATGATGGCTTAATTCAGTATACACTTGGAGAACAAGAAAAAGCTTTATATAGCAGTGGCTTATCTGCCGAGGAGACTGAGAAAATGTTGAGTTCCATGAAAAGATTTACTTCTCCGGGGGCAATTGCTCTTTTGGGAATTTTTGGACAAACCTTTTTTGCTTTAATCACTTCTTTAATTGCTATGGCATTTTTAAAAAGAGATGCTGATGCTTTTCAAGATTCAATATAAAACAAAAGTGCCGGTAATTATATGAAGAAAGACATTTCCATAGTTGTTCCTTTATTTAATGAAGAAGAGTCTCTTAGTGAGCTTTTTACTTGGATTAAGAAAGTGATGAATAAAAATGACTTCAGTTTTGAAGTCATTTTTGTTGATGATGGCAGTAAGGATAAATCTTGGCAAGTAATTGAGGAGTTAGCAAAAGAGAACTCAAGCATAAGAGGAATAAAGTTTAGAAGGAACTATGGAAAATCTGCTGCACTCAACACAGGCTTTCAGGCAGCTGAGGGGAAGGTAATTATTACCATGGATGCCGATTTGCAAGATAGTCCTGAGGAAGTGCCGGAATTGTATAAAATGATTGCAAAGGATGGATACGATTTGGTTTCAGGATGGAAAAAAAAGCGCTACGATCCACTCTCTAAAACGATTCCAACTAAATTGTTTAATTGGGCTACGCGAAAAATGACAGGCATTTATTTGCACGACTTTAACTGTGGTCTAAAGGCTTATCGGTATGATTTGGTAAAAAGCATTGAGGTATATGGAGAAATGCATCGTTATATTCCGGCAATAGCCAAATGGGCGGGCTTTACAAAAATTACAGAGAAAGCGGTGGCGCATCAAGAACGAAAGTACGGAGTTACTAAATTCGGTGTGGAGCGCTTTATAAATGGATTCCTCGATTTATTGTCGATTACATTTGTTGGAAAATTCGGCAAGCGACCGATGCATATTTTCGGCTTATTCGGCACTTTAATGTTTTTCTTTGGCTTTGTTATGGCAGCTTATGTAGGAGCAGAAAAACTATACTATTTAAATCAGGGTGTGAAAGCTCGATTAGTAACAGAAATCCCCCAATTTTATATTGGCTTAACTGCTATGGTTATAGGAGCGCAATTGTTTTTAGCCGGCTTTTTGGCAGAATTGGTTTCTAGAAACTCACCTAATCGAAACAATTACATTATTGAAAAAGAGTTGTAGATGTGCTAAATTTTAATGTTTTGAGCAAAGTCAATTAGCTCTTTGCAAAAATTTTCCCAGCTGTAGCTAGATTTTTTTGCCTTTGCTTGCTCAGAAAATGATGTCTCTTTTTCATTTACATAAAAGTCTTCTATTGCTGTTGCTATAGCAGATGAATCTTTCTCAACTACATAACCACTTTTGTTGTGTTCAATAATCTCTGAAAGCCCTCCAACATTAGTAACTAGAGTAGCTTTGTTAAAATTAATGGCCATTTGAGTAATCCCACTCTGACTTGCAGTATGGTAGGTTTGTGTAATTAAATCGGCAGCCGAAAAGTAATACTTCACTTCTTCAGTGGGAACAAATTCATTCCTAATTTCAACTAAATGCTCAATTTTTAACTCCCGTATCATTTTTAAATAGATTTCAGGATCATCGTAAAACTCGCCAACTACAAGAAGTTTAATGTTTTTCTCTTCAGCAAAGCGCTTTAAATTGGCGATTGCTTCAAGCATTAAGTCTAAGCCTTTGTATTTTCGCACTAAACCGAAAAATAAAAGGTAATGTGTTTTAGACGAGAGTTTAAGTTTTTCTTTAGCTAACTTTTTATTAATTTCTTCACCTAAGTTTAAGTTAATCGGATGTGAATGCACTAAAGTCTGCTTGTTGCTAAATGCGGCTAACTCACTTTTCACTTGATCCGAAAAAGTAATGAAACCATGAAATTGTTTAGTAAAGTAGGAGGTAAGTGCTTTGTCGTAAAACTTTTTCTCGTGAGGAATTATATTGTCACACAATGCGATGCATTTCACTGTTTTATTAATCTGTGCTGTAATAAACCCTAGCGCAGGAGCTAAAAGTGGTGTCCAATAGCGAACAACAACAAGGTCTGCTTTTTCGTCTTTAAGTTGCTTGGCGGCAGAAAACCAATTGAATGGATTGATGCTGTTAATGCTTCGCTTAATTGTTAGATTAGTAGGTGCAGGATCTTCAGAAAACTGACTTTTGCCGGGAAATAGAAGCTGAGGGTATTGAACTGTAAATGTGTGTAAAACTACCTCGTGACCTAACGATTGCATGGCTAATGCAAAAGATTGATTCGTATCTGCAATTCCTCCACGGTAGGGGTAAGCGGGACCGACAATTACAATTTTCATTATAGAAGAATTAAAAACTTTATGCGGTTTATTTTGTAATTAAACTGTTGAGGACGAAATTCGCCAAAATAAAACAAAAGAGTATCAATTTATTTAGATAGAAAATGAAGTTAAAGGCGCTAAACATTGATAAACAGTGGACACTTTTTTTAGATAGAGATGGAGTCATCAATGAAAAATTAGATAATGACTATGTAAAGCGCCTAGAGGAGTTCCAATTTCTTCCCGGAGCCAAAGCGGCTATTGTTCAATTGAATAAGCTCTTTGGGTTAACTGTAGTAGTCACTAACCAGCAAGGCATAGGAAAAGGGATTATGACAACAGATGATTTGCGCCTTGTGCACAACTATATGCAAACAGAAATCATAAAAGAGGGTGGAGTTATTGATGAAATATATTTTGCTCCTGAATTAGCCACATCTAACTCCATCAATAGAAAACCGAACACCGGAATGGCTGAGCAAGCACGTAAAGATTTCCCACAAATTGATTTTAAAAAGTCGGTAATGGTTGGTGATTCGCTTAGCGATCTGCAAATGGGAAAGAGAGTAGGAATGATTACTGTTTATATTACTCAAAGCAAAGAAAAGTTAAGAGAAGCCGACTTTCAGTTTTCTTCATTGGTAGACTTTGCAGAGGCGCTTATTGCTTAAAAGTAAGTTTATATATAAGTAAAGTTGAAATTGTTATTTTATAATCAGTAATCTATTAACTATTGAAAAACTTTCCTTATAAATTTTTCATTTGTGTTGTGTTATTTTCAATGCTTTTAAGTTGTTCAAACCAAAGAGCAAATGAGCCCTCAACTAATGAGGAGAATCAGATTGAATTAACGACAATTCAGGATAAAAAGCGATTCTTGAAACAAATATTGAAGGATGATCAAGCTGTTAGAGATGGACAATTAGAGTCTTCATTGATTGCAACTTATGGGTATAATTCTGTTGAGCATAAAGAGTACATAGAAAATCAATGGAAGCAAGATGAAGTTAATCTTCATAAAATAGAATTATACCTTAAGAAGTATGGATATCCGAAAAAGGTTCTATTTGGAAAAGACGAAAGAGTAGTACCGTGGTTAGTTATTCACCATTCAACGAATATATCTGTTAGAAATCGATATTTCGATATTTTATACAATGCTTATAAAGATGGAAATATTGATCAAACAGCATTTTCAATGTACTTAAATAGGACATATAAGTTCACATTTCGAGAAGATTTTGACATGAAAGGTAATTTTTCGTCTGATATTGAAATAAGTAGGTTGATAGAGAAATTAGGATTGGAACAAGGGTTAGAAAAAGAGTAGAGTAGTTGCTAATACCGTTCCGACTAGAGTCGGAATGCTCTATTTTCAAAGGAAATTTAAAGGCAAAAAAAGAGCTGAACATGTTCAATACAACTCTATTTTATTAGTGTTTGAATAGGATTGCCTTCGGCCATCCTTTTTGTTTCGAGGTCAAAATGAATCTTTTTCTATGCGATCGCATAGAAAGATTTTTTATTTTCAACTGTTTAAGAGCAAGCTCTACACAGTCTCAAATAATAAATCCCCGAAGCAAAGCTTCGAGGATTCATTTCTAGTGATTGCGATCCCGATTGAATCGGGATGACCGTTCCGACTAGAGTCGGAATGCTCTATTTGCAGAGTAAACAGTTGCAATAAAAAGAGCAATATGGTTCTAAATAGTAGGATTGCTTCGCGATCCTGTGTGTTCCAAGGTCAAAATGAATCTTTTTCTATGCTATCGCATAGAAAGATTTTTTATTTTCAACTGTTTTAAAAGGATCATGACTAAAACTTGT
>DIAJ01000047.1:0-88812 GCA_002415785.1 Flavobacteriales bacterium UBA5081
AAGATGGGTTACAAACCGCCGTATACGAGACCCGTACGTACGGTGGTGTGAGAGGCGAACTCCGTCCCTATTTTGGGGCGGAGCCGTCTACTCGATTAGCGGCTGTGGTTCTGTCGTTCGTGGTCTGTCGTTGTCAGCGTTGTTGTGTCTGTTGGATTGTTTGTCGGGAAAAAATTAGAAAAAGAAGGGAAGGGGAAATTTTTATCGTGTCGGAAAGGGGTAAGCTCATTTGCAAACTTTGGTCTGCGTGTCGGCTTTGTGCGGTTTGCAAATGTGCTTGTCCCTGTGTTTCGGCATTTCTATTTTCGCCCTGTTACTTGCAAATAAGTTGTAACCGCCAACTTATATTGCGTTTTTGCTTCTATCAGTTTATCAGCTGTTTCTGTAACCAATGCCTGTGCTTCCAATAAGTCTGAAAGTATAACTACACCGCTTTCATAACCTGTTTGGCTTACTTTTAAATTTTCTTCGGCTTGCAATGCTGTTTCTTGCATAATGGCAATCTGTTTCCACGTTTCGTTTACATCTGTCCAAGCCTTTTCCATTTGCAGATTGAGTAATCCCTTTGTGTCTTCAAATGTGTTTTCAGCAATTTGTTGTTTTATTTTTTGTTCTTTGATGCTGTACGAACCGCCCCACCAGTCGGAAATAGGAATTGATACCGAAACATAAGCCAATCCATTAGTAAAGTTCTTTGTTCCTTTTTCTAACATATTAAGATGATAGCCTGCCAATCCAACGGCAACCGTAGGCAAGTAATCGCCTGTTTTCATCTTTGTTTGCAATCGTGTGGCTTCAACAGATTTTTCCAACAATTTGTATTCTGTACGGTTCGTTAAAGCGGGGGAATGGTCGGTATAATATGCCAAAGGACTTTGGCTTATATCAATCGTTTCTTGCAATACCAACGTACTGTCAAAGGGTATTCCTATGGTTTGGCAGAATTGCATTGTTGCCAATTTCTTTCCGTTCAGCAATTTATTTTTGTTGGCTTCCAATTCGCTTTGTTTGATTTGAACTTTCAATACATCGTTTTTGATTATCAAACCTGCCTTAAAAGCATCATCAACTTGCTTGCGGATACCGCCTAATAACAGCTCATATTTTTCAAGTGTCTTTTGTTTTTCCTGTAAGGAAATTAACTGCCAATACTGTTGTTCGGTTTTAAGCAATATTTCATTCCCGATTAGCTGTTGTTGTTGCTCTTTGACATCTACATTGAGTGTAGCAAGTTTGTTGCCTGTGGTTATTTTGCCACCTGCATATATGGGTTGTGCAATGTTCAAAACACCTATTGCTGTTCGCTGAATCATACTTAATTCCATTCCGGGGAAATAGGCAAACTGCGTTGCTGTGGGCAAGTTGGCAAGGTTACCGTCATATACAGGCAGGTTACCGCCCTCCATTTTGTACTCAATCAATGGATTGATTGCCTGCATACCAAAAACATTGGCACTTACTTTCGGGAAATAGTTGGTGTACGCATTTTTCTTTACCTGCTGTGCCGCTTCTATTTCCAAAGCACTATTTTGTGAGGTTTTGTTGTTCTTCAACGCAAGCGATTTGCTTTGTTCCAATGTTAATGTTGTTTGGCTGTATGCTGTTGCCGAAAATATGATAGCAACAGCTATTGTGATTATTTTTCTCATTGTTACATTTTCTTTTTAATTGTTAGTAATTCTTTTTCAAATGTTTGGGCATATTCATAACCGAACTGGTAAATTTCGTCTGATTTATTGGTGTCGAATGTGCCAAAGCGATTGATTTCATCGGGTTGCATATATACATCACAGTTACTACTGGCATCTGCTTTTATACTTGACGTAGTAATGCGAATAATTCTGCCTACTATTTCCTTATAACCCAATCTGCCTTCTGCCTTGTTAATGGGATTGATATTAATTCCTATACTTTTATTACAGGTTGCTTTTATCTGTTCTACGGGAAAATTGTTCAGTAAGCCTCCATCACACAGATAGGTGTCTTCTCTGTACAATACAGGTTGGAAAACCAATGGAAAACAACAGGAAGCTTTTACTGCAAAAGACAATGACCCCTGATTGAATATCAAAGATTTAGCATTTGTTAAATCGGTAACGGAAACATATAACGGAACTTTTAAGGCTTCAAAACTGTCGTGGGGGATGTACTTTTTTATGATTTTTTCAAATATATCCGTGCTGAATATTCCACCGTTCCTTGCTGATATATCAGAATAGCTGAAGAATTTTTCCTCTTTGGCGAAGCTGAAAATTTCAAGTGGTGTATAACCCTCAGCGACAAATGCCCCTACCAATGCTCCTGCACTTGCTCCTGAAACCGCATCTAACTCGATTTCCAGTTCTTTCAGATATTGCAAGACACCTAAATGTGCAATACCTCTGAACCCACCACCAGAGAGTGTAATTCCTATTTTATTGTTCACTATCATCCCTTAAATTTTTACGTGTAATTCTTTTTTAATAATTGATTGTATAGTACAGGTATCATATACAGCGTGAGTATCATCGATACCAATAACCCGAAACACACGACCGCCCCAAGCGGTCCCCAAAGGGTAGAGCCACTTACAATCATTGGTACAACGCCAACAGCTGCGGCAAATGATGTTAGGAAAATGGGGCGCATTCTGCGTTTGCCTGCTGATATGGCTGCTTCGGAAAGCGACATTCCGTTTTTACTTCTCAATTCTTCGGCATAATCAATCAGGATAATACCGTTGCGGACTACAATACCCATAAGGCTCATAATGCCTAAGAAAGAAGTTAGACCAAACGGATAACCTGTAATGATTAGTCCTAACGCTGCACCGAGAAAACTCAACGGCATTGTCATCATTACCAAGAAAACCAATTTGGGTTTTTTGAACTGAAACAAAAGGATAAAGAAGATAAGCAACACACCTGCAAACAACGCTTTAGCCAATGGGATATAGTTTTCTACTTCGCTTTCTTCTTCGCCTCCATACGATAAGGTTGTTTGCTCTGACTTGGATATTTTTTTGATTTCTGTTTTTAAATCGGACAACACTTTATAAGGCAATACACCACGTTTCACATCAGCACGAACGGTAATTGTTCTTGTGCCGTTTCTACGGATAATTTGCCCCTCGCTCCAATCGTTGGTAATGCTTGTTGCTATTTGTCTTACAGGAACGGTTACCCCTGTTAATGGCGATGTTACATTTTGGTTAGCAATGTCGTCAAAACTGTTTTTTTGATTGGGTTCGTTCATCAGTTTTATGCTTACAGGATAATCGCCCTCCCATATTGTACCGATTGGTAAGCCCGACAAACCTGCTGCTAATGATGTGGCTACTACGCCTTTGGTTAAACCTAATCGGTTAGCGATTTCATCGTTTATCTGAACGCTTACGCCTTGTCGTTGATTGAGGTAATCGGTTCTTGCCCAAATAATGTTTTCGTTCTTTTCCATTATGGTTTTTACCTGCTGTGCCAATGTTTTAATGCTATCTAAATTATCCCCACTGATACGCACTTCAATCGGTGCGGTGGTACTCAACAGGTCTAATTGTTTCATTCGCACATAAGCATTCGGAAAAATATTTCTGTAATTACTTTCATATTCGTTCAAAATGGCAAGTGCATCATCAGCCGTTTGCGTATTGACAACCAACTGAGCATAATTTTTTGAGGGAAAATTAGGTGCATAAGTGGTGTGGAAACGTGGCGAACTTGTACCAACAAATGCAGCTACATTTACAACTCGTTTGTCTTTCATCAGCATTTGTTCCAAACTGTCTGAAACAGAAGCGGTTTGCTCTAAAGTACTTCCCTCCGGCAAATATATTTCAACGGCAAATTGATTTCTATCCACTTTCGGAAATAACTGACGTGGCACTAATGCAAGAATGGCAACGCCTAACGCTATTGAAACAACACCTATCAGGATAGTGATTTTGGGAAGACGAAAAGCCCATTCCAATGTACGGTCATACACTGCCTGTACACTGTCCAACAATGATTTTTTCTTCTTTTTACCTTCTTCTTTTTTAATTCCCTTTTTGATAAATACATAGCTCATATAGGGAACAAGCAAACAAGCTATAAGCAACGAAGCAATTAATGCTACACCGATTGTGATAGGCAACGAACCTACAAAGTCGCCTACCATTCCGTCAAGGAAAAAGGTCATTGGAATGTATGTAGCAATGATTGCCATTGTAGCCGAAAAAACAGGAACAAACAATTCTTTGGTGCTTTTCCAAGCTGCGTCCCAAGGATTTTCCCCGTGGTCTAAATGCTCAATGTGTCCGTCCAAAACCACAATGGCATTGTCCACTACCATACCCAATACCACAATTAAACCTGCCAATGAAACCGTGTGCAGTTCCACGCCTAACGCATACATAATACCAATGGTTATGAAAATTGAAATTGGAATGGTTGCCCCTGCAACTGCTGCCACACGAAAAGGTAACAACAACATTGTTACAATAATTACTGCAAGAATGGCAATACAAAACTCACTTAAAAAGTGCGTAATGGAATGTTCTACCGCTTGCGGCATATCGGCTATTTTTGCTACCTGCACATCGGGCGAAATTTTACCTTTTAATGTTTGTAAAGTTTCATCTACGGTTTTACCAAAAGCAACAATGTTGTTGCCAGGTTGCATTTCCAATGAAATCAGCAGACTGTTTGTGCCGTTGTTTTTAATGTAAGCATCGGGCTTTGGATATTCCCTTACTACACGGGCTACATCTTTTACACGGATAACATTACCTGTGGGGTCGGTATAAACGATTTGGTTTTTGATGTCTTCTTCTGTGTTGTAAGAAGTGGGAATGTGTATGGGGGTTATCTGCTCCGCATTGTCCAATTCCCCACCATAATAAACTGCTCCCTCCAGCTGTGCTGCCGCCAAAACACTAACTGGTTTTACGTTATAATAAGCCAACTTATCATTGTCGGGATAAATGGTAATCTGTTCCTGCGTTAAGCCAAAGTGCTTTACTTTTGAAACTGCTTTTATTTTTCGCAATTCGGTTTCAATCACTTTCAGTTCACGGTCAAGTTCTTTATAGGTTTTACTATCCGATTGTACCGTCAGCAAAATAGCTGATGTGTTACCGAAATCGTTGTTGGCAATGAGTGCTAAAACCTGCGGCGGTAATTCAGCTTTCAGATTGTTCAGCCCGAATTTTATTTTATCCCAAAAGGCATCGGGGTCTTTTACACTGTTGTTTACTTCTACAAATACAATCAACATTCCCTCTTTGGAAATGGAATAGGTTTTTTCCCTGTTCACTTCCTCAAATCCGTACAGAAAACTTTCCACTTTGGTAGCTAACTGTTCTTCTACCTGTGCTGAATTTGCTCCCGGGTAAACACCTATGATTAAGCCCTGACGAATGGTAAATTCGGGAAACTCGTTTCTTGGCATTACCAACAATGAGAATACGCCAAACAGTACTAAAATAGCCGTGATGATGATGGCTATTTGCTTATGCTTCATAGCCAATTCTATGATATTGAAATTCCTTTTTTCCATAGTTTATTTGATGATTTGGATAGGTGTGCCGTTGCTTAATTTCTGTTGCCCTGAAATGATGATGTTTGCGTTTTGCAGAACTTCGCCCTGTACCAAAACTTTGTTGTCAATCAATGCAATGGTTTTTACAGCTATTTTTTTTGCTTTTCCGTTTTGCTCAACATAGATAAATTGATTGCCGTATACATCGTTTTGCAAGGCTTTGTTTGAAATTAAAATGCCCGAACGTTTGTCTTGTGCGGTAGTTTGAACGGAACAAATCATTCCGGGCTTTATATCGCCTGTTGTGTTTTGCACTTCAATTTTTACAGGATAGGTATGTGATAAAATATCCGCCGATACGCCAATTTCTTTTATTGTTCCTGTTACGGTTTTATCAATGGCAGTGATAGTAATTTGTGCAGTTTCTCCTTTTTTGAATTGGCTTATTTCGTTTTCAGAAACAGGGATTTTGACGTAAACGGTTTGTATGTTCAGCAACTCCAGTACTGTCACTGATGGTACTACATTCATACCTGCCTGTACATTTTTCTTTCCAATCACACCACTTGCAGGTGCATACAGGTAGCAATCGCTGATGCTTTTTTGTGCAATGGCTACGGCTGCTTTTGCCTGTGCCAAACCTGTTTCCACTTCTATCCATTTTATTTCGGGCAATGTGCCGTTTTCTTTCATTGGCTTCATTCTCCGGTATGCATCCTCTGCCTGTTGTTGGTTTGCCATAGCTGCCTGATATGCGTTTTGTGCATTGGAAGCATTGACTTTGGCTAACAACTGTCCTTTCCTTACGTTTTGCCCCTCCTCAACAAATATTTCAGTAATTGTCCCCATTGTGGCAAAACTTAAAGCCGTTGTTTTTTGGGCTTCTACCACACCCGAATAGCCCGACTGAATAATGCCGTTGTAGGTTTGTGGCTGTTCTACCTGCACATTGAAAGTTGTGTTGCTTTCTGTTATTGCTGTGTTCTCTTTATGGGTGCAACTTGCTATTACAAGTATTCCCGCTACTGCCAAATGGCTGACTTTTTTCATCATCTTGTTTATTTAATATTACGGTTCGACTATTTACGTTTTGTGGTCGGTTTTTTGGTCAAAAAAAATGCTCCGAAAAGCACCTTTTTATAAATCATTTTCCAATTCCTTTAATTAGCATTTCAACAAGTAAATCAGCTTTATCTGTTAATGCTTTGTTTTTGTTATGTGTAATAATATCTATTTCTATACCTCTCACACAACTCACTAAAAGTTCACTCAAAACATCTATTTCCTGTGTGATTTCTTTTTTGAATAAACTTGTTTCAACTCCTTTCGTTAAGATAGAACTTATCATTTTCTTTTCCTCGTTGTCGTATCTGTTTCGCAGATTGGTAAACTCTTTATTTAATCTTCCTTGTAAATCATTTTCAACGGCAAAAGTGTACAGGTTTATTTTCTCTCTTAGCGTTTTTACTTTCGTTACAATGTATGTTTTCAGCATACTGATTGCGTCAGACTGTTTATTAACGGCTGTATTTACGGCATTAAAAAACTCGTCAATTTCAAGATTGATAACCCTGTCAAATATTTCTTCCTTGTCTTTGAAATAATAATACAAAGTGCTTTTACTCTTACCTGCTGCTTTGGCAATATCTTCCATTGTGGTTTTTTTCAAACCATACTGTTGCATTAGTTTTTTAGCACCGTTAATGATGTCTTGCTCAATAATTTCTTGCTTATCCATTTTTCATACTTTTGGACTAAAAACGTATTTTGGTCAGCAAATATAGAGACAGTTTTTTGATTGTGCAAATTTTTTTTCGCTTTTTTTGTTGTTGCCTGTATTTTTGGGGTGGGATTGGCTCTTTTGCAAACTTTGGGTGGTGGGTTGGCTTGGTGCGGTTTGCAAATGTGCCAATGGCGTTGGCTAAAAATTTTTTCCTGTGCGGTGGGCTTTTTATATTTTTTTTCGTGTCGGTCTGTGTCGTTTGGTTGGGTGTCGTCCTACCATTGCCGCTAACGGCCCTGGCTAAGAAACGTAGGGCTTTCGAAGCGATTACTTGTCCACCGAAACCAAAGTTTGTTTAATGAACGAACCTTTCTGAAAGCCTTATCCGCCCTATGTTTTCTTAGCCATTGTTAGCAACTGTGTTTTATTTTATTATTTCAATTTCTTCTGTTATGTACTTGTAAAATTTGTCCAATTCATTTCGAGTCGAATTCACTAATTCTTTGTTCGTTATTTCCTTTTTTTCTGAGTCGAATAATCGATTATTAGGCTCCGAGTAGCTCAAGTACATTGTCGTACTGTCAACTTTAAATCCTTCTTCATAATATGGCTTGTCATACTCGTAGTTGACTTTTTTCACAAATTTGATTTGGAAGTCACTGTCAGTCCAATAGGTGTAATTTAGTTTTCCTGTCTCTCCGAATAGCCAAAAGTCCATAACAACGTAATCGAATTCATTGTCGTGATACACGATCAATTCTCCGCCATCTGTTGAATGGTCAAGAATTTCTATAGTGTCCGAATTAAACTTTGTCTTATTTGATCCAAAGTCCTTAAGAAAGTCAAAGGCGGTGATTTCGGAGCTTGTTTCGATTTTTGATTCAGGCTGGGTATTTAAGTCTGTTTCCTTATTCTCTACACAGGAAAAAAGTCCAATCGTTAAAAGAAGAATTATTATCTGTCTCATTGTCTTTTTACATAGTTGCTAACGTTTCGGGCTATGACTAGTGCGGGCTTTCCGCCCACAAACTTCTCCGTCTGCTCCGAACAATTATTTTTTTGCAATATCTTAAATTTTACTGAATGCCCCCGCATTAGTTATAACCGCGTGTTCTCGGCAGTTTTTTCAATCTTAAATTCACATTATCTCCTGTAAAATAATGAATTGAGCTGTCTTTTACATCATAAAATCTAATACTGTTTGCCATCAGTTTTAAAACCTCATTACTGTTTTCTATAATTTTAAATTTTAGCCAATTCCTGTCATTTTTGATCAAAAATATTGAGTCAGGTTTTAGTTTATATGTCCCTCTGTCTGTTGATCCATCTTGATTTACAATTGAAAAGGTCAGGTCTTTATTGAGCTCAAGTTTAAAATCAGAGTTTATAAAGTCTTTTTCAATTTCTATTGATTTATTCTTAGGTGTCTGAAGGTTAGCATGAATAAAATTAATTTTCAGGCTGTCAGTTTTCCAAAGTCCTGTTAAACTAATTTGTTTCCGGTCAATATTGGAACAGGAGGTTAATATTAAAAAAGTTATGGCTTGGAAAATTATCTTTTTCATTATGGTATAATTGCCGAGAACTAGTAAATATCCGCAAAAACATAGTACTTTTTTATGTTTTTACGCTTTATTAATCTGTTGAATTCTCGGTCAATCAACAAAAGCTGATTTATGTGCAGAATTTCTTCCTTAATTAAATAGCAAGCTGCAATGCGCCTTTAGGCTATGGGGAGAGTTTCTCGCTTACTTTCAAAAGCGGCTCCCTTGAAAATTCAAAATCAAAGATATAAAAAAAGCGGGAAACCCTTTTTAGGAAATCCCGCTTTCTAATTTTTAACCTTTAAGCAATCATTTTATCGATTATAAGCTACCGGCTCAATTTTTTCAATTCGATTTTTATACACCTTAAGTTTTATTCTATAAACCAAATAATAACAAACCGGAACAATGACTAATGTTAAGAAGGTAGCGAAGGTCAAACCGAAAATTACGGTCCAAGCCAAGGGCCCCCAAAACATTACATTATCGCCACCGGTATAGATATCGGGATTAAAGTTGATAAACAGTCCTGCAAAATCAATATTTAATCCGGTTGCTAATGGAATTAAACCTAAAACAGTGGTTATGGCAGTTAATAAGACCGGGCGTAAACGCGCCTTTCCTGCTTGAATAACTACTTCAATTACTTCTTTTCTGGGCAATAAAGCATCGTAAGTTACGCCAAGCTTCTCCTGCCTTCTGCGTAATAAAATGTCGGTATAGTCAATTAACACGACACTGTTGTTTACCACAATTCCGGCCAAGGAAATAATTCCCAACATGGTCATCATGATCACAAAGTTCATGTTGAAAATGGCAATTCCAAAGAACACCCCACTAAAGCTCAATAATATAGAGAACATAATAATGAGCGGCTTAGAAAAGGAGTTGAACTGCAATACCAACAACATAACAATTAATGAAAGCCCAATTCCCAATGCACCTAATAAGAAGGACATATTGTCCTCCTGCTCTTCTATCTCTCCTGTAAAGGAATAGCTAACAGTATTTGATACCTCAAAGTTTTGCAACTGCTGCTTTACTTGAGTGACAATCTCATTTCCATTAAATCCGGGTAAAACGGCAGAGTATAAAGTAACTACACGCTTTGTGTTTTTGTGTTTAATAGCGCTAAAGGAAGACATGTATTTCGGCTCAGCAACTGTAGAAACCGGAATTTCTTTTAAAACCCCCGTGGCGGCATCTCTAAATGTAATGTTCTGGTTAAACAAAGAACTCATATTGTAACGGTTCTCTTCGTTAAAACGAACATAGATGTCATAATCATCACCATCTTCTTTGTAAACTCCCGCTTTAGAGCCAAAAATGGAGTTTCTCAATTGGTTTCCAACTTGTGAAGCAGAAATACCAAGCTCTCCGGCTTTTTCGCGGTCGATTTCCACTTCCATTGCAGGCTTTGACTTGTTCACATCAATCTTTAATTCTTCAATTCCCGCAATATTTGTGGAATTGATAAAAGCCCGCATTTCTTCAGCTGTTTTAATCAACTCAGTATAATCATTCCCTGTAATTTCAATGTTTACCGGATAACCTACCGGAGGACCAACTTCATCTTTTTCTACTGAAATGGAAACCCCGGGATAGATTCCCCTCAAGGCTTCTTGTACTTCTAAGCGCATGTTCTCACTGCTGTAGCCTCTTCGATACTTAAACTCACGCAAGGAAACAGTAATTTTTCCTCTATGTGGCATTTCTGCTTGTGATCCCCCATCTTGTCGAGGGTTTCCGGCGCCTTCACCCACTTGAGAAACTGCAGATTCTACCATGAAGTTATAATCTCCATCGGTGTATTTTTCTCCTAAAACCACATCATAAACTCTTTTTTCAATCGATTTTGTGATTTCATTCGTTTTATCAATGTCAGTACCTTCAGGATATTCTATGTAAACAATGATTTGATTCGGTTCGTTTTCCGGAAAAAATTCCACTTTTGGAGAAACCACGATGGTGGTAATTATGGAAAGTATGAAAATTCCAATTGTTCCAAATAAAAAGACATAAGCCATTTTTCCTTTCAGCGCAAAACGCAAAGTGCTTCTGTACTTTTCCTCTAAAATTGGGAGAAAGTTTCGTTGGAACTTTTGTGTGGCTCCCATAAGAAAATACTTGTAAACCCACATTAAAATGGCAGTAACCCAAAGCAATGTTCCCAAACCTCGAATAGCTGAATCAGCCATAAGCATTAAGCCGCCCAAAACAAGGAAGATAATAGTTACTTTAATTAAAGGCTTTTTACTTATTGATTTTTCTTCAACGCCCATTAACCTGGAAACCAACACTGAGTTAAAAAACAAGGCAACAATTAATGAAGACCCCAAAACCACAGAAAGGGTAATCGGAAAAATCATCATAAATGAACCAACAACTCCCGGCCAAAAACCCAAGGGAAAGAAAGCGGCTACCGTAGTTAAGGTGGAAATGATAATGGGCAATGCAATTTCTCCAACTCCCTGCTTTGCCGCCTGAATTCTACTCATGCCTTCTTCGTCCATTAAACGATAGACATTTTCAACCACTACAATACCGTTATCTACTAACATTCCCAAGCCCATTACCAAGGCAAAAAGCACCATGGTATTAAGTGTATAGCCAATCATGCCAATAATCATAAACGATATGAACATAGACATTGGAATGGCAAAACCCACAAAAAGGGCATTTCTAAATCCTAGAAAGAACATTAATACAGCAACCACCAAGATGATTCCGAAAATGATGTTGTTTACTAAGTCGTTAACCTGGTTAATGGTTTTTGTAGACTGATCGTTGGCAATGGTAACACTCAAATCTTTTGGAAAATCATTGGCAACAGTTTCCTCAACAATTTCTTGAATTCGCTGAGCAGCCTCAACCATGTTTTTTCCACCACGTTTTTTTACATCAAGCATAACAACACTCTCGCCAAATTCGCGGGCATAAGTTGTTTTATCACCTTCTTTAAAGCTCACTTTTGCAATGTCTCTTAAATACACTGCACCATTTTGTGTTTTTACCACAAAATCATTGAGCTCTTCCGGTCTTTCAATTTCCCCTAAAACACGAATGGTTCGCTGCTGTCCATTGCTGACTAAGTTACCGGCAGAAATCGTCATGTTTCCATTAGAAATAGCAGAAACTACATCATTAAAGCTTACTCTGGCGGCCATCATTTTGTATAGATCAATGGCAACTTCAACTTCTTTTTCATCAACACCGCGGATATCAGCTTGTTTGATTTGAGGAACATCTTCCACTTTTTCCTGCAAATGCTCGGCAAACTCTTTTAATTGATCAACAGTATAGTCTCCGGAAATATTAATGTTGAGAATGGGCATTTCCTCTGAGAAGTTCAAATCGAATACATTAGGCTCTACTTTTGCACCATTAAAAGTTGGCCAATCTTCGCCTGCTTTAATGGCGTCCACCTCATCTTTTACCTTTTGCTTGGCTTGCTCAACAGTTATGTTTTCGTCAAACTCTACTGTAATAATTCCATAGTCTTGCTGAGAAGTAGAAAGCACCTCAACTACATTGCTTACGTTTTCAACCTCCTCCTCAATGGGGTCAGTAATCAAGCGCTCAATGTCTTCGGCCGTATTTCCGGGGTATGGAGTACTAATGTATATTTTAGTTTCCACAATTTCAGGAAAACTTTCTCTCGGCAAATTGGAATAAGAGCTAATTCCGGCAATCAGTAACACAAAAATGAGTACATAAATAACCGTTTGGTTATCAATTGCCCAAGACGAAGCTTTAAATTCCTTTTGTCCTTTTTCCTTTAAATCGCTCATGGATCGCTTAGTTTAAAATTTCTACTTTTTGTCCGTCGAGCACTATGCGTGCTCCTTCATTAATGATTGTTTGTCCGGCAGTAAGTCCTGATTTTATTTCGTAATAATTCCCTTCAGAAAGCCCCAATTCAACGAACTGCTTTTTGGCTTCTGCTTTATTTCCTTTGGCATCACTTGCTAAGAAAATATACTTTCTGCCATCTGCATCTTCTGAAACCACATTTTTAGGCACCAGTAAAGCTGAATCATTTACATAATCGGCGATGCGCATTTTAGCAATCATGTTTGGCTTAATCGACCAAGAGTCATTTTTTACTCTGGCTTCTACCTTAAATGTTCTGTTTTCAGGATTGATAAAGTTATTTACTTGAGAAATTTTGGCGGCAATCGTATCCCTCAAAACAGGCACGTATAAATCTACATTTTTGCCGGTTTTAACACTGCTCACATAAATCTCAGGAATGTCGGCCTTGGCGTACATTTCATCTAAATTAATGATGCGCATAATCGCTCCGCTTGCCGGAGAAACCATATTGCCTTCTTCAATTAAGATCTCGTCAATTACCCCGGAAAAGGGTGCTTCAATTCTGGTTTTTTGCAGTTGCTTTCTCAATTGCTCTACTGCCTTTTGTTGCGCTTCATAATTAGTTTTCGACTGTAAATACTGCATTTCTGAGCCAATGTTTTGCTCCCAAAGTTTCTGTTGACGCTCATAAGTAGTTTTGCTTAATTCAGCCTGAACTTCAGCTTGTAATAATTGCTGTGAAAGTCCTCCATCGTCAATTTTCGCTAAAAGTTGTCCTTTACTTACTTTCTGCCCTTCTTTTACTAAGATATCGGTTAAAATGCCGTTGTACTCCGCAAAAAGCATCACGTTCTCTTCAGTATCAAAGCCTGCTTGTACCTCAATGTAATGCTTGAAAGTTTGCGGTTCAATTTGCAATGCACTCACCAATGGCATATTTTTATTGCTGTCTAATTTGGCGATCGCCGCAGAAACTTTTTCAAGTTGAGTAATTAATTTATGTTGCTTTTGAGAAAGTTCTGCTTTCAATGATTTTAGTTCGGCAATATCATCGCTTTGAAGTACTTTTTCAATGTTTCTCTCCTCTTTTTTCTCGCCGCAGCTAATGGCAAAGGCCATAATTCCCAAGAGACTGATTATCGTTAGTTTTCTCATCGTTAATAGTTATTTAAAGCTTTGTCTAAGTTTGATTTTGCATTAATTAATTGCAAGGCTGCATTAATGTAGTTGCCTTGTGTATCTAAAAGTTGATTGTTGGCTTGTGTTAAGTCCATGCTGCTGTCTACACCTTCTTCGTATTTGATTTTTGTTTTGTTGTAAATACGTTCCGCCAATTTCAAATTATCCTTTGCGGTATTAAATTGACTGAGTGCAAAAGTGTATTCAGAACGAGCATTTTCAAGCTGAATTAACAATTGCTGCTCCATTTGTTTTTTGGCAACACCAACTTGCTCCATTTCAATTTTGGCTTGCTGAATTCTTTGATTTCTGCCAAAGCTGGAGAAAATGGGCATACTAAAATTTAATCCTACTACTTCTGTTGGAAACCAACGAGAGTCATCAAAGAAATTAAACTCATTAGAGTATGAATTCTGCTGATAAGAAGCAAAAGCACTTAATTTTGGTAAATAGGTTGATTTTTCTTGCTTAAACAACAATTTTGACGCCTGTTCTTGAGTGCTCAAAACTTTGTAATCTATGTGATTTTTAACGTCAAATTCAGTATTTAATAAACTTTCGCCGGCATTAGAAACGGTAATTTCTTCTAAGTTGTCAGTTAGTTCAATTTCAGAATTTATGTCAATTCCCATCATAAACTTTAGCTGATTACGGCTAATGTCTTTTTGTCTCAATGCTTGTTCGTAAGCATTCTTAGCATTTGCCAATAGCAATTCCAACTGATCTCTGTCTTGTTCCTCGGCAAAACCGTTCTGGAAAAGTGCTTTGGTTTCTTCCAATTGACTTTGGAGGTTTTCCATGTTTTGCTTCAAGATTTCAATGTTTTCTTCCGTAACCAATACGTTGCCATAAGACTGAGTTACCATTTGTTTGATTTCAGTTTCCGTTTTTCGCTGATCGTTTTTAGACAATTCCAAGTACACTTTGCTCGCTTGTAATCCGACAAAGTACGATCCGTCAAACAATAACTGTGTAGCGCGAAGGTCAAAACCCATTTGCTGTTCTGTACCCATAGTAAATTCAGCATATTCTCCGGGGTTTCCTCCGAATGGTTCGGCAGGAACAAGTTGAACAGGAAGTTCAATATAATTCTGATAGCTGGCAGTGGCATTTACTTGCGGCAAACCGGTTGAAATGGTTTCCTTTACTTTTCGCTGAGATTTTTCTACTTCTAAATTCGCCGACCGGGCTTGGTAGCTATGCTCAACGGCATATTGCTGTGCTTCTTCCAGACTAAATTGCTGCGCATTAACAACAGAAATAGAGATTGAAAAAAGGCAAAGCAAGCTCAACTTTAGCAATAATTTACTTTTCATTCTTTTCCATTTTAGTTTTGATGTATTCAATTCCTTTTTTACTCAATACCGCTCGAATGTGGTACTTGGTCATTTCATTATGCAGTTCTTCTTTTGAAAATTGATCAGAAGGAAAACTTTCCGAATCAATTAAAGCATTTGTCATACCCATGTATAAGCGAGCAACCAAGTCGGGCTTTAAATCTTCGCGGTAAAGCCCTTCACTCATGCCTTCCTCTAGGTTTGACTTTATAGTTGTATAAATAAATTCCTCTTTGTGCTTGTTTAAATAACCCCAAGCTTCCGGATGGTATTTTTTTAGATCAAAAATGACTGAAGGATGCAAAGAGCGCATGTGCTGATTCACAAAAGCGCCGATTTCCATTAATTTATCGATGGCGTTTCCCTCCGCGCTGTGCATTTCACAAATGCAATCCTGCTGATTGTGAATGTGCAAACTCATCACCTTTTTAACCAGGTCTTTCTTGTTTTCTACAAACTGATAAAGCGTTTTTTTGGAGACTCCCATTTCCCGGGCAATATCATCCATGGTCATGCTTTTAATGCCATATTTGACAAAAAGCTCACCGGCTTTAATGATAATGTCCTTTTCTTCCATGTTTACATTCTTTATTTTTTATGCTAGTAATCAATTACAAATGGTTGGCTGAATCATTTGCATAAAAAATTTCGCTGCAAAAGTAGGATACATTTTTAACTTTGGAAACATTTTTCATTTTTTTTGTTTCCGCGGTTTTATTTTAGGATAATCGGTCAAATAATACAATTTAAAGATTGAGATGGTCAATATTTATTTAATACAATTTTCGACTAACTTTATCACCAATTACCTTTAGTTATTTTTCTTCATAAATGCGCTAAGATGAACAAAAAGTGGATTTGGATTAATTCGGTTTTGCTAACTGCAATTCTTTATTTGAAGTATTTCAATAAAGTTAGTGGAGGTTATATTGAAGGTTATCATTTTTTAGAGGCAACTTCATCTTTCCTGGTTTTTTACTTGGCTATTATTTTGCTTTCAAACATTGTAAAATTCATTTACTCTAGGAAACACAAGATTCCAAAGAATCAAAAAAACAACGTTTATTTTGGAGTTGACAACCTTGCACGTTTTACAGCTACTATTGGTTTTTTTCTATACTTACTAAGTGTTTTTGGTGTTAATCCATTGGAGTTTGTCACTTCACTTACAATTGTAGCAGCAGCAATTGCAATTTTAACAAAAGAATATATTGTTGACTATATGAGTGGCTTGTACCTTAGCTTCTCCAACACTTTTGAAGTAAATGACTATGTGAAGATTGCCGACCAAAAAGGTAAAATTATTGAAATCAGTATGCTCAAAGTAAAACTACTTAACGATGATGACGATTTGGTAATTATTCCCAACTCAAAAGTGCATTACAATGAAATTATCAATTACACTAAACGAGATGTGCGCTTAATGAGTATTGATTTTCAAATAGCCTTAAAAGACATAGGTAGTATTGAGCAATTGGAAAAGGAAATTATTGCTTCGTTAAGGAGTTTTAAACAGTATATTGAACCTAAGTCATACAATCTAAAGGTAGTAGAAATGAAAATGGATCATTTAGACTGCAAGTTTCAGTATACTTTAATTCAAGTAGACATGGATATGCAACGAAAAATAAGAAGAAAGACGATTCGAGAGGTGTTTAATTTTATTTCAAGCATGAAGGAACACTCTGAGGAAGCTAAAAAAACACCCTAATGCGCAAACTCCTATTCTCAATTCTAGTTATCCTCTGTCTTTCAAACTTTTCACAAAGCGACAGTTTAATTCAAGCCTTCAAGAGTAAAAAAAGTATGTTGTAGGTATTTCACCTTCATTTGCCGGGAATATTTATGGAACTGCTCTTGACTCGGTGAGCTCTGAAGTAACACCAAAGTCATATTTAAATGCCTAGCAAAAGATCAATGGCTATAAGAAATAAAACAGTTGCTATAGTCAATAATCAAATGGATACT
The DNA here is from genome assembly GCA_002415785.1 of Flavobacteriales bacterium UBA5081. Lineage (GTDB taxonomy): Bacteria > Bacteroidota > Bacteroidia > Flavobacteriales_E > Vicingaceae > UBA5081. The sequence continues at coordinate 17,064 of DIAJ01000047.1, forward strand.
TGAATACCCCTAGTAGCTTCATCGAGAAATCTACTTTTAAATATCTAATTTGGGATGACGGCTCGCTATTTCAAGTTTTACCTGAATATAAAACCATCTCCTTGATACATAAAATCAATAATACGGCTCAATCATCAAATAAACAATCACGCCAGTAATAGTAACGTAAAGCCAAATCGGCAAAGTAATGCGAGCAATTTTCTTGTGCTTGTCGAAACGCTCAGCCAAAGCTTGTACAAATGTGATTAAAACCAGGGGTACTATGGCTATCGCCAATAAAATATGTGTAATTAAAATAACAAAATAGAGCGTTCTAAGCGCTCCTTCGCCTCCATAAGGAGTTGATTCTGTTAAAGAGTGATAAGTAACGTAAGAAAGCAAAAAAAGCAGCGACAAGCCTAATGCCGTTAACATTAGATTTCGGTGAAGTTTAATGTTCTTTTTGCGAATAGCTATAAAAGCTGCTATTAATACCAAAGTGGTTAATCCATTAATAATCGCATTGAATTTAGGAAGTATTAAAACTTCCTCTCCTACTTCCCAACCTTTTGGCATTAAATAAAGAAAAGCCACTACAATTGGAATTAAAAGCGAAACCACAAAAATATAGGGAGTATAGTTAAACTTTGAAGCCATCTTACTTTTCTTTTAAGGGTGCAAAATCTTCTTTGTATAAAATTTCAATTGCATCCATCAAGTCGTTCGTTTCAACAGTGCTCGTACCGTCAAAAATCCCTCTTATTCTTCCTTTACGGTCGATTAAAAAAAGGTTGGAAGAGTGTAAAAAGCCTCCTGGAGCCAATTCATCCTCCATGGCATTGGCAAAATAACCTTTAAATGCAATTTCGTAAATCTTCTCTCGATCTCCGGTCACAAAGTTCCAAACAGAGTCGATTGCATGAACTTTATCGGCATAATCTCTCAAAACCTCAACGCTATCATGCTCCGGATTAACGGTATGTGATAATAGTTTAAAGTCCTTACGATCGTAAAAGTGTTTTTGCAGCTCACCCATGTGTACTGCCATTTTAGGACAAATCGTTGGGCAAGTAGCAAAGAAAAAATCCGCTACATAAATTTTCCCTTTATAGTCCTCCTGCGTAACAGTTTCACCGTTTTGATTGACAAATTCAAAGTCGGGAATTGAATGGTAGATGGTATCTGTTTCAGAACCCTCAGCTAAGGTTTTCGGTCCGTAAAAAGGCAATCTTTTAAATTGATTTACCCCGGTGTTCAATAGTAAATAAAGCAAAGAAGGTAGTAATAAAATGGAAAATAATATTACTACCTTCTGTATTTTTCGTTTGTTCATATCACTTACATCAGCAGGTGATCAACCTCTTCATTAAGGTAAATAGCCTCTATCAACATTAAAATAATAAAGTATACCGTTAAAACAATGTAGGGTATAGAAACAATCATTTTAAAGTTCTTGTATTCGTGTTTTAAGTGCATGTAGTAGGCTACAATGTAGTAAGCTTTCACCAAAGTTAAAATGATAAATGTCCACTTCACTAATGGCCAAGCTAAACCTAAATCTTTCCAAACTAAACCAAGACCAACTTCAACAGTGGTAACTGCTAGCAGCACCCAAAAGATAGCCCATATAGTTTTACGCATTTTTACACCTTCCTCTTCTGAGTGGTGAGCTGCATATTCTGCTGTACGATCAAAATCTGACATCTTATCTAAATCTTAAAATATTATACTAAATAGAAGAATGTAAATACAAATACCCATACAAGGTCTACAAAGTGCCAATACAAACCTACTTTTTCAACCATTTCGTAATGACCTCTTTTCTCGTAAGTACCTTTTAATACATTTACAAAAATGATAAAGTTCAATACCACTCCACTAAAAACGTGTGTTCCGTGGAAACCGGTAATAAAGAAAAAGAAATCAGCAAATAATGGTAAGCCGTATTCATTTACGGTTAGGTTGGCGCCATAGACTTCGGTTCCACTTTGTATTAAAGCAGCGGCTTCTGCGCCAGTCACCTCAACACCTGTCGGGAGAACTAAGGCATCTTTAGCATCACTCATCCACTGTGCAATTGTTCCATCGGCTAGTTGTAATGCTCCTAACTCAGTTCCATGAATAAAGTGATACCATTCCCATGCTTGAGAACCCACGAAGATTAGACCTCCAACAATGGTTAAAGCCATCCATAATACAACGCCTTTTTTGTTCATTCGCTGTCCTGCTTCTACAGCTAAAACCATAGTTACAGAAGACATAATCAGAATGAATGTCATCAAAGCTACGTAAAGTAAAGGATGGTCGCCATGCATAAAAGGGAAGTGAGTAAACACCTCTTCAGCTACCGGCCAAACTTCTGCAAAACGATGTCTCATGAAACCGTATGAAAGAAGGAATCCGGTAAAGGTTAATGCATCAGAAACCAAGAAAAACCACATCATGATTTTTCCGTAGCTCAGGTTAAATGGTGAAATCCCACCACCCCAAAGTGTTTTTGTGTCAACAGAAGGAGAATGTCCCGCCATAATTTGGAAGTATTAGTATTAAATAACTGTTCTAAAAAATAAATATAAATAAATCCACATACCTCCTAAAAAATGCCAGTATGTAGAACTTAGCTGCAAACCTAATAATTTTTTTGAGTTGTATTTACCTTTAAAAGCATTAAAAAGTACAATTAGTAATGAAATTATTCCTCCTGCTAAGTGTGCCAAATGCGCCCAACTTATAATATACAGGTATGAACCGGATGCGTTATGACCTTTTCCGGTAAAATAAACTCCCTGATTATACAATGCTTCATAACCTTCAAACTGAAAAAAGACAAACAACAATCCCAGTAAAAAAGTAATGGTCAAACTGCCTTTCATTTTACTTAGCTGGTCTTTTTTTGCAAAACGAATCGCTAAAATAAAAGTGATACTACTTATAAAAATAACAATTGAGCTCCAAATAAAAGCATCGGGTAATTCATAATGCGTCCAATTTCCATCACCTTTTCTAACAATAACAGCGCTAGTTAGCCCGGCAAAGAGCATCACCATGCTAATCATTCCAAACCAAAGTAGTGGTTTTGCTACTCGGTTTCTTTTTTGCTCCATGAATTGTTTACGATCTGCGGTGATTTCCTCCATGATTATATCTTATCTAAATACCAGGCAATTAAAACAATTGGAATGTATATGAATGAAGCAAACATTACTTTCATTGCTTCTTTATCTGTTTTCAAACGAAACAGTCGAATCGATGGCCAAATCATAATTAATCCGGCAAAAAGTGTAACGTAAAGCGCCACATTTCCAGCTAAGCCAAAAAGAAATGGCAAAAGACTCACCAACAGTAAAAAAAGTGAATAAAGTAGGATTAAGAATGCTGACGTCATGTCTTTGCCTCCCTTTGAAGGTAATAATCGAAAGCCTGCTTTAGCATAGTCTTCGTCCGCTTTCCAAGCAATTGCCCAGAAATGAGGAAACTGCCACATAAACTGCAATGCAAACAACAATCCTGCTTCTAGTCCAAATGAATTGCTATAGGCTACATAGCCCAACATGGGAGGAATGGCTCCGGGAAACGCACCGGCAAAAACGGCCCATGGGGTAATTTGCTTTAAAGGCGTGTAAACAGCTACATATAAAAACAAAGCCAAAGCACCCAGCACTCCGGAGAGCGGATTTAGCATAAACCACAAAATAGTAATTCCTAAGAAAGCAGCAGTAGAAGCCACCCAGTATGCTTCAATCACCGACATTCTCCCGGTAACCAAAGGTCTTTTATTGGTTCGGCTCATCAATTTATCTAAATCCTTTTCGATGATTTGATTAAATCCGTTAGAAGCACCTGTAATGAGGACTCCTCCTAAAACTAAAAAGATTAAACTCATCCAATCTACACTCTCTGCAGCTATTAAATAGCCAAAAATGGCAGAAAAAACCACCAAAGAGGTTAAACGCATTTTAAAAAATGCAGCATAATCAGCAATCTTTACCATTAAAAGTTGTGGAATGCTAAGTGCTCTTGATGAAGATAAATTCATTCAGAAATTATTTTGTGGGGCAAAAGTACAAAATAAAGAAGTTAAAAATCGAAATATTGATTGAAGAGGTTTGTTCTAAATCGCAAATAGAGCATTCGCTCATTTTGGGTCCGACTTTGTAATCTTTCCTCTCTCCATAAATAACCTAAACTCAATGCAGCTTTCCAGTTTGGAACAATCAAGTAAGAAATATTGGCATCTAAATAGTTTACTCTGCGCTCTACACCTTGACCAATAAAATTCTCATACTCTTTTGTTCTGCTTGTATTAGAGAGCTGCAAATTATCTCCATAGTTGGTCCCTAGCGGAGAGTTTCCCGAAAGTGATTGATTGTAGCGAACTGCCATTCGCCAATGCTTTTTTTGATAGGAAAGTAATGAGACAAACTCATGAAAATTAGCTTCTAATGGATGTGCTAATGATAAATTATAATGAGAATAAGATTGTGATGGATTAGTATGTGCGTAAGTGTATGGACGAACTATGTTAAACTCTGCTAAAGCACTTAAACCATTAATTTTAAAAATATTATTGGCTTTCCACCCCAACTGGATTCCATATTTATTTGCCCACCATCCCGAGCGAATATCTTGATCAGGATTTCTCCATTGATTAAAGTCGGCTTTCAATTCATCTAACAAAAACTCATCGAAGAGCAATTGAAAATATAGTGTATGGTTCTTTATGGGCTTCAACTTTAAATTTGCACCAATCATTACATTATCGGCAGAACCTGTGGAAAATTCAACCGGACGGTAAAAAATTACTGGATTGAGGTAGTTAACATCAAAGCCACGATTGTAACCTCCTTGATTGTTCTGCCAAATGACTGTTTCAAATAATCCAATGCTAATCCATCTGGCGATTTTCCAATCCAAAAAATGGGTGGCAGAAAATTTTCTCTGATAAAATTCTTTTTCACCTTCTATATTATAAATATTTTCGTGAATGGCAAAAAGATTAGTGTACTGAATATTCCAAAATGAAGTTTGAATTTTTAAATAAGGAGAAGCATTTCCAAAGTCTGAGCGAAGTAATGAACGATAACCTTCCCCAATAAATTGCCTACCATAACCCAACTCAAAACTAAAAATATTGCTTGCCTTAAAGTTGACAAAGGCATTCATATAGTTGGCTTGAATTTTATCCTTTCCTGAGCTTACCCCCATTGCCGGAACAACTCTGTTCTCTCTGATAAAATCTGTTTGATATTCCAAATATTCGCCGCGACTATGCATATAGGTAAAACCTGCATCCCACTTTTTATGCTTAAGCTGCAAGTCCGCTCCATAACCTAATCTACTTATGTTTTCAGACGAACTTCCATACAATAAATCAAATGCAGGGTTGATGTTTATTTCAACTTTATTCCCAATAATGTTGAACAGTCCTTTTTCATCCGTTTTAACAAAAGCTGGTCGAAAAGCAGTATGACTAAAGTTTTGATTTTCGGGAAAAAGCAAGTTATGTTGAAGGCTTTCTTGAGCAGAAACATTTGCGCTCAAGCCTAAAAGAATAAAACTTACTTTCAGCCAAGTTTGCATTAGTTGATTGAATCTCGCTTAATTGGCACTACGAACAAGATTCCCATGAGCACAAAAACAATTCCTGCCAAGGAAATAAATGTCCAGCTAGTACTTAAATCTTGTACTAAAACAGAATATAAAATCACAGCAATGTTAAAGAAGTAAATAAGTAAAACTGCTTGCGCATGATTTAGTCCCAATTTGATTAAGCGGTGGTGAATATGATTATTATCTGCTGCAAAAGGTGATGTTCCTTTTAAAATTCGATAGATAAATATTCGAAAAGTATCTAAAAGTGGGTAAACCAAGACCGACATAGCAAAAATGGGTTTTGATATTTTCATCATGTTCCGGGGAATCGCATCGGCATCAAACTCGATTAAACGTATTGCTAAAACACACAGTATTAAGCCAACGATTAATGAACCGGAATCTCCCATAAATATTTTTGCCGGATGGAAATTAAATCGCAAAAAGCCTAAAAGTGCTCCTGCCAAAGCAAATGAAATAATAGCATCCACAGTGCTTCCAATCAACAAAAACCAAATACCAAAAGCTGTTGAGGCAATGCAGCCAACGCCTCCTGCAAGACCGTCTACTCCATCAATAATATTAAAAGCATTGATAATAACCACAAAGGTAAAAATCGACAAAGTGATACTCGCCCAATCAGGCAACTCTCTTACATCAAAAATGCCGTAGAGGCTTGTGATTTTAATTTCTGCCATGAGCACCATAATAAAAGCCACCATTAAGTGACCAATTAGCTTTTTTACGGCTGCTGTTCCTATGATATCATCCTTAATTCCAATAAAAAACATAACAAGTAGACTAGGGATTAAGTACTTTATGTAACCGATATCTTCTGAAGGATAGCAAATCATAAAAGAAAAAAGCGTACCGGCAAAAATCATAATCCCTCCCATAGATGGAATTCTGTGCTTGTGGAGCTTACGAGCCTCCCCGGGTTCGTCAAAAAGGTTTTTGATCTCCGCTACTTTAATAAAAGAAGGCGTTGCCAAGAGAACGATAAAAAAGGATATTAATACAGAAAGTGCAATTGCCATTGGAATTTGTCTTTGACTGCAAATATAATTCTTATTAATAGTTAAAATAAAGGTTTTGCAAATTGGTACTCAAACTAAAGTAAAGGTAGAGGGATTCCGAAGCAGCTGTATAGGTAGGCACTCGATCAGATCTATACTGCAACCCAAAGTTAAAGGTTAAGTTATAAGCAGGATTTACTATATACGACTGTCTAAAATCTAAAAAACTAATTATCAGATGCTCATCTAGCTGAATATTATTAATTAAAACTCTCGACATCCAACGATTTTTATGGAAATAAACACCCCCTAAGAATTCTTCATAATCACTTTGATATGGGTGAGTTAAACTTTCATTGTAGTGATGATAAATGGAATTTTGACTTTGCTTGGCACCTCGATTGTACTCTAACTGCAAAGTAAATCCTTCTCCTAAAAATAATTTTCCACCAAATTGATAAGCCAACTGACTGATTTGTTCATCAAAAAAGCTCCATTGACTATATAATTTCAAGCGTTTAAATAAATGTGCTTTAGCATTCACTCCCAAATTGGAGTTTCCGCTTCTTTCATCTCCTTTGAGCAAGGTATTTAAACCAATCAGCGGTGCCCAATAATTCAATGGAACATCAATATTACCTGATGAATCTAGTGAAGGATAGATAAATCCTTCAAACAGCCCTATGCTAAATCGACTATCGGGTGAAAAACTCAAAAAGTGAAAAGCCGCTTGTTTGCGTTCAAAAAGCCCTTCATTCAGACTGTTGTTTTCTAAACGATTTAAATCCTGAAAAAGGGCAAAGACATTTTGATAGTTCAATTTTCCATTCAACCAATCCGACTGCACCCTTAAATAGGGATAATTAAAGGCCATATCCGACAGTAGAAGTGAGCGATAACCTTCTCCCGCAAAGTGCTTTCCGTGTCCGGCTTGCAAATTAATTTTATCTGAAGGTGAATAACTCACATAAGCCGAAGCCATGGCAAAATCGAATCCATAGTCGCCAAAGTTTTTTGTTCTACCTTGACCGTAAGCCACTCCACTCAAACGTGTACGCTGATCTAAGAAACTCGGTAAAACTGCCTGATTTTCTCGAAAAGTACTTCCAACTGAAACATTGTCCCCTAAATTTAAGCGTGCGACAAAGCCGCGCATGTTTTTATAATAACTTCTTTCTGCTAAGCCTTCGTCTCTAATATCGTCTCCAAACTCCACATTAATCAAAGGATCTATGCTTAACTGAACACTTCCGCTATCCAGGTAAATCAAATGTTCGTGAAAAAGCTTGCGGGCAATCCAAGATCGACCTTGCTTTTTTATGGGACTTAAATTGGGGAACAACAATGAATCTGACTTCCCAACTTTTTGTGCTTTTCGCTGCAAAAGGGGCTTAAAGCTAGAATGAATAATTTCGTCAGATTTAACTTCCTCTCTTTCGAATTGATGATGAAACTGATGGTTGAGTGGCACATTTTGATTTTGTGCCAACAAAGTGCTAAGTTGGAAAACAGCAAGTCCAATTAAGAATATTGCAGCTTTATACCATTTCAAAATTCATCTTTTTAACCTCTTCATAAACCAAACGAATACCTTCTTTCAGCTCAATACGATGTTTCCAACCAAAATTATGAAGCTTACTCACATCCATTAACTTTCTTGGCGTTCCATCGGGCTTAGAAGCATCAAAACGAAGCTCACCTTCAAAACCAACTACCTCTTTAATCGTTAACGCTAAATCTTTAATGGAAATATCTTCTCCGGTACCTACGTTTAACCACTCTTCGCCCTCATAATTTTGCATCAGTTGATAGCAGGCGTCGGCCAAGTCATCCACATGTAAAAACTCGCGTTTTGGGCTTCCGCTGCCCCATACCTCAACAGATTCAGCACCCTCTATTTTGGCAGTGTGGAACTTGCGCAATAAAGCAGGAAGTACGTGAGAATTATTTAAATCGTAATTGTCGTTTGGCCCATACAAATTGGTTGGCATCACCGAAATGAAATTATCGCCATACTGTCTGCGGTAGTTCTCGCACAACTTTATACCGGCAATTTTTGCAATGGCATAAGGTTCGTTGGTCGGTTCTAGTTCATCGGTTAATAAGTACTCTTCCTTTAATGGTTGAGGAGCCATTTTGGGGTAAATGCAAGAAGAGCCTAAAAACATCAATTTCTGCACTTTATTTTCATGAGCCGCATGAATGATGTTAGCCTCAATCATTAAGTTATCGTACAAAAAGTCGGCGCGATAAATGTTATTTGCCTGAATACCGCCCACTTTTGCAGCCGCTAAAAATACGTAAGCAGGTTTTTCTTCATCAAAAAACTGATTCACTGCCGCTTGGTTTCTCAAGTCTAATTCAGCAGAAGTTCTCAAAACCAAATTTTCAAAACCTTCAGCTTGCAGCTTTCTAACAATGGCCGAGCCTACCATTCCACGGTGTCCGGCAACGTATATTTTATCTGTTTTATTCATGAAAATCGTAAACTTTATGTCCGCCTTCCATTAGGTATTTGTCTCTTTTAAATAATGCTAAATCGGCTTTCACCATGTCTTTCACCAATTCATCAACTCCAAAAGTTGGTTTCCAACCCAATTCAGTTCTCGCTTTAGTAGAATCTCCAACCAATAAATCTACTTCAGTTGGACGGAAATATTTTGGATCAATTTTTACAATCTCAGCTCCTGTAGCTTTATTGATTCCAATCTCATCTACACCTTGACCTTTCCATTCTACCTCGATCTCCAACTCTTTAAATGCTTTGGTCACAAACTCTCTCACTTCAATAGTTTCGCCAGTAGCCAAAACGTAGTCGTCTGCTTTTTCTTGCTGTAACATACGCCACATACCTTCTACGTAATCTTTAGCATGCCCCCAATCGCGTTTAGCGTCAAGGTTTCCTAAATACATACAATCTTGCAAGCCGAGTTTAATTCTCGCAGCTGCACGAGTAATTTTTCTGGTTACAAAAGTTTCTCCACGCAGCGGACTTTCGTGATTAAATAGTATTCCGTTACAAGCATACATATCATAAGCTTCGCGGTAGTTTTTTACAATCCAAAAAGCGTAAAGTTTAGCTACACCGTAAGGACTACGTGGGTAAAAAGGCGTTTTTTCCGTTTGTGGAATTTCTTGCACTTTTCCGTAAAGCTCAGAAGTAGAAGCTTGATAAAATTTAGTTTTTTTCTCCAATCCTAAAATTCGAATCGCCTCCAATAATCGCAATGTTCCAACTGCATCAGAGTTGGCAGTATATTCAGGTGTTTCAAAAGAAACTTTTACATGCGATTGAGCCGCTAAATTGTAGATCTCATCCGGTTGCACCTCTTGAACAATGCGGGTTAAGTTAGAAGAATCAGTCAAATCTCCATAATGCAATTTGAACTTTACATTTTTTTCATGTGGATCTTGATACAAATGATCAATTCGATCAGTATTAAAAAGCGAACTTCTTCGTTTTATTCCATGAACTTCATATCCTTTACTTAGCAACAATTCAGCTAAATAAGCTCCATCTTGTCCGGTAACTCCGGTGATCAATGCTACTTTACTCATTTTATATTCTTTAGAAATGCAATATTACGTTTTTTCAATTGCTTAAAGCAAGCTTAAGCTGTTAGTAAAAGTGTATTCAATTTTATAGCTTGTAATTTCTCAAAATCTTCTTGCAAATAACTAACTTATTAAAAGAATATTGAATGTCCGTTTATTTACCTAAATTGATTACCGAACAATTAAACTACTTTGTTTATAGGATTCTGTCTTTACTTTTTTCCATTCCCGATATTCAATAAAGAATATAAATAACGAAAAACGAATTGCGTTTTTACGCTGATTAAACATTAAGGCATTAAGAAATTTAAGAGATACATTAAGTCTTAAAAACGAAAACTAAGCGTTTAATGAAAATGAATCTATATTCTTTACTCTCTTCTCTATTTTCCTTTTAAGCAAAAAAGTGATTTCAATTATTTAGTCCTCATTTGACATTTCAAATTTGACACTTGACATTCAGCCATGCTTATGCTGTCACCAAAAACCAGTCGTTTAATAAATTTTCTCGATTGTAAAGCATCGGACTTTTTGTTTTCCAATTGATTACCTTACCTCCCATAGCTTCCACGATTGCTTGCCCGGCGGCAGTATCCCATTCCATAGTGGGCGCAAAACGCGGATAAGCATCGGCTTTCCCTTCAGCTACCATGCAAAGTTTTAAGGAACTCCCAACGGAAATTATTTCCACCTCTCCTTTCTCTTTTTTCTTTTCGTTCATGAAATCTTCCGTCTCCGCCGACATGTGCGAGCGACTACCCACAATGGTATATTTACGATCAATCTTTTTCGGAAGCTGATTGCCAGTTGACATCAATTCACCAATGTTATGATTCACTTTTGTGCTATAAGCATCTACTTTATAGGCTCCTACACCATTCACTCCAATGTACAATTCATCTTTTACAGGAACATAAATAACTCCCATTAGTGCTTTTTGCTGATGAATTAATGCAATGTTCACCGTAAACTCACCATTCCGTTTGATAAATTCCTTGGTTCCATCCAAAGGATCTACCATCCAGAAATACTCCCAATTTTTTCGCTCCTCGTAAGGAATATCTCTCCCCTCTTCACTCAAGACCGGATATTCCGTTTCATCTAGTTCTTTAACAATGGCTTGGTGTGCTTGCTTATCAGCCTCCGTCAGTGGCGACTTATCATCTTTATGCTCTATGGCAAAATCAGATTCGTAAACACTTAAAATGGCTTTTCCACCGCTTAGAGCAGCTTTGCAAATCAATTCAACTAAAGGTAATTTTTCGTTTTCTGTCATTTTTTAATTGCGCTTAATTCAAGTATATATAATTCAATATGAGTGCACTCACAATCATGTACAAAATAGTCAGCGGCATGCCCACTTTCATAAAATCTTTAAAGGAATAACCTCCCGGTCCGTAAACCATTAAGTTGGTCTGATAACCAATAGGCGTAATGAAGTTAGCTGCTGCTCCAAAGGAAACAATCAAGATAAAAGGAATCGGATTAAATCCTAAATCTGCCGCTAAAGCAATAGAAATAGGAAATAGAATTGCAACCGCCGCCTTATTGGTAATATAGGCCGCCAAAATATTTGTGACAATAAACATGATCATCAAAAAGCCAATGCTTCCCACATAATTATTCAATAACATAAAAAGGTCGGCAATGTATAGTGAAGCCCCTGAGTTAATCATGGCTTTACCAAAGGCTAATCCAAAAGCAATCAGCATGATTAATTCAAAGTCCATTCCTTTTCTAATTTCATTTAGAGGCACAATTTTCATAAAAATAGCCAGCATAAGCACCACCGACAGACCTATAATCAAAGGAATTGTAGTAGTGGCTGAAATAATAATGGAAGCCAATAAACTCAGGAAAACTAGACTGACTTTAGTGACGTTTATATCTTCGGGCTCTTCGATGTGGGTTAAAATGTAAAAGGCTTGATTGTTTTTGGTACGGCTCAAGAAGTCGCTTCCGCTGAAAACCAACAAAACGTCACCGGCTCGCAATTCAATCTCACCAATTTTTCCACTCAGCTTTTCCCCATTTCGGTGAACCGCCACAATGGCTGCATCAAAGCGCGCACGAAAGTCAGTATCCATTACCTTTTTGCCAATTAAAGAGGAGTTAAAGGAAACCACAATTTCATTTATGCTCGACTTTTTATCAATCATTCTCTCCACCGTTTTGGGTAAAGTCAAGCCTAAATCACTTTTACTAATTTCCTCTACAGCAGTAGTTTCTCCAGCAAAAATCAAGGTATCTTCTTCTTGTAAAATTTCATCCGGACTTACCGGTGTAATGCTGTGTTCATCGCGAATTAATTCTACTAAATAAAGTCCTTTCAAATTCCGTAGCCCTGCATTTTCAACTGTTTTTCCCAAAAGAGGAGAGTTGCTTTTGACCATTGTTTCAATAAAAAACTCTCGACTTTGTTTGTACAATTTTTCGGCATCCGTACTTTTTGAGGGCAATAATTTATTTCCAAACAGACTAAGGTAAAGAACTCCCAAAATCAACATGGGCAAGCCAACGGCGGTAAAGTCAAAAATCCCTAAAGGTTCAAAGCCGTTATCTACCGCCATACCGTTGACAATTAAGTTGGTACTGGTTCCAATTAAGGTAACACAGCCCCCCAAAATAGCCGCATAAGAAAGTGGAATAAGTAGCTTGGAGGCAGATACCTTCTTTTGGTTTGACCAACGATTCACATAAGGCATCATCATGGCTACCAAAGGAGTATTGTTGAAAAAGGCAGAGAAAGACGCCACCAATAACATCATGGAAAAACGAAAACGAGAAAGGCTATTGCTTTTTCCAAAAAGCTTATTAAAAAGAACGTCAATAACAGAGGATTTTCGAAATATATCGCTGATAATCAATAATAATATAATCACTGCCAATTGTTCATTTCCAAAGCCATGAAGCGCCTCTGAAGGAGTTAAAACTCCGCCAATTACCAAAAAAAGGATGGCAATAAAAAAAACCACCGTTGGTCTGAACCACTCCAAGTAAAGAGCAGAAAGCAGAAAAACAATGGAAATTAAAATCAGAATGACGGAGGGAGTTAGCATAAAGCTTTAAAATTAATAAGCCGGGGCAGAACCACCAATTTGCTCAATCGGATGCCAAGTGGTTTTCACTTCAGTAAATTCTTTAATTACAAATGGATTTTCAAAATTTTCGTTTTTTAGTTTATCCGGTGAATAGGCCCTAAAGCGTTTTAAGTTAGCAGCAGCTTGCAATTCTGCCTCTTTGATAATCTCATTATTTAAACCAATGTAAAGCAGTGCGTTTACATCCATGTGAGAAGCAAAATGGGTGTACAACTCTTCCACTTTTCCGGTTAAAATATTCACTACACCTCCGGGCAAGTCGGAATGATACAAAACCTCAGCAAAAGTGATGGCCGAAAGCGGTGCATTTTCATCTGCTAAAACCACCAAAGTGTTGCCTGAAGTAATTGTAGCCACAATACTTGCCAACAAAGCGTCAAAACCTCCTTCGTGGCAAATGGCAGCAACAACTCCTGTTGGCTCAACCATAGAAAAATTAAAATGACTGGAAGCTACGGGATTCACATTGCTAAACAGTTGTTGGTACTTGTCAGCCCAACCTGCAAAATAAATCAATCGATCGATGTGGCTTTCTACCTTTTCCACTGCTTTTTTAGCGGATAAATTTTCTTCTTTTTGAAGCAGAGCAGCAAAATCATTTTTGCGACTTTCCAAATTTTCGGCAATGCGGTAAATAATTTGAGCAATGTTATAAGCCGAGCGTCCTGCCCAAGCCGACTGCGCTTTGCGTGCCGCTACAACGGCATTTCTAAAATCTTTTCGCGAAGACAAGCAAATGTTGCCCAATACTTCGCCTTTTTTGTTTTCCGGCTTGTAATATCTCCCCGACTCTGTGCGAGGAAAACTGCCGCCAATGTATAGTTTGTAGGTTTTCAAAACTTCAATTCTACTCATTTTCACTCATTGATTAGTCACAACTAACAAAAGTCTGTTTTTTATTTGAAAAATGAGCGAATTGGAGGAATTTACTATTCCTTAATTACTAGCTGAAAATTAAGGCTTCACCAAATTCAAGTTTTCAACTAAGCCAACATCAAAAATATTGCTTCCAATTTTCCACTTTATAGAAATACTCATTTCTAAGTATTGACAGTTCAAAATATTATTTTCACCTTAGCTGTATCATTATGTTCTTTTTATTATTAAATCACTTAAACGTGATGATTCAAAAAGCAATTATTCAAACCAATCACAATGGAAAACAAGAAAAAAGTAAGAATACTCACCCTCGATGGTGGGGGCATTCGAGGAATCATTCCCGCTACGGTATTGCAATACGTAGAAGAATACCTCCAACAAAAAAAGCCGAATACAACACTAGCTGATCATTTCGACTTTATTGCAGGCACAAGTACCGGTGGCATTTTATCCGCTATTTATCTTGCGCCTGATGATAAAGACCCTTCGAAAGCTAAATTTTCAGCCAATGAAGCCTTGGATTTTTACGTGAAAGAAGGAGCAAATATTTTTAACAAGGCCAAACTCAACAACTGGCAACGTTTATGGGGCCTGAGAAATGCAACCCAATTTAGTCCCAAAAACATCGAGCGCTTGCTTAAGGATAAGTTTGGTGACTTAGTGATGAGCAAATTGCGAAAACCTTGCCTCATTACCACCTACAACATGAACAGCAAATCTTCTTACTTTTTTACCAGTACAGAAGATGAAAGCAAAAGAGAGTTTTATGTGCGAGATGTCTTGCGCTCAACCTCAGCGGCTCCCACTTACTTTCCTCCGGCAAAAATTAAAAACATAGCGCCTGAAAGTAATAAAGAGCCCAAAAACGCCGAAATGATCAATTTAGACGGAGGCGTTTTTGCCAATAACCCAACCATGTGTGCCTACGCAGAAGCTAGAAACACAGAATTTAAAGAACGGAATAACCTAAAACCCACGGCTAGTCACATGTATATTCTTTCTATCGGAACCGGTGGCGGTGGGTTTACCATTGAAAACAAAGAAAACAGCACTCACTGGAGCCTTTTGAAGTGGGCAAAAACAATCCCTGAAATCATGATGGATGGCAGCATTGATACCGTTGCTTTCCAAATGAACGAGATCCATGCTACTTTACCCCCAAATGTGCCAGGTGATTATTTGAGGGTGGATACTCCTAAAGAAGACCGACAATACTCATCAGATATGTCAAATGCCGATGAAGAAAATATAAAAATGCTCTTAAAAGCAGGAGAAAAAACTTTGGAGAAAGCAAAAATAGATGGACTCGATCAATTTCTTGATGGCCTACTAGATAATTAAAATAAATAACAAATGAAAAAACATTTAAAATATACCGTTTTAGCAATCTCAGCAATAATGCTCAGTGGTTGCATGAATTTAAAAACTTTGAATAGCTATTCTGAAGCTTCTCAAACTGCATTAAAAAAGTATGATGAAATAGGATTTAGTTTTAAGAAAGTCTGCGAAAAAAACTGTGAATTCAGAACCAATTCAGATGAAAAAGCTATAGCAAAAAGGTTTAGTGATAACTATCAACCAATTAAAATAGAATCTGAATGTGAATGTGAGAGTTACCTAAAAGCCGATACTGCTTTTAATAAAATGTACTTTGCCACACTTCAATATTTAGAAGGACTCAATAAGCTAAGCAATGATGAAGTGCTAACTTTTAAGTATGATACACTAGCCAATGCTTTAAAGGAAACAGAGATATTAGATGTAAAAGGTGAAGAAATTGACGCATTCAATAAACTAGTGAATATTACAACGAAATTTATTGTAGATATAAAACGAAGAAAAGATTTGCAAGAAATAATTGAATTTGCAAATCCAAGTTTCCAAGTACTAATAGAAAAACTTCAATTTGCTGTAAACGGTCCGCTAAAACTAGCACTAGAAACTGAAATTGATTTGGAATACAATTACTATAAAGCCATAGTTCGCAATCAAGATGAACTTAGTTTAAAAGACAAGATTGAATTAGAAAATGAATTCGTTGATAGTAGGGATGAAGTTCTTGAAAAAATAGATTTACTAAACGAATACTCTAGAGCATTAGATGAAATAAAGAAAGGGCATCAATCAATTTATGATAACAGAGATATAATACACAAAAAGGAATTAGCCGGTCTAGTAGCGGGATACATTACTGAAATCAAAGAAATCAAAACATCTTTTGATAATATTAAAACAGAAGAATAATGGAAACTCTAAATTCACAACAACTCATAGAAATAGCTAAGCAATTAAAAGTAATTGCAAGGTCAATTAACGATTTTCAAATAGATAATTGGAACAATCTAACAACTGAGCAATTTAATCGCTTAAATAAGACTGAAAGAGACATTCTGCTTACAGTTCAAGACTTAATAGCTCGATCGGTTACTGTTTTGGCAGAAAATTCTGAAGATTTGATAAGTATGATTAAGGAAGCTACGGATAAGGTTGAAACATCTTTAAAACAGATTGAAAACATAAATAAGGCTATAGAAATAGCTACTGCATCTGTTTTTATTGCTTCTGCAATTATTAGCCAAAATCCCTCTGCAATTTCTCTATCACTTCAAGGTTTAGCTGAAGCACTAGAAGAATAAACTAACACCATTCATGCAAAACAACTCAATAACAAACAAGAAAGGACACTATGCTTTATCTTACCACTCATACCGCAAAGCGCGTCTAGAGAATTTTGAATGGCAAGTTCATAGGGTTGTGAATTCAAAAACCCTTTAAAAACCCAAACACCCCTTTCGGAAAGAAAAACACCCAGTTCAGAAAGTATTTAGCCCCTTTCAGAAAAACAAGTGTTTTTACCCTATTGATTGTTAAAAAATTGTGTTTACTTTGAGTTTTAGACATTATCACTATCAATCAATGGTTTAAAGACTAGATTAATAATAACGCTGTAAGAGATAGATTAGCAATTGTTGATAGACAGTTAAATTAAAACCAACATTGAATGAACATTAAAAAAGAACCCAAATCAACATTATTCTTGATAATTATTATCATTATTTCGTTAATTATAATGTTCTACTTATCAATGGGAATGGAACAGTTGAATAATACGAAAAACCATAATTGGGTTTTTTATTTTTTAGGATATGTAGCATTATGGATTTTGTCTAATTACTTGCATAATAAGTTTCCGAATAAATTAATTAAATATATAAATTACTGCATTTCTTTCCCGCTTTCATTTGTCCTATTACTATTTCAGTTCGCTGTACCGACAATGGGAATAATTATACACACAACTCTATTTATAGCACTTTCATTTTCAATACCACTTTTCTTAACCAGATTAAATGATTATTTCAATTACCTTAACCTAACTGACCAAACAACTATTTTTATAAACCTAACCTTTGCAACTTGTTCCTCTGTTGCATTTTATAAACTGATTTTAGACATTGTCTACAGGTTTGGTCCTTTTAGAATTAAAAGCTCAGAAAAAATAAAAAAATTCAAACTTGATGCTCTAACGGAGTATGTTTTAAACAAAGAGAATATCCGATTCATAATATATTCATCATTTTTCATTTACCTTTTAATGTTTTCTTTTCAATATTTACAGAACTCAAGCATTTTTGAAATAGGAGAAAAAGATAGAGCAGTGTACCAATCATTTTTATGCTTTTTGGCATTTGACAGATTACTGCTTAATTCTAAAAGATTTATATTAATGCCATCTGAATTATTAAAAAAAATGCTTGTTTCGATAATCGGAGATGAAGAAGAAAAAAACTTTAGGTAACAACGTTTTCTACAGCTAATGACGGGTGAACGGTTGCCAGAAAGGTTTTCGCTACTTTGCCAGCTTAGCTTTCGGTGGACAGGAAAAGTGCTTCGAAATTGCCACAAGCCATATGCAAACCGTTAATCTTTATGTCTGCCACTAGGCAAAATAATTTAAAATTGAGTTTGGCTGATATTCATAATCATCCAAAACTTTATCACAAGATTTACTTATTCTGTTTTTTATTGAATCATTGATGTCTGTCAATACATTATTTGTGTTTTCAACACTTACAATGCGTTTATAATGTATTTCATTTCTGATATGAAGCATTACCATCAATAGTTTATCTGTAAAACTTCTAGGGATCTTACCTTTATTCGATTTATAAGCATCTAATAATAAAATTTTTATTAAATGAGAACTGATTGGAATATCAAAATTTCTTTTCCATGTTTTTAAAGCAATATGAATTTTCTGCTGAACAGGACTTAATGTAATTCCTTTTAGGCTCGATATATCAGTCTTAGTGTAAGAATTTCTTTGAAACAACGAATCATTATTAACGAACAAATACCCTTTGGATTTATTTCCTTTACTTTGGCTTAACTTATAAGGAACAATATCAATTTTATAATATTCTCCGTTTATTTCAAACAATAACCCTATAGATTTTTTTTGAGCTCTGATTTTGATTAAGTCAGGGTCATTAAATTTTTCTTCTATAAAATTGTACAATTCATCATACATAACTGATGTAGAAGAAAAACTTTTTGGTGCAAATGGAATACTTATGTCAATGTCATAATCTTCTGCTAATGCTGTATTGTCCTCTGTAGAACCAATTCTTACAATATGACCGCCCAATTTATTTTGAAAATTTGAACTTATCAAACAAGTGATTTTCTTCGCTTTATTTGAAAGTTCTCTAAAAGACTGATCTAGTTTATTTAGTTTCATATTGTGAACTGCCATCCTTAATATTGAACTAGTATTAAGAGGTTCCTCCATAGAGTTTTTAGTGTCTTTTACTCCTCCAATAAAAGCCCCTGCCGTTCCACCAATTAGAGCTCCTTTACCTCCTGAAATTAGAAAATCTTTCCAGTCAAACTTAAAATTGGGATTATCATTGTTTTTTGTCAACTGATTAAATAGATTAAAAGTTAAAAATCCAATCGCACCAATTAATGCACCATTCCCTGCATATTTTATTGTTTTACTCATATTTTCTATAATTCTTCATCAATTTTAAAATTCACCTGATTAGCATATGCGTTGAAATCTATTGCTGCCACAGTACCAATACTTTGTTGCAAATATCTTGACAACTGCAAAAAGAAGGTAACTAATGAGTTTTCTCTTTCACTATATTTTATTTCATCGTACTCTCTTTCAATATAATATTTATGGATTCTTTTATTAAGATCCTTTATTGACTGATTTTCCTCTCCAAGATGATTTATGTAAAAACTACCAAACTCTACTGAGCACCCCATATCAATAGCTTTAAGTCCTTTCAATTTTTTAAAATGATTCTCAAGAGTATCCCTCTTCTTGTAGGAATTAACACTTGTAAGAATTCCCCCAATAATTTTTGTTAATGGTCTTGCGTTTCTTGGTTCACCTCTGTCAATTATCTTTGTAGATGTACGCATAAGTTTTCTAACACTTTCAATTTTTCTTCCTGCATATTCTATGTGTGAGATACTTTTTCCATCAACAACACAGCTTCCTTCTAAGTCGGGTTTAACTTCAAAAACAGCATAGACACCTTCAGCTGGTATATAATGAACTCCATTTTGGATAAAGACAAAGGGAGTATATTGCTGGTCATATATTACCAAGTCAATTTGATCACTTAACTGTCCTTCTGAATCGATAATGATAGCTTTGTCAATGTTATATCTGTTTGGCATGTATTTTCTTAACCACTCAATCCAAACATTTTCTAATGAGTCTCCTTTAGTACCAGGATGTAAAACATTATCCCTGTTTGTATTTAATTGTGCCTCCATTTGTTTTTGGAGACCGTTAAATAAAGATTGAATATTTATTGCGTTTTCCTTCATAATTCTTTTTTTAATTGGTCTAATTTTTCAATAATGTAGTCTCTTCCAGACTTAATTATCGTATTCCACTTATCAAGATGACATCTTTTGAATTTTCGTCCACTACCACATTTGCATAGTTCATTCCTTCCTTGCCATTTTGAATATATTATTTCTTCTAATTCACTAATTATTAACTTTCTATCAGTAGATTCTAAAGCTGATTCATAAAACTCCCATATACCACTATTCCCATGAGTATACTCACCATCTGGATAAGCTCCATTTATTTCTCGGAATGTTTCTCTAGCTAGATGGGGCACTAATACTTTATCTAAAAAATACTTAAAATTAATACCATTATTTGCAATTGCTTTTTCTTCTGGTTCAACAGCCAAACAAAGTGTTAGATCTGGGTTCACATGTCTAAAATCTTTTCTAGGAATTTTTTCACTTGTCTCTATTACTTTTGGGAAACATTTAGGGTATGATTGGGGAAAACGAATAGATACTTCATACCTATCAAACTCACCCTTTTCTGAATGAATTAGTGGAATTTCTCCAACCACTCTTACATACCCTTTCTCTTCAACACGCTTCAGTAATGGGTATGACAAAATTGACTGGTCAATATCTTTAATTACTTTATACATTAGCAATCACACCAAGGTTTTTGAATTACACCTGATCTAGCAATATCTAATGCAGCAGCTTTTTTATCTTCATCATCA
Organism: Flavobacteriales bacterium UBA5081; assembly: GCA_002415785.1. Classification (GTDB taxonomy): domain Bacteria; phylum Bacteroidota; class Bacteroidia; order Flavobacteriales_E; family Vicingaceae; genus UBA5081. Next base: position 37,746 of record DIAJ01000047.1, read on the forward strand.
TTAGTGTCAAACTCATCATTTACAGCAAAGTATACTTTTAGATTATTAGCATCAGCTTCTATCTGATCTAGCATCAGCTTCATATCGAATGAAAAGTTGTTTTTCTCTGAATCAGTCATTGTATCAGATACGACATTATTCGAGTTTGCAGGATCTTCAAGCCGAATAGTCTTAATATTGTCACGGATATACTCCATAACCATTTTAAGTTTGCCCCATTGACCAGTCGGAATATCTGAACAATTATCAAATGCTCTAATGGTAATTAATTCGACTAAAAAAGATTTAACTCTATCCTTACTTTTATTGACTTTCCATATTTTGAGCAAGCGAATGACATTTCGTTCATCACTCTTACATTTAATTAAATCAATGTGTTTTTGAATGTTAGTTTGAGTTGAACTAGCTTCTTGAAGGAGTTTTGGTCTTACATAAAGATTTAGTCTATTTGTTTCAAGATAATCACCTTTAATTAACTCCCTTCCAGGAACAACGTCCATTTGAATCTCCTCTCCATCAACAACAAATGTAATTCCAGTTGAGACTCTTTGTTTTCTGGTTTTATATTTTACTAAATCATCATCTTCATATTCGTCATTGAAATAATTAAATACAGCATCAGCCATATCTTCCAATTTATCAAATGAATTACGCTTGAATGGTTGACATATATCAAGGTCATACTTGATATTGATAGCATCATGTTTTGCATACGAACCTGAGTTGATTGCTCTTGTTGCAATTTCGTCTTTAAATTTCTCAGCAAGAGCATTTTTTACTTCATCTCTTTTCATTTTGTACTTAGACAACAAATCATCAACATGACTCATTTTATGACTTGTTAATACATCTACTAAATGTTTATTCTTATTTAAACTCATAATTTGTTCTTTATTTTTTTAATATTGAGGTCTACTCTGACTTCAATAAGTTTGTATTATATGTAATAAGAACATAATCTATTTACGTTCTTGAATTTTCTTTATTTTTATTCAAAAAACTTGATTTTTTAACTGCTATTAATTGTCATAATTCATAGATTTGTAGTGTTATAGATAAGTTCTCACCCTAACTACTAAAAGCGTGACTCACGGATTTGGTAGTTCTACTGAAACCACCAAACCAATGGAAACAGCAGAAGAAATAAAAACGGCTTGTAGCCTAGACTTATTTGAATACATTAGTTGGAAGACTGATTATCCAGATGAGGCTGCGAGTGCATTTAAGGAATTTTCTTTTCGGTTTGAGCGAGATGTATTAAGAATGTCTGAAATCGCTTGTTCTAAATGGGGTTATGATGAAACTGTAGCATTTGATATCTCAAACTGTGTTTTTCAAAGAGTGTGGAAATATCCAAGCTATAATCAGGAGAAATCTAAAAGTAAAGACATTAACAAAGGGGTTAAGCTTTGGTTACACAAAATAGTTTATACTCAATTAGCGAATTATAAAAACAATGGTTTTTGTTATGAAGCTGATAAAGAAACTGATTTAACTTTAATAGAAACAATTGAAGATTTTGTAGGAGGTTTTGGTGTTCCTGATGAAAAAAGGAGAATCATTTTGAAAACTATGAAAGTTGTGGATGAAGCTCTTTTACACCTAACTCACAAACATAAAATTATCTATTTGACTTATAAACTTTACTGTCCTGATGACAAGACCTATATTCCAAGAGCAATTAGTAAAAAATTACAGGATGAGCTTGGATTGGCACAGGGAAGTATCAGGAAATATAAAGAAGAAGCAAATAAAATTGTAGAAACTTATTTAACTAGAATCAATGGCTAAAAAACACAAATTAGGAGGTTTGGTTAATGAAAGTAATCTAAACCATTGGTTAAGCTCTTCAGGATATTTATATCCTAGAAACGAAACAGAATTGGCTCTATTTGAAAAAGCGTATGTTGAATATGATTTTAAACTGGAGAACAAGTCTATAGATATTGATAGCATCATTAATGGGACTTTAAAATGCCAAACGAAAGAAATTTCTCTTTTTGACCCTGAAGAAGAAAAGGATATACAAGAATTAAAAATGGCTGCAAGAAAGGGCATCCAATCAATTCCTAAAGACATTTTGGATAAAATGAAGAATAAGCACAAAAATGGAGATAAGTAATACCTCAAAAACTTTTATTAAAGATTTAGCTGAGTTTATTGCTTTAGAGTATGACGAAATCATAACACCATTAGAAAGAATAATTGAATCAGAGGATGTTGCCGTTTTTTATGACGATTATGGAAATGCTTTTGATGGAATAATAGTGTATGATTCTGAATTTTACATTCATATTAACACAAAAAGAGGAAACAGAATTGAAACGCCTAGAGGCAGATTTACGCTTGCGCATGAATTAGGACATTACTTTATAGATAATCATAGAAATGGGCTGCAAAAAGGTTTATTAGAGCCTCATCCGTCTAAAAATAATGAGGCAAAGCATCAAAAAATAGAGCGTGAAGCTGATTATTTTGCTTCTTGTTTATTAATGCCAGAAAAGCGATTTTCTAAAGATTGTTATAGACGCAAGTTTCAATTTTCAATTATTGAAGAATTGGCAAAAAAGTATCACGTAAGTTTAACGGCTTGTGCTATTCGTTTTGCTGATATTGGAAATCACCCTATTATGATTGTGTATTGTGAGAGTAATCAAGTTAAGTGGAACTGGAGTAGTATTGATTTTCCGTTTAAGTATCTTGCCGGAAAGAATAATAAAATACCAGAAGACACATTAGTTGGGGAATACTTTAATACAGGGAAAGGTGAAAGAAAAACGGAACAGTTATGGGCTGGTGACTGGTTTAATTGCTTCAGTCATGAAGATGAAGACAGACAAATTTATGAGCACTTTATACCGTACAAGAATAAAGCGCTTTGTGTAATTTGGGAGGATTAACCTAACAATTTTGACTGTCATTTCGGTTCCCACAAATACAAAAACCTAAGCTGCATTATAACGCAGTTTAGCCAAACAGTTTAGAATACAAGATGATTTATAACCAAAATTGTTTTGCTATTTTTAGAGTTTCAAGAACATCTATCTAACCAGAATATGTCGTAGGCTTTTGAAAAGTTTTTTATAAGGACAAACCCAATAGTGTATAATCCCAATATATAAAAGCATATTTTACCAATATAAACTTCTAGACTACTCCACCTTCAAATACCCCTCCAATCCTTGCAGTCCACCTTCTCGGCCAAAGCCGCTTTCTTTATAGCCACCAAAGGGAGAAGTAGGATCGAATTTGTTGAAGGTATTGGCCCAAACCACACCGGCTTTGAGTTGGACACTTAAGTTAAAGGCTTTGGAACCTTTGTCGGTCCACACCCCGGCAGATAATCCATAAGGGGTGTTGTTGGCTTTTTCGATGGCTTCATCTACCGTTCGGAAGGTTTGAATGGCGAGCACCGGTCCGAAAATTTCTTCCTGTGCCAATCGACTGGATTGGGCTACATCAAAAAATAAAGTTGGATGGCAGTAATAGCCTTTTTTGGGCAGCTTGCTCTTCACTTGAAAAGACTCCAAGCCTTCTTTTTCGCCGATTTTCAAATAGGCTTCAATGGTTTCCAATTGCTTTTTGGAGTTTATCGCTCCAACATCGGTATTTTTATCCAAAGGATCACCGACAATCAGTGTTTCCAAGCGAGCTTTGAGTTTGCGCTCCACTTCTTCTTTGATGGACTCTTGCACAAACAAGCGAGAACCGGCACAACAAACATGCCCTTGGTTGAAGAAAATACCGTTGATTACGCCTTCTACCGCTTGGTCGATAGCCGCATCTTCGAAAATAATGTTAGCTGATTTACCACCCAATTCCAAAGTGGCTTTTTTCTTGGTTCCGGCAATGGCTTTTTGAATGATCTTGCCCACTTCCGTAGAACCGGTAAAGGCAATTTTATCGATGTCGGGATGCTCCACCAAGGCAGCTCCGGTTTGTCCGGCTCCTGTAATTATGTTCACTACGCCATCAGGCAATCCGGCATCTTGAATTAATTCAGCTAACTTCATCGCAGTAAGCGGCGTTGTTTCTGCGGGTTTTAAGACCACCGTATTCCCACAAGCCAATGCCGGCGCAATTTTCCAAGCCGCCATTAAAAGTGGAAAGTTCCAAGGAATAATTTGTCCTGCTACACCCAAAGGTTCCACTTTTCGGTGCGGGAAGGCGTATTCTAATTTATCAGCCCATCCGGCATAATAAAAAAAGTGCGCTGCTGCCAAAGGAATGTCTATATCACGCGCTTCTTTAATGGGCTTCCCACCGTCCATGCTTTCAATTACGGCAAATTCTCTTGCTCTTTCTTGAATTAATCTGGCAATTCTAAAAATGTATTTCGCTCTTTCTTTTGCCGGCAGTTTCGACCATTTAGGAAAAGCCTTTCGGGCAGCACTCACCGCCGCATCTACATCACTTCCGTTGGCTTCTGCCACTTTTGAAATCACTTCTTCATTGGAAGGGTTAATCGTTTCAAAGTATTTTTTCGACTTTGGTTGAACGAATTTACTGCCAATAAACAAGTCGTATTTATCTTTTATCTCAACGTGCTCGCTACTTTCTGGTGCAGCAGCATATTGCCAATCGGTGTCAAATTTTAAAGAGAAGGAATTTATCTTTTTTGTCATCGCTTAATCTTTTGAAAAATAATCTGCGCTTTGATATGCGCCACTTTCTTGTTTCGCCAACTGCATTAATACATCGTTTGCCAGGCGGCTGGCACCAAAGCGAAACCACTCATTGCTCATCCATGCTTGGCCGAGCGTTTCGCGCAACATCACCAAATACTGCAAAGCCGTTTTGGCATCTGAAATGCCACCTGCGGGCTTCATGCCCACCATTTTTCCTGTGGTGTAATAATGATCACGAATGGCTTCTAACATTAACAAAGTAATGGGCATTGTTGCTGCCGGGGAAATCTTCCCAGTGGAAGTCTTAATAAAGTCAGCTCCTGCATGAATGGCCAAATCACTGGCTCTTCTCACTTGATCCGGAGTACCTAACTCACCGGTTTCTAAAATCACTTTTAGTCTGGCATTTCCACAAGCTTCTTTAACCTTCGCAATTTCATCAAACACAAAATCATATTCTCCTTGATGAAATTTTCCTCGAGAAATTACCATATCAATTTCATCAGCTCCAGCATCTACTGCCATTTTTGTATCCGCTAACTTTACATCCAAATTGCTCATTCCCGAAGGAAAGGCTGTAGCCACAGAAGCTACCTTTACGCCGGAATCACCCAAAGCTTTTTTTGCAATAGCCACCATATTCGGATACACACAAACCGCCGCCACATTCGGCACATCCATACTCTCATGTAAATGCGAAGCTTTGTAACACAACTGCTTAACTTTCCCCTCAGTATCCTTTCCCTCCAAAGTCGTCAGGTCAATCATATTTAAAGCCAACTTTAAGCCTTCAATTTTAGCCTCTTTCTTTATGCTTCTTGTCTTAAATTTATTCGCCCGCTCAATTAAACCCAATTGATCAATGCTTGGCGAACGACTAATATCGTATTTCAAACTACTCAAATTCTTAGTTTTTATTATGGTTCAAAGATAAGGCTTCTGATAAATTTTTAAGAAATAATGAAAGCAAATAAAATATTGACAATTTTTGTCAAATTTTATAAAAATTGACTAAATTTGTTTTGTGGAAAAATTAGGAGACATATTAAAAGCCGCAAGAACCAAATCAAACAAAGCACTTAAAGAAGTAGCCAAAGAAGTGGCACTTGACTACAGTCTATTAAGCAGAATAGAAAATGGCAGCCGAGCGGCTACAAAAAGTCAGATTTTAACCCTAGCTGACTATTACAAAATCCCACCAAAAGATTTAATGATTCACTGGTTGAGTGACAAACTCTATCTACAACTTAAAGATGAAGAAGGGGCGATTGAAGCGCTTCAGCTGGCTGAGAGCCGTTTGTCATATCATGTCAAATCATTTAACAATCAACCTTTATTAAAAAAAATAAATAGCCTAAAACAAGAATTAGACAAGCATCGCCCACTTGACAAAACTCACTTGCAAAAGCTAATCAACTACTACAAAGTAGAGTACACCTACGACAGTAATCGAATTGAAGGAAACACTTTAACTTTAAAAGAAACCGCTCTTGTTATTGAAAAAGGAATGACCATTCGAGGGAAATCTGTCCAAGAACACTTTGAAACGGTTAATCATGCTGAGGCTGTAGATTTACTTTATGATTTTGTTCAAAAAAAGAGCGAGCTTAATGAGTTTCTCTTAAAACAAATTCACGCCTTGGTTTTACGCGGCATTGACAAACACAATGCCGGCAGGTACCGCAATGTAAATGTGAGAATTAGCGGGAGCAAATACGAGCCACCTCAACCATTTATGCTCAATAAACTCATGGAAGATTACTTTCTTTTTTATCAAGAGCAAAAAGGCAAAATGCACCCAGTGGTATTAGCTGCTGAAATGCATGAGCGTTTAGTTACTATTCATCCATTTATTGATGGTAATGGTAGAACCGCTAGACTTGTAATGAACCTTGTTTTGATGCAAGCAGGATTCCCCATTACCAACATCAGCAGTGAGCAAGAAAATCGCTTGACTTATTACGAAAGCTTGGAACTGGCCCAAACCGAAAATAATAAAAATCCGTTTATCGAATTTATCGGTCAGCATGTGGTAAAGGCGCTGGAAGAGTTTTTGAAATTGTCTGCTTAAGTTATGATTTATGAGCTTCACTTTTCTGATAATAATAAAAATACAATTTCAATGTTTTAAAATATGTGAACTTTGTTCCAGTTTCTTTCCTTTTTGCTCGCCAAAAAGGAAAACAAAAAGGCGAGCCTGGATACAATCCCCTCTTTTTCCTTCACAAAGCTAAACTTAGGCCGGATGATCTTCTTCGTTCCTCAGGAGCTTTCCGGTCTCTCTAAAGCTTTGTTTTGAAAAAAGCAGGATTGCCTCCAAAGGCATTTATCAGTTCTGCGAACTGATTTGGTTTGAAATCATTTCAAATAACAGAAATCTTATATTCATAACTCAAAAATGAATCGATTCATTGATTGATAGGGCTGTGCCCAATCCTAACAGATGTCGCCCTTTCTGGGCTAGACTTTAAGTCCCGAAGGGACGACGTCTGTTAGCCCGGTACAAAGTGCCGGGTGTATAAATAAAACGAATGTAACTTTTGGCGGAGTTTTTACAAAAACTGTGACAAAAGTGGGTTAATGAGATTTGAAATTCACTAGCTCCTATCTAAGTTTCGTTTCAGCTTGAATATTATTTACAATAATATTTTTAATGCCTTTACTCTATAAAACATAACCCCAATAAGCTTACATTATTTTACTAAATTTGCCCGCTTAGCTGAAAGCTTTATCATATTTAATCAAAATTTTAACGCTAGAGCAATAGCAAAGCATTCATGAAGGACGAAGGCAATAATATTTTTTCAGTTTTTGACGAAATTCTTCCGAGAGGAGAAAAGGAAAGGCTTTTAAAGCAAAAGTCCAAAGTTATTTGGATGACCGGCTTAAGCGGCTCAGGAAAAACAACTATTGCAAAATACTTAGAAAGATACCTTCACGAAAATGGTTATTTAACGCAATTGTTAGACGGTGATAACATTCGCAGTGGAATCAACAATAACCTCGGCTTTTCAGATGAGGATCGAACAGAGAATATTCGTCGTATTGCAGAAGTGTCAAAGTTATTTCTAAACTGCGGAGTAATTACCATTAACTGCTTTGTAAGTCCTACAAAAGCCATTCGCGAAATGGCGAAGTCAATTATCGGTGAAGATGATTTTATAGAAGTTTTTATTGACACCCCACTTGAAGTTTGTGAAGCCAGAGATGTAAAAGGACTGTACAAAAAAGCAAGAGCAGGAGAGATTAAGGATTTTACCGGCATTAGTGCTCCTTTTGAAGCTCCGGAAGATGCTTTACGCATTGAAACAGCGGACTTGAGCATTGAAGAATCAGCTAAAAAAATTATAGATTACCTTATTCCAATTATAGAAAAGAAAGCGTAAAAACATGCAAACGTACAATTTAACGCATTTAAAAGAATTAGAGTCAGAAGCCATTTACGTAATTCGCGAAGTGGCTGCACAATTTGAAAACCCCGTACTCCTGTTTTCAGGAGGAAAGGATTCAATTGTTTGTGCACATTTAGCCAAGAAAGCTTTTTATCCGGCAAAACTGCCCTTCCCACTTATGCATGTGGACACAGGACACAATTTCCCGGAGACCATTGCCTTTAGAGATAAGTTTATCAAAGAATTAGGTGCAGAGCTCATTGTAGCTTCTGTTCAAGAGTCGATTGACCAAGGGAAAGTAGTTGAGGAAAAAGGCTTTAATGCGAGTCGTAACGGCTTACAAACAGTTACTCTGCTCGACGGAATTGAAAAACACAAATTTGATGCTGCCATGGGTGGTGCAAGGAGAGATGAAGAAAAGGCCCGAGCAAAAGAGCGTTTCTTCTCTCATAGAGATGAGTTTGGTCAGTGGGACCCTAAAAATCAGCGTCCTGAGTTGTGGAACATTTTTAATGGCTTTAAAAACTTTGGTGAAAACTTTCGTGTATTCCCAATTAGTAACTGGACAGAGATGGACGTTTGGCAATATATTTTAGCTGAAGGCATTGAGCTGCCTCCACTTTACTTTGCTCACGAGCGTGAGTGCTTTGTAAGAGATGGTGTAGTTATGTCTACTTCTAAATTTATTCCTCAGCGAGATACTGAAGAGACCAAAACCATGCAAGTTCGTTTCCGCACCATTGGCGATATGACTTGTACCGGCGCTGTGGAGTCTGATGCAGATACTTTAGAAAAAATTATTGAAGAAGTGGCTGCTACGAGAACTACCGAAAGAGGAACTCGCTCCGACGACAAACGCTCGGAAGCAGCGATGGAAGACCGTAAGCGACAAGGATACTTTTGAAATAGGAAATATGAAATCGGAAAGTTGAAAAAATTAGAAAATTTAAAAATCAAAAGTTTTTAATTAATTAGAATGCCTTTTTCAAATTCACATACCGATCTAAAAGATAGAACAAAGCAGTTTGCTTTAGCAATTATACAATTAACAAAAAACTTAAATCAAAATTTAGCTGAAAGAGAAATATCAAAACAATTAATTAGAAGTGGAATGTCGGTTGGAGCAAATACAAGTTCTGCATTTAGAGGTAGATCCTCAAAAGAGTACAAATCCAAATTGGGAGTTGTAATCGAAGAGGCCGATGAATGTATTTATTGGATGGACTTACTAATTGCATCAGGAGCAAACGTTGACTCTAATTTAGTTAAGAAGCTTCAAGTTGAAGCGAACGAACTAGTTTCCATTTTCATTTCTTTAGTCAAAAAGAGTGATTAGGACAATTTCCACTTTCATATTTCATACTTCAGCTTTCATATTTTAAAACTATGAGTTCATACTTAGACATGGAATTGCTTCGCTTCTCGACAGCGGGGAGTGTAGACGACGGAAAGAGCACCTTGATTGGAAGATTGCTGTACGATAGTAAATCCATTTTTGAGGATCAGTACGAGGCGATTGAGCAAACGAGTAAGAAAAAGGGCGATGAGCATGTAAACCTGGCTTTGTTAACCGACGGACTGCGTTCTGAACGTGAGCAAGGAATTACCATTGATGTGGCTTACCGCTATTTTGCTACACCAAAAAGGAAGTTTATCATTGCTGATACTCCCGGGCATATTCAGTATACCAGAAACATGGTTACGGGTGCTTCTACTTCTAACCTTTCCATCATTTTAATTGATGCGCGAAAAGGAATTATTGAGCAAACTCACCGCCATACTTTTATTGCTTCTTTGTTGGGCATTCCTCATGTTGTGTTTTGCATCAACAAGATGGATTTGGTGGACTACAGCGAAGAAACCTTTGAAAAGATTAAAAAGGAAGTGGAAGCTTTTGCCAGTAAATTGGATGTAAAAGACATTCACTTTATTCCGATTAGTGCTTTAAAAGGCGATAATGTGGTGAATAAGTCTGAAAATATGGACTGGTACAAAGGAAGCACTTTGCTTTATTTGTTGGAAAACATTCACATTGGCAGCGATCACAATCACATCGACTGTCGTTTTCCGGTGCAGTCAGTTATTCGTCCGCATTCTGATGAGTTTCACGATTATCGTGGTTATGCGGGAAGAATTGCCGGAGGGGTTTTTAAGAAAGGCGACAAGGTAATTGCGCTACCTTCGGGATTTAGCTCAAAAATTAAAAGTATTGACACTATGGATGGTGAGCTGCAAGAGGCTTACGCACCGATGTCGGTGAGCATGACTTTAGAAGATGAAATTGACATTAGCCGTGGAGATATGATTGTTCGGGAAAATAACCAGCCCAATGTTTCTCAAGATGTTGATGTAATGATTTGTTGGTTAAACGATAAGCCACTTCAAGCCGGTGGAAAATATGCCGTAAAGCACACCACCAATGATGCTCGATGTATCATTAAAGATGTTCGCTATAAAATTGACATTAATACGCTGCACAGAAACGAAGAAGATAAAAACATTGGCATGAACGATATTGGCAGAATTGCCATTCGCACCACCAAGCCTTTGTACTTCGACTCTTACCGCAGAAACCGCAACACCGGAAGCTTAATTATTATTGATGAAGCTACTCACGAAACGGTAGGTGCAGGAATGATTTTGACTTAGGTATTTGTTTCTTATAAAAGGCTGACTTTGGTATCAAAGTCAGCCTTTTATTAAATCAATTTGCAATAAGACCAGCGGTTAATATTCCAAAAAATAAACTTACACCACTTGAAGCTTTATAGTCCATATTTACATGCTTATCAAACCTAGCCAAACCTAATTCAAGAGAACTTATAGACAACTCGCTTTCAGACAAGTAATTACATGTAATTTTATAATTTTGTTTACTCTCGTCTAACTGATAGCTAAGTTTAGCAAGAGTATCATTCTCTAGAACAAAGCTCCAACCCTCTTTTCCAAGGTTTAAGAAGCCATCTTTATGTGTTACAACTTCCACAACTGCATTCTGTTTAGGAAAAAACAGTTTAGAGCCTTTATAATAAGCTATGGTGTCACCATTCTCTGACAATAAAATTTTATTATTAATCAAAGTTGAATTAGATTGTTCTTTACTATTTTTAAAAACGATGCTATCTAACATACTATTGTTTCTAAGTCTATATGAACTTAATACAACGTCCTCATTTTTAACAATAATTTCACTTGATAAGTCATAACTCTTACTAACACTCCCATTAAGTACTACAGTTTGAGAAAGTGCAAAGAATGGAGTTGTCAACAAACAAGCAAACAAAATAAATATCTTAATATTATTAACTATAGCCATAATATAATTGATTTAAAAAATTAACACCAACCAAATGGACACCATTTTTTCCATAATTCAACTACTACATAAGCAGTTGAGCCTCCAATTGCTCCAGCAGCAGCTCCAATACCAATACCACCACCAGAAATAGCTGCAGAAATTGCACCACCGATAGCTCCTTTTACATCAGCCTCCCCTGCTCCGCGCCATGAAATACTTGTACTACCCCCTTGATCTGTGTATAAGTCATACCATTCCTCTATATTGTCATCCCAATATTGTATTGTATTTTTTCCAACTTCTACTGCGCTTAGAATTACATAAAATTCATCACTAGAAAGGTTATCTTTAGCATCTGCCTTAACATCATTAAAAACTGAAACAATTTCAGACACTGACAAGGACTGGTTTTCAAGAGCTGAATTTAAAGAACTTAAATAGTATTTTTGATCTTGACTTAAGTCATCATTGTTTTCGGGAAACCACAGGTTACTTCCTAAGTTGTAATTACTATCAGCTAACTGATAATAATAATCTGTTAGGTATGACTCCATCAAGTTAAATGTATCTAGACCGTAATTATCTTGAATAACAGATGTAGCAATCTGAAATGTTTTATCTAACATATTTTCATAAATGAATTCGATACTATCAGATTGGTTATACTTTTCTGTATAATACAACGTTAATTCTTGATAAACCAAATCTATAACGTCATTATGTGCTGTCCCTGCCCATATAACGTCAGACTCAGTTGATGTTGTCTTTAAAATATTTCCTTTGTTTTTAACAGACTTTTCTTGTTCATTTACAAAAGCTTTACTATTAGAAATATCTTCATTTTTATTACAAGCGGTAAATAAAATTGCACTTATCATTAACGTAGATGTGTATTTTAAAATATTCATGTCATCATATATTTAAATTAAAAACTTACTTTATAATTGGTTAAGTGTTTTATAGTTTCAACTGCTATTAACTTTCATCACCAAAAAGAAAACTTCCCTTTAAACAAAAATCGAATTAAAATCTTCAATAACTTGTTTTTGAAAATAAACAATATTCCATCAAAAAAGCAAAAAGAAGAAGAAGAATGAAAGAAGTAAAACCTACCATCAATTAATTTAATTTTACCTTTATAGAACTCATTTGTTTTCCAAAACATTATGCTAATCTATCAACTATTATATGCAATATCAAATTTTTAACAAAAAATTTTGTTAAATCTAAACCTTTACACCTGAATCTAAGGGAAAGCAAAATCAGTATTTCTAATTATGAAAAGCAAAGAGTGTGAATAAGAAGGAATAATTTTGTCTTAATAAATAATTAAAAATCCTCCCGATAACCATTCTTCTTCAGCACTTTTGAAAACTTGCGAATAAACAGTTTAGCATCATAAACTTTCATTTCGTCTAACTCAAATACTTTATAAGCCTTTCCATTATAAAGATCGATAAGGAAATACTCGAAAACAATCAGTTCGTCTTCCTCGGGATGGCGATTAAGGTGATCGTAATCGTAAACTTTGCTTTCTAAAACATATTTATATCCATTCAAAACCAGCTCTTTGTATTCTGAATTATTAGAAATTATATAACCAAATGGATAACGCTTGGCATATTTTTCCAGTTCCTCATTGGCCTCTTCAATCACTTCATTGTGGTTGACTTGTCTCAAATGCAAATACTCTTCAGCCTTACTATTTTCGGGATTAAAAGTGATTTCAATTGCTTGATGAGCTAAGAAAATTACCTTCTCTGTTTTTAAATCATCGGGCAAGCCTTCAGCCAAAGTAAACTCCTGTGCGGAAAGAAATAGGGGGAAGACTAAGAATAATGAGTAGAAAAATTTCATCGCTGAAAATTAGCCAAAAAATGAGTTCTATTCATCTGAAAAATTGCGAAGTACTTTTCGATAGGCATTAAATAGTTTCGATTTAGAAACAAATCCCACGTACTTTTCGTTGTCGATTACCGGCAAATTCCAAGCGCCACTTTCATTAAACTTTTTCATTACTAAATCCATTGAATCACTTGATGAAACATGAGTAGGATAGCTACTCATCAATTCTTTTACCAATACTTTATCGTACTGGTTTGGATCAAACATAATTTGTCGGATATCATCTAGCAAAACTACTCCTGCGAGACTTCCATCTTCTTCTACCACTGGAAAAATATTCCTTCGACTACTGGAAACTGTATTTACCAACTGCCGAAGTGTATCATCGGGATGTACTCTTGAGAAATCCTTTTCCACTTCGGTTTGAAGTTTCATTAAAGTCAAGACGGCCTTGTCTTTGTCGTGCGTAATAAGCTCTCCTCTTTTAGCTAATAACATATTATATAAAGAGTGTGGGTTATAATAGCGCGAAGTCATAAAAGATATAGCGGCAGTTAACATCAATGGAATAATCAGCTCATAACCTCCGGTAATTTCTGCAATTAAGAAAAGCGCTGTTAATGGGGCGTGTAAAATTCCTGCAATCACACCTCCCATTCCTACTAGAGTAAAATTTTTCTCAGAAATACCGATAAAAGACAAAAGGTTTACTGCTTTTGCAAAAACAAAGCCCAGCACAGAACCCATAAACAATGAAGGAGCAAAAACACCACCAATTCCACCTGCGCCGATAGTTATGGAAGTTGCTAGGGCTTTCATAAAAGTAACTCCCAGTAAAAATAACATAACGACCCAGAGCATATCGCTGTATTCTTGAAACAAACTGCCCTGCAACAACGCATTTGCATCTCCATTGAGCATTTGTTTAATGGAGTCAAAACCTTCACCATAGAGTGGAGGAAAAAGAAAAATGAGCAAACCTAATGCAATAGCGCCAATAGCAACTCGCTTAAAGCGACCTCTAATGCGATCAAACTTACTTTCAATCGACCAAAAAACTTTGTTAAAGTAGACCGACATCATGCCGCTGAGAATTCCAAGCAATATATAAAAAGGTAAATCTCCAAGGGTGAATTTCTCAGTTAGCTCTATGCTAAAAAGCGACTGATCACCCAACATAAAAGCAGAGGTTAGGGCGGCAGAAACCGATGCCATTAAAAGCGGAATGAGCGAAGCAGCTGTAAGATCGAGCATAATCACTTCTAAAGCAAAAACAATGGCAGCAATGGGAGCATTAAAAATTCCGGACATGGCTCCTGCAGCTCCACAGCCCAACATTAAAGTTGTTACTTTATAATTCATTCTAGTTGCTTTCGCCAAATTGGAACCAATGGCAGAACTAGATCCCACTGTTGGTCCTTCCAATCCAACAGACCCACCAAATCCAACGGTAATCATACTAGTCAACAGCGAAGCATAAGTTGACTTTAGAGGTATGCGAGAGTTTTTGCTTGAAATTGCGTAAAGTGTTGAGGGAATTCCATGTCTGACCTTTTTCTTAACGATATATTTTACCACTAAAACAGTTAGTAAAACTCCAATGCCGGGGTAAACAAAATACAATATACTTTGATAATCAGCCACCCAATCAGAGCGAATGAGCAACTGAATAAGGTGTACCATGTTTTTAAGTAAAATGGCTGCCACACCTGAAGAAAAACCCACTAAAATACTTAAGAGAATTACAAACTGACGATCAGTCATGTGTTTGTGGCGCCATACCAAAAAGCTTCGCAAGAATTTACGCGCTTTTATAGCAATGAGCTGTTGAATTTTAAGCCAACGGTTTTGCCACTTTTGCATTTTAGATTTCAATTGATTCCCTCGCAATTGAGTTTAATTTTTGTTAGCGCAAAACTATGCGACCTAATTCATTTCCCAAAGCTTTTTTTGCCTGAAGTAAACGACTGATTTCTTCGTAAATAGATTCGTAATTATCCGGATTCTCTTTTAAAGCGGCTTGCATATCCTCCAACATTTGCTGCACTTTGGTTAATCGCCAAGAGCAAACACCACGATGAACTTTTTTCTGTAAGATTTCTTCTTCTTTTAAGGTGAGAATTTGGTGCTTGTCGTACCAGTTTATACTTAGCGTATATTTATCCATTAAGCACTCAATAGCAAAACTGCTCAATTCTTTGTCTTCGTTGGAAACCAATGTATTTTCTACCACTGAAGTTTCACTTTCTACAGCAGTTTTAAAAAGAGCATAAATTTTATCAAAAAGCGGATGCGTAAAACTCAAATTGTCTTCTTCCATTTCAAAAACAACATATTCAGCTACTGTTAAAACAATTGCTTCATCATCATCTTTTTCTTTTGGTATTTCTACATCTTGATTGCCGAACTTTATCAACGTACGGATAATATCTTCCTCTTGATAGATGAGTGGCTTTTCTTGTGGCTTTGGTTTCTCCTGAAGAAAAGTGGTGTCATCAGTTACTCCAAAATCTTCTCTTTTCTCTTCCCGCTCTTTGTTTTGAATTTTCTTACTGAGTGTATTCCGCCGAACCTTATTCAACTCGCTCATTAATGCTTGCTCAGAAATATCTAAAATATCGCCACTTTCCTGAATGTAAACTGAGCGTGCTATAGGGTCGGGAATAAGCGCAATGCTATTGACAATTTCCTTAATTAAGGAAGCTCTTTTCATTGGGTCTTTCCCCACCTCACTCACCAGTAGACTAGTTTTAAAACGAATGAAATCTTGAGCGTTCTCTTTTAAAAAACTACTTAACTCTTCAGTACTCTTGCTTCTGGCAAAAGAGTCGGGATCTTCTCCTTCGGGGAAGGCAAGCACCTTTACATTCATGCCTTCCTCCAAAATCATATCAATTCCGCGAAAAGCTGCTTTAATTCCCGCAGTGTCGCCATCAAAAAGTATTGTTATGTTGGGAGTATAGCGTTTAATTAGCCGAATTTGCTCCGTAGTTAAGGATGTCCCCGATGAAGCCACTACATTCTCTACTCCATTTTGGTGAAAAGAAATCACATCGGTATAACCTTCTACCAAATAACATAAATCTTTTTCAATAATGGTCTTCTTCGCCAGATTTAAGCCATATAAAACACGGCTTTTATGATAAATCTCCGACTCAGGAGAATTGAGGTATTTAGCCGTTTTTTTGTCGGCAGAAAGTGTTCTTCCCCCAAAGCCAATCACTCTTCCCGAAATATTTTGGATGGGAAACATCACTCTTCCTTTAAAGCGATCGAAGTGTTTTTCTCCTTTAACGATTGTCAGTCCGGTTTTTTCGAGATAATCTAATTTATAGCCTTTATCTAGTGCGGCTTTAGTAAAAGCCTCCCATTCATCAGGGCTGTAGCCCAATTTGAATTTTTCGATGGTTTCTTCTCTAAAGCCTCTTTCCTTAAAGTAGCTCAGTCCAATTGCTCTACCATTTTCCGTTTCTTTTAGCTGTTGTTGAAAATATTCAGCCGCAAACTGAGTAACGATAAACAGACTTTCCTTTTCGTTGGCTTGCTGAATTTGTTCTGCGCTCTGCTCTTCTTCTTCAATTTCAATGTTGTACTTATCGGCCAAATATTTGAGCGCTTCCGGATAAGTGTAATGCTCATGATCCATGATAAAATTAGCAGCACCTCCCGCCTTACCACAACCAAAACATTTGTAAATCCCTTTGGCAGGAGAAACGGTAAACGAAGGCGTTTTTTCGTTGTGAAACGGACAAAGTCCCAGCAAATTTGCACCCCTCTTCTTGAGGTTAACAAAATCGCCAACAACCTCCTCTACCCTTGCCGTTTCAAGGATTTCATCAACCGTTTGTTTTGGAATCAATTCGCTAAATTTTTGTAAACGAAGTTACCATTGAAAGGTGAAAGATGAAATAGGAAGTGAGAAAGTTTTATTGTTAGACCGATAATTAGTTTAAACTAATCATTTGTATTAAGAAAATATCGGTTTTTTTATAACTTCCACACCCTACTTTAACTCCAACCTCAATGAATCTTCAGCACTAAGCATTTTGTCGAGGTCAATTTCTTTCACTAAGGTGCCGTCGTCTTCCCAAACTTTCCATTTTCCTACACGCAAATCGTTTTTGTATTGACCTTCAATTTTCTTTTTTCCGTTTTCATAATAAACGATTGCATAGCCATTTCTTTCACCGTGAACATATTTGCCTTCACTCCACTTCATTCCATTGTCATAGTAGTAAGTCCATTTGCCGTGGCGCTTACCATTTACTTTTCTGCCTTCTAGTTTTTTTAAACCGTTGGGATATCGTTCAAGATAATCTTCACTCTGTGGAGCTTGATTTTGCTCTTTGTCTTCATTGGTATTCTTCTCAGTTGAACAAGCAGTTAAAACAAAAAGCCCAAAGGCTAAAATGAAAATTTTTCTCATTTAATTTACTTTTTGCGTTCTGTCGTAAATAAAACTAAATTTTTAAGTGACTCTCTAGCTTCGTTTTCCGGGAATTCATTTAAAATGCTCAAGGCCTCATCGCGATAAGCGTACATTTTTTCGCTTGCATATTGAATTCCGCCGGATTGCAAGACAAAATTAATCACCTCTTGCACTTTTTTATCGTCGTTGTTGTTGTTTTTAACGGTATTTATAATTTTTCTGCGTTCCCTTTTAGGAGCTTGAGAAAGCGCATGAATCAATGGCAAGGTCATTTTCTTCTCCTTGATGTCGATGCCGCTCGGCTTTCCAATATCTTCACCTGAACCGTAGTCAAATAAATCGTCTTTGATTTGAAAACAAATGCCCACTTTTTCACCGAAAAGTCGCATTCTTTCTACCGTTTCCACATTTTGGTTAGCCGCTTTTGCACCGGTGGCACAACAAGAAGCAATTAAAGTGGCTGTTTTTTTTGTAATGATGTCGAAATACACCTCTTCGCTTATGTCCAAGCGTCGTGCTTTTTCAATTTGAAGTAGCTCACCCTCGCTCATCAATTTAACGGAAGTACTCACGATTTTCAATAAATCGAACTCCTCATTTTCCACAGAAAGTAACAAGCCGCGTGAGAGCAAATAATCTCCCACTAAAACGGCAATTTTGTTTTTCCACAGTGCATTTATGCTGAAAAAACCACGGCGCTTGTAGGCTTCATCCACTACATCATCGTGCACCAAAGTAGCCGTGTGTAATAATTCAATCAAAGAGGCCGCTCGATAGGTTGAATCGGTGGTTTCTCCAAATAATTTAGAGGATAAAAAGACAAACATCGGGCGCATTTGTTTGCCTTTTCGCTTAACAATATAATGCGTGATTTTATCCAACAATGGAACGGAAGACTTCATGCTGTCGCGGAAATGCTTTTCGAAAGACTGCATTTCTTCTTTTATCGGCGCTTTAATTTGATTGAGGCTTATTTCCATTGGGAAGACAAAAATAGTTTAATCCTTTTTAATGGCTCCATTTTTATTTGCCAATTGTCCGCAAGCAGCATCAATGTCTTTACCTCTGCTTCTGCGAATATTAACCACCAAACCCTTGCTTTCTAAATAAGCAGCAAAGGCATCAACTTTTTTGGGGTCGGCTTGTTGAAATTCACCTTCATCAATAGGGTTGTATTCAATGATATTGATTTTACAAGGTATGTGTTTGCAAAATTCAGCTAATTCACGAGCATCCTCAATTTCATCATTAAAGTCTCTGAAAATAATATATTCGTAAGTAACTCTGTTTTTTGTTTTCTGAAAATAGTGTTTCAATGCCTCAGCTAAAACTTCCAAATTGTTCTGCTCATTGATGGGCATGATTTTACTTCGCTTTTCATCATTTGCCGCATGCAGCGAGAGCGCAAGGTTAAACTTTACTTCATCATCGCCCAAACGCCGAATCATTTTGGCAATTCCCGCAGTAGAAACAGTAATTCGCTTTGGAGACATCCCCAAGCCATCTTCAGCAGTAATTCGGTCAATCGACTTAATCATTTGACTGTAGTTGAGCAGTGGTTCGCCCATTCCCATGTATACGATATTCGATAAAGGCTGATTGTAGTGTTTTTCCGCTTGTTCTTTAATAATTGCGACCTGATCGTAAATTTCATCAAAGCGAATATTTCGCATGAGTTTTAGTTTGCCGGTAGCACAGAATTTACACGAAAGGCTACAGCCGATTTGCGAAGAAATACAAGCAGTCATTCGATCGGTAGCAGGAATAAGTACACCTTCGGTGATTTTTCCATCCGCCAACTGAAAAGCATTTTTTATGGTTCTGTCTGAGCTGATTTGCTCCTCCGCCAAAGTAACTGCCGGTAAGTCAAAATGTCTATCTAAAAATTCGCGTAGTGATTTGGAGAGATTCGTCATCTGCTCAAAATTGCGCGCAGACTTTTGCCAAAGCCATTCGTATAGCTGCTTAGCGCGAAAAGCTTTTTCTCCGTTTTCGGTAAAAAACGCTTGCATTTCAACCAAAGATAAATCGCGAATATTTCTCTTTTTAGCCTGCTCAATCATAAGCCGCAAAGTTAATCTTTATTTTTGCCCTTAGAAAATGGAGTACATTTATTGACTTACTGATTTCAAACCAAAAAAAGTGTAAATTAGTATCATGGAAACTTTAAGAATTGAGCTTTTAAATCCAAAAGCAAAGAAAATATTAAATAGTTTAAAGGAACTTAAGCTCATTAAGATTAAAAAATCAAATTTTTCTCGAGAAAAGTTTATTGAGTTTCTAAAAGAAACACGTCAAGATGAAACTTTAAGTCTTGAAGAAATCCAAAAAGAAGTTGAAGCAGTTAGAGATAAAAGAACTAATACAAAGTGAGAGTCATTCTCGATACTAATATCTGGATTAGCTTCCTCATATCAAAAAAGCTAGACTGGTTAGATGAGTTATTAATTAATGAAAACTTCGTTTTTTTGTTTAGCGAACTCCTCTTCAAAGAGTTCCTTGATGTAGCTGATAGACCAAAGATTAGAAAATATTTCAAAACAAAAAAGTTAATTCAAGTTATAAACTATTTTGAATCTTATGGTGAAATTATACACACTTCTACATCTCTGAATATCTGCAGAGATCCGCGAGATAATTTTTTATTAGATTTAGCTGTAGATGGGCAAGCAAATTATTTAGTTAGCGGAGATGAAGATTTGCTTACATTAAAAGCAATTAAGAAATGTAACATTATCAGCCTTAAGCAATTTAAGGAAATCGCTTATGAGTAAAAGATACCTAAAAGCGCCAATTATTTTCACCGGAAAAGGCGAAAAATTAAAGGATGCCACATTAGTGCTCAATAGTAACGGTATAGTAGAAGAAGTTGGACAAAACATAACTGTTCCGGAAGGTAGTTTAGAGTGCTTTGAGGGAGCGCTATGTCCCGGCTTTATCAATACACATTGTCACCTTGAATTATCTCATTTAAAAGGTAAAGTTCAAGAAAAAACCAAGCTCAATGGTTTTATTCAAGAGCTACAATCCATTCGGCATGCTGAGGAGAAAGAAATTGTTGACGCATTGAATGAAGCAGATCTACAAATGCAGAAAAATGGAATTGTAGCTGTTGGGGATATCTGTAATGATGCGGTCAGCTTTCAGCGCAAGGCAAGCTCTCCGATCCACTACCACAGTTTTATTGAGCTTTTTGCTTTTGACTCGGAAAGAGCCGACACTGTTTTTAATGAAGGGCTAGATCTGAAATTAAAAGCCAAAGAGGCTGAAATTGCTTCATCCATTGTTCCTCACGCACCTTATTCGGTATCCGATTTATTGCTTGAGAAGATTTCGAGTTTAGCAGAAAATAAACCTCTTAGTATACATAATCAGGAAACTCAAGCAGAAAATAGCATGTTTCAAAAAGGCGAAGGAGCTATGATTGATTTGCTGTCTAATTTCGGCTTAGACAAAGCTACTTATCCGTTCAGTGGTAAGAGTTCACTTCAAAGTTATTTGGCTAAAATTCCGAAAAACACTCCTTTGCTTTTGGTGCATAATACTTTTACTTCTGCGGAAGACATTGAGTTTGCTGAAAAAGCTCATCAAAACCTTTATTGGTGTTTTTGCCCGCTTGCCAACAATTACATTGAAGGTCGTTTGCCGGACATTCCGGCTTTTGTAAAAGCTAATGTTCGTTGCACTATAGGAACCGACAGTTTTGCTTCTAATCATCAATTGAGCATTTTGGAAGAAATGAAGTGTATTCAGCAAGCATTCCCGCAAATTGAGCTAAATACACTAATAAAATGGGCCTGTCAGAACGGAGCTGATTTTCTAGGTTTACCCCAAATGGGCTGTTTTGAAAAAGGCAAAAACCCCGGGGTAAATTGGATTAAAAATTTAAACGAAAATGATGAACTTACACAGGATTCAGAAGTGGAGCGGGTGATGTAAAAACAAATCTTACTCTTTCGTCATCACTACCACCAATTTATTAAAATCAGCAGCGGCATTTATAACTTCTTTGTACTCATCAAATCTTTCCGATGGATAGCTTATTGACGCATAGTATTCTTTGCAGTTTAAAACATAGGCATCACCGTCTTTTTCAACTGTTGAAACAAAATACAGATCATAATCATCGCCTTCACCGTATTTAAAACTCATCTTAAGTTCATCTAGGTTTTTTACGCTGTAGCCTTTAGGAACATTGAAGCGAATAGTTCTCATATAGAGTCTTTGGTTCTCAGAGTTAACATCATATCGTCTGCTTTCTTCCTGATAAAGTTCCATTTGTTCGCCAATCAAATCCCCAATTTTAAAAAGTAAATCTTCTCCGGCTTTACTAACAAAAGGGTGGTTATTTGTTTCAATGGAAATCACTAAAGGTTTAGCACCATAATCGTTTTTTTCAACGTTTTTTAATTCTGTTTTCTCATCTTTTATGTCTTCATGAACCATGTTTTTTAATGAGCCGGTTAACTCTTCAATTGCAGATTCATCTAACAAATGGATAATAGGTTGGATAAATTGAGCAGAGTAACCCATCATTTTTTTCTCAATATTCACTTTAGGTTGACTTAAGTCCTTAGAGAAGTCAACTTCAATATTCATTGTATCTGTATTAGCCGTATAAGGCAATGCTTCAATAAATTTTACTTTCCCAACATAGGCTTTAATTTGTCCAACATCCATTGATTTTATATGAAGTCCGTAATTATGCGACCAGTTCGCCGGTATGTATTTTCCTCTTGAGAATGTTTCAGTAGGAGCAATATACATATCAACTTCAGGAATATAAAGTAAGTAGTTTCTCAAAAATAGATAGGCTTCATATTCGGGGTGAAAAGGTAACTCAGTACGATCCGTTGTCAAAACCACCTCTATATTTGAAATGCCCGCTTTTTTCAAAAGTGCTGCATGCATAATACACGAACCTAAATTGTTCATCGTCTTAGTTTCATATATCTTTTCTACATCAGTTAGATCTGACATACTAAGATTGGCAATTTTAAATTCATTTTTTAAATGATTTTCTATCAATAATATTTTCTCATTCTTACTTTCTACCTTATCTAACTTTATGTTTTTGGCAATTTGGTCAATCCTTTTTTGAGCTTTTTTAGAAAGTTCAGGGAAAACAGAAGTGTAAACGTTTTCATTCACATTAGCATAAGTGGTTATATCTCCTCTGTTTGTAGCATTATTTCGATCTAATTTAAATAGAACCCCTTGTTTTACCGTATTTGGATATAAATAGGGCTGATCAAGTATTTTATCTGCTGAATCAAGCGTTACAGTCCATCTGTTTTTTTCTTCAATACTTGTATCTCTTACTGCTTCAGGTGCATTATTAACCGGCACTACAGAAAACTCCAGATGAGGTGGGCAAAGTAGTTCAAACTCTTGGTTAAATGCGACAACATCACTTTGTAAATAAATTAACGAACCGTAATAGTAGGAGTTATTTTGTCGATACGTTGCTCTTTCTATAATACTCCCTTTTTCCAGACCCTCTAAGGCATAGTAATAATACTTTTGTTCCTCTCCTTCATCATCGTAAACTCCCACTTTTACGTCTTCCTTTTTTAGTTCAGTAATTTTTCCGGAAGGGGAGATTACTCTGGCCTTTTGAAAATGATAGTTTGAACCTTCTCCAATGGTCAAGTAAATTTTATTATTTCGTTCTATCGCCTTGTCTGAATTAACCAGCTTTACAGAGTATACAAAGGTAAACTGCTGTTCAGCTTCCTCATTAACAATGTATTCAGTTGAATATTTATAAGTAAGTAATGCTTCATCTAGCATCTTCTGACTCTCTGAAATTTCAAATTCAGGCTCTTTACTAAATTCGAATTCTTTGTATTCTTGTGCATTTACTGTAGGTAAACTGTAAATAAATAAGCCGGCAATACATATATAATTGTTAAGCGATTTAATCATGATTTACTAAGTTTAATGGTGTTATTAAGTTCATTTGTAATTTTTTGAATAGAATTGTTCCATTTTTCCACCTCTTCAGTTTCAAGTTTTATTACTTTTTGAATAAAGGTTAGATGATAGCTAATTTGATTAGCTGTAACTTCATACTCAATAGTGCAATCTAAAAGATCATTAGAAAGCTTAAAATCTTCCGCAATGTGTTTTACAAGATAGTTTTTAGGGATTTCAAAGAAGTATACTTTTTCTAAGGTGTTATTATACTGAAACAGGTAAGGTATATTTTGCTTTTCATCAACTTTGTATAGCTTTAATTGTTGAGTTAAATTTGGATTAAAATAAATATCTTCACCCAAGTGGTTTATGTAACTAGGAATTTCAAATTTGTAATCAATTACTAAACTATCATTTCTTTCCTCTATATAGTTTAATTTGAAAGACTTTGTATAGTACTTATTGTTTCCTTTCCCAAAAGCATAGTTCATTAAATCCAATTGTTTAGAACTATCTCTCTCCATAAAGTCATAAAGAATATCAGAGGCTAAATAACCACCAAAATAGAGTTTTCCACTACCGGAAAAACTACTTTCATGAATATTTAAATAAGCCGTATCTAGTTCAAAGTTTTTGTGTGGAGCAATAATAGGAACAGTATCAATTTTATAAGATTTTTCGTTTAATCCAATCAACACTTCCTTCCCTTGTATAAATGCAGAAGGGGCGTTCATCTCTAGAGTAGCATCTGTCGGATCTAAATAATAAACTTGACCTTCTTTATCATAATAACTAACAATCATATGGTTGTCTACTAAAGGGGTAGAAACTTCTTTGTAAGAGAATGGAATTTTTCTTGTCCCCACCCATGTAAAATGTGACTTAATCCCAATTTGATCTAGCAAGCTGATGGTTATACTGCTCATGTCTTTACAATCTCCATACCTTCTTTGTAAAACCAAATCCGGGTCTCTTGGTACAAAACCTCCATATCCATCACCCAGAGCAATGTATTTAATGTTGTTTTGCACCCATTTATAAACTGCTTTTACTTTTTCTTTTTCACTGCTGATGTCTTTTGTAATTGAGTCGGCTAGTTGTTTTATTTCAGTACTCTTTGTAAAATCTACTTCTTTAATCAGGCTACTATACCAACTATATAATCCATCTAAATTGTCAAAAACTTCTGTTTTTTCTCCATCAATAGTGTAAGATTTTATATAAGGTTCTATGGTTGGTCTGTAGTACAAAGTATTTGACTCATCACCGTGAACTTTTTGCTTGTCACATTGATTAATTTCCCATTTGTGATAGGTGTACTTTTTATCACTACTTTTTGAGTAAGTAATACAACTATCATTCATGTTGAATTGATGCACACCTAAGTCTACTCTATTGTCAACTTTAATAGTATAGCTGCTATTTTTAATATAATAGTTTCTGCTAATTCCTGTATTATTAATTAATCGATAATCCTTTATTTTCTTTGTAGTATTGATTTCAGTTACAGCACCTTCTCTAAGGTCTTCAAAATTAAATTCTAGTTCTTTCTGTCCGCTGTAAAAGCTTACACTATTTTGAGCAATTACTTCTTTCTCAGTAAATTCTTTAACTTTTTTCCGTTTATATCCTCTTCCTTTAGGAATATATGCAGTTGCCGATATATCAGTAATCTCAGTAAAAAAGTTAAAGCTCATTGACCTTTTTGACATTCCAATGGCGTTCTTATTTAGAGAGAGCAGCTTCTCATTAAAATAGGAGTACACTTGAGGTTTGTTATCCTCAATTTCGATTACATCTTTGTGATTAATTTCCAATACAACATAAGAGTCATTAGGCAATTTCTCTTTTAAATCTTGATAAAAGAATTTATTCGAAATTTGAGCTGTAACAAGCGTATAATTAATAAGAAATAAAGAAGTGAGGAGTATTTTTTTAAAGCACTTTTTCGCCATTGTAATATCTTGTCTTTGAAATTAATTTGCCATTTTCGTCGTATTTAGATTCATCTCCATGCTTCTCATCATTAACATAAATGACTTTTTCTTTGAGTTTCCCATTTTCATAGTACTCAGTATTTTCTCCATCTAAATATCCGTTTTTGTATGAAATAGAAGATTTTAATTGACCGTTTTCATAATAAACCTTGTATTGTCCATCTCGTTGGTCATTTTTCAGCTGATATTCAATGTAAGGCTTGCCGTTTTCGTAGTAGATTTTATAATCTCCAATAAAGTAACCGTTTTTCATCGTAAAAACTCTGGAAATATTTCCATTGCTGTATTTTGCTTTTACCTCTATAGAACCTTTTGGAATATCAATCTCAATTTTCTGACTATCTGCATTTAAGTAATAGTATTGTTGAAGAATTCCCTTGTCGTATATTCTCGATAGTTGTAAACTCCCATTTGGACCAAAAAACTTGTGTTCACCAAATATCTCTCCGTAAACATATTCGATTTCTTGAGAAAGATTCCCATTTTTATAAAAGTCTTTATCAACTCCATGAAGATCTCCATAAGCGTAATTTGATTCATCTGAGATTTGACCATTATCATAGTACTCTTTCCATGCTCCATTATGCCTTCCGTTTTCATAACTGCCAGCTTCTTTTAAAGTGCCATCTTCATAGAACCATTTCCATTCACCTACCTTTGTATCGTTGATGTAATTTCCTTGAGTATTCAGTTTCCCATTTGGGTAATGCCAAATGTACTCACCTTCTGAGGAGTTTAATATATACTTCCCTTTAAATGCTATTTTGCCATTATAGTGCATTAGTTCATAAACACCAATTCCATCTTCAAACTGCGACTCAGACATTATACTCTCTGAAGTATCGTAACATACTACTCCTTGTAAAAATCCATCTTTATAGTAGTCTACACGATCTAGTTTGCCGTTTACTGTATAATATTTGTAAGCTCCTTTTATTTCACCATTTAGGTAATAGCTTTCTGTTTTAATTGTACCATCAGGATAGAATGATTTCCAAACTCCATTTGATTCTCCATCTTCAAAGTATCCTATTCTTTTTAGTTGTGCATGTCCATAATAAGTCTTATGAATACCTTCTAGTTTATCATCTTTATAATAGTACTCTCCCTCTACTGCACCCCATGGGTAATAGTCAACTACCTTACCTTCGGCTTTGTCATTTTTATAATTGGCAACCTGAGTTAAGTTACCATATTCATCAAAGTATCGCCATTCCCCAACTTTACCATCCACCGGATGATAAGCTCCTTCATTTGCTTTTACTCCATTGAAGTGATATTCAGTTAGATTAAATGACTTTTTCTTGTCTCCACCACTAATAATTTCCTTGCCTTCAGAGTCGTAATAAATATAATTGATTAATCGATCTTTAAATTCTTTTTCATACCATAAGGTTGAATGATGAGTATAGGCTTTTTTGCTTATTAGCTGATCTTTTTTATAGGTATCTTCAAACTTTAAAACACCATTTGGGTAATAATACTTCCAAAGCCCTTCTTTTAGTCCTTCGTCGTAAGTGCCTTCTACTTCTATTGTGCCATCTCTATAGAGTTGCTTGTACAAGCCATTGTATTTATTGTTTGCCTTTTCGCAAACTATTCTGTCTTGTCCATTTTCCCATAATATCTTATAAGTCCCATTACTTTCTCCTTCTTTAAACTCTTCCCTGCGGTATATTTTACCATCAGCATAGCGTTCAATTAGCTCGCCATTTATCTTTCCTTTTAAGAAATTAGCTTCATACTCCGGTTTTCCGTTCTTGAAAAAATAAGTTGCTTCACCTTCAAATAAGCCATCAATGTATTTTGCCTTTCTATAAATGTTTCCTCCCATGTAATACTCTGCAAAATCTCCATTACGTTCATTTTTTTCAAATGGAATTTCTTCTTTCAGCTGACCATTTTCGTGATACAATTTTGCTAGACCTTCTAACTTCCCTTGATTGTAATTGATTTCTTGACTTAAAATGCCATTTTCATAGTATATTTTCCAATTGCCATCTTGTTCGCCATTTTTATAATTTCCTTTTGACTGAATATTGCCATTTTCGTGAAAACTAATGTATGGTCCGTTAAGCTGATCTTTCTTTTTATCATAACCTCCAATAGCTTCAATTTCTCCACTAGAGTAATACCAAGTTTTATTTTTTCCATTAAGGATATCAAAGTTTATTTCATGCGTATTGTTTAAATTGAACCACTTTTGTCTAATCCAACTGTTAAACTCTTTTAGTTTTTCAAAGTTTTTGTCTACTATTTCTTTATGTGCTTCATTTTGTGATGGAACTAAGGCAAAAAGGTGCATTACTTCAAACTTATCTTCTTGCATCACTAATTCATAAAAAGGTTTGTAATAACTATTGAAAAAGTAATCACTTTCTTTTGTTTGCATCAGCTGGCTGAAGATTAAGTGGTTTTGT
This sequence comes from Flavobacteriales bacterium UBA5081, assembly GCA_002415785.1. Taxonomy (GTDB): domain Bacteria; phylum Bacteroidota; class Bacteroidia; order Flavobacteriales_E; family Vicingaceae; genus UBA5081. The sequence continues at coordinate 65,674 of DIAJ01000047.1, forward strand.
TTTGCAAAGTAGAGTTGATTTTCTCCCGGAACTTTGTAATCTTCTTTAAGTGCAATGTAGTTTTCAATCAATAAGTCAATCTCATCAAACTCTGTAGACTCCAGTTCAAAGCCCTCTTTTTCTTCTATTTCAACTTTTGTGTTATTAGAGAGCTCATTTAATAACCCAAGAACTCTATATGCTTTATCTGAGTAAGGCTCTAGCAGAACAATCATATTAAAAGCTAAAAAAGTTTCAGTAAGGTTCCCTTCATTGAAAGCAAATACGCCTAGATTAAAGTGTGCATTTATGTCAAAAGGGTAAAGTTTCGCATGTTTTTTATAGGCGGCATAAGATGAGTCATATTCTTTTAATTCGAGGTGCTGAAACGCAAGATTATTGCTAGCTTCTTTGTAAAAAGGGTAGTCCTTTAATAACTCTTGGTACACTTTTTTTGCTTCTTTTTTTTCACCTTTTAAGTTTAAAGTGTAGCCTTTATTTAAACGAAAAGCTTGATGATCTGAGATTTCTTTTGCGCTAATTCCTTCTTCACAAAAAACTAATGCTTCATCATATCTTTCCAGTTGAGATAAGATATATGTTTTCTTTAAAAGTGCTGTATAGTAATTTGTATCACCGGGATTTATTTGCTCTACTTTTTCTAAAGCGGCATTCATGCTGTCAATTGACATCAATGAGTCTGCTTCAGTTATTAGTTTCGCAGAACTTACATACTCAGGGATTAGTAGGCTATCGTTTGCAATTGTTTTTAAATAAGAAAAGCTTAGTAGGATGAGAAAGAAATAAAGTTTAGAGGACATTTTGGTTTGGATTTAGTCAAAAATGGAATTTGTTAAAAATATTTAACAACAAGAATCCTCATTTATTTCATTAAATCAAAACTTTATTGAGATTTTTTTGTCTTAATTAAATTTTATTTTTAATTAGAATTCAACTACAAGGCTTTGTTTGTGAGTTCACTTACACCATCCTCCTTTCTACTCTTTCACCAATTCTACACATGGCTTCATAACTAATCGTTCCAAGTGCTTCGGAGTATTCGTGTATACTTTTCTTACCTCCAAACAAGATTGCTTCAATGCCTAGTTCAAGTGGCTGGTTTCCTAAGTAAATCATACTTAAGTCCATGCAGATATTGCCAATAGTTGGATAAAGCTGTCCGTCAATTTCCACCTCCCAGTTTCCGTTGCCTAAACTTCTGCTAAAACCGTCAGCATAACCTACAGAAAGGGTGGCAATGTACCCGTCTTCAGGCATTCTTCCGGCTCGGGAATATCCAATGCTTTCCCCTTTTTTTAGTTTTAATACTTGTGCTATTCGAGTTTTGAACATACAAATTGGAGATAAGCTCTCTTTCAAATCATCTAAAGCAGAAGCGCCGTATAAACCAATCCCCAAGCGCACTAAGTCGTAATGGTGATTTTTAAAACGATAAATACCATTGCTGTTTAAGGCATGAAGCTTAACATCTTCAGGCAATTTATCTTTTAATTTCCGATAAAAATCTTCAAATATTTTTAGCTGCCTTAAGCTGTACTCATCTTCCTCCGCAGTTCCGGAAGCACTTAAGTGTGTCATTAAGCTTTTAACGCTACATGCACTGCTTTTTTCAATCGCTGAAATCAGCTCGTTAATTTCTAAAGGATCAATACCTAGCCGATTCATTCCTGTGTTCACTTTTAAATGAACAGGATAAGCTGAAGAGGTCAAATTTTCTTCCTCTAAAAAAGTTTGAAAAGCAAGCAATTGGTCAAGATGGTGAATTTCCGGTTCCAGGCAATTTTCTACAACTGCTTTAAAGTTATCTCTTGAAGGGTTAATGACCATTATTGGCAACTCCACTCCGGCAGCTCGCAGTTCAACTCCTTCAGAAACATAAGCCACACCAATGTATTCTGCCAGTTTTTCCTCTTCAATCAATTTTGCAATTTCAATAGCTCCATTTCCGTAGGCTGAAGCTTTTATCATCGCCATAATTTGAGTTGAGTCCTTTAATAAATGGCGAAAAAAATGAAAATTGTGAATGATTGCCTCTCGGCTAATTTCAATAATTGTAGGTGATTGAACTGAAGTCGTTTTGGTCATACTTTATTTATGGCATCTTGAAAGCAGTCGCGGCAAAGTGGCTCGTAGCTCTCGGTTTCTCCTAACATCACCAACTTTTCTTCTTTTGAAATTCGGTGAGAGTGATTTGCTAAGTTACCACATCTTACGCAAATGGCATGAACTTTTGTAACGTATTCAGCCGTGGCTAAAAGCGCCGGTATCGGCCCAAAAGGTTTGCCTTTAAAATCCATGTCTAAACCGGCAACAATTACTCGAATTCCCTGATTAGCCAACTGATTGCAAACCCCCACCAGCTCCATGTCAAAAAACTGAGCTTCGTCGATCCCAACCACTTGTTCATCATTAATTAAAAGTGGAATATTAGCCGATGCAGGTACCGGAGTAGAATGAATTTGATTAGAATCGTGAGAAACTACCGCTTCTTCATGATAGCGATTGTCCACTTCCGGCTTAAAAATCTCTACTTTTTGCTTGGCAATTTTTGCTCGCTTTAGTCTGCGAATCAGCTCTTCGGTTTTCCCCGAAAACATAGATCCACAAATCACTTCGATGGAACCCTTGCGCTTTTTGGAATTAATTGTATTTTCGAGGAACATTTAAGATAAAAGAATGTGTTACTTTTGATGCTTGCAAAGGTATTATTAATCGCAGATATCTAAAACAATAATGATGGACAGCCAGAAAAAAAGAAAAGAAATTACCGCTTTAATTGATAACATTAAGATGCATTCAGATCGACTAACTGAAAGTAAGAATGTTCCCATTTTAGAGTTGAGTGTTATCCTTTCTAAAATTACTCGCTTACACGAAAAAACAGTGATTCTAAAGTATTTATTAGCAAAAGAACAAAATCACGAAGAGGAGGAGTTTGGTATTGAGGATATTTATAAAGAAAAAGAGCATTTAGAAAAAGAAATACCTCAAATTGAAACAAGTCGCGAAGAAGAAAAGGAAGAGAATACTCCTCCTGTAAATAAAAGTTTGATTGACAATCAGTCTGTTGAAAAAACAATTGAAGAAGAGCCTGAAGTAGAAGAAAAAGAAGAAGCTGAAACTGAAACAGAGGAGAAGGCTTCAAAAGTTGAAGTAAATGAGGATGACAAACCTACACACTCTCCAGAGGAAAGTGTTGAGAAAAAGGAAACTCAGCCCAAAACTGAAGAAATCATCTCTTCGATTGAAGTAGAACCTAAAGAACTGCCTGACCTAAACGAGCAATATGCAGAAGAGGAAGACCCTAGTTTAAGTGAGCAATTGCGCAAACAGCCTATTGCCGACTTAATGACTGCCATTGGCTTAAACGAGCGCTACCTTTATGCAAATGAACTTTTCGATGGAGATATTGAAGCGTTTAGAGAAGTGGTAAAAATCTTAAATGAGTTTGGACATAAAGAGCAAGCGCTTAAGTACTTTAAAGAGCAATTAATACCAACTTATGAGTGGGATGCTAAAAATGACTTAGTGAAAGCACTTTACTTATTAGTTGAAAGAAGATATCAATCCTAAATTCATTTATCTTCATTTTTTACCATTTAGTTTTTTTAGTTGCCGACTATAAAAAAGGAGCTTTAATGATTCCTACATTTCGCTTACTTTAGCTTTTTAATTCAATTGAAAATGAATATTAAAGCCCGACCATACTTCAAGCTACTATTTTACTTTGCACTACTGCTTGCTACTTTTCAATTGAAGGCTCAAGAAGGCGAGCCTAAAAAGTGGAGTTTAGATAAATGTATTCAATACGCCAGAGAAAATAATATTCAAGTTCAGCAAAGTGAAATAAACCAAAAAATTGCCGAACAAGATTTAAAGGCATCTAAGTACAATGTGCTGCCTAACCTAAATGGGTTTGCCAGTCATATTTATAACTTCGGGCAAACCATTGACCCTTTTACTAACCAGTTTGCCACTAGCCGAGTTCGCTCTAATCAGTTTTCTTTGAGTTCCACTTTTACTGTTTTTAATGGTTTTCAAACCATCAATAGCGTTAAAAGAAATCAAGCAAATTTAAAAGCGAGTGAATATGAATTGGAAAAAATGAAAAACGACATTGCCCTAAATATTGCCAATCAATATTTACAAATTCTTTTTAATAGAGAATTACTTAAAAATGCAGAAAACCAATTAGATGTTACTCAAATTCAAATTGACCGCATAAAAAAACAAGTAGCAGCCGGGGCACTTCCCGAAGGCAGTTTACGCGATATTGAGGCTCAGGCTGCTTCGGAGGAACTACAAGTAATTAATGCGCAAAACCAATTACAGCTTTCTAAGTTGAATTTAGCGCAAATGCTTCGCATGGAAAATGCAGAGGACTTTGAAATTGTAACCCCCAATTTAAACGATTTTCAAGGTGTTTCAGAAATGATTTCTCCAGGTGCACTATATTTAACTGCGCTGGAAGTAATGCCTGAAGTTAAAAGTGCTCAATACAATCTTTACAGTGCCGAAAAAAGTAAATCCCTAGCAAAAGGAGCTTATAGTCCTTCATTGAGCTTAACAGGTTCGGTTGGTTCTGGTTACTCCGGTAGAAATAGAGAAGTAGTAGAAACAGAGTTTTTAGGTTTACAGCCAAATGGGAATGTGACTCAAGGTGGTGAGGTTATTTTATCACCAAACATTAGACCTATTTATCAAGACAAAGCATTTATGGATCAAATAGAAGAAAACTACAACCGCTCTTTTGGCTTTCGTTTAAACATCCCGATTTTTAATGGAATGAGCGCAAGAACAAATGTTCAAAAAGCAAAGCTTAATATGCAGCAAGCAGAACTAGCTTTGGAAGACACTAAATTGCAATTACGTCAAAACATAGAGTCGGCGCACAACGATGCTGTGGCGGCCTTAAAACGCTATCGCGCTGCTGAAAAGTCGGTTGAAGCTTTAGAGCTTTCATTTCAGTACACACAAGAGCGATTTAATGTGGGCATGTTAAACTCATTTGACTTTAATAATGAAAAGAACCGATTGAACAATGCTCGATCAGAGCTCTTGCAAGCTAAGTACGAATATATATTCAAATCGAAAGTATTGGATTTTTACCAAGGAAAAGCCATTCAATTAAACAGCAATTAACGAATTAAGAAATAAGATGAAATCAAAAAAATGGATATTTATACTGTTGGGACTTTTGGTGGTTCTGATTGTTATCGCTTTAATTAAAGGGAAATCAGGCGCAGGAGTAGAAAAAGTTACCGTAGAAAAAGTAGAGCGAAGAACGATCATTGAAACGGTTGCTGCCAGTGGAAAAATTCAGCCGGAAACGGAGGTAATTATTAGCTCGGATGTTTCAGGAGAAATTATTGAAATGCCCGTAAAAGAAGGTCAGACCGTAAAACAGGGTGATTTATTGGTAAAGATTAACCCTGACTTGGTGGAGTCTGCGGTAAATAGAGCAGAAGCGGCTTTAAATACCTCAAAAGCCAACTTGCTTGGCGCAAGAGCTCGCTTAGCTCAAGCAAAATCACAATTTGAAAATGCTAAGGCAACTTTTAACCGCAACGATAAATTATACAAAGACAAAGTCATTTCACAAGCTGAATACGACCAAGCAAAAGCAAACTTTGAAGTAGCTCAGTCGGAAGTAAAAGCAGCTGAAGAGAGTGTTGAAGCTGCCAAGTACAATGTTAAAAGCGCAGAAGCTACCTTGAGTGAGGCAGAAGAAAACTTAGGTAGAACTTCCATTTATTCCCCAATGAGTGGTGTTATTACAAAACTTAACCGTGAAAAAGGAGAACGTGTTGTTGGAACAGCGCAAATGGCCGGAACTGAAATAATGACGGTAGCAGACTTAAGCATTATGGAAGTGGCTGTTGAAGTAAATGAAAATGACATTGTTCGCGTAGACATTGGCGACACCACAGAAATTGAAGTGGATGCTTATTTGGATGAAACTTTTTTAGGTGTGGTTACTGAAATAGCTAACTCTGCAAAAGTGGAAGGAGTAAGTGCTGATCAGGTTACTAACTTTGATGTTAAAATTCGCATGATTCAGTCTTCCTATATTCATTTAATGGAAAATGATAGCAGCAAGCGCTCGCCTTTCCGTCCGGGTATGTCGGCATCTGTAGAAGTTAGAACAAAAGAGGCTAAAAATGTGTTAAGCGTGCCCATTCAGTCTGTAACTACCAGAGCAGAAAAAAAGGATAAAGATTCCAGCGAAACAGCTGAAAAACCAAGTCCGTTAAGCTCTAAAGAAGACAAAATGAAAGAATGTGTATTTGTAAAAGACGGTGAAAAAGCCAAATTGGTTTTTGTAAAAACCGGGATTCAAAACACCATGCATATTGAAATTAAAGAAGGTCTGGAAGAAAATGACGAAATCATTAGTGGTCCATATACCATAGTTTCTAAAATGTTAAAAGACGGGGATGATGTGGAAGTGGTAGAAAAAAATCAATTGTTTAATCGAGCTAAAGAATAAAATGAGCTACCTACTTTGCATAGAGACTTCAACTAAAGTTTGTTCTGTTGCTTTGTTTAAAAACGATGAATTAATCGATTTTGAAGAGGAAGATGGCAGCTATTCTCATGCAGAAAACCTAGCTGTTTTTATCGACAAGGTATTGAAGCGAAAATCTGTAAACTATTCTGATTTAGCTGCTGTAGTTGTGAGCAAAGGACCGGGATCATATACAGGCTTGCGCATTGGAGTTTCTTTGGCCAAAGGAATTGCCTATGGAGCTCAAATTCCATTAATAGCCATCGATAGCTTGAGTAGTTTAGCATGGGCAGCCATTCGTCGCCATAAAACCGAAGCAGACTTTTTCATTCCCATGATTGATGCCAGAAGAATGGAAGTTTATGCCGCAGTTTACGACCAAAAGCTCAATCAACTTAAAGAAATAAGTGCTGATATTGTAGAAGAAGATACTTATGCAGCTTATTTAAACGAAGGGAAAGTTTGTTTTTTAGGTGATGGAGCAGAAAAGTGCAAGTCAACAGTATCTCATCAAAATGCAGTTTTTATTCAGCAAAAAGCTTCCGCTAAAAATATGGGAGCTTTGGCATTTGAAGCTTTTCAGCAAAAAAGATTTGAAGATGTCGCTTATTTTGAACCTTTTTATCTTAAAGAGTTTGTAGCGATCAAATCAAAAAAGAAGTTGGTGTAAGGTCAAAAGTTTAATTTGCATTTCTTTCCTTACTTTTGATACATGAAGACTACTCTAACCGTACTATTAGCGGCACTTTTATCAAACTTTCAACTTCTTTTAGCACAAGAAAACAATCGAATTTTTTGGACTGACTCCGTTCAATTAAGCTGGGCAGATTTTCAAGCAGAAGCAAAAGAAGGTCAAACCATTGCTGCATTATCAAGTATTGCCATTCCATTCAGTTTTGAAACTGATGGAGAAGGTGAAATTTCAATTCAAATACAAGTCTGCTTTGTAAAAGATGAGTCATGGGTAAAAAAAGCTGAACAAACACCTTTGCTTTTAAAGCACGAGCAAATTCACTTTGACATTGCTGAGCTCCACCGAAGAAAAATTGTAAAAGCACTTAAAGAAGCAAACTTTACAAAGTCTAACTATAAAGAAAAATTAGAAAATATTGTTGGAGAACATTGGAATAAAATTTACCGCAACTCTCAGGATCAATACGATCAAGAAACCAACTTTTCTCAATACATTAAAGCACAGTTAGAATGGTCTAAAAAGCTTAAAAGGCTGCTTGAAGAATACAAAGATTATCGAGAGGAGAATTTTACAGTAAGCTTAATTAACTTCGAAGAGGACTAACACTTCTTCAAAAAATCACTAACTGCAGTTTCTACTTGATCCAATGACAAATCGATTTTTAAACCCGGGAAACTCTTTCCCTTTTCAATGTCTTTTAACAGACTTAACTTCTTTTCTGTAGTAGTGTAAAACCAATTTTTAGCTCTTAAGTGTTTTGCTAAATATTCTTGCTCTGTTTGACCTTCTGTGGGAATAAAAATAGCTTTTTTACCTAGAACTGCTAAATCCATTACCGAAGAGTATCCACATCTACTCAGAATCACTTCGCTTTGTAGAATTTCATTTCGCATTTCCTCTGATGACAAGTGCGACTTGATTTCCACTTTTCCATGGTGAAAAACCTCCGTATGTGTATCAGCTCCCACTAGACCTCTCACAAAAAGCACCTCAAAATCTACTTGCTCCAACTGTTTAAATAATTTTTTTTCGCAATCACTTCTACTGGGTTCCGGACCGGACAAAATCACCATCAGTTTGCGTTTGAATCCCTTCTCTTTTTCCCTTTCACTTTGCCCCATAAAACGTGAAATTGGACCAATAAAACGCAAGTTTTTAAGGTGAGTAGTTTGGTGAGACAAGTCACCACTTAAGTTATCTCCTCCCTTAAAATCAGGGATCCAACATTCATTGTATTTTTCAATGTAATTAGCCGTAATTCTTTTAAGCAATCGTTTAAAAAAAGGAGCTTGAATAAACAGCTGATGAGTAATTAAAACAGAAGGCACTTCCTCATGATACAAACCATAGCGATTATCTGAAATCACACCATCAATTTGGTAATTTCTAACAATGTGCGCTAAATTTTCATTTTCTTCTTGAATGGTTCGAAAAAACCGAGGCGCTTTAATTGCCATAAATACACTCATAGGTAAACGACGAGGATATTCAACATCCATGCCCGGTAAACGAACAGTTTCACAAATGGGAAACTCCTCTTTTAAAAGTGCTAATGGACGTTCGTCTGCCGCAATTACAACATGGGCTCCTTGTTTACGAAGCTCTCTAATAATTGGAATACAGCGACTGGCATGTCCCAAGCCCCAGTCGAGTGGTGCCACTAAAATACGTTTGTGTTTCATCATACTACTGCCTTCCAAAGATAGTTATTTTTGCTAGGAGATAAAGTGCAGCCTTAGATTGTATAAAGAGTTTTTTTAAGAAGTGATTGCTGCTACTGATAAACTAAATAACCATGAACAAAATACTAATTAGCGGAGCAACCAAAGGCTTAGGCAGAGCACTTGCAATAGAGCTTTCAAAAAGCGGACATCAACTCATATTGTGCTCAAGAAGTCAAGAAAATCTGAAAAAATTATCTTCAGAGATTAAAGAAATTAACCCTAAGTTAAGACCAATTGTAATTTCAGTTGACTTGCAAAAGCAGGAAGAGTTAGTAAAAAAACTCTCACAACTGAGTCAAGAGAATTACCCAAACATAATCATTAATAATTTAGGCATATTTGAAAATGGACTAGCTTCTGAAATAAAATTAAATCAACTGCAAAGCCAATTAGAGTTGAACCTATATTCGGCAATCAACATAACTAACCTTTTTCTAGAAAATATAAAAACTCAAAAGGGGCAAATCATCAATATTGGTTCAGTGGTTTCACATCAAGCGGCAAAAGAAATGGCTTCTTACTCCATCAGCAAACATGCGCTAAAAGCATGGAACGATAGCCTAAGAGAGGAACTAAGAACAAAAAGCGTAAAAGTAACTGCCATATACCCCGGAGCAATGAATACCTCCTCTTGGGATGAAGTAGAAAATGTGGAACGTCAAAAAATGATTCAAGTTGAAGATGTAGCAAAGCTGATTCGTCAGTTGATTGAAATTGGGGAAAGCACGCTGGTTGAAGAAATCCGACTATCTCCATTGAACTTTTAACTCGCTTGTTGAGTGTATGATCTTCTCCTTCTTAAAATTGCTTGAATTTTTTGAACCAACAACCTTCTGTTAATCGGCAAGTACATAAAATCATCAGCTCCAGCTTCAAATGCTGCTAAAACACAATCTTCTGACTTATGTCGGCTAACAAAGATCACAAAAGTATCTGCAGAAAAACTACTACTTTTAATTGTATAACAAAGCTTTAATGCCTTTTGAATAGACAAGTCTAAAGGTAAAATCACTAAATCAACATCCCATTTTTGGAAGCTTTTTACAATGTCATTTGAGCGGTCAAAGTTCTGTATATCATAATTTTCTTTCCGCAAAAAGGCAGCTATATCTCTTAGTTCAGGGCGGTGCTCATCCAGCATTAGTAAAGTTCCTCTATTCATCTTCTTTCTTTACAAACAAAAATAGCTATCGGATTTATCTGATTTGTTAAGTTAAGATTGCTAAACATTTATTAAATAACTGAATTTGCAACTCTTAGTGTTAAAAAAAAATGAGTCGCAGCTTACTTTCTTAACCATTAGTTAACATTAGAGCCTCTGCTTTAGTTTAATTTTGCCACACATTTTAGCACATAAATCACACGCATGGAGTTTGGATTCATTGATTTTTTAACCCTTATCGGGGCATTGGGATTTTTTATTTACGGGATGAAAGTAATGAGCGAAGGCATTCAAAGAACTGCCGGCTCAAAACTTAGAGACATTCTGAGCAGCATGACCAAAAACCGCTACTTGGGTGTTTTTACAGGATTTTTAATTACTTGTTTAGTACAATCTTCTTCCGCCACAACAGTAATGGTTGTTAGCTTTGCCAACGCAGGATTACTCACTCTAATTGAATCTATTGGAGTAATTATGGGAGCTAATATTGGAACCACAATTACCGCTTGGTTAATTGCCTTCTTTGGATTTAAAGTAAAAATATCGGCTTTTGCACTGCCAATTATTGCCATTGGCTTTCCAATGATGTTTGCTAAAAGAGCTGTACTTCGCTCAACAGCAGAGGTTTTTATAGGATTTGCTCTCTTATTTTTAGGCTTAGACGCCTTAAAAAATGCCGTTCCTGATTTGAGTGAAAACCCTGAAGTATTAGAGTTTTTAACTTCGTTTTCAGGTTATGGAATCTTAACTACTACTTTATTTGTATTAGTAGGAACCATTGTAACTATTGTCGTTCAATCTTCATCTGCTGCAATGGCACTAACCCTTACCTTATTGTTTAACGACATTATTACTTTTGAGATTGCCGCTGCCATGGTATTGGGTGAAAACATTGGAACCACCATTACGGCAAATGTAGCGGCAATTGTTGCCAATGTCCATGCGAAGAGGGCTGCCCGAGCGCACTTTATATTCAACGTAGTTGGGGTAATATGGATGATTTTACTCTTCCCCTTCTTCTTAGATTTTATTGATTATTTATGGAAACCGGCGCAAAACTTCTTGCAAACAGTTATTCCGGATATCGACAAATCACAATCTGAACTTCAACTCTCGCTTTTTCACACGGTATTTAATGTAATTAACACATTGTTAATGATTGGACTAATACCTTACATTGCGAAAGTCGTAACTCGACTGGTTCCTTCTCGTGGTATTGAAGATGAAACCTTCCACTTGGAATACATTGGTACAGGAACAGTTGTTACTACTGAAGCTTCTATTTTAGAGTCTAAGAAAGAAATTCAGAAGTTTGGTAAACTCGTTCAACGAATGACCGGCTTTGTATCCGAACTATTAGTTGAGACTGACAAGAAGAAATTTAAAAAGCAATTGGAGCGTATTAAAAAGTACGAGGAAATCACCGACAAAATTGAAACTGAAGTAGTAGGGTACTTGGCTAAAGTTTCAGAAAGCGAATTGAGTGAAGAAGCTTCATTACAAATACGTTCAATGTTGAGTATTGCCGATGACTTAGAAACAATTGGCGACATTAACTACAGCATGTCAAGAACAATTAAGCGTAAGAATGAGGATAAAATTTACTTCATTCCTCAGCAAAGAGAAAACCTACTTGAGCTCTTTAAGTTGGTAGATCAGGCGATGTACAAAATGCAGCACAACTTAGAAGTAGAAATGAATAAAGTTGACTTAGACGGCGCCTACCATGCTGAAAAAGAAATCAATCGCTTTAGAAACAACCTAAGAAAAGGACACTTAAAGAGCATTGAAAACGGCGAGTATCAACATGCAAGCGGTATGATTTACACTGACTTATTTGCTGCTTTAGAAAGTATTGGCGATCATGTAATCAGCATTAGCGAAGCTAGAGCGGGAAAAATTAGCTAGTATTAACTTATAAAGTTGAAGTAAAAATTGGCGTTTTTACTACATTGCTGGTATCTTTTGAGCGATCTACGGCAAAACCGGTGTACTGAAGAGAATCATAGCCTGCAGCTTTAAAGAAATCGATTCCGTCAATTTCAAAAGCAATTTCACCCTCAACGCCGGCAGCTGTTCGTATGCCTTTTACAACCGGAATTCGATAATTCTCCCCTTCGATAATAGTATCTACGACTGCATTTTTATAGATCAGAATACGCACAAAGAAATTATCAGGGTCGCTGTCATTTCGAACCCCTAGATCGCCATTCCCGTCAGTAAAACCTATGCGCCAAACTGCCACAGCTTCCGACTTCCTATCAAAACTTCGTGTTTTTAATACGGGCTCATCCGGAAAGTCGCTTTCCTTTTCACAAGCAGATGTTGCTGCGAAAATCAAGCTGCATATTCCTATTTTTGTCCATAATTTCACGCCTTAAAATTAAGCAGAATTAAAATTCCCATTATTAACTCACTTAACGAAAATAAGCTGCAGTTTATTGAGCAAAATATCTTTCAATTAAAAGAAAGCGATTTTGAAGGCTTCGCTTTGGATTTATTTCAAATTCACTATAGGCACAACAGCACCTATCGTCAATATTGCGACTACAGAAAAATAGTGGGAGAAAAGGTTCAGTCAATAAAAGACATTCCTTTTTTACCCATCGACACTTTTAAAAGTCACACTGTTCAACTCAATCGTTTTGAAGCAGAAATTACCTTTGAAAGCAGCGGAACAACTGCCAATACTAGCAGCAAACACTTTGTAAAAAAATTATCCATCTACGAAAAAAGCTTTAAAACTGCTTTTGAAAACTTTTATGGAAAGGCAGAAGATTATTGCATTTTAGCACTGCTTCCCTCCTATTTAGAAAGAGGTGGCTCATCTTTGGTTTACATGGCTGAAAAGCTCATTCAACAATCCAAGCATAAACAAAGTGGTTTTTATTTGAACAACCACCAAACTTTATATGAAACGCTTAACGAGCTCGCCAAGAAAGGACAAAAGACATTGCTGATTGGAGTATCATTTGCTCTATTGGATTTTGCTGAAAGGTATAAAGTGAATCATCCCAACTTAATTGTAATGGAAACCGGCGGCATGAAAGGTCGACGAAAAGAGATTATTCGAGAGGAATTGCACGAAATTCTCTGTAATTCTTTTCAGTTAGGTAGCATTCATTCTGAATACGGTATGACGGAATTGCTTTCACAAGCCTACTCGAAAGGCAATGGAAAGTTTTACGCTCCTCAATGGATGAAAGTATTAGCACGCAAACAAGACGACCCTTTTTCTTATGCCAACTTTGGGGAAACAGCCGCCTTGAACATTGTTGATTTGGCAAATATTTACTCTTGTCCTTTTATTCAAACCGACGACTTAGGAAAAGTTTATGCCGATGGAAGTTTCGAAGTCTTAGGTCGCTTTGATCGTGCAACTGTGAGAGGTTGTAATCTGATGGTGAGGTGATTTATTTCAACCGATAAACCGGCTTTTTTCGTTTTTGTTGTTGATAGATGAGTAATCTTTGATAAATATTGAATTACTTTTTTTTAAAAGCTCCCAAAAACTACTTTTCAGATACCAATCGATAAGTCTTAAATTCACTTTTTAAAGAACAATTACCCTAACAACAGAACGAAAATGAGAAGTGTTGTTTGGGTAAGTTATGGCAAATCAAAAACTTTCTCTATTTTTGACATACATATAAAAAGCAGTTGGCTAAGAAGAATTAAAACACACAAAGCACCATTGCGAAAAGTTGCAAAAAGAGTGAAAAATAAAAGTGGGTTAAAAGAAATGACTATAGCAGAATTAGAAAAAATGTGGGAAGAGCTTGAAGTAATTCCAATAAACAATAATGATGAAATTGAATCGGATTTTTTTCTTTGGGAAAAGGGAACTTCTCGCTTTGAAATTTGGCATTGGTTTGATGAGAAATTGACAAATGGATTAGTGGCTGATTTTGATTTGGTATAATAAACATTATGGCACTACCAATAAACATAGATGAATTACTACACGGAAACACGGTTGAATGGGATCGAATTGAGCTGAAAAAAGGATGGAATCCTGAGAATGTCATTCATACTTTGTGTGCATACGCCAATGATATTAATAATTGGGATGGGGGTTATGTCATTATTGGAGTTAAAGAAGAAAATGGGAAAGCTAAGTTACCACCTATTGGTTTACACGCTCAAGAATTGGATAACATTCAGAAAAAACTGATTGAACTATCCCATAAATTAGTCCCTGTTTACACCCCTGTTTTTCAGCCATATTTAATAAATGGAAAACACATATTGGTTGTATTTGCCCCTGCTGGAGATAACAGACCCTACAAAGCTCCTGTTAGTTTAAGTGAAAAAAGAACAGAAAGAGCAATGTTCATCAAACGTGGTTCTAAAACGGTAAAAGTTAAAGATGGTTCTGATGATGAAAGAAGACTTATTGAACTCACGGCACGTATCCCTTTTGATGACCGAATCAACCAAACAGCCTCCCTAGATGATTTGAATTTGCGCTTGATTCAAAGCTATTTGAAAGAAGTAAGAAGTTCACTTTATGGGGATAGTACAAAAATCCCATTTACTGAATTGTGCAGACATTTAATGATAGCTAAAGGTTCAGACGAACTATTACGTCCTACAAATGCCGGATTACTCTTGTTTAATGAAAATCCCGACAATTTTTTTTCAGGGGCAAAGATTGATTTGGTAATCCACAAAAATAAAGTAGGAAAAGACTATACCGAAAAGTTATTTACTGGATCTATTACACAACAGATTAGGGATATCTTGCAGTATTTCAAATCAACTATTATAGAAGAATTGGTAGTTAAATCAGCCAAACAAGCAGAATCTATACGTTTCTTCAACTATCCCTTTCAGGCTTTAGAAGAAGCTATAGTCAATGCAGTTTATCATAAGAGCTATGAGCGAGAAAATCCGGTGGAGATTCAAATACATAAAGATAAAATTGAAATATTGAGTTTTCCTGGTCCTTTGCCACCTATTAATCAGGCTATGCTGAAAAAACAACGAGTAGTAGCACGAGATTATAGAAATCGCAAAATAGGTGGATTTTTAAAGGAACTGAAATTGACAGAAGGTAGAGGAACGGGACTACCCATTATTCATAGTAGTATGGAAGAAAATGGTTCACCACCGCCTGTTTTTGAGACGGATGAAAACAATGCTTACTTTTTGTGTATACTTCCGATTCACCCTTTAGCCCCCAATGCTCAAGACAAAAGAGTTATTGACGAATCCAAGAGTATTGCTAAGAAGGTCAACGACTTGAACAAAATAAACACCTATCTCAGTCTCTCTGTCTCTAAAATTGGAGACAGAGATAGAGAAGCCATCAGGGAAGAAATTAACGATATGACCAAAATAGTTTTGAGCTATTGTATAAAGCCAAAATCAAGGGATGAAATATTTGTGAAAATCGGGCTTTACAAAAACACAAAAAATTTCCAAAACCATATAAAACCTTTAATTGATTTAGGTTGGTTATACTTCACGATACCCAACAAGCTTACGAGTAGAGATCAAAAGTACTACACGACTGATTTAGGTAAAAAATTGCTAACCATAGTTTCAGAAGACCATAATTCAGGAATTAAAAGAATTCCTGTAGCGTCTTCAAATATTGCATCTATTGGGTATAACAAAGAAGCGCAGATTTTAGAAGTTGAATTTCATCACGGTGCGATTTATCGGTATGTTGATGTACCTGAAAAAGTATATAAAGAGTTGATGAGTTCACCTTCTCAAGGTGCTTATTTTATGAATGAACTAAAAGATAAATTTAAATATCAAAAGAAATAAAATTGGCGAATAGTATTTGGAAGAAACTTTCGTCAAGGAGTTTAAATAGTAATAAAAATTAAGCAATATGAAAAGACAATCAGTAGAATCCTCAAACCTTGCATCTGTTGGATATGATGCAGAAAATGAAATTCTTGAAATAGAATTTAATCACGGTGGTGTTTATCAATATTTTGATGTTCCCGAAAATATTTATGAAGCATTGATGAATGCAGGTTCACACGGTCAATATTTTGATAGAAACATTAAAAAAGCAGGATATGAGTTTCAAAAAATGTAACCATTATGAACGATATAATTATTGAAGCGATAGAGAATAGAAAACTATTGTCGTTTTTCTATAAGGAACATTACCGAGTTGTTGAGCCACATACATTTGGTATTTCATCAAAGGGCAATGAAAATTTATCTGCATTTCAAGTAGACGGAACAAGTGAAAGTATTATTGTGCCAGATTGGGGATTATTTACAATTGATAAAATGAATGGCTTAAAAATTCTTAATAAAACCTTTGAGGGTACAAGACCTAAGTATTCAAAAGGAGATAGTAGGATGATTGAAATATATAAAGAATTGTAATTATGGAAACTGCAAATTTCAGAAAAGCCCTAATCGATATTGCTCAAAAAGATTCTGCTGAAAGAGTATTATCAAAAGTAATAGCTTTTTATTACCCTCGACTTGATTTGAAGGACAAAAGTACTTTTTTCGACAGCTTAATGAGTTTACTTACTATTTCGGACAAACAAGAATTTGATTTTAGTAAATTAAAAGAAGACATTGAAGTCAATCAAAGTATTGTAAATCCAGATATTTTTAAAAACAAGGACTACAGAATAAAAAAAATCGAAATCTCAAATCTTAGAGGAATACCCTCAATTAAAGAGAGTGAAAACATACCATACGGTATTAATTTAATTGAAGATGAAATCTGTCATAACGCTATTGTTTTAGCTAATAATGGCACAGGCAAATCCTCTCTTTTTGCAGGTTTAGAAATGATTTTTGCAAATGAAATAGGAGAAAAAAAATTAAGAACCAAAAAAAATAATATAAGTGAAAATGAGTTTTTGGATTACTTAAAAAGATTTCCTCTTTTAGAAAAACCTAACTGCAAAATTGAAACTTTTGAAGGTGAATATGACTTGGATAATAAAATATTTCCCAAAGATTATATTGAAGTATTTAACCCGATAAGCCACTTTATTACGGAGTATGATATTATTGAAAATGGTAGAATTGATTACGAAACATCAGATCAAAAATTAGATTATTCTTTTCATAACATAATAGCAAAAGCATTAGGGCTTAATGAGTTTTTAGACTTATTGTCAATTACGGAACAAATACCAACATATTCAAGACGAAAAGAATTAAATCAGCAAAACAAACTATCTACTGAGATTAAAGCGAATGAGGAAACTATAAAAAACAGGCTTGCCTTAATTCAGTCAAAACAAATTGAACTAGATGAATTAAACAAGGGGGAAGAATTAAAACCAAATTCAATCAATACAATTGAATTAATAAATGAACTTAAAAGAACAATAGAAGAAACACCTTTAACAGGTTCAGAATCATCAAAACTAAAAAATGATATTAAGGAATTTCAAAAGGCATATCAAGAATACATTTCAATTTCAGGAATTCAAGATATTAATATTGAAAAGGGGTTTTTAGAACAAGGCTTAAGTTTAGCCGAAAATAAAGATGACTGTCCATTTTGCCAAGATTCTAAAAAGACAATTGAAGAAATAAAGGGAAGTGTTAAGTTAAGAATAAATAACCTTAAAAAATATGAAGAAACTGAAAGAAGAATAAAACTTGCATATAGAAACCTATCAAATAATTTAATTGATTCATTACAATCATTAAAGCACTTAAGTGAAATACTTTTT
The DNA here is from genome assembly GCA_002415785.1 of Flavobacteriales bacterium UBA5081. Lineage (GTDB taxonomy): Bacteria > Bacteroidota > Bacteroidia > Flavobacteriales_E > Vicingaceae > UBA5081. The sequence continues at coordinate 83,438 of DIAJ01000047.1, forward strand.
AATCAACGCTCGGTATTATCAAAACAAACAAGTTTAGATAGTTTAATAAACAAAGAAGATGAATTGATGATGTTATTGACTCCTCATTTACTTGATGATGAATTATTCAATTATATAAAGCAATTATCTGATAAACAATTCCCAACAGATACTGAATTTAGTAAGCTTTCAATTTTTTTGATTGATAACAAGGATCTCATTTATGAATTTATACCATCGAAAATAGATGAAATTAAAACTTTCATTAAAGAAAGAACCGAACAGATTCAAAATGTCATTGATGAATTAAGTAATAGTGCTAATATGACTATTAACGAAAAGATTAAAGCATTGGAAAAGGAAATAAACGAAAATAAAACTTCCATTCCAATTATCGAAAAAACAATCAAAGAGTTAAACTTACAAATGAAATCAGTGGACATACAAGTTCAAAATTTCAAAAGAATTAAAGAAGAGATTAAATTTTTCAATCTAAAACTTATTGAAGAAAAGGATAAGATCGTTACTAGCTACTTTAAATCTATTAAGGAAGTTGTCTAAGAAATAATGAATGATTTTATTGACGAAAAAGAATCTATAAGCTTGGTGCTAAATTTAGAAAAAATTGATAGAAATATTGATGGCGAAATATTTCAAACAGAAGTAATAATGGCAAAAATTGTTCAGAAAAATGGAGAATCTACAACTCCAGATATTTATTTCAATACCTTTCGATATAAAGTATTTTGTCTAATGATTAGTCTCAGTATTGCTCTATCAACACGAATGAGATACAAAGTAAATTTACCATTAGTAATGGATGACTTATTTTTTGCGAGTGATTTTATTAGTAAAAATTCATTTTCACTATTCTTACAAAAAATCATTGGGCTATTCTATAAATATACTCCCGATATGCCTCTTCAATTCATTTTATTCTCACACGATGATCTAATTTTTAGAAGTGCATTAGATGCGATTGATGAATTCAACTTGAAAAGTACTAGTATAGATTATTGTGCTGAAAATAAAATTCTTTTAAACAAAAAGACATTATTAGCAAGGATGTTCAGCTTGGAAGATAAAGATTTACCTGAAACAATGAATGATGGGGCTAAATATTGGAATCTAATTTATACTCTTCCAAAAGAAATAAATATATATAATTAACTATGAGTTCAAACGAAAAAAGAAACTTTGATTTACAATCCAGAATATTTGTTGGGTTTGCTTGTTGTTTTATATGTCTATTTGCATTCTTTTGGTGGAAAAGCACTGAAAATCTCAATTCATATAAGATTGAAAAAGATAAACAATATAATCATTTAGCCAAAATAAAAACAAATCTCATTGATGTTGACAACATCAAGCAGAAGGACTCATTAATGGTGCTTAATAAGGAAGCTATAATAGAAATAAATAACAACCTGAATTTATTAGCTGAAGAAATTTTCAATGAAAGAAATAGAGCTGAAAGTATCATTGATAAAGATATTGATAGGTTAAATCTATATATGGCGGTTGGAATCGGCTTTATGACCCTTTTCGGCATATTTGTTCCAATTTTGGTAAATATTCTTAGCGTAAATGATTTAAGAGAAAAATTAAAAGAAATGCCCAATAAAAAAACTATTGATTCATTAATATCAAATACCCAAAAAGCTTTAGATAAAAGTGAATCAATTGATACGGTAAAAGAAAATTTACAACATATACAAAAGGACCTAACCAAGCTTAATCCTGAAATCTCAACTATAACTCTTCAAATAGCTATTAATAGGCTTTTCAATTTAAGTCCATCTGCAATTACAAAGATTTCTAGAAATGGCGATTTTAGACTATATACGAGTTTGTTTGAAAATATAAAACAAGAACTAATTAATTGTAATTCAAATCAGAATCATAAAATAAATAACAGTACTTCATTTCGTGATACATTAAATGATTTTTCAGAAATGTTAGTGAATGAAAAAACACAGTTCAACACATTTTTAGACAGCCGTAAAATCCTTGATAGCTATACTAACTTATCAGTAAGCTTGAAACAACTAGCAAATTCAACCATTGAAAATGAGAATGATAATTATCAAACAGTTTGCCGTCAAATTGAAAACTTAATAGAACAAATTAAAAATGCTTAAAATAAATCAACAACTCAAACGAATAGAAATCAAAGAATTTGAAATCGAAAATCAAATCGTTTTCAATTACTTTGACAATCTTCCTGCAACTGAAAGAGATGATAAGTTGCTGAGAGCAATTTACATTGGAGTTTTGGCTCTAATGGAAGACCGAATTTCCTCCTTTCTTTCAAAAACATCAAATGAGTTAGGAACAGAACTCGAAAGTTTGAAGATGATTTTTGAAATGAAGAAAGAACTTTTCTACAAATCAACTATTAAAGGCGTTTTGGCAGAAGATGAAATCGCAGAATTTTTAAATCAATATTTTTTAGACAAAAAATTAAAAGACCGTGCATTTTTAACTGGTAATACCGCAGGCAATTTACCCAAAAACAAAACGGGTGATATTATCTGTGAAGTAAACGGAACACCTGATTTAAAAATTGCTATTGAGTGTAAGTTTGACAAAAGTGTTCGTTTAGGAGAAGTTGAAAGCAAAAATATTTTTACTCGCAAATCTGATACAGCTTGGAGTCAATTGATAGAAGCACAAGCCAACAGAGACAGTAAAGTAAGTTTGATTGTTTTTGATATTTCCTTAGTAGAAAATTCCATTCTTAAGAATTTTGAAAATGTGGGTTACATTCCGGGAGTTGGTTTTGTTGCCATTATCAATTCACAAAAAGGAGATTATACCAATTTAGCTATTGCCTATATGTTGGCTCGTGACATTGCTTTAAATGCAAAAGAAATCGATCTCGACAAAGACATTTTAGCAATGATGGTAAACCGAATCATAAAAGATATCAACGAAGTATTGGCAATAAAATCTTTAGTTCATAATAACATTGACAACAACAAAGCAATTTTGAAACAATTGGAAAAATCAATCCTTTTAATGGAATTCAACCAAGACTATTTGAAACGCTTTTTAAATCAAGGAACACTTACAAAGAAAGATTTGCTTGACTTTTATTCGGGAGAAGATGTAAAAGACAAATATCGTTTAATTGAAAAGGATATTAATGAACTATAGAATAAAATACTTATTGTATACACAAATTCAAGTAAATAAGTACGAAATTAAGCCAAGTAATCTATTAAAAGTTAAATTAAACCTATCACCTCAACCGATAAACCGGCTTTTTTCGTTTTTGATTTTGGTAAACAAGCAGTTTTTGATAAATATCTTCTAGAATCGATTCATAATTTGGAGCTACTTCCTTTAGCAAAACTCCTTTAGTATCCATATTCTCTTTGTAGGGATTCCTGGGTTGAACTTTAAACTGATCTGCCATGACAATCAATTTCCCCTTTGCATCAAACAACTCATAAGTAATTTCATGATTCGCCCAAGGCAAAAACTTTGAGCCTTCATTCGAGCTCATCGTAGCTACTAAACGGCTGCTAATTTCATACTGGCTGATAAACAAAATATAATCTGCTGATAAATTTTGCAAGAGCGAACTCAAGCGATCATTCATCTTTAGCAAACTAAGGTCTACACCTGTATGTGTGCTCGGCTTTTCTTTATAAACTCTCGGAAGTTGGTTTTTTATCAATCCATAATCGTAAGCAGGAATTGGAAAGGCAGAAATGCTATGATAATTAGTCGACAACCTTTTAACCAAAGAGTCTCTGTAGTGAGCAAAAACCTCATCCGAACTTAACCATTCGTTGGCGGTAGCAATCTCACTTAAAGAGTAAGCAGTTTGAAAGTCGAAACGATCAAATGGAACCACCAATATTCTGTCTTTACTGCTTTTATTTTCCTGTGCTTGTGCCGCAGTAATAAAAACAGTAAAAATTAAAAACGATAAAAATGCTTTTTTAATCAATACGAATGAGGTAATAATTTTTCTTTCCTTTCTGCAATAAAATATATTGTCCTAAAAGTAAGTCGTCCAAATTTAAGGTTTTCTCCAGACTTACCTTTTCTTTGTTAACGCTTACCCCATTGTTTTGCAACATTCTTCTCGCCTCACCCTTTGAAGGAAATGCTTTAGCTACCTCAACGGAAAAATCGATAATCTCAATTCCTTTTTCCAGCTCACTTTTGCTGATCGTTGCTTGAGGCACACCTTCAAAAACACTTAAAAAGTCATCTTCCGACAATGTTTTTAAATCCTCTGCGGTAGATTTTCCAAACAAAATATTAGATGCGGCTATTGCATTTTTCAAATCGTCTTCGGAGTGAACTCTAATGGTAATATCTTCTGCCAAAGCTTTTTGTAAAACTCTTAAATGTGGCGCTTCTGCATGTTCTTTTTCTAAAGAAAGAATTTCATCTTCGGCTTTTAAGGTAAAAATTCGAATGTATTTTGCAGCATCTTCATCGCTGGCATTTAACCAAAACTGATAAAATTTATAAGGCGAAGTCTTGCTTTTGTCCAGCCAAACATTTCCACCTTCCGATTTACCAAATTTACTGCCATCGGCTTTGGTAATTAGCGGACAAGTTAGCGCAAAAGCTTCATTGTTGGATTTACGGCGAATAAATTCCGTTCCGGTAACAATGTTCCCCCATTGGTCGGAACCGCCCATTTGCAGTTTGCAGTTTTTATGTTGATTCAAATAGTAAAAATCATATCCCTGAATCAGCTGGTAAGAAAATTCGGTAAACGACAGGCCTGTTTCCAATCGCTTTTTCACAGAATCTTTTGCCATCATGTAATTTACGGTAATGTGTTTCCCCGCTTCTCTCAAAAATCGCAAAAAACTAAAATCCTTAAACCAATCGTAGTTGTTCACAATCTCCGCAGCATTTGGGCTATCAGCAGAAAAGTCTAAAAACTTCTCCAACTGTTTTTTCTGGCATTCTAAGTTGTGGTTGAGCGCCTCTTCGGTTAAAAAGTTCCGCTCTTCCGATTTCCCGGAAGGGTCTCCAACCATTCCGGTAGCACCACCTACCAAAGCAATGGGTTTATGTCCTGCATTTTGAAAATGCGTCAGCAACATAATCGGCACTAAATTGCCAATGTGCAATGAATCAGCAGTAGGATCAAAACCCACATAAGCCGTTGTCATTTCTTTCTGTAATTGCTCTCTAGTTCCGGGCATAATGTCGTGCACCATACCTCTCCATTCCAATTCTGCTACGAAGTCCATTGTAAAAAATTTTGGCAAAGATAAGGGAAGTAGAGAAGTTAAAAAGGACTAAAGTAATCCAACTTTAAAGTTATTTTGTGAAACTGAATTCCCGAAATGATATCTATAAACTGTTTATTTATAATTTACTCTATGTTTTAAAAAGGATGACCATTTTCATAATTT
>DIAJ01000047.1:88980-105951 GCA_002415785.1 Flavobacteriales bacterium UBA5081
TGTTTACTTTTTTCATCCCGATAGCTATCGGGAATGGAAAAAAGTAAAGATAGAACAATGAAAACTAATTGGTATAATTGAATCTAATAATTTATAGACATTCAAATTAAGAAAAAAGAGAAATGATTCAAGAGTTAAAAACCTTCAAACAATTAGTGAATTAAAACTACCTTTGAAGCTCAGAAAAAAATCGCATGATTTTAGTCACAGGCGGCACAGGTTTAGTAGGAAGTCACTTATTAGTTAGTCTTTTAAAAGCTAATCAGAAGGTGCGAGCTATTTATAGAAATGCAGAAAAAATTGAAAAATGTAAAGCCGTTTTTCAAGCTTATGATGAGTTAGATTGTTTCGAGAAGATTGAATGGGTACAAGCCGATTTAATGGATTACTTTAGTTTAAAAGATGCTTTTGAAGGAATAGAATACGTCTATCATTCTGCTGCCATTGTTTCATTTCAATCGAAAGATGCCGGAAAAATGATTGACATTAATGTAGAAGGCACGGCACACATTGTCAACCTAAGTTTAGATTTTAAGGTTAAAAAACTTTGTTTTATCAGTTCTGTAGCTGCCTTAGGAAGTTATGCCGATAATCGATGCACAGACGAAAATGCGCTATGGCAAAAAACGAAAAGCACTTCAACTTATTCAATTAGTAAGTACTATGCAGAAAACGAAGTTTGGCGCGCAGCAGAGGAAGGCTTAAATGTGGTAATTGTAAACCCTGCCACAATTATTGGTTTTGGCGATTGGACGGAGAGCAGCTCCACCATTATTAAAAAAGTAGCCGACGGTTTAAAGTTCTACCCGCCCGGAAGCAATGGTTTTGTAGGAGTAAAAGATGTAGTAAAAGCTGCTACACTACTAATGAACGGAGATGTGATCAACAAAAGATACATTTTAGTTTCCGAGAACCTCAGCTTTAAAAAATTACTTTCGAAAATTGCCCAAGAATTAGGAAAACAAGCTCCCAAATACAAAACAACTAAAGGTCTTGCCAAAATACTTTTGGTTTTAGATCGAATTCGTTCTTTGCTCACTTCAAAAAAAGCTATTCTCACCAAAGAAACCATACATACGGCCTTTAATCAAAAGTGCTTTTCTGCGGATAAGATAAAAAATGATTTGGGCTTTCAGTTTCAACCTATGGATAAAGTGATTGAGGAAAGTTGCCAGTTGTACAGGAACAATCATTAACTATAGCCTACTTCTTCGTCTCCTTCTCCAACTCACCCGAAGCTTCATTTAGATTAATGATTACTTGCTCATAAACTTTCTCCAACTCTTTTGGATGATTGAGGTAATAACTATAATTGCTGTCGTATTCAGCTCGATTGGTTTCAAACTTTTGAAAAACCGCATTAAAAACGCTGTCTGCCACATAAGTACTGTCTGCAAAGCGCTGATAACCTAAGCGAAGATAAGCTTCTGCTTTCTGAAACTCAGTTTGCACTTTAATCATGCGTGCTTCATCCCATATATGATCAGGACGATTTTCTTTTTTTTCACCGCAAGAAGAAAAAATCAGAAAAAGGGTTATTATGCCAATTAGACGAATGCTCATCGATTAAACTTTAAGCGTTTTCCTTTCACACCTTCATCAAATTGACCTAAATCATAAGCTAAATGTCCACTTACAAAGGTTTTTTCGATTTGTGCTGAAAAGCTGGAACCTTCAAAAGGCGACCATTTGCATTTAGAAAGAACATTTTGCTTGCTTACCTCCCAAGGTTTCTCCAAGTTCACCAACACTAAGTCGGCAAAATAGCCTTCTCTGAGGTAGCCTCGCTCTTCCAACTGGAAGCAATCCGCTACTGAATGAGCTGTTTTATTAACGATGTCTTCCAATGAAAATACACCTTGTCGGTGCATTTCAAACAATGCCGGTAGTGCATGTTGCACCAATGGACCTCCGCTTGGAGCATTAAAATAGGAGTTTGACTTTTCTTCTATGGTATGAGGTGCATGATCTGTTGCAATTACATCAATGCGGTTATCTAAAACTGCCTTTCTAATCTCAGCTCGGTCTTTTGCCGACTTCACCGCCGGGTTCCATTTGATAAATGTACCTTTTTCAGTATAATCTTCATCGCTAAACCAAAGGTGATGAATACAGGCTTCGGCCGTAATTCGCTTTTCTTTTAAGGGAATGTCATTTCTAAATAAGTCTAATTCTTTGGCTGTAGAAATGTGCAATATATGCAATCGACTGTTGTGCTTCTTTGCCAACTCAACAGCCTTTGAAGAGGACAAATAACAAGCTTCAGCACTTCTAATGATGGGGTGTTGTTCAATCGGCACTTCTTCGCCATACTTTTGACGTGCTTTTTCCATATTTGCACGAATAGTTGCTTCATCCTCACAGTGAGTAGCAATTAAAAGCGGACATTCAGAAAATATTTTATCCAATACTTTTTCTTCATCAACCAACATATTTCCAGTTGAAGAACCCATAAATACTTTAACACCGCAAACATCTTTTCCATTAGTTTTCAAAACCTCATCTAAATTATCGTTTGAGGCTCCCATAAAAAAGGAGTAATTCGCCAATGATTTCCCTTTTGCGATAGCGTACTTATCTTCTAATAACTCTTGGGTTAGAGCATTGGGAACGGTATTTGGCATTTCCATAAAAGAAGTAATCCCTCCGGCAACTGCTGCTTTTGCTTCTGTATAAATTTCCGCTTTGTGGGTCAGTCCTGGCTCTCTAAAGTGCACTTGATCGTCAATCATGCCGGGAATTAAGTGCAAGCCTTTAGCATTAATTACTTTTTCGTTAGCTTTAGCAGATAAGCCCGATTTGCTGATTTCTACAATACGCTCTCCCTCAATGCGAAGGTCGCCCTCGAAAATTTCTCCTTCATTAACAATATTAGCTCCCTGAATGAGCGTTGACTGACTCATAGTTTTTCTTTTTAAAATTTGGCAAAAGAGAAGATAATCGGAGGTAAATCACCCCGAAAAAAGCTTCTTTAAAAATACCTGTGCTCATTTTACTTTTTCCCTCTTGTCGATCAGTGAAAATGATGGGCACCTCCACCACCTTAAAGCCAAATTTCCAAGCTTTAAACTTCATTTCAATTTGAAAAGCATAACCTTTAAATCGAATCCGATCTAATTTAATGGCTTCTAAAACTGAACGGTGATAACACTTAAAACCGGCAGTAGAATCTCGGAAGGGCATTCCGGTAATGAAGCGAACATAAACTGAGGCGTAGTAAGACATCAACACCCTGCCCATCGGCCAATTAACCACATTTACTCCAGTCACATAGCGAGAACCTATGGCTAGCTTTGCTCCGTCTTTTTCACAAGCATAATATAAGTTAACCAAGTCCTCCGGATTGTGGCTAAAATCGGCATCCATCTCAAAAAGATAATCGTAGTCTTTTGCAAGCCCCCACTTAAAGCCGTGAATATAAGCAGTTCCTAAGCCTTGTTTTCCTTCTCTTTCTTCAATAAAAAGCCTGTCCTTGTGCTTCTCCATCAAGCTTTTTACAATCTGAGCTGTGCCATCAGGAGAACCGTCATCTACCACCAAAATATTAAAGTCTTCCTTGAGTGAAAAGACTTTTTCAATGATTTTTTGGATATTCTCCAACTCATTGTATGTGGGTATTATAACGAGCTTTTTAGGCATTGGCTGAAAAATAAAAGGTAAAAATAATCATTCAACAAACATCTTAATGATATGAGTTCATAATCTTTTAAAAAAAGAAAAGCCAAAATGAACAAATCACTTTGGCTAATCAATCTATTAACTACTACTGCTACTTACAATTATCCTTGCATCATACTTTGTAGTTTTTGCTGCAATTCAGGACTTTGTTGAATCATCTGAGCTATTTCTTGATAGCGATTCATTGTTAAGCCTGCTGATTTTATTTTTTCTTGCATCACTGTTTGTGATTCTTGCTGAATTGTTTGTAGTTTAGGCATTAAATTCTCAATTGCCTTCTCTTCTTCAGCAGTCATTTCAACTTCCTGATTTGGATTTTGCTGTGCCTGCTGAATCTCAGAAAAACGCTGTACTTCCATGCCTTCTTCTTCAATTTTTGCAATCATGTCTTTTTGAATTTTCTGATTCTCTACTTGAACTTCCTGAAAAGCATTTGCAAACTTTTGCAGTTCTTCATCAGAAATATCAGGAGTAGCTTGTTGTTGCTGTTGCATTTGCGCTGGCACTTGGTTTACTTGAGCTTGAACCGCTGTAAGCCCAAATACTGCACAAAAACTAATTGCTATTTTTTTTACTAATTTCATAACATTTTGATTTTAAGGTTTAAAATTTATTGTCCTTGAGTCGGCGCTCCACCCTGATTAGGATTTCCTCCTTGTTGAAGTTGTTGGAAACGCATCATCAACTCTTGGTTTGATTGTATCGCCATAGCTGTTTGTTGATACCATTCTTGGCTAAGTCCGGCATCTTCAAGCTTTTTAGTCATTTCTGCTTGTGCAGTCGTTTGAATTTCTTGCAACTTCTGATTAGCTGCTTCGAATGTCTTCATCTCTTCAGGAGAAGCATCACTCTCTTGGCTAGGGTTTTGCTGAGCCTGCTGAATTTGAGTAAAACGATCTACTTGCATGCCTTCATTTTCAATTGCTGTCATCATTTCTTGTTGAAACGATTGATTAACTACTTGCATTTCTTGGGCTATTTCAGCAAACTGCTTCAACTCTTCGTCGCTTAAGTTAGGAGCTTGAGACTGTGGCTGACCTTGCATTCCTGCCGGAGGTTGTTGCTGCTGGTTAGCAGGGGTTTCATTTTGCATTTGTTCCTGAGGTGCAGTTTCCTCACTTTGATTACTGTTTTCATCTGCCGGTTGTCCATTGTTGCATGCTGCAAGTCCAACACTAACAAATGCGATAAGGGCTACTTTTTTTAATAGCATAATTTTCTTTAATTAATTTAATTGATATTGAATGAATTGAGCACAAGATAGGAATCGCAGTTAAGCTGCCCAAAAAATCAACTAATTGATTTTCTTAAAGTTTATTAAGCAAAGTGCTAGTTTTCTGATAAAGAAAAGAGTTAAGGTTTGAGTTTTTTTTAGACTTCTAAGTAAAAAAACAAGGTTGCTTCACTGTTTAGAGAGAAGAGAGTTAAAAACTAATTAATAGGCACCTCCTGCTTGCAGCAGCTAAGTGTGTTCCAAAAATAACAAAGCACTATTCCAAAAAATCCTCTACTGCCCTAGAAAACTCCTCAGGTGCTTCCGCATGCACCCAATGGCCGGCATTGGAAATTTCTTCTAATTCGTAATTGGGAAATTTGGCTGCTATTTCTGCACCATATTCCGGCAAAATATAATTTGAGTTTTCTCCACTTATAAATAATGTACTTCCTTCATAAGTTTTATCTGAAATACTCCATTCGCTAATTGGTACAATTTGTTTTTTGATTACCGGCAAATTAAATCGCCAAGTATACTCCTCCTTGCTTTTCCGATACAAGTTTTTCAGCAAAAACTGTCGTATACCAAACTCCTTAATTTTTGACTTTAACTGCTCCTCTGCATCTTTTCGCGATTGAACTTTATTTAAATTCACACTCTCTAAAGCTTCTATAATTCCATAGTGATGAACTTGATAGCTTACAGGCGCTATGTCTACAACAATGAGCTTCTTTAAACTATTTGGATAATTTACGGCAAACTCCATGGCCGTTTTTCCACCCATGGAATGTCCTAAAATAATCGGCTGATTAATTTGGTGCTCTTCTATAAAGTTTTTTAAATCTTCTGCCATCAAGCTGTAATCAAATTCATTACTGTGAGGCGACTGTCCGTGATTACGCTGATCAACAATCCAAACTTGATAATTCTCCGACCATTTTTTGGCCAGTGTCATCCAATTATCTAATGAACCAAATAAGCCATGTAAAATAATCAAGGCTTGTCCTTCTCCTAGTTTCTTGTAATTCAATTGCATTTTAATATAATCTTATTTTAAACCTCCTCGTGCGACCAATTGAGTTCGCGCAAATAAAGTTGAATCGTATTTTCTAAACCGTAGTACAAAGCATCGGAAATGAGCGCATGTCCTATAGAAACCTCCAACAATCCGCTTATGTTCTCTCTGAAGTATTTTAAATTTGTTAAATCCAAATCGTGGCCTGCATTAATTCCCAATCCAAGTTCATCTGCTCTTGCTGCTGCTTTTTCATATGGGGCAATCGCTTTTGCAGGATCTTTCGAAAAATCCTCTGCATAAGGTCCGGTGTATAATTCAATTCGATCAACATTTATGTTTTGAGCTGCTGCTTCAATTTGTTCAATATCCGTTTCCATAAAAATGGAAGTTCGAATTCCTGCATTCCGAAATTTATCTAGTACAGGATTCAAAAAATCAGCTTCTCTTAGTACATCCCAGCCGGCATTTGAGGTTAGTACATCCGGCGGATCGGGCACTAAAGTTACCTGAGCAGGTTTCACCTCCAATACCAAGTCCATAAACTTTTCATTTGGATATCCTTCAATGTTAAACTCCGTTTTAACTGCCTTACTCAAATCGTACACATCGCTGTAGCGAATATGCCTTTCATCCGGTCGTGGATGAACAGTTATCCCTTGAGCCCCAAAGCGCTCACAATCCATTGCGACTTGTAAAACATTCGGCACATTTCCCCCTCTGGCGTTGCGAAGTGTTGCTACTTTATTAATATTGACACTTAATCTAGTCATGAGTTTTCTGTAATATTGTAGTATTGCCTCAAAGTTAGTTTATAATTTAAGAATTTAACGACTGTATAAAATGTTAGCCATTGAATTAATAAGCGATGAAATTCCCCCATTAAAAACTTCTGATACCGGAGAAACTGCCTTGCGCTTAATGGAGGAATATAAACTTAGTGAGCTCCCCATTGTAAACCACAATCGGTTTTTGGGATTAATTAGCGAAGGTGACATTTTAGACTTAAACCATCCTGAAGAGCCGATTGGCAATCATAGCTTATCTTTAGAAACGCCTTATGTCACCCAATTTGAGCATGTTTATGAGGTAATTAGCAAAATGGCTGAAAAGAAATTGAGTGTAATTCCGGTTTTAGATGAAGAAAGCAATTACTTGGGCTTAATTTGTCAAGAAGTGCTTATGCACAACATTGCAAAGCTTGCCGCCATGAAAGATCCCGGCGGAATTTTACAATTGGAGCTTAATGTAAACGACTACTCTTTGGCAGAGATTGCAGGAATTGTAGAAAGTAATGGGGCTAAAATTTTAAGTTCTTATATTTTCACTCACGATGATTCTACAAAAATGGACGTTACCGTTAAAATCAACAAAACAGACTTAACGGCGATTATTCGAACTTTTGAGCGTTATAACTACACTGTTGCCGCTTCTTTTCACAAAAGTGAGTATGAAGACGACATTAAAAAACGCTACGATGCTTTTATCCACTATCTCAATATGTAATGCATGTTTAAGGTAATTGCACTTTTCGTGCTTTTTCTTTTTTCAACTGTTGCATTTGGTCAGGCCTACAAAATCGACCAAATGGGAAAAGATAGTAGCTTGTATGAACATCCGACAAAAGTGATTAAGAACATACAACTCATTGGCAATAAAATAACGAAAGAGCACATTGTGCTTAGAGAACTAACTTTTAAAAATGGAGATACGCTGACGAATGATGAGTTAATTGCAGAAATTGAGCAGTCAAGAAAAAACCTACTCAACACCTCCCTATTCAATTTTGTAAAAGTAGATTTAGCAATCGGCAATCCGGATGAAGCTTTTTTAATAATTCATTTACAAGAGCGTTGGTATACTTTTCCACTTCCCATTTTTGAAATTGACGACAACAACTTTAACACTTGGTGGGAAGAAAAAGACTTCTCTCGTTTGAATTATGGATTTACCTTAATCCGTCATAACTTTCGCGGAAGAAAAGAAAAACTGAGTGCGACTGCTCAGTTTGGGTTTACTGAACGATTAAAATTGAGCTATGATATTCCGTACATTAACCGCAATCAAAAAGCCGGCTTAAACATTGATTTCTCCTACAACCGAAGAGATCAAATCACTTATCTTTCATTCGACAACCAACGCTTGCAGTACAAAAGCGATAAAGGCGATGCTGTTAGAAATTATGCTGCCGGCTTAACCTACCAATATCGTCCTAAAATATTTAACACTCATCGCTTAGGGTTTGAATATGATTTTAATGAGGTAAAAGATACAGTTCGTGAGCTCAACCCAAATTATTTAGGAAGTAATCAAAAAGAACATCAATATTTTAGCCTATACTACAGTTTTACACACGATCGCAGAGATTCCAAAAATTATCCTTTAAGTGGATCTTATTTTTCAGCTAGTGTAAAAAAATACGGCTTGGGTATTTTAGAAAGTCCCGTTGACCTTACCAACTTTCAACTTCAAATAAAAAAGTTTACACCTCTCTCCGAGCGTTTTTTTGCTGCAGGAAGCTTTCGAGGAGTTTGGGCAAGTAACGACAATCAACCTTATTTGCTTCAAAATGGCTTAGGCTACAGCCAATCATTTACCTTACGCTCTTATGAATATTATGTAATTGATGGGCAAAACATTGGACTAGCAAAAGCACAATTCAGGTATCAATTAATAAAACCCAATCATGCTCAGCTAAACCTTCTGCCATGGGAGCGATTTAATCGATTTCACTACGCACTTTATTTGGGTGTTTTTTCTGACTTCGCCTATGTTGAAGATTTAACCGGCTACCCTCAAAATAAGCTAGCCAACGAAATACAATTTGGCTATGGTTTGGGCTTAGATTTTGTCACCTATTATGATATGGTATTGCGAACAGAATTTTCTTTCAATAAATTTGGAGAGAACGGATTATTTCTTCACTTTGTAGCACCCATTTAGGACACTAATTATTACAGTATGAAAATAGCTCTTTACGGAAAACATATTGACCAATCGAATAAACACGACATTGAGCATTTGCTCAGTAAGCTAAAGTTTAAAGGTGCAGAACTCCAATATCATCAACTTTTTGCTGAACAATTAGAGCAAACAAAAATTCTACAAGTTAAAAAGAATGAAATTTTCAGCAACTCTGACGAACTAAACAAAGAAACCAACTACATGATTAGTATTGGTGGTGATGGCACTTTTTTGGACACCATTTTACTTGTCCGCGAGCGAAAAATTCCTGTTTTGGGAATTAATACAGGTCGTTTAGGCTTTATTTCTAACACACCTCCCTCCGACATTGACTTTGCTATTGACAGCTTATATGAAGGGAACTTTAGTTTAGACTATCGCTCTATGATTAAAATAAATAGCGACTCTAATCATTTTGGCGACAACAATTTTGCACTCAATGAAATCAGCATTTTAAAAAGAGACACCTCATCGATGATCACCATTGATGTGAGCTTGGATGGTGGGCATTTAAACACCTATTGGGCAGACGGGCTACTCATTTCAACCGCTACAGGTTCTACTGCTTACTCATTAAGTTGTGGTGGACCGATTTTAATGCCGGGTAGTGGAAACTTCGTCATTACCCCAATTGCTCCACACAATTTAAACGTTCGACCAATTGTAATTGACAACAACTCCATTCTTGACATAACTATTGAGGCAAGAGCTAAAAAAAATCTGATTGCATTGGACTCTAGGTCGGAAGAGTTAATTAATGGCGAAAAACTACGCTTACAAAAAGCCCCTTTTAAAGTTGCATTAATTCAATTGGAAAACCAATCGTTCATCAGCAGCCTTAGAAGCAAGCTAAACTGGGGCTTAGATAAAAGAAATACTTAAAGTTTATTTTACTTATTTTCATTGATTTGATAAAACTATTTATATTTGTCCCTTGCTAGAATGAAGCGATTATTTTTTGTCATATTAACCCTATTAATTCTGCTACCTTCAATGGCTGAGGCTCAGCGCTGGAAAAGATTCAGACGCCAGATTGTTGGTGGCGTAGGAGCTACTAACTTTTTAGGAGAACTTGGGGGAGGCAACAACATTGGTCGTCCCGGTCCGGCAGATTTAGACTTAGCTGCCACCCGTCCGGCAGCCTTAATTGGATATCGCTATCAACTTAACAGCTACGTTTTCTTGCGCTCTAATTTAACCTGGGGCGTTTTAAGAGGAGATGACAAGTTTACGGAAGAACCCTTTCGAAATGGAAGAAACTTGCGATTTAGAACCGGCTTCTTTGAATTAAATGTCATGGGCGAGTTCTATATGCTCAACAATGCACGAGGAAACTTATATCGCCTAAGAGGAGTTAGAGGGCGTCGAGGTCTTGGTTTAGATGTATACCTTTTTGGTGGAATCGGTTTAATGCACTTTAACCCCAAAGGTCAGGATCAAAACGGCGACTGGGTAGCTCTTCAACCAATTGGCACAGAAGGTCAGGGATTGCCCGGAGAACCTGACAAATACAATAGACTGGTAATGACCATTCCCTATGGGATTGGCTTGGGAAAAACCATTGACCGCTATTGGCAAGTAAATTTTGAGTTCACCATGCGCTTTACGTTTACAGACTATCTTGACGACGTAAGTACAGACTACTATGGAAGAGATAATTTGAGACAAGCAAAATTAGCCAATGGTGCCTCTCAGGCAGAAGCTGATCAAGCAGCTTATTTGTCCGATCCGAATATTTATCACGCCATGCCGGAAGTGGGTATTCCAAGGTCTAATCAACTTGTTGGTGAAACCAGAGGAAACCCCGACTTTAACGACACATTTATGACGGGAATGATTACCATTTCAAGAAAAATTGTCCAAAGACGACGAAGCCGTCCGAAGTTTTAAGAACTTTGATACTTTTTTTGAATTATTGCCGTTAGTCAGCTATGCGAAATTTTTCTTTATTGCTTATTTTTTTTAGCTTGAGTGCTTCTACTCTACTTGCCCAAAAATCAACTGAATTAGGTATACTCTTGGGTAGATCCTACTACTTGGGTGAAATTAATCCGGGTCATCATTACGGAAATGAAACCGGAAGTTTAACTTATGGAGCCGTTTTCAGATACAACCTAAATATGCGCTACAGTCTTAAAGCAACACTTTCGCAAACTACACTTCAAGCAGCCGACATTAACAATGAATTGCTTTTTAATCAGGCTAGAAATGCAGAGTTTGAAAATCAAATAACAGAGTTGGCTACCAGCATTGAATTTAACTTTCTACCTTATGCCATTGGTAACGAAGATTACTTCTTCTCTCCTTATTTATTTTTTGGATTAAACTTGATTGACAGCAATCCGGAGACATTAATTAATGGAACGGAAGTAGTTGGAGAGCCGGTTGACGATCAGTTACTCTTAGCTTACTCTTTCGGACCGGGATTTAAGCTAGGCTTAGGCAGAAGGTTTAGCCTGGCTTTTGAATGGGGTTTTAGAAAAACAGGAACAGATTATCTCGACGGTTTACCTAATTTAATTAACGATACATATGAGCAAGGCAAAACCTATGATAATGATTGGTTTGTCAGTTCAATTTTCATGCTAACTTATCGAGTAAACAAGATAGGACCATGTCCGGCTTACAATAATTTTTAAAATTGGCTTAATTATCTGATATTTGCGCCCCTAAAATTAGCACGGTAGAATGCCTGAAAAAACCACTAAACCAAATATTCCTCAACACATTGCTATAATTATGGATGGCAATGGACGCTGGGCTAAACAAAATGGCAAAGCAAGGGTTTTTGGACATAAAAATGGAGTAAAGTCGGTGCGAAGTGTTACCGAAGGTGCTGCCAGGGCGGGAGTAAAGTTTTTAACACTTTATGCTTTTTCTACTGAAAATTGGAATCGTCCGAAAGCAGAAGTAACCGCTTTAATGCAGTTGTTGGTAAACACCATAAGTAAAGAAACCAAAACGCTAAATAAAAATAACATTCGCTTAAAAGCCATTGGTGATTTACAATCATTGCCGGGAAATTGCTACTCTGAGTTGCAAGCTGCTATGGATAAAACTGCAGGGAACAAAGGCATGACTTTAGTGCTGGCATTGAGTTATAGTTCTCGTTGGGAGATTGTAGATGCCACCAAAAAGCTGTTAAATGATGTTAAGCAAGGGCGAATAAATTCAGAGGAAGTTAATGAGACTCTATTCAACAGCTACCTTTGCACGCATGACATTCCCGATCCGGACTTATTAATAAGAACCAGTGGAGAATATAGAATTAGCAACTTTTTGCTTTGGCAGCTAGCTTATTCTGAATTATATTTCACGCCTAAACTTTGGCCGGACTTTAGGGAGGAGGATTTGCTGGAAGCAATAGATGATTACAATAAAAGAGAAAGAAGATTTGGTAAAACCAGCGAGCAATTATCTGAGGAACAAAGCGCCCATGAATAAGTTTTCATTAAAAAGTATCATCGTTTTGTTTTTGGTGCTGGCTACAGCACAAATGGCAAAGGCTCAAATTACCATTGACCCTGCTTTAGAAGCACTTGATTATAGCTCTCCCAGAACTTACGAAATCGGTGGAATAACTGTAAGTGGAACAGAAAATCTCGACCACTCGGCACTAATCGCCATTAGTGGCTTGCAAATTGGTCAAGAAATTGACGTGCCGGGAGAGAAAATCTCCGAAGCAATTAGCAAACTCTGGACTCAAGACTTATTTACCGATATCAAAATTGCAGCCACTGATGTTCGCGGCGACATCATCTTTCTTAAGATAATTGTTGAAGAAAGAAGCAGACTCTCTAAGTTTAGATTTAAAGGAGTAAAAAAAGGGAAGCAAGAATCTTTAAGAGAAGACATTCGCTTAAACAGAGGAAGAGTAATTACACCCAACCTTCTCGATAAAACAAAAACTACAGTAAGAAACTACTATGTTGATAAAGGCTACTTCAACACAGAAGTTACCATTATTCAAGAGGATGACAGTTTGTTGAAAAACAGTAAAATCATTACTATCGATGTAGATAAAAATCAAAGAGTAAAAATTAAAGATATATTTATAGAGGGAAATGAAGTCTTGACTGATCGCCAAATCCGTAAAGCGATGAAAAATACTAAGCGTAAAAAGTTCATTCGAATTTTTAAGCCCTCAAAATTTATTCGAGACGACTACAGAGACGACCTTCAAAACATTGTAGCCAAATACAATGCTCAAGGCTATAGAGACGCTAAAGTAGTTAGCGATACAGTATACCAAGTCAGTAAAAAGAGAGTTGTAATTGAACTTGAGATTGCTGAAGGGAAGCAGTATTATTTTGGCGACATTCGATGGATAGGAAATACTAAGTTCACTGACGAGCAGTTAAACAGAATTCTAAATATTGAAAGGGGCGATATCTTTAATCAAGACTTATTAGACCGCCGTCTTTATCAAGACCCTAATGGTAGAGACATCAGCTCTCTCTACTTGGATGATGGTTATCTTTTCTTTCAACCGAACTTAGTTGAAGTAGAAGTAAGGGAAGACACGATTGATTTTGAGATTCGATTAAGAGAAGGCCAACAAGCCAGAATTGATGAAGTTACCATTACAGGAAATACAAAAACAAACGATCACGTAATTCGCCGAGAAATCAGAACCTATCCAGGTGAGCTTTTTAGTAGAGCCGACCTGATCCGCTCGCAAAGGGAATTAATGCAGTTGGGCTATTTCAATCAAGAAAAGCTTGGTGTAAATCCGGTTCCCGATCAAACAGATGGAACAGTTGACATAGAGTACGTAGTTGAAGAGCAACCTTCCGACCAGGTTGAGCTGTCCGGCGGATGGGGTGGCGGCAGAGTTGTTGGTTCTATGGGGCTTTCATTTAACAATTTCTCGGCAAGAAAATTCTTTAAAAAAGAAGCTTGGAGACCACTGCCTTCAGGCGACGGTCAGCGATTGAGCTTAAGAGCTCAAACCAACGGAACATTCTTCCAATCTTACAACATTTCTTTTACAGAACCTTGGGTGGGAGGTAGAAGACCTAATAGCTTAAGTGTTACCGGCTATTACTCTCAACAAACCAATGGAGTTGAAAAGTTTGTACGAAACTCTGAAGGAGAGAGAATCATTAATCCAAATCGTCAGTTTTTAGGAATTTGGGGGCTTTCAGTAGGTTTAGGGAGAAGACTTACCAGTCCTGATGACTTTTTCCAATTGTATAATGAAATTAGTTACCAATACTACGAACTCCAAAACTGGGGTAACTTTATTTTCAATAGCGGATTTGCTCATAACTTGAGTTTTAAAACTACTTTCTCTAGAAACTCGGTTGATGCTCCAATTTACCCAAGAACCGGATCAAACATTTCACTTTCAGCGCAAATCACACCTCCTTTCTCGCTGTTTGATAATAGAGACGATTACGAAGGTTTGAGTAATCAAGAAAGATATAAATTAATTGAATTTCACAAATGGAAGTTCAACTCTTCTTGGTTTACTCCACTTGCCGGAAAATTAGTTTTAAACACTAAAATTGGATACGGTTATTTAGGATCCTATAACAATGAGTTAGGTCAATCACCATTTGAGCGTTTTTATTTAGGTGGTGATGGTTTAAGTGGATTTAACCTTGATGGAAGTGAGATTATTGCTTTAAGAGGCTATGGTAACCGAATCTTATCCCCTCGAGTGGGAGCAACCATTGTAAGTAAGTACACGATGGAGGTTCGTTATCCATTCTCATTAAATCCTTCAGCAACTATTTACGGTTTAGCTTTTGCTGAAGCCGGAAATTCTTGGTTTGATTTTAGCGAATTTTCACCATTTGCCGTTAAGCGTGCAGCAGGAGTTGGGGTAAGGATATACATGCCATTTTTCGGCTTGTTGGGACTCGACTGGGGTTACCGATTTGACGATGTTCCGGGAAGAACAGATCCTAATCAACGAACAGAATTCCACTTTACCATTGGAGGAAATATTGGTGGATGGTAATTTTTGGAACGGTAATTGAAGAGAGCAACTCAACTTTAATGATACACTGAGTTGTAAAAGCAATTTTGGCAGTAAATTAAATTGATTACAAATGAAAAAAATCGTTTTAATATTTTTCCTTCTACTTGGAGCTTCACAAATGCAAGCTCAAAAGTTTGCCTACATTGATACGGAATATATTTTAAAAAATATTCCGGATTATCAAGAAGCCAAAAAACAATTGGACGAACTTTCTGAACAATGGGAAAAGCAAATGGAACGTAAACAAGAGCAAATTGATAAGCTCTATCAAGATTACCAAGCAGAGGAAATTCTTCTTACCGAGCGAATGAAGAATAAAAGAAGGGAAGAAATCATTGAGAAAGAAGATGAGCTAAAGGAATTTAAAAAAGAAAAATTTGGCGTTGAGGGAGAGCTTTTTAAAAAGCGAAAAGAGCTCATTAAACCCATTCAAGAAAAAATATATAAAGCTGTACAAGAAACAGCAAATATTGGAAGATACTCCATTATTTTCGACAAGGCATCACCCGGATTAACCATGGTTTACACCAACCCTAAATACGACAAAAGCGATGATATTTTGAGAAGAATGGGACACAAACCCGGAGAAGAACGATAAAAAATTTGAAAATAAACAACTAAACATTAATATTACACCTTTAAATATGACAACAATGAGAACAATGAAGAATGCACTTTTATTGGTAGCTATTTTATTTACAACCACCGTATTTGGTCAAAAACTTGGACACATTAACTCCAATGAATTGCTACAAGCTATGCCTGAAAGAACACAGGTAGAAGAAGAAATAAAGAAATATGCTCAGGAGTTGGAAGCTCAGCTTTCAGCAATGACAAAAGAGTATCAATCTAAAGTTCAAAGCTATCAGCAAGGGCAAGCAACTATGTCTGAATCAATTAAACAGGACAAAATTAGAGAAATCACTAACTTAGAAGAGCGTATCAATGATTTTCAACAAACTGCTCAAAAAGATTTACAAGAAAAAGAAGAAAAGTTGTTGAATCCAATTATTGACAAAGCGAAGAACGCAATTGAAGAGGTTGCCAAAGAAAACGGATACACCTATATTTTCGACTCAGGAGTTGGCGTTTTGCTTTACCAGAAAGATTCTGACAACATTATGCCAATGGTGAAAAAGAAATTGGGCTTACTCTAATCAAGTAAAGCAAATAATAAATAAATTCGAAGCAGTCTAAAACAGGCTGCTTTTTTTATGAAAACGAATTTAAAAAAGGAAAACCCCATTGGTATTTTTGATTCCGGGATTGGCGGATTAACAGTTGCTCATGCCATAAAAAATCACTTGCCTAACGAACAACTGATTTACTTTGGAGATACTGCTCATTTACCCTATGGCGATAAAGAGCCCTACTCAATTAAACACTATTCGGTAGAAATTGCAAAATTTTTATTGGAGAGAAAATGCAAGCTCATTGTTATTGCCTGCCATACAGCTTCATCTATTGCCTATAAAGAAGTAAAACGCATTGTTGGCGAGCAAGCGATCGTTATTAATGTTGTAGACCCCGTAGTTAAGCTTATGGCAAAGATAGAAAAGAGCAAAGCTGTAGGTGTAATTGGTACTAAAGGAACTATAAAGTCTGATGTATATCGAAAAAAAATTGGAGAAGAGAACAATCAGCTTTTAGTTAAATCACTTGCAACTCCCCTTCTTTGTCCAATGATTGAAGAAGGATTTATCAATGATAAAATCAGTCAAACGGTAATCGACTCCTACCTTTCCGATGAAAAGCTTAGTGAAATAGAACATATTATTTTGGCTTGCACACACTACCCATTAATCAAAAAGCAGATTTCATCTTACTATAAAGATCAGGTAAATGTTATCGACTCTGCAGAGGTAGTTGCTCTTCATGTTGCTCAATTGCTAAAAGAAAAAGGTTTGCTGAGTGAAGCAAAACTTTTACCACACCATTTTTACGTTTCAGATTACACCAAGTCATTTGAAAAGAGTACGCGCTTCTTTTTTAAAGAAAAAATAAAGTTGGAAAAAGGGTCTATTTGGAGTTGAATAATACAATGATTAAATACTGTCCAAAATTATTTATAATAACTATTTAAATATTATTTGAATTTTGTCTAGAAGG
>DIAJ01000047.1:106101-120521 GCA_002415785.1 Flavobacteriales bacterium UBA5081
AGATTTTTTTGTTTACTTTTTTCATGAATGGAAAAAAGTAAAGATAGAGTTCTGAAAATAAAATAGCTTAGTTAATTTGATAATCAACTTAGATAAATAACTGATATTAATTTTATCTTACAACAAAAATACTGAAGTCAATGAATAAAATGAAAGTAGAAATTTGGAGTGATGTAATGTGTCCTTTTTGCTATATCGGCAAAAAAAGATTTGATACAGCCTTAGAAAAATTCCCACACAAAGATGAAGTTGATGTGGAGTGGAAAAGTTATCAATTAAACCCTCACCTTACTACTCAAGCAGATAAAAACATTAATGAGTATTTGGCAGAGCATAAAGGCATTAGCATTGAAGAAGCACGTTCTTTGAATGAGCACGTTACTGCAATGGCCGCTGAAGTAGGTTTAACGTATAAAATGGATGAGGCGGTAGTAGCCAATAGTTTCATGGCTCATCGAATGACGCATTTTGCAAAAACTAAAGGCAAGCAGTCGGAGTTGGAAGAGTTACTTTTTAAGTCTTACTTTACGGAAGGAAAAAACATTGACGATTTAGATACACTCCTTCAAATTGGAGAGGAAATCGGTTTAGATAAAAACGAGCTGAAAAGTGTTTTGGAAAGCAATCAATTTGCTGAAGATGTGCAGAAAGATGTATACGAAGCTCATCAAGTAGGTTTAAAGGGAGTGCCCTTTTTTGTTTACAACAATCAATACGGCATTTCAGGTGCTCAGCCTAAAGAGCTTTTTGAGCAAACCTTACAGCAAGCCTATGATGAATGGAAAAAAGAAACTTAAGACTATAATTCAAACCAGTCTTCAATCATTTTCTTACTTTCAAGTTTATTCTCACTATGATGGATAAACTCGTTTGCACCATTAATATAATTGTAATCTTTTTCCCATTGCTGATGATTTTGGGCTAAATCTTCAATGCTTTCGCAAATAAAATCAATTTCTTCATCGCTCATACAAGGGTGAATCGACAGGCGAATCCATCCGGGCTTTCTCATTAATTCTCCGGCGGAAATTTCAGAAGTTAATGCTTTAGAAGTCTCCATATCTACATGCAATAAAAAATGCCCGTAAGTACCGGCGCAACTACAGCCTCCTCTTGTCTGTATGCCAAAACGGTCGTTGAGCAATTTTACTCCCAAATTATAATGAAGGTCGTCGATAAAAAATGAAATTACTCCCAATCGACTTTTATGTTGCTCAGCCAAAATATGAAGATTGTCTATAGGAAGTAATCGCTTAAAAATTTGATTTATAATTTCCTTTTCTCGGCTAATAATATGGTCGACTCCCATTTGCTCTTTTAGTTTTATGGCTAGAGAGGTACGAATACATTGTAAAAAGCCCGGAGTACCGCCATCTTCTCTTTCTTCAATGTTTTCAATATATTGATGTTCTCCCCAAGGGTTTGTCCACATTACTGTTCCACCTCCGGGACAATCAGGAACAAGGTTTTTATATACCTTTCGATTAAAAATCAAAACGCCTGAAGTGCCGGGTCCGCCCAGGAATTTATGTGGAGAAAAAAAGATGGCATCTAAATATTCCTCCTCCTTTTCAGGGTGCATGTTAATATCGATATAAGGGGCTGCACAGGCAAAATCTACAAAACATAAACCTTGGTTTTGGTGCATTAAGGCGGCAATTTTATGATAAGGTGTCTTCAAGCCGGTAACATTTGAGGCTGCTGTAACCGATGCTATTTTTAGAGGATTGTCTTTGTATTTTTCAAGGAGGTTTTCCAATTCTTTCTTGCAGAAAAGTCCCTCTTCATTTGGCGGAACAACTTCCACTTTTGCAATGGTTTCCAACCAAGAAGTTTGATTAGAATGATGTTCCATGTGGGAGATAAAAACTACCGGTTTAAAGTGCTCGGGAATAGAAGTAAATTGCTTTAAACCCTCCGGCACTTTTAGTCCTAAAATTCGTTGAAACTTGTTTACAGCGCCTGTCATCCCGCTACCACTCATAATTAGCACATCGTCCTCTGAAGCATTTACATGTTTTTTAATAATTGCTTTTGCATGATGATATGCCTTTGTCATTGCTGTGCCCGAAACTGTTGTTTCTGTGTGTGTATTGGCAACAAAAGGACCAAATTCTTCTTTAATTTTATCTTCAATTGGGCCATACAAACGCCCGGAAGCTGTCCAGTCTGCGTACACCAACTTTTGCTTGCCAAATGGGGAACGAAAGCTTTGATGAACTCCAATAATATTTTCGCGAAAGGGTTTGAAGTAGCTTTCTAAGGATTGTTCTGTAATTGTTTTGCTTGCAGTAGACTCCATAACTCAGTGAATATGCAGCAAATGTAGGATTATTGTATTTTACAGAGCACTTCTCAAGTAAATTTTATGGCTATTTCACTACTTCCCCTCCAAAACCTCTTTCAGCCGATGAGGATAATCGGTAATGATTCCATCTACTCCCATTTCGTGGTACTTTTTTAGGTTAGCGCTTTCATTTACCGTCCACACATTCACTTTTTTTCCCATTTCGTGCACTTTTCTTACCACTCGAGCATTAACGTATTTGTAGTTAATGTTGATTTCTTGCGCAAAGTCGTAGCGCTGTAAGCGTTTGTAGCTAAACTTGCTTCCACCGTAAAAAGGCGCAACTGGAATAAAAGCGGCAAAGAGTTTTTGAACATCACTTTGCAAATTGGGGAGTTTTCTGAAATTCGATAATATCCGATCGTTAAACGACTGCACAATGCACCATTCATTGGCTTTGTACTCATTTACTAATTCGATAATGTTTTTTTCAATTCCTTGGTGGTACGGGCTACCATCCTTTACCTCTAAAAGCAGTTGTGTTCTTCCATTTACCAATTCAAGCACTTCTCTAAAAGTAGGCACTTTCTCATCGGTAAAGTCAGGGTTAAACCATGAACCGGCACTGTAGTTTTTCAGCTTGTTTAAGCTCATTTTTCGAACACTTCCCCAGCCGTTAGTAGTTCTTACAATGGTTTTATCATGAATAACCACTACTTCTCCATCAATGGTTTGACGTAAATCCATCTCAATTCGATCCACACCCATTTCTACCGCTTTTTGGAAAGCAGCCAAGGTGTTTTCAGGGGCAATTCCTGAAGCGCCCCTATGAGCTATAATTAGCGGTTTACTCATAGCCGTAAAATTAAGTCAATTCTTCCACTTTAGCTCAAAGAGGTCTGTTCTTCGGTCAATCAGGTTTCTAACGCTCCCTTTTAAATGCAGCTCTTTTAGCAGGCTAAGGTCAACATCGGCAATTACGGTCATTTCTGTATTTGGAGTAGCTTCAGCAACCACTCCATTGGTTGGGAAAGCAAAATCGCAAGGAGAAAATACCGCCGATTGCGCATACTGAATGTCCATATTATGAACTTTTGGTAAGTTGCCAACGCAGCCGGCAATAGCAACATAACATTCGTTTTCAATGGCTCTGGCTTGTGCACAATGGCGAATTCTGTGATAACCGTTAGCGGTATCTGTTAAAAATGGAACAAATAATATGTTCATATCATCTAATGCCAACAATCTCGAAAGTTCAGGAAACTCAGAGTCATAGCAAATTAAAATTCCTACTTTTCCGCAGTCTGTATCAAATACTTTTACTTCACTTCCCCCGGAGGTTCCCCAATAGGCGTGTTCGTCCGGAGTAACGTGAATTTTCTTTTGCAAATCTATACTTCCGTCGCGGCGGCATAGAAAGCAGCCGTTAAACAATTGTTCGTCTTCGTATATAGGCATGCTACCTGCAATTACATTTATGTTGTAACTCACTGCATATTCACTAAACTTTTCCTTTAAAAGCTCTGTGTATCCGGCTAATGAGCGAATGGCATCAGGGGTAGATTGGTGATTGAACTTTGCCATTAGTGGAGCGTTAAACAACTCGGGAAAAAGGATAAAGTCTGCATGATAATCACTCACTGCGCCCACAAAAAACTCAATTTGCTCCAGTAGATCTTCTATGCTTTCCATTCGTCGCATTTGCCATTGAACTAAGCCAATTCGTACAATACTGCGCTGTTGATTTAGCAGTTTCTCTTCCTTCTCATAATAAATGTTGTTCCACTCTAAAAGAGTAGCATAAGCACCGGAATCTTTATCCCCGGGCAAGTAATTCTTTAGAATTTTTCTAACGTGAAAGTCATTTGAGAGTTGAAAATTTAAAGTAGGATCATGGATTTCTCTATCCTTTACTTTTTCAATGTACTGTCTGGGAGTTAATTCATTCTGATAATCGATGTAGCCCGGAATTCTACCTCCGGCAATAATGGAACGCAAGTTTAGTTTTTCACAAATTTCTTTTCGCGCATCATACATTCTTCTTCCTAAGCGCATTCCTTGATAATCAGGATGGACTAAAATTTCTATGCCGTAAAGTACATCTCCTTTTGGGTCGTGAGTTCCAAAATGTCCGTTATCGGTAATTTCCACATAAGTGTGCTGATCGCCAAAACGCTCATAATTTACGATAAGTGAAAAAGCCACGGCAACTACTTTTCCATTTACTTCTACGCAAATCTGACCATCGGGAAACACTTTTAGTAGTTGTTTAATGTCGCTTTTCTCCCAATCTTCATCAATATTTGGATAAGCTGAACGCATATTTTCTTTTAAATCGTCGAAATCGCTGATTAAAAAATTGCGAATAATAATTTTTAATTCGCTAGAATCCTCTGTTTTCATTTTCTTTGGGCTTTTACGCTTTCAATTGTTAGTAAATGTTCAAGTAGAGAATGTAATTAACTTTAGATAAAACTACTTTTGTTATAAATTAAACTAAAACCAAGCTTGCTAATTGAACAATTAAGTGGTGTAAATATACTAAGAGCGCGCTTCAAAAGTGTTTTCAATTTAGCTTAACAATAAAATTATTCCATGAAACAATCACAATTATTGCAGATCAAAAATTGCTTAGGACTAATATTCTTTTTTAGTCTGTCGGTTATGACTTCAGCACAGGACACCGCAGTTTACAAATGGGAAAATGGCAACATTAAAGCCAAAGGATTTTTGGAAATGGGTGGCATAGAAAATGGTCGTTGGGAGTTTTTCAGCAAAGAAGGTGTTTTGCAGCAGGTGGTGACTTACGATTTTGGAGAATTTGACGGCCCTTTTGAAAATTATTACGAAAATGGAAAGTTGAAAGAAGAGGGCTATTTTATGAGAGCCATGCGCGACAGTGCTTTTAAGGCGTATTACCCTAATGAGCAATTGGAGGTTGAAGGCTACTTTAAAAGAGGGTTTAGAGATAGTTTGTGGGTATTTTACTATGAAAATGGCAATAAAAAAGAAAGCGGTGAATTTGAAATGGATCAGCGGCTTGGAGAATGGAAAAGCTGGTATGAAAATGGGCAGTTGAAAGAAGTGAGAGAAATAACAGAAGGTCAGGAAAAGGTTCAATCTTATTACTCAAAAGATGGGAAACAATTAGTAAAAAATGGCAATGGAAAGATTAAAGATTATTATGATAATGGCAAGTTGAAAGTAGAGGGAGAACTAAGCAATGGCGAAAAATCAGGTCAGTGGAAATTTTACAATTCAGCCGGAGAGTTAAGTAAACTGCAATCGTTTAAAAATGGGAAAGCAAATGGTGAGTGGAAGTCATTTTACGAAAACGGAAAAGTTGAATGGACAGGAAAGTATGAAGACGATTTAAAAGTAGGAGATTGGAAATACTACTATGTTGATGGAACACTAAAGCAACTCACACAATACAAAAAAGGCGAAAAGTTTGGAGTAGAAAAGAGCTACTTTGCCGATGGCACCTTAGCCGACTCCGGAGCATACAAAAATGGAAAGAAGTCCGGTGAGTGGCTTTGGTATTTAGAAAGTGGTTTGTTGGATATGCGCGGAAACTTTGAAGAAGGAATGCAGTCAGGTGAGTGGGCATATTATTACAACGACACTAACCAAATATTAAATACCGGGCACTTTAAAGCCAACAAGCGCGAGGGGCTTTGGCTGTATTATTACAGAGACGGCAGCTTGTGGAGAAAAGGATTTTTTGCAAATGATTTAAAAGATAGTGTTTGGAACACTTATCATGAAAATGGGAATTTATTGATTGATGGAAAGTATAAAAAAGGCTTGGAAAATGGCAAGTGGTTCAGCTACTATGCTGACGGCAGCAAGCAGGATGAAGGAAACTACGAAGAAGGTTTAATGCATGGAGCTTGGAAAGGCTGGTTTCCAAATGGCAATCTACGCTATGAAGGAAGTTACTTGAAAGGGAAGAAAGATGGAGTTTGGACTTATTACAGTGAGGAAGGGAAAAAAGAATTGCAAGAAACTTACGCCAATGGAGCTTTAAACGGAGAACGTAAAAGTTGGTGGGAGAATGGAAATTTGAGAGATCAGGGCAATTTTATCGACGGGAAGCAAAATGGTTTGTGGATTTATTATCATGAAAATGGCAACAAAATGACAGAAGTTACCTATAAAGAAGGAAAAATCGATGGAAAAATGACCTCTTGGTATGAAATCGGAACCTTAGAAAGCGAAAAAAATTACAAAGAAGGGATTCCTCACGGAGATTTTAAATTTTACGGTAAACGCGCCGGAGATTTAAAAATGCAGATTAAATACAAAAAAGGTGAAAAAATTGAAGTAATAAAAGAGTAATCCATTACTTTTACTTTTTGTCTAAATCATTTGTTAAATGAAACTTTCAAAACGCCTAATACTCTTTTGCTGTCTAACTTTCACTACACAGTTAACTTTTTCACAAGCAGTAGAAAACACTCAAACTATTGACTCAGATATTTCAAATGAAGAAAAATCTGTCATGATTCTTCATCTCGGAGCTAGTTTTCCTTCGGGTAATTTTGCAGACACTGAGAATGGTGGTGCTGCAAAAAATGGATTTAGTATTGGGGTAGAATTCCATTATAACATAACTGAAACTTTTTATGTAGGTGCAATGTACCGAAACCACAGCTATAAAGTTGATGAGCCTGCAATGCAACGATCTTTAGCAGCTCAAATGCAACCAGGCATTGGAGTAAGTGGATTGAGCGTGGGTAATTGGAAATTGAACAACTACTTAGTCGGTTTAGGTACAATTTCGCCCTTAAATAACAACGAAATAGAATTCTATACCAAAATGATGATGGGTTTATGTAGTGGAAAATCACCTAGCGTACAAGCTACATTAAGTGACGGAAATAGTGACTTGGTCATTAACCAAACTAGTGGAGATGCAAACAACTTTGCAGCACTCTTTGGTTTAGGTTTCAGAATTCATGCCGGAGAATCGGTAGACATTATGATTGCCGGGGACTATTTTACCTCTACTTTGGAATATGAAGATATTTTAGTAACAGCTCAAGGTCAAGGAACTATGACAGCTCCTCCAGCTGAGCAAGAAACGGATGTTATGAGCCTAACATTCGGTTTGGTGTTTAAACTTTAGGATAAAAAGCAAAGAGCAAAAAGATTAGCAAATAATTCTAGAATTATTGTTACCTTTGCGCCGAATTAGTTGGAATTGTAGAAAGAGGGGACGCGAGTCCCCTCTTTTGATAAAACTAAAAGGGATGATAAGCGAAGCATTGGTACGTAAGTTAGCAGAAGAGCGCATAGCAGAGCTCGAAAAAGACTATTTTATAGTAGATATAAGTGTGAGCGCAACCAATGTTATTCGCGTGGAAATTGATGGCGACAAAGGGGTGTCTATTAATGATTGTGTAGCAATTAGTAGAAACATTGAACACAATATAGACAGAGAAACTGAAGATTTTGAGTTAACAGTAAGCTCTGCCGGAATGGATCAGCCTTTTAAAATTCTCAGACAGTATCAACGATACCTTGGAAGAGAAGTTCAATTAACCACAAAAGAAGGGGAGCGCCATAAAGGTAAGCTGCTTTCGGCAGATGAAAAAGAAGTTGTTCTTGAAGTGACGACTAAAGAGAAAATTGAAGGCAAAAAAAAGAAACAAACAATCAATAGAGAAGTAATTGTTCCCATGGAGCAAGTTAAAGAAACAAGAGTGGTAATATCTTTCAAATAAAAGCAATGAGTAAGATAAATTTAAGCGAGTCGTTCGCAGAGTTTAAAGAGTTTAAGGATATTGATCGTCCTACCATGATGAATATTTTGGAAACGGTTTTCCGAAATATGATCATCAAAAAGTACGGCTCTGATGAAAATTTTGACATCATTCTAAACATCGACAAGGGAGACCTTGAAGTTTGGAGAAACCGAGAAATCGTGGAAGATGGAGAGGTAGAAGATGAAAATAGTCAAATTGCCCTTTCTGATGCCATTAAGATTGAACCTGATTTTGAGGTTGGAGAAGAGTGTTCAGAGGAGGTTAAATTAGAAGATTTTGGACGTAGAGCGGTATTGGCATTGCGTCAAAATCTAATTTCTAAAGTATTAGAGTTAGAGAAAGACAATATTTTCAAAAAATACGAAGATCGCGTTGGTGAAATCATCAATGGTGAGGTTTATCAAGTATGGAAAAGAGAGTTGTTAATCTTAGATGATGAAGACAACGAACTTATTTTACCAAAGGCAGAGCAAATCCCAAATGACTACTTCAAAAAGGGAGACACTATTCGTGCGGTAGTAAAGCAAGTTGAAATGCGTAATAACAAACCCATTATTACGCTATCGAGAACGTCTCCGGTATTTTTAGAGCGTTTATTTGAAATGGAAGTTCCCGAGATTTTCGACGGATTAATTACCATTAAAAACATTGTTCGCGAACCGGGAGAAAGAGCCAAAGTGGCTGTTGAATCTTATGACGACCGCATTGATCCTGTAGGAGCTTGTGTGGGGATGAAAGGTTCAAGAATTCACGGAATTGTGCGTGAATTGCGCAATGAAAATATTGATGTAATCAACTATACAAACAACACTCAACTTTATATTACACGAGCGTTGAGTCCTGCAAAAGTTTCTTCGATCAATTTAGATGAAGAAAATAACAAAGCAGAAGTATATTTAGCTCCTGATCAAGTTTCTTTGGCCATTGGTAAAGGCGGGCACAACATTAAATTAGCAGGAAAATTAACCGGCTATGAGATTGATGTTTATCGCGAAGATGTTGCCGATGTTGAAGACGATGTCGCATTGGATGAATTTTCAGATGAAATTGACGGTTGGGTATTAGACGAGCTAAAAGCAATCGGTTGTGATACCGCAAAAAATGTGCTTGACTTGTCGATAGAGGAATTAGTAAAAAGAACGGATCTCGAAGAGGAAACAATCGAGGACGTGAGAAAAATATTATCGGCAGAATTTGAGTAAATTCACTTTTTTACTCATTTTTTGTCAACAGATTATTTAAGTTAAAAGTAGAAGCATTTATATGGCTGTAAAAAGATTAAGTAAGGTCGCCAGAGAGTTGAATGTTGGTATTAGTACCATCGTAGATTTCTTGGATCAAAAGGGAATTGAAATTGAAGCAAAGCCCAACACCAAGATTGAAGCGGATGTATACGACATTTTAAATGAAGAATTTCAATCTGAAAGAAGTGCGAAAGAGGAGTCTAAAAATGTAAGCATGCCCTCTAGCGACCGTGAGAGTGTGTCCATTGATAGCCCTACTTCAGACGAAACTGAGAGTACTGATGAAGATGAGGATGATGAAGTGTTGATTAAGAACATTCCTGCCGACGAAAGTGGTAAGGATGAAGAAGAAAGTGAAGAAGCTGCTGAAGAGAGCAAAGAGGAGATTATAGAAGAAGTTGAGCCTGAGCCTGAATTTGAAGAAGGAAAGCCGAGAGTGGTAGGTAAAATTGACTTAGACTCAATGAACCTAAAAACACGCCCGGACAAGCGATCTAAGAAAAAGGCCGAAGAGGAGAAGAAGAAAAAACAAGAGGAAGAAGCCAAGAAAAAAGCTGAAAAAGCAGCTGCTGATAAAGCGGCAAAAGAAAAGTCAGAAAAAGAAGCTAAAGCTGCTAAAGAAAAAGAAGAAGCTGATGCTAAAAAAGCGGCTGAGGAAAAAGCTGCGGCTGACAAAGAAGCACGCAAGCCAAAAGAGCATAAAACAGATGTAGAAAAGCTCGAAGGAGTTAAAGTTCTTGGTAAAATTGAGCTTCCTCAAAAGAAAGAGAAAAAGCCGGTAGCCTCTTCGTCTGAAAATAAAGAAACGCAAAAGCCTAAACGCAAGCGCCGTAGAATTCACGATAAAAACGAGAATAAAGGCAAAAAAGGTGGAGCACCTAATAAAGGTAGAGGTAAAAAACAAGATGATCCTGAATTAACTGATAAGGAAATTCAAGAGCAAATCAAAGAAACCCTAGCTCGCTTAACCGGTGGTGGAAGTAAATCTAAAGGAGCTAAATACAGAAGACAAAAAAGAGATGCTGCTAGTGAGCAAGCACAAAAAGAGGCTGAGGAGGCAGAAGCACAAAAAAGTGTACTTAAGGTAACTGAATTTGTTACGGCAAACGAATTAGCGTCTTTAATGAACGTTAATGTGAATGAAGTTATCTCTGCTTGTATGAGCTTAGGATTATTCGTTTCCATTAACCAAAGGTTAGATGCTGAAACCCTTAGTATTGTTGCCGAGGAGTTTGGTTTTGAAGTAGAATTTATTAAGCCGGATTCACAAGAGGTAGTTGAGGAAGAAGAAGACAAGCCGGAGGACTTGGTAGATCGATACCCAATTATTACGGTAATGGGACACGTTGATCACGGTAAGACCTCATTGTTGGATTATATTCGAAGTGCCAACGTTATTGCCGGTGAAGCCGGAGGGATTACACAGCACATTGGAGCTTACAATGTTGAATTGCCTAACAAAAAGCACATTACTTTCTTAGATACACCGGGTCACGAGGCATTTACTGCCATGCGTGCTCGTGGTGCTCAAGTTACGGATGTTGCCATTATTGTAATTGCAGCGGACGACAATGTAATGCCTCAAACGAAAGAAGCGATTAATCACGCTCAAGCCGCAGGGGTACCTATTGTATTTGCATTTAACAAGGTTGATCGACCAAATGCTAATCCGGATAAACTTAGAGAAGAGCTTTCTCAAATGGACATTTTGGTAGAAGATTGGGGTGGAAAATATCAAGCTCAAGAAGTTTCTGCTAAAACCGGAGATGGCGTTCAAGAACTATTAGAAAAAGTTTTGCTTGAGGCAGAGATGTTAGAACTTAAAGCAAATCCAAATAGAAATGCGAAAGGAACTGTAATTGAAGCTTCATTAGACAAAGGAAAAGGATATGTAACCACTATTCTCGTTCAATCGGGAACACTAAAAGTAGGTGACATTATTTTGGCAGGTCCTTATTCAGGGCGTGTAAAAGCGATGCATAATGAAAGAGGTCAGGATGTAGAGTCAGCCGGGCCTTCGATTCCGGTTTCCATTTTAGGTTTAAGCGGAGCGCCAAGTGCAGGCGACAAGTTTGTAGTGATGGACGATGAAAGAGAAGCCAGAAATATTGCTACTAAGCGCTTGCAATTGCAAAGAGAACAAGGTGCAAGAACTAAGAAACACATTACACTTGATGAGATTGGCAGACGTATCGCCATTGGTGATTTCCAAGAGTTGAATGTAATTGTTAAAGGTGATGTGGATGGTTCAATTGAAGCACTTTCCGATTCCCTATTGAAGTTGTCAACAGAGCAGATTCAAGTAAACATTATCCACAAATCTGTAGGTCAAATTACAGAGTCGGACATTATGCTTGCTGCAGCTTCTGACGCCATTGTTATTGGCTTCCAGGTTAGGCCGTCGATTAATGCACGTAAAATTGCAGAGCAAGAGGAAATCGACATCAGATTGTACTCGATTATTTACGATGCAATCGACGAATTGAAGTCTGCCATGGAAGGCATGTTGAAACCAAAAGTGGAAGAAAAAGTTACTGCTTCAATTGAGATTAGAGAAACTTTTAAAATCTCAAAAGTGGGTACAATTGCCGGTTGTATGGTATTAGATGGAAAAGTTCATCGAAACAATAAGGTAAGAGTTATACGCGATGGAGTAGTTGTTTACACAGGAGAACTTGGCTCTTTAAAACGTTTTAAAGACGATGTAAAAGAAGTTGCCAAAGGTTACGAATGTGGACTAAACATTGCCAACTTTAACGACATTAAAGAAGGTGACATTGTGGAAGCTTACGAAGAAGTAGAAGTAAAACAAAAACTGTAATTAGTTTAAATCTAATAAAGAGAAAAGCAGCCGATTTGGCTGCTTTTTTTGATTATGGTGGGTGGTAGTTCCTATTCAGGGGCGGAGCCGTTTACTTGATTAGGATTAGTTTTTACTTCTCTAAATTTATCATTTTTAAACTCATATGCCTTTGGCTCTCCATAAGTATTTCTATAATTTCTATCTACTTTCTTTTGAGAAGGAGGATTTATTATGATAAGTCGACTGTTTGGTTTAAATGCAACCCCTAAAGAGGAATTCAGCACATCGATGACTTCTCCTGAATGATAATCTAAAATAGCAAATATTTGACAAGCACTTCCACAATTCCATTTTATGAATCTATAGCAACTAAGAAAATGATTTAAGTCATTTTTAAATTGTTTTGTTAAATCGCTTTTTAAATAATTAGGTAAGTGATTCAGTTCATTCCAAATGATCGTATCAGAAAGCCCGCCTAATTCACATTTTGATTCAATCGGATAGTCAGAAAATTGATGATTGTTTAAAAATCCATGATAGAACTCAACCTCAGTTTGGCTAAACAAGTAATCATAACTAAAAATCAGTAAAATGATAGTAACAAGTCTCATATAATAATTTATTTAATCGACCTCCAGCTTTGGCTTACGCAGAATTTTTTCACTCCGTACCCAAACCACTAAAACCAAAGTTTATTTTTTGCAATATCGTAATTATTATTATCAGCCTACAAGGTTTTAATTTGATTGTTTATTTAGTGGTTAAAAATCGAGCTGAGCTTTGCTCCTATTTTGGGACGGAGCCGTTTACTCGATTGGCAGCTTTTGTTATTCTTTCTCATTAATTGGTTATCCATTATTCATAAATAGAAGCTCCCTTCAATATATCTATAAAAATTTTCCAATCAGGTTTGTTTGCATCAACATTCTGTCCAGTATTGTCATAATACCCTTGAATATCGTCAGTGTATCTTGCTATAGCTTCAAGAAAATCATTGATAG
Source organism: Flavobacteriales bacterium UBA5081 (assembly GCA_002415785.1). Classification (GTDB taxonomy): domain Bacteria; phylum Bacteroidota; class Bacteroidia; order Flavobacteriales_E; family Vicingaceae; genus UBA5081. The sequence continues at coordinate 119,208 of DIAJ01000047.1, forward strand.
TTTTATTTTCCCAAATTTCAGGATTTTTATTGTAGTCAGTTCTTAAACTTTCTACTGCTTCTATGAAATCTTTTCTCGTCATGATTTAGTTATTTAGCGGTGTAAATCTGGATTTTCATTATGAGGAATTGGTTCCTGGTTTTCTAAATACCAATCCACAATCCTATTTGTTAATCTATCGTATATTTCATCTTCTGTATATGGATAATCATAATCAAGCAACCTTTTAATGTCTGATTTTATCTGTTTAATTTCTTTTCTTTTGAATTCACCAAAATTAATCAGTGTAGTCTCAATATATTTCGCTAATATTTTATGTCCTGCATCCCAATTCCCATTTCCGTTTCTTTGTGCTTCATCTCTTAATTTCTCAACTGCTCTAATTAATTCACCTTGTACTGTCTCCGCTTGTCCAGATTTGGGCACAAAAGTCTGCCACAAATACTTAGCCTTTTTGAAATATTCCTGTTCATTCATTATCTTCAGTTTTGCAACGTTTACTGTATGGTGCGTTGTGAAGTAGATAAAGATACTATTTCAGTTTAGCAGGTAGCAAAAACTGCTTTGCGGTTTTGTTACTTTGTTCTTTTACAAAATCTGCTAGCGGATTTTGCGAGCTTCAAAATAGCAGTACAACTTACCAAACTACCTTACCCACACTGCACTATACAGCTTGTTGGCAAATCGTTTTATTTTTTCTTTCTTTTATTTATAGCATTCAATATTTCTTCTTTTGATCGATAGTCTAGTGGAAACTCAAGGGCTGTCTTTTGTTCAGTTAATTGACCCTTTATATTTAAAGTTCTTTCGGGATCAGTTTTTGAAAAGTCTGTTATGTCCAATAAATCATAAAGTTTACCGCTATGATTTATTGTTAAGACATATCCAAAAGGAGGGAAGGAAATCTCAGAACAAAGAATTGGCATTTTACTAATAGTGAAATCACCTACAACACTTTGTTGCAAATATCTCAGAGCCCCACCTCGATTAAGATAACAAAACACTTTATATTTTTCAGATAATGCAGCTGACTGTTCATTTCGAACGAAGTCAAGTAATTCTTGATTTTCTCTTCCAAATGATTCGTCGTTTATTGCTATAAACATTGTAATAATATGCTTGAATATCCGATTAAGATTTTTGTTTTTTGCTTCAAACAAGAAAATAGGTTCTTTTCCTTGGCTCAAGATGGAAGCACCCATTTCTGCCCAATCTTTATATGATATAACATATTGGCGACCTAGCCAATTGTTGCATTCTACACAAAATGAGTGAAATTTGATGCCTCCTTGTGTAAGCTCCCCCAAAAATAGT
>DIAJ01000024.1:0-441 GCA_002415785.1 Flavobacteriales bacterium UBA5081
TAATCTGATAACTTTTATCAATATAACCCCATTTAACACTAATTCTATGATACGCTTTGATGATTTTTTTCTGAGTCAGCGTAGTCAAAAAGAGCTACTTGTATTAGTTTGTTTTGACTTTTCATTATAATATCATGTCTACGACTCGAGTTTTCAGACAGCTTTGACATTAAGGTATAGGGGTACTTGTGTTTAGCATGCTTGAGATTGTTGTCCACATTAATTTCTTTTCATACTATTTTTATAGAATAACTACAGCTACCGATGAGTTCATGTAAAAAAGTTAGGCGACAAAAATAAGGAATGAGATAGGATTTATCTTGGATTTTCCCAAAGGTCGCGCGCTCTATCATTAATAATTTGACCATCAAGTACCTCTCTTGTATTGTCTATTCCTGAATTGGTTTTACTTATTAGCATGTACTCCCAATTGGGGTTGTA
>DIAJ01000024.1:516-1593 GCA_002415785.1 Flavobacteriales bacterium UBA5081
ATGTACTCCCAATTGGGGTTGTAAACTTCTCCGCGGACATTGGAATGTAATACTTGATAGCCCGACATTTCCATACTTGGGCTGTAAAAAAGAAATTTTCGGTTGCTTTGTCCATCAATTTGATTGTAAAGCCAAATGGAGTAGGGGTAAGTATTGTATTCGTAGGGCACATTTTGCTTTGCATCCGGTGGACCGTATTGCAAATAAACCCTTCCTCTTTCAGTTTGGTAGCCGGGAATACTTCCATAACCAAACATTTCGTCAACTTTCAGTACTTCCTCTTTATACCTGAGCCATTCTTCTTCGGGATACTGGGCGTTTCTGCTCATCCAAAAATTCAGAAAATACTGCCTCATAAAATTTATATCGGAATATGTTAATTGATTCTCAGCAAACTGCTTTTCAGCATCAGAAGAAATAGGGTAAAGAGATCGAATATAGTTGGCAAGTAGTGTTTTGTCGGTTATACTGTCGACAAATGTGCCTTCTGCATCAACAGATGAATAGTTAATTAATGTAGGATTACTTCGCTGAAAAGAAGTTCTCTCTTCAGCAAGTATTTCATTTTTGCGGTTTTTTACATTCACTAAAACATCGTACTCTCCTGATGGTAAATTGTCGATTTTAAAAGATTGAACAATGGGTGTAATTGGACTTGCATCAATTTTTTTGAAACTTTTAATGTTGGCTATTACTTTATCTTCTCCTTTTTTAACGATGCTGTATTCTACTAAAAATAAACTGTCTGTTAAATTAAGTTCCTTGTAAGTGTATACTTCAAAGTAAAAGGCTAAATTTTGATTTAGGGCACCGTAGAAGTGGTTTAGATTAGGGAATATTTCTAAGCCGTTTTTAACAAAAGGGTCATCATTTTCTTTAGCAACTAGAATGCTGTCTGCAATTTGAATATTGGAAAGCTCAATAGCATTTTGATTAAAGCTAATTGGACGTAAGTCGTGAGTGCTTTCGGTAGAGTAGCCGTTGTTCAAGTCTTTTGTCAATAAAGTAAGTTTGTAGTTTCCTTCCGGAACACTTAGCCTCTTTATATCTAGTAAATATTCTTTAATATCTCCTTTT
>DIAJ01000024.1:1665-2186 GCA_002415785.1 Flavobacteriales bacterium UBA5081
AATATTCTTTAATATCTCCTTTTTTAAATAGAGGACTGTTAAGTTGAAATTTTTCAAAAGCAATAATGCTGCTGTCTTTTTCAATTAAGTAGGTAATTTGTAGTTTAGCTTGATAGCTGCTGTCTTCAGCATTAAAAGCGTAGGCTAGAGAAGTGCCATCTACTTTCAGATTAATTTCTACATAAGGCTTTTCTTTGGGTATATTATAATAGTTGTAATCAAGAAGCATTTTAGTGTTTTGAGCATTCATAGAAACACTAATTATCAGAAAAGCAAAGAGGATTAAAGGTGATTTAAACATATTTTTAATGTAAAAATGAGTTGAAAGTAAGCGTGTATTATGCATATCTTATTGTTTGTTTTGGACATAATAAAAATGCTATTATTTCACGATTACTAAATTACGAATAGAAGACACTAAAAAATTAAAATTCGTTTCAAAAAACTGTTATTATTTTAAAATGCTTTGTTACTTTTGCAGCGGAGAAATGGCAGAGCGGTCGAATGCACCGGTCTTGAAA
>DIAJ01000024.1:2398-5604 GCA_002415785.1 Flavobacteriales bacterium UBA5081
CTTCCTTTATGGGATGCCCGAAGCGCAGCTTAAGATATATGTTATTGAAGTTTAAAAATCACAAGTTTTGTAAAGCAAAGAGATTTAGCTTAAGCTGTTATTACTTTATTTCATTATGGCAAAGAATGATTGATGCTATTTTAGCTAGTCCAACTTACAATCGTATCTTTACCGAAATAAGAAACTAAAAAGCAATAAGCTTACAAATAAGAGAAACATTTAACTATTTAAATTATGAGTCAATACGATCAACCTTCATTCGACCCGGCTAAACTGAGGCCTTACATTTTCATTGGAATAATCGTGGTTATTTTAATCATTGTCCTTTCAAATATTTTTGTCATACTTGAACCAACAGAAAGAGGTGTCATATTTAAGAAGTACACCAGTGGACTAGATGTTGATGACGTTAAACAAGAAGGTTTAAGTATCGTTGCTCCTTGGAACGACGTGATTATTTTTGACATTGCTGAGCGCCAAATAGAAGAGACTATGGATGTTTTATCAAAAGACGGACTGTCCATTGCCATTGATGTTTCATTGCGTTTTAGACCAGAACCAAGTAAAATTGGATACTTGTACAGAGCATTTAAAAATAGCTATATTGAAAGTTTAATTCGTCCTGAACTGCGATCAGCTGTAAGGCAAATTATTGGGCAATATACTCCGGAAGAGCTTTACGCTACTAAACGACAAGAGATTGAAACGAGAATTCAAGAAGCTATTAGAAAAGTGCTCGATGAGAATCATGTGGAATTAAAAGCTTTGCTTTTTCGCTCGATTAAACTTCCTGCAATGATTAAAACGGCCATAGAGCAAAAGCTAACTGCAGAACAAGAGTCTGAGAAATATGAATTTTTAATTCAAAAAGAAAAGAAAGAGGCAGAGCGAAGAAGAATTGATGCTGAAGGGAAAGCAGCGGCTAACCGTATTTTAAGCGCAAGTATTACTTCAAATATTCTTAAAGAAAAAGGAATTACAGCAACTGAATCACTTGCAAAATCTAACAACACGAAAATTGTAGTAATTGGAGGAGGAGACGATGGTCTGCCGATTATTCTGAACAGTGATAAATAAAAATAGATCAATTTTTACAACCGAAAGTCATTAGGGCTTTCGGTTTTTTTTATTTTAGAACTACTTTGAAAACCCTTGCAGTAACTTTATTTGTATTTTTCAGCTTTACTCTAAAAGCTCAACTTGATATAGACACCACTTTAAGTAAAAAGGAGTTGGTTTATAAAGTATTAATGTCTGAGTCGAGTGATATGCTAATTAGGAATATTAAGTATAGAGGTAGTGACTTTTCCATTGCCTCCTTTGTAAATGAAAGTCCTGAAGTGTTAATTGACAAAGGCTTAATCCTTTCAACAGGTGATGTGTTTGATGCTATGGGGCCTAATAAAAAACCCAATACCGGAGTTCGAGCCTCAGGGATGAGGGATCAGGATTTGCAATCAATTGCTACTTCAATAGTTATTGATGCTACTGTTTTAGAATTTGAAATCTTGGCTTTGCGAGATAGTTTGAGCTTTGAATATGTTTTTGCTTCGGAGGAGTACCCTGAATATGTTAATCAAGGAGTGAATGACGTCTTTGGTTTCTTTGTAAAGGAGTTAAATAGCAGGGCGCTAAGTCCCCATAATATTGCGCTTTTAGATGATGGAAGAACAACTGTAAGCATTGACAATGTTAATCATAGAGTAAATGAAGAGTACTTTTTAAAGTCAGATTTTTTTGAGGGAAAAAGCCTACAGTTTTGGGAACAAAATAGAGAGATGATGATGCGTGCTCGTGTATTTGAGTTTGACGGATTTACTGTTCCCTTAGAAGCTAAAGCTTACTTAAAAGCCGGAAAGTGGTATCAGTTCAAAATAGCAATTTCCGATGTGGGTGACCGCTACTTTGATTCAGCAGTGATGATTAAAGCACAATCATTCAAATCAAAAGGAAATCGTATTCCACAAGCTGATGAAGTGGTAAAGTCATTTATTGAGTCTGAATTAAAGGATGAAAAACTCGATTTAGCCATAAGAAACGGTCAGTTATCTTTTGATTTACAAATTCAGTTTAACTCCAATGAGTCTGTGATATTAAAACAGTCTTTTAAAGTGTTAAGTGAGCTTGTAGATTTAATGCAGCGTTTTCCTTCATTAAAAGTTCTTGTAATTGGACATACCGACAATGTGGGCAGCGAGTCTGATAATTTAATGCTATCTGAAAAGCGTGCACTTGCCGTAAAAGCTTTTTTAAGTAGAAACGGAATAAATAAAGAGCGATTAAGTGTAGCTTTTAAAGGAGAAAGCGAACCAAAAGCTTCTAATGATACTGACGTAGGTATGCGAGAAAACAGAAGGGTTGAGTTTGTGTTAACTTATTAGTTTATCGATTGATGGTGTCTTCAAAACCATCGTATATGGCGCTCCACCAGTAGTTAAAAACAGTTTTATTAGGGTCGTTCTTAAGACTTACTGTTCCATTAATTAGACGATTACCATTAGGGTTATGTGTTCTAACAGCAAAGGTGTTGGTAATTAGATTTCTGAAAAAAGACCGTTTTTTAAGCTTGTTGTTTTCGTCCTTTTTATAGGTCAACAATTTTAAGTCACTGTATCTAAAGTCTACTTTTCCTGAAGTATGACTTTTAAACACATTAAAATCAAAGCTAAGTTTATCCAATTTTCCACTTTTAAACTCTAGTAAGGCCATTTCTTTAAAAAGAGAGTTCATATTTGTTAAGTCAAAAGAAGAAAAACTACCATAAACTCGGTGAGCATCCGGATCGTTTTTATTGTCGAACTCTACTTTTAATTCAACATCAGACTGATTAAGTAGTCTGGCACTTGCAATTAAGCTTAAAGTCTTATTGTCTTGTAGCTCAATTGAGTCGTTGCTAAGGTTGTTTAGACTAGCTTCTACGTCTTCAAAATAAACAGTGATGGGTGCTGTGGACTTAGTTTGTTTTTCCGTGTATTTAATTTTTCCTTTGTTTATTGTTATTTGATCTACAGAAAGCTGAAAGGGGAGTGCTTTAATCGCAGAGACAGGAAGTAAACTTTTTGATGGTTGGTCAGCGCTTTTATCGTAAAAAATATCCATTATAAAACTGTCAAGTTGGATGTTAGTAGCTCTGAGTTCTTCTTTTTTTATTAATGGAGATACACTGAGTTGCGCACTAACATCTTTAATTTTAATATTAAATTTTT
>DIAJ01000024.1:5667-6984 GCA_002415785.1 Flavobacteriales bacterium UBA5081
TTTAATTTTAATATTAAATTTTTGAAATTCCGGTGCATTTTTAGCATTGCTGATTTGAACATTTTTCACAGAAACGCTATCCTTAGAACTTAAGTAGACTTCGCCGCCAATCAACTCCATTATATGATCTGCATAATTGACACTTTCAGCATTGCATTTAAAGTTGGAGTAAGTGAATGATTCATCTTCATGGAAGTCATTCATAAAGACATCATTTGCGATTAAGTTGAAGTTTTTAAAGCAACTCTCGCGCAAGCTGTCTAATTGAACACAAAGTTCGCTATTAACAAATTCTACACTACCAATATTTATTGGAAAAGGGTTTAATTCAGAAGGAGGTTCGACAACTTTGGCTTTTTTATGTTTTCTATTGTAGTTTACTTTTGCGTTTTCTACAAGTAAACTATCTACATTAAGTCGTTTATTTTTAGTTATCTCAGAAAAATCAACTCCTTTAAAAGTTAGTTTAGAAGCCTCCACCCATATATCACTATCTTTTAATTTATATTTAAACTGACTTAAATACATTGATCGGTTTGTATAATCTACATTTAAGTCCTCATAATCAAAGTTGTCATTTAAAAAGTCAACCTTACTAATCTGACGATCTATATACCAAGCTACAATAGGATCGAGAACATAAAATGAAATACCGACGAAAAAAGAAATAATTATTACAAAGAGAATCGAGGCTTTACGCATGAGATAGTTTAGTTAGAAAAGGTAGATAAAGGTAATAGAATGTTTTGTGCTGTATTTAAGTGATTTACTAATTTTTTTTTTATTGAATTAATTAGGTGAATTACTTAATTGATTAGCCTCGTGGCGAGTAAATAATTGGTATTAAAACTTTAGTTTGATCCCAAGCTAAAGTCATATTTACATGATACTCAAAGTCAATCGTAAATTGCTCTACTACTGAATCTAGTTTTTGTACAGGTACTTTAAAGTTGGCTACATCATTATCAGAATCTCTATTTGCTTTACCGTCAAACCCAACTCCCCAATCAACTACTTCGTTATTGAAAATGATTGTCCATTTTTTTTCATTTGGGATAGTCCAAAGTGTGTAAGTTCCTGCAGGAAGTTTGGTTTCATTAATTTCTACTTCTTTGTTAAAAGTAACCTTAGTTGCTTCATTGGCACCGGTTCTCCATACTTCCCCATAAGGCACCAGTTCTCCAAATATTTGCCTGTCTTTTTTGTAAGGACGACAGTAATCGACTTTTATCTTGAAGGTTACATCCGTAAAAACTGCTGTAGCTTCAGGAGAGGCTTTTTTAGTTTCTGCTTTAATTTTTTGAAAATAAAAATAAA
>DIAJ01000024.1:7044-7585 GCA_002415785.1 Flavobacteriales bacterium UBA5081
AATTTTTTGAAAATAAAAATAAACTCCCACAAAAAGTAGTAAAAGAATTGGTATACCCCATTTAAGAAACTTCATTGCCTTTGATTTAGAAATTAAGCTCACCAAATATATAGAAATTGTTTTATTGCAACAATAAAAAAGGAGATCAAACTGACCTCCTTTTTTAAAGGTATAAAACCTATTATTCCTTATTAACCGCTTTGTTAATTTCATCACTTAGCGGTTGTCTAAAAACAACCTCATTGTCAAACACATCCATTACAACTACGTCTCCGGCACTAACTTTTCCTCCTAAAATGTCTTTAGACAGTTTATTTAAGACTTGTTTTTGGATGACTCTTTTAATCGGACGAGCACCAAATTGTGGGTCGTAGCCAATCTCTGATAAATAATCCACAACTTCTTCAGAAAAGCTTAGCTCAATGTTATTTTTCGCAGCCATTTTTTCTACTCCTTTCAATTGTAATCGAACAATTTCTTTTACATCATTCTTGCTTAAAGGTGTAAACATTATGGTTTCATCAATTCTGTTTAAGAACTC
>DIAJ01000048.1 GCA_002415785.1 Flavobacteriales bacterium UBA5081
CTAGATTTTTTTGTTTACTTTTTTCATCAATGGAAAAAAGTAAAGACAGAATGCTATAAACAAGGCAGTTTAATTGTTCGCTTACTAGTTTAGGTAAGTAAACGGACATTCAAAAAACATAATATTGAAACCGAGATGATTTAGTTGTATAATAATAAGTTTATGTAAATAAACGGCTATTCATATTATTTTACGAACTGAGAAGCCAAAAGAATTTCAAATTTTTTAAATAGCCGTTTTTAACCGTTAGTAACGGCTATTTCTGTTTTACTCCATTGAAAATCATCATTCTTTGTTCTTTTTTGGTATGTTTGTGATTGAAACTTGTATCCAATAAATAAGTGAAAAAGTACTATGTTTATGCGGATATTTATTAGTTAGCGGGCATTATACCATATGAAAAATATTACGTTAACCATATTGACCATTATTCTATCAAGCAACATTTTTTTTGGACAAAAAAGTGACTTGGCAGGGTTTGAGAGTTTCTTAGGAAAAGAAAAGGCAGCTGCTCTAAACGAGTTAAATAGATCATTCGAAAATTTTCTAAAAACAAACTATCCTAAGATTGATAATGAGAATAACCGTATTTATAAGTTTTTAGACGGTTATAAAAATTGGAGTGTTCTTGAAAAAGAGTGGATAATTGACTATGCAAATGCAAAAGAAACTTTGGATCAATTTGAAAAAAGTGGCTTAAGAATTGAGTTTTGGAAATACGGTTATGAAACATATAAACCCGAGTATCAGATTGACAGCTTTATTCTACCTCAAGAGGATACAAGTAATTTAGATACTCTCTCATTAAAAGATTTATATGTTGACGATATTGAAGAAGAAATTATACCGATTACAAATGAAGATTACGATCCGGAACTAGAAGAAAAATTACAGAGACAAAGAGACAGTAGTCAATCTTTCAATCATGAAGGACAGTTTATTTATGGTTTAGCTAAATATGGAACAAATGATTCATTAGTTGCAGGATATATTGATGCAAAATATGCAGCAGGAGATATTTCACCATCATTAATAGTAGGTGGACTAACAGTTCATAATCTTGACTTATCTGTACCTTTAAGAAAACGAATAATCCTAATGGAGTTTTATTACCACTTTTTGCAATGGAGTATAGAAAATAAAAAAACGACCCGCTAACAATGCATATAGCTTATGGCGGGTAAGGTGGTAAATCAAAGTTTTGGGCTTTTAATTAAGTTTGTTGCAAGCCGACAAGAAAGTGCTCTGAAAACCGCCACAAAGCCATAGCCAGGGCCGTTGTGCAACATACAAAAAGCTCACCGCACAAACAGTATATTTGGTTTTTGCCGACACGCAAAGCCAATGCTGAAAAAACCAAAAGAGCTAAAATTTCCCAACGCTCGAATTGAATAGTCTAAATTAATTTTATATATTTGTCAAAAAATGACAAGTCTTATGAAAACCACTTTTGGAGAATACATCCGACTTTTAAGAAATGAAAACGAACTGACATTAACTCAACTTGCTGCTAAATTGAATTTGGACTCTGCAAACTTGAGCAAAATTGAGAACGGAAAACGAGACTTTGATGAAAAGCGATTGCCAAAACTTGCGAAAATCTTCAAACTCGACCTCACAGAATTGCGGAATGAATATGTTACCGACCAAATCGGGAAACAGATATACGAAACAAACTGCACCAAACAGCTTTTACAAGTTGCAGAAGAAAAAGCAGAATATAGAAGAACATTAAAAGAAAAAGTAATATGAAAATAGTGTCATTTTTTGCAGGGGCAGGCGGACTTGATTTAGGTTTCCAAAAAGCAGGTTTTGATGTTATTTGGGCAAATGAGTATGACAAAGAAATTTGGGAAACCTACGAAAAAAACCATCCTCACACAATTTTTAGATAAAAGGAGTATTGTAGATATTCCTGCTGACGAAGTTCCAGAGTGTGACGGAATAATTGGCGGTCCACCTTGTCAAAGTTGGAGCGAAGCAGGTTCTTTACGTGGAATAAATGACAAACGAGGACAACTCTTTTTTGATTTTATAAGAATATTAGAAGCAAAAACAACCAAAATTCTTTCTTGCTGAAAATGTGAGCGGAATGCTATTAGGAAGACATAGCGAAGCTTTAAAAAATATAAAGGAAATGTTTCAGAATGCAGGTATTGGTTATGAATTATCATTCCAGATGCTTAACGCTTCAGACTTTGATGTTCCGCAGGATAGAAAAAGAGTATTTTTTGTTGGCATTCGCAAGGACTTAAATTTTAAGTTTCAATTTCCAAAACCCGTAAAAGAAAAAATCACGCTTGAACAAGCGATTTTAGATTTAAAAACCAGTGTTGTTCCTGCCAAAGAAGGAAACAAAACAAATAAAGAAAACTGTAATATTCCAAACCACGAATATATGATTGGTGGATTTTCTTCAATGTTTATGTCGAGAAACCGTGTGAGAACTTGGGATGAGCAATCATTTACGATTCAAGCAGGTGGAAGACACGCACCAATTCATCCACAAGCACCAAAAATGAAAATTAAAATAGCAGCATAATGGAAATGATAAAATTTGAAGGGAAAGAATATCCAACATTATTATTAAATTTCCCTTTTGGGGAAAGACAAATTAGTACCGAAAAATTGAATGATAATTTGATGAATACTGATGGAAGTTATGTTTCTGAAAACGCAAGATATATTGATGAAAAAATATTCTATTTTGTTAATGAGGAAAATTTAAAACTTGATAAAGCTAAACTTGCTCAATTAATTCTATCAGAAATATGATACAATATCAATTCTTTCCACGTTCTCAAGGCATTACATCTGAAATACGAAAAGTAATTGATTGCTTTATACAAGTAAGTGATAAAATTGATTCTGATTCAAAGAATTTGAAGAGCAATGAAGTTTTACAACATTTGTATAAGCCACTTTCAGAAATTGGTTATGCAGTAGAAACAAGTAAAGCTAAAGATGATAAAATAGATGTACCTGTACTTTTTGGATTAGATAATAGAATTGATAAAAGTTATAATGCTGATGCTTTAAGCCAAGATGGAAAAATTGTTATTGAAGTTGAAGCAGGAAGAGCTACTGAAAACAATCAGTATATGAAAGATATTTTTCAGGCTTGTATGATGTTTGAAGTTGAATATTTAGTTGTAGCAGTAAGAAATACATATCGTGGACACAAGGATTTTGAAATTGTGTTTACCTTTTTAGAAACTCTATATATTTCAAGTCGATTACACTTGCCATTGAAAGGTATATTATTAGTAGGGTACTAATGCGTGAGGGATAGAAGTGAAAAGCCCACAGCGAGGAACGAGCGAGGACTTGTAACGGATAGCCCGACCCGCAGGGACACGCCCAACTCAAACAGTAAATGGAAAGGCGTTTGAATATGCTTTGCTTTTAGAATTTTACGAACGCTTAAACAAGATTACGAGCGTTTCTATTACAGAAAATGAACCTTATCACAACGCAAAAGGATGTTTTGATGGTTTTGTTGAGAAAGAACAAGACACTTTTAGAATTACGGCAAGTGCGGCAATAAATTTCGGATCATGACTAAAACTT
>DIAJ01000005.1:0-8508 GCA_002415785.1 Flavobacteriales bacterium UBA5081
CAAAGGTAACACAATTTTTATTTCCCAAAAGCTTTTTTGAAAAATTTATTTTGCTTTTTACCGCGATTCTTTTTATGAACTCACCCCTTTTTTTTGGGTCGGCAAAGGTAATACATTTTTTTATTCTAAAACTAATTTTTAAAATAAATATTTTTACTCCCTTTTCCCTAGCTTTTCAAATTAACTACCCCGCTCAAAAACGGGAGCGCAAAGGTAACGCAATTTTTTGTTGTGAGACTCTATTCTCATGAATAATTCTAAAAAATCTCACAAAGCACTAGAAAGCAGCAACTAGCAATAGAGAGGCATAATCACAATTAAAGTCGACGCATACTTATCATTCCCTTTTATGTAAATTTATGGCATAAAAATATTGCAGATGAACAACAAAATGGTAGTAGACGAGCGTCAGCGTGACCTCGGCAACTTTTTAGTAGGTAGACTCCTGCCCTTTCGAAAAAAAAAGAGTGTAGGTCCTTTTGTATTTATCGACCACATGGGACCGACAGAACTTAGCAACGGAAAATTCTTAGATGTCGATCAGCACCCTCACATTGGTTTATGCACACTCACTTATTTATATAAAGGAGAAATTGAGCATAAAGACAGTACCGGCTCTGTGCAAATAGTAAAGCCGGGGGGTGCCGGATTTATGACCTCCGGTAAAGGTGTTACGCATACTGAAAGGACACCAAAGTCATTAAGAAATAAAGAAAGCCAACTCATTCATGGATATCAAATTTGGGTAGCATTACCTTTGGATTTAGAAGAATCTGAGCCAAGATTTGACTACTATCCTGCTCAGTCTCTCCCGCAATGGGAAGAGAAACAACTCAAGTATACATTAGTGGCAGGTGAAGCCTTTGGCAAATCATCTCCTTTAAAAGGTTACTCTCCGATGTTTATGGTTTCAATAGAAGCAAAAGAGGAAAGCACAATTAAATTGAAGGACGAAGTAAATGGCGAAGTTGCCATTGTAGTGGTTGAAGGAGAAATCACTGAAGCTAATGAAAAGGTTTCTGCCGGACAGATGTTAATCAGCAAAAGTGATGAAGCCTGCGAAATATGCATTCCGAAAGGGACAAAACTATTGCTTTTTGGGGGCGAAGCTTTCCTGGAAGAAAGATATTTATTGTGGAACTTTGCTTCTTCATCAAAAGAAAGATTACAAAAGGCAAGAAGTGATTGGGAGAACAAACTGTTTCCAAAAGTAGCCGGAGATGAAACTTATATTCCAATACCAGTATAACTATTAAAGACAATTAAAAAAATGCGTGTTCACTTTATCTCAATTGGCGGTAGCGCCATGCACAATTTAGCTATAGCTCTATATAAAAAAGGATATCATGTAAGTGGTTCTGACGACGAATTTTTTGAACCTTCAAAAAGCAGACTGGCTAAGTATGGTTTATTACCCGATAGTATTGGATGGAATCCTGACAAGCTAAGTAAGGAAATTGATGCAGTTATTCTTGGAATGCACGCTAAAGCTGATAACCCCGAGCTACTTAAAGCCCAAGAGATGAGTTTAAAAATATACTCTTATCCTGAATACATCTACGAACAGTCAAAAGATAAAAAACGAATTGTTATTGGCGGCAGTCATGGTAAAACATCAATCACCTCTATGGTTTTACATGTTTTAAATCATCAGAAAATGGACTTTGACTACTTAGTTGGAGCACAGTTAGAAGGCTTTGAAACGATGGTTAAGCTTAGTGAGGCGCCTATAATCATTATTGAAGGTGATGAATACTTAAGCTCTCCAATAGACAGGAGACCAAAATTCCTATGGTACAAACCACAGCTAGCTGTAATTAGTGGAATCGCTTGGGATCATATAAATGTGTTCCCAAACTTCGAAAATTATGTAAAACAGTTTGAGCTTTTTAGCAACTCTATTCTAGACAATGGAACGCTTATTTACTACAATGGTGATGAAGAGTTAAGTCGTATTGCTCAAAAACAAGGCAAACGTTTATCAATAATTCCATATAAAGCGCAAGAAAGTAAAATTATTGATGGAAAAACTATCCTAATTGACAAGAATACAACTTATGAAGTAGAAGTTTTTGGCGAACACAATCTTCAAAATATTAAAGCGGCTTATCATATTTGTAAGGAAATCGGAATTTCTTCAGAAAACTTTTATCAATCCATTCAAACATTTAGAGGAGCAGCTAAGCGATTGGAAAAGATTGCCGAAAGTGAAAATTTAGTCGTTTTTAAAGATTATGCGCACTCTCCTTCAAAATTAAAAGCGACTACTGCTGCAGTAAAAAAACAGTTTCCAGATAAGAAGTTAACGGCTTGTATGGAGCTTCATACTTTTAGCAGTTTAAACAAAAAGTTTCTTGCGGAATATTCGGGTTCTATGTCTACTGCTGATGAAGCTTATGTTTACTACAATCCCAAAACAATTGCTCACAAAGGACTTGATTCCATCTCAAAAAAAGATGTTGAAGAGGCTTTTTTACCCTCTAAGGTTAAAGTATTTGACAGTAGTGAAAAAATTATCCAAAACCTAAAAGAGAGAAGGTGGAATAATTCAGTTCTGCTTTTAATGACTTCTGGCAATTTTGATGGAGTAAATTTAGATGAATTTGCATGTATGCTTATTCCTTAATTACTTTTACAAAAAACTTTTTTAGTATATTTTATTGACGAAATTTATCAAGATTTAAAAACACCTCACTTTGCAAATAGCCAATAGTTTACAAAAAACAAAACACTTCTATTTAAACAAATATTTAGTTACCCCTGTAGCTACAAACACCTACTTACTGTGCTATAATTATGAGTATAACTTACTTTGGTTTAGAGTAGCAAAATCTGCTAGAAGCACTATTAACAAACACTTAAAAGAAGTAACTCCCAAGGATAAATACATTTTCGGTTCAGAAGTTGGATATATTCCTTCCACTTTTAGCAATTTTACAAAATTTGCTTTTGTAAGAAACCCTGTAAACCGATTCTTAAGTGCTTGGCGCAATAAAGTTATTGACCAAAACTATTTTCATTTTTCTAAAAAGAAACATGCTAAAATGAAGAGTCTTGAAAACTTTATTGCCTGGACAAGAGAGCAAGACATAAATAACTGCGACCCTCACATTAGATATCAACAGAGCTTGATTGATATTTCTAACTTAGACTTTTTAGGTAGAGTTGAAAATTTTAATGATGATTTTAAGGAGCTAGCTAAAATGGTTAATATGCCAATAAAAAAGATCCACCGAAAGAACCAAAGCAACTCTAAGAAAATGGACCAAATACCAATGAAACTAGTCGACGAGATTAAATTCATCTATGAAATGGATATCCAAATATTTTACCCACACATTTAGCTTGTGTGCTGATTTCCCCTCATTTTTCTAACTAAGAAAGTTATAATTCCCGAGTAAAAACTTCCTAAAAGCAAAAAGCCAATTAAAGTAATCGTGCTTTGAAAAAATGGAGAAAGAACAAACTCACCTGTTTTCTTTACTTGCTCTAAATCCATTTCATTCTCACTGGCGATTACCAATTGATTTTTTAGTTTAATATCGAAGTAAGTTGGATCAATGATTGAGTAATAAGTATAAACAAAAGCAGTCATGAGTATTGCATACATAGCTGCTGTTCGCATTCCTGCTTTAAAATCATCGAAAAAAGTAGTTTTATCTACTGCTTTCCTTTTAAAAAGACGGATTCCTAAAAAAACACCGGTCATTAAAACGAATACATTTCCAAAAATCGCTACTCTTTCATAGTCGGTAAACTGCCATTCATTAACATAGGTAATCATCTTCAGCAAAACTGAAACAACCATCATCCAAACGGCAATAGAAAATGTCGACTTCATAGTTTGGAATTATCCGTTCATTGAGGTAAGAAACTCCTCATTGTCTTTTGTTTTTCTCATGCGATCTTTCAAGAAATCCATTGCTTCCACCGGGTTCATGTCAGCTATGTGATTTCTCAACACCCACATGCGTTGGGTAACATCTTTACCAAGCAACAAGTCTTCTTTTCGTGTTGAAGAAGATACAATATCGATAGCCGGATAAATTCTTCTGTTAGAAATCTTGCGATCTAATTGAAGCTCCATATTACCCGTTCCTTTAAACTCTTCAAAAATCACTTCGTCCATTTTAGAACCGGTATCAGTAAGTGCAGTAGAAAGAATGGTTAATGAACCACCATTTTCAATTTTTCTTGCCGCTCCAAAAAAGCGTTTTGGCTTGTGTAATGCATTTGCATCTACACCACCTGAAAGCACCTTACCTGAGGCTGGCGAAACTGTATTGTATGCTCTAGCTAAACGAGTAATAGAATCTAAAAGAATTACTACATCATGACCACATTCTGTCATTCTCTTGGCTTTTTCCAAAACAATGTTTGCCACTTTTACATGTCGATCTGCAGGTTCATCAAAGGTAGAAGCAATCACCTCAGCGTTTACACTTCTTGCCATATCAGTTACTTCTTCAGGACGTTCGTCGATTAACAAAATCAACAAATAAACTTCAGGGTGATTAGCAGCAATGGCATTAGCCACCTCTTTAAGAAGTGTTGTTTTACCTGTCTTTGGTTGAGATACAATTAAACCTCTTTGTCCCTTACCTATGGGGGTAAATAAGTCAATTACTCTAGTTGATAAGGTTTCTTCTTTATGTCCGGTTAGATTAAACTTTTCATAAGGAAAAAGCGGAGTTAAATAGTCAAATGGAACTCGATCTCTTACAAATTCAGGATCTCTACCATTAATTTCTTCCACTTTAATTAGTGGGAAGTACTTTTCCCCTTCCTTAGGTGGACGAACGGTTCCTCTTACTGTATCTCCGGTTTTTAAACCAAAAAGTTTAACTTGAGACTGAGAAACATAAATATCATCAGGTGAATTTAAGTAATTGTAATCCGATGAACGTAAAAAGCCATAGCCGTCGGGCATCATTTCCAGAACCCCTTCTCCGGTAATTATTCCGTCAAAGTCAAACTCCTTCTTATTGGGCTGTCTGCGCTCATTCGTATTATTATTTGAGGTGTTCCCGTTATTCCCGTTATTACGGGGATTATTATTGTTGTTTGAATTATTATCTCTCTTCTTATAAGCTACTCTTTTATCGGCTTCTTGCTCCTTTGCATTCGCAGACTTAGACTGCTCACTAGCTGCTTCTTTTGATTTGGAAGTATCATTCGATTTACTATCACTTTGGTTTTGCAGTCGAGGCCTAATTTTTCTTTCAGAAGGTGCTTTTTTAGGATAAGCCACTTTCTTTTCAGTTTCTTGAGGTTTTGGCTCTTCTTTTTTCTCCGACTTCACTTCTTTCTTTTCAGTAGAACCTTCCGTTTTCTCTTTCTCAGAAGATTTTGAGTCAGTAGTGCTCTTTTTTGGCGGTCTTCCCGGTTTCTTTTTACTTTTATCCTTGGCAGATTCTGTTTGCTTTACAGCAGAGTCTACTTTCTTAGGAGCAATGGCCTGCTGATCAAGAATGGTATAGATTAAATCTTCTTTTTTAAGCTTTTGGTATTTGCTAATTTCTAATTCTTTAGCAATTTCTTTTAGTTCAGCAACCGTTTTTTGGTTAAGTTGAAGGATATCGTACATGAAAAAATTTAAATAGTGATTTTGTTTTTACTTTGAATAAATGTCAAAATGAAAAGTTATCTTTCGTATTCAGAAAAGAATTATTGAAATACGATTGTCTGAGAAATGATTAGACAGGGCAAGTTTACACAAAAAAACCGATTCACACCAAATTCTATTTTTCTTTATAAATATTTTCAATAATCTCAACTACTTTCAAACCTTCTAAGCTATTTGTGGTCACTGTTTTATCATTAATTAAAGTATCAACAACATTTTGAATCACAAATTGATGATTTGCTGCACTCCCCTTGTATTTTCCATAGTCATTTGGAGGAAGTGTTTCTTCCAATTCAGGCATTTGGTAACCCTTAATGTGGCAATAAACAATTTCATTCATATACTGCCCACCAACTTTCACTGCTCCTTTTTCGCCTACGATTGAAATTGAACTCTCCATATTTTGGTCGTAAACTGCAGTAGAATAATTTAAACTCCCGGCTCCACCATTTACAAAATCAAACTGAACAATGCCTGAATCTTCAAACTCTGTTGTTTTCTGATGATTAAAGTCGTAAAAACTAGCCTTAATATTTTTTATATCTCCAAACAACCAATACATAGTATCTAAAAAGTGGCTAAACTGTGTAAAAAGCGTTCCTCCATCTTTTTCCAGCTTTCCTTTCCAATAATTAGGATCGCCACCTTTGTAATAGTCATCATCTCTATTCCAGAAACAATTAATATTCACCATATAAATCTCTCCAAGCAAATTACTGCCCACTACTTCTTTCAACCATCTTGATGGCGGACTGTAACGATTTTGCATTACACAGAACACTCGCTTATTCACTTGAAGCGAATAATGAATTACTTTTTCTGCATCTACCTTAGTTAGCGCCATAGGCTTTTCAACCACTACATGACACTTGTGTTGAAGTGCCTCTATAGCTTGAGGAGCATGTAAATAGTTTGGCGTGCAAATATTTACCACATCCATTTCAATTCCTGCTTTGTAAAGTGCTTCAGATGAAGTAAAAAAGGGCACATTAAATTCTTTCTCTAACTCTTCTTTTAAGCTTTCGTCAGTATCAACAATAGCTACTAATTCAGCATCTTTATTAAGTTTCACCATGCTTGCATGACGCTTCCCAATTCTTCCTGCTCCTATTACGGCAAATTTTATTTTTGTAGACATAAGTAATCAATCTTAATTTCGCTTGCAATTATAACATTATTTCAGGCGATTTTCGCATAATTAGGAGAGAAAAATAAGAGATGAAAATATTAGTTACCGGAGGTGCAGGTTACATTGGATCTCACACGATCGTTGAATTAGTAAATGCGGGCTATCAATCGATAGTTTCTGTTGATAATTTCATTAATTCTTCAGCGGAGGTTTATGATCGAATTGAAAAAGTTTCCGGTCAGAAAATTGAATATTACAATATTGATTTAAGTAAAAGAACTGAAACCACTGCATTTTTTAAGCAACATAGCTTTGATGCAGTCATTCATTTTGCAGCCTTAAAGTCAGTTCCAGAGTCTGTGGAGCAACCTGAACTTTATTATCACAATAACTTAAACTCCTTATTAAATGTAATGGAAGGAATGAAGTTGAGCAACTGTAATCAACTCATTTTTTCAAGTTCTTGCTCTGTTTATGGCAACCCCGACAAATTGCCTGTAATGGAAGATACTCCTTTTGGAGAAGCTGAGTCACCTTATGCTCGAAGTAAGCAAATGGGCGAGAATATCATTTCCGATTTTTGCAAAAGCAGAAAGAATTTCAAGGCATTATCGCTAAGGTATTTTAATCCGGTGGGAGCTCATCCTTCAGCGCAATTAGGCGAGGCACAAAGTCAGCGACCAAATAATCTAGTTCCCATTATTACTCAAACAGCAGCGGGAATTAGAGAAAAAGTAACGGTGTTTGGTGATGATTATAATACCCGCGACGGAAGTTGTATTCGCGATTACATACATGTAATTGACATAGCTAAAGCTCATGTAAAAGGAGTGGAGTTTTTGAATGAATTAAGCAAAGAAGACAATAATTACGAAGTAATAAACCTTGGAAGCGGAAATGGGACTACTGTTTTGGAAATGGTAAAAGCTTTTGAAGAAGTTAATCAGTTAAAGCTAAACTACGAGATTGGACCAAGACGAGCCGGAGATGTAGAAGCCATATATGCTAACAACAGCTATGCAAAAAAGAAGCTAGCTTGGGAAGCAAAGCACAGCTTAGAAGATATGTTGAGTTCTGCGTGGAAATGGCAGAAGGCTTTGAAAAATCAGTGATGATAGCTCTCGCCTTTTAGAATAGTAAAGGCTCTGTATAATTGTTCCACAAAAATCAATCGAACCATTTGGTGAGTAAAAGTCAGCTCTGATAAAGCCACTTTTGAATTGGCTCTGTCGTAAACAGATTGGTCGAACCCAAAAGCACCGCCAATGCAAAAAACTAAATCTTTAGGCGCAGCATTCATCTTCTTTTGTAAAAAACCGGCAAACTTTTCAGAGCTAAAGCTCTTCCCTTTCTCATCCAATAAAATTAAAACCGACTGTTCGCTTAGGGAGTTTAGAATCGCTTCAGCTTCTTGCTTTTTAAGTTCAGTATCATTAGCTGACTTTTTTTTGCCTTTAGCCTGAACAAAATCCATCTTAAAATTACAATAATGTTTCAATCGTTTAAAATAATCGTCTATTAACAGCTGCATCGTATTATCTGCCGTTTTTCCTACAACTAAAAGTCGAATTTGCATAATACCTTTTTGTTAAATCAAAGTCTATTAATTTACTTAAATTCATTAAAAACTAAAATACCTATTTGTTTTTCAACATACTATTTTTACTTTTTTCCATTGATGAAAAAAGTAAACAAAAAAATCTAGACCTGTTTCGTAATTTAAGTCTTCCGCTCCTAAATGGCGATGATTTCA
>DIAJ01000005.1:8675-72277 GCA_002415785.1 Flavobacteriales bacterium UBA5081
TAAATTATGAAAATGGCCATCATACATTCAATAATAATAAATGAATATTTATTTTCCTGAACAATCGGATTGTTAAATCAAAGCGTAAAACTATCATAATCCATAAAATTGTTTACTTTTAGGCATGCGTTTTTTTGTACTATTTACTTTATTACTGACATCTTCTGTGCTTAATGCACAAGATCAGCTTTTCGCAAAAGCTTTCAACAACCCTGACCACACAAGCATTACCCAATACTTTGACGCCAATTTAGAAATTGTAACTGCGGATGCCAATGGAATGTACAGCAAGCAGCAAGCTACGCAAATTATGAAATCATTTTTCGCTGCTAATCCACCCTCCAATTACACTCAAAAGCACAAAGGAGGTTCTGCTAGTCGCTCCTATTTTGAAATAGGTGAGTTAGTTTGTGGTGAAAGAAAATTTAGAACCTACTTACTTTACAATTTAGTTCAAGAAAAGCCTCAAATTATCGAACTTCGCATCGAAATTGAAGACTAAGAACATTGAAGACAATTGAAGATTTAGTAAAGCAAGCTTTAGCAGAGGATTTAGGTGATGGTGACCATAGTGGTTTAAGCTGTATTTCCTCTGATGCTGTTGGGAAAGCAAAACTTTTAGTTAAAGATGATGGCATAATTGCCGGCTTAGAAGTAGCCAAAATAGTTTTTAATCAAGTTGACCCTGAACTTCGGCTTTACTTTTATAAGAAAGATGGCGATGAAGTAAAAAAAGGAGAAATTGCTTTCGAGGTTGAAGGAAAGTCATTGTCAATTTTGAGAGCAGAACGTCTGGCATTAAACTTCATGCAACGGATGAGCGGGATTGCCACACATACTTATCGGCTAAAACAATTATTAAAAGGCTTGCCCACACAAATATTAGATACTCGAAAAACAACGCCCAACTTCAGAATTTTTGAAAAAATGGCGGTTAAAATTGGTGGAGGCAATAATCATCGCTTTGGTTTGTATGATATGATTATGATCAAAGACAATCACATAGATTATGCAGGCGGCATTGGCAAAGCTATTGATAAAGTTTACGAATACTTAAAAGACAAAAAACTAAACATTCCAATAGAGGTAGAAGCAAGAAATTTAGAGGAAGTTAAGGAGATTTTAAGTGCCCAAAAAGTAGATCGCATTATGTTAGACAACTTCACTTATGAAGATCTGCAAACAGCCGTTGAACTAATTGGAGATTATGCAGAAACAGAAGCATCAGGAGGAATTACAGAAGAAACCATAAGGAATTATGCAGAGTGCGGAGTTAATTACATTAGCGTAGGTGCTCTAACTCACCAAATTAAGAGCCTAGACTTAAGTTTAAAAGCGATTTGAAATGGTTGAAAAGCTGAGGCAAAAAGTTGAAAACTTACCGATTGTTAGAAAAGTTCGTCGCTTATCTAAAATCATTGTATTGCCCGGCTTCGATGGTTTACCCATTTATTATGTTGCAAAGTTTTTTATCGTAGGAATTCAAAAAGGTTTAATCGCGACCAAAGCCTCCTCAATGGCATTCAAGTTTTTTATGGCCTTGTTTCCCACTGTAATCTTTTTATTAACGCTACTCCCCTACATTCCCATTGATAATTTTAGAGAGGAGTTGCTTGCTATTTTACAAGACTTATTGCCTCAAAGCGGTTATGAATTTGTAGAAGATTCCATTGTTGAGCTAGTTACTCAACCGGATGGCGGTTTACTTTCTTTTGGTTTTATTTTCGCCTTATACCTCGCTACTAATGGGATTGACGGAATGTTTGAGGCCTTTAAAGAAAGTTATAATACATCCTTTAAAAGAAACTTCTTTACTCAAAAAGCCTTGTCTGTTCTATTGCTTTTCATTTTAACTTTATTGATTATTATTGCTATTGCAGCGCTAATTTTCTCTGAGTATGCTGTAAATAATATTTTAGAAAAAGGAAGTATTGCTTCTATTTTAATCAGTGTTGGAAAGTGGATTATTATAGCGGCATTGGCTTTTTTTGGAATTTCCTTTGCTTATTATTTAGGAGGAAGTCGCAGCTCAAAATGGCGATTTTTTTCTGCCGGTTCATCTTTGGCCACCTTTTTAGTATTGTTGGTTTCCTTGGGCTTTGGCTTTTACGTCGATAATTTTGCTAACTACAACAAAATTTACGGATCCATTGGTACCATTATCGTGTTAATGTTGTGGATCTACTTTATTTCTTTTGTACTGCTCATTGGCTTTGAACTCAACGCTAGTATTCAACAAGCCGGCTCAATCGAGAAAGTTGAGGAGAAAATAGAAAGTGAAGAGATAAAGTTGGAGATTTAGGTTTACTTTTTCAATAGTCCCAAGTGTTTTTCTATAAAAGCATTAATATCATCTGAAACCCTTAGAAAGTAAGCAGGCAATGCAATCAAAACACCTAATATCAAACTTCTATAAACAGTATCAAAGTAAATATTTTTCCAAAATGGCAAGAATTCATTTACCCCAAAAGCAATAGCGAGTATAAATAACACCAAGATTGTTTTCACACTAAAAGGTTGTATTTTAAGTTTAATATAAACAAAAATAAATCTAATCAAATTAAAAACTACAATAGTTGAAGCCGTTGCAATTGCTGCACCTTCAATTCCCCAAATCGGGATAAAAAGTAAGTTTGTAGTTACAGTTAAAACACCAAGTATAATTGCAGTTGTTGTATCAAATCTATAATACTTTGAAACATTAATAATATGACCATTAGCCCCAAAAAGTAAGTTAATGAGTTTTGCTAGTGCAATTATAAAAAACACCCACTTCCCTAGGTAATAATCCTTACCTTGAATTGTATAAAAGTTATCTAAACTAGCCCAAACAAGAATAAATACAGCACCACCAAGTAAAAATTGAGTAACTGATGTTTTCTTATAAATTGATTCTATTTCACCTATTCTTTTCTTTTTCCAACTTCTTGAAATTAGTGGAAGTGATATTCTAGAAATTGATTCCCCGGGAATATGAATTAACATTGCTAAATAGAGAGCATTTCCATAAATTGCTGTAGAAGCCAATCCCAACAAGCTAGAAATCATTAAAGCATCAATCCTATTAATCAAAACCGAAGAAGCACCTGACAAGATAGAAAAGGAGCTATAATTATAATACACCCTACGTACTCGTTTATTAAAAAGCTGCTTATTTAATCTTAAATTAAATTCGTTTCTTTTCACTAAATAAAGAATAAACAATAAAATATTTAAGGCGTAACTAAAAATAAAGAATACAATAAACCAAAAGAAGTCGATAAATTGAAAGTAATACAAAACAAGTAGAGCTGTGGTTACCAAACGATTAAACACTGTTCTTATAAACACTGAAAAGGCGGTGTTTGCCCTGGACTGTAAGTAGCTTTCGAATACATTGCTGTACATGAAAAAAAAGAGCAATGGAAAAACGAACCAGAAATACTCTACAAACAATGGGCTCTCATCAATATACTTACTTATAATCAATGGCTTGAATAGCACCATTAACAACCCTACAACCAAAAAACCTATAAAGGGCACGATTAAACCAATAGCAAGCAGTCCATTATCGTTATTACCCTCTCTATTAAAAAATGGCGCAAACTTCACTAGACTCCTAAAAGTACCTAAATGAGCTATTTGTGAAGAAAAAACTGCAACACTTAAAAGTGTTTCTCTTAAACCAAATTGCTCTTCTGTGAACCATTGCGTCATTAACAAGGTTACATTTACAAAACCTATTAAAACTCCGGTGTAGCTGAGAGCTGCAGAGATGGAGGCTTGTTTAGAAACGATGCCCAAAATTATTTAATTGATAATTGGTCTGTAATATGATGTAATAATAACGAATGACCTATTTCAACAATTCCATAATTCGAACTATCAAGCCAAAAGTTAAAGTCTCCTTCTTTTCTTAAAGGATTGCCTCCTTTAAACCCAGAAAAAGTCACAACCTTTGCACCCATAGATCGAGCGACTTTACAAGCATTAACAATATTTTCAGACTTTCCGGAGCTACTAATTGCTATAACTGCATCTCCCTCTTCTATTAACGTTTTAAATGGCTGTGCAAAAACATTTTCATATCCATAATCATTTGCAATACAAGTAAGCATACTATTATCAGTCAATGCTCTAGCTTTAAAACCGCAAGCATTTAGAAAATCAATTGCTCCGTGAGAGACAATTCCACTGCTTCCACCATTTCCAATCAAATATATATTTTTCCTGTTATTTTTAACAACATTAAAAAGCTCATTGACCTGACCAAAAGCTTCGTCCAAACCAATCGAATTTTCTTGATTATTGGTGGCTTCAGTTTGTCCTAATACAGTATTGAATTTACTTAGATAAGTTGAAAACATTGAATATTATGCTAAAAGGGTTTTTAAATATTTTAATAAATCTACTCTTCGAATGTACGATTTATTTCCCATTATTTTTACTGCCATTGCACCAACAGCATTTCCTACAAAAGCAATTTCTTCAATGCTAGCCCCAGACTCTGCTAACAATGAAGTGATTGACAAATAGGCGTCGCCAGCTCCAATCGTATCAACTACATCAGTATTAAATATTGGTGCAGTAACTTGATTTCCATTCGCCCCCATTACAGAGGTTCCATTGATCCCCAAGGTTATGGATGACACTTTAGCAGCAGTCATTTTATTCAATTCATGATGAATCATGGAAATATCATCGAACTTTTTATGCAAAGCCAAGTGTGCTTCTCCTTTATCAATCGAAAAATAATCGCATTTTTTGTATTTAGTCAGTAAGTTATAGCCCAAGTTCGCACTGTTAGTTTGTGCGTTTACCGCTAAAAAAGACGGACTATCTTGAAGTTTCTCGATTAATTTTGGAGTCAAAACTCCGTGTCCAAAATCTGCAATGAGGCTGATATCAACCGATTGATCCAACTTTTCAATTTCCTTAATTAGTTCTTGCTCAACCTGATCATTTAATGGCTGGTCATTGATTTCAATTACTTCAAAAAGCTTATGTTTAAAAACTTCATCTACTATTCTAGACTTTAAAACAGTAGGATGGTTGGACGTTTTAACCGTAATAAGCTTCACTTTTTCGTGTAAATTTTCTTGGATTAAATCCCAGTATTCCCGATCTCGATTTTTGCCATAAGTAGTAACTAAAATCACTTCATCAACAAAATCTGCTACATGATTGGCAACTGCTAAAACTCCACCGGCATAAACCTCAGATTTCCCCCTAATTGAAGTTATAGTAGGAGACTTAGATGCTTTACCGATCGGTTTTACAAATTGGTATTCATCGAGAATAATATCTCCAACGATCAGTACTTTTTTCTTAGAAATTTGTTCAAATAGCTTCTCAAAATGACTAAAATTGTACTTCTTTTTAATTTGCTTTAGAAAATGCTTGGCATCTTCACCTTTTTCGTCAAAAAACTGATTAATTAAATTCGATGAGCTGAATTGAACTTCTTCCGTAAAAACCAACTTTCCTCCTACACTTTCAACAGCCTGCTTTTCGACTAAAATACCACCGGTTACATCTTGTTCGCTGACTTTATAATCTTGTCCTTTGACATAAAAATCCGGACAAATTTTTTCGATTGCAGGGATTGCTGTAGATGCGAAATTGACAGCGACAAAATCAACTACTTCTAAAGCAGATAAATTTTCAGCTCGTATGTGCTGATTAAAAAAAGGACGATCCGGACCTTTATTTACATACTTATCCTCTGTAACAGTTACCACAAGTACATCACCAAACTTTTTAGCTGCTTCAAAATGTTTTATGTGACCGTGGTGGATTAAATCAAAACACCCATGACAATGAACAATACGCTTGCCTGCTTTTTTTAGCTCACTAAGCCGTTCTTCAATCTCTGTTAATTTTACTATTTTTTGTTGCAAAATCTTCTCTTTTGATTAACTGTATCTTTTTATTTATCGATAAATAAAAGCTTACTTTAGGTACTTGAACCAATCTTTTGTTGCTTCTTCAATCGACTTACTGTCCCAAACCGGAGCCTCTCGCCAATAGTCAATGTTATCCAACATATTTTGAACACCTTCTTCAATGGAAACTTTAGGCTCCCAACCAACCATTTTTCTGATTTTAGAAGTATCGGCAAAAGTGCAATCCGGCTCACCGGGTCTTTTAGGAATGTATGTTTTCTCGCCACCCAACAATTCGACCAGACGGTTAATTGAATAGTGGTCGTTACTTCCTACATTAAAAACTTCGCCAATTGCCTGATTAGATTCCGAAGCCGTTACGCAAGCATCTACAACATCTGTAACGTAAGTAAAATCGCGCGTTTGGTTTCCGTCTCCTACAATGGTGTAAGGCTTTCCGGCCAATTTTTGCGCAAGAAAAACTCCAAAAACAGCTCCATAGGTTCCACTGGTTCTCGAACGCGGACCGTAAACATTGAAGAATCGCATGGAAGTTATCGGCAAATTGTAAATTTTATGCCAATGTAAAACGTATTCTTCTCCAAGGTACTTCGTTAATGCATAAGGATATTGTGGATTAATCGGTGTATCTTCAGGTGTAGGATAAGTATCCGGGATACCATAACATGAAGATGAGGCCGCATAAATAAAGCGTTTAATGTTATGCTTACGAGAAGCTTCTAAAACATTTGCCGTCCCATCAACATTCGATCGATGATATTTTAATGGGTCTTGAATAGAAGGAACAATATCAGCTAAAGCAGCAATGTGAAAAACCTTATCCACACCTTCAAAGTATTTTTCAATTGAATCGTATTCCGAAATATCGCAAATATGAACATCGAGCTTTTGATTGCCTTTATGATGTTCTAAATTTTCTATTCTGCCCGTTGAACAATTATCGAGCACCACCACCTGATGTCCTTCATTTAATAATCGATCTACCATATGGCTCCCAATAAAACCACAACCTCCTGTAACTAATACTTTCATTCTTGTATTTACTTTTTGAAAAATTCAGTAACCTTTTCAATTACATAATTTACCTGATCATCACTTAGTTCCGGATAAACTGGTAAACTTAAAATTTGATTTATTTGCCTCTCTGTTTCAGGGTAAGCTTCTGAGGAAGAAGGAATATTTTTTGCAGCTTCTTGCTGATGAATAGCTATAGGGTAATGCACTTTAGTATCTATTCCCCTTTTAGCTAAATATGCTTGTAACTCATCTCTATCCTCTGTTTGAATTATAAAAGTATGATAAACTGATTTTATATCAGAGTTGTCTGTCGGCACTTTCACATAATCTGACAAGGCAGAAATATATTTAAATGCAATTTCCCTTCTTCTGTTTGTCCACTCATCTAACCTTTTGACTTTAACATTTAATATAGCTGCCTGCAAGGCATCTAAGCGAGAGTTTAAGCTCCAAAACTCGCACTCATCTCTACTTTTCATTCCGTGAGTTCTTGCTTTTAACAGCCACTCGTATAAACTCTCATCATCAGTTGTTATCATACCTGCATCACCTGCAGCGGCTAAGTTTTTTAATGGATGGAGGCTAAAACAACCTAAATTTCCTAAACCGCCAACCTTTTTTCCTTTATACTCAGCACCAATTGCTTGAGCGGCATCCTCAATAACTACTAGATTATACTTATATGCAATTTCATTTATCTTATCCATTGAAGCAGGTCGTCCAGTTAAATGAACTGCAATAATAGCTTTTGTATTTGAAGTTATTTTTTTTTCAACTTCAGCGGGATTTATATTAAAATCATCTCTCACATCAGCAAAAACTGGAGTTGCTCCACAAAGTGCAATAGAAGATGCCGATGCCAAATAGGAGTTTGGGGCAGTAATTACTTCATCCCCTTCACCTATTCCCATTGACTTTAGTGCAAGTACCAAGGCATCAGTCCCATTTGCAACACCTACAGCATATTTTGTTTGGCAAATTTGAGCAAATGTTTCTTCAAATTGCTTTACTTCTGATCCAAGAATAAACATCCCGCTATCAATCAAATCAGCAACTTTCTGAATAATTTCTGCTTTATCCCCTTGATACTGCAAGCCCAAATTAATATAAGGAACTCTCATTACTTTAAATTAATGTTTTGCATTAGTTTCACATTAAAATATTTTTCGTTTTCAAAAGAGTTCTTAATTAAGCCGTTTTCAAAAGCATTTTTTAAGTCCCTTACAGCATCTTCAATACTGTGTTTGGGTTCAAAACCAATTTCCTTTTTAATTAAGTCAGATGAAATATGGTAAGATCTGTTGTCATCTGTTGGCTCTGTTATAATATCGACTTCCCCAACAACATTTTTTACCATTTGAGCAATCTCTTTTACTTTAAAATTCTCATAACCTGCATTGAACACCTTTCCTTGAATTTTCTCCGATGGTAACTCTAAAAGTAAGCAGTACAAATCAGTCATATCCTGAATGTGTATATTAGGACGCTTTTGCTCTCCTCCAAAAACTTTAATAAATCCTTTATTTACCGCAAAGTTTGTTAAAATATTAACTGTCAAGTCAAGTCGCAACCTTGGAGAATAACCGCAAACTGTTGCCGGTCTTACTGTCATCGCTGTAAAGTCACCAGATTCGTATTTTTTCAAAATTTTCTCACATTCAGCCTTAAACTTTGAGTAATCTGTTAATGGCTCCAACTCCATATCTTCAGTAACGTTAGGTTCATCTTTTATGCCATAAACTGAAGAAGATGAAGCATAAATAAATCGCTTAACACCTGCTTGTTTAGAGATTTGAACCATTGGCTCAAAGGGGTCTAAGTTAATTGACTTACCTAAATCAGGATTAAGCTCAAAACTAGGATCGTTTGAAATACATGCTAGATGAATGACCGCATCATGTCCGGGAATCAACTTCTCGAGCAATTCAATATCTCTAATATCTCCTTTAACCGCATTTAGGTTTTCGTGCTTCGGCAATACATCTTCGCCATATATCATTAAATCTAAAACTGTTACTTCATACCCCTTGTCTAAAAGTTTGGGAATTAAAACAGCTCCTACATAACCGGCACCCCCGGTGATAAAAATTCTATTCATTCGATTATTTTTTTTGCTGTAAAGGTTTTGCAGGTATACCAATCAAAGTCAGATTACTATCGCAACTTTTATTAACAAATGCCATTGATCCTACAATTACATTGTCTCCAATTTCAATTCCATATTGAATAACTGAATGAGTACCAATAAAGCAGTTTTTGCCAATCTTAGCTCCACCTACAGAATTTTTCTCATCATCTAAGTTATTCGTCATTACTCTAGGACACAAATAAGAATTATCTCCAACGTAAACTCCTCTTGCTAAAATGGTTTCATAACGGAGTGTTACATTGTTTCCAACTTTACATTGACCAGAACTAGACACCTTAGAATCTAGGTAGCAACTCTCCCCAATAATAGTATTTTCTCGTAACTCAACATAACTTTTCACTTGGGTATTGTGACCGATTTTCACTCCACTTTTAAGTAAACAGTAATGCTCAATCGTAACATTATCTCCAATTTCAACATCATCCTCAATTATACAGAAGTGTCCTATTTTGACATTTTTCCCAATTTTAGCTTTTTCTGATACATGGCTTGTTTCCATATGCTTAATTATTTTTGTAAGGTATAGGCGTTCCACTACCTTTTTTATTATAGTTTTTGTTGTATAATATCTTTGCAGGAACTCCTACAAATGTGCAAAATTCTTCTTTATAGTTTTTATTGACAACTGCGCCTGCTCCAACTATTGAGTTTGCAGGAATAGTAACATTTGAGGGTACTACAGCTCCACTTCCTAGATAGGTTCGACTATTTATTTTAGTATTCCCAGCTAAACTTACATTATTTGCCATGTGCACCATTTCTCCAACTATTGCACCATGACCAATTTTTGTTCCATGAGCAATAACACAATTTTTACCAATAAGCGTATTCTCAGATAAGGATCCTCTTACAATGCTAACATCAGTCCCAATATAACAATCACTTCCAATTACAACTCCTCCTAACTGAGATTGTTTTATTCTATTTCCACTTTCGTCCCAAACCCAAACAACCCCTTCAGGCCCTATCGCAGAATTACTATCAATTTTTGTTCTTGACTTTATTGTCACATTACTATAAACCCTTACATTAGACTCAATTATAACATCATTTTCAATTATAGCCTTGTCAATAATAGTGTATGGACCGATGTATACATTTTCTCCAATTACAGCTTCAGGGTGTATTATTGCTGTTTTATGTACTAATCGTTCTCTTTTTTCTTCAAAGAGTTGTGAAATTAAATAATGAACAAGTTGAGCATTTTTAACCTTAATTATTATGTTATTATTAAATTCCTCAATCTCTTCCTCAGCTAATATAATACTTTGTCTAATATCCTCTAAACTACCTTTAAAACCACTTGATACATGGTAAATTCCATTATCAATTAGATTTAAAAAGCTTGCAGGTCTAAAATCAAAATTTGATGTACTTCTTGTAAGACTATAATCTATTTTATGTTCTTTAAGAAAATGTAAAATTTGATCTATTTTCAATCTCATTCAATTTAATTGTATAGCGTCAAATTTAATAGAAATATCTTAGGGTGTAATTAATAAACACAACTAATAATACTAATTGTTAAGCAAAACTTTTTTGGAATAAAACACTTCTCCAACTAAAACCCTAAGCAAATAGATCGATGTCTCAAGGTTTAGGTTATCTATGACAAAACTTTTTGAATTCACTATCTCACTTCTTAACAAACTTCCGTTTAAACTGTACAACTCTACTTTTGCATTTTTGACAGACTTCTTTAAGTCAACAAACAATCGATCTTCATTCTGTGTGATTGATTTAAACAAATTACCCTTAGTTTCCTTACTCTCATCAATAGTCGTTGTAACAAACTCAACCTCCCACAAATCATTAGTATATGCCCCCGCACTATCAATCCCACCAAATATATAGCCTTTAGAACCTATTGTAAAAGTTGCAGCAGTATACTTAGATCCCGAAGGATGATTGATTGCAAGAGACCAAGTATTTGTACTTAAATCTAAAATATAATAATCTGACAAAGCATTTAAGTTTCCACCATTTTGCTTACCACCTCCAACAATAACTTTATCACCTATAACTGTAGCCGTAGGATGAATTCTTCCAACTCCGGGAAAACTTGGGTATTGAGTCCAAAGACTTGTTACTGTATTGTAGGCCCACAAGTCATTTCTATTTTGGTTACCATTATAACCCATTCCGAAAAAAACTAAACTATCATAAGAAAACTTGACTCCAGAAGCACGGTTCCCTAGTGGCCAAGAAGTTGTAACCCTAGTCCATTGGTCTACAATAGGATCATACTCCCAAAAATCACTATTATAAGCTTGACTAGAATGCAAACCTCCACCTGAGTAAATTTTCCCATTACATCCAACCATCATATTGTTCCGTGGTCCATTTCCAGGGTAGTTTGCTTTTTGAATCCACCCATTGATTGATGGTACATATTCATAGAAATCATAGTAATAACTAGAGGAACTAGGGTTGTAACCTAAACCAACAAATGCTCGCCCACTAACTGTTGTTCCTATCCCACTTCTTTGAGTTCCCAAAAAATTAGCCTTCTGCGTCCAACTATTACTGACAGGATCATACTCCCACAATTCTTTCAATGTAGACGAGTTACTGTAGCCGTTACAAATATATCCCTTACCAGAAACTGAAAAACCAATTGTTGCCATCCTACTTGCACTAGGCAAAGTGTCTTTTGGTGTCCATGTTTGTGAATGCAACATCCCTCCATAAACTAGAAAGAGAAATGCTATAATAACTTTACTCATAAAATAATTTTTTAAGTAAATCTACTAATTTTCTATTAACTTAATATCTCATAAAAATTCAAAACCTTATGGATATTACTCTTTAAGCTCAACCTTTTTCTATTTTCTTCAACATTTTCAATTAGTTCTTCATATTTATACTCAGTGATTAATCTCTTCAAATCGTCAAAATCTTCCCACTTCGCTTTAATACTTCCACCATATCTGCTTCCCATATAGTTTTGAAAATCTACATCTTCTCCAATTATTATCGGAATTCCTGCTTCGAAATAATTGTACAATTTAAGTGTAGTTGCATACTTCCTTTTATAGTTCGATTTTTTATTGGTTCTGTGAAAGAAAGGTAATATACCAAAATCATATTGCGACATTTTTTCTGCGAGTTTATCTTGTTTTACTGCATCGTGAAAATGGAAATAGGGCAACTCTTTATCGAGCTGATAATAATCAATCAAATCCGACTTGAGGTTAACCGGTGAGGGATAAATATGAAAATGAATCTTTTGTTTATTTAATTTTTCAATTAACCAGTGAAGCTGTCCACCACCAAAGTAGTCTTTATTTCTGTGCTTAGAATATACTCCTCCTGCATACACCAAATGAATTTCGCTGCCTAGTTTGGGCTCTTTCTTACTAACAAACAAATTAGAGTCAACATAATTTGGGAAAAAGAGCTTTTTTGCAGCTATACTCCCATATAGTTTTTTAGCTAATTGAAGTTCTAAACTATGGCTAATAATTCCTTGTACATTTTGTAAAATATACTTTTCTTTTATCATATCTTTCCTCATGTAAGCAAAAGGTGGATTGAGCTCAAAATTAGAAAGTAACAAATCTTGATAATCAAATATAGTTTTTCCCTTTTTGGCATATCTTACTACTATATTAGCAGCACCATAAGGGGGGCCAAAAGAGTGAAAAACGGTTAGATTTGAATCATACTGTTTTACTAAACGCTTTACACCCCATTTATTCTTAAAAAGCTCTATTTTATCAAAGCAGTCATTTGAAAGCTTAGGGTCATACTTATCCTTCTTACAAAGCAAAACCAAGTTATATTTTGCGCCACTGTCTTTTAACGCCCTTGCCATTCTAGGAATTCTAGCATGTATCATTGTTCCGGCAAAAACTATTGTAGGCTGCTTTACTTTACTTTTTAATGAAAAGTGATATAAAGCAAAGTCTGGTATAGACGATAACTCTTCAATAAAACGAGACTTTATTTTGTCAAAAAGTAACAGTATTTTCCCTTTTGATAGTTTCATCTATAATTATAATTCAATTTTTTTTAGTTCTTTCTTTTGCAGAAGCCAAAAGTATTCATTTCAATCTGCATTTTTTAAGTATTTCCTTAGCTCTTTTAAAGTTTCTTCTTAAGATTAAAATCTATTATTCTTTACCTTCGCAAGAATCTTTAACGAAAAGTTAGAATGAATGATAAAGACAGAAAAAAAGTTTTAATAATTAGCTATTATTGGCCACCTGCCGGCGGTGGTGGTGTAATGCGATGGTTAAAAATGAGTCGTTATTTATCACTAAACAACAACTGGGAGCCAATTATTTACACTCCTAAAAATGCAGGCTACATTGTAATTGATGAAAGTGCAGTTAGTGAGGTACCCAAAAACATAAAGGTCATTCAAAAACCAATACTTGAGCCTAATAATTTCCTTGAAACTTTAGGTTTAAACAAGCTCAAGAAAAATGTTTCTGCCGGTGGTGTTGGGAAGAAAAAGGGAAAAATGAGCATCAGTGAAAAGTTAATGCTTTGGATTAGATCAAATATATTTATTCCGGATCCTCGTTTCCTATGGATAAGACCTTCAGTTAAGTTTCTTAAAGAAGTGATTAAAAAGGAGAAGATTGACGCTATTATTACTACCGGTCCACCACACTCTATGCATATCATTGGACTGAAATTAAAAAAAGAGTTAGGCATTCCTTGGGTCGCTGACTTCAGAGACCCTTGGACTTTTATCGATTTTTTTGATGATTTAAACCTAAGTAAACGTTCTTTAGAAAGACATATTAATTTAGAAAAAAGTGTACTAAAAAACGCTGACCACTTAGTTACTGTTAGTCCCTATATTGCTAATGAATTTAAAAAGCGATTTAATGCTGACTTTGATGTTATATATAATGGATTCGATCCTATAGATTTTGAAGGAGAGACTCCAAAATTAGACGAAAAGTTTACGATCTGCCATATTGGCTCATTAAACAAAGACCGTAATGCGGAAGTTTTATGGGAGGCAATTTCAGAAATCACAAATGAAAACAAGGAGTTTAAAAGAGACATAAAAATTCAACTAATTGGTTCTGTAACACCTGAATTAATGAGCTCTATTGAAAGCTTAGCGCTAAAAGAAATCATCTCAATTCAAGAACACATGTCTCATAAAAAAGTAATTAAACGAATTAGAAAGTCGCAGTTATTACTTCTACTTATAAATAATACACCCATAGCAAAAGGCATTCTACCTGGTAAGTTTTATGAATATCTGGCTGCAAAACGTCCAATATTATGTATTGGGGCTCCGGATTCTGATGTTGCCAAAATTATTAATGAGTGTAATGCAGGAGATGTGGTTGACTTTACAGATAAGGAGCGTATGAAAAAAATACTTTTAACTTCTTATTTAGAGTTTAAAGAAAGCGGAAGGCTAAGTTGTAATACCAACAATATTGAAGTCTTCTCCAGAAAAGGAGAAGCACTTCAATTCGCTAATATACTGTCAAGTATCACTTCAAATACGTAAGGCAGTTTATTTTTCTAATTCCTTGTACTTTGTATAGCCCACAAACCCAATTAACAAGAGAATGATTATTGAACTCACCCAAGTTGCCACTACCCCAAACTTGTATGAGTCTGGGGCAAAAATAAACTTCACTTCCCCTTTACCTGCTGGCAACTCCATACCTCTTAAAGTATAATTAACTCTGTAATGAGGCACTTCTTCTCCATTAATATAAGCTGTCCAACCTCTGTCGTAAAATATTTCTGAGAAAACAGCAAAAGCATTACTTGCAGATTGGTAAGTATATATCAACTCATTAGGTAAATAGGACTCTAACCTAATGTAATCAGTACTTCCAACTGAGTAAGATAATGATAGGTGATCTTTATAACTTTCTCGAACAATAACACTCTTAGAAACATCTGTATTTTCGAATGCTTTTATCTCTTCATTTGCATCTGCAACAAATTTAACGTTATCTACTAACCAAGCATTGCCAAGTGCATGAGGGTTTTGAATGACTGCCAACTGCTGTCCTTGCCCTACCTGAACGGCTCCAATTATGTACTTTGCATTAAGCATATTAGTTACATTCATTTGAGGTAGTAACTGTTGAGCATAATCCTTACCCCCTTGCAAGAATGCTTGTCGCAATTGAAAATGCTCTCTTCCCAACTCAAAGTCAATAAGCTCTTGGTATTTCTTCATTTTGGCAGCATGATATCCTCCCAGAGTTTTATGAAAATAAGCTGTTTTAGCGTCTTCATCCATTTTTGCTGTAGAGTTTAAAACCCTATAATGCGTATTTCGCATTAATTGCAAAAACTGAATTTTTTCTATATCTCTTTGATTTAGTCTTCCTTTTTCTGCTCTAACTTCTGCAATTTTCTGTTCAATTTGTTGAGCAAGTTCTGCATTCTGACTCAACTCATTTTGAAGAATAGTTTTATCTACAGGACTTGCTGCATAAGGAGCTAGTTTTTGATCTTGAGGCTGATAAGCCAAAAACCTATCCGCTGCAGTTTTAGATACGCCAGGTTTTTCTTCATTGTTAAGGAACTGCTTGTTTAGCGACCATAAATCGACCAATACAAGTACACCTATTCCTAAGACAAACACTTTTTTATTTAGTTTTCCATATAAATACAGTAATAAAACGGCAAGCGCTAGGATAATATACTTTAGTGAGTTCATCAAGTCAGACCTGAATAAGTCAATTCGATAATCCTTTATACTT
This sequence comes from Flavobacteriales bacterium UBA5081, assembly GCA_002415785.1. Classification (GTDB taxonomy): domain Bacteria; phylum Bacteroidota; class Bacteroidia; order Flavobacteriales_E; family Vicingaceae; genus UBA5081. Next base: position 24,428 of record DIAJ01000005.1, read on the forward strand.
TCAAATCCTGCATAAATAACATTTGATTGTTGCTGGTTCTTTTGCAGCTGCTCATTCATATGTTGCTTCTCATCTATACTTAAGAAGTCGAAAAATGTATCTGGAGTTATCCAAAAAACCAACAATACACCTACAAAAACTCCACTTATGGTAAAAAATTTTTTCTTTTGTTTTAAAATGTTGTCTTTATTTTGATAAAGTTCAGACAAAAAAAGAACTGCAAAAATCGGGAGCACCAACTCCACAATTACCAAAATCATAGACACCGTTCTAAACTTATTATAAAGTGGAATGTAGTCTATAAAAAAATCGGTGAACCACATTAAATTTTTACCCCAAGAAAGCAAAAGCGCTAAAATTGCTGCTATACCAAAACCAACTATCAATCTGTCTTTTATAAAAAACAATGCTAAAATGGCTAAAAAGCAAACTATTGCACCGGCATATACCGGTCCTGATGTAAATGGCAAATTCCCCCAATAGGTATTCACAATAAATTGTTCATTTTGATATTGATTAACCATAAAATTAAAAAATTGTGGGTCTTCTCTTCTTAGTCTTTTAATCTCTTCCTCATCAGCCAATATCGCTCCCGATTTCCCCCCCTTTGCTTTTGGAATAATTAAGGTAATCGTTTCTTGAATTCCATAACTAAAATGAGTAATATAGTCTTTATCTAAGCCGGTACTCTTAATACCTTCGTTCGAAGACCCATCAGGATTAATGGTTAACTCAGAAGGACTTCTTGTCGAAAATTTAGAGTATTCATAAGTTGTTAAAATATTCCCAATGTTGGGCAAAACACCTATTAAAACAGCAATTACCGCAATTCCTGCTCTTTTGAAAAATTCTTTTGAATGTCCGGCTCTTAGTTGATAAACTAACTCATAAATGCCATAAATAAAAACCACAAAAATTAAATAATAAGTAATTTGAAGGTGGTTTGCATTTAATTGTAAACCTATAAATACGGCTGTTATTAGGACTCCAACCCATATTCGCCCTCTTAAAATACTAATAATTCCTCCTAACAAAGCAGGCATATAGGCAATGGACAATGCTTTACTATTATGTCCGGCCTCTATAATTACCAAAAAGTAAGATGAAAATGCAAAGGCTATTGCACCAACAATGGAAAGCCATGGGTTAATCCTTAGGCACATTAACAAGATATAGAAGCCAAGCATGTACAAAAACAGTAAATAAACTGGATGTGGCAAACCGAACTTTAGCACATTGTCAATTACCTTTATTATATTGCCCTTAAACTGTGTAGCAGAAACCTGATAGGCCGGCATTCCTGAGAACATATTTCCCAACCATAGAGGCTCCTCGTTAAAATCAGCTCTATGACTTCTTACTTCATGAGCCATCCCTTTATGCTGCTTAATATCACCTTGTTTTAGGCGATAACCTAAAAAAGTCGGATAAAAGTAAACTGATGCAATAGCTGTAAATAGTACTAGCGCTACTATATGCGGAAGAAACTTTTTAGAATCAATAGATTTCATCTGAAGTGTTTTTCAATAATGAATATTAAAGTAAAAAATAATGCTGAAAAGTACTTAAAACAGACCATGCATTCCAAAAAATATTGCCTGAAAGTAGGAGAAAATTTACTTGTCGTCTTCTGATACCTCTTCGTAGTCGACATAGTCGCCTAGCTTTTCTGTTGTTGACGACTTTTTCTTTTGACCTTTTATGTGGACTTCTCCACTTTTTTGATCTTCATTAAAAGAAGCATTTCTATCATATTGCTGATAGTATTTCTTTTGTTGCTTATTGATAAAGCGCTTTAGCAAATAGGGAATTAACACTCTAAATATTAATCGGAATGCAAAATACACTCCGACTAATATTAAAAGTGTGCGAAGCAATGATATTAAACCGGCTTCAAAAATCATTTTACTTACTCAAGTAAAGGTTTCTTTCTGAATAAACCTCTCTAAAGAATTTATCCTTTAAATCATCAATAAAACGTATGGCTTCACCTGTTGATTTCATTTCAGGTCCTAACTCTTTATTCACATTTGGAAATTTATCAAATGAGAATACGGGTATTTTAATCGCATAACCTTTTTGATAAGGTTGGAAGTTAAAATCTTTCACCTTTTTATCCCCCAACATTACTTTTGTTGCGTAATTTACATAAGGTTCTCTGTATGCTTTAGCAATAAAAGGCACTGTTCTAGAAGCTCTTGGATTTGCCTCAATAATATAAACTTTTTCCTCTTTAACAGCAAATTGTATATTAATTAAACCTTTTGTCTCTAATGCAACGGCAATCTTTTTGGTATACTCTTTAATTTGATTCAAAACATTTTCACTTAAATCAAAAGCAGGAAGTACCGCATAAGAGTCACCCGAGTGAATTCCCGCCGGCTCTATATGCTCCATAATTCCAATTATATAAACATCTTCTCCATCGCAAATGGCATCAGCCTCTGCTTCAATTGCACCAGATAAAAAGTGATCTAAAAGAATCTTATTTCCGGGCAAATCTCTTAGAATGTTTACAACATGTTGTTCCAGCTCTGTTTCGTTGATTACAATTTTCATGCTTTGTCCTCCTAATACATAAGACGGACGAACCAATAGTGGAAAGCCAATTTCTCGGCTCAACTCAATAGCCTCGTCTGCTGTTTCAATTGAGCCGTACTTAGGGTAAGGAATGTCATTGGCTTTTAGCAAATCAGAGAAACTACCTCTGTCTTCTGCTAAGTCAAGTGCTTTATAACTTGTTCCAATAATATTTATACCATATCGATCAAGCTTTTCAGCTAATTTTAAAGCAGTTTGTCCGCCTAACTGAACAATTACACCTTCCGGCTTTTCATGCTGAATGATGTCGTAAATATGCTCCCAAAACACCGGTTCAAAATAAAGCTTATCTGCTGTATCAAAGTCAGTAGAAACAGTTTCAGGATTACAGTTAATCATGATCGTTTCATAACCGCACTCTTTAGCCGCTAAAATTCCATGAACACAGCAATAATCAAATTCAATGCCTTGACCAATTCTATTAGGTCCTGAACCTAATACAATAATTTTCTTTTTATCACTTACCTCAGACTCATTTTCTTCTTCAAAAGTGCTATAATAATAGGGCGTTTGTGCTTCAAATTCTGCTGCGCAAGTATCCACTAATTTATATACTCTATTAATTCCAAGCTCATTTCTTTTATCATATACTTCACTTTCTAAGCAATTTAACAAATGAGCAATCTGTCGATCGGCGTATCCCTTCTGCTTTGCCTCTAATAAAATATCTTTGGGTAGCGTTTTAAGGTTAAACCTCTCAATTTCATTTTCCAAACTAATCAACTCTTCAATCTGACGTAAAAACCATTTATCGATTAGAGTAGCTTTATATATTGTAGAAAGTGGTATTCCCAACTTAATCGCATCATATAAATGGAACAATCTGTTCCAAGATGGGTTAGCTAAACTCTCTAAAATAGCGTCTTGGTCTGTCAATTCTTTGCCATCAGCACCTAAACCGTTTCTCTTAATTTCGAGCGACTGACAAGCTTTCTGTAAGGCTTCTTGAAAAGATCGACCAATTCCCATAACCTCACCTACTGACTTCATTTGCAAGCCTAACTCCTTTTCAGGGCTATCGAATTTATCAAAGTTCCAGCGAGGGATTTTTACAATTACATAATCAAGGGTAGGTTCAAAGTAGGCTGAAGTATTTCCAGTAATTTGATTGCTTAACTCGTCTAAATGATACCCAATTGCCAATTTAGCGGCGATTTTAGCAATCGGGTATCCGGTAGCTTTTGAAGCTAAAGCAGAAGATCTAGAAACTCTTGGATTAATTTCAATCGCAATTATTTCTTCTTTCTCATCATTGCTCACTGCAAACTGAACATTACAACCTCCGGCAAAGTCACCAATTGAGCGCATCATTTTAATGGCCATATCTCGCATTTTCTGATAAGTAGTATCAGAAAGTGTCATCGCCGGGGCAACTGTTATTGAATCTCCGGTATGAATCCCCATTGGGTCCATATTTTCAATGGAGCAAATAATAATTACATTATCATTGGAATCACGAAGCAATTCTAATTCATATTCTTTCCAACCTAGTACAGCCTTATCAATCATTACCTCATGAATAGGCGATGCATGAAGCCCACGGGTGAGCTTTTTATCAAACTCTTCAGCTGTATGAACAAAAGAAGCCCCGGAACCACCTAATGTGTATGAAGGTCGAATTACAAGTGGGAAACCAATTTCTTGTGCAAAGTTTTTACCTTCTAAAAATGAATTGGCAATTTTTGATGGAGCTACTCCCACTCCAATTTTAACCATCAACTCTCTAAACTCTTCTCTGTCTTCTGTGATATTAATCGCAGCAATATCCACCCCAATCATTTTCACATTGTACTTCTCCCAAATTCCAATCTCATCACACTTAATAGCTAAATTAAGCGCTGTTTGTCCACCCATCGTTGGAAGTACTGCATCAATATCCGGGTGCTCTGTTAAAATTTTCTCAATTGACTCAGGCTCCAATGGCTCTAAATAAATGTTATCGGCCATTACAGGATCTGTCATAATCGTCGCCGGATTGGAGTTAATTAAAGTTACTTTAATTCCCTCCTCTCTTAATGAACGAGCTGCTTGAGAGCCGGAGTAGTCAAATTCACAGGCTTGACCAATTACAATTGGTCCGCTTCCAATAATTAGGGTATGTTTAATGTTTGGATTTTTAGGCATAGGTAGGCAGTTTTGAAGTGCGAAATTACATTACAATAAAATATTCAGAAAATTGTTTGATGAGTTTTTATAAAAAAAAAGGACTGTTTTTCAACAGTCCTTTTCAATTTAAAATATATTTATTGTTTAATAAACTTAGTACTAAACACCTGGTTCTGATGAACCGCACGTATTATATACGTTCCTCGATCAAGATCTGAGAAGTTTAGTCTTCTTGTATTCTTTCCATAATTCAATCGACTTAACTTTTCTTCTTTTACTTTTTGACCTCTAATATTGTAGATATCGATTAAAACCGGAGAATTTACATCTTCAATTTTAAACTCAATACTTGCAATATCCTGAACAGGATTAGGGAACATTTTCATGGAGTTTTCGAAAGTTTTACTTTCTACAACTTCATTAAACCCTCTGTTATTTAACCCTACTAATTGATCAGCTCTATACACACCTCTACCATGAGTAGCAATATATATAGCACCTGAGTTTTTAACTCTTGGGTAGTATTCCTGAATTTGCTTGATTTCAAATACCGGCACTTGACCTAAGCCTGTATTTTCCTCTGTCCACTGAACAGCTGTTGGATTAGGATCAAAGGCGTTATCTGTAGCAAAAACACCAAAGTCATTCCCAATCAATACTTTGTTTGGATCTCTGTAGTCAATCATTACAGCGTATGCCGGTGCAAGTGGTAAAGCTGAGCTACCGTTACCCTGAATGAAGTCATAGTTCCCTATAGGGTCAGTTATAGTAGTTGCATTGTAGAATCTTGCAACTTTTGCTTGATTGTTATAATTACCCAAAGCAACAATAACATTATCCGAGTTATTTGGATCAATCGCTATACTAGTTACTGCTCGATTAGGGAAATGACCAATTCTATGACACTTTCCTGCTAGCTTTTGCGTTACCACTTTATTCAAATTCACTCCCGAAGATTGTTTTAAACCGGTTGGAACACTATCATTTAAACTTGAGACTCTATATAAACCACCGTCTCTTGTTCCTACAAACATGTGATTACCGTCTGGAGTAAACTTGATATCTAAAACGTCAGATGTAATTGCATGAGGCGTTGACAACTCACCTGCTATATAATTCCAAACAATATCAGTATTTCCTTTTAACAGATCTCTAGTCATCATTATATTTCTGTCAGTTCTGTCAGATTGAGCACCAGACCACCAGTTAGCCGATGCTAACATAGTTTGAACACGATCTTGTACTTTAAAAGAATATCTGAAACGAACATTCATCTCTTCCACTATTAAATAAGCAGTTCCGGTTTCACTCCCGAAAGTAAATGTATCTACTTCATACCTTACATCATAATCATCACCAATTAACAAATTGGTATAATCATACTCTGTTCCAAAAGTATAGTTTGTACTAATAGTTGAGCCCGAATCAGCTCTTCTATTTAAGTAGATTATCTGACTATTAGCATCCACAGTAAAGGTGTCGAAATTGACAATAAGTTGATTATTTGTTCCATTCAAAAGCAAAGTATCAAACCTACCGGAACCGGCAGAGACTGTATCAAAGGGATAAATCCCTGTTCTAATAGTATCAATGTATCTAAATTGAATGTTTTTATTCTCTAACGCTAAATAATGAGCACCTGAATTTAATGTATCAACAGTATAGTCAACTAATGAATTAACACTAAGTAAGAAGTTTCTATAATCGTCAAGTGTCCCTAACGTATAAGAGCGATTAATAACCGATGGTACATTCGCTCTTCTCTTTATTTGAATTGTCTTATTTATTGTATCTACTGTTAATGTATCTAAATTGACAATGAGCGGACTACTTACTTCGCTTAACAAGAATGTATCTAAATTAGTAAACTCTGAAATGGTGTCAAATGGGTTTCCAACTTGATAAGCCGGAGTAATTGTATCAACATTTACTATACTATCCCAATAACGTACTACATCCGGCCAGTACCAAGAAGCATCCACCTTTCTTTTTTGTAATATTCTAGCATTATTATTGCTTTCAAACTCTACCGAATCTCCCCATGGAATTGGCGGCAATACTTCTGCAACGGAATCAATAGTAACATAATCAGTCGAAGCTAAGTGATTAAATGACTCCCAAAGCTCAATAGTACTATAAAACACAGGCGAACACCCTGTAGGTGTACCACAAGCTGCTGACATATACAAGTTGGTATTTGTAATATTAGCGCCTGACAAATTTGTATTTCCTGATGTTGTCCCAATTCCCTGAACTCTTGTTAGTGAGTTAAACTGAGATGTTGAAACCCCAACAGATGTATCAATATTTGATAGCGCTGCATCAAATCCATCACCTCCGGTAGCTAAAATAGACCCCAAATTATTATTGAATTTTATGCCCATTAACTGAGACCCGTTGTCTTGAGCTCCGGCTAAAATAACACCTTGACCATTTACATCCATACCATAAAATTGAGTTACCCCGTATTTATAGTTATTTGTAGTAAAGCTAGGCAACTCGTCATTCATATTAACTGATTTGCCAATCCCCCCATCTGAAGCGATATATGCTATATCAGAATTTGTTGGATCAAACTCAATGGCATGTTTGTCTGCATGAACATATTGAGGTGACAAGTTTTCATTAAACATTGAAATAACATCAATTTGTGACCAAAGTCCATTTGCAGGTTCTGGGTCTGTAGTACTTTGCACCCATTTATATAATGTAATACCACCAACAATAATTTTGCCCGGATCATCAGGATACACCTGAATGGTGTTGTCCCAGTCACCTTGACAGCCACTACCCCCACTTGGCTGAGCATACATATCAAAACCTGCTGCTCCTCCAGGACCAATCACTTCCCAAGTTAGACCTGCATCTCTAGAACGATATATATTGTCTAAACAGTTATTAGGGCCCGCTGCGGCAGCATATATAATATTATTATCTGAAGGTGCAATAGCTATCTCAACCCTTCTGATATTACTATTGGAAGGTGTGGTTTCTGTAAAAGTATTTCCACCATCATGAGAAACAAAGATTTTACCTGTATTCGACCCAAACCTTCTACCATAAGTAACTACAATAACACTATCATTATCTCCTATCTTAATATCATCACATCTTTGACTTAAACCAATCGGATCAGTGATAGATGAGTCAGACATATCTATTTTGCGCAAGCCATTATTCATGGCTACCCATAAAATATCATTATCAACTTTAGAAGCCGCAACTTCTCCAATGGTAGTATAATCAATAAAAGCATCTCCCCTATATGTTGGAGCAACGATGGTTTCAAAGTTTCCATCGCCTGTTAACTTATGAACTCCTGAACCGATAAAAAAGTAACCTCTATCTTTTGTGTTGTTATAATTTTCAAAGTGTCCACCGGTACCTACATAAATACTTCCATCAACACCCTGAGTAATTGAAGAAATTAAATTTACTTTAAAATCATCATCGTAAGGTTTCCACTCCCTTGCTTTATCAATAGACTTGAATAAACCGCCGGCAACGCCTCCTGCATAAATATGATTCGGGTTATTTTTGTCTACTAAAAGAGCCCTCGTTCTTCCACCAACATTATCCGGCCCTTGGAACTGCCAAACAAGCCCTAAAGAAGCTTTTGCCTTGGGCATTCTTGAAACTTGTTTTTCTGCAGCAAAAACATACTGAGGATCAACCTCTCCTGTTACTGGATCTGCCTTAATACTTTGAATATATTCTAAATAGCCCTTTGCTGAATTAGAATAATCTTCTCCAAACTGTCTTGGAAAATATTTAGCTTCTTTCGAACTACTTAGTGAAATGTATCCGATAGCAAGCGCTAAAACAGGGAGTGTCAAAAGCGTAAATCTTTTGATTTTCATATAACTAACATTTTAAATTAAACTACAGTAAGAAGCCACAATTTACGAATAAATTTATATGACCAAACTTTTATTGAAATTTTGTTAAACATTATTCATTAGACAAACATTGGAGGAGAATTGTTGCCTGGCATAGAAATTATTCTTCTCTGGCTCCAAATAAAATTGTTAAATAAACATTTAAATATAATTGACGGTTTCCGGCAAAGGCCATTATAGGTATTTTTTCAAGAAACAAATCGGTTTTAAGTCCAAGTTCAATAGCTCTCAAAGTTTCTCTATCGTTCCCATAATCAAAGTGCAAACCTGCTTTAAAAAAAGCACCCGGATATAGCCTTATTTCATCTATCCCATTAATAAAAGAGGCTTTACCATATATTTCTCCTTGCTGGTGCTCGTCGGGATCATACCTTTCTCTAACTATGATTGTATTGTTTCTTTCATCAACTTTTTCAACATTCAGATATATGGGCTTTGCCAACCCTAATGACATTCCTATATGAGTAACATAAGTAATAGAAACTCCGCTTATCGACTGTTTAGGAACAAAAACATTATGATATCCAATGCTAGGTCTAATTGTATAGAGAGCATTTTTTTTTCCATATACATACCCACGCATATCATCATCAAAAGGACTAACACTTTTTATTTCTCTTGGATGACGAATATTGGCAATTTCGACTTCATAAATTTGCTTTGTATAGCCGGAAGTATATTTACCCCAACGATAAGCAGCGTGAAAACCATTGGTATGCATCCCAATTCCTCCCGATTTCTCTGATGAAAAAGTAGTTGTCTTTTCTTCAAAGATGGTTTCTTGAGCATAATTTTTTATGCTCAAGAAAAAACATACTATAATTAATGGATATATTTTTTTATACATTCCTTCCTTAATATAAAGGGCAAAAATTTACTTTTGTTCACTGTTTAATTTAGAAAACATTACTTACAAAAATAATCAATTTCTACTATGAACAAATACAAAGGCACTTATCTGGAAAACTTAAGGTGTAAGGTTGAACATATTGAGTCAGGCAGCATCATTAATACAGATGCACCAAAAGACAATCATGGAAAGGGAGAAATGTTCTCACCTACCGATCTTTTGGCAGCAGCTCTTGGATCATGCATGGTCACCATAATTGCTATTCGAGCCAATACTAAAAAAATTAATTTAGGGGCTGTAGACTTTGAGATTGAAAAAGTAATGCAATCTTCTCCTAGAAAAGTAGGTGAATTAAAACTAACTATTAAAATGAACAAAACACTCTCATTAAAAGATCGGGAGTACTTAGAAAAAGAAGGTTTAAACTGTCCGGTAGCACTAAGCCTGCACCCTGAGCTAAAACAGCAAGTTAGTTTTGAATATATTTAGCAGCTTTTTCTGCGCTAATCGACAAATGAGAAGAATGATAAACTACTTCTCCATTTTTTAAAACTATTAATTGCGGGGATTGATGAGTCACGCCTGACTTTTCGGCAATTTGATTACTCAAAGAGCGATTGGCTAACAAATCTAAGTAGTACACCTCTTGGTCAGCATTGTATTTCTCCCACTCCATTTCTAATCTGCGCTTGGCTGCTGCACTAACAGGACAAGAGGTGGAATGTTTAAAAAAGACGACGACTTTTGATTGTGCATCATTCAATGCACTTTCTAAAACATCGGAAGAATCTAACGTTCTCCAGTTCACTTAGGAAGGTTTTTGAGTATTTTCAACGTCTGCTTGACTATAGGCAGCACATCTTTGATGAGACTTACAAGAGGACAAGGTTAATGCCGCAGCAAAAACGATTAATAAACCAAGTGATAATTTTTTCATTGTTCTTTTTTTTCTGTTCAGATTCTACAAAAATAAATAATTGTCAATTACTTTCTAATAAAGTTCTTCAACTTTGTAAAAGTAGTACGAAAAAGTTTTACAAATGTTCAAAAAGATTTTTTCATTAAAAAATACTCATTTTTGACTACTTTCAAATTTTGGTCTTGTTCATATACTAACATTTATTTTTGAGTGTTATAACCCTATGTCAACTTACTGTTATACCCTATTTTTTATTTTTTTGTTGGCCTCGACTCTAAGTTTTGGCCAAAAGAAAGAATTAGAAGTTTATGGAATAACCGACCTAAAAACTGAATACAACACTTTTGTTATCGACAGTATTAAAGCTAAAAAAGAATCGAATAAAATTCTTAAGCAGTTATATGCTGCCTCCTACTTGTCTGCAAGATTAGACTCTCTTGTGCAGAGTGAAGAAAGTTATAGTCTATATTTTTATCAAGGTACAACCTTTAAATGGCTTAACTTAAACAAAGGGAACTTGCCTACTGAACTAATAAGTAAGGTAGATTATAAAAACCACCTATTTTGGAACAAACCTTTTAATAGCGAAGACTTAACTGCTCTTTTTGAAAGAACTGTTCAATATTACGAAAACAATGGCTACCCTTTTGTAAGTGTGGCACTCGATAGTGTATCAATTGACACTAACCAAAATATTGAAGCCTCATTAAAGATTCAAAAAAACCAATTTTATCGATTGGATAGCCTAGAAATTGACGGGAATGTTGAAGTTTCTAAAAAGTATATCATCAAGCAACTCGACATTAAGCTAGGCGAGCCTTACAATGAATCAGTTGTCAAAAAAATTTCAAATCGCATTGAAGAAATCCCCTTTTTAAGAGAAAAACGCAAACATAAAGTTCTCTTCTTTGAAGAGGGTGTTAAGATTGTTTTAGATCTAGAAAAAAGACAAGCAAGCAGGTTTGATGGAATCATAGGACTGCTAACCAACGAAGAAGATGGAAAAATTGAGCTTACAGGCGATGTAGACCTCAACCTCATCAACTCTTTTAACCGCGGAGAAAACATAGGATTACAATGGCGAAAACTAAAGGGCAATAGTCAAGATTTAAATGTCTTGTTCAATTATCCCTATTTTTTGAATACCGATTTTGGCTTAGACCTAAACTTTAAGCTCTATAAAAGAGATACTACATTCTTAGACTTAATCAGCAGAATAGGAATTAGCTACAACTTTAGAAGAGGTGAGTTTTTGAGTCTATTCATTGAGAGCAAAAGATCATCTCTGCTTTCAAGAAGTCAATACATTAATTCTGAAAGCAACAACCTTCCTCCTTTTGGAGACATAAACGTAAATATGTTTGGGCTTGCCTATCGACTTGAGCGCTTTGACTATCGATTTAACCCTATGAAGGGAATTGGCCTCAATACAAGCTTTGCAGCCGGTAGAAAAAGTTTTCGAAAAATGGCTGCGTTGGAGGAGGAAAATCCCGGAATTTACGACAACATACCACTTCAAACCAACCAGTTTGAGGGCTCATTATTTTTGAGGTATTTCATACAAATTGGCAATCGTTCAACCATATTGTTGGCAAACCGCTCAGCAAGTATTCATGCAGAGACAATTTATGAAAATGAGCTACTTCGAATTGGAGGCTTAAAAACGCTTAGAGGCTTTGATGAAGAATCAATTTTTGCTTCTACCTACTCCATTTTTACTTTTGAATACCGCTTTTTACTTGACAGGAATTCCTTTTTTGCAGTATTTTCAGATGGAGCCTACTATGAAAACAACAGTGTTAACGATTACATAAGTGACACTCCAATTGGCATAGGTGCCGGTTTAAACTTTGAAACCGGAGCCGGAATTTTTTCTTTTAACTATGCCATTGGCAAACAATTTAACAACCCATTTGACTTAAGAGCCGGTAAAATTCACTTTGGTTTTATCAGTCTCTTCTAATTTAGCTCATCCTTTGCTTAATTTAGCGGAATTGAATCGCACTAATTTATGGATTTTAACGCTTTACTTTTTTTATTGATTGGACTCATTATTGGCTTTGGGCTTGCTTATGTTCTCATAAAAAAATTAGATAAAAGTAAAGAGCTCCAAACTCAACTTAACACTCTTCATGAAGAAAATACTGCTTTACTTATTGAACAAAGAACAGCTTCGAGCAGAGCTGATGAAATTCAAAAGTATTATAATCAGCTAAAAATTGATTTTCAAGCACTAGAAAAAACCAAAAATGATTTAAGTAATGAGCTAAGTGCTTTAAGAGTTCACAAAAGTAATTTAGAAGAAAAGCTGGAAAATCAGCTTAATGAAATGCAGAAATTGCAAGATAAGTTTACACAGGATTTTGAACTGATTGCTCATAAGATATTGAGACAAAACAGCAGTGATTTCTCTGAAAGCCACCAAAAAGAACTTGCTCAAATACTAAATCCGCTTCAGGAGAAAATTCAATCATTTGAAAAAAAAGTAGAAGAGAAATATCAGCTCAATCGTGATGAACAAATCTCGCTTAAAGAGCAAATTAAGCAGTTAACTGAACTGAATGGAGAGCTTAATGAGCAGGCACAAAACTTGACAAAAGCATTAAAGGCAGACACTAAAAAACAAGGGAATTGGGGCGAGGTAATCTTAAGTAGAATTTTAGAACGTTCCGGCTTGACAAAAGGCTCAGAATATGAATTACAATACAGTGCTACTACTGAGGACAACAAACGCTTACAGCCGGATGTAGTCATACACTTACCCGAAGAAAAGCACTTAATTATCGACTCCAAAGTTTCTTTAGTTGCTTACGAGCGATTTGTGAATGAAACGGATGATGTAAAACGACAAAACCATCTAAAAGAACACATAAGCAGCGTAAAACAGCACGTTAAGGGCCTAAGTGAAAAAAATTATCAGAACCTATCCAAAATAAACAGTCCTGACTTTGTTTTATTGTTTATGCCCATAGAGCCTGCTTTTAGTTTGGCGATGCAAAGTGACAACGATCTGTATGCTTACGCCTGGGAAAAGAAAGTGGTTATTGTTAGCCCTTCTACGCTTTTAGCTACCTTGCGAACCATTGCTTCCATCTGGCAACAGGAAAAACAAACGAGAAATGCTATTGAAATTGCTCAGAGAGCCGGTAGATTATACGATAAATTTGTTGGCTTTGTAGACGATATGGCTAAAATTGATCGAGGTTTAAACTCTGCTCAAAACGCTTATGATGATGCGCTTAATAAGTTGAAAAACGGAAGAGGAAACATTATCGGAAGATTAGAACATCTACGTGAACTAGGTGCAGAAAGCAGTAAAAGTATACCAACTCACTTAATCGAACAGGAGGAAGATGAAAGCTAATATTTTAATTTTTATATCATCAATATTCCTATTCGCTTGCACTGTTTCCAAGAGCAGCCGATACGACTACACCTACTTATACGATGAAGATCAAAAAGCGATTAAACCGTCCTTTAAAGTTTTTCATCACCAAAATGACAGCTCAACTTTATTTTTTAAATTAAAAAGTGATGATGTTTTATTTGGAAAGTTGAGCAATGATTCCACTTTAACAGCACGAATTCTTTGTAAATATAGAGTATACCATCCTGAAGATCAAAAAACCATACTTGACAGCACCACTATGGCATTCCACAGTTTTGGTGAAAACTCTAATCAGAATATACTTCAATCTCACTTCAGTTTTAAGCTGGCAAGTGGTTCTATTTATCCAATGGAACTTCGCTTTAGAGATCAATATAGAGACTTGAATGTAGTTTATTACTTATGGTTAGATAAAAGAATAAATGGCAACGAACAGTTCTATTTAATTAGAAATGAAGAGGAGGTGATTATCGATAAGCAAGTTAACTTAAGTGAGTCGATCATCATAGAAAAAAGTCCGCTTTTACCGGAAGGCTTATACACTTTGTATTTTTCTGATTACTCCTATTCAATGACTCCTCCTCCTTTTGCTGAGCCTGCAACGGAAAGGGAAACACTAGACTATGACAGTTCGAGAAACATCATTTTTGTAGACAACAAAACTAGAGTAGAAAACTGGTCAACTATCAACCAACTTAAATGCAATTCAGAAGATAGTTTATTACCCTTTTACTTTTACGATTACTACCCTGCCTTTCCAGACATTAGTGAGTTCAATCAAATGATAGAGCCACTTCGCTATATTACTACTACAAAGGAGTACAACCAACTTAAGAATGCGGCTAATATTAAAAGAGAAATTGACAACTTTTGGTTAAAAATCGGAGGAAACGCTGAAAAAGCTGAAAAGATGCTTCGCTTATACTACAAAAGGGTTCAAATGGCGAATGAAAAATTCACTTCCTACAAAGAAGGCTGGAAAACAGATCGAGGAATTATTTACATTGTTTATGGTCAGCCCACCAATATTTACAAAGGAATAAGCTCAGAAACTTGGGTTTATGGAGAAGAAAACAACATATTATCAATCAAATTTCAATTTAATCGAAAAGCTGATGCAAGAACTAACAATCGTTTTGACTTAATTCGCAATCCGGATTTTAAAAACAATTGGTATAGAGCTGTGGATCAGTGGCGACAAGGAAAAGTATTTTAATGGCAAACGAAAACTACATTTTTGGCATGCATCCGGTGATGGAAGCCATAAAAGCGAATAAAGAAATTGACAAAGTATTTATTCAATCAGATTTAAGAGGCCCACACGTAACTGAATTGCGAAAGCTGCTTAAAACACACAAAGTCAGTAGTCAAAATCTACCTTTGGGAAGAATGAATCATTTGTACAAAAAGAATCATCAAGGTGTCGTCGCTTTTTTGTCGCCGATTGACTATCAACCATATCAAGAGGTAATTTCAAATGCATTTGAATCAGGAAAAATGCCCTTGGTCTTAATACTCGATCGCGTAAGTGATGTTGGAAACTTTGGAGCAATTTGCAGAACTGCTGAATGTACCGGAGTTGATTGCATTATTATCCCTGTGAAGGGTTCTGCTCAAATTAATGGAGAAGCTGTTAAACGGTCATCAGGAGCTTTATTAAATGTAAACATCTCAAAGGAAAGAGACTTAGCTGCCGTTGCTGAAGACCTAAAGAGCATGGGACTGCAAGTGGTAGGATGCACGGAAAAAACAGAAGATTTAATTTACTCAGTAGACTATAAAATGCCAACGGCCATTGTAATGGGCTCGGAAGAAGATGGAATTAACTCTCAGTTAATGAAAACACTGGACGCTAAAGTTAAAATCCCAATGATAGGAAACACAGAGTCATTAAACGTATCTGTATCAGCAGGTGTAATTATTTATGAAGCCATTCGACAAAGGATTTAATCTAACCACTATTTCTAGAAAAAATAATGAATTCCTATCTTATAGGTATACGTAATTTTGCAGACAGTGATTACAACTATTATTAGCAAAGCGTTCAAATAATGCTCTACAGAATCCTAAAGTTTATTGTAGCTCAAAGCTTAAAAATTCATTACAAAAACATTAAGTCTTTTAACGTTGGGGCTATTCCTGAAAAAGGTCCGTTAATAATTGCGCCTAATCACCCCAACTCATTTTTAGACGCTTTAATAATTGCTGTACAAGTTAATAGACCGCTTTACTTTTTAGCTCGATCTGACGTTTTTAATAAAAAATGGGCTGCTTTTCTCCTAAAAAAAATGCAACTTATTCCCATTTATCGAATTACTGAAGGAATAGATAAGTTTCACAAGAATCAAGAAACTTTCGATCATTGTCATGAAATACTGGCTAATGATGGCGCTTTATTAATTTTTCCGGAAGGGCTAAGTAAGCAAGAAAAACGACTACAAGAATTAAAAAAGGGTTTGGCACGCATTGCCTTTAGCTTTGTTGGTTCGCATCCTCAAAAGCGACTCTCTATAGTTCCTGTTGGAATAAATTACGATAAAATCACCGCCTTCAACAGTCATATTTTAGTCGGCTTCGGGCACCCTTTCACCCTTGATCCTTGGATGAAAGATTACAATGACAAACCTAATTTAGCTTATCAAGCTTTTAATATTTATCTTGAGCAAGCCCTAAAAAAACACTTAATTGAAATTACTCCAGAGCATGAGGAGGTTTTTCATGCTTTCAGCGAAATTGACCCCTGCTTCGAACAGAATTCTCTCGACCGGAAGCATTTAATTGCTGAGGGCATTTTAAAGTTGAGCGAGAAAGACAAAAAGAACTTTAATGAAGTAGAAAGTCAAAGTCATAAAGCAGAAGCCTTACTTACAGACTACGGCCTAAGTTTTAAACACTTTAAACACAAAGTAAATGTAAAAGCAATTGACCTTTTCATCTTAATCATGCTGCTACCTTTTACATTTACAGGCCTAGTATTTAACTGGTGGATATATTTTGCAGGCAAAGGAATTGCCAAATTACTTCCAAAAAAGCATGAACAATTCTACACATCAGTTAGATTTGGCTCAGCAACATTACTTTGGATAATTTGGGCGATTTTTTTAACCGCTGTCTTAAGTCCAATTTCACTTTGGTTTTTACTCACCCCTATTGTTCTTTTTATTGCTTTAAAAACACTCTTAAAAACCAAACGTAAATTACTTAAAATAAAGCGACTGTTTGCACTGCAAAGATTAAACGCCGACGTCAAAAAGCACCACGAACTAATTGAGAGTATTAAGGAACTCATGAATTACCGAAATAAGAATGAACTAATCCCTTAAACTATGAAACTTCCCATACTGATACTTTCTTTATTCTTATTATTAAGTAGTTGTGAATCTTCAAAAAAGCAAAGCGAAGAGCAGTTAACTGCAAAAAAACAATCAATCGACTCAATTGCAGTTCCTCTTTCTAAGCAACTTATCAACTCTATTTTAGCGAATAAAGAGACACAACAAACTGTTGACAAGCTCAAAAACCTAGAGTTAAACACATTACTAACTGAGCTCAATACAGACCTTAAAAAGAAAGTGTTTTGGATAAATATCTATAATTCTTTTATTCAAGTTATTCTTAAAGAAGATGATAAGGGTTTTGAAGATAAAAGCGATTTTTTTAGCAAAAAGCAGATTGAAATTGCAGGAGTTCAGTTCAGTTTCGACGACATAGAGCACGGCATAATAAGAGGCACAAAGTTTAAATACGGCTTGGGATATGTTGACAATCCCTTTTCTGATGAAATCATAAAAGCGCTACAGTGCGATACACTGGATGAGCGCATTCACTTTGCTTTAAACTGTGGCGCTGAAAGCTGCCCACCGGTTAGAGTATATACACTTAGTAATTTTGAAAAAGTGATGGAAGAAAACACTAAAACTTTTTTAAGCTCAGAAACCACTTTTTTAGAAATTGAAAATAAGGTAATTACTACTAGACTTTTTCAATGGTACAAAGGTGACTTTAATTTAAGTGTAATTGAGTATTTAAAAAAATACAATGTTATTCCACAGTGGGTTGAAGCTGATGTCGAGTACAGTGAATATAATTGGGAAAAACGATTAGTGAAATAATAGAGCCTATTTCATCATTCATTATTACCGCTTAGCAACAATCATTTTATTTAGTAAAAGCTTTCAATTACCTTTGGGGCTTGAAAAAAATCAGTAAATATTTATCATGAAGAAAATTTCAATATTAATTGCGGGTTTTATGCTCGCCTTTGCGCCGGTAAAAGCCGACGAAGGAATGTGGCTTCCAATGTTAGTGAAGCGACTGAATTATGTAGATATGCAAAAACAGGGTTTGCAATTAACTCCTGAGGAAATCTACAGTGTTAACAACTCCAGCTTAAAAGATGCAATTGTTCGCTTGGGAAGAGGCTTTTGTACCGGAGAAATCATTTCTGACCAAGGCTTAATGCTCACCAACCACCACTGTGGCTTTGGAGCAATACAAGAGTTAAGTACTGAAGAAAACAACTACTTAGATGATGGTTTTTGGGCAATGAACAAGTCTGAAGAGTTGCCTGCAGGCTTCTCAGTTTCATTTTTAGTTCGCATGGAAGATGTGAGCGAAACTATTAATGCAGAACTAAATGAAGAAATGAGCTTGCAAGAGCGCACAGCTAAAATCCGTAAACTAAGTGACTCTTTAGAGAAGTTAGCAGTTGGAGAAACGCACTTTGAAGCTCAAGTAAAAAGTTTTTACAATGGAAACGAATTTTACCTTTTTGTTTACGAAACCTTCCAAGATGTTAGACTAGTAGGCGCTCCTCCATCATCTGTAGGGAAGTTTGGCGGTGATACCGATAACTGGATGTGGCCAAGACAAACTGGAGACTTTACTCTTTTCCGCGTATACGCTGACAAAGACAATAAGCCTGCAGAATACAGCGAAGATAATGTACCTTACACCCCAAAGCACAGCTTACCAATTTCATTAAAAGGAGTAAAGGAAGGAGATTTTTCAATGATTTTTGGATATCCTGGATCAACTGATCGCTACTTAACTTCTGCCGGAATTAAGTATGAACTAGAAGTTCGTCAGCCTTCTTACGTAAAACTTAGAAGAGAAGTATTAGACATTTACGAAGAGGAAATGGCAGCTAGCGACAAAGTGCGTTTGCAATATGCTTCAAAGCATGCAAGCATCAGTAATTATTGGAAATACTTTAAAGGACAACAAGCCGGTTTGAAACGATTGAAAGTATATGACAAGAAAAAGGCAAAGGAAGATCAGTTAGCAGAATGGATTGCTGCTGATGAAGAAAGGCAAAAACTTTACGATGGCGTATTAGAAGGCTTTGAAACAGGATTCAACAACCTAAGAGAAGTAAACAAAGTAAGAATTTACTTAGGTGAGTCAATTTTTAGAATTGAGGCAGTTCCATTTGCTCGTCAGTTTTCCGGATTAAAGAACCTACTTGAAGCCGATGAAGTAGACCAAACGAAAGTGGACGAAACGGTTGAAAGCATAAAAGCTATGGCGAAAGAACACTTTAAGGATTACAGCAAGAAAATCGATCAGCAAGTTTTTGCTGCTATGGTTCGCGCTTATTACAACGACCTTCCTGAAGATAAGCAGCCTGAAGAGTTCCGTTCTTTAGTTGAAAAATATAAAGGAGACTACAAGAAAATGGCTGAAAAATACTATGACAAAACCATTTTTGCTTCTGAAGCTGATGTAATGGAATTCTTGGAAAAGCCAAAAGCTAAAACGATAGACAAAGACCCTATTTACAACTTAATGAAGGTCGTTTTTAACCATTACTTAGAGCACATAAACCCTGTTATTCAATCAGAAACTGAAGGTTTAGCTCGTTCTGAAAGGTTATTCGTGAAAGGATTGCGTGAAATGGACAAGGATAAAACATACGCTCCTGATGCCAACTCAACAATGCGTTTTACTTACGGTCAAGTGAAAGCTTATGAGCCTAGAGACGGGATTTCATACCATTATTATACAACTGCTCAAGGTATCTTGGAAAAAGAAGACCCAACTAACCACGAGTTTATTGTTCCTGAAAAGTTAAAGGACTTAATCTTGAAAAAAGATTACGGTCAGTATGCTAATGAAGAAGGTGAACTTGTTGTCAACTTTATTACCAACAACGACATTACCGGTGGTAATTCAGGCAGTCCGATGATTAACGGAAACGGAGAGTTAATTGGAACGGCATTTGACGGCAACTGGGAAGCCATGAGTGGTGACATTGCTTTTGAACATGAATTGCAGAGAACCATAGGTGTCGATATCCGCTACACTTTATTTATTATCGACAAATTTGCCGGTGCTTCTCACTTAGTAGAAGAAATGAATTTAGTGAAATAAGAAACACACATTTCAAAGACAAAATTTAAAAGAGCTCCAATTTGGGGCTCTTTTTTTGTTTTGTGTGCTAACAATAAAATAACTTCTTCTATCACTCAGTCAAAACCATTCACTCAAAAAATGGTTAATTTTGCAGTAAATTTAAAAGCAAGATTACATGGCCGAGATAGAACTTTTGATGCCTAAAATGGGCGAGAGCGTTGCTGAAGCAACCATTACAAAATGGCTTAAAGCCGAAGGAGATCAAGTGGAAGCCGAAGAACCGGTTATTGAAATTGCCACCGATAAAGTGGATTCTGAAATCCCTGCTCCGGAGGATGGTGTAATCAAAAAAATACTTTTTAAAGAAGACGATGTTGTAAAAGTAGGACAGGCAATTGCCATCATTGAAATTGAAGGTGAAGCGAGTTCTAATGGCAGCGCTCCGGCGGCTAGCTCCGAAGCAAAAAATGAAGTAACTTCTGCTCCTAGCGCTACTGCTGAAAAGACAGAAAATAAGACAACAGCTACCGAAAAAATTGCCAAGAACTCTGATTCGGGAAAATTCTTTTCTCCTCTAGTACGCAGCATAGCTGAAAAAGAAGGCTTAAGCATGCAAGAGCTGGAAAGCATCTCAGGAAGTGGATTAAACGATAGAGTTACTAAGGATGACTTACTAAACTACATTCAAAATAGAGGAAGTCAAGCCGCTACTGCAACAACTTCTCAAGCACAAGCAGCACCAAAAGCAGCTCCTGAAGCACCAAAACAGGAACAAGTTATTCCAATGGGCGATGGTGATGAAATCATACAGATGGATCGCATGCGCAAAATGATTTCTGAACACATGACCATGTCGAAGAGAACTTCGGCTCACGTTACTTCATTTGTAGAAGCCGATGTGACCAATATGGTAATGTGGAGAAACAAAGTGAAAAAGCAGTTCCAAGAGCGTGAAGGTGAAAAAATCACTTTTACACCTTTAATTATGGAAGCAGTTGCAAAAGCAATCAAAGAAATGCCAATGATTAACGTTTCCGTTGACGGTGACAAAATCATTAAACGTAAGCACATAAATTTAGGAATGGCTACTGCATTGCCTTCAGGAAACTTAATTGTTCCCGTTATTAAAGATGCTGATCAAAAAAATCTGATTGGATTATCCAAAACGGTTAACGACTTAGCTAACAGAGCTAGAACAAACAAGCTAAGTCCTGATGAGATTCAAGGTGGCACTTTTACAGTAACCAACGTAGGTACTTTTGGAAACGTAATGGGCACTCCAATAATCAACCAACCACAAGTAGCAATTATGGCTGTTGGTGCAATTAAAAAGAAGCCGGCAGTCATTGAAACTCCTTTCGGTGACACCATTGGCGTGCGTCACATGATGTTCTTATCATTGTCTTACGATCACAGAGTTGTCGACGGCTCTTTAGGTGGAAGCTTTGTTCAGAGAGTTGCTAATATTCTCGAAGAATTCGATGTGAATCGAGAAATTTAATCGACTAACATACTTTTGTTGGATATTAATTGAGATTTTAGGTAATTTATTCGCTGAATAAAATATATTTGTAGCTTACAACAAGTAACTTACTATTTAAGGATGAATTACCGAATTAGTCTCTCTGCCCTACTCTTTACTTTTTTCTGCTCAATGGCTGCATTTGCACAAGTGAGCGATAAAGAAAAGTTCACAGAAGCTTTATACTTAATGGATGAGCGTCGTTTTTCGGCAGCTTTACCTATTCTGCAAAAGCTCCAAGAAAAAGAGGAATATCAAGATAATGCTAACGTCAATTACAATATTGGTGTGGCAATGATTAATGCATTTGATGACAAACAACAGTCGCAAGCATTACCTTATTTGCAGAAAGCAGCACAAAATGTTAGTCCCAATTATCGTCCATTTAGCCATAGAGAAGATCGAGCACCGGTTGATGCACACTATTACTTAGGCAAAGCTCAGCACAACAACTATCAATTTAAGCAAGCCGCTGAGAGCTTTAAGAAATTTAAAACTTACATCAACGACAAACATTACCTCTACCATGAAATTGACAACTTAATTTCCATGGCAGACTATGCTGAAAGTGCAGTAGAAAACCCTGTAAACATTGAGTTGAACAACTTAGGAGGTCAATTAAATAGTTTTTTTCCGGACTACAGTCCGGTTTTAAGGATAGATGAGTCTGCGATTTACTTTACATCTCGTCGATTAAGAGAAGACAGCAGTAATGCCGGCATTTTTGACCCGGTTGATGGAATGTATTATGAAGACATTTACGTAGCATTTAACGACAATGGTAACTGGGGGAATCCAATTCCACTAAACATTAACACCGACCAGCATGAAGCAACTTTAAACCTATCCGTTGATGGTCAAACGCTATACATTTACAAAGACATTGAAGGAAATGGCGAGCTTTTTAAAAGTGAAATCATTGGAGATTCCGCCGGTATTGAAATTTGGTCAGAACCTGAAAAGTTAGGCTCTAACATAAATACAAAAGCTTATGAAACGCACGTTACCATAAGTCCTGATGAAAAAACGCTTTACTTTATAAGTGATCGAGAAGGTGGCTTTGGCGGAAAAGACATTTACTATTGTCGACTTTTGCCAAATGGAATGTGGGCAATGGCTCAAAACGTTGGCCCTAGATTAAATTCCAAACACGACGAAGATGGTGTTTTTATGCACCCTGATGGTAAAACACTGTACTTTAGCTCAAACGGACATGAGAGTATGGGGGGATACGACATTATGTTCAGCACTCTTACAGACACCGGTTGGTCTGAACCGGAAAACATGGGCTACCCAATTAATTCTGTTGAAGATGATGTTTTCTTTGTAACAACTCCTGATGGCAAACGTGCCTATTTCTCCTCATTTAAGGAAGATGGTTACGGTGAGAAAGATATCTACATGATTAAATTAATCGATGCAGAAGAGATTCCACTTACCTTATATAAAGGAGTCTTCACTTTTGCTGACCGAAACCAACCGCCTCCGGGAGCTGTTGTTACCATTTTAAATAACGAAACAGGAGAACTCGTTGGGACATATACGCCCCGACAAAGAGATGGGCAGTTTTCTGTCATACTGGAGTCTAACAACAGTTATCACCTAATTTATGAGGCAGACAACTACAGAACTTATGAAGAAGATATTTATGTGCCTTATGGAACTAATTACCAAGAGATTTACAAAGAAATTCAGTTAAAACCTGTACTCGTTGGCGTAGGGACAGAATCTATTACTGCCGCAGGAGTCGCTAAAGCAAATGTAAACGGTAGAATAAGCGTAAAAGGAAAACCATTAACACAAACAGAAATTCGCTTACTAGATAAAGATCGCCAATTGTTAGAAAGCACTACAACTGACGGAACCGGCAGCTTTAACTTCCAATCGCTTGACCCTTCATTATCGTACTTATTAGAAGTTAATGCAGATGGTGATCCACCACTTTTAGGTTATGATATTACACTAACCAACAATAAAGGTGAAGAACTAACCTTTGAGAAAATAGACGATAGTACATACCTATTTGTGCCTTCGCTATCTCCTTATGAATATTACGGAATTAAAGCAAAGTCCTTAAGTGGACAAGTTAAATATGCCGGAGAAACTGTTGAAGGACTTAAAATTCGACTAGAAAATCAAGGCAAAGAAACAATTAGCTCAGCCATTACAGATAAAGACGGAAGATTTTCTTTTGAGAAACTAGATTTGGATAATGAATATCGATTAGTATTTGAAGGTGACTTCCCGGATGACCCTGAGATAATTGTAACCAACGATATTGGTGAGCGAATGCGCTTTGTTAAAGAGACAGAAGGGATATATCGATATGTACCGACTCAAGCTGATAGACCTACTCAAATTGCAGGAAGAGCTACTATTGACGGTGTACCAATTAGCGGTATGAGTGTAAACTTAAAAAATAGCAATGGTGAAGTTATACAGCAGTCTATAACCGATGAAAATGGAAACTTTGTCTTTAGCCGCTTAGACATGGACCAAAACTACCTTATTGAATTTGATGGTGATATTCCCGACAATGCAACTTTAGTATTAAAAGATGAACATGGCAATCTACTCACTTTTG
The DNA here is from genome assembly GCA_002415785.1 of Flavobacteriales bacterium UBA5081. Classification (GTDB taxonomy): domain Bacteria; phylum Bacteroidota; class Bacteroidia; order Flavobacteriales_E; family Vicingaceae; genus UBA5081. The sequence continues at coordinate 48,651 of DIAJ01000005.1, forward strand.
AAAAAGTTGGTCCGGGATTATATGAATACAAAGCTGCTGATAAAAAAGAAAGCAACCAATTAGCCGGAATTGCCAGTAGAAATGGCGCTCCTATAAGTGGCGTAGAGGTAACTTTACTCAATAGCAAGGGACAAGAAATCACAAAACGAAGCACAGACGAAAATGGTCTTTTTGTATTTGACGATTTGAATATGAGTGAGAGCTATCGCTTAGTTTTTGATGAGCAGTTTCCTGAAGATGGAGACATTGCACTAAGTGATGAAAGTGGAAACAAATTAATGTTTGTAAAAATTGAACGCGGTGTCTATGAATATTACCCGGCCCACTTGCCTTCTCCCATGGCAAAAAATCTTTACAGTGATATAGAAGGCGAAGTCAACAGTCAAGGCGAAGCAGTTACCGAACTAAAAGTACTTTTATTAGATGGCAACAGAAATGTACTTAAATCAGCCGCCACAGACAGCGTAGGTAAGTTTAACTTCTTACAATTAAACTTAACCAATACCTACTTCATTCAATTTGAAGGAAACTACCCTGAGGATGCTAAATTAGTAGTAGCAAACGACAATTTTGATTTGCTACTTTTTAGAAAAATTGAATCAGGGCTTTACAAGTTTGATCCTTTATTTAATGTAAAATTAGTCAATAAGCAAAGACAAATATTATCAGAAGAAATTACTGATGACGTGAGCAATTTTGACTATAGAAAGTTAAATAAAGACGAAGTATACTTATTGGTATTCGGAGAAAAAAATCCTGATTTAAAAGAGATTACACTTACAAATGAAAAAGGTGAAGAATTAATATTCAAACAAATTTCAAAAGGCATTTACGAATACACCCCGGATTACAAATTTAGTTTCAAACCTTTTACAGTAAATGTAGATGGAGACTTTAGCGACACTTATCCGAGCCCCGAAGAACTAGAAGGTGTGATTACGTATTTCCAACGCTACTTTAAATACAACGCTAAAGACATTAACGAAAGCAACACAAGTTTTGTAGGATTTATTAATCAAGTGGCAGAAATTGTTAAAGTAAGAGGCTATGCGGATATCATAATTACTTCAAGTGCCTCAAAGGTTCCAACCAGTAGCTGGAAAAGCAACTCTGAACTCAGTAAAAAGAGGGCTTATGATACACGTGATTTATTAATCAAAGTTATGAAACGTAAAGGCATTACTTCTAGCCAGTATAACTTTGTTGATGTAAATACTTTAATTACCGGTCCGGAATATAACAACGATGCGAGAAGTAATCGTCCGACCTATGAAAAACATCAGTACGTTAGAATTTTTATCAAATAAAGAAACTAAGTTAATATGAAACTTCAACTCAAACGACCCATTGTATTTTTTGATTTAGAAACCACAGGAACGGATGTAGCCAAAGATCGCATAGTCGAGATTTCTATCTTAAAACTTCATCCCGATGGAAAGAAAGAGGTGAAAACGAGGAGAGTAAACCCTGAGATGCCGATTCCTGTTGGTTCTTCTGAAATTCATGGTATTTACGATGAAGATGTAAAAGACGAGCCCACTTTTGCCGCTTTGGCAAAAAGTTTAGCTCAATTTATTGGCAACAGCGATTTAGCCGGCTACAACTCCAATAAATTCGACGTTCCTCTTTTAATGGAAGAGTTTTTACGTGTTGATGTTGACTTCGACCTTGAAAGCAGAAAATTAGTGGATGTGCAAAACATTTTTCACAAAATGGAACAGCGAACACTAGTCGCCGCATACAAATTTTACTGTGGAAAAGATTTAGTTGATGCACACAGTGCCGAAGCTGACATTAAAGCCACTTACGAAGTGTTAGAGTCTCAAATTGAGCGCTACGAAGAACTTGAAAATGATGTTGACTTTTTAGCCGACTTCTCTAAAAGAAATGACACTGCCGACTTAATGGGAAGAATTGTTTTTAATGAAGAGGGCGTTGAAGTTTTCAATTTTGGCAAACACAAAGGCAAGCCGGTTAAAGAAGTATTGGAAAAAGAACCTTCTTATTACGATTGGATGATGAAAGGAGATTTCCCACTTTACACTAAGAAAATACTTACCGGCATAAAATTAAGGGGCGCCTTTAATAGATAAGAAATGAAGATTATTTGCGTTGGCAGAAATTACGCAGCCCATGCTGCAGAGCTAAAAAATGAAGTTCCCACAGAGCCGGTTATTTTTCTAAAACCCGACACGGCATTGCTTCCAAAGCGCCAACCTTTTTTTTATCCTGATTTTTCTAAAGACATTCATTTTGAAACGGAAGTAGTTGTTCGCATTGATCGCTTGGGAAAAAATATTGCCCCAAAGTTTGCTCATAAATATTACTCAGAATTAAGCTTAGGAATCGACTTTACCGCCAGAGATCTTCAGCAAAAACTAAAGGAGAAAGGTTTGCCTTGGGAAAAGGCAAAGGCATTTGACGGCTCTGCCCCTACCGGTCAATTCATTGATAAGTCAACGCTCCCTGAAGTAAACCAGCTCAACTTTGAGCTTAAAATCAATGGGGAAAGCCGGCAAAGCGGCAATACTTCTCAAATGCTTTTCCCCATAGATGAATTAATTTCCTACGTATCTAAATATTTTACGCTAAAAATCGGCGATTTAATCTTTACCGGAACCCCTCAAGGTGTTGGGCCAATAACAATCGGTGACCACTTGGAAGCGTATTTGGAGAATGAAAAGGTATTGGATTTGAAGATTCGCTAATCTCCCCTACCTCACTACTTTTTCCTTAAAAACTACTCCGTAATCTTTTAGCTCTTCTAAAATAGGTTCGTACATTTCTTTTTTAATGGGAATGTGAACACCCGGAGAATTAATCTTTCCGGTCAAAATCATTTTGGTAGAAATGCCTACCGGATATCCTACTGTCATTGCCATTGCTGTATCTTCGGTATTTTTTCCTTTAATTACCATTGAGGAATGTTTTTCATGCTCCTCGCCGTCTAATTCGTAAATAAACTTATGCCACATGACAATCATGTCTTTGTCTTCGGGTTTTAAGGTCCACTTTCGCTCCAATATTCTTTGAAGCACTTGAGCAGGAGTGGCATTTTTAATACCCACTTTAATGTCTTTAAAAATGTCGAGCCATTCTAGTTTGGCAAACAACTCAATATCATCGTGCGCTAAACCCAAATAGTGGCGCAACTTTAATTCAACTGAATCAGTAGGATTATAAGGCAAAAATAAATTGATAAACTCTCTAAAAGTCATTTCCTCAGAGTTGGGCAAAGTATAGGTATCATCAGTGGCTCCAATTTGAACAAAAGCATCCCAAGCGCGACAATAGCCCGGGCGCCTTAAGGTTCCCCTGTATAGCGTTTTAATATCTTCTAAACCGTAAACAGATTGATATTTCAATGAATCTCGATTAGCTATTCCCTCAAACTTTCCATAATCATCAATGTCAATTAGCTCAGTTCGACGAAACAATTTATGATAGGGAATGTATTTATAAGTTCCTTCTTGAATAAACTTAACTGCTCCACCTTGTCCGGCTACCACCACATTTCTTGGATTCCAAGTAAATTTATAATTCCAAGGATTGTCGTCACTTTCGGGAGCTACTAAGCCACCGGTAAATGACTCAAAAGCTGTCAATTTCCCACCTTGTTCTTTTATTTCATCGATTATCTTCATTGCCGAAAGGTGATCGATTCCCGGATCTACGCCGATTTCATTAATAAAAGTAAGCCCGGCAGCTTTTGCCTCCTCGTCCAATGCACGCATTCCATCCGAAATGTAAGAAGCTGTGACCATATTTTTCTTAAAAGTAATACAGTCTTTTGCTACCTCTAAATGCATGTGAGCCGGCAACATTGAAATCACAATATCTGCCTGGCGAATGAGCTCTTGTCGCATTGATGAATCATTCACATCAAACTTTTGAGCTGTTACAGTTTCATGACTCAACCATTTGCCTAAGTGATCAACTGATTGATCAACAATCTTCAATTTCCATTCATTTTCTTTGGCGTTCTTTACAATGTAATCTATCAAACTTGCCGTTGAGCGTCCTGCTCCAATTAACAATATATTTTGCATCATTTAGTTCATTTTCGCGAATTGCCAAATTAGAATTTTTATTAGGGCTTGTCAAAAAGGAAAGAACTTAATTTTAAACATTATCAAATCTCAATAATTTCATTTAATTACATTTGAAGCATGAAAAAAGCTTTTCTATTGTGGGCAGGTATTTTCGGATTAGTAGCTGTAGTTTTGGGCGCAATAGGTGCGCATGCATTAAAAGATGTTTTATCTGACAGTCAACTAAGTAGTTTTGAAACCGGTGTGAGATATCAAATGTATCATGCGCTTTTGTTATTGGTGCTTTCAAACATAAAAGCGCTCCAAAGCAAAGCCATTTTATGGTTAATTGTTTTAGGCGTTTTCCTATTTAGTTTTTCCATTTACTTGCTCAATTTGCTTTTTGAATTAAGTTTAGAAGGCTTAAGCATTTTGGGTCCAATTACCCCCATAGGAGGCATTTTGTTAATTACTGCCTGGGGAAGCATTATTTACAAATCCCTAAAAATCAAATCAGAATAAAGCTTCATGTGCGGAATTGCAGGCATTATTAAAAGTGATTTAATCAACGACAAAGAAGTTGATCAGTTAAAAGCAGCAACAAAAGAGCTCAACAAAAGAGGTCCTGACGATGAGGGAATATGCACTTTTGCTAAAGCAGCTTTTGGACATCGGCGACTTTCGATTATTGACACTTCGTCTGCAGCTAAGCAACCGTTTACAGACAAGAGTGGGCGTTACACTTTAGTTTTCAACGGAGAAATATACAATTTCAAAAACCTTCGAATAAAGCTAGAAAACGAAGGGTACTCTTTTAACTCACAATCTGATACTGAAGTATTGCTTTATGCATACATTCATTTTGGCACCTCTTTTTTAAACCATTTAGATGGTTTTTTCGCTTTAGCAATTTACGACAAGGAAACAGAGGAGAGTATTTTAGCAAGAGACCGATTTGGAATTAAGCCATTGCTCTACTCTAAGTCTGAACAGGAGTTGATCTTTGCTTCAGAAATGAAAGCAATGATGCGTTTCGGCATTCAAAAAGAAATTGACAACAGCTCACTTTTCAGCTACTTACAATTAAATTACATCCCTGAACCACACTCTATTTTTAAATCGGTAAAAAAGCTTGAGGCAGGACACTATTTAAAAGTAGACAAGGAGAATAGGATTCAGAAAATTCCCTTTTATCAGCTGAAATATCCACCTGAAAATGGCATATACAGTGATATAAGCTATGAAGATGCACAGAAGAAATTTTTGGAACTCATTGACGCTTCGGTGGAGCAACGATTGGTTTCTGATGTGCCTTTGGGAACTTTTTTAAGTGGAGGAATTGATTCCTCCCTGATTACTGCTATTGCGGCGCAAAAAGTGAGCAAGCTCAATACTTTTTCAATTGGTTTTGAAGATGAACCCATATTCGATGAAAGTCCATACGCTCGTATGGTGGCAAAAAAGTACAATACTAATCATCATACTTTTCTACTTTCAAAGTCAGACTTATTGCAAAGCTTGGGTGAAACCTTAGATTACATTGATGAGCCCTTTGCTGACTCTTCCGCTTTAGCTGTAAACGCTTTGAGTAAAGAGACCGCCAAACATGTAAAAGTAGCGCTATCGGGGGATGGTGCAGATGAACTTTTTGCCGGATATTACAAACATCGCGGAGAATTCTTTATGCGAAAAAGCGGAATGAAGCAAAATATGGTGAAGAAAATGCAGCCTGTATGGGAAGCACTGCCGAAATCGCGAAGCAATAAAGTCAGCAATTTAATTCGTAAGCTGCATAAATTCTCAAAAGGTTCTAAAATGAACTCACAAGAACGTTATTGGCTGTGGGCAAGTTTAATGCAAGAGAATGTAGCTGCCAATTTAATGTTAAAACAAGCTCAGGCAGATGTGTACTTAAAACGCAAAGAACAGCTTTTGGAAATAGTGACTGAAAGCGAAGATTTAAATGACGTGCTCGCTACAGATTTAAAATTAGTTCTCCCCTCCGACATGCTCAGAAAAGTAGACTTAATGTCGATGCGCAATAGTTTAGAAGTAAGAACGCCATTTTTAGACCACCGCTTAGTCAATTTTGCTTTTAGCTTACCGGCTAAGTATAAAATCAATGATAAAATGGGCAAATGCATTGTTCAAGATGCTGCCAAACATTTACTTCCGGAAGAATTGTACAACCGTCCCAAGCAAGGCTTTGAAGTACCGCTTTTAAGTTGGTTTAGAAAAGAATTAAAATCACTTATTTACGATGATTTGTTAGCAGACAACTTTATCAAAGAACAAAATATTTTCAATCTTTCTTATATTCAACATTTAAAGACTAAATTAGCATCTAAAAACCCTGAAGATGTTCAAGCAAATATTTGGGCAATCATTGTTTTTAATCATTGGTGGAAAAAATATTTATAATTAATTGTTAATATAACAAACGTAAAGCTCAGAAAAAAAGCACCAATGCCTCGTGTCCTCAGAATAATTAACCGATTTAACTTAGGTGGACCTACCTATAATGCAGCTTTATTAACTAAACACTTATCGCCTGACTTTGAAACCTTATTAATTGGTGGTGAAGCTGAAGAAAGTGAAGAAAGCAGCGAGTTCATCTTAGACCAATTAGGAATTGAAGGTAAAATCATCGACGAAATGCAGCGTGATTTAGGCTTTGCAAATGACCGAACAGCCTACCGAAAAATTAAGCAAATTATAAAAGACTACAAACCGGATATTATCCACACGCACGCCTCAAAGGCAGGTGCTATTGGAAGAGCTGCAGGCATTGCCTACGGAAAAGCGAAAATGGTTCACACTTTTCACGGTCATGTCTTTCACTCCTATTTTGGAACAATTAAAACCAATTTTTATAAAAACATAGAACGAACATTAGCCTTAAAAACCGATAAAATTATTGCCATAAGCAACCGACAAAAAATTGAACTTTGGAAAAAGCACCGTATCTGTTCGGCCGACCGGATTGCAGTAGTTCCCTTGGGCTTTGAATTGGAAAAATTCCAACAGAATCAAGAAGAGAAAAGAAAAGTGTTTCGTCAAAAATTTAATTTAGAAGATGACGAAGTGGCAATTGGCATAATTGGTCGACTTGCTCCCATAAAAAACCACTCGCTTTTTATCGATGCGTTTCATCAGCTTCAACAGCAAACAACACAAAAAGTAAGAGCTTTTATAATTGGCGATGGCGAAGAAGCAGAGTATTTAAAAAAGTATGCAAAAGACCTAAACATCATTTTATCAAATGGTCAGGAAAACTATATTAAAAACACTCAGCTACACTTTACCTCTTGGATTAAAAACATTGATGAAGTTAATGCGGGGCTAGATATTGTTGCGCTCAGCTCAAACAATGAAGGCACACCAGTTAGTTTAATTGAAGCACAAGCAGCAGGAAAGCCAATTGTGAGCACTAAGGTGGGAGGAATTAGCAACATTGTTAAAACAAATAAAACTGCATTTTTAGTTCCTGCTGAAGATCGAAAACAATTCACAGACGGCCTACTAAAACTAACAGAGAACAAACAACTTAGAGACGAAATGGGCACACATGGTTGGCAGTTTGTCAATAAAAAATTTCATTATAAGCGATTAGTAGACGATATTCGTAAGCTATACGATGAGCTTTTAGAAAAAAAGTAGACTTAAGTAGTGTATTTATTTGATAGATTTGCAAGGCATTAGATTTTCAAATTATGATTAAAAAAATAATAGGATTTGCTGTTATCATTTCTTTTTTAGCAGCCTGCAAACCACTGAATCCAAGCATTATGTTCAAAACCCCAAAGGATTATGAATATGCTGAGCTAAAAGTGGAAAATCAAGAAGTGGAGTACAAAATTGCTCCAAATGATATATTAAGTTTTCGATTATTCTCGAACAATGGTTTTCGATTGGTAGACATTACCAACAACAGCGATGGTAGAACTCAGCAAATGCGTCAATTAAATGAAGGAATTACTTACTTGGTTGAACACGACGGCATGGTTAACCTTCCCATCATTAATCGAATTAATTTAAATGGGCTAACCTTAAGAGAAGCGGAGTTTTTATTAGAAGAAAAGTACAGCGAGATATACATAGATCCCTTTGTAATGCTCAACTTTACAAATCGCAGAGTGACAATTTTTCCCGGAAACGGAGGAAACGGACAAGTAATTACCCTACAGAACAACAACGTTAGATTGTTGGAAGCTCTTGCTTTAGCCGGTGGTATTCGAGAAGACGGACGTGCTAAGAGAGTAAAATTAATTCGTGGAGACTTAGCCAATCCAGAAGTATACTTAATTGATTTGTCAACTATTGAAGGTTTAAACAAAGCTGATATTATTTTACAAGCTAACGATATCATTTATGTTGAGCCAATAGGTGTTACAACACGTCAACTCCTTTCTGAGATTTCACCAATTTTGGGGCTACTTTCCAGTTTAGTAACACTTTACATTGTATTAGATCGTCTGTAAGTAAAATTTAAGATTTGCAAGAACAGCTCTCACCACACGAATTGGAAAAACTCAAGCAAAGTCAAAGCAGCTTGAGCAGTTTCAATACTGATTTTGACCTTGGACTTTTTCTTTACATTATCAAGAAAAACTTGCTGTGGGTAATGCTAACCATTGGTATGTCTATTCTTGGAAGTTTTCTTTACATAAGATATACCGCTCCGGTTTATCGTGCTAGTGCTGACATTCAAATTGAAAAAAGCAATCAAGCCAACAGACTTTTAGATGTAGAAGACTATTATGAGAGCAACGACATCTCTTCTGAAATAGAGCTATTAAAATCTCCTTTATTGATGGAAGCTACCTTAGAAAAGCTCCCTCTTCAAGTGAGCTACTTCTCTGAAGGTCAATTTTTGCGAAATGAAATATACAAGAATGCGCCTTTTAATGTTGAGGTGCTTTACAAAGAACCTTCTCTAAGCAGTACAAAAATCGACATTTCTTTTGCCAATTCTTCGAGCGGCAAGTTGAGCTGGGGCGAGGGTAAAGAAAGTTCAGTTGACTTTTATGCAGGTAAATCATGTCACCTTCCTTTTGCAGAGGTAATTGTAACGGTAACCGATTACTCTAGAATTAAAAAAGAAGTAGAAGCCGTAAAAGGAATTGAATATCACTTTGTTTTAAACAACCCACAAAGCTTGGTTAAAGGTATTTTAAGCCGACTAGAGATTGTTATCCTAAACCCCAATGCAAAGACTTTACAAGTTGGTATTAGCGATAATAATCGGCTCAAAGCTTTTGACATTGTAAATGGCTTAATCGATGAGTTTAAGCTCTATAATGTTGAAAAGAAAAAGCAAAGTTCGAAGCAAATTTTGGACTTTCTAAATGCGCAAATTGAATCTGTTTATGAAAAACAGAAAGTTTATGAAAGACAAATCCAACGATTTAAACGTGAAAATGGCATAACAGAAATTGATCAATTTTCTAAAGTTTACATTGAGCGTATGAACCAGATTGATCAGGCTCAAGTAGAGTTAGAAATTGAAATAGCTACCCTTGAAGAAATCAAGAAACAAATAAAGGAAGGTGGCGAACAAATTGACATTTATGAATTCCTTCCAATTCTGGTGGGCTCTCAGTTTGAGAGTAGCATAAGTAGTTTAATTGAGCAATTAAATGACTTATTGCTAAAAAAACAAGAGCTCCTATTCACGATGCGAGAAAACAGCAACCGAATTCAGGAAATTGACTACCAAATTGACATTCAGAAAAAACTAATCAGCGAAAGCATTAATTCACTAATTGACAAGCTTAACGACCGATTAAGTGACCTCAACGAAAGAGTTGAACGAAGCCAAAAAGAATACTTCAATCAACCGGAAGCTGAAATTGAATTGTTGCGTTTAAAAAGAGTTTACGACATCAATGAGCGTTTTTATACTATGCTAATTGAGAAAAAAACGGAGTACTCTATTTCACAGGAAGGCTACGTTTCTGACATTAACATTCTAGATAAAGCAACACTTCCAACCACTGCAGTTTCTCCAAACAAAAACCTCATTTTTATTGGCTTTACTTTTGCCGGTTTATTTTTGAGTTTTTTACTTATTATTGTTCGCTACTTATTCCACAATAAGATTACTTCGATTGACGAAATTACCAAATACGCTTCTGCTCAAATAAGTGTATTGGGAATGATTCCAAAATACAAGAAAGACATCCCTGTTTCTCAACTGATAGTCAATAAAAACCCAAAATCTTTAATTGCCGAATCTTTCCGTTCAATTAGAACTAACTTGCAATTTATTTCAGCGCAAGAGGGTGCTAAAGTAATGGCAGTAACATCCACAGTTTCTGGTGAAGGAAAAACTTTTATTGCCATTAACCTAGGCGGTATAATTGCCTTTAGCGGCAAAAAAGTAATTATTCTCGATTTGGATATGCGTAAACCAAAAATCCACAGAGGATTTGATGTTAGTAATGAGAAAGGAATGAGTACTTTGTTAATTGGTAAAGATGAAATTAAGAACTGTATTCACCATAGCAAGCAAGAAAATTTAGATTTTATAACTGCTGGACCAATTCCACCAAACCCTTCGGAATTAATTATTAACAGTCGACTTAGTGAAATCATCACTAACTTAAAAGAAGAATACGACCTAATAATCGTTGACAACCCTCCGGTTGGGCTGGTTACCGACGGAATAGAAATGATTCGAAAAGCTGATTATCCAATTTATATTTTCCGTTCAGAATACAGCCGAAAAAACTTTGTTAGAAGTATTGACAAGCTCGTTAATGACAACAAAATCAACAAACTTTCAGTTATTTTAAACGGTGTTGATATTAAAAAACGAAGTTACGGCTATGGCTACGGATATGGATATGGGTACGGGTACGGATATGGGTACGGATATGGATACGGTCATGGATACTATAATGAGAATGAAGAAAATAAAGGTGGAATTTTTAACAAAAGAAAAAACTAAGGATGCAAATTGAGGAAACACCAATTAAAGATTTAGTAATTGTGAAACCTAAGGTTTTCCCTGATGATCGAGGTTTCTTCTACGAAACCTTCAATGCTAAAACATTTAAAGAGCTTGGACTAGATGTGAAATTTGTACAAGATAATATTTCACTTTCTCAGAAAGGTGTACTAAGAGGAATTCATTTTCAAAAACCACCTTATGCTCAAGGCAAACTGGTACAAGTTTTAAAAGGTGCTGTATTAGACATTACAGTTGACTTACGTAAATACTCCCCAAGCTACGGGCAGTACTTTAGCTATGTATTAAGTGAAGAAAACAAAACTCAACTTTATGTTCCCGAAGGATTTGGACACGGATTTGTAACCCTAGAAGATGAAACTCTTTTCTCCTACAAATGCACCAACTTTTACAATAAAGAATCAGAAGGTGGTATTTTTTGGAACGATAAAGACTTAAATATTGATTGGCAAATTGAAAATCCAATTATATCAGAAAAAGACCAAATGGCGCAGTCCTTTGCAGACTTTGAAAGTCCCTTTTAATGATGGCAGATAACCTAATCATAAAAATTAGTTTCATATTCCTAAGTAGCCTCATATTTAGCGTACTTGTGAATAGCCTATTTTTAAAATTCTCTAAGAATCTTGGAATGCGAAATATTGACCACCAACCTAGTAGGTGGAGCAGCATTTCTAAACCTTCTTTTGGAGGAATTTCATTTTTCATTGTATTCCTTTTGGTATTAGTTCAATACCCATTACTTTTCTCCACTTATGGAATCAGCTTTAACTTACAATTAATTGGAGTTATTGCAGCTTGTGGAATTAGCTTTTTGGTGGGCTTAGCTGACGATGCCTATAACACCAATCCAACTTTAAAATCTATTGCTCAAGCAGTTTGTGCCATAATTCTTATTTCAACAGGTACTTACATAAAACTTTTTAACATAGAATGGCTAAACTACTCTATTAGCTTTATGTGGATTGTAGGACTAATGAACTCCATTAATATGCTCGATAATATGGATGGAATTTCAACCATTGCATCGATTTTTGCCCTAATTTGTATGCTCACTGTTTTGTTTTATCAGGAGCAAATCTCACAAGTGTATTTTGCATTGATGATTGGTATGTGTGGAGCGCTTATCGCCTTTCTTTTTTTCAACTGGCATCCTTCAAAAATGTTTATGGGCGATACCGGCAGCCAGTTTCTTGGTCTTAGTTTGGCCGCTTTTTCTATTTTATTTTTATGGAACTTTAATGCAGAGAGTGAGAGCAAGAGTATTTCTCAGCAAATCATCTTACCCATTTTAGCTTTTTTGGTTCCTTTAAGCGACACAACAACAGTAGTAATTAATCGGATATCCGAAGGAAAATCTCCTTTTGTTGGCGGAAAAGATCACACCACTCACCACTTATCTTATTTAGGTTATAACGATCAATCTGTGGCTTTTATCGTTGCTGGCTTGGGATTAATCTCAACCGTAGTTTGTTTAGTTGCAGTTTCGATTACACATTGGGATCATTTATTTACAATTCTCTTTTCCATTTATGCGATTTCTGTTTTTCTTTCGTTATTTTTAATAACCAGATTCAACAAAAAAAATCAACAGCAAAAAGATGAGCCTAAAGAGCGAAAAATCAACCGTACTGCCTAAAATACTAGTAATAACTCTTGCCTTTTTTGGTGCTTCACAGCTCTTTATTTCCTCCATATCTTCAGATGAAGAAGAGAAAACTTACGCAAAGCAATTTAATGAGGAATATAATATTTTCAGCCTAAGCGCACCGGTAGACATCACTTTTTGTGGAGAAAAAGTACCCACTAAAGAGCCGGAAATTTTTGAGCGCTTAGATCGAGAAATTCACTCAAATACTTATTTCCACTCCAACACTATTCTCTATTTTAAAAGAGCTAACAGATGGTTTCCGGTAATTGAACCAATTTTAAAAGCCAATAACATTCCTGATGACTTTAAGTATTTGGCTTTGGTTGAAAGTGGTTTGCAAAATGTGGTTTCGCCAATGGGCGCTACCGGCTATTGGCAGTTTTTAGAAGGAACAGCTAAGGAGTATGGTTTAGAAGTAAATGATGAAATTGACGAACGCTATCACGTTGAAAAAGCCACTGAAGCAGCTTGCAAATACCTCAATGATTCTTATGAAAAATACAATGATTGGGCTTTAGTTGCAGCATCTTACAATGTTGGTAAAGGCAGAATCGACAGTGAACTAGAAAGACAACAAACCAACAACTACTACGATTTGCTCTTAAATGAAGAAACCAAGAGATACGTTTTTAGAATTTTAGCTGTAAAACACATTTTAACTCACCCTGAGCAATACGGTTTTAATATTCGCAAGAAAGATTTATACGCCCCTTTAGAATACAAAACAGTAGTGCTGGACAGCAGCGTAACCAACTTTGCTGATTTTGCAAAGTCGCACAACATCAGCTATAAAATTTTAAAACACTTCAACCCCTGGTTGCGACAAGCCTATTTAAAGAATCCAAGAAATAAGAATTACGAATTGAAAATCCCTACTCAGTCAGAATATTTTCTAAATTCATAACAAAAAATCATTTGTTTTCTGGGTCGTCACAAAAGGATTTCGCAATAATCCGAATGTAATGGAAAAGAGATTGAAATTAAGTAAATTTGTTTTGCTGAGGCAAAATCAATAGCTTTAACAAAATACAAAATCATGAAAGAAGTAAGGCTTAAAATACCAGATAACAAAATTAGCTTTTTCATGGAACTCATTAATCAACTTGGTATTGAAGTTGCCGAACAAATAGATATTCCTGAAGAACACAAAACTATAGTGAGAGAAAGAATTAAGACAACAAAGCCCGAAGACATGATTCCTTGGGACGAAGCACGGAAACAGTTCTCTTTTAAAGAAAAATAGCAATGACCTATTCTGTCATTATTGACCCTAATGCTATTCATGATATACAGAAAGCTATTGACTATTATGATGAGAGACAATTAGGGCTTGGTCTTAAGTTTGAAACAGAACTAAATAAACACATTCTAGCATTAGAGAGTAACCCATTCTACCAGGTTCGATACGAAGAAGTTAGATGTTTACCCTTAAAAAAATTCCCTTACACTATCCATTTTACTTTAAATGATACTCAAAAACTTGTGATTATTAGAGCAGTATTTCATATGGCACTAAATCCCCAAGCTTGGTCAAAAAGAAAATAGCTCGCCTCTTAAATTTCTATACAATTGTTCTGACTTTACATTTATAAATCGTCAAATTTGCGAAACAATAGTAAATTAGTTGCTTGAACAAGGACAGTGTTTTGGATGTTTTTTAACAAAACAATATGGCAGAAGTAGAAACGATTGAACCGCTTGAAGTCATTGGGGCTAGGGTTCATAATCTCAAAAATATATCTCTAAAAATTCCACGTGAGCAATTGGTCGTAATTACCGGCTTAAGCGGCAGTGGGAAATCATCTTTGGCATTTGACACCATTTATGCTGAAGGTCAAAGGCGCTACATTGAAAGTTTTGCTTCTTATGCGAGACAATTCTTAGGCACCTTAGAGCGCCCCGATGTAGATAAAATTAACGGCTTGAGTCCGGTGATTTCCATTGAACAAAAAACGGTGAGCAAAAACCCGAGGTCAACAGTTGGAACCATTACTGAAATTTACGACTTCATGCGTCTACTCTTCTCTAAAGTGGCAGATGCCTACTCTTACAAAACCGGTGAAAAAATGGTAAAGTACTCCGACAAGGAGATTTTACAATTAATCATTAATACGTATCAAGGAAAAGCAATCAACATTCTTTCGCCGGTAATTAAAGGAAGAAAAGGACATTATAAAGAGCTCTTTAAAAGCATTTTAAAACAAGGTTTTTTGAAAGTAAGAGTAGATGGGGAAATCATTGAAATTACTCGAGACCTAATGCTTGATCGTTACAAAACACACGATATTGAGATTGTAATTGACCGACTACAAGTTGAAGAAAAACAAAAGAAACGGTTAAACGACGCTATTCAGCTCGCTATGAAACACGGCAATGGCGTTTTGATGATAGCGGAAAAAGACCAAGAAGATAAAGAGCCTCGTTTCTTTAGTCGCAACTTAATGTGCCCTACAACAGGTATTTCTTACGACGAACCGGCTCCCAACAGCTTTTCGTTCAACTCACCTTATGGTGCATGTTCAAAATGCAATGGCTTGGGAGAAGTAACCGAAGTGAGCTTAGACAAAATAATCCCTGATGATAAAATTTCCATAAAAAAAGGTGGAGTAGCTCCTTTGGGAAAGTACTCCAACAAATGGATTTTTAGACAAGTTGAAATTATTCTTGAACATTTTGGCTTCGACTTGAATACGCCCATTAAAAAGATCAACGAAGAAGTCATCAACACCATTCTTTACGGCACCAATTCACCAATCCACATTGAGGAAAAAGTTGGTCAGTCAACGCATAAATACGCTTTTCAATTTGAAGGAATCACCAATTTTATCAGTCGGCAATACGAAGACAGCGGCTCTAAAAAAATTAGCAATTGGGCTGTTCAGTTTATGAACAAAGTAGTTTGCGACCGTTGCGAAGGCAGCCGCTTAAAAAGGTCGGCTTTGTACTTTAAAATCGACGACAAAAACATTGCCGATTTAGCAAAAATGGACATCTTCGATTTAGCTGAATGGATGTCGACTATAGAAGCTCACTTGACTGATCGCAATAAGAGAATTGCTAGAGATATCCTAAAAGAAATTAACAACCGCATTCAGTTCTTGCTGGATGTTGGTTTAAACTATCTTTCACTCAACAGAAGTGCACAATCGCTTTCCGGTGGCGAAGCTCAGCGAATAAGACTCGCTACACAAATTGGCTCTCAATTGGTTGGAGTACTTTACATTTTAGATGAGCCAAGTATTGGGCTTCATCAAAGAGATAATCATCAACTAATTGAAGCCCTAAAAAATTTAAGAGATTTAGGCAACTCCATTTTAGTAGTTGAACACGATAAAGACATCATGTTGGCCTCAGATCATTTAATCGACATTGGTCCGAAAGCCGGATTACACGGAGGTGAAGTTGTAGAACAAGGAAAACCTTCAGATATATTAAAAGGAAACTCAACAACTGCGCAATACTTAAACGGGCAAATTGCCATTGAAGTACCGAAAAAGAGAAGAAAAGGTAACGGCAATAAAGTTGAACTGAAAGGCGCTAGCGGCAACAACTTAAAATCAGTAGACGTAAGCTTTCCTTTGGGCAAAATGATTTGTGTTACCGGAGTTTCAGGTAGCGGAAAATCGACTTTAATCGACGATACGCTTTACCCCATTTTAAATCAGCACATCTACAACAGCAATAAAAAACCACTACCTTATAAATCAATAAAAGGGATTGAACACATCGACAAAATAATTGAAATTGATCAATCGCCTATCGGTAGAACTCCACGTTCTAATCCGGCAACTTACACCGGTGTTTTTACTGACATTAGGTCACTTTATGCAAATTTACAAGAAGCTAAAATAAGGGGTTACAAGCCCGGAAGGTTTTCATTTAATGTGAAAGGTGGTAGATGCGAGAAATGTCAAGGTGCAGGATTAATGACCATTGAAATGAATTTCTTGCCCGACGTTTATGTTGATTGTCCGGAGTGCCATGGTAAAAGATACAACAGAGAAACACTGGAGGTAAGGTACAAAAGTAAATCCATTAGCGATGTACTCAACATGACTGTGAACCAGGCGGTTGATTTTTTCGAAAACATGCCCAACATTCTGCAAAAAGTAAAAACATTGCAGCAAGTAGGTTTGGGCTACATTCACCTCGGGCAGGCCTCCACTACTCTTTCAGGTGGAGAAGCGCAGCGTGTTAAATTAGCAACAGAATTATCAAAAAGAAATACCGGAAATACTTTTTACATTTTAGATGAACCCACCACCGGCTTGCATTTTGAAGATATTCGTATATTGCTCAAGGTTTTGAACAAACTGGTTGATTTGGGCAATACGGTTTTGATTATTGAACATAATTTAGACATTATTAAAGTTGCCGACCATATTATTGACATGGGACCTGAAGGAGGAAAAAATGGCGGACAGTTAATTGCCCAAGGTACTCCGGAAGAGATTGTAAAGAGTAAAAAAAGTCACACTGCAACCTTTTTAAAGGAAGAACTAAAAAGTAAGAAATGAGCGAAGAGGATAAAATAAGAGAAGGCTTTACTGAAAAAGAATGGAATGAAATTAAGAGCAACGACTCATGGGCGGTTTTTAAGATCATGTCTGAATTTGTCAACGGCTTTGAAAATCTTTCTAGAATAGGCCCTTGCGTTTCAATTTTTGGGTCGGCTAGGACCAAGCCTGATCACAAATACTACCAAATTGCCGATGAATTAGCTTACCAAATTTGCGGTAAAGGCTATGGTGTAATTACAGGTGGCGGTCCGGGAATCATGGAAGCTGCCAATCGAGGAGCTAGTCGCGCCGGAGGAAAATCGGTCGGATTAAATATTGTTTTGCCATTTGAGCAAAACCACAATCCCTATATCGACAAAGACAAATCACTGGAGTTTGACTACTTTTTTGTGCGAAAATTAATGTTTGTAAAATACGCACAGGGCTTTGTTGTGCTTCCCGGTGGATTTGGCACTTTAGATGAGTTTTTTGAAGCCTTAACCTTGATTCAAACTCATAAAATTGGAAAGTTTCCGATTGTGCTGATGAGTCGTTCTTTTTGGGGAGGGCTGATTGACTGGATGAAGAAAGTGCTTTTAGAAACGAATAACAATATCAACGAAGAGGATTTAGACCTATTTTACCTTGCCGATACGGTTGAAGAAGCAGTAGAACACATCGACTCCTTTTATTCTAAATATTTACTTAAGCCCAATTTTTAACTGTCCGCTTATTGCTCTTCTCAGTAAACTTATCGCAGCCAAAGCCGAGCGATGGATATTCCTTTCTCTGTTTTTCTCAAATAAGAACTTCTTGGAATAAACGCCCTCTTTGTTGGCAATGGCAATCCAAACTGTGCCGACAGGCTTTTCATCAGTACCGCCATCGGGACCTGCTACACCTGATGTTGCCAAAGCAAAGTCACTACTCAGCTTTTCTCTAGCATTCATGACCATTTGTTCCACAACATCTCTACTCACAGCGCCGTGAGCTTCTAGTGACTCTGCACTTACTCCCAATTGCTTTACTTTAGACATATTGGAATAAGTAATAAAACTTCCCAAAAAGTATTTAGAACTTCCTGCTACAGAGGTTAGCAAATGAGCTAAATATCCGCCGGTGCAACTTTCAGCAGTTGCCACCGTTTTGCCGCTAGACTTTAATAAATCAGCAATTGACTCTTCTACACTTTCATCATTCTCTCCAAAAATATAATTCGGGATCAATTCTTCAAGTTCTTTCGCTTTGCGCGATATCTTTTCCTTTAAAACTGCTTCATCAACTCCATAAGCTGAAAGTCGAACCTTTACCATTCCGGGGGAAGGTAGGTAAGCAATCTTAATATCTTCCTCTACTAAACTGTTTTCCCAATCTTTTACCAATTCCGCTAAAAAGGATTCCCCTACCCCTTCTGTCATAATGGTATGATGGACAATAAATGGAAGTGTAAATTTATTTTTTATGCGAGGAAGCACTTGGTTTTCCATCAAGTGTTTCATCTCGTAGGGAACACCGGGCATAGAGACGAAAACCTTTCCATTCTTTTCGAACCACATTCCGCTGGCTGTACCTACAAAATTGTCGAGTATGGTGCAAGATTTTGGCAAATCTGCTTGCTGCCGATTGGTTTCTAAGACATCTCTACCTCTTGAGCGAAAAAAGTTTTCAATTCGCTCCAACACTTCCGGATCTCGAACTAATTCCGTTTGAAAATATTCACACAGTACATGTTTGGTAATATCGTCTTTGGTTGGTCCTAAACCACCGGTCATTAAAATCAAATCTCCACGACTCTCTGCTTCCTTTAAAGTCTGCAAAATATGTGGTCGTGCATCTCTAATTGAAGTAATTTGACCTACATCCACACCGATGGCATTTAATTGCTTTGCCATCCATGCGGAGTTGGTATCTACTGTTTGTCCTATTAGAATTTCGTCACCAATGGTAACAAGTTCTGCTATCATATTTTAGTCGCGAAAAGGTCTGAATGAAGCTTTTAGTTGATTTTGTGTGTCAGATAAAATACCCAGTGGGGTTACCGAAATTACCGGAATTTTAGAGTGATTTACGACCCTTTGTGCATAAGGCCCTACAAATAATCCGGTTGCCGCTTCTTGCTCAGTCATGATAAAAATCAAATCGGCATCAACTTTTTCAGCATAATCCAAAGTCATTTCTGCAACATCATCGCCGTGTAAAAAAGTACGATCAAAATCAATTCCCTTATTGTGCAAGTAATCTTCCACTTGCTTAATCTTAAGGTTAAGCTTATTCTTATCTTCTTCGCCTTCTTCATCCACTAAGGCAGCAATGTAAATTTTTGCTCCAAATGCTTGTGCAAAAAAGGCGGCTTCAGCAACCTTATCTCTACTGTGTTGAGAATTATCAATAGGTAACAAAATTTTCTCATAAGCCGTTTTGGTTGAATCTTGCTGTATCGTAAACACCGGCACAGAAGATGAAGTAACTACTCTATAGGCATTGCTTCCTAAGAAGAACTCCTCAAAGCCACTCACTCCATGTGTTCCCATCACAATCATGTCGGCATCTACCTCTTCGGCTGTTTGCACAATTTCTTTTGAAATACTTCCGTCTTTGATTTCTGCATTTACTTTTACACCATACTTTTCGCGAAAATCATTCGCTATGGTTTCCATCTCTTTAGCTACGGCATTTTTCACATTATCGTAGTCTCTCTTCATGTCTAAATTTGGAAAAACATCGATATTAGAAGAGGTAAAAACGTGCAATAAATACAACTCCGACTTGAACTTTGAACACAAATTGGCGGCATGTTCTAAAGCTACCTTAGAAGTCTTCGAAAAGTCAATAGGAATAAGGATTTTGTTAACTTCAAATTTTTCTTTCATGGTTTGTTCATTTATAGTAGACAAGCTACATCATTATAAGCTTTTAATAATTTGCTGTGCAATTTACAAACTAAAAAGCACAGTCAATAGCTTTTTCAATTGTTTTGCTACGAATTTATTCAATTTATTTCTAGTTCGGAAGAAAAGTAAGTTTATAGTTACTACCTTAAAATTTGAAATACATAATTTCATATTTTTAAAAGCTTTAATTAAACAATATCTCTGAAAAATTAAAAGGAAAGTAATGAACACCATAAACTCCCTCCTTTTCCCACCACTGTTAATCGGTGTAATTTTTATTTTTGCCGCTTTGTTGATGTATTCGTTTCCCCCGAAGAGCATTAACAGTTTATACGGTTATCGAACATCTTCTTCAATGAAAAGCAAAGAGCGGTGGGACTTTGCACAAAAATATTCTACCGCAGAATTATTTAAAATGGGAGGCATTTTAATCCTACTCTCTACAACCGGATTCGTTTATCAACCATCTGAAAAAGTAGTTCCATTTTTGGGAATTGGTTTAGCAGTTGTTACTGCTATATTGCTAATTGTTAGAGTAGAAAAAGCAATTAAGAAACGGTTTGGGGAATAACATTTTAAGGTTAATTCGTGAATTCGTGGCGAAAAATTAATTTAATTTCAAATTTCCTTAGCTTCGCACCAAAGATTAAAAAATGATACACCCCTCTGAGCTTGTCTTAAACCCCGATGGTTCTATTTACCACTTAAAACTTCAGCCTGAGCAAATTGGCCGCAAAATAATTGTTGCCGGAGATCCCGGCAGAATCAAAAGCATTTCAGCACACTTCGATCGTATAGACCACATTGTTGAAAACCGTGAATTTGTTACTCATACCGGAATTTATAAGAACCAAAAGGTAAGTGCCATTGCCACCGGAATTGGCACAGACAACATCGACATCGTGTTAAACGAGTTGGATGCACTGGTAAATATCGATCTTGAAAAAAGAGAAATAAAAAACGAGCAAACAGAGTTAGAAATTGTACGTATTGGCACTTGTGGCTCCATTCAGGAAGATGTGCCGGCAGACGAAGTAGTGGTTTCAACCCACGCCTTCGGATTAGATGGACTTTTGAATTTCTACGCTTTTGAAATGAATGCAGAAGAGCAAAAAATCCACAGTGAAATCATCCAACAAACAAATTGGAATAAAAAAATGAATGTCCCCTATTTAGTTGCGGGTTCTTCAAATTTAATCCAACGAATCGGCAAAAACTATCACCACGGAATTACCGTAACTGCTCCCGGTTTTTATGCTCCTCAAGGGAGAGAATTGCGACTAAAGCTAAGAGTTCCTGATGTGAATGAAAAACTAAGAGCATTTAAGTACAAGGACTTCCGAATTGTAAATTACGAAATGGAAACCTCAGCACTTTACGGATTAAGTAGTTTATTGGGACACCAAGCCTGCACTGTTTGCGCTGTTGTAGCCAACCGCTATGCCAACTCTTTTAGCAAAGATTATAAGCCGGTGATTAACCAATTGATTAAAGAAGTACTTGATAATTTAGTGTAATAATCCCCAATCAACACTGCCCGGTGGATAACTCTCTGCACCAAAAAAATATCGCTTGTAGCAATGTTTATCTTTGTTACAGATGTTGGTCGACACTAAAATATCTGCTTTAATCAAGTTGTTGGATGATCCCGACGAATTAATTTATCATCAAGTTAGTCAGGAGCTACTCGACTTGGGCGATGAAGCTGTTCCTCATTTGGAGGAAGTTTGGGAGCATGCTTTTGATGCTACTATGCAAGAACGCATCGAGCAAATTTTGCATCAAATCCAATTTCAAACAGTATACTCTCGTTTGCAACAATGGAAAAACAGCAAAGAAAAAAGCCTCTTGCAAGCCGCTTTAATCATTGCCAAATACCAATATGCTGAACTAAATGAAGAAGAAATTTACGGTTTTGTCGACAAGCTAAGACAAGACATTTGGTTGGAGTTGAACGACAATTTAACCGCACTAGAAAAGGTTGTTGTTTTTAATCGTGTTTTTTTCGACCACTACGGTTTTAAAGGCAATCGCCGTAATTTTCACGCCGCTAGAAACTCGTTTATCAATAATGTAGTGGAAAGCAAAATTGGCAATCCACTTAGCCTGTCTATTATTTACTTAGAAGTTGCACAAAAGTTAAAACTCCCAATTTATGGAGTTAATCTCCCTGAACTTTTTGTGATGGTTTATACTCGATTACCCATTGAGTATTTAGATCACCCAATTCATAATGAAGACATTCTTTTTTATATAAACCCCTATAACAGAGGTCGTATCTTTTCGGCTAAAGAAATAAAAAAGTTCTTAGCAGAGCTTAAAATTGAGGAGCAAAAAGAATTTTTTACACCTTGTGATCAATCGAAAATTGTTAGAAGAATGATTAGCAACCTAATTTTTGCTTACCATAAAAATGGCAAAAATGAAAAAATTCACGAGTTGAAAATGCTCATAAAACTCATTTAGCAGCTTTCGATTTTCTTTGTTTTATCTCTTTTAATCCCGCAATGTAGTGTGTTAGCTCTCCCTTGGCATCTAGAACAGGTGTTAAGTCGAAACGATGATAAAAAAGTGCACCACTTTTTTTCTTACTGTAAATTTTACCGACAAACTTTTTTCTTGCCATTAAAGCTTTTTGAAAGCGCTCAATCTGTTTTACCGGTGTTTTGTCTGCAAAAAGCAAATCGCAATAAGGAGCTTTAAACAAATTCAACTTGCCTTCCATAACCTCTGCTTTACTAAAACCACTAAGATGATAAAATGCTTGATTCGCAAAAGCTACTCTCATTTTTTCTACATCTACAATTACTACTGCTTCTTTAATTTGCTCGTTGGCAAGTTGATGCAGTTTAAGCTTTTCTTCCGCTTCGCGTAAGCGACTAATATTTTGCAGCTGAACTACATAACCTTCAATCAAAGGATGATGTCTTTCATCTCTAATGCTCATCGAGCAATTTACTTTTTGATGATTCTCTGTTAAAAAATCACAGTCTAAGGTAAGCGGGAAAGAAGAATCTGCTTCGCTAGCCCTCAGTGCTGCGCGAAAAACCGTCCATTGCTCTACAGGAATTAAGTACTTTATGTTTGTGTTAATCAATTGAGCTGACTCAAAACCTAAGTTCTCTTTTACTGCTGAATTGCAATACTTAATCTCTCCATCCAGCTCAACAACAAATATAATTTCTCTTGAAAATTGATTAATGGCAGAATGAAAACTTTCCTCTGAAGAAAGCGATTTGTTTACTTTATTTTGAAAAGGCTGATCCGGCAAAGTCGTTTTTGAAATCCGGAGTTTGTGGTGTTGGCGGAATAAAACATCCTTGTTGTTCTCCATAATTAATCTTGATTTTTTGGTTAAGTAAGGTGGTAGCTTACGATAAACAGCCAAAAAGGTTTTATTCTACAATATTCTAAAGCAATTTAAGACAAAAAACTTATCTTCGACGCTCTAAAAATAAAAACTGAATTATCTGAATAACACTTATTTTTAAATAATTTGAATTAAATGTAGAAGGATGGCCATTTTCATAATTTAAGTTTGAAACGAACTAAATGGGGCTAATGATTGAAGAAGCTCCAAAG